>NZ_FRFE01000014.1 GCF_900143695.1 Desulfopila aestuarii DSM 18488
AAGCTCAAAGCTTCTGAAGTGGCGGCCATTTACAAAGAACGATGGAAAATCGAACTGTTCTTCAAATGGATCAAACAAAATCTCAAGGTGAAAACTTTCCTCGGTACTTCAGAAAATGCTGTGTTGACGCAGCTTTGGATTGCCTTGTGTCTTTACCTTCTGCTGGCTTATTTGAAGTTCCAGGCCAATCTAGGTTTGTCACTTTCGGGTATTTTACGACTATTGCAATTGAATCTCTTTGATCGTCGATCAATGACTGATTTATTCAAGCCACCTGACAATCCACAAACTATTAAATCTCCACAGCTTTTATTGTGGAATTAACTGTGAGACAGCAGTGAGTGAGAATGATTCTTGAGTTTAGTGTTTTCAGTGTTAACATCTAGAAATGGTGGAATTCAATAAAATATCCTCAAGCATCTCTTTGCCTTTTGATACCATGATGTCGAGTAAGTTCGTCAATTGGCCAATGGCATTGTCTGCCTTCAAGGAGAATCTGATAGAATAGCTCCCATCGCCAACTTTGACCGCTTTTGTTGCAAGATCAAATTGTCGCAAAATTTGCTGAGCGCACTGAAATCACAGAATGAAACAATACTTTTTGTGTCATCTCATATTCAGTCTATTGGCAGAGAAAGATCTTTTGCAAGGTCTTTCAACACTACTGAATTGTGGTGAGAATTAAATGACAACTTGATAAGGAAATTTATACTGCAATCTTGGATGAGGATTGCAGTTGTGCTAGAATTCTTGCTTGATCAGTTTCGGCAAACATTTTGATCATCTGCAGAGTCTTAGGCTAGCGCCTCCCCTTACTTCTTCCCACACCGGGCTACTAACAATCAGGACTATGGAGACGTTTTAATAAATTGATCCACCATGAGGTGGTTGAAAACAGTAGGTCCAAAAATAATGTTCAGTTTAAATAGTTCAAGAGGTGTTCATTTGACCGGCAGGGACACTCTAAATAGGCTCCTGCTTCCTGCGAATTTTGTAATGCCAGCGAAAATACCAATACCGTCTTGAGCGATCTCTAATTGAAGATTTGTACTACCAACCCGTTACGTCCTGTCGGCAATACCGATTGCGATGTTTTCTGACATGGGTAGGAAAAGCTAAATCTTGAGAATTGATCAAAAATGGAGCATCTACCAACAAAAGCCTACCAAAGAGTCTTATCATCCAGAACCCCAAAAGTGGTCGATCAGGGGAGACGGTTTATGTTCCACGAAAATTATTGGTAAAATTAACCGACTACGTAAAAGGCAATGATATCGCTAAAAGTGAACGGATTTTTCCGTTTTCCTACGTTGCCGCCTGGTCAATGGTGAGAAAAACAGGCACACTGATCAATATCGAACTTCGTCCACACGATCTCCGCCGTCATGCGCCACGTATGCCTCAAGATCTGGAACTCCCATAGAAATAGTCAGTAAAGTTATTCTAAGGCATGCAGACCTTTCAACAGCTCAAAGGTATCTCGAAAAGGTAAATGACACTGAAGTGATCAGGTGGATCGATACACTTTACGGATAGGAAAACGTCAACGGGCGAGGATTGTTCCTCGCCCGTTTGAAGCAACGCAGCCCACAACATTATTGGCTCCGCTACAACAACAATTACAGCTTATCTTGGTACGCTCCTGCTGAGTAGGTCAACTCATAACTGTGGGAGTAAATCTCAATAAGATTCCCGAAAGGGTCCTCACAGTAAACCATTCGATATGGTTTATCCCCTGGGTAATACTCCCTTACCGGCATTCTCTGTTTGCCGCCATTTTCTACAATTTTCGCAGCTAGACCTTCAACATCCGGATCTTGTACACAGAAGTGAAACACACCAGTTTTCCAATATTCAAAGTTGTTTTCTCGTTGTTCTGCGTTTTTGAATTCAAAAATTTCAACTCCGATCTTATCTCCGGTTGAAAGGTGAGCAATCTTAAAACTGCCCCAGCCTTTACCGAAAACGTCATCGCACATTATCCCAATTGCAGAGTCATCTGATACTATCTCAGTCGGAGGCATAATTACGTACCAACCAAGTACCTTAGTGTAAAAATCTACCGCTTTGTCAAGGTCAGTCACTGATAATCCGATATGAGAAAAAGTCCTTGGATATGTCATTTTAGTGCTCCTATATATTTATTTGTTATTCAGATGTTATCCCGGGTACAGTGACACTATAGCTATAAGAACTAGAGTGACAAGAAGGCACAATTTTGTTCGACACGAACCAATTGGTTCGGATTGTCTGGATTAGCCGGTTCTAGGATCAATCTTTTTTTCGAGGGTTAAGCGATATCATGATCAGCTGGAACAAAAAGCAGTACCACTGCCCCGTTGAAGTTTCCATGGCTCTGCTGAGTGGAAAATGGAAGTGCCTGATGCTGTGGCATTTGAATGAAGGGACTAAACGTTACAACGAGCTGGAGAGAATAGTGCCGGGAGTCAGTCAGAAAATGTTGACTCAACAATTAAAGGAGTTGGAAAAAGACGGACTGATATCACGAATGGTATATCCGGAAGTACCGCCACGAGTTGAATATAGCTTGACCGAACTTGGGCAAAGCGCATTTCCCATTTTAGAGATGATGCATTCATGGGCTGTCAAACAGTTGGGGCTTATCGATCCAGAAGTATAGGTTCGTAGGGGTAACATTAAAGGTTCCCAAATCTCCTCTCATTGAGTTGTTCCTCAGATGTTGGGATCGGCCAACAGCCGATAATTGCTCTAAAATGGAGCAACTGCAGAATGTAGCTTACCAAAGACTCTGCGTAACAAACTCAGTTTTTTCTATTTGTATTAAAATGTTAGCTATCTCATTCCCTCATGTTTAAGAGTGAATAATCAAGGCCTACCCCAGTGGTAGCTCCGTCATCAGGCAGTGCGAGAATAGGCCTCTCATGAGTGCAAAGCACTCCAGACTGAGCTTTCTACTGAGCACCGCAGCTTTTGTTCTCATGCACGGTGACCCAAAAAAATCAAACTCACGCTCTACAAACCACCTGGAAATATCCCACCCACCGTTTTGTACCATTTTCTTTACATCGGCAGCGCAAGTACATATTTGTTTAAGAGAAAAATGTATTACCCGATTATTTCATCACAGGAAAAGCACCGATACTTTTTGCAAAAATACGGCTTTATTTTTTTCCTATCAATGCCACCATGATGAATTCAACGAGGCAACGAAAATGACAACAGCAATACAGGATAGAGCGCAAGGGGCAATAGTAGGGGCATTCATTGGCGACGCCTTGGGGCTCGGTCCTCATTGGTACTATAACCTCAGAGAGCTACGAACGGATTACGGTGATTGGATCAGCGACTATACAGATCCCAAACCTGGGCGATACCATGATGGGTTAAAGGCGGGTCAGCTTTCCCAGTCCGGATATATTCTGACCATGATGATCCGTTCTTTGAACGATTGTGGTGGTTATGATGAAAATGATTTCTGTAAGCGGCTGGACGAGGAGCTCTTTCCGCAACTTGACGGCACTCCGATAAGCGGCCCTGGTGGGTATACCAGCCAATCGATACGTGAGATCTGGCGACAGAGAACCATCAAAGGGATAGGCTGGCAGGATACCGGGAGCAATGCCGATACCACCGAAGCCATCGAACGCACTCTGGCCATTGCAATACGCTATGCCACCCGCCCTTCGGAACTGGCCGAGGCCATAACCAGCAACACCGTGCTCACCCAAACGGACGATACTGTAGTTTCGATCACTGTAGCCTTTGGAGCAGTTCTGAGCATGCTCGTTCAAGGGCACCCATTCGACACCTCTTTATCGATGAAGTTGATGAAACTGGTAAAAAATGGGGCCTTGCCCTTTCACGCCGTCACCAGTGACAACCTGCAGCCTCCCAAACCAGGTGACCCGGATCCACCGAGGTCAGGCCGGTTTGCATCACCAGACGCATTGCTGACCCCATCCTATATGGCCGCAGCCGCAGTTGATCCCGATATCAAGATAGAACCAGCTTGGAAAGTTTCACTTGTCTACGGCATGCCGTGTGCCATCTACCATCAATTGCCTGCAGCATATTACCTCGCTGCCAGGTTCTGTGATGATTTCGAATCAGCCGTGCTTCATGCTGTAAATGGTGGTGGTCAAAACCAAGTGAGGGCAATCCTTGCAGGCAGCCTGGTCGGAGCCCAAGTTGGGTTATCACAAATTCCGGAGCGTTTCATCCTGGGACTCGAAAACTATTCAGAATTACTGGAATTGGCGAAATTATTGGCCAGCAAGATTCCTCCCCCTCAATAAGTGGTACGCAGGGGAAAAGGTTAGAAGGGTTTCCGCTCCCCTTTCCTACCCAATCTTCACGGAGGTCATTGAAAGTGAACCGCCCACAGTTCGGTCATTGAACAACGTGATGCTATCTTTTTTATTTCGAAGTGCCAATATGTAAAGTAAAGGCAAGAAGTGCTCACGCGTTGGGATCGACAATTGAAACGCTTTTCCCTGCTCTGAATAGTCAATCAGCTTGGTTTCTTGATTTTCTGGGCTAGTTCCGGACTGCCTGGGGCAGGATATTTTACCGCATAGAGTTCCTCGGGAAAACCACCAAAATCATGAAGAGTTGGGGGCTTTTCCATTGCAGTCACCATGGTCCCCCTTGCCTCCCAATGGGCAGAAATACACAAAATCGCCTTGGGTGTTTCTATTTCTGAAGACACCTTCCTGAATCCCTGTACGAATTCATTTTCGGCGATTGCATTCATCGGGCTACCATGCCCCAGGAAAAGCACGGGCATTTTTGCAGTCGGCTCAAATGATTCAGTAATTTTCTGTAAATCATTCATATCCATCTCCATTATGGTTCCTGCCATAGTTGCCGATTCATCACCCTAAAATCCTTCCTGCATATTGCAGGTCTGCATTGCAAGGTAATCTGGTCATGTGCCCATCCGGTCAGATCGAACACAATCACATCAAAAATAATCCTGCAGATTTCTCGATGTTCAAGTTTTCTTTTTGCGAGCATCTAAACAGAAACGATCATTGCCCAGAAAGAAAATTGCAATACCGACGAATACATAGAATGACTGTACCTCCAAGGCGTAAGCTCCGTGATCCCCCAAGGAGAAAAATTTGCCGGAATATACTAATACGCTGGCAGAAAATATTGTCGCACTTATTATTAAAGCCCCTGTTTTGACACGATAGCCAACCAAAAGCATAAGGGGTGCGATAATTTCGCCGACATATATTAAATATGCGAAAAATTCAGGGAATCCTTTTTTTCCCAATATCGCGATTATTCCACTCAAATGACCGATCTTATCTATTCCATGAAACAGTAGAAGAACTGCTAAAGTTACCCGTAGAACAAGTTTTCCAATATCTTCAGCCATAGTAAATCCTCAGAAATCAGCAGTATGGTACGTAGTCGAAAAGGCTGTAATCATCACCCAGACACAGCCTTCACCGTTTAACAGATTGGCATCATTTTTTGATGAACTCGAGATCAACGCTTATGTCAGCTTTCTCACCAATCAACAGATTGCCGCTCTCAAGAACTGCGTTATAAACTATGCCGAAATCCTTTCTATTGATCTCGCCAGTAATCTGCGCACCCTTTCGGACATTACCCCAAGGATCTTTCTGCTCACTGGACAATCCTTCAAGCGCTACCGTGATATCTTTACTCACCCCATGCATTGTCAGTGTGCCTTCTACCTGAAAATTGCCTTTACCTGCGGGAATGACCTTCGTTGAAATGAATTTGATGCTGGGATACGTCTTAACATCAAAAAAATCAGCACTTTTGAGATGTGCATCACGCTTTTCGACACCCGTATCTATCGTTTCAGGATCAATTGCAATTTCTAGTGAAAATGGATTGGGACCGGATTCGAGAAACTCGATTTTTCCAGAAACATTCTCGAAGTCCCCCTTCACCTTACTGATAGCCATATGCTGAATTGAAAAATTCGCGGTGGAATGATCTGTGTCGATTGTCCAGGTAGAGGCAGACGCTTCGGTTACAAATGCCATTACTATGCTTGCTGCCAGAACGATGAGCTTTTTCATTTTATTCTCCGTTGTAATAAGGTTGATTTTTATGAGGTGAGAGCTCTCTCTTGCCCCACAATGTAGTATGTGTTATTCTGCACATCAACCGCCAATTATGCAGGAGAGAATTGCAAATATGCACACGACCGCCAACTGGGACGACTATCTCTACTTTTTGAGAGTTGCACGCCTGGGATCATTGAAAGCTGCAAGCAAGTCGCTGAAAGTGAACCACACCACTGTATTGCGTCGAATTAACGCCCTTGAGGAAAAATTGGATGCCAGACTTTTTGAAAGATTAAAGACTGGATACGTGCTCACTGAAAGCGGTAACGAGATTTTCAACCAGATAGATCATATCGAAGAGGCTTTTCTTACAATAGAGAGGAAAATATTAGGAAGGGATATTCGTTATGAGGGTAAGATCAAACTTTCAACAACAGACACTCTCGGGCAATATTGGTTACCACATTATATCTATAAATTTAAGGAGGTTTACCCTGATATCATTCTGGATATTGACATCAGAACAAACTACACGGATTTGACAAAAAGAGAGGCAGATGTCGTTATAGCAGCAGTAAATGATCATCCTGACTACATAATCGGCAAAGTGCTGGCTCCAATCAAAATCAAGCTTTACGCCTCAATCGACTACATTGAAAAACATGGGAAGCCAGATTCACCCGAGGATTTATCCGATCATAAGTTGCTTCTACTTAACGAAAAGCTTGGACATATCGCGTTCAATGAATGGTTGAAAAATCTCGTACCTAAATCTGCAATAGCTGTAAGTAGCAATATGCTTACGACCCTTTACAGTTACGCTCGTCAGGGACTGGGAGTTGCACCGCTACCGACTTACGTTGGAGACAGAGATGACCAGCTGGCTTGCCTCATGGATGTGCCGGAGCAATTTCACCATAAAATTTGGATATTAACCCATCCAGATCTGAAAAATACCCGCAGGATCAAAGCATTCATGCAATTTATGTATAATGAGACCTCACTCAAGTAAAAAACAACAACTTGGACATTGTGAGTATTGAGGTGACGCTTCACCTGTAGAGTATGTTCATGGCGGCCGTGATGGTGCAGGAGTCCCCCCTGCCCTCCTTCAAAAATGACAGTGGAAATACTCTCAGGAAAATATTTTTTCAGCCTCCTCGGCCCTCAGATTATGTATACCTTCGTCTATCATTTTCGTAACCTGCAGCAGGTCTGAGCTATTCGCATCAATAGCCGAGAGAAGCTCTTGATTAACGGCGAACTCAACGGTCCTGATTTTTCGACAAAACGAGAGATAATCTTCTTTATACCGGTAGCTTGACTGTATAAGTTCAGGGTAAGTCTTTCCTTCGGCGGCAAGAATCAGCTGGAAATGTCCCACAAGTGCTGACAACCAGTCCATGCATAATCCACGTGTTGCCTCGTCCAGATTACCAAGCCGGTCAAGCAACTGCTCGATGTTGACAGGCTGACCACCCTTTTCAGCAGCCAGAACAGCCTCCAATATCATACGACGTGGAGTAAGATGATGTTCGGCGAATGCTTTCAGTGAACTCTCAAACTGTTTAATTTTTGAGAAATAGAGAACAAAGAGAATGGGAATAAAGATCATCCAGACACGAGGGACCGGTTTCTCAATGACATGCAGGGCCAATTGCCTTGCGATATCGGTTTCACTGGCGAGGATCAATTGTGCTTTTTCGTCGTTATCGATAAAGCTCATGGCCTTTTCCGTATGTACAGGTTTGTCAGTGGTGATACATGGCATCGTACAGCTGCAATATAATGCATTGCCAATAAGAGGCTGAGCGCACACAAAGGATTACCCCTCAATAGCCGTTCAGAGCCGTCTGCAGGTACTCCTCAGATTCCTTAACCTGTTCGACATCTGTGTAGTAATAGCGGGTTGGGTCGATGCCGTTATTATCGAGATACTGCGACATCCTGTTGAGAATGGTCACCGATTCGGTCAGAAAAGGTAGAAAGACATAAACAAAAATGAGGCAGGCGCCAAGGGATGCTGCGAAATTTCCTATTTTTTGCGACGTTGTTGCGGGTTGCTTCATAATTTCCTCGTCATGCCGGCCGGGAACAGCGTCCCGGCCGGCTGAGTGTTGGCACTTGCCTTAAATCCTCGCGGTGATTTCAGGGAAGACCAGGTAGAACATGATGTAAGCCATGGTCAGGGTCAAAACCAGATTGAGACTCTGGCCGCAGACATACAGGATGAGCGGCTTGCCACCTTTGAAATATTGAGCCAGCTCCCTGAAGTTCGTGGAAAGACCGATCGCAGCAAACGACAAGGCAAAAAACCAGCCGCGCATGAGTCGTGTACCACCGCGAACAGCACCCTGATCAACGAGCGCGTTGGAGAGGTCCTGCCCAAGACTGCTGTCGATAATGGAGAACAAAACGGATACAGCAAGAAAACCAAGAACAAATTTTGGAAAACGATGCCAGATCTCTCCGGTTCCGACAGTTCGTCCGGCCTGACGCTCCACCCGAGTACACCAGTACAGGGCGACGCAGAAGGCGGTAACACCGATCATGACGTTCTGGATCATCTTAATTGTTGCTGCAACATACATTGCCTTTTCGCCAAGGAAAGCGCCAGCCGCGGCAACAGCACCGGTAGAATCGATGGTTCCGCCCATCCAGGCACCACCGAGAATTTCCGGCAGCCCCATAGCTTTAATAACAGCTGGCATGACAATCATCATAATGGCGGTGAAAACAAGTGACAGACCAATTGAGAGAGTCAATTCCTCTTTCTTGGCGCGGCAGGCTGCTGCCGTGGCGATGGCTGCCGAAGTACCGCAAACAGACATATCTGCGGAAATAACGACATTAAGGGTTTTGGACGGCATCTTAATGACCTTCTGGCCAAAGATGTAGGTGCATACCAAAACGATGGGGGTAACAACCCAGGCAACAAAGATACCGGGAATACCTATGGCAAGAATTTTACCAAAAAGGACTTCTGCACCGAGCAGAACAAGACCAGTCTTGATGAAGAACTCAACCTGGCAGGCTGGCAGAACCCACCTGGGGGTGCCGATACTGTTGGCGATTATCATCCCAAGAAGAATACCCCAAGCCTCAGCACCGAAGCCATACTGTTTGGATATTGCCTGTCCGCCAAGCATGTAAGCCAGGACAGCAATAAGGAAAACCACCACGAAACCTTTGGCAAATTCTGAAAAACTTTTCTTCATACACGCGATGCCGGTTCCAAAAATCACGATGAAGAAAGCACACAGACCAATAAGGGTCGGGAAGTAATTGTAGGCTTTGTTGCCTATCTTTTTCTTGGCTGAGGCAACCTTCTTCTCAGCGGCTCGCCAATCAGCTATTTTCGCAGCAGCAGCGTCATTGAGGCTCTGGTCTTTGAATGCGGCAGCACCGGCAGCCGCTTCGGCCTCCTGTGCCGAAGTCAGTGCAGCGGCTGACTTGCCCTTGGCATCTTCATAAGCGGGCATAGCTTTATCGTTTAATGCCTTGGCTTGAGCATCGCTCATGATAAAAGCGTCAATCGGATTACTTTTCCAGGAACCGGGGTGTTTGGTCCAATGGGAGACAAATTTTCCGAAGCTTCCACTAGAGGCTTTCAGCTTTTTCTTGTCGTCATCGGCCTTGTACCAGGCAACCGTTTTAAAGGGGGCTTTTTCGACCTCGGCGGCCTGAATCTGATTGGCGGCATTGATCTTGGCGGTAAATTCCTCTTTGGGACCATAGCCAAAATAAGCGGTAAGGCTTATGGCGATGATAAGAAGGCCAAGCCATATAGCCAGGTAATCTTCTTTCGTCCAGAGATCCGACCAGCTACTTTGGCCATGATCAACAACGATGTTTGTGTCTGTTTGAGCCATGAATGGTTTCTCCTTGATATTGATTCGTTCTCAGGTCTTTCGACCACATGTTTCGTGTAAGCCCTATCAAGAAGAATGCCAAAAACAAAAACTATATAATTTCTATAAAAACAGTAAAATACAGGATTGGAAGTTTTTTTGACTGCTAACTGAACTTTGCAGCCGCAAACTGGGGTTATCGGTTGGGAATACTGTTATTATTAACTTTTTGTTTTTTTCTTTACAAAAGGTGCTGGTCTGCTACACATACAATCTCGTCAGCCACTCTTTGGAGTTTCAAGACTCTTTTAGCCTCAGCAGTTCATGCCCATGATTATTCCCCGACCCCATTCATTGCAAAGTAAATTTATTCTTCGGTTGATCGGCAGCATTATGCTGATCAGCTTCATCAACCTTACTGCACTCTACTATTTTATGCAGGATACCCTGGAGGAGGAGGTCAGCACGCGCGCATCCATTGTTCTTCAGCAGGTCGATGCTGTACAGAAATATGTACAGAAGATGTTGCGGCCAAAGATGCTTGAATTGCTGCCGGAAAAATTTGTCCTGGAGGCGATGTCCTCATCGTTCATTAGCCGGAGCATTATGGAGAAGACAGAAGATGCCGATGCCGATTATGTTTATCGGCGGGTCTCAATCAATGCCAGGAATCCAATGTTCGAAGCCAATGAGGTCGAGCTGGATCTTATCGACTTCTTTCGTAAAAACCAGAATGATTCTCTCTGGCAGGGGCTTAAGACCATTGATGGCCAAAACGTTTTTGTCATGGCCCGACCAGTGCGCTTTGTCGAAAGCTGCATGCTCTGTCACGGCAGCGCGGCGGATGCCCCGGAGGAGATGGCAGGACAATACGGACAGAGAGGTTTCAATCACCAGCTCGATAGTATTGACGGGGTTGATCTGGTGGGCATTCCCACCAATCGCTATGCCGTAAAAACCACGTCGGAGTTCACCCTCTATGTCGTGGTCTATATAATCATCTCCATTCTCGTTCTTTTCATGATTTACCTGACTTTCCAGCGGGTGGTGCTTGTCAATTTTCGTACGCTAACCAGCCAATTCAGGAAGAATTTTCACGACCAGGAAGGCGTTGAGCTTCTGCAAAAAGTTGAGCACGGCGATGAAATAGAAGAGATGATCGAGGGCATGGAGGGGCTCAGTCAGCACCTTTTTGAAACAGATCGTCGTCTCAAAGAATATACCGCCGACCTTGAGCGCGAAGTTGCACGGCGCACCGAACAACTGTCACTGGAAAATGATACCCATAAAAAAGACCTGACGATGCTGGTCAGCGTTCTTCACGCATTGAAATTGAGCAGGAATCGTCCGGAACTGTGGCGCAATTCACTGCCTCTCCTTGCAGATAGATTTCTTCTGGTGCGGGCATCCTATATCTGTACCTTTTCAAACCACCAGGATTTTACCTGGCCGGACCAGGCCAGACCACCGGAACTGCCGGAGGATTATGTCCAGTTGCTGCTGCAGCCACGAATCCAGTTCATCGACAACCGGGTCTTTATACCTGTCGGCAGTGGCGACGATAACATTGATGGTTTACTTTTTCTTGAACGTCCGGCCGGATTCCCTTTTACCGATGATGAGGCGGAGATGCTCACTGCTGTCGGCCGGCAACTCGGCATAGCCGCAGAAAACCTGACCGCCCTGGACTCGATTCTGAGCCAGACCAATAACCTGCAGACCATTTTCGAAGGAATTCCCGACCCGCTGCTCCTGCTGGACACCAATGGCACTATCATCATGGCCAACAGGGCTGCCAACCGGTTGATGGAAGAACTCGCCTGCCAGGAAGGCGAAGGAAAAAGGATGATCGACTGTCTTCTCCAATCTGGGACAATTGATAGTGCAGTTGACGAAGGTGCTGTAAGCCAGGCTGGTGTTGAGACGACCCGGGAAATTGAAACAGCAAACGGCAGGAGCTTTATTGTCAACACGATTGGTCTCGCGAAAGAAGAAAACAGAGCTGCTCGTATTGTTGTAGCTATACGGGAAGATACCGACCGAAAGAAGATGCTTCGCAAGTTTGTCCAGGCAGAGAAGCTGGGCACTGTTGGAAAGCTCGCCGCAGGACTCGCCCACGAGCTCAACAATCCTCTTGGGGTCATCCTTTGTTATGCTGAATTGTTGAAAAAGTCCCTCAGCAACGAACAGCACCAGGCTGATATCGATGTCATCATCAAACACACCAGTCAGGCACAGGCGGTACTTCTCGATCTTCTGAACTTTGCTCGACCCAAGGTATCTACCCACCGGAAAACCGTGGTCGGTGATGTGGCTGAAAGCGTTATTGGAGTTTTCAAGATCCAGGCAGCCAAGAAGGGAGCGACTATTTCCTGTCATCGTGAAGATGAAGGAATGGCTGTCAGGGTTGAGCCTCAGGTCATTGAACACATCGTACTGAACCTTTTAATCAATGCCCTCGATGCCTTGCCGGCGAACGAAGGCACTATTACCGTAACTATTGACGGTGACCGGGACAGAAACGGTCTTCGCTTGTCGGTTGCTGACAACGGTGACGGTATTGATCCGGCTGTTTTACCGTCAATTTTCGATCCGTTTTTCACAACCAAGGATGTGAACAAGGGTACAGGCTTGGGTCTGGCAATTATCTATGGCTATATGCATGAACTGGGCGGCACTATCGAGGCAAAAAACAGGCCTGAAGGCGGTGCTGTTTTTGAACTCTATTTTCCGGCTGCTCCGGGCGCCTGAGGCAGGAACAAATGGGTAAATCAATGCGAGTGCTTCTGGTCGACGATCAGCTCGATTTCATCAAAGGACTGGCTCGACTGCTACTTGCCGAGCTTGAAGATCTAGAGGTGTTGACCGCTGTAGGTGGTAAAGACGCCCTGCACCTCTTGGATACAACGGAAGTGCATATCCTTCTCACTGATCTACAGATGCCGGAAATGAACGGCCTGCAGTTGATGGAGGAGGTCCATCGTCGGTATCCTGCAACGAAGGTTATTATTCTCACCGGTTTTGGAACCATTGAAAAGGCTGTTCAGGCAGTACGCCATGGAGCGTTTGACTTTCTTACCAAACCAGTGGCATCGGAGCAACTCTATCGGACAGTAAGAAAAGCAGCTGATTTTATCCGGCTGGAGTTGGAAAACCAGCGTCTTCGGCAAATAGTGGCCGGCGGCGACAAACCTATCCTGCTTGGTGAAAGTGCAGCCATTCGACAGGTACGTCAGTCTATTGAGGCGGTTGCCGGTTCTGACTATCCCGTCCTGATTCAGGGAGAATCTGGCACCGGCAAGGAACTGGCAGCACAAATGGTGCACCGCTATAGCAATCGGATAAAAAAACCGTATGTGGCGGTCAATTGCCCTGCTATTCCCGATGCGCTTCTGGAAAGCGAACTATTCGGCCATTGCCGCGGAGCCTTCACCGGCGCCGATAGAGATAAGGACGGATTGTTCTTTACCGCCAATAACGGTACCCTGCACCTTGATGAAATCGGCGATATCTCCGCGACGATGCAGACCAAGATTTTACGTTTTCTGCAGGAGGGCGAAATCCGTCCGGTCGGTTCGACCAAAACCATAGCCACAGATGTACGGATCGTTGCCTCCACCAATCGGATACTTGATACACTGGTCGAGCAGGGTAACTTTCGCGCCGATCTTTTTTACCGTCTCAACGTCATCGCCATCCACATGCCGCCACTTCGTGAGAGAAGTGAGGATATCCCTCTCCTGGCCCACTTTTTTTTAGAAAAGACGCTGGTTGAAATGAAAATTGCGGAGATGACTATTGAGCCTGAAGTGCTTTCCTATCTCTGCACTAAAGATTGGCCCGGCAACGTCCGTGAACTCCAAAATACAATCAGGAGGTTAGTGGTATTCAGCGGCCACGAGAATATTACCATGGCGTCGGTGCAGCGTATCGAAACGCCAGGTCAACCCATGTCAGCCGTGACAGGTGAACTGGGACCATACAAAAGCATGAAAAACCTGGTGTCAGATAAGTTCTCGCGCAGCTATATCGAACAGCTCCTCGCCGCAACTTCCGGCAACGTCTCAGAGGCATCCCGGATAAGCGGACTTTCGAGGGTGGCTATACAAAAGCTAGGCCAGCGACTGGGCATAGATCTCAGCCGATTCCGATAAAAATCATGCCACTCCATCACGCATTATGCGCGGCAAGACACAATACCCATTGATGTAACGTCCTCGTCCGGGGCAGATTATTTATATAATCAAGGTACAATTTTGCGGCGCGCTCCGATTTGCACTTAATGATGACCACCAGTTCTTGTCGCACTACCACACTGTGGTTACCCTCTATATATCTTCTTTCTTTTACTCACGGTCATTTCTGAGACAAGGCGTTGGAAGGGAGATCATCGGAGGTCATACTTTGGAGTCCCGGACTCAGGCCTATCGAGTAACGGGAGGGTACAGCATGCTCCTCTCTATTTCATTTAGAGGATGGTGGAGACAATGAAAAATGACGTTAAGATATTTCGTTGGGTCTTGAGCATTGCCTTTTTTTTCGTTCTGGCCTGCGGACAAACTGTCCTCTGGGCAGACAGCGGGCTTCTGCATCAAGAGACTCAGACGCGACCGATTGAGCTTGGAACAAGTGGAGGAAATGTTAACGATCGCAGTTCCATTTACTGTTGCAGTGGCACGCTGGGAGCTCTCGTAGAGGACGGCAACGGAATTCGGTACATTTTAAGCAATAATCATGTGTTAGCTCGAAACAATCAGGCTGCGATAGGTGAAGAGATCAACCAGCCTGGCATGATCGATCAGCAATGCGGTCAATCAGGTATTGTGGCGCAGTTGAGCGATTTCGTGCCTATTCTGTATTCAAAGGGTCGAACTGTAAAGCTCAATGAAGTTGACGCCGCAATTGCTCAGATCAGGGATGGGTTTATTGATCCGACAGGCTCGATTATTGATATCGGCCCAATAAGTGACAATACGGTTTCAGCATATGTTGGACAGCTCGTCCAGAAGAGCGGTCGGACTACTGGCCATACCAGTGGTTCGATTAGTGCAGTGGATGTAACAGTCGATATAGGTTATTCCAAGGATTGCGGAAGCGCCGCTAACAATATCGCTCGTTTTGTTAATCAGTTGCGTATCACTCCAGGAACGTTCAGCGCTGGCGGCGATTCCGGAGCACTCATTGTCGAGTCGGGAACAGTCGATCCGCAGAATGGCTTACCGAGGGCAGTAGGATTGCTGTTTGCGGGAAGTTCCAGTTCGACCATTGCCAGTCCAATCGCTCCGGTCCTGGCGCAACTTGGAGTCACGATGGTTGGTGGTGGCTCGACATTGATTCCGTTAGGATCGATTTCTGGGCAAATCATTGATAACCAAGGCAATGCTCTCTCTGGAGCTAGTGTCGACGCTGATACAGGGCAATCCACATCGACAGGCGTGGGTGGTAACTATATTCTCGACAATGTCCCTGCAGGAGACCGGACAGTTACGGCCTCTGCGACCGGATTCCAGGCATCGCCTCAGGGAGTAGTAGTTACCGAAGGGAATCAGAGTACGGCAGATTTCGCGCTGACCCCGGTGACCTTAGCAACCAGTTCCCTCGTACCCTGCGTGACGTATGCCTCTACAGGCGGTAAAGACAATGATAGGCATCTGCTGATCACCCTTGGGGTGGAAGACGAACTCGGCAATCCGGTACCAGGTGCACAGGCCGATATCAGTGTTACCCTGGACGGCTCATTTTATGCCGATGGAACCGGCGCGATTACCGATTCCCAGGGGTTGGTAAGCTACAATGCAAAAAATGCATCAAACGGAAAATATGCAACCACGGTGACGGCAGTTATCAAAGACGGCCTCTCATTTTCCGGAATATTCCCCGTAAATGCATGGACAAAGGGCATTGATCCCAACCCTGATTCATTTTGTTTGGATGGTACGTCACCGCAGAGTGACAATGCTACAAGACAAAAAGCCTTACAGTCGCTTGATACGGTCAGAGAGATCAAGAGTCGGCATTCAAACGAACTTTTGTCGATTCCAGGCATTATTGGGCACGGCATATCTCGGTCAGCTGACGGAAGGCCGGTTATCGAGATCTATCTAGAAAACGAAAATGCCGAGACTCGAGCTCGTATTCCTTCGAATCTGGAGAACGTCCCGGTAAGAGTGTTGGTGACCGGACCGTTCACTGCCTTTTAAATAGTAAATCATATTGAGGCTGGATATCTGCACTACCATGTTCTTTGTGAAGCGCAGATATCCAACCAGTACAGCACGTATTCTCACTTCACCATAGCAGGAGGGTGAGATTCTTCTGCCCTATTAAGGGGTGTAACACAGAACCCCAAACATCACAGGAAAATGACCATCACCTGCGCCTCCAAATGAACCCATCCCGAAAAGATTTTTATTGAGATCGAAGAGAGAGTAATAAATGGAGCGTTGTCAGGTAACTGCCCTGCTTCCACACCGACCTTCGGCTTTACCTGCCAATCGCTGCGAGAAAAAGTTGGCGCAACCGTTCAATCCGTTTCCGGTTAACGCCCATATCCCACCAACCCAGCCGTGAGGCGGATCGCACTTCCACCTGCTGGAGTTTTGGTGGAAAATAAAACTCCACGTCATCCACGAATCCCAGCAGTCTCGAACGGAACTCGACATGAAGATATTCCGGCTCATCCAGAATTATTGTCGCATCGGTCTGTTCCTTGACCACTTGCCGCAACGCCTGCCCCGCTGCCATCCAATCTGTATCATAGCCAAAAGGTTCAATGAATGCGGAACTCCCGAGATCCATACTGCATACACAATTGGGCGACGCTTGACAGGGTGCGAGTCTGCCATTGGCCACCCCCAGATTTTTCGGTACACTTCCACCACACCCGCCAAGTAATATCGCAGTGGCACCGACAACCCATACCGAAACCATTCGCATACTCGCCTCCCATCCTTTTGTTCAAAATTAGGCCAGTAATCAAGAATTCACGGAAACATGAATCGACCCAATGCTTTCAGAGTGAATTTCCCTCTCCATCCAACTACCCTTTGATCAGTGTTCCGTTAGCTGCACCACTTCACCGGCCAATCAACCATATCCGCATCATTATGCCTTGATACAGGGGCGTTTCCACCTTCATACTATACAGGACATTTCCATAAGATTTGCCTGATTTGTACTTTTTCCTCACAATGTTCCTATCCCGCTGTTATACTCATTAGGACATCTTTTCTGAGATGAGGCAAGGCTGTTCGACAGAGAAAAAAGCATTCGTACCCGCCACACCATCTTCGATACAGGCAAGGGCACGAGATAATCTGGCACCGTCGCAACATCAATTACTAGCAACAATGCTTCCCCCGAACGTTATCAGGATGAAAATGAGCAACCAGAGTACTTTGAAGACAAAAACAACCAGCGTATTCAAGAGCATGAAATTTACCACCAAATTGCTTTCCTCCATTATCCTTCTATGCTTGGTCTCGATCCTCATCACCTCAGGAAACGCCATCAGAATGGCGGACAACGGTCTCCAATCCCTTGGAGAGGAATCTGTCGAGAATATCCACAATGCGATGCTCAATTCGCTGAAGTTATTGAATGGTACCATCCAGGCAAAGCTCGATGGCGACCTTGGCCTTTTCTCGAAAGAACTGAAAACCAAAGGACAAATAATTTTTGACAATTATAACAGTGAAGAAACAACTATCGTCAACCAAGTAACGAAAAAGGAAGAAAAGGCCGAACTTCCACAAATGATGGCCGGGGGGAGTTACATTTCCGGTAAAAATGACATTGTCGATGCCGTTGAAAAAGCAACAGGCAGTTCTGCCACTATCTTCCAGCTCGTCGAAGACAAGCTCGTTCGCATATCAACCACAGTGAAAAAAAACGATGGTAATCGAGCCATAGGCTCTTACATCCCATCAGACAGCCCGGTTTACCAGACAATCATGAAAGGTGAAGCCTTCAAAGGTAAAGCCTTTGTGGTGAACGACTGGTATCTGACAGCCTACGCCCCGCTTCTCGGCGGAGACGGCAAGGTTGTCGGCGCAATTTATGTTGGCCAACTTATGATCACTCCGATTCTCAATGATTTTCTCAACAGCACCAAAATCGGAAACGGTTATTTCTATTTGTATTCAGAAACAGGTGAAATACTTATCCACCCCACAATCGCCAAAGGAACAAACATTTTTACCAATATTCCTGTCCTGCAAGGCCATAAAGATGGCATGCTCCACTATACGCTTGACAACCAGGAAAGGATTTCCTTCGTCAAATATTATGAGGACTGGGGCGTCTATCTCAATGCCAGCACCACCAAGGAAGACATTATCGGCGGGCGCGACCTCATTATGCTGCGCAACAACCTATTAGTAGGTGTAGGCGTTATTTTTGTAGGTATTATCATAAGCATGCTTCTGGTCAGAACTATCAACAGGCCTCTGCAAGATCTGGCAGGCAAGAGCGTCAAGGTTGGCGAAGGCGACTATACTATCACTTTCGAATCCTCCTCCAACGACGCCATTGGCCAACTCGCGCAATCACTCGGTTTAATGGTTGAGAAATCGAAAGCGATGCTGGAGGATGTTATCGTCTCGACTAAGGCCTTGTCCGAGTCATCATGGGAACTTTCGGCCATTTCAGAGGAGATGGTCAGTAGCGCCGACGCCACCACTGGCATTGCCGATGAGGCCTCCACCAATGCTGCCAATGTCTCGGACAATATGGACTCCATCTCAGCCGCAATGGGGCAGTCCACTTCCAATCTCGACATGATTGCTGCTGCTTCTGAAGAAATGGGCAACACGATCAGGGAAATTGCTGAAAACAGCAGCCATGCCCGTGTTACCACCGAACAGGCAGTAGCCAGCGCCCAAAAATCCCATGACGGTGTTCAGAAACTGGGTGAAGCAGCCAAGGCCATCGGCACAGTTACAGCAACCATCACCGAGATTTCCGACCAGACTAATCTCCTTGCCCTCAACGCCACCATCGAAGCCGCCCGAGCCGGTGAGGCTGGTAAAGGTTTTGCGGTAGTCGCCAACGAAATCAAGGAACTGGCAAAACAGACGGCTCTCGCTACAGGTAAGATTAGTGACGCTATTGAGGAGATGCAGCGGCAGACTGGTGAAACCGTCTCCGATATCGAGTCGATCACCAAAGTTATTGAAGATGTCAATGAGGTGGTCAACAGCATCGTCACTGCCGTTGAAGAGCAGTCGATCACCACCAATGAGATCGTCAACAACGTGGCCCAGGCCTCGCGCGGCATATCGGAGATTAACGAAAATGTTGCCAACAGCAGCAGCATGACGACCATGATGTCGGAGGGAGTACAACAGGTTCGCACCAGATCAATGGAGGTTAAGTCGAGCAGCGAACTTGTACGGGCCTCTTCCGATCAACTTTCAAAGCTTGCCACCGATCTCACCGAGCTTGTTTCGAAATTCAAGATTTCATAAAACAGCATCTGGAGAATATCGTCCGAGCTTGCCCGATGCAATTATCCTCACCTGACCGGAGATGATTGCCGGACAGATCATATCAACATAGCCGATACGCAGGCTACTTTGCGCATCGGCTATGTTCTTTCGACTAAAGTGCAAAGTCGTTTATTGTTGGCTCGTAACTACCTATTCCCTTATACACATTCAACTTCTTTCAACACATATAACTTCCATGTATTTCGGCACCTACCTCTCGCTGGTACTCACCACCTTTTTCTGGGGTGCAACCTTTATTGCTGGCCGATCCCTGGCCGGCGCTGTGCCACCCGCAACAGCAGCCTTCTTTCGTTTCACCATCGCTTCGGCCGCTTTGCTTATTTTGTGCCGCCTTATTGACGGCCGATTAACGGTTCCGCCCCCCCGACTCTGGTTTTCTCTCTTTTTACTCGGACTCACCGGTGTATTCAGCTACAACATCTGCTTTTTCACTGGGCTGCACTATATCGAGGCTGGCCGTGCTTCGCTGATCATTGCCCTCAACCCCCTGGCCATCACCCTCTTCGCCAGCCTGCTCTTGAAAGAGCCTCTGGCGCCCAGACAGTTTATCGGCGTCATCGTCTCGCTCATCGGTGCGCTCTTTGTTATCAGTAACGGCCACCCTTCCGTCATATACAATGGTGATTTCGGTAAAGGTGAGCTGGCTATTCTCGGTTGTGTCGCCAGCTGGGCCACCTATTCACTTGTTGGCCGCTCGGTTTTGAAAACAATGACGCCACTTTCCGCTGTATTCTATTCGTCCGTTATTGGCAGCCTGCTGCTTCTTCTACCTGCCCTTAGAGAAGGATCACTCATAGAAGCTGTCAACTATTCTACGTTAACCATCGGTAATCTTGCCTTTCTCGGTCTCTGCGGCACCGCCATCGGCTTCTCTCTCTATTATCAGGCCATTCGCAAAATCGGCGCCACCCGCTCAGGGGTCTTCATCAATCTCGTTCCGTTTTTTGCCATCATTCTCTCCTGGCTTATCCTTGGCGAATCGATAAAACCTGTGGTACTTTCAGGTGGCGTACTCGTGCTTGCCGGCGTGACCCTCACCAATATGCCAACTCGCAAGAACACAGCCATAGCGCCACAACAATTATCCTCACGTCAGTAACAATGAAACTCACGATTGCGACACTTCGAGAAAAAAGACCATGAGCGAAACCGATAACAACGGCATCTCCGGCCTCGATCATACGCAGCTGCTTGAACTGGCCGAAACTCGAATGCCGTTTGGCAAATATTCCGGCAGATTATTAATCGACCTACCGGAGCCATATGTCATCTGGTTTGCCGGCAAGGGATTCCCGGCAGGCAAACTCGGCCGCATGCTGCAAACCATTTACGAAATCAAGGTTAACGGGCTTGAGTATCTGTTTGAGCCGTTGCGAAAGACCTGCTGAACGTTTGAAACCGCAAACTTTGTCGGCCATTTCAACTACATTATCAAGAGGTCCCATATGAGTACCGTGAGCCAGGAAGAAAAGAGCTTTATCTTTGAACTGCACAATATGATCGGCGGCAATGTCGACTCACAGGTCTCAATGTATGATGTCGGGGCATCTCTTGGCATGAACAAAGGCACCACCACCTCCATGAGCCAGGATCTGATGATAGAAGAGCTTGTGGAGTTGAAAACTCTTGCGGGTGGAATCGGGATAACAGACAAGGGACTGGAACTGCTCCGCAAGGAAGGGCTCATAGTAGGCTCAGCCACGGAGCAGTCGATACGACTCGGTAAAGGTCCGGTACTTGATGGGCAGGATCGCGAGCAGGTGGAAAAATTCCTCACAGAGATAAAAAAAGGGCTATTCACCAACCCTACCGGCTATCCCCAGATCGAGGAGCTGGTAATGGATGTCAAGACACTGGAAACGCAAATGCTCTCACCACGTCCCAAAACTGCAGTGATCAGGGCAGTGTTCAGCTCCCTATCACCTGCACTGGCCGCCAGTGGCTCTAAAGATATTTCGGAGAAAATTGATATATTTCTCGAATAATACCCTGCCATGTTGGAGAGCATTGTGCAATATCCAGTGCACCTTTTTATTAACCGGACATTCCACCAAAAGTATCAGTGTATTCAGGCATTTATTACTGATCTCGTGATCCCTGCACGGTTATTCTCTGCTTAACACGACACACATCTGTTCCGGCCACCTTTCTTGGCACGATACAACGCTTCATCTGTTCTTTGCAGGAAATCTTCAATCTTCTCAGGAGGTCTGTAGGTGCTTGTACCAAAGCTGCAGGTGATATCCCGCTCAACGGAAAACCTATGGGTTTCAATAATTTTCCGAAGCTTTTCTGAAAATTTCCCCGCCTGTACAATATTGATATTTGTGACAAGGATAACGAACTCCTCGCCACCCCACCTGGCAAAAACATCAGTTTGCCGGATGTTGTCACTTATCAGTGCTGCCAATTCCCGGAGCACGGTATCACCGGCTAAATGACCAAGGGTATCGTTGATCACCTTGAATTTGTCTATATCGAAAAGTATGAGTGAGACAGGATTAGGGTATCTCTCCGCTGACGCTATCTCTTTGGCCAGTTGTTCATTGAAATAGCCACGATTGTTGATTTTGGTCAGCGCATCTGTCTGACTCTGCTTTTCAAGCTCGTTATTGAGTGTCTCAAGTTGTTTGGCGTATTCTTCCTGAGCGTGACGATAATTGTTGAAGATACGCTGGAGCCCCTTTGAGAGAAAAAAAGCGGCAAGAAGAGCAAGTACAACACCGCCGAAGAATATGAGAATCAACAACTTGATATCTTCTGTAACTTTAGAGCTCAGCTCTTCTTTTTTTTCTGCGATGACCTCGTCTAAACGATCGAAGTATATACCTTTGGCAATGACCCAGTTCCATTCAGGGTAAAACTTGAAGTAAGAAAGTTTCCGTCCGTCACCGGAACCGTCCGTTTTCCTGTACCAATACACGACATACGCTTCGCCCTTTTCCCGAATACCTTTGAGAAACTCTTTTCTAAACTGTTTGCCTTTTGCATCGGTGTAGTCATCGGAGATTGGCTTCCCTACCAGGTCAGGGCGATTATTGTTGATGAGCATCGTGGCGAAATCTTTGCCGCCTCCGATATTGTTGAGCTCATAAATAAAAAAATAGTCGGGAATATTACCCTGCAGGCTTTCCCTCAGTTCATTCGTAACGGTTTTCCTGGTCAACGAATCAAGATTATCAACATATTCACCCGTGCCTATAATCCAACCGAGGGGCTCAAAAAGCGCGACATAGGATATCTTTTCAACACGCTGGCCTGAAAGGTCATGAGGCTTGAACCAATCGTAACGAAGAGAGCCTTGCCCCTGCGCTTTCACCAATTCGATCATTTCCGCTACGACCTCTGGAGCCAAGTAAATATTATTGGAAAAAAAATTGGTCCCCTCAAGATTTGTATCTGCCGGGTAAAGAATCACTTCCCCATCCAGCCTCAGGATAAAGCAATACCCTTGCTTATCATTGAATCGAATTGGTCGTATCGCCTCTTTGATGACATTTTCAATCATCTCATCAGACATACGGGACTTCATGGTCGAACGGATGTTCTCAGCAGTCATCAATGCTTCCTGAACCCGAACCTGCAGGTTACGCTCAAGAACACTCTTCATTGATTTACTGCGTGATGCGATGTTTGCTTGAAGCGAACTGACATCGTTTCTCAATTGCTCTTTTTCGTCGGCAATAAAATCCTGCTCAAGCGTAACAAGATCCTTGTTGAGAGTATCGAACTTATTTGCAATAAAGAGAAGACCACTGGACACGGTCAGGATAGCAACCAGAACCACAGCACATAAAAAGCTGATCCTGGCAACATTTTGCTCACTGAACATGTTCATACAGTAACCGTGGCTAAATAATGAGGAGATACTATGAGTTTATTCTATCTGAAAACACGCTCGAAATTTTGCTATGTTGAATAATCCTATCGTGTTCGACAATTCGGATCAAATTTTTCATACCTCATCAGGTGATTAACGACAGGCTGAATGCGGATTTACTCTTTTTTTGACGGTTTGATCCTACCAGGCGGAATAGGCCCTGTTTAGGATCACTATTTGACTTTCGAAAAAAAAAGCCCGCCGGCAATCCGACGGGCTTTATTCCTTCAAAAACAGCTAACGCTCTACCACCCCAGCGTCAAATACTCATGCATGGAGTCGGCGGCTTGACGGCCTGCGCCCATGGCCAGAATGACGGTCGCGGCACCAGTGACAATATCTCCACCGGCCCAGACACCCTTCATTGTGGTTTTGCCGTTCTTTTCATCAGCATGGATGTTCCCCCATTTGTTCAGCTGAATTTTTGGGGTCTCCGCGGTGAGAAGAGGATTGGCGCCGGAGCCAACGGCGACGATACAGAGATCTGTCTCGATCTCGAACTCCGAGCCCTTTATCGCAACCGGACGACGACGCCCTGAAGCATCCGGTTCGCCGAGTTCCATCTTCAAACATTCCATCCCAATCAGGCGACCATTATCATTACCGATATATTTGGTCGGATTGGTGAGCAGGAAGAGCTCAATACCCTCTTCTTCCGCATGGTGAATTTCCGCACCACGGGCGGGCATCTCTTCACGAGATCGACGATAGACGATTTTCACGCTCTCTGCGCCAAGACGCATAGCTGTTCTAGCGGCATCCATGGCAACGTTGCCCGCTCCCAGCACGGTGACATTTTTACCTAATGGAATTGGGGTATCTACTTCGGGATACTTATAGGCCTTCATCAGGTTGGCGCGGGTGAGGTATTCGTTGGCGGAAAGAATGCCAACCAGGTTCTCACCAGGGATGTTCATAAAACGAGGCAGGCCGGCGCCAACGCCGATATAGATAGCATCAAACCCTTCCTCGAAAAGCTCATCAAGACTGACGGTTTTACCAACAACTGCATTACAGACAACTTTTACGCCAAGGCGCTCAAGGAAGTTGACTTCCTGGGCAACGATGGCTTTGGGCAGACGAAACTCAGGGATACCATAGACAAGGACGCCACCCGGCTTATGGAAGGCTTCAAAAATGGTCACGTCATGGCCTTTGACGATCAAATCGCCAGCCACGGTCAGTCCGGAAGGACCGGAGCCTACCACTGCAACCTTCTTACCGGTTGGCGCAGCCTTCGGCGGCAATTCACCGGTGCCGTTCTCACGCTCATAGTCAGCACAAAAACGCTCAAGGTTACCGATAGCAACCGCCTCACCTTTCTTACCAAGGATACACTGCCCTTCACACTGGCTTTCCTGCGGACAGACACGACCGCAGACCGCCGGCAAGGCATTCTTACTCCAAAGATTGCGGATGGCACCGGTCAAATCGCCCTGGCTCAACAGATCGATAAAACCGGGAATATCAACACCGACCGGACATCCCTGCACACAAGCAGGCTTTTTACACTGCAGGCAGCGCGAAGCCTCTTCCTGCGCCATTTTCGGGGTGTAACCGGTAGGTACTTCAAGAAAATTTCTGGCCCGCACCTTCGGATCCTGCTCGGGCATCGGGATTCTGCCTTTCTTCTCTTTATTCACTGCTTTCTCCGCCATTCTATCCTCCATGTATGGAAACGAGTTTTCTCGCTACGTTTTTTCATCACAGCAGTTCAGGCATTCCGGACCGATTTCGGCAACTCAGCCTGCATTCGGTTCGAACAGGAGCCTACTTGGCATCCCGGATGGTACAGTAATCGCTATGGCATTTCTTTTCTTCTTCCTGATAAGCCCGAAGACGCATGATCAGCTCGTCATAATCGACCAGATGGCCGTCAAACTCAGGTCCGTCAACACAGGCAAATTTTGTCTCGCCACCGACGGAAACACGGCAACCGCCGCACATGCCGGTGCCGTCAACCATAATCGGGTTCAGGCTCACCATGGTGGGAACGTTGAACTCTTTGGTGATATTGGAAACAGCCTTCATCATCGGCACAGGGCCGATTCCAACTACCAGTTTCACGTCGCCCTGCTGCAGCACTTCTTTCATTACCTCAGTGACAAAACCGTGATGGCCGTAAGAACCATCGTCAGTACAAATCCGCAGGTCATTGGAAGCGGCTTTCATCTGTTCTTCAAGGATGAGCAGGCTCTTATTACGTGCACCTATAATGCAGGTCACGTCGTTGCCGATCTCTTTTAAGGCACGGGTGATTGGATGCAAAACAGCAACACCGGTACCACCGCCTACGCAGATAACCTTGCCGACCTTCTCGATGTGTGTTGCCTTGCCCAGAGGACCAATGACATCCTGAAAAACATCGCCCACTTTCATGTCCCTGAACAATGCAGTGGACTTACCGACGACCATATAAATGATGGTGACAGTGCCTTTCTCAGGGTTGGTCTCCGCCATTGTCAACGGAATTCTTTCACCTTCCTCGTTAGCCTTCAGGATAATGAATTGACCGGGTTTGGCCTTCTTTGCGATGAGCGGCGCCTCGATTTCATTAAGGATTACCGTCCCTTCAGCCATTTCTTCACGTCTCACAATCTTAAACATACTTTCCTCCGGGTTAAAAATACCATTGGACTGAACATGACATGCCCAGTTGTAACGACGATACGATGATGAACTTCAAAAAATCGAAAAGCCTGCTGGCAGAGAATGTGACTCGGAAGTCGGCACTCGCTACTGCAATGCAAATTATCACTATCAGACGCCATACCTCGTCGATTCATCTCGTGGATAATTCGAGGCCTGAAACTGACCAAACGTTTTCACATCAGGCAACGCTTAGCCCATTTTCTTGGTTCCCGTCAAGCCAGAAAATATTTTTCAGCAAAATTCGTTATTTTGATATTTTCCAGCCCTTTGCACCAAACCAACAAATTGTGCGAACTAAACATTTTGTGCACATTGGCACCCGCCAAAACACCACAGACCAAGGCTCATCATATTGCACAATAGTCATGTCAGGAACACAGATTTCTCTTGTCCGCGAGTTCACAGACGGCGTCAGAACTGATTGCAAATGATGTATTAGCATTACGCGTCGGGTGCGTCCAACACTGTAACAGATTGACAGACTTCGTTAAACCTGAATCGTTGCCTTTTACGAGAAGCCACGTCATCTCGGAAACCCGCAAACACAATTACCATGATTCATGCGTCGAAAGTCACCGTCTGGGTGAGTAAAAATGTTCCTAAAGGATTCCGTGCAGAAATTGTCTACCTACAAAAAAACGCGCAGGAAGATACAGCTATCGGGGAAAGTGACGAAGAAAAGAAATGAAGACCCTGACGCCCCGGAGCAGATTGCCTCGGGGCGTCAGTAAATGATAATCAACCCAGTTTTGCTCGAATAGCGGCAGAGACGTTACGAGTAAGCTCCATCACCTTACGCGCCTGCTCCACACTCACCGTACCGGTTCCGCAGCTGGGTGTGATCAGTGTCTGCCGGAAGATCGTTTCACCATTAATACCCAACGCTTCAAGCTGTGCTGTCTGTGAATACCACATCTCAACCAGCTCATCTACCGTGGCGTTATCGATCAAATCGGCAGCTGTTGGGACAATACCGGTGGCAAGAATGCCGCCCCGTTCCAGAAAACTTTTCAGCTCTTTTGGATAAAGTACCAAACGGTCAAAAAAGCCATAGGCGTCATAGCTCAGCACATCCACACCCGCTTCAAAGAGCAGTGACCATTCGGTATTGGCGCAAACATGGACACCGGTCAGTCCGCCTTCTGCCTTGACAGCGGCAAACACCTCTGCAAGGCATTGAATGATATCCTCTTTGCTGATGGTAATAAAGGCAGAGGTACCAAAACCAGATAACCCAGGCTCATCAAAGAAAACAAGAGCAGGACGGGCGATCTGGGCCATACGTCGGGCCTGATAGGCACCTTTCAAGGCCAGCATCTTGATGGCCGCATCCCGCAGCTGATCGTTATAGAATATCGCCCGGCCAGCCTGGTCAACTACACCAGTGCAAAACGTTACAGGACCGGTGATCTGCCCTTTAAGACCAACCAGCTCGTTTTTCCTTTCTGCGGCAACATCGAGGAATTCGAAAAAACCTTTCGCTACTTGCGGGGTAAGTGCAAACCTTGAATCTTCAAGATCCGATGCCCCCTCGGAAACAAGGAGATACTCCTCGAAAAAAGCGAGGAACTCCTCATCAAAACTCTCCCGCTCCATATTGATGAAGGTCTTGCCATCACAGTCGTCAACACCTGGATATCCAGACAGAAACTGTGGAATCATCCCCTCCTCCCGATACATCGGCAGCTGCGGCCAGATTGGTAGTTGCGGTGTATGGGCGAAAATCATTTCCACCGCCTGGCGGTGATCATTCAAAGGGACGCTTCCTATAAGAAGCGGCAAACAACATGGCGTAAAATCAGACATCTTCAATACCTTCGTTCATGTATGATGGACAGTGCGTTTTTCCAAAAATCCAGAATCTCCAAAAACTTGCCTCTAATTAATAACCACTTTTTTTGGTATCAGCCCTTCCCTCTTCGCCACTCAAATACTATTGTATGTTATGCTTTACAGGTAACCATTGAGTATCTCATGAATTTCGCAAATGTAAAAAAAAAATTGCGAGCAAGAAGTGCACCCGGTTGGGGCAGGCCCATACCGGGCAACATTTAGGGCCATGCCTGATTACCAGAGTGGCCTCCAAACTTCAAGATTCTGAATTTCTTTACCTCGAGGAGCACAACCATGAAAATCGCAATAGACAAAAATGTAGTGGAAATCACCCCTGAAAATGATAACGAAGCAAAGCAGCTTGATGCCCTCTGGAAAGTAGTTGTTGACTGTAACAGCACCAATAAAAAGCTTGTTCCCATCGGTGAGTTTGTCCCGGTAAAATCCACCCTGGCTCGTTTCGCCATCGAGAACTGATCCCTCCCCTCCCCTTGCCCATTCGGACGGTCAGGGGGAGGGCTGCATGATCTCCAGCCTTTCATATCTGGTCAATCCTTCGACCCACCTTGCACCTTAGGCCCACATTGCACTATCACCTCATGTTTCCCTGCGCTTTCAAGGCGATACTACCACTCCGTATCCTTCAGATATATTGAGCAACCACTTAACTCTTATTGATATTCAAGAAAAAATGGCCTGTCACTGGTTCGATTCAGGTGAGGTGGTTACTCGCAATTGCCCATAACTGCTGAATCTCCGCTTACGTCAACGCCGATTCCCTTCTCAATCATCAACGCCCTCTCGTCACCTTATGACAATTTTAGAGCCAATCTAAATAATTGACTTTTAAAATCCCTGTCTGTAGATTCGATTCTGCTTGACTGGCAAGGGCTGGAGAGCAGCCGCTCGGATAACGCAACACATCGCGACCTACCCAGCGCTGCCCCCCCGACTACTGACGACATAACAAGGTTCATGTTGTATGAGGTACAGTCTACTTACATATTCTCACCTGATGCTGCCCGTCGTAGCAACCGACGCGGAAACTGCGGCTTGTCGTCTTTTCCGCCCTGCGGTATCCCGTCAACACCACCCTGTTCAACATTGCGGGTAAGGCGATGATTGTGAGTACTACATTATCACCGAATCTCCCTCTCACCCGCCATACTGTCACATCCAGTATCTTTACTACCCAACTACCCGTGGCCGGACAGCAATGTTTCCAGAAAACAGTGTTTTCTCTTGTCAACACGGGTAGTTCGAATTTAGCACAGCAGAAAAATCCGATACTCCGCGCAAGCAGAGCCGGGGCGACGCCCTTTTTGTCTGCACGGAAAACCACGAACCGCTCTCAACCATCATGGAGGTACAGCTGCGACATGACTGGCGGTGCGTCTACCGCTGCCTGAAGCGTGATGTTGTTCGTTCTGACTGACAATCGAGTTATCCTGCCCCGTTAACGCGGGCAGGGCAGAAAGAGGATTGAGTTTATGGCAGAAAGCAGTATCAAAATCAAAGGCAAGAAAGAGAGCTTCTTCATGGACAAGGTTAAGGAGATTCTGCCGGAAGGCGGGAACTTGAACCTCTGTCTCACCTGCGGCGCCTGCGCCTCAGGATGTCCAGCCACCGGTCTTGCGGATATGGATCCCCGCAAGTTTCTCCGGATGTGCGCCATGGGCATGGATGAAGAAGTGACCACGACTCCCTGGGTCTGGATGTGTACCATGTGTCAACGGTGCATCTATGTCTGCCCCATGAAGATCGACATCCCTCAGTTGGTTTTTAATGCACGAGGCACATGGCCTCGCGACCAACGCCCCAAGGGCATCCGAGATTCCTGTGACATGGCCCTTAGGAACCCCTCTAACAGCGCCATGGGCACAGCCCCCGACGATTTTGTATTCGTCGTTGAAGATGTCCTGGCTGAATATCAGGAAGCACAACCCGAATTCGCCGATATGGTCGCCCCTATCGACAAAGAAGGTGCGCATTTCTTTCTCAATCAGAACTCCCGCGAACCGGTAACCGAACCGGACGAGATGGTACCGCTCTGGAAAATCCTGCATCTGGCCGGCGTTGACTGGACCTACGGATCCAAAGGCTGGGCCGCGGAAAACTATTGTCTGTTCCTGGCAGACAATCAGTGCTGGGAGCATGTCACCAGGGTTTCGGCGAAGCAGGCAGATGACCTGGGGTGCAAGGTCTTTCTCAATACGGAGTGAGGACACATAACATTCTCAGTCCGGGCCGGACTGAAAAAATTCGGAATTGACCACAAATTTGAAGTTGCCTCAATCTATTCGTACTATGCCAAATGGATCCGCGAGGGCCGACTGAAAGTCAGCTCAGAGTGGAACAGAGAACGCAAAGTGAAGTTCACCATTCAGGATCCCTGTCAGATCGTGCGCAAGGGCTTTGGCGACGAAATCGCCGATGACCTTCGGTTCGTGATCAAATCCGTGGTTGGTGAGGAGAACGTCATTGAGATGACACCCAACAAGTCAAACAACTACTGCTGCGGCGGCGGTGGCGGATTCCTGCAGTCAGGATTCACCGAAGAACGCCGGGCTTACGGCAAGAAGAAGTTTGACCAGATTATTGAGACCGGAGCCGACTACTGTATCACCGGCTGCCACAACTGCCACGCGCAGGTCCATGATATCGGGCATCATTTCGGTGGAACATACCAGACCGTACACATCTGGACGCTCATCTGCCTCTCTTTGGGCATTCTTGGACCAAACGAGAGAACGTACTTAGGTGACGACTTGAAAGATGTAGACGTTTTCCACCCAGAATCTTCTCTGTACTGAGATTTAGGCTGATGCACCGGGAAACGATTGAACACCGGAACTGATTGTTGGTTCCGCAAAAAGGCTGAAAATATATAAATTTCCAGCCTTGCAGATGATCGATCAGACTGTCTGTCCTGCAAGGCTGGACGCTTTTTGCGGGGTGATCAACAAATTGAAAAGGAGCTAAAACGTATGACTTTTCAGAAACGATTGGCAGCAAAGGAATTCGTCGTGCTGGCGGAAATGCATACCCCGAAAGGGGTAAACATCTCCCGCCTGGTCAATGATGCCCGCAAGGTCAAGGGCAAGGTAGATGCAGTGGTTATCCCCGGCATGGATAACGGCATCATGCGGATGAGTGCTCTTGGCGGCGGAGTCCTGATGCAGCAACAGGGCATTGAGGCCATCATGCATGTCTATTGTCGAGACCGCAACCGTATGGCCCTGCAGGGCGACATTCTGGCTGCCCATGTGCTGGGTGTCCAGAATCTGATTGTTGCCCACAGCGAGGATATCACCGAAGGCGATCACCGCGAGGCAAAGCCGGTCAACGATATCGACGAGGTCCAGCTGCTCGAGGCAATCGGCAAACTCCAGAAGGGTAAGGACATGGAAGGGTTTGAGCTTGACGGCATCCCCTCCTTTAACACAGGCTGCACTTTTGGTCCATATACCGACCCCAAAAGTATGGAAGCACAACTGAAACTGGCCAAGGCCAAAGTCGAAGCTGGCGCCAAATACATCATCACCCCGCCGGTTTTCGATATGGAGCATTTCAAAGGATTCTATGCCAAGGTGAAAGAACTTGGTGTTCCAGTTATCCCCACCGTGTTCCTCATCAAATCCCTGGCCATCGCCCAGTACATCGCCTCCACCGATCCTGGGGCCCATATCTCCGAAGATGTTATCAGCCGCATCCGCAAATCCAAAGAGCGGGAGCTTGAAGGCATCAAGATCGCAGGCGAAACCATCGCAGCACTTCGCGAACTCGCCCAGGGCGTCATGATCCAGACCCTAGGCTGGGAATACAAACTGCCCGAGATACTCGACGCAGCCGGAATCTGATCGGAACACAGGGACAAGAACCAAATATTATGTTGTTCAACCCTGCTTAACCTGTGCAAATGAAGGGTAGAAATGCAGAACACAAATAGACTCCAAAGCAGCAACAAGGTACTTGTTATCGGCGGAGGTCTCGGTGGTATCCGTACAGCTCTCGATCTGGCAGAGGCGGAAAAGGATGTTATCCTGGTGGATAAAGCCCCGGCAATCGGCGGCCTGATGACCCAGCTTGACCGTACTTTTCCGACCAACAACTGCGATCTGTGCACACTCGCCCCGCATCTTTCGGAAGGCAGTCGCCAGAAGCATATCGAGTTGCTCTCTTTAACCAGCGTAACCGACGTCAAGGGCGAAAAAGGCAACTTCACCGTCAGTCTGAAAACCGCTCCCAGATATATCAACCTCGACAAATGCACCGCCTGCGGCGCGTGCTATAAAGCGTTTCCGGAGTGCGTCACCTTCACTCCGGGTCTTGATCATCGTGCCCCCACCTGTATGCGCTATCCCCAGTCAACTCCGCAAGCCTACGCGGTGGATCTCGCCAAGTGCAGTGATGTGGAAGCGTTGATGAAAGTCTGTCCGACCGGGGCCATCGTTCCGGATGATCTGGGCAGAAACCAGGAAGTAAAGTGCGGCGCCATCGTCTTCAGCCCCGGTGCGGCCCTTTTTGATCCCAGTCATCTCGACTATCTCGCCTATGCTACCAACCCCGATGTGGTAACCGCCCTTGAGTATGAGCGGATCCTCTCTGCATCCGGGCCGACCATGGGCAAATTGACTCGGCCTTCCAACGGTGAACAGCCGAAAAAGATCGCCTGGATCCAGTGTATCGGCTCCCGCGGTCTGCAAAAGGGCTCAGGCGAATACTGCTCGAGCGCCTGCTGCATGTTCGCTTTGAAAGAAGCTATGGTGACCCGTGAGCGCTTCGGTGACGATATCGAAACCACCATCTTCTACATGGACATGCGTACCTTCGGCAAAGACTACGAGCTGTATCTTCAGCGAGCAGTCAATGAGTTCGGTGTTCGCCTGGTCCATAGTCGACCGCACAGTATTCTGCAGCCTGAGGGAGAGACCAAACTGAAACTCTCCTACACCAACGACGGTTCGACCCAGCAGCACGATGAAGATTTTGACATGGTAGTGCTTTCCACCGGCTTTAAGGTGGCCGATGATGTCAAAGTCCTGGCCGGCAAGATGGGAATTGACCTCCATAGCGACGGCTTTCCGAAAACAGAAGGCTTCAATGCCCACGCCACTTCCGTTCCCGGAATTTATGTCTGCGGCACCTTCGAGGCCCCGAAAGATATACCGGAAACGATGGTTCAGGCCAGCGCAGCCGCCTGCCTTGCATCCGGCGACGTTGCCAGCGTAAAAGTCGAAGAAGACACTGAAGATCTCTTCCCGGCCGAGCGTGAAGTCACCGGCGAAGAGCCGAAGGTCGGCGTCTTTATCTGCGACTGCGGCGAGAACATCGGCTCCACCGTCAACGTCGAGACGCTCGTTGAAGATGCCCTGAAACTCTCCAATGTTGCGGTGGCCAAAGCAGTCGGCCATGGTTGCAGTCGGGAATCGATGGCCATCATCAAAAGCGCTATCGAGGAAGAAGGAATCAACCGGGTAGTTATCGGCGGCTGTTCGCCAAGAACTCATCAGGAAAAATTCCAGGATCTCTTGAAGAGTGCAGGACTCAATAAATATCTGCTCGAAATCGCCAATATCCGTGAACAGGCTACCTGGGTACATTCTGGCGATCCGGCAAAAGCCACTGCCAAGGCCTGTGAGCTGATCCGAATGGCCACAGCCGCAGCAGTCAAGGCCCAACCGCTAGCCGATTATACCTTGCCGATGAACAAGGATGTACTGGTTGTCGGTGGGGGCGTTACCGGTATGACCACGGCGCTTGAGCTGGCAGACAAAGGCTCGAAAGTCTACCTCGCTGAAAAGACCAAAGAGCTTGGCGGCGTTGCCAACAAGCTGAAGAAAACCCTTGAGGGTGCAAACGTTCAGGAGTTTGTGGCAGACTTGGTCGCCAAAACCAAGGCTCATGAGAATATTGAAGTAATCACAAGCGCCCTGATCGTTGATCATATCGGTATGCCGGGTATGTTCAAGACCGGTATGCAGGTTGGACGACAGATGTTCTACCGTCAGATTGAGCACGGAGTAACAATTATGGCCACCGGGGCTAAGCCTAACCGCCCCAAAGCCTACATGCTCGATGAATGCGACAAGGTCGTCACCCAGATCGAGATCCAGAATCTGATCGAGGAACAGCCGGATGTCGTAAAAGGCTGGGACAACGTGGTGATGATTCAGTGTGTCGGTTCGCGCATTCCGGACAATCCCAACTGTTCCCGCATCTGCTGTCAGAACGCCGTGAAAAATTCACTCCGTATTCTGGAGTTGAACCCCAACGCACGCATTTTTGTGCTCTACCGGGATATGCGGACCTACGGACGGCAGGAAGAGTATTATCGCAAAGCCAGGGCAAAAGGTGTCATGTTTGTACGCTACGACCTCGACAATACCCCGCAGGTCGATGCGGTGGACGGACTGGTGGATGTCACCTACCATGACCCGATTCTCGGGATGAAGGTCACGGTCAGTGCCGACTGCCTCTGCCTCAGCACCGGTCTTATCGCCGACCACGATTCCAACGAGGAATTGGCGATGACCTTCAAGCTGCCGCGCACCGTCGACGGCTATTTCCTTGAAGATCATGTCAAACTCAGACCGGTGGATCTACCGGTACCCGGCTTCTTTGTCGCGGGAACCGCCCATTCGCCCAAGACCATTCGGGAAAGCGTTACCCAGGCACGGGCCGCTGCATCGCGCGCCCAAACCATGCTCGCACGCGATGTCATAAACCTCGGTGCGCGGGTTGCAAGGGTCGACAAGAAGAAGTGCGCAACCTGTCTGGTCTGCGTACGGGCCTGTCCGTTTGATATTCCGTTTATCAATGCTGACAGGTACTCCGAGATCGATCCTGCCAAGTGCCATGGCTGCGGTGCCTGCGTCTCCGAATGTCCGGCCAAAGCCATTCAGCTTATGGAGTTCGAGGATGACCGGATACTCGCCAAGCTGGAAGAACTTTTTGAGAAGGTGGAAGCATAATGGAAAATTTTGAACCGGTAATTGTGGCCTTCTGCTGCCACTACTGTGCCTATACCGCGGCGGATATGGCTGGGACCCAGAGACTCACCTATCCCTCCAATGTCAAAATCATTCGCGTCCCCTGTTCCTGCAAGGTTGACGCCCTGCATTTGGTCAAAGCTTTTGAAAAAGGTGCCGACGGCGTCTATGTCGCCGGTTGCCTCAAAGGCGACTGCCATTTCAACAATGGTAATGACCGGGCAGCCAGCAGGGTCGCCTACGTCAAGAAGTATTTGGAAGAGTTAGGTATCGAAAGCGAGAGGCTGGCAATGTTTCGCATGTCGGCGGGCATGGGTTTTCAGTTCGCCCAGACCGCCAAGGACATGACGGAAAAAATCCGGGAGCTTGGACCAAGTCCGATCAATGTTGCCAAGGCCCAGTTAAAGGGAGAGGCTGCGTGAGCAGAGGTTAACCCAAGAAGGAGAATGAATTACAATGATCACCGCTGAACGTAAACCTTTAGAAGAAATCATAGCCTGCGTCGCGCCTTTTCGAAAAGTCCTGCTCGTCGGCTGCAATGAGTGCGTCACGGTCTGTGCCGCCGGTGGCCGCAAGGAAGTCGGACTGCTTGCCTCCGGGCTGCATATGGCTCTTCTGCAACAGGGCAAGAGCGTGGAAATCCGCGAGCACACCCTGGAGCGCCAATGCGATCCCGAGTATGTCGAAGAGCTCAACTCCTTGATCGACGGTGCCGACGCTGTACTGTCCATGGCCTGTGGCTGTGGCGTACAGACCATCGCCGGCCGTTACAAGGACAAGCCGGTCTTTCCTGCAGTAAATACCAAATTTATGGGCGCTTCCGAACGTCAGGGCGTCTGGGCTGAACGCTGCCAGGGTTGCGGCAACTGTCTGCTCGGCCAGACCGGTGGCATCTGCCCCATCGCCAGATGTGCCAAACGACTGATGAACGGCCCCTGTGGCGGTTCTACCAAAGGCAGCTGCGAGATCGATCCGGATACAGACTGCGCATGGCAACTCATATGGGACCGGCTCAAAGCACTGGGCCTGACCGAGAACTATGTGGAAATGATCCCGGCCAAAGATTGGCGGACCAGCATCGGCAATGGCCCCCGTAAGATTATCAGAGAGGATTTGGCAGAATGAAAACAGATAGCAAGTTAGAAAAAATATTAGCCGCAGGTCATCTGGCAGTCACCGGCGAATGTGGTCCGCCACGCGGGTGTATGCCGGATAAAGTTCGCGAAAAAGCCAAGTACCTGGAAGGCGTTGTCGATGCCGTCAACATCACCGACAACCAGACCGCTATGGTTCGTATGTCAAGCTTTGCCGCATCGGTTATAGTGAAGCAGGAAGGGCTCAACCCTCTCCTGCAGATGGTATCCCGTGACCGTAATCGCCTTTCCATGCAGGCAGACATCATCGGCGCCTATTCACTTGGCATCGACACCATGCTCTGCCTCTCTGGCGACCATACCAGATTTGGCGATCATCCAATGGCCCTCAATGTTCACGACCTTGATTCAATCCAGATGATCAAGATGGTCAAGGATATGCGTGATGAAGGCAAGTTCCAGGGCGGTGCTGAGATCAAAGGGGCTCCAAAGATGTTCATCGGTGCTGCAGCAAACCCCTTTGCCGACCCGTTTGAACTGCGGGTCATGCGCCTTGCCAAGAAAATCAACGCCGGTGCTGACTTCATTCAAACCCAGTGCATCTTCAATGTCCCGAAATTTGAGCAGTGGATGGAAGGCGTTCGCAAAATGGGGTTGCACAAGAAGACCTACATCCTGGCCGGTGTCACCCCGATGAAGTCCGTCGGCGCCGCCCGTTTCATGCAGAAAAGAGTACCAGGCATGGACGTTCCTCAGGAATTGGTTGATCGTATGGCTTCCGTTCCCAAAGAAGAGCAGGCGGAAGAAGGTGTGAAAATCTGTGTTGAAACCATCCAGCGACTGAAACAAGTTGAAGGTGTCTCCGGTTTCCACATCATGGCAATCGAATGGGAAGAAAAAGTTCCAGAAATTTGCGAAAGAGCGGGACTTCTTCCAAGACCTCAGGTATAAAAATGATAATAAAAACTCAATTCAACCTCGTCCAAGGAGGAATTACACGTGAGCGATAAGCAACTGATTTTGGTCGTAGACGACGATACGGATCTCGTGGAAATGGTCTCCATGAAGCTGGAGAATGAGAACTTCCGGGTAGCCAAGGCCTATGACGGAATCGAGGCGATGGACAAGATCAAGGAAGAACGCCCCGCCCTGATCATTCTCGATGTCATGATGCCGCGAAAAGACGGCTACACGCTTTGTGATGAATTGAAAAAATCCGATGAGTACAAGGATATTTGTATTGTCCTTCTCACTGCAGTGACCGAGGCCATCGGCTCAACCAACTACACCCACATGGGTGGTAAAACTACACTGGCAAACGACTTTATTCCGAAACCGATCGATCTGGATAAGCTCGTCTCCATCGTCAAAGACAACCTGTAAGAACAAGAACCCTCCGCCGGTCTTTTCCCCAATTTTGGGAAAAGACCGGCGTTTTTCGCATCATAGGAGAGGTATGCCTAAAGGTCCCGCAGAGATTCACGACAGAATCAGCATTGGCGGGATAAAGCTGAGCCCGGAGCTGGCTCAGTTCTCCTGTAGCTGCCCTAAAAACGACCCCAATTTTCTCACCTCGCTGCTTCAAGCAATCGCCGGACAACAGATCAATATTGTCTACTTCAGTCTCACAGATGCGGGCGACAACTTCAATTTGAGCTTTTGCATCGAGGCTGTTCATCATCCCAATGTCGTAGGCCTTTTTCCGCATTTTGACTACCAGGTCAGCCAGGTCCAGCATCTTGATTCTGTAGGAACTGTCACCATATTCCCCCATCGCAACAGCTTGAATCTGCTTGGCCGGGTGCTCGCCACCTGCGGCGCCGATAATCTTTCCATTTTCGGATTGCTTACCTCGATCTCCGCACTCTCCTTCACAGCACCCTACTCGAGCCTCGACGACACCGTCACAAAGCTCACAACCTTGTTGGACCTGCCGGATAATCACGCACCTTTCAGGCCCCAATCGATACTGGTAAATATGGTTGAGACTGTAGCCGTCTATTGGGAGCCGGTAATCCGGGTGTATGGCATTGACATCGTGAAGGATGTGGCATTGCTCGAACTCACCTTCCGACCTGAAGACTGTGCACTTCTCGGTCAACTACTTATGCAGTTCAAAGAAGAAGGTCGAGGCTTTGTCATGGTCCTGCTGGAGACGACCGCCACTGGTAATCTTCGCATTTACCTCGCCCTACGTCAGGAAGTGGCTACGAGATTTCACCAACAGCTTGAGAATTTCACCCAAAAAGACTACACATTAAGTGCCAGACTGACAGAACAGGTTGAGGTGCTCTTTTTTCATGGCCCCCACTTCCAGGACCGGTATGGCATTGTCGAGGCGCTTTTTCGCTCAGTTAACCAGCAGGAAATCACTCTGCATCTGGTCGGTTGCACTGGCACCAGCGTCTATCTTGTAGTCGGTGATGGCGAGGCCACACGTGCCCGCGATATGCTGGCTGGAGATTTTGTCGTCCCCTGAACGGCACGACTCCCCACCTATATCCTCAAGCGTTCTATCGCTACAGCATGTACGAGGCCTATGGAACTATTCATACATGAACTTGACTGGCGAGTCCGTATCTTTGATGCGCTGTCGTATCCGACCCTCATTCTCAGGCCGGACCGCACCATCATCGCGGTCAACAAGGTTTTTCTCAGTAAATACAATGTTACTGAGGAAGAGGTCGTTGGCAAGACATGCCACGACGACGTGCTACCCACCCACAGCAGCCCCAAGATCCCCTGTACCACTGACTTTTGCCCACACCTCACCGCCAAGGAATCCGCCAAAACCCGGTCTATTCAGGTTCAAACCAAAGACAAAGATGGCAACCCTTGCTGGGAAGAGCGAGTTTTCTCACCGATCATCGATGAGAACGGCAATGTCAAATATATCATCGAGTCGATTCGCGATATCAGCCGGGTCAAAAATCTCGAAAAGAAATATAGTGAGATGCGTGAGCTCATCGACAAGGTCGTGCAGAGCTCTGTCAGCGGCATCATGGCTGCCGATCGTTCCGGCAACATTATTCTCATGAACGAAGCGGCCGAGAAGCTTTTTGGGTATTCCATTCTCGATGCCAACGAAGTCAACATTGAAAATTTTTATCCAGCTGGAGTCGCCCGTGAGATCATGCGCAAACTCCGGGATGAATCCCTCGGTGGCAAAGGCAAACTCCCCATCACCAACGTCAATATCCTCACCCACAATAAAGAGGAAGTTCCCGTCGAGATGACCGCCGCCATCATCTATGAAGGAGAAAGAGAAGCCGCTACCGCCGCCATCTTCAACGATCTTCGGGAAAAATATGCTGTTGCCAAAAAGCTTGAAGAGGCTGAAGAACAACTGGCCCATTCGGAAAAACTCGCCTCCATTGGTCGGCTTGCCGCCGGTGTTGCCCATGAGATCAACAATCCGCTCACCTCGATTTTACTGTATGGCAACATGATGTATGAAGCCCTCGAGGCGGATCATCCCCTCTCAGAAAATCTCAGGTTTATCCTAGAAGATGCCCAACGATGTACTGAAATCGTCAAGAACCTTCTGGCCTACTCCCGCCAGGCTGCCCCTTCCCGTGCCGTGTTTTATCTGAATAACATGGTCAACGAGAGTCTGGCGCTTATCCGTGACCAGAAGTTTTTTATGAATGTCAACGTTGTCAAGAATTTCGATGACCACCAGATTCTCGTCAATGCAGACAAAAATCAACTCTGCCAGGTGCTGATCAACCTGCTCATTAACGCCTTCGACGCCATGGAGCACAAGGGCACCCTCACCCTCACCACCTATCGGGATCTTGAGAATCACCGGGCATTTATCGAAGTGAGCGACACGGGCTGCGGTATTCCCGAACAAAACCTTTCCAAGATCTTCGATCCGTTTTTTACAACCAAAGAGCTTGGCAAGGGTACTGGCCTCGGGCTCAGTATGGCTTATGGAATCATGAAGGAAAATCAGGGTTCCATTTCTATCAAATCGACAGGCCCAGAAGGAACAACCATTCTACTGGAACTCCCTGAGGAACCGGTTACCGACGAGTTTGCCTTTGTCTCAATCGGCTGAGAACGATTTCTCTCCCAGGCTGATGACACCATGTACAGGTCTAGCTGACACCGTGTTTTTTTATCTGTTACGACATTATCCAATCACGTTTTATGAGGAGATATCATCATCTCAAACCCCTTGCCTAAAGTCGAAATCAACAAGAAAAATGAAATAATAGAATAAAAAAATATTATAAGAATTGTGGAATTCACGCACGATACCAGTTATAAGAAATGATGGGTTCTCGACCAAGTCTGAATGCAATTTATCAATCGACGCTCGGCCCCATGGAGAAAACGCCACATGGTGTCCCAGCCTTGAGGAGGAGCCGCACGCCTGTTCACATTGCATTTGAATGTGCAAGATAGTGACATTTCACACCTCGTGTTTTGTGAAACGCTAGTCCGATAAATCCATCAACATTACAGAGGGTAAAGAGACTTATTATGAATTTCAGCACACTTCTGGCATTGTCTGTTGTTATCTGTCTGGTCGGTTTGGCTCTACGTTTATACGTCTGGTTTTCTCAGGGAATCCACCCCCCCACCTCGTCTCTTTCGCTTGGAGATAGAATCAGCGCCGGACTTCAGTCCACAAGCAAGGTTCTATTTGGCGGTGGCATTGTGACCATCATCAAGTCATTTTTTTCCGATCTCCTTTTTCAACAGCGGATCATTCAGAAATCAGCGTTACGCTGGGCTGCCCATACCCTCATCTTCACCGGCTTCATCCTGCTGCTACTGATGCACGGCATGGAAACTGTAATCAGCCAGAAACTCTTTACCGGGTACGAGTCAACCCTGAACCCTTATCTCTTTCTCCGCAACCTTTTCGGCCTGATGGTCCTGGCCGGGGTTGGCATCGCCGTTTATCGTCGCATTACTTTAAAACCAAAGCGACTCAAGTCCTATCCAAGTGATTGGGCCGCTCTTATTTTTGTCGGCGGCATCATCCTCTCAGGCATGCTGCTAGAAGGTTCCCGCATCTCCTCCTACACCATTTTCCAGGGTATGGTTGAGGAGTATGGAGCTTTTGATGAAGATGAAACACTTGCCCTCGAAGCGTTCTGGGTTGCTGAAAACGGTTTGGTTTCACCCAATATCTCCGGCCCCATCAATCAGGAACAGATCGAGATGGGCCGCGAGGCCAACGGTAGCAGTTGTATTGAATGCCACGCAGCCAACAGCTCCGCTTTTGCCAGCTTCACCCTGAAAGGTATAACAAGGCCTTTTGCCTGGATATTGGGTGACTCAGCAGCTGTGAGCTTCTTCACTTTCCTTCATGCTGCTTTCTGCCTCGCCTTTCTTGCCTGGCTGCCATTCAGCAAGATGTTCCATGTGGTGGCTGCACCAGTGAGTCTTCTGGTCAACAGCATCCTTGGCAAGGAAAATGGGACACCTGCCAACCTGCTCAATCGTCAGATGGTTGGCCTTTCCGCCTGTACACATTGCGGTTCCTGCTCTCTTGAATGTTCGTCGAGCATGTTTTTTGAGTCGTTTAACAACGACTTCATACTTCCGTCTGAAAAGGTCCAGTTTCTTAAAAAACTGGCCGCTGGTAAGGATATTGACCGGGCAACCAAAAAGCGCCTGCAGGAAGGGCTCTATGTCTGCACCAGTTGCGACCGATGTACCGATATCTGTCCATCCGGCATCAATCTAAAAGAAATATTCGTCAGTGCCCGTTATGCTCTTTTGGCCGATGGCACCCCCGAAAAAACCCTGCTCAGCCACTTTTCTTTCCCGCTGGCCTTGGCCCAGAGATACACCGGTGATCATCTAAAAGCGTTAAAAGCCGTAGAAGAGGTATTCAGGAAAACTCTGCAGAAGTTGACCGACCTGACACTGCCGCTCTCACTTTCCCGCTCAAAAGAAATGGTCAACCAGAGCTATAAGAGCTGCTACTCCTGTCAGCGCTGCACCAATATCTGCCCCGTGGTACGTAGTTATGACAACCCGATAGAAGCCCTCGACATGCTGCCTCATCAACTCATCTATAGTATCGGGATCGGCAACACCGAAGTTGCAATGGGCGCAAAAATGATCTGGAGCTGTTCTACCTGCTACCTTTGCCAGGAACACTGCCCCAATCAAGTCGAATTGACCGACATCTTCTATACCCTGAAGAATAAGGCATTGAAGAAAATAGATTCTGGAGAGAACTCATGAAATACGCATTCTTTCAAGGCTGCAACATCCCTGTTCGCATTCAGCAGTACGCACTTGCCACTGAAGCAGTATTGAACAAGTTCGGCGTTGAGCTGCAGGTCATGCGCGATTTCAATTGCTGCGGCTATCCGATGCGCAATGTTGATGAAAAGTCCTATATTCTGCCCTCGGTACGTAACCTCGCCGTCGCGGAAAAAGCAGGTCTCGATATCATGGTGATCTGCAACTGCTGCTTTCAGAGTCTGAAGAAAGCTGCCAGTATAATGGCTAAAAATCCCGAACTCGCCGCTGAGCTGAACGGGATGTTAGCCAAAGAGGGGCTCCGCTATACTGGAGCAACCACAATTAAGCATTACCTTACCGTGCTCCACACCGATATCGGAATTGCAGCCATCAAGGAAAAGCTTGTCTACCGCTTCAAAGGTCTCAACAGTGCGGTAATCCACGGCTGCCACCTGCTTCGTCCCCGGGAGATTATGGGTTTCGACGACTCCTTCGTGCCGAAAATCACCGAAGATCTCATGGCTGTTGCTGGTGCGACGAGTCTCGACTGGCTGGGTCGTCTTGAATGTTGTGGAGCCGCATTGGCCGGCTTCAACGATGAGCTTTCGATCAGGTTGCTCAATGAAAAAATATCCGGAGCCAAGGCTGCAGGAGCCCAATACATCACCCCCATCTGTTCCTACTGCCATCTCCAGTTCGACACGGCACAGGTCAACAGCCTCAAGGATGAGTCGGCTGCTGAACCCTTCCCGGTATTACTCTATCCGCAGCTGCTTGGGCTCTGTCTCGGTATCGATGCAGCATCACTGGGTTTAGCCCAGAACCAGACAATCACCAGCCAGCATATAAGTAATCTGACCGCCCTCCTCGGGCCACCAGTGGAAGAGAAAAAATCCCGCAAAAAGGCTAAAGCTACTTCATAAAAATTACCTGTAATCTCTTGCCTTCCCCGGCAAGTTGACAGCCGCCTCCCAACTTTTGTTGCGAGGCGGCTTTTTTCTTTCATAAATCTCAGGAATGGTTATATCTATCAAATGTCGTTTGAACCATCTCACAAACTTTTTACCCACATAACGAATGGAGTACACATGGGCAAGGTAATAGCATTTGCAGGCAAAGGCGGCGTTGGCAAAACCACTGTGGCGACACTTGTTATCCGGCATCTCTCCGTCAATGGTGAGACACCGATTCTCGCGGTTGACGCAGATCCCAACAGCAATCTCGGCGAAACCATGGGGGTAGACGTACACACCACCATCGGCGATATCCGTGAAAATTATATGCGCGATCCGCAGGGCATCCCCTCTGGTATGGATAAGATCAATTACCTGGAGACTCTGGTAGAGCAGGCACTCATTGAAAAACCGACCTTCGACCTGCTGGTCATGGGCCGTCAGGAAGGCCAGGGTTGCTACTGCATGGTCAACAATATCCTTAACAACTTCACTGATCGGTTAGAAGCAAGCTATAAATATCTTGTAGTAGATAATGAGGCGGGTATGGAACACCTAAGCCGCCGTACATCCGGCAAAGTGGACATGCTCTACCTCGTGACCGATTACTCGCTTCGCGGTCTACGCGCCGTACGCAGGATTCATGACATGCTGGCCAGCCTCAAACTGAACGTCAAGAATATCGGTATAGTGGTAACACGTGCTCCAGAAGAACTGAGTGATGCCTTTTTAAAAGAGGTGGATGAAATTGGAGTTCCAATAATCGGCACCATCCCCTATGACCCGGCACTGCTTGAGTTTGATATGGAGAAACGCTCACTGATGGAACTTCCCGATGACTCTCTCGCAGTCCAGGCTGTCGGACGGATCATGTCCACACCGGTCACTGCCTGATTTTTTACAAACCGTTTCGTAATCACCAGAGGCAAAACACCCTTTCATGGGTGTTTTGCCTTTTTTTTTTGAAAAACAGCCACAATTCCCTGCCGCTTTTGACCCAGGTCAATTCACCTTTACGGCCAACCCAGTACACTATGCTTATACTGTGAGAACGACTGTGCACGACAGCCACAACCAAGTCATACAAACCGAGACGAGGTGAGAAAATGAAATGTCCGGGTCAGGATATGCAATACTGGAACGAGGACTCTATCTATGAGGTCGACTGCCCTAAATGTCATAAACCCGTAGAGTTCTATAAGGATGACACCAACCGCCGCTGTCACCACTGCAATCACCGATTCGTTAATCCCAAAATGGATTTCGGCTGCGCCGCCTATTGCCAATATGCCGAACAATGTCTCGGAACCCTACCCGAAGAGTTTGCCGGTGCCCAGGATGCGTTATTGAAAGACAAGGTCGCCGTAGAGGTAAAGCGGTATTTCAAAACCGACTTTCACCGCATCGGCCATGCCGCACGAGTTGCCCGCTATGCCGAAACCCTCGGGAAAAGTGAAGGAGCAAATGTAGCTGTACTACTTTGCGCGGCCTATCTTCACAATATCGGCAATACAAGCTCTGGGGAAGAACCCGAAAATTCAACATCGGCGATCGCCACCGACATTCTCACCCGATTAAAAACCAAAACTGCTATGCTGGAAGCGGTTTGTGCACTATTGGAAAAAAACAACACTGCAGAAACAGATCTTGCACTGGAAATACAGCTTCTAGATGATGCTGCCAGACTTGCCGTTCTTGAGGAGAGATGCAAACAGGATGACCCTGTTTCTTCTGAAGAAATTGAAAAAATCGTGGCAGAACTGCACTCGAATGAAGCTCGCCGTCTGGCGGAGACACTTCTTGCCAGCGCCTCTGCTTGAAACAACGCTGTCTCCTACCTGAGTGTATCAGAAGCTATCTGCTCAGACATAATGGTCTTTTAGAATGAACTATTTGCGCCAGCCCATTCGCAGAATAAACATCACCCTGAAAATGGATTGGCGCGAGATACCGAAAACCAAACAGGAAGGATCAGTCTGAGAGTCTTTGCAACATTTCAGCAGAAAAGGATTTCGCCTGCCCTTCTTCTGGAATTTCCGCAGCCAAACGCTCAATAGCTGATACTACGTCACCTGCTTTCTCCAAATGATCTTCGCAGATAAACGAAGCCATCGGCCCGATATAAATTGCCAGTCCTTCCTCGAGTATCCTTTTCTGCTCGTCGGAAAGGCTCACCATTACGGTTGATTGCTGCTCGGTTCTATTGGGAACTTCTACTGAGCTGTTGCTTGCTTCCTCCAGCTCTCCTGACGCGGCAGAGAGATAGCGGAGGACATCGTCGGTGACTAACGACGGAGTTCGCATCGACGGTATCGAACCCTCCTGAAACCTATACCGTCCCGACTGAATCTCCGGCAAGAGCATAAGCGCATCATGGCCCCGCTTATTGAAATAGTAGAGGTAAACAATGCTACCATTTTCAACCATGATCTGCGCTGAACGGTTCAACTGGGAGGTGATAAACATTGTCCCGGTCTTCTTCCCATTACAGATCGACTTCAATTGAGAGACTATCTCCGCAAACGTTACAGTTTCCTGGGTCATTTTGTCTTCCGCAGTCTGTCAATTGCCATTTGCAAACTTACCCCCATACGCTCGATAGCCCGCGCCAGGGCACCTATTTCATCACTTCTACTGCATTCATCAATCTTGGCCCCAAGCTTACCTTTACTAATTTAATCAGCTATAAGGGTTAGATTCCTGATTGGTTGAGAAAGCCTTCGGGCCAGCAGAGTTGCTACCACCAGAACTATCGCCAGGGTCGCGCCTAGAAGAATGAATGCATTCGTCCGGGCCTTTTGAGCGGCACTGTACGCCTCGTTGGCATCCTGCTGGACAATAAGTTTCCAGCCGAGTTTGGTAGCAGCAGTATAGGCAACGATTTTTTCCCTTCATAGTCGAAAGTAAAATTATCTGGATCAGGTTTTACACCAGCAGCAACCAGAGGGTGGCCCCCCATATCCTGAAGCTTATTTTCAATCTCGCCTTTGCCGTGGGCTATCAACCGGTTCTGTTCATCCACCAGAATTGCAAAACCGGTTTTCCCTATCCGCGTTCTGGTGATAGTTGCCGAAAGCTCCTCAAGGGTCATGGCAATGGCAATGACACCAGCAGGCTTATCCCCGTTTTTCCCGATCGGTTTTGATAAAATAAAGGCAGGCTTGCCGGAGGTCTTGCCCATCAATACCTGCTGGCCCATCTCACCACCGGCCATCACGTCTTTGAAATAATCGCGATCTCCATAAAACTTTGGTGCCTCACCGTCACTTCTGCCAATATTTTCGCCATCAGGACCAATGGTAAATGCGAGGTAAATCCATTTGTAGGTATCGGTTATCGTTTTCAACACCATGCTTTGGCGTGAACCTTCCATGGATTGCATGTCTGAAACAAGACTGTTCTGATCAAGAACTCGAAGATTCATGGTCGCCCATTCATCCACTCGTTGGCTCAAGTTCTCTGTATTAGCAACCAGGGCCTGGTAAATGTTCGCGGTCCAATCTTCCCTGGCCTTGTAAATGCTGATATACCACAAACCGCCAATGGGGATCAGGGCTGTAATCAGCATTGTGATGAGAATTTGATAGACGATAGTCAACCCACCTGAACCTGTTTTCACATTTTGCCCTTTTTCCATTTTTCCCCTTTCAATCCGCGTAGTTTCTTTTCAATTAAGCTTTTGCAATTCCTTAAAAAATAATCATGAAACCATGTTTCCATTTCATCGTGGCATGAAATTTCCTTCCCTGGTTGTATCGTGTTTTGGTCGGCCCTCATCGGACAATCCAACAACAGATACATATTCACACCAGCATCATGCGACAATTATCAAAACACCTACCTTAATTACACCGACCAGACAAGATAATTTTGGACATAACCAGTATTTAGACAATATATAGAGTTTTCATGTTATAGTAACTGGAAGCTGTCTGTACAGAATTATGAAGTTCACACATCTGGCTCTATTGCCTATAGGGGGAGAGGTGGTGATTGCTGAAGATCAATAGCCCCAGAAGCCGGTGATACCCTTCACCGGTCAACATTCCCTTACATTTCTACACGGCTACTGGCCTTATGAAGTGATATGATATTGGCTTGCCATTAAAAGCAATTTTAAGGTAGCTTTTAATAGAGATAAAAAAAAAACCAGACGACGACCGCGAAGCGGTCAGACTGCAGGATGAACCATGTTGCGGAAAATACAAAACTTGTTTTTTCACTTAATAAGCCAAAGAAAGCACGTCTTTGCCGACAGCGACGAAGAGAGTCGGTTTCGTAGCTATGCCATTTTCTGCCTCACCGGTCTCCCGGTCATGCTGGCCTTTGGCCTGTACAACATCGCTACCGCCAACTACACTTTATCACTTGTCATTTTTACCAGCTACGCAGGTCTTCTAGCCGGACTATACCTTCTCTATCGAAGAATAGCCCCAAGAGCTGTCTATCGTGTCAACAGCTTGCTCTTTTTGCTTTTGCTCCTCTACATGGTGGCCATTGGCGGTAACGATGGTTCCAAATCTCTTTGGTGCTTTGTCTTTCCATTGGTGGCATTTTTTCTTCTCGGCACTCGGGAAGGAACACTGTGGAACAGCCTGCTCTTTCTCATATACCAACTCATTAGCTGGAACCCCTATAAGGTTGGCTGGTTTCATAAATATCATGGTGAATATTCCATTCGATTCAGTCTCGCCTTTCTCTGTGTAGCCACTATCACCTATTTCTACGAGCATTACCGGTTCACCTACCGCACCCGGATCGAGGAGCAGAACAGGCAACTCAATAACGAGATAAAGGATCGCACCCGAGCAGAAACAGCATTACGCATAAGTGAGGAAAAATATAAGGCCATCTACCTGCAGGCTGCGGAAGGCATCATCGTCATGAATCCACAGGGCAATGTACTCGAATCTAATCCACAAATGCTTAACATGCTTGGCTATTCAGATGAAGACCTGATTGGCACCAACATCCACAATCTCATTCACCCAGAAGACCTTGCTCAAACCCCCTCACAGGTATCTCGCATATTGAAAGGGGAAACCGTGATGCTTGAACGGCGTTTGCGGACAGCGGTAGGTAGTTACAGACTTTTTGAGCAGAGTGGAAGACTCGTTGACGAAAACAGGATAATGCTGCTCTATCGTGATATCACCGAGCGGAAAGCGGCTGAAATAGCCCTGGAACGGGCGAATCTCGAACTCGACAAACTTGCCAATCTCGATGGTCTGACCCAAATTGCCAACCGCAGAAAATTTGAGGCAGTTCTTCGTAAGGAATGGCAACGGTTGAGCAGAGAGCAGTTACCGCTCTCCATGATTATCGGTGATATAGACTACTTCAAACAATACAACGACCTTTATGGTCATCAAGAGGGTGACAACTGCCTGATAACCATTGCCCAGACAATGGAACATGCCTTACATCGAGCTTCAGATATGGTTGCACGTTTGGGAGGAGAGGAATTCATCATCCTTTTGCCCAACACCAACGAGGACGGCGGGCAGCATATTGCCGAGGATATTCGCCAACGCATAGCCCTTTTGAGAATTCCCCATAAAGGTTCCCAATGCAGTCCCTATGTGAGCATGAGCTTTGGTGTGAGTTCAGATGTTCCAAACCCTAAAAGGTTACCGGAAGATCTGATCGCCATCGCCGACAAGGCGCTTTACCTGGCCAAACAGAATGGCAGAAATAGAGTGGAAAGAGCCGATATGGACATACTTTCCTAAATTGGCTGCGCAAAGAAAAGGCCTGTAACGAATTTTTCCGTTACAGGCCTTACGGTAATAACAGCTGTCGATCAGCCGGCAGTGCAGGTTTTTGGATCGACCTTGGAGCTGCAGGCCGGGCATTTGATCGTTTTATCCAGCTCGTCAGAAAAGACATCAAACTCTTTTCCGCAGTCAGGGCACTTCAATTTCACCTCATTTAAACTCTTGTTGGCCTCAAATCCTGGACAATGCTGATCGGTCATATTGACTTCTCCTTTTCACGTAAAGTTGCTTTCATCCCGGTTGCTGACTGAACTCCTGCAGACAGCAACTCCTCAGCCACGTACCACAATATAAATATACAACAAACATTTCGCCGCAGATTACGACGAAGGGCAAAAACTTCAAGCACGTATCAATCGGCCGGAAAGTAATGTTCCCGTCATGGCGAGACACTCCATATCCAGAAAATCCTCAGCGGATGCCCGGTAGAGAATGGAACAGGAAGCGGGAAACATGTCATCCTTGTCATTAAAATTGAGCACGACTGGTATTCTTGGCAAGGCATGGAATAGCATTGAACAGTCATATGATGTATTTTCCTGCTCCAGCCCCCCTAATTCACGGCAGGCTTTTACCAATAATGCCAGTTTACCGGCAAAGGTCTGTTCAAGAGTCTTGTTCGTGTTAGTGGTGAAATAGGAAATCAGCGGCGATGAATTACTAAAGTCTCGAAACGTCTTGTACGGGTCTTCATGCATTTCCACAACATTTTGACAATGCAGCACATATCTGCTGAGAATAACCCTGATCGCCGTGGTGGTCTCCCCGCCATCCACTGGAAAGATACCAGCAGCCGAAACCAGATAGCGACGATCATAAAATGGGACAATCAGCCTGTCACCATCTCTCTCCACACCTAGGAGGTCAGCCTTAGCCAGGTAGTCGATATTGCCAATTTCAGTAAGATAATTCCGATAGGTATCTTCAAACACCCGGTTTTTTTCCATGCCTGATCAACATGCCATTTTTTCGAGTTGCGCTTTTAATATGTCCCGTTCGTCTTCCAGCACCAGTAACTCCGTCATGATCGGAGGCTTGACAGAGTGGGCAGGAAGCCTTTTCAACACTTCTCCTATCTCTTCTTCAAGCTCTTTCAACCGTTTCTCTATTGCCACTTTGTCCATGGACATATCACTCATTTCCAAGTTCGCTCTTTCATAGTAGGTGATGCCCATCGTTACTGCAAGGCGGCAAGCTCTTTTTTGATAACTCTTTTTTCCCCGGCAAGCGGTTGACGCTTATCAATAGAATAAAAACAGATATCCCCCATCCTCCCCTTTTCGGTGAAAACCACAACCTCAAACTCACCAGAGTTATCCTTTCGCTCCTCCGCCCAGAGTACCTTATCCATCTCAAGAGAAAAATCATGACAGATATGTTTGGCAAACTTCTCAGGATTTTCAGAAATTGATACGCCTTCACCCGTGGCTGAGTAGATGCAGATAAAGGGCTTTAAATGGGTTACTCCACTCTGTTTCTCAGAGAGATTGAAGATTTTCAGATTGTACGTTCCGGGAAACCAGGCAATAGGTTCCTCACTGCTGTGTTTCTTGCCATCCCAACTGTATCTTCCGGCAAATACCTTCATCCTCACCTCCATCGCCCTTCTCGTTACCCGGCAACCATAGTACGGCTCGGGCCAAGGTGATACCCTTGGCCCGAGCCTTCTTGCATTATACCTCAAGAGCCCGACGATCGGCCATATCAACCAGCACTCTCTCCCGGCCTTTATCAATACCGAGATCTTTGCGTTTCCTGTCGATATGGGCAATCATCAATCGGGCCATCTCAATCGGATCTGACGCGAATCCCCACTTACCGAATCCTTTACCGGCAAGTTCCTCAAAGAGATGTTTCTCGAACTTTGTGCCTTTGGTGATTGGGAACGTGTGGCCAAAGACCGTGAAGACACCAGAAGCCACAAAATACTGGCCGATAGCAATAGCCTTCTCGCTCATCCACTCCGGGGCACAACCGGCAACCGGTAAATCAGCGATCGCCTCACCCAGGCCACCCGTTTTGACCATCTCCGCCAGGATCATGAGGATTCTCGAATTGTCTACACAGGCACCAAGCCCCAATACCGGTGGAATACCTACAGTCTCGCACACTTCAGCGAGACCCGGTCCAGCAAGAGCCGCGGCTCCCGGGGTAGTCAGTCCGGCCTTGGCCAGAGCCATTTGTGAACAGCCGGTCTGGACGACGAGGATATCGTTCTTAATCAGCTCTTTTACCAGTTCAACATGGGAGAAGTCCTGTTTTGATCTTGGGTTAGTACAACCAACGACACCGGCGGCACCGCGAATACGTCCATTGATGATATTTTCGTTCAGTGGCTCATAGCCGCTTCGGAATGAACCACCCAGCATATACTTGATATACTCATGCGAGAAGCCATGAATACCCTTTGCCTTTCGCCTTGGGATTTGGATAGCTTTATTGCGGTGTTTGTAACGGCTGATGGCCTTGATGATAATCTCATCGGTGCACTCAAGAGGATTATGCTCGTCCATTTCCACATGCATTGCACCTTCAATCTTGGCACGATAGTTCGTGGTAATAAACACCGTCTCATAACACTCGCAGACTTTTGCAAGATCCTGTTTAATGCACTGAATATCAACAGTCATCGCATCAACTGCTCCTGAAACGAGGACGGCTTCGGTGGATGAAAAGTTGCCTGCGTGAGGAATGCCATGCCGCGATAGCACATCAAGCCCGGAACAGCACATACCGACAAGGTTGATACCTTTCGCGCCTGCATCTACCGCCATTTGTTTTAAAGAAGGCGAACCAGCCGAGACGATCATCGCTTCAAGCAGGATCGGTTCATGACCGTGGACAATGATGTTGACATGATCTTCTTTCAATACACCCATATCAACTTCGACCTCTACAGGTGAAGGCGTGCCGAACAGGATATCGGAAATATCGGTTGAAACCATTGAGCCACCCCAGCCGTCAGCCAAGGCGGTTCGAGAGATCTGCTTGGTGATATTTTCATAATCCTGGTCCACACCCATGGCGGTACGGTGCATCATCTCCATGATCTCCCTCATGGCACCTCGAGGCACAATACCCTCCTGACGCCAGGTTTCGAGAGTTTTAGCTGGAACACGTTTTACCAACGGGATTTCACCATCTACCTGGGTATAGGTCAACTCAAGCGCCTTATAAAGATCCTTTGCGATCTCCAGGGTAGTTCGGTCTTCAGTTGGAATATCCAGTGACTCGGCAACTTCCCGTAATTTGATAGGGTCTTTGATCTCAAAATCCTTCACCGTTCCTTCAACAACACCGCGAAAGAGATCGAGCATGGCCATACCGTGATCTGTATGGGCAGCGGTTCCGGCAGCGACCATTCGCCCAAAGTTTCTTGCAACTATGGTGTCAATGGTGGCGCCGCAGATTCCTACCCGCGAATAGGGATCTTTCGTATTCAATCGGCACGGTCCCATTGAACAGTGCTTACAACAAGCCGACTCGTTACCGATTGGACAAGGACGCATGCTTTCCGCCCGATCGAAAAATAACTCAACCCCGTCCTTACGGGCCTTGTGAATCATCTGCTGCGTTGAATCGCAGGTGGTAATATCCTCGGGTCGAATCAAATCACTAAGCTTAGCCATGACTCCTCCAAACGACTGATGTTTTGACGTACGCTGATGAAATCTGCAAACAGGACGTTTGATGGTAATTGCGTGCCGGTGTGAAGGGAAAATGTATACGCTTCTTCCTGAGCTTTTAAAAGCAAACTGCCTGTCGCAGGACGACACTCACTCCTACATGTGATAATTTCTCATTATCAAGTAAAAGTATCGCTACATTGTGGCATTGTCAATGGCAAGATCTCATTTGACGGATGAGATAATACTAAAAACCTGAGGAGCAATTTCCTGAAATTGCCAGCCGATTTGTATGAGAAAAAAGAGATTCTGTGAAGCAGAGGGGAAATCATTGGTTACTTTCGGTATCAGGATTCTGAAGAGTACTCCTGATACCGAAAGTTCGTAATGAGATAAGGAAAGATCTAAACGCTACTGTTTGCCATACGACTTCAACTTTTCTGCGATAGCAAATAATTCCTTCGGGGCCTGCTCAATCGAATCAAACGGCCTGTGGCCAGCCCGATCCCCATCGACAATTTCGGGATCTTCTGGAATGTAACCAAGGATATCGAAACCAGGCAAGGAAGAGCGGATGAGCTCCTCATCTTCTGGCCCACGCACCCTATTACCCAGAATCACAATATTTTTAATGCCAATATCCTGGCCAAGTTTTTTAATTTTATGGGCGGCATTACGGCTGCGTGCCCCAGGGTTCACCACGACAACAAGGGCATCGACAGAACCGGAAGTTGCCCGGCCAAGATGCTCAACCCCAGCCTCCATGTCCATCAAGACCACCTCATCCCGATACAGCACGAGATGGGTCATAAGAGCTTTAAGAATTGTACTCTCCGGGCAGATACAGCCAGAACCACCACTCTGAACCGTCCCCATAACCAACAGCTTTACGCCGTCACGCTCTTTTGAGAAACGTTCAGGAATGTCGTCAACTTTAGGGTTTAAGGTGAAAAAACCGCCCATGGTACCAGGTTTTGCCCCGGTACGTTCAGCAATTAACTCAGAAAGCTCAGCAATAGGGGTTATTGGCTCGTCCTCGGGGATACCGAGTCCGGCAGCCAGGTTGGCCACGGGATCTGCATCGATGGCAATCACTTTATTGGATTTATCCGCAGCAAGACAACGGGCCAACAGCGCCGTTACCGTTGTTTTTCCGACTCCGCCTTTGCCACCAACAGCTATTTTCAGGCTCACAGTCTGTACTCCTGTCGTGAAATCATTCTTCATAATCGGTGATGCTACAGCTCGTCTCACCGACGGTTTTGCTTTACACTTATTTACATCAGCGTCAACATCTGGGAATCTGATCAAGACACCCAACAGTTGCTTTAGCGAATAATTTTGCCGTCTTTATCCACCATAGCCACCAGAAAATTATTCTTTTCTGCCTGTTCATTCAGCTCTTCAATGTGCACCGCCTGTACTTCATATTTTTTCCCTTTCTCTCTGGGAAGAGAGAGAAAGCACTCTTGGGCATCATCTTTATTGGCAAAGGTCGGAATAAAATTTGCTTTGGTCGTTTCATCATAAAGTCCAAGCAAATTTTCGCCGTCTCCTTCTTTACCTACAAACACATAGACCCAGTCTTTATTATTTTGTTCTACAGTCATAGTTATTCTGCTTTAGGGTTAAGTTATGGTGATACAGTGGCATTCCCTATTCGGTTATCGCCTCCAATGCGGCACCTCACACTGCGGGTATACCCTAATACATATATGCAAAAGAGCAACATATCCTATCATGTATTTCCAGAGGTTTCAGCATCATGGGATCACACAACGCAAAAAGCTCCATCCTTCTACAGGATGGAGCTTTTATTTTCTTCATATGTCAGAAGTCAGACTTAGATCTCGAGATAGGAATCTGAGAACAGCTGCTCACCGGTGATGACACGTACGGTCTTCACGTAGTCAGCAAGTTCCTTGCTCAAGGTGGACAGATCAGGAGCGGTGCCGTCCATAGCCTGATAAACCACATCAACTATATCCTGACGCTTACCTTTGGCAACAGCTGTCAAACCCTCATCCAAAGGATCAGAGATAACAGACTTCATGCCATAACGGCCAAGCATGATCATGTAGGTGGTGTTCAGGATCGGGCGCAGGTGTACTGGCGGGCCGTTAGAGATGTTAGAGAGACCACAGGTCGACATGGCGCCGGGAGCAATATCTTCAAGCATCATCTGGAAATTGAGGAGGCTCATACACTGCTGCTGCTGAATGTTTACCGGGGTAACGATACCATCTACCCAGATCTTCTCGTTGGGAATACCTGCCTCGTTGGCGGCATAAAGCAGCTCAACGGCCAGGGCGGCGCGCTCGTTCTCATCGCGGGGCAGTCCATCCGGACCCCACATCAAGGCAACGATGTCGGCCTCATATTTGGCAGCCATCGGCAGCATTACGGTGTAACGCTCAGGACGGGCCATGATGGAGTTAACTATATGCGGTTTTGCACAGGGCTTGATTACCTTGAGGCCCTCTTCAATTGCCTGAATGTTGGAGGTATCGAGCAACAGAGGAATCTCAGGTACAACTTCCTGTACGACCTGGACAACCCATGGCATCAACTCATGTCCATCCTTTTTGGCCGGACCAAGGTTGATGTCGATATAATCCATGCCTTTTTCTTTCTGCTCAAGGGCTTCTTCCTGGATTGGTTTAGGGTCACGTTCCCTGAATGCTTTTCCTATTTTTTTGGAAATGACATTCAAGCTTTCACCAAAAAGAATCATTGTACTCCTCCGTAACTGAGTTCGTTGTCAGCATCCCTTTAACAGGACATTTACTCTTAGGGGGGACAAACCACGCTGCCAATCCCCGATATCGTCAACGCTACCGGGCTTGTACCCGGTAGCGTTATACCACAGTTTACTGTGTTTTCGCCTTCAGGAAACCTGCCAAGTGGGCAGATTCACGCGGACCGACGGTGATGGTCCAGCCCGGAAGCTCTTCCTCGACATCGCCGGCAATCGCTGCTGCATAACCGGGGATAACCAGTTCAGTGTGTTTGACCTTGTCCATGATGCCACATTTTTTAACAAACATGCCAACATCGTCGCCGCCGAACTTGCCGGCTGCCCAAGCGGTAAGAACTGAAAGGCCCTCAGCATCCTTAATAAGCAGCCAGGACGGAACCTTGCTTGCTTCAATCTCACCAGAAACAATAAAGTAGGTAAGTGCAAAGTTGGTGGTGACCAGTACCGGCGAATTCTCGGTCGGATTACCGATCGGGTAGATACCTTCGGTGACGGTCATCGGCCGCTGAGGATCAGTGAAGATATTCAGCCGCTCCAGAAGGAGTGGGAATATGACCTCGGTAGTCAGGTCAGAAAGCACAACGATACCGGCATATTTCGAGACAAACATACCAGCGATAAGTGCTTCCATATCCGTGTTGGAGGCCATCTCCGACGGGAACACGATGGTCGGGAAACCTACAGAGCGGTTGGTATCTTTCAGAGCTGCTCTTCTGATGGCTACCTGATCCTCCAGTGCCTGCTTGAGCTCACGGGTACCGGTGTCGATTACCAGATCCTTAAGTCCCATGCCGGTTAGCTTGGTGGTGAGTGCGATTACACCATCAATATCGCCAGCCTTCACTGCCAGAGGGAGATCATTGTCGAGGGCAATTTTGCCCATGGCATCGACATTGGCCTCTGTTGCAGCATACACCAGCGGACGCTTGAAACCACAACCTGCTACAGCAGCCTCGATTACGGCCGCATCTTCACTCATCAGGATGAGGTTGAACTCGGAGGTTTCGGCAATCTGCTTGGCCAGGGCCGCAAAAGCAGCAGCATCACCATTAACGTCCTTCAATGCTACCAGTTCCGGGCGCAGGTTGAAACCGACACGTTCATATTGCAGCGCATTCCACACCTTCAGCTTAGCCTCAACATCGGCGGCAGCACTATCACTGGCAATGGTGCCGGCAAAGAGCGTCGGGTTAAAGAAAGTCTTCTCATGACGGTACATGACGGTCTCGCCACCAGTGGTAGCCTTGCGAACGCCTTTTCCCAACACGACCGGACGTATCGGCGGAGCTGATGCTTCGGCCAGTTGGGCCCGGGCATCGTCAGATACATACGGGCATGAATCAAGCTCGGCTTTGCCGGAAGCAAGATTCATGGCAAACGCCAGACAGGTGGGCACACCACATTCCTTGCAGTTGGTCTTCGGCAAGAGTTTGAATATTTGAATACCTGTTAACGCCATTTGTTAGTTCTCCTTATCGATATTTCCATGCCGGCTGCCTGTTAGGGCAGACGTATGCTTTCACGAAGCAGCCGGCGTAGTGAGTTATCCAATCAGCGCTTCCATGCTCAATGCTGGATGCCCTTTCTCCTGAAGCCATGGCAAAATTTCTTCTTCCGTGATACCGACGGTCTCATCGGCAATCAGGTCAGCGAAATTCTTGACACCCATCTCTTCGCCACGCTTATTGAGCCGATCGCGAAGTTCTTCCTTCAGCATTTTGGGCATCCATACCATACGAAGCAGACCACCGTCGCCCAGGATGAACTTGCCTTGGGTAATATTGAACTTTGAATGGCCAACAAAACCAGGAGAAGACGCACCACCGCCCATAACACCGGCCAGAGTGGTGAACTTCATTCCTGATGGAGTTTCACCTGCATAATCACGGCCAACGGTCATGATACCGTTACAGCTCGGCAGCATTGCGGCGATACATTCGCAACAACCACAGGTGGTCATCGGAGCCTGAACCATTGAATAGAAGTTATAGGTGTCGATAGCACCCTTGGAGGCACCCTTGATGAATTCATCAACACCTTCAAACCGTCCAAGCTTCGCGTCAAGAACTTTTCCTTTCTTAACCGGCTGGTTCGGGCCTGTAGGATTGATCTCAAACGACGCCTTACAATCCATCCAGTTATACGCGCCACAAAGACCTGTACGCTCAGGGCTGACGGTACATACATGACTCGGAGCGAAAGACTGACAGAGACTGCAGGAGTAGAAGGTCTCTACGTCCTCATCCGTCATTGTATCGACGCGCTCGTCACGTGTTTTATATTCTGCCCTGGCGCGAGCAGTCAACTTGTCGACGTCATCTTGGTTGGTAAAGAGTGTAACCTGAACTTTGTCGACAATCTTCTGGAAGTCCTGATGGAATTTCGCATGCAGAACAACGCCGATATCTTTCAGGGTGAAGCCCTTTTCGACAGCAGCCTTGCTGATACGTACCCAGGAAATATCACGCTGACCGATATGCATGATGCCCTGGATGTAGTTGATCAGATGATGAATCTGACGTTCCATAATCGGCTCGAAATCCGGCTGGAACTCACGACCGGCGATCTGTACGTAGATACCGAGCGGAAGGGTTTCGCCTTCTTTCATGTCACCGATGTCTTTACCGACAACATTGACCTTGCCATCCTCGATCTCACTCATCTCAGCCATTTTGACCAACTCGGTACACTGGGTCTTGCCGCCACCCATCTGACCGAAGAGGTCACCACCACGTACACGCTCACCTTCGAATGCCGGGCCAAATGCACAAGGAATGTCGATCTCAGTTACATTGATCTTCAGACCGCGAACTTCGACAGACTTCTGGCAGATCTCGTTGTGCGGTACATTTGCGACAACGTGCTCGTAGGTACAGATACCGGTCGGCAGAATCTCCGGGATATCCGTATCGGCAAGTGTCGGGAAGCCCCAGTTGACTGCGCCAGCAGCTGCAACAGCCCACTCGGTACCGACATCGCCCAGAGCGTTGACGAAAGCGAAGATACGGTTTTTGTTGTACATCAACATCTTGCGATAATCGCCTGGCTGTACACCACCGAAGGCCATTGCGGCCCTGTTAGCGAAACCAAGTGCAAATACTGCCGCAGAGATGTCCGGACCAAACGGTACGATACGGGTATTCCAGCCAATCTGCATTCCAGCCTCGAGACACTGCTCGATAGCGGTTTTGCCATTATGGTTGGCCGCGCAGAAGATATAGAGTGACTTCTTCTGGTAGTCCTCGATGATCATCTTGGCGGTCTCGGCATCAGGTGCAGCGCCGACGATGGCAGCAAAACCCGGAGCAGAACCGTCAACAAACTCAACACCACGCTTTCTGAGGATGGTGTCATCAGCAGGACCAACCCAGATCTTTCCAGCGTCTACGTCAGGATCTTCCGTAAAGGTATAGTAATCAGGTTGATTCAGGATGCGAATCGCCTCTTTGATCTCATAAGCAAAGATACCGGCCATGCCAGCATCAAGCAGAGGTCCGAGATAAGGAAGGTGATTGGCGCCTTTCAGGTGCGGCGGCAGCAGACCACGTGCAAACTCCAGAGGCTTCTTCAGATCCTCGAGAGTCTCACACTTCATACCGGTCAGAGAATAGATAACCGGCAGATAATATGCGGTATTGCCAAAGCCGATCTTGGTGGATGCATCATAGCTTTTGAGGGCTCTTTCCAGCTCTCCCTCAACCTGGGATACGACCTTATAGCCGCCCTGTATCGCTGCAAATGCTACTAATCTAGACATGCGTTCCTCCTTCTTTTGAGGATAAATTTATCACGTATTCTTCGATCGAATGTTAGTCCATTCCAAGGGCCTGTCTGTCGGCCATATCCATCAACACCCTCTCACGGGCCTTATCGATACCAAGCTCTTTCCGCTTTTTGTCGATATGGGCGATCATCTTGTGAGCATGCTTGATCGGATCGGGCTCGCAATCCCATTTGCCGCCATAAATTTTTTCCATGTCTTTATAGAGGTGGTCCCTGAATACCGGAGCGCCATCAACAGGCATGTGATAACCGAAAACGGTGTAGACACCGGAGGCAACAAAATATTGCCCGATGGCGATCGCTTTCTCACTCATCCACTCGGGTGCACTACCGGCAGCCGGAAGATCACAGATGTCGTTGCCGAGACCACCAGCTTTCACGACCTCGGTTGCAGCCAACAGAATACGGCTGTTGTCAACACAGGAACCAAGATGCAGAACCGGAGGAATACCAACGGTCTCACAGACCTCGGCAAGGCCTGGTCCACAATGAACTGCTGCAGACTCAGGAGTCAGCAGACCATGAATACCGGCGGTAATAGCAGAACAGCCGGTGGTCAGAACGATAACGTCGTTCTTGATCAGCTCCTTGATGATGGTGATATGCTCTTCGTTGTGCTTGGTTCGGGCATTGTTACAACCAACAACACCGGCGATACCGCGAATACGACCATTGATGATGTTGTCATTTAAGGTGTAGTAGTCGCCACGGAAGGAGCCGCCAAGATGATAACGGATGGACTCGACGCCAAATCCGGCGATCTGCTTCATCTTATGACGTGGAATCATGATATCTGCACCACGATTCTCGAAATTGTCGATAGCAAGTTTCACGATGCGCTTGGCATCCTGCATGGCGTAGTGCTCGTCAAACTCGATATGAACCACGTTCTCCTGCTCCATCTTGGCCATCGGATGGGTGGTGATCAGTTTGGTGTGGAAGCACTTGGCAACGTTGGCAAGATTCTGGAAAACACACTGGACGTCAACAACCATTGCCTCGCAAGCACCAGTGATAATTGCCAGTTCCTGCTGCAGGTAGTTACCTGCGGGCGGTACACCGTGGCGCTGAAGGATCTCGTTGGCGGTACAGCAGATACCACCCAGCTGAATACCTTTGGCTCCTTTCTCTTTGGCGTAATCGATCATTTCCTGAGACTGACAGGCGGCAACGATCATCTCGGAAAGCAGCGGCTCGTGGCCATGGACGATGATGTTGACATGATCTTCCTTCATAATGCCAAGGTTCGCCTCAGACTGCAGAGGAGAAGGTGAACCGAACATAACGTCCTGCAGGTCTGTACCGATCATGGCACCGCCCCAACCATCGGCCAGAGAACAACGGGTTCCCTGCTTCATCAGGTTTTTGAAATCCTGATCAACACCCATATGGGTGCGATGCATAATATCAACGACCTCACGATCGATGTTCCGGGGCAGAACACCCTGCTCTTTCCATTTGTCCTGCAGTGGCTGCGGGGCTCTCTTAAGATAGGCAAGGGTCGAACCGGTTTTACCCCACTCCGCCATTGCTGCTTCAGCAACACCGAGGGCGATCTCATCGAGATCACGATCCATCGTCTTGCCATCTACTTCAACAGTTGTAGCTACACCAAAATAAGGGGCAATCTGGATCAGCTTGGCCGGATCCTTGATCGTGTAATCGTTTGTTTCTTTTCGTGCTACAGCAAGAAATGTCTCGGCAACAGAACGACCATGATCTGAGTGAGCAGCTGCGCCGGCGGCGATCATTCGAGCAAAGTTACGGGCGGCGATGGTGTTGGCGGTTGCGCCGCACAGGCCTTTGCGGGTGTCCTCGCCTTCGATGCCGTCTTTCGGCAACGGCAGACGACAGGGGCCCATTGCGCAGTTCTTACAGCAGATACCCTGCAGGCCAATGGCACAGGGTTTCATGGTAACAGCACGATCAAAAACGGTTTCTATCTGGAGTCTTTGCGCTCGACGAATCATCTCCTGGGTTGAGGCTTCAATTGAAGCTTCCATCGGATCTGCAAGCTTAGGAGCTTTCGCGGGTGCTTGTTTTGCTTCTGCCATTAGAGGTTCCTCCTCAATATTTTCTTAGCGTGAATCGCTTTTCACTGCCACGATGTATCAACCACGAAACGGTCCACCTTACCGTTTGTGGAATCTGTTCAGCATTTCAATAATTTTTTCCTGAACGGTCATCTGTACGGCAGCCGGAGTAGCTTTTGCGTCGCCAGTGGGTGCGCTTGCCCTGCCAGCAGCATGTGCTTCGCGCTCTTTTGCGCGTTGTGCCCGAAGAGCGGCTTCTTCAGCATCACGTTGTGCTTTAGCATCGGCAAGGGCTTTTGCTTCGGCTTCTGCCTTGGCTTTGATATCTGCAGCTGCTTTGGCCTCGGCGTCAGCTTTGGCTTTGGCATCGGCTTGGGCTTTTGCTTCTGCATCAGCTTTTGCTTTGGCTTCGGCATCTGCTTTGGCTTTTGCTTCTGCCTCGGCTTTTGCTTTGGCTTCTACAGCCGGATCTACAGCAGGTGCTGCAGGAGCTTCAGCTTTGGCTTCCGCTTTCGGAGCGGCTGGTGCAGCTGCAGCTGGAGCTGCTGCTGGTTTGGCGGCGGCAGGTGCTGCGGCAGCCTCTTTCTTGGCAGGTGCAGCTTTTTTCTCTTCAGTAATAGTCAGATCAAGTGCCGGGGCCAATGCTGCAAAGTCAACCTTGACATCGGCAAGACGTTTGGTAATGGGAGCGACATCAGCAAGTGAACCACCATCAGCCAGAGCAGTAATGTACGCTTTGGTAAGTCGTATGGCCTCAGGATGACGCATGATCAAGATGTTAGCGCCAGTCATCAGATAGGCAACGGCACCGACAGCTTCCATCAGAATACCGCGACGCTCCGGATCACCGAGAATCGGAGCCTCTTCTACAGTCTGTTTGGCTTCCTTGCACTTCCAGACCTCGTTTCCGAGGTTATTGATCATCGGGTACTGCAGTTTCTCATCACCCTGGGTCATAGCGGCCAGAGTCAGGCGCTCCATAACGGAGTAAGTGTACTCAAGACCATAACCAAGACCACCTGTGGTAGGATCAACAATGACCCTTTCCATCGGCATTCCAAGGTTTTCAAGCAGAATGTTCACCTGCTTTGCCAGGTTTACATCAATAGGAGAAGAAGAGATAATGGCATGACCATATCCCATGGCAGCAGCGCCAATACCTTTATAGTTTTTCTCCTCAACAGGACCAAGTACCAGATTGCTTCCTTCGCAGGCAGCGGCCACAGCCTTCATGACCTCTTCATCCTTCTCAGGATTTGCGCAGCCCCAGACGATCAGCGGCACTTCGATTGTTCCAAGTACGGCTTTTACCGTCGCAGCCGCCGAATCGGCACTGGCATTTTTATCATTGGGGTCTATCGATTTCAGCTGAAGGACGATTGCATCTGCGCCATATTCATCAACACATTTTTTGGCCCAGGCGGCAGGATTATCGAGCACATCAGCAAAAGGAGCAGTAGCCGCTTCCGGCCAATCCTCAGGCTTTATGTCCCAGATTTCCATGGCAATGATAGGCTTGTTCGGCATCGCCCCTTCAAATGTATAGAAAGGAAACGATGTTTCACCGCCAACGGTGATCGCTGCGGCCCCCTTGCCAATGGTTATTTCTCTTATACCACCAGAATAGGATTCCTTCTTGATTTCAAATCCCACTTTTGCCTCCTTAATGGTGAGTTGTTAACTTGAAGGTTGTTGTAACCACCCAACCTCAACCTTCCCTTTTTTCATGACTCAAATTCGAGAGGTACAAACTTCTGCTTCAACTGTGTATTATATCGATTCGACTCTCCTTTTTCTCTTTTGCCCTACGGGCGTTAACGAAAACTTTGCTACTGTTTCTTTTTAGCCATCATGCGTTCTTTTAATCGCGGAAACTTCTCGATCTCGGTGTGGGGGATAAACATTGCCGCGATATAGTTATTCATATAGGAAGGCGTTTCCGACAGCTCAAAATTTGTCATACGCCTGGTAACCTCGACCACATCCTTACGAATTGCATTGGTCAAAGCACTCATCCGCGCCCCAAGCAGCGAACCATTTCCTATATAGGTGACACGTGCAGGGTCTATTTCCGGCAAAAGGCCAAGGGTCATGGCTTTTTCAAGATCGATATAACTGCCGAAACCACCTGCCAGTATGATCTTCTCGATTGAATCCATGGTCAGGCCGACCTCTTCCAGCAACGTCATGCAACCACTGTAGATGGCGCCTTTAGCCCTGATCAGATTCTCGATATCCACCTCTGAAAGTGTGATATCCCTGTCGATCTGCGTTTCATCCTTCCATGCAACGACATATTCCCAGATGCCATTGGTGCTGCGAATCCTTGGGGTGCCTAGATCACGATTGAATCTACCGTTGTTATTGATCAATCCCATTTCGAACATCACGGCCGCCATAGTCAAAAGACCTGAGCCACAGATGCCTTTGGGTTGCTCATCGCCAATGGTGAGAATCATCGGCTCAAAGGTCACGGGATCAACAAGGAAATCCTCGATCGCACCTTTTGCGGCACGCATACCAAATTCAATCCCGCCACCCTCGAATGCCGGCCCGGCAGAACAGGCGGTGCAGGCGAGCCAATCCTTGTTGCCAATGACCAATTCAGCGTTGGTACCAATATCAAGGAAAAGGGTCAGCTCCTCATTTCTATACATACCACTGCCCATGATACCGGCCACAATATCGCCGCCCACATAACTGGAAATCTGCGGAAAGACAAGAGCAATGGTCTGCTCATCCAAATCGATACCTATCGAGGTCGCAACAAAAGGCGGATACAGGGTTGATGCAGGCACATAGGGCGACCTTCGCAGATAGCGGGGATCAATTGCCAATAAGAGCTGGGTCATGGTCGTATTGCCGGCGATGGTGATAGTGGAGATATTCTCTTTATCTACACCCGACTTCTTTACCGCCTTGTTGACCGCCCGGTTAATAGTCTCAACAACCACCTGTTGCAGCGTTTCGAGGCCTCCCGGTTTTTCTGCGTACATGATCCGGCTGATTACATCTTCGCCGTAACTTATCTGTCCATTGAAATCCCCATGCTCACCAAGGCACTCGCCGGTTGCTAGATCGATTAACTGGCAATAGACGGTGGTAGTACCTATATCGAGAGCGATGGCGTAACTCTTGTCGGAGGTGTCGCCAGCCTGAATATTTGTGATCAGCGTCTTGCCGTCATCCCTGACTGGTTTCACCAGGGTCGCAGTGACCTTGAAATTATCGGCTCGCAACACTGCCGGCAACTTGCGAATTACCGGCAAGGTAAGCTCAAGCTTATGCCACTCGGAGCTCTGACGCAGTCCTTCAATCAGCCTGGAAACATCGGGCATATTGTTCTGGGCATCAGGAGGGGGAATCTCAAGATATTGCTTGATCACCGGAGGCAAAAACAGCCCCTGCTCCTTCAATGTGTCAAAATCCAGTTCGGTGATAGTCGCTGTACGACGGGGTGCCACCTGTTTATTGAGAGCACTGGCATCAATTGACGACTCAACAGGAATCCTGATGGTAACGTCGGAATCAATTCTTGCCAGACAGGCCAGTCTATATCCCCTTGCCGCATCTTCCTCGGTCAGTCGATCGGAAAACCCCTCTGAAACCTGACCGTCCTCAACCAGAACCCGGCATTTACCACAGACACCGCCACCACCACAAGAGGCATTAACATGCACCCCGGCCTGCAAGGCCGCGCGGATGAGACTCTCACCAGCAGCAACCTCAATTTTCCGCTCATGCGGCAGAAAGGATACCTTGTATTTTTGTTTGGCAGATTCAACCATCAACGACCACTCACTTCCTATCTTCAACGGCAGGTCCCCGAAACACTTCGGGGATACCAACCGTATATTTGCATACTGTCCCCGACCTAAAACCACCAGCGACCGGGCACATCAATTTTCCAGCAACATGCACCATATTTAAATGATGTTGCAATGCAACCGGGAGAACTCTTTTGGGGGCAATGCCTGCCAGGGTACAGGGTGACTGGAGGGAACTACAGGAAATACGTAGCCTATCCGCCCGGGATAGGCACGATGCATGGTGTGTACGCGACAGACTCAATGGGTAGAATTGAATTCCCACTGACAAATCACCTTATGCAGACATTTCGGATCAACACGCAAAGAAGCGGACAGCACCGCCTTTCGCACTTAATTCACCACGCAAGGTTTACCTTGTAATTTGTGAAAAATCAACATCTAGGACGAATGTTTTGCATTCCTATTCGCCTTTCGGCTAAAATCAATTCTTCTGTTAGCGAACATAAAAACAACTGATCGAGAGCATCTCTTTTCATTATCAATCAACTTTGGCACACTCGCTGTGCAAAATAGTCATCGGCAACAAATCAGCACAACGGCACATCAATAGGTTAGGCGTACTCATCGCGCCTCAGCGAAATCATCGTTTTTCACCCCTTCCCTGACAAATATATCAAACCTAACTTTCAGTAATATGGTGAAAAGCTTATATCGATTGATGCTACCCCCTCCAGCTCGTGTAACATCGAATCCATCCGTTCTCTCACGACCTTTTCCTGAGACTCCGGCACCTTCACCTGGATACGAACCGACCCGTTTTCGACATAAACAGCTGCCTGAGGATAGTCAAACAGTGCAGCTTTGACCTCTGCCTGCAAAGCAAGGTCAACAATTCGCCTTGTCGAGTCTTCTGTCGCTTGATAACAGGGAAAAGAGGTTGATCTGGCAATCAGACTGGCGGCGTCTTCCACGCCCATGGTACTGATGTTGAGCACCATGTCGTAGTTTGCCGGCTCTGAGATATCAACACCATAGAGCAGCATTGCCCACTTTCGTCGCTCCTCATCATCTTTCAGCAATTGCTCACGCGCCTCTTCCCGTGAGATAGTTTTTCTCTTGGCTTCTGCAGCAACACGTTCATCAAGATCCGCGATAATACGTACCTTGATGACATGGCTGACGCCATCGACAAAAAATTGTCCGGCCAGCCCGTGGTACACATGATTATCTTTTTTCAGGAACCGGAGAATGGAGGATGACATGTAATTAATATAGCGATCCCGGCCAAAGGAAAATCGCTCCAACACCTGGGCAGCGTGCCTGACATTTGGCATCAGCCTGATTTCAGGAAGATCGTATATCTCACTATTTTGCAGCAAAGACCCACGCGATATGCATTCATACCTCAGCACCTCCGCCACGGCGTGCGCAACCTCCCTGCCACGATGGTAACTCCCCCTGGAAATACTGATAATCGGCATAATGTTTCCCTTTGAGTCTAGCAATCGGCAAATAGAGTCTCCGTCAAGCGAAACGATAGGCAACCGCCCTGACCTGCCAATCCTAACGCAATACCCCCTCCGTTCGCAACTGCTTTTACACCACTTTCTTACCTAATATACAATGTGATACTATGTATTGTTATCCATTCGACACCATTAAAGTTAAACAATCTTTTTATTATCCTGCACATACTTTTCATCCTTCATCGACACGTACTTCGATTCTCACAAAGAGATGGAGAAATCTATGATTATACACGGTAACAATTGCACCATCGCTGCTAATCATATATGATGACATTCATCCTCGAAGAGCAAAGATTCAAGCCTCTACCCAAACGGACAATGCAGGCACACAACCTGGTCTACAGTTGAAGCGCTGGTCGGCACGCCGAACAGTGATTTCAGTATCCCAGCCGCACCTTTCCGGGATCATGTCTATAATCTATACCCACAAGGAGACAACCATGCCGACGACAACAGACAATCTCAAGGAAGCCTTTGCCGGTGAAAGCCAGGCCAACCAGAAATACAAGGCCTTCGCTAAAAAAGCAGAGAAAGAGGGATTCGCCAACATCGCCAAACTTTTCCGTACCACCGCCGAAGCCGAGCGTATCCACGCGGAAGGTCACCTGAAAGCTCTTGACATGATCGCCTCCACCGCCGATAACCTTCAGGCGGCAATTAACGGCGAGACTTTCGAATTCACCAAAATGTATCCGCCGATGGTTGAGAAGGCCACCACCGAAGGCCATAAGGCCAAAACCATGTTCCGATTCGCAGTTGAAGCAGAAGAAGTCCATGCCAACATCTACGCGAAAGCCCTTGAGGCTGTGAAGAAAGGCGTAGATCTCGATGTTGCCGAATTCTACCTCTGCCCAATATGTGGCTTTATCGAACTCGGCAGTGCACCCGAGAAATGCCCTGTGTGTGGTGCCCTCAAGAAGGTATTCCATCTGGTTGACTAAGATGAGAATTGAATGATCTGCCGATAGACAGATCATAGACAACCAGGGCGGGGAACGCTTTTTCGTTTCCCGTCCTCTTCTTTTTTCCTTCCATATCCGGTATCTGTAAACGCCGAATACCCCAAGAATAAGCGATGTCTGCCCCTCACCAACTTTCTTTTATTGCCCGGAGCACTATCTCCTGTTGCCTGTTGCTTCTATCTGTATCACGGCTCCTCGCCACAGAAAATAACGACACCACCGCAATCATCATAGCACCGGCGGCACCTCCGGCTGAGACCATCCAAATCGAAGAAAAAAGCTACCAGATTCCCAGACCGTGGGTCGGCAACCGCATCTCCGCTCCGTCTTTGCCCATGAGCGCTTTCAAGATGATCCCTGTAGATCACACCCGTGACAGCACCCATATCTATGTGGTCACGGAGACACACCGCGCTTTAGTGAAGTTACTTGAGGCAGCCAAAGAAGACGGGATAGTGTTACGCATTGAGTCAGGTTACCGCAGTCCCGGCTATCAAAAGAAAATTTTTTCGAGAATGTTGGACGAAGGCCGTCAGTTCGAAGATATCATCCGCTATGTGGCACCTCCGGGATACTCGGAACATGCCCTGGGAACAGCGGTGGATTTTTATCCCAGCAACTGGGAATTTGCGCGACTACCTGATTACAGTTGGTTGCAGAAGCATGCATCTCAGTATGGTTTTACCGAGACATACCCGGAGCATAACAGCAAGCATTATCCATGGGAGGCGTGGCACTGGACGTATCATAAAGAAACGGAGACAGCTGCAACAAAGCAGCCTGAGCTGGAGGCCGCTGCGCCCCAAGGCTAGCCTGGAGCGCAACCGGAAGTACGTTAATTACGACAATAGCGATGATTTCCGCCGGCGGGAAGGACTCGGCATCTTGCCAAGAGCAATGCCAAAAACCAGGACACCGCCTCCAGCAAGGAACCAGTTGACGGTTCGGTCTTTCTTCATCTGGTTGTTTTCCGCCTCCAAAACGACAATTTTTTCGACCAGCTGCCGATTTTCTTCCGCAGTCTTCTGCATATCGTTTCTAATCTTCATGACATCGGCAGTATCGCGCTGGAGTGTCTGGAAATCAGTAACGACCTTATCGCGCTCAGCCACCAGCATATCGAGATCCGTCCTGGCTGTTTCAAGCATCGTTGTCATTTCTTCAATTTTCAGGGTGGCCTCAGTTTCCTTTTGTTGCAAAACCTCTTTTTCTTTTCGCAACTGGTCAACAAGTGCATCAAGAGGCGGCTCGTTTTTCAGAAAACGTCGCAACATCCAGCCCTCGACACCGTTACTCAGTCTCACCAGGGCATAATCTTCGTTTTCTTCCACCATTTCAACCGAGTTCCCCTCTTTCACCACCCCTACAATCTTATACTGATTTCCTTGGCCGGTCCGCACTACCGCCTCACCACTGGGCTTGACATAGCGTGTTACCGCCATGGTGTTATCGGCACAGAACAAGACCAAAAACAGTATCATAACAATGGGCATCGTCAACGAAAGCCTGTGACACATGGCCTTAAAAGATTGTTGCTCTCTTCTCATATTCAATAATCTCCAGAAAACAGTCCGACTTGACTGATATAGATGTTGGATCAACAAAGGTGGCACGAACGATATAGTCAAAGATAAAGACAATGTACAGAAAATAGCAGCGACATTGCACTCATCGCAAACGCCGCATCAGGTGATACCCATTGCAACGTCTTCACGTCAGGCATTCTGACACCAGTCAAAACCCTACGCCAGACTAGAAGCCTATTTTTACTCAGCTGCCTCTCTTCTGTCAAGACGTGTACGTTCTGCATGGGTGCTAAACGGTTGCCACTTTCACCTGCAACACCCTGCCTTTTTATCAAATACATGCAACTTCAACTAAATCACAGGCAAACCCTGAATATCACTCTTGACTGTAAAATGGTCAAGAAACCCATACCACTACAGGATTTACCAAAGGACTCGGCACCCATGTCCGTATGATATCTGAGCGATTTATTTGACGGAACCTTGTTGAAAACGATATTATGTAACCGTAACCATTCAACTGTTTTTCCCTCTAACTTTCTACGGAGAAGGGCAAACCATGTCAAATAGCAGCGATGTCATCATCACCCCAGGGATGCAGGCCTACATTGACCGGAATAGCAGCTATCTCAAAGAACGGGAACAGTATATCGCCAACGAGGTGAAAAAATGGAAATTTGACACAATCGCCGTCCACGGTCTCTATTCAGTTCAGGACGCAATAAATGATTATCAGGGGGCGATCATCGAACCCATCTTTATGAGCAGCTCACAGGCGTATCGTGATTCCGACGAGATGGCCGCCGCCCTGGCTTATAAAATACCGACATGGTGTTATTCGCGTATCGCCAACCCGTCAACCTACTACTATGAATGGACTCTCGCCCTGTTGGAAGGATACGGGTTTGATGGAGAAACCTCCTGCTGCTCTACCTCATCCGGCATGGCAGCAATTTTTACAGCGGTCCAGCCATTTTTAAAAGTCATCGACTCCTCAACCGAACCATGCAATTTCGTTGCCACCGCCCAGTGCTACGGCGGAACCTTCCAGCAATTCACTGTGCGGCTAATGCAGGAGCGCAATATCGAATGCCGCTGGGTGGTCAATGCCAATGATATTGATGAATGGGCCTCAAAAATCGATAAAAATACCCGTTTTCTTTACGGAGAGCTGCCCTCCAATCCGCAACTCTCGTTTTTCGACATCAAGGAGGTAGCAGACCTGGCCCACAGCCACCAGCTACCGCTCATCTGCGACTCGACTATCGCTACCCCCGCCCTGCTTCGCCCCATCTGCCATGGTGCCGACATTGTGGTGCAGTCGGTCACCAAAAGCCTCACCAGCAGTGGATTCGGCATCTGCGGCGCCGTCGTCTCTAGAAAGAACCTGGTCTCTGCCATCGTCGAAGAGGGGTTGAAAGAGGACTTTGCACTCAATGTCAAACTGTTGCAGAATCGTGACTTTGGCCCTAACCTGCACCCGCTGCAGGCGGTAATGAGCCTCAACGACATGCGGACCATACGCTCGAAAATGGATCTCATGAGCCGCAACACCATGAAAGTGGCGACCCATCTTCAACACCATCCTAAAGTGGAAAGCGTCCAGTACCTGGGACTTCCAAACCACCCCCAACATGAGCTTGCCAGCCGCTACATGTGGCTGGTGGATGCAGATCATGACGAGCTCTACAACCAACCGGTGAACCGTTATGGCCATCTCATGTCATTTTGCGTGAAAGGGGGCGCAACCAAAACCAGAACCTTTTTTGACAAGCTGCAGCGGATCTGGAGAGCTACCGACCTCGGCAGAATCAAGTCTGTAGCCACTATTCCGGCAATATCGACCCATCAACAACAAGGGGAATCCGCACGCGCTCTGGCCGGCATCCCTCCAAACATGGTTCGTCTCTGCGTCGGGGCCGAGCATCCGGATGACGTTATTGCAGACCTGGAGCAGGCCCTTGAAAAGATATAAGTCAGGTCAACCGGCACAGGCAGGCAGCAACGCACAACGAGTCATCAAATGCTGGAATCACATGTGACACAACAGTTCCTTGATGTAATTGATGCTATTGCGACTATAATAGACTCATTTTCCAGGACGTGACCGCAATTTTGCGGAAACTCTCCTATTCTACAATAACCAGCACTATCAACCTGACACAGGAGATATTTTCGTGGAACTGCTCAACAATCAATCTGCACTTATTCTTGAAGAAGACGAACACGGCGAAATCAGCGTCAACGTGGCAAGCGGCAATCAGGAAAGCATCACTTCCATGATCTGCGAGGCAATCGCCAGGAAGTTGATGTCGGACGAACAGTTCCAGACCGAGATCATGGATATGCTCGATGACGAGGAGGAAGAAAGCGAATAAGATCTCAACATGAAGACACTTTGAGTTGCGGATGTTGCTGCAGGCTTACCTCAGGACACAGCTTAACATCACCGCAACTCGAAAGGTTCGATAGGGGAATAATAATCTGGACAACCGTCCCTTCTCCGGGTTGTGTATCGATGGTCAGGTCTCCACCAAGATAAAGCAAGCGGTCTTTCAGCGAAAATAAACCGAATCCATTGCCTGAGACCTGGGCAATGTCAAATCCCTTACCCTCATCTGCAACCTCGGCAACAAAAAGATCGCCATCCTCCCGCAAGATAATCTGCCCCTCCCTGGTTCTCACATGCTTCACCACATTGATAACCAGTTCCCGCACAACTCTATAGAGAGTCACCTTTGCCTGCTGGTCGGGAGCAAGAGGCCTACTCAACAGATTGCTGAACACCAGACACATGTCGTGACGAATATTGATATCAGTAACCAACCACTCCAGGGCAGCCTCCAGGCCGAAATCATAGAGCACCGGAGGGCTTATCTGAAAGGTGAGGGACCGCAGATCGGTAAGCGCCTGCTCCAGATGAGTGCGGATATCGTGTAGCTCCCCCATTTCAGGTTTCCTACGCTGTACAGATTTTATCCGCGAGAGGCTTAAGGCAAGCAGCTGAGTAACACTGTCGTGTAAATCCGTAGCAATGGCTCGTCGCTCCCGCTCTTCGGTGGTAACGAGTTCCATGGATATCGCCTGCAACTTCTTACCAATACTCGCCCGCTCTTCTTCAATCAACCTTTCCTGAATGCTGATCAATCGCTCCGTCCGCTCGCGAATAATGTTATCACGATTAATAATCTGCTCCTGATGCTCCATCTCGACCGCCTCTGCTTCCTCAGTCAACTTGCGAATCCAGGGCAGACAATAGAGAGCGCCTTAGCCAAGCCGAATGAGCAGATTTGGCTCCTGGTAGCGTATCTGAAAGTCCCAGATAGATCTCTTATCCTCATCCGAATGTGTCGGACCGGAATCGACACAAATTGCATCGACGGTGATATCGTTCGCACCCGCCAACTTGGCATATGCCGCAAAGCAACCGGCATTCCACTGCATGGTAAATTCATTGATGACAATACCCGGATTATGGACAATCCGTATCTCAACGAACCCTTTCTCCAGTTTTCGTATCTGATACTCTTTGGTACGATTATATTTGGCCGCCTCCTGGGAGATTTTCATCGCCACCCTATGCCCCCCTAAAAGCGCCATCCCAAGGGTGGTACGTATCACAGGTTGAGTCTTATGGAGGGTGGAGCCGATTTTGTAGCCCAGGCGTGGATCAGGCACCTGCTCAAGGATCAGGTCATGGAAGGCTTTGACAAAGTTATGAGAGAACCAGTAGCGGGGATTCTGCAGGTGATATAACCTTACGGGTTCCACCACACCACTCTGCAGATTTTCGACATAGCAGGGAAACATTTTTGCAAGCCGGTCAAGCATGCCCTGAAGATCGAGGGATGGATGGCGATCTGTAAGATATTGGATGAGCCAGAAAGTATTAAGCGCCGAGACCTCTTTCGCCATCACCTCCGGCGTAGTGTTACCGTCCATGCATATGCCGATGAGAGAAAAACTGCAGAAGAACAGCAGCGATAACCGTTATATCAATGCTCACTTTTCTGCGATATGTCTCTACTTAGCAAATATTCCATGCGGAATCAATATCTTCCATATGAAAACCACACGATGTTACATTTCAACCGCAGCAGCATCGCGATGGCTCAACAGTCTTTCACTGAAACAATCAACTTACCGGTGATCCATTCGTTTGAAATAATTTCGAAAAATCCAATATGGAATATAATACGGTTGCACTTCAGGACAAAGACTTAAGGCATAATTGAATGCCATCTGATCCCTTCGTGACCAGGTTAGCAGCTGAGTAAACCAGGTCTCCATCAACAGTTGCAGCGCCGGTCGGCCGGACCGACGGATCATCACCCTGGCATTGATATGGGGCAAATGGTCCTGAAATCCCATTTCATTGGTATAATGCTGGTATTGTCGCTGCAACATATCCACATCATCCTTCCCTTCTTCAATGCATTTTTCCAGCTCCTGGCTGAGCGAATGCAAAAATGGATGTTGCAGGATAGCGAAATCACTGTCAATCGGTAGTGCCTGGGCAAGAAAACTATCTAGATCACCGCGTATACGTAGATTTGCGTCAACGTATACGCTGATATCATACCCCTGATCGACCAAATGATGGTTGATTTTGAAATGACGCGATAATCTGACCGGATCAAAATCCTCCTCATTTTCCAGCAAGCATACCCGCCATGTTCTGCTCGAAAGAGCCTTATTGTCGGTGAAGCAGACGTAATCCCAGTTCGGCAGCTTTTGAGGGATCTCATTGAGTCGGTCGTACCCGCCAGTCATTATTGTGTAAAAAAGCTTTTTTTCACCTCGATATCGTCGGGCACTTGTCAGTCGCACCAGGCTCGGACGTTGAAACAAGCGTCGCAGATTGTATGATAGAACCATACGCCAGAGATCGAGATTTCCGCCGCCACGATTGGTGTTATATTTCTTGAGATGTTGGAGATAATTCATAGATATGGAGAGGCAGTTCCAGCAGGCCCGATGATGCTGTTACATGAGAGTGGAGAAAAGAGTAAATGGCGCATTTTCCGGGCACTGTTCATGGGGAGTCATGTAAAACCCTGAAGACCACCTGCTGTAAATGATTGAAGATATATGGTTTAGAAACAACAGCTCGAAATCCGTAATCTGCATAATGCGCCATCACAGGATCCTCGGTATAACCACTTGAAACCACAACCCTGGCTTTGGGATCGATCTCCAGCAGTTGCTGGACGGTCTCCTTGCCACCTCCTCCACCGGGAACGGTAAGATCCAGAATAACAAGGTCAAAGCACCGCCCATCATCAACTGCTTTTCGGTACAGTTCGACAGCGCGAAAACCATTCACTGCCGTTACCACCTGACAATCCATTGCGACCAGCATTTCTTCGACGACATGGAGAATATCCTCATCGTCGTCCATGACCAGAACCCTTGGTTGGAAGCCAAGTGGTCCGACTGGTTCCGCTTGACCCGGTGCAATTGGTTCTACCGGGTGAGACGACGCGGGCAGATACATGGTGAAGGTTGTCCCTTTTCCAAGCTCTGAACTCACGCTGATTTTCCCTTTATGCCGTGCGATGATCGAGAAGACGCTGGCAAGTCCGAGACCACGGCCGGTCTGCTTGGTACTGAAATAGGGGTCAAACACCCGGCCAAGATGTTTTTCACTGATGCCGATACCCTCATCGCGGACCTCGGCTCGAATATACTTGCCGGCAGTGAGTCCAAAAAGAAGATTATCGGCGCCATGCTGGTAATTTGAAAACCGTATGCTAAGATGCCCACCATCCACCATCGCCTGTTTGGCGTTGATCGCCAGATTGGAAAAAACCTGCTGGATCTGGCCTTTATCCACCTCTGCCTGCCAGAGATCGTCATCAGCCGACAGCACCAGCCGGATGTTGCTGCCGGAAAGATCAAAAGACACCGTCTCCCGGACCAGATCGACGAGACTGACCTGTTCGATTATGGGGTCTCCCCCCTTGGCAAAGGTCAGTAACTTCCCGGTAAGATGAGTGGCACGATTGAGACTGTTTTCTGCCTGTTCGATGTGCCTGAACGCCGGGTGGGTATTTTCCAGCTTTATTTTGGCAAGAGAGAGGTTACCAAACAGTCCCGTCAAAATGTTGTTGAAATCATGAGCTATTCCACCTGCCAGGGTACCAATACTCTCAAGCTTCTGGATAACTTGACTATCCTGCTCTGCCCGCTTCTGGGCACTGATGTCGCGTATCGCTGCCACCCGCACCTGCTCGCCCCGGTAATTGATCTCACGCCCGCAAATTTCCACGGGGAATCGGCGACCATCCTTGGTGAGACCCATAGTTTCATAGGCCTGTTCATAGCCGGAATCCATATTCTCTCGCACATTTTCCCGTTCTTCGGGAGCGATCAATATGGTGGAATATTTGCCTTCCAGCTCTTCCGGTGAGTAGCCAAACATTTTTTCGGTATTATCATTCTGGCCGATACAGACGCCTTTTCTCGTGAGAACGACAGCCTCAAAGGTCGCTTCCGATAAAGCACGCTGATGCGCTTCCGATTCAAGAAGGTCCTGTTCCATCACCTTTCGCCGGGTCACATCACGGATAAAAGCATGCAGGGTGCCATCCGGCATCATCTTGCTGTTCATCTCAATGGGGACAACAGAGCCATCTTTCCTGGTGAGAGTCCGCTCAGTTTGCACCACTTTTCCCTGTTTGAGCAGATCATAGCGAAGCGGCACCCGAAGCTGCTCCTCTTTCGAAAATAGCTGGCCCATATGCATGGTGAGCAGCTCATCGCGTGAATAACCGGTCAAGGCAATGGCACTCTGGTTGACACCGGTAAAATTGCCCTTTGGATCACCGGTAAAAATAGCGTCAGCCGCCAGCTCTATTAAGCCTTGGCTGCGATCCCGTTCTTCCAGGGTTGCAACAACTTCACTCCGGCATTTTCGCAATGCTTCCTGCAAAACTGCCTGCTCCTGGTGCAGTTGTTCTATTTTGTCCTGGAGTTCCTGAAAAGAGGATTTCTTCATCATTACCGGGTGGTTCGATCACGAAAGGTTAACCCAGCGCTCAAAGGGGACAGTGAGCAGAGTCGCATTTCCTGCACTTTTATTGTCGCCATTTATGGCCTTCTTTTCAAGCGGATGTTCTATATCTTCGACGTTCATCACGCACCATCCAAAGCGGACAGCTCAGCAACCTCGACGAAATGTCCAGAAATCGGGATGCAACATGGCAATAAAAGGTATCAGCTCAAGCCTGCCCACAATCATATTTATGATAAAGATGATCTTGGTGGCAATTGATAACATGCCGAAACTCCCCATCGGACCTATTTCGCCAAATCCGGGACCGATATTGCCAATTGTTGCGGCGGTACCGACAAACCCTACAGCCGCATCGCCCTCGATCATGGTCACAACCAGCCCAGATATCACCATGAGCATGATGTAAAAAAGGAGAAAACCGAGAATCTGGCGCTGGATATCCTCAGGTACTGTGGTTCGATCGATTTTTACCGGTAACACCGCCTGGGGATGGAGCACCTGTGACACCTCCCTCTGGAGGTATTTACCCATAAAAAGAACGCGTACAACCTTAACACCGCCACCGGCAGAACCGGCACAGCCTCCGACCAGCATAACCGTCAACAGCATTGTTTGCGCGGGTACAAGCCACAAAGCAAAATCGACCGAGGAAAAGCCGGTGGTGGTAATAATGGACACGATCTGGAACAGACCATCCCTCAGGCTGTCAGCCCCGGACATCTGGTGGCTGAAATAGAGATTCAGGCCCAGCATGCTTGACATGAACAAAACAATAGTGAGATAGAGACGAAACTCCTCGCTTCGAAAAAGCGAGTGGGGTTTCAGCTGGACCAAGGCACGATACTGGAGTGCAAAGTTTCCTCCTGCCAAAAACATAAAGCAGGTGATAATCCAGGTTGAAGCTGAGCTCTGGTACCCCATGATCGACTGTGGATGCGGTGAAAACCCACCCGCAGCCATGGTTGTGAGACTGTTACAGACCGCATCAAATAGCGGCATACCGGTAAAATGGAGCAATCCAACTTCAACAACAGTCAACAGGACATAAATAAGCCACAGCGCCTTGGCGGTCTGGGCAATACGCGGGGTAAACTTGTCTTCGGTCGGCCCAGGTGCTTCTGCAAAAAACATCCGGCGGCCAGCCACGGCAAACTGGGGAAGGATGGCGACAAAGAGAACGATGATACCCATGCCCCCCAACCACTGGGTCAAACTCCGCCAGAAGAAGAAATCTTTGGGGTAAAGGGAGAAGTCGATCAGGATTGTCGCCCCGGTAGTGGTAAAACCTGAGACGGACTCGAAGTAGGCATCAAGCGGGCTCAGCCCATAAAAAAGATAGGGAATACCACCTATTGCCGCCATCACTACCCAAGTGAGGGTTACAATCATAAATCCTTCGGAGCGCGTAACAGAATCGAAATTATGACCCCATCCGCCTCGCCACTGGCAAATCAACCCGGAAATTAATGCACAAACGGAAGCCACCAGGAAAGGAAGAATGGATGAATACTCCTCCTCGAGTATCGCCACCACAATCGGCAACAGGATAATCACCCCAATGCCGAGGAGTATCAGGCCAAGGGCATTGGCAATCGTGCTCTTTCTCATTTTGTAAAGACCGCCCGCAACAATTCAGCATTTTCAGCAATGGTGAAAATCTTCAGTTGATCACCAGCGCTGATCATGGTTCGACCATCTGGTATCACAATGCTGCGTCCACGTTTAATAATGCCGATGATGGCATTTGCCGGCAATTTGAGATCCATAACCCTGGTATCGACAAATGCTTCAGATACTTCGATACGAAGTACTTCGCCCTGCCCTCCTTCCACCAGTGCCAGGATATTGACATTTTTCGCATGCAGGTGATTGAGCAGTTCTTTCATCGCCGACTCTCTGGGCGAAACGACCACGTCGATGCCGACCTTTTCAAAAAGCTGAGCGTTTCGGGCGTTACCAACCCGGGTGACGATGCGCCGAACCCCAAGCTGTTTGACTAAAAGCGAGCAGAGCAGGTTTTTCTCGTCATTATTGGTGACGCAGATCACCACATCCATATCACCAATGCCTTCATTCTCCAGCAACTCAAGATCGGTGCCGTCACCATTCAACACCAGACTTTTTTTGAGATTATCCGTTAAAAAAGTACATCGGCTGAGACTGTGCTCAAATATTTTCACCCGGATATTGGCTTGCTCCATCTGGTGGGCCAGAAAGTAACCGACATTGCCACCGCCGATAACCGCTGCAGTCCGGATTCTGTCATTTTTTTGAAAAACATTGACGGCCAGCAAATCCAATGCTGGACCTGTCCCCATGAAGATCACTTTATCGTCTACGGCAATGGTGGTGGAACCATTTGGAATAAAGAGAACATTATCCCTGGTAATACCTACGATAAGTACATCTTTGGGAAAGGAGTAGTCCATGATTCGCTTGTTGCAGAGCGGTGAGTCATCTTTGATCCGGTACTCGAACAGTTTGGCCTGACCGTCATCGAAATATTCGACATCGATGGCCTCCGGCACCAGGATAATGCGAAAGATATCCTGGGTCAGTAACTGTTCAGGCCAGATGACCGTGTCGATATCATATTTCGTCTGGTAACGATATTGGACAGGTGAAACAAGATTATTGTAAATCTCTCCTTTACGGACAAAACAGACCGTCTCAGCATTAACAATTTTCTTAAAGGTCCAGCAGGCGACAATATTGGCTTCGTCCGTCAAGCTACAAGCGATAAACAGTTTCGCTTTCTTGCCGTTTGCCTGCTCCAGTGCCGCCACATCGGCTCCACTGCCGCAAACGTAGCCAATGTCAAGGTTATTGAACCGCTCCGGCAGCCGCTCAAACTCATCGATGACGGTGATATCATGTTCCAGATACAACCGGGCAGCGATCATATAGCCGATATCGGTTGCCCCATAGACAAGTATCTGCATTTGTAGTCCTCCTTCCCTCTTATTCCGTGAAATGCGTGACTTACAGGGTAGGATACATTTCACGGGAGATCTCTATCCGCCTGCCTGCGACAAAATACCACGCCAAGACAAAACCCGAAATGACAAATTCGGTAAGAAGTTAGAGCAACTGCGCGCTGAGAAAAGAGGCTATCCGTCCACCACATTCAAAGTGAACGGATAGTAATTGAGGAAAAAATTATTTGAAATACTGCAAAAGGGCATGCAGCGTCGTCAAAGGATGGGGCGGACAGCCGGGAATATAAAGATCAACAGGCAGAAGGCTGTTCAGATCACCGACTACCTCATCACTGCCATAGAAAGGCCCGCCAGAAATTGAACAGCAACCACTGGCGATAACTACCTTCGGCGCTGGTACAGCCTCATAGGTATCAAGCAGGGCCTGGCGCATGTTACGGGAAATGGGCCCGGTAACATGGATACCGTCTGCATGGCGGGGAGAGGCCACAAAATCAATACCAAAGCGTGACAGATCAAAAAACGGGGTATTGAGGACGTTGGTGTCAGCTTCGCAGGAATTGCAACCAGCCGCCGAAACCTGGCGAAGCTGCAGTGAACGGCCAAAAAGTTTCTTGAAATGCTGTTTGGCATGATCCGCCAGCGCCGGTAAACTGCCGCCAGTAATGAGATCGGATCTGTTAGCTGCACCCAGTTCGAAATTCTGGCTGAACTTGACAAAAGCGCCATTCGCCACTGTTTCACACTGGCCGCAGAAGGTGCATCTGCCAAGATCAATGGTCCTGGCAGAGACGTCTATGGCCTCCTGCGGGCAGATAACAGCACACTGCCTGACGACATCACTGCTGCAGTTACTGTCTATCACCGGCAACCCTCTAAAACGATGGTAGAGGTTGATCGGCACTTTCGGATATGCAGAGGTCTTGCACCCCTGCTCCAGTTTGTTTTTGAATACTTTCAGCATATTCTATACCTTTTATCACAGGTGAACGGCGGCAGAACTCTTCTGCCGCCGTAGCTTCTTACAGGTCGAATCCGCAGTAAGAGAGGTTGTAGCTCTTGTTGCACAGCGGAAAATCCGAGATTTCCTGATTCCTCAAAGACATGGCCAGCCCGGTCCAGTTATGGAAGGACGGGTCCTTGATCTTATAACGCTGCACTTTTCCGCTACTGTCGGTCAAGACGCAGTGTGAAACTTCACCGCGCCATCCCTCGTTAATGGTTACGACAAAGGAATCGGGCTTGAGAGCACAATCTTCCATCTGTACCGGTGCAGCGGTCGTCTCCGGTTTATCGAGCAGCATATTGATGATTTTTAAGGAGTGCATGATCTCTTCTCTTCGAACCGTCGCCCTGCTCAGCACATCCCCCTGCGTCACATGGTTGCTGTTTGGAGGCAGTTCACCATACATTTCCGTAGGAAAACTGACCCGCGCATCATAACCAATGTTGCAGGCCCTGCCAGCGTAACCCACCAGACCGAGGTCTTTCGCCATCTCATGCTTCACGGTTCCTGTGTGCTCAAATCGGGCCAAAACGGTATGGGCGGTAAAGAGCAGATCACAGACGTGTTCAATTTCAGGGGTTGTTTCGGCAAGCTTTGCCCGAATAAGCTGACGTTGCTCGTCACCCATCACATGGGCCACACCGCCGGGTCGAACAAGCCCTCTTCCGAAACGATTACCGCTCAGAACCTGTAGGAGATTGAGAAACTCCCCGCGTAGCCGGCCAAAGTAGGCTGCAGGCGGGTTAAAGGCCACATCACCGCTCAATGCTCCCAGGTCACCAATGTGGTTACATATCCTCTCAAGTTCCAAAGCGATTGAACGAACAATCTTCGCTCCTTTGTCCACATTTTTGCCGCTCAAGGACTCCATTGCCTGGCATAGACAGAGATTATGACCAATGGTGGTGTCGCCGGCAATTGTCTCACAGATGATCGGAAAGCGTTTCTGCGGCATTGTCGGCATCATCTTCTCAATGCCTCTATGCTGATAACCAAGCTGGATTTCGAGATGAAGAACCTCTTCACCCGCACACTGAAACCGGAAATGACCCGGTTCAATAATACCCGCATGAACCGGCCCGACCGCGACCTCATGGATAGCCTGCCCGTCCACCTTGAAATAGGGGTAGTTGCCGGGGATCTCAGCAGAATAGTTATTCCCAAAGACATCCTCTTCGCCGGAATAGTTCTTGTGATACCGAACCATCTTCAGCCAGGGATGCCCATCAGGCTTCAGCCCATACTGTTCGGCTATCTCCCGCTCAAACATATGGAATTTTTCGCTGACAGCGCCGGTCAGCGACTTAAAGGTCCGACCAGTTTCGGTGCCGATGACAAAAAGTCCGGCACTATTGCGAACAACTGCCAGCAGTCGGTTTGCATTCTCTTCCTGATAGGCAAAATACTGGACAATAAAGCCCTCGTTTTTGACAAACGCCGAAAGCTCGGTATAAAACACATCATATGGGACCTGGGGAATATCGGCCCGGGGTATAACCTGACCGTTATGTATTTGCAAAAGGTAGTTATCCATGAATCGTTCCTCCGATGGTAGCGATCGCCTGGTTAATCGCCGTATAAATGGCATCCGGCATCCAGACACAGAGGGTCAGGGAAGCAAGCAGCAGAGCGTACGGGGCAATCAGACGCAGCATTTTCTCGCCCACCTGTACTTTCTCCACACTTTCGCCAAAGGACATGGACATAAAGACACGTCCCGCCCCGGCAAAAACCAGGGTCAGCCCAAAGAGGAATAAGGAAGCACTTATATAGCGCTTACTCTGGAACGCACCGATTATGATAATCACTTCACTGATAAAGAGCCCGAACGGTGGCAAACCGGAAATACCGACAAATCCTGCAAAAAACGAAACAAACGTTTTTGGCAGACTGTTGATGATCCCGCCGATCCGCTGCACCTTCTTGGTCCCGAAACCCAAAAGGATGTTACCAGCTGAGAGAAAGAGTGAGGACTTGATAAGCGAGTGGTGAATGAGATGCAGGAAGGCGCCGTACATGGCAAAGCCGCCGATACCGACACCGAAGGCGATAACGCCCATGTTCTTGATACTCGAATAGGCAAGCATCCGTTTGTAATCGGGCTGGCCAATAATGAAAATGGCGCCGACAATCATGGAGAGCAGACCAAAACCTACCAGAACATTACCGGAAAATTCACCAAGTCCGGCCACATTCATCAGCACATCCATCTTGTAGATACCAAGAAAAGCGCAGTTTAAAAGAGCACCCGACAAAAGCGCCGAAGCAGGACTCGGAGCCTGACTATGTGCATCGGGCAACCAGGTATGCATCGGCGCAAGTCCCATCTTGGTACCAAAACCAATAACAACAAAAATAAAGCCAGCCTTCAGCCATACCGGATCGAGCTGTGCTGCGACGGTGTTCAGCGAGTTAAAGGTGAGCGGTGCGTCGATATTGCCAAGCTCCATGGCGAGGGTGATGAAGAAGCAACCCAACAATGCCAGTGCAATTCCCACAGAACAGATGAGGATGTATTTCCAGGTTGCTTCTAGAGCTTCGGTGGAGCGATGCGAGAAAATTAGGGGTGCGCTCACCAGGGTCGTTGCTTCGATGGCGATCCAGAGAACAATGGGATGATCCGACAATGTCACCATGGACATGGTGCCGAGAAACAGCATCATGCAGCAGTTGAACACCGGCTTATTTTCAACCTCTGTCTCCTCGATATACGAAAACGCATAAATGGAAATACAGACGAAGATAAACGAGGTGACCAGAAGAATCAGCAACCCCTCAGGCGATGCACTAAAAAACTGCGGGAAGGCTGGCGTAAGTTTACCCATCCAGCTCATCACCGTTAACTGCAGGTGAAGAAGCGCCGTACAGAGGAGCAGTATCCTGCTCATGCCCGATGGGAGTGCGAGGGCGGCAAGCCCAGCAACCAGTGGCAGTAAAAAGACAAGTTCTATCATAGTATCAATCCTTTAATCGTCCAAGTAAGGTTGTGTCCACATCATCGAAAGCCCTGCTGATATTGTGCAGGATAATGCCCATGATCATGACGCCGACCAGTACATCGAGAAGCACACCGAATTCAACTACATAGATAGTATGGGTGTGATTGGTGAGCGCAGTACCGATGAGGTAGATACCGTTTTCAAGCATCAGGTAACCAATTACCTGGGTGATTGCTTTTCGGCGTGCCATCATCAGGAATAATCCGGATGCCATAGTGGTAATGGCGGTTATCAGCACAATATCGTTGCCGGAGGCAAGTGAAAGACGCAGATTGTTGGTAATAAAAACGGACACGAGAATGAGGCCGAGGCCGACAAGGATCGAAGCGTGATAGCCAACAAATGGCTCAATTTCACGTTTGATTGCCACCCTTTTCACCGCCAGATACAAAAGACCAGGGATCAATATTCCTTTGATCAAAATCATCACCTGGTAAAAGATGATGGCTCCACTGCTGAATGCTTCATTGTGTTTCAGAAGAAGTGGAGTAAGTGAAACCATGACACCCTGAAGGGCCATGATCTGTACCAGCGCCATCAGCCTGGTGGAGCCCAGCGACAACAGCACTGACAGCAAAATAACAACCAGCGTTGCTTCAGTCAGATTTATCATTGAAAGACTCCCATGGTTAATATGGAGGCAAAAAAGACCAGGGCAAACGAAGTGAGGATGAACTGGGGTACCAGATTCATCTTGAACCGGGCCATAATCGACTCTGTCAGACCGATTGCCGCATAGACAAGGACAAGAAGACCCAAAAACAGCGCCCAGCTGGAAAATCCGGAAAGGCTTGAAAGTGGGTAGATAAGGTTGGCGATAAAAGATGAGTAGAAGAACAGTTTGTAAAAGGCGCCCAACTCGATAAGCGCCAGATCCGGGCCGCTATGATCGAGAATCATGACCTCATGGATCATGGTCAACTCAAGATGGGTGGCCGGATCATCCACAGGTACCCGAGAGTTTTCAGTAAGCAGTACCATGAACATTGAAACGATGACGAGCAGCAGCAATGCGCCCTTGTCACTCATCAGCGAGATGCTGTTATCACCGCTAAAGTATTCGGCGAAACTGAGCGAACCGGTCAACCGGTAAAAAACCACCAGTACGGCAAAGACGGTGATTTCAGCAATACATGAGAAGAAGACCTCCCGAGCTGCTCCCATTCCTTCAAATGGCGAAGCCGTGTCAAGCGCTGCCACCACGGTAAAAAAACGTCCGATACCGAGAAGGTAGAACAACACGATCACATCCCCATGAAAGGAGAGCAAAGGGTTCGCTCCGGCCAATGGAAAAAAGAGCAGAACAATGAGCGCGGTGGCAAACGAGACGATTGGTCCAAGTTGAAACACAAAGGAGGTGCTGGTGCTGTAGACCGATCCTTTTCGCAGTAACTTGGCCAGAATGTAATATTTGATTAACAGTGGCGGCCCTTTTTTTCCGGCAAAGAAGGCCTTTACCTTCAAAATGATACCTGGAAAGAGCGGCGCTGCCAGTATCGCAATGGCGAGTGATAGATATGTTTCCATCCGTTACCTCTGTATAAAATGTCGCATCTGCCTGTGTTTACATAAACAGAAGCAGAACAATAATTGTCACGATGATGTAGCTGATATACAGCTGAATGTGGCCATGCTGAATCCAGCGGAATTTCCCCAGCAGAAAGACAAAGGGGGTAACAATTCTGTCCACCAGTGTTATCTCGGCAATATCATCCACCCGGGACTCATAGGTTGTACGTCCTGGGAATATCTTGGAAATGCCAGAGTAATAGGTTCGCACCTGGACGAAAGGCCGGAAAAACTCAACAATACTCATCCCATATGAGGTACCGGTATACTGCATGCGTACGGTCGGCTGGGTAAAACCGCAGCCCCAGGTTCCCCCGCTGCCAATCTCTTTCTGACGATAGAATATTTTCCGAAGCACAACTGTGAAGAGAAACACACCGACAAAAATCCGTGCCGCAAAACCGAGATTCTGCGTCACCACAGCTACCGCCGAAGTCTCGACCAGATTGAGCGAAGTGATGCTTTTCAGTCCCAGCATTGCCATCTGAACAAAGGGATCAGGGAACAACCCAATCAGAAGGCAAACTGCAGAGAGCACAACCATCGGAAAGGTCATGGAGAAATCTGTTTCATGCGCTTTGGCTGCTTCAGGGCTTCTCGGTTCACCAAGAAAGGCCAGACCAAACACTCTTGAAAAACAGGAGATAGCCAATCCTCCAATAAAAGCCAGGGAGATAATAGCCAACATGATCAAGATGAAGGTTGCCCCCTTCTGGGTAAGACCGTGGAACGCACCGAAATAGATGAGAAACTCGCTGACAAATCCGTTGAAAGGCGGCAGGCCTGATATAGCCAACGACCCGAAGAGGAATCCTTTTCCAGTGGTGGTCATCCGTTTGACCAGCCCGCCCAGTTGATCGACATTTTTGGTACCGGTGCCATGCAGCACCGATCCTGCCCCAAAGAAGAGCAGCGGTTTGAAGAGCGAATGGTTGAAAACGTGCAGCAGGCTGCCAGCAAAGCCAAAACTCGCCATGACCATATCACCAACGGCGATGCCGATCATGCCGATGCCTGCACCGATCAGAATAATACCGATATTCTCAACGCTGCTGTAGGCCAGAATCTTTTTCAGATCCTGCTTACCCAATGCATAAACCACACCGAGCACTCCTGAGATCATGCCAAGAACCAGAATGACCTGGCCAAAAATGATATCAGTGGCACCAAGCACGCCATACAGCCTGATAATACCGTAAATGCCCATCTTGATCATGACACCCGACATGACACCGGATATGGCACTTGGAGCTGCAGGGTGGGCATGCGGTAGCCAGGTATGCAGCGGAAACACGCCTGCTTTTGAGCCGAAACAGACCAGGGCCAGGAAAAAGACGACAACCTTTATGCTTGCCGGCATTGTAGCAAAGGATGAAAGGGCAAAAGATCCTGTGTAACTGTAAGCAAGGGCCAGGGCCGCAAAAAGAAACATGGCGCCTGCCTGAGTGAAAAGAATGTAAATGTAGCCCGCTTGCCGGGTTTCTTTTTTCTGATAATCGTGCATCACCAGAAAAAAGGAAGAGAGCGACATAATTTCCCATGAAAGGGCAAAACTGATGATGTTGTCGGCAGTTGCAACCAGCGCCATGGAGACGATCAGCAGAGTGAGAAAGAAAAAATTGACCGCCACACGGCCGCTGTCAGCTGCCTTATCCATATAATGAAAATTATAGAGCGCGGCCAGCGGACAGACTGCAAATATCGGGATCAGGAAAAAAGCTGAAAGAGCATCAAGTGAAAATGAGAGGGTGAAGAGATGCAGCCAGGACCCTGAAAAGGTCACGACCTCATCACTTTGAAGTGTAGTGGCAACTGCATATAACCCGATCAAACAACCAGCTAGGGTCAAAGCAATATACCCGGCCTTCATCAACCGAAAGAGCCGATACGTTGATAGCGCGAATAACCCACCGGCGCATACAACTGAGAGTGAAAGTAAGAAAATGTCCATCATACCTCGTTATAATGTGTCGTTATCTAAGGTGAATGTTCTGTCGCCTGAGCTATCCAGTGAGTCAGCCTGTTATTATCATGGGCCCTCCATATTGTTATGACTATAAATTTCATAGTGTCGTAAATACTGTTCCTATACCTGTATATGTGTACATTTCGTTTAAACGTGTTAAAGGCCCTACTTTGTATTTGATCTATCAACCCGTATTCATGGGTGTTATCACAAATATCAAATTTTATTAGACCGGAGGATCTCTTCAGCGATCCTTTGCATTTTCGTAGGTGAAGCCATACCAGAGCTGGTCTTTTCCAGACTGATTCTGGGGAATGATTTCTTCGAAATCCCAGATCAGACTCTTGAGATATACCAGCCAGTTCAGGGCATCCACCATTGACAGGAACGGTCCAACCTCCGTCAACCCGCCGATATCTCCATATTGGCCTTCTAAATACTCTTTCGCCTTTGCCGGTTCCTGGGTAATACCTATGAGAATAGTCACATTGAACCTTTGCTGAAAAATTTCGAGTTAACCACCCCAACCCGATATAACTTTGCAGTTTATGTGCCACACGACAGACATGAATCCATACAACTGTTATTGTTAGATATATTGTGAGTTTAAATACCGTTTTATGGTTATGCCATACGCAAACAACCACGATGTAACATGGGTAGCAAAAATTACGATGCTCGTGCTGGGGCACTATGCCCCAGCCATATATTTCAGCAACAAAGGGTTATACAGGACGCAACCGGGAAACCCGGTTTATAAGGTCAGCTTTTGGTGAATGAAAAAGCAAAAGGGAGAGATTCAGGTCAGGAAAAACGATTCGGGGCATTTTTCCCAACTGGGGAAAAATGCCCCACTCAATCGGATTGCGGCCAGGCTGATATGGAAGAGGTATAAGAATTTATAAAGAATTTATTCTTCTTCGTAACGCTGGAGTTTTCGGTACAGGGTCTTGCGATCGACCTTTAATATCCGTGCCGTCAAGGTTCGATTACCGCCGGTGGATTTCAAGACGTGCAAGATGTAGCGCCGTTCCATCTCTTCCATGGAGATGAGCTCCATTGGGTCCTGGTCACCTACCACAATATAATCATTACGAAATATCCGGATCTTCTCTGGCAGATCATCGATAACCAGTTTGTCAAAACGGGTGAGAGCAACAGCATGTTCGATGGCGTTGCGTAATTCCCTGACATTGCCCGGCCAGGAATATTCCAGCAGTTTTTCTGCAACCCCGGTGGCCAAGCCAGTCACGGCTTTATTTTGACGAGCAGCGAAATGTTCGATAAACTTGCCCGCCAACAACAGAATATCTGTGCCCCGCGAACGAAGCGGCGGCATCTCGATCTGGATGACATTCAGCCGGTAAAAAAGATCTTCCCGAAAGAGTCCATCCTCAACCGCCGATTCCAGATCGCGATTGGTGGCGGCAATGATTCGAACATCAAAAGGCAGTTCGGTGGCTCCCCCAACCGGGCGAACGCAGCGCTCTTCCAGGGCGCGCAGCAGTTTCGGCTGGAGATCAAGCGGAATTTCACCCACCTCGTCCAAGAAAAGTGTCCCGCCGTCCGCTTCAAGAAAAAGACCTTTCGTACTGGTTCTGGCATCGGTAAAGGCGCCTTTTTTATGTCCGAACAGCTCACTCTCCAATAGCTGCCCGGGCATCGCCGCACAATTGATGGTCACCAGAGGATTATCCTTTCGGCGACTGTGATTATGCACCGCCCGGGCAGTCAGCTCTTTTCCTGAACCACTTTCGCCGGTTATCAGCAACGATGCCTCAGAATCGGCGATTCGACTGAGTTGCGAAAACAACTCTTCCATCACCGGGCTCTCTCCGAGAAGATTCTCAAAGCGCCGAGGCTCCATGGCCGCATCGCTCAGCATCTTCACCTTCTGCTGCAGGTTCCGGTACCGCACCGCCCTGTCCAGTGACATGGCAAGAATATCCATATCCAGCGGTTTGGTGACAAAGTCGTAAGCCCCTGACCGTATCGCAGCAATAGCCGTATCCATACTGCCAAACGCCGTCATGATAACAACCGGTATATCTGGCGAATCGGTGGCAATTGCCTTACAAATATCCAGCCCGTTCATATCCGGCAGATTGATGTCGGCAAGCACCACATCGGCAGAACGTGCATAGACAGCCGCAAGCCCCGCTTTTCCTGAAGTGTAGGTGGATACCGTAAAATCCCGACGCCCTAAACCGGCGATTAACAACTCGCACATATCCTGGTCGTCTTCTATAACGAGAATGGATCCTCTCATGATTCACTCGGTTGCATGGGGAGATAGATAGAAAAGCACGCCCCGCTTCTGACAGTGCTCTCAACATTTATCCAGCCGCCATGCTCCTCAACAATGCCATGGGCTATCGAGAGGCCCAGGCCAGTGCCGGTGCCAATAGTTTTGGTAGTGAAGAAAGGCGTGAAGATATGTTCCAGATCTTCTTTACAAATACCCTCGCCTTCATCAACGATACGAATTTTCAGATAGGACCGCGAACCATCTTCTGAATGTTGCGAGGAAGGCAGCATCTCATTCGAAACGCTGATGGAAACAGAACCGCCATCCGGCATGGCCTGAATGGAATTCATCATGAGGTTAATCAAAACCTGCTGGATCTGGGCACCGTCCGCCTTAAGCGTTACTTCGGCCCCTTCTTCCCGGTTCAGCATAAACTCGACACGCTGCCGGCTGGCCATGGGATAAAGCAGCTGAAAAATCTGCTTGATTATAAGAATAATATTTTCTTCAGCAATCTGCTGCCGCGGTCGCCGGGTGAAGTCGAGCAATTGCCGGATAATGTTTGTCATGCGCTCAGCCTGACTCTTGATGATGGTCGCGCATTCCTTGATTTCCGCCTCGTTAAGTTCATCTCGCATGATCATTTTGGCCCGACCGTCCACAACATTGAGCGGGGTGCCAATTTCATGGGCTATACCTGCCGAAATGAGGCCGAAGGTCGACAGCCGCTCGGTATGGCGTAACTGATCAAGGGTCTTTAACCGGGCATCATATTCAAATTTGATTTTCTCCCTGGCAATAATCAGGCTGGCGCACATATCGTTCATGGTCCTTGCCAGATCGGCCAGTTCGTCGCTACCCTGGATATCCAGATCGGCAGTCAGATCACCCTGCCCTATTCGTCGAGCACGCTCGGTTAGCCGATTCAGCGGCAATCGAATGTTCCAGTAGATAAAATAGTAGAGAAACAGGCCGCAAACTAGCGCCAATACGGCAGTGATAAAGGAATCACGATCAGCCATCCGGCGGGTAAATTTTTTTAGTGGCAAAAGTGGTTGCCGTAATTCAAGCGCACCCTGGCGTTCCTCTCCAACGTCCACCGGAACATAGGTATAGAGGTATTTTTCACTCTCCACGCCTTCCAGTTTCAGGGAAACCGTTTCTCCGGCGGCTACCTTCTGCAAGGTTTTCTGTTCAGACATGGGGCGGGTGGTGTCAGCCACCAATTCATCGACCCACACCCAGGTAACCCCGATCGTACCGCTATTACTCGCATCCTGAATGAGTTCTTTCGCTTTTTTCTCGCCGCTCACTTGCCAGGTGTGGCCGATCATCGCGGAAATAGAACGTCCATTCTGCACCGCGTTGGAGACCATATCTTTTTCAAACTGGTCCACCTCGGCGAGAAAATTGAAATACTCATCGGTGCCGATAAGTAAAATCATACCGAACAGAAGGTAGCCAAACAGGTGATAGAATAATTTCATTATGTTGCTTTCTGTATAATTACGCCCGACTTACTCCGAAAGGCACAATATGAAAAACGGACTCATCCTGGAAAGATCAAGATAACGTCGTCAGATCGTGACCTCTCTAGCGCCCCTTTTGCCCCAGGGAAGAATATGTAACATCAGAAAAGAGAGATAACAAGGTTGTATCAAGTTGACTTGCCGAGGTCGAAGGCACCGCTGCCAAGCAGAATCATCTCAATCTCGGCAGTAATTTCCTCCTGCCTCAGAGATCTGACTCTCAGTTGCATAGCAGCCAGTCGTTCTTCAAGTCGGTGGAGAGCCCCACCCAAATGTTGAACACGATATCTGTTTTCAACCAGAAGAGAGGCGGTTAACAACCGGATCAATCCGACAAAGAGATAATGTTGAAGAAAATCCTGAAAAAACACATCAGGCTCCAGGTAAAGATGTGGAGGAAAGGTTTGTTTTTTTATTTTCTCTTTCGTTTGAGGAGGCAGCAGTTGTCTCAACACCACCGTATCGGAAGCATCGTCGTGATACATGACGCGGAGCCCTTGGGCCTGATGGCGCTTCATCTGTTTCCTTACCTCAACGACAACCTCAGAGAGTATCGCAAACAGTTCCTCGCCTGTTGAAGCACCGGCCATTATCCCAAATCCCTCTGCTTCCTCACCGAGGTGCCGAGAGAGCTTTCCGCCGACAATCAGAACACTGCATGGTTCACCACCATCCTCTCGCGTTTTTGATAATTCCGTCGCCAGTATTTCATTGAACGGCCCACAAAAGCCCCGCTCTGAACCGAGAACAAGAAGTAAATCCGGTCCACTCCCAGATCCTGCCAGATCGTAAAAGTAGAGAAAATCTGCGATTACCGTATCAAGCACATCCGACATCTGCCGCTGCTGTTCGGCTTGAGCGGCCAGTTTATGCAACTCCAGCTGGGCAAGGGTTCGCATCGAACTGATAATGGCCTGAAGCTCCTGCAGTTGTTGAAGATGCAATGCTATCTTGCGGGATCGACTCATGGCACACCTGTTGATACAATCTCATCGAACCAGTTCGACAGCTTTTCCAACCAGCGTTCGCGGCTCTCTTCTAAACTCGTAGGATCTTTTTGCAGACACTGCTGCAAATGATGCATAACCTTCACGACTTCAGAAAGCTCGATATTATCAAAAAGGCCTGAATTGTAGGCTATCAACCAAGCCATCTGCAGCTCTACCGGTAATGGATTGAGCTGCTCCTGCTTGAATATTTCACGAAGTATACGGCCCCGGCGAATGGCTTTTTCCATCGAAGCTTCCAGCCTGGTGCCGAAACGGGTGAAGACCTCAAGCTCTAGAAACTGCAGATAATCCAGCTTCATCCTGCCAGCCTCCGCCTTGATCTGCTGATGCTGTGCCTGCCCGCCTATCCTGGAAACGGAACGGGCGATATCGATAGCCGGACGGTAGCCGGCTGAAAAAAGATTACCATCGAGATAGATCTGACCGTCGGTAATGGAAATGAGATTGGTTGGAATAAAACCGGCAATATCACCTTGCTCCGTCTCCACGATCGGCAGCGCCGTCATCGTGCCGCCGCCCGACTCAACTGCCAGAGCCGTGCTCCGCTCAAGAAGCCGTGCGTGGATTGAAAAGATATCACCCGGATACGCCTCACGTCCCGGATGGCGACGTAAAAGCAGTGAAAGCTCACGATAGATTTTGGCATGAGTGCTGAGATCGTCGTAAATGATCAGGGTATCGCAACCAGCATGCATCCATCCCTCTGCTATGGTACAGCCGGAAAAGGGGGCCAGATACTGCATGCCCGGCAGAGCACTTGCCTCTGCGACGACAATGGTGGTGTAATCCATAGCCCCGTTTCTGCGCAGTGTGTTGATAGTACTGATAATCGAAGAACGTTTCTGGCCGATCAGCACATAAACACACTGAACGTCCAGCCCCCGCTGATTAATCACGCAATCGACAGCCAGTGAGCTACGGCCAAGTCCCTCATCGCCAATCAACAATTGACGCTGGCCTTTCCCGACAGGAATAAGTGTGTCGATTGCCTTTACACCAGTATAAAGTGGCTTTCGAACAAAGTCGCGCTGGATAATTGGCGGGGATTTTTGTTCAATAGCTCGCCAACGCACCTCCCGCAGTTCCCCCAATCCATCAAGCGGTCTGCCCAGCGGGTCAACAACCCTTCCCTTCAGGCTATCACCGCAGACCATAGAAAGCCGTTCATGGGTAAGAAAAGCTGGCATGCCTGACGTCAGCGCCTGACTGTCATCCAGCAGAACCACCCCCACCCTGTCAATGGCCAGATCGAAAACCATGGCCCGGCTACCGTCAGCGAAGACAAGCAAACCGTTCATCCGCGCTGAAGGCAGTCCACTAATCCAGGCGATTCCGTCACCTACAGAAACCAACTGTCCCTGTTCAGTAAAACGCATACGAAACTGGTAGGAACGAAGGTAGCCTTCCAGCCGATCCAACGGGCTGTTTTCAGGTTCACCACCATATTTGGTTCTGGGATCGATCACCATCTTCAGCGTATCTGCTCTCCTCAATTTATTGCGATCATTTTTCGTATCACACGCTCAATGTTTCTGTGCTGCAGCCGAAAATGCCCGTAACTCCTCGGCCAGGTTGGCATCAATAATCCATGGCCCCACCTTGATACGTACCCCTGCCAACAGCTTTGGATCTTGAATGAACGTTATGGCAAGAGGTTTATCCAGAAGGTCATTTACATAGATTTGCAAATCGTGACGCCGCTGTTCACTCAAGAGATAGGCACTGGCAATCTCGGCCGTATGGTTTTGACTATCATCACTTATGGTTGCCAGCACATTTCTTTGTTCATCCGGCAAATCCCTTATCTCAGCCATTAACAACTCAATCAGACGAGACTCCAGATCTTCCGAAGCGACCCGTGCCAGCAAATTTGCTGCAAATCGAGCTCCCATCTCAACACCACGAAATTCACACTGTTCCTGCTGCTCACGTTTTTTTCGCTCATCCAGGATTTCGTTCTTCTTTTTCCGGGCCGATAGTTCATCCTCAAGTTTTGATAATAGATGTTCACGTTCCACTGCTATTTCACGTTCCAGCTGCGTCCTTGCTTCCTGTCGCTCTTTTTCCCAGTCTGCAAGACGATGGGTATACTGGGCGGTTAACTGCTCCGCCTCTTTTTTCATATCTCTGGTCTTCTGCAACTGCTCTTCAAGGCTGAGCCTGCGTTTTTCAATCATCTCCTTAACCGGTAGATACAACAGCCTTTTCAAGAGCCAGACCAGCACCAGGAAATTAAGGATCTCAAGGAAAAATGTCGTCCAATTCAGTTCCACAACACAACTCCCTTACGGATGAAGAAGATATTCGAGCAATGGGTTGCGAAACAGGATGATAAGGACAATGACCAGCACATAAATCGCCAATGATTCTATCATCGCCAGACCGATAAACAGCGTCCGCATAATCGACTTTTCCGCTTCAGGTTGCCGTGACAGCGCTTCCAGTGCACTGCTTATCGCCTTGCCCATAGCAAATGCCGGTAACTGCACCCCTATCGCAAGGCCGACGACCGCCGCAAGCGTCGATACCTCGATAACCACACTTATCTCGGACATGTGCTCCTCCTCTTTATGGCTTGCCTTCCTCATGGGATTGAATGCCACCGGCCACATAAATCAAAGCCAGCATCCCGAAAATATAGGCCTGTACCAAAGCCTCAACGATATGCAGCATCAGAATCGGGATTGGTACCAGAAACCCCGCTACCATCAGCACAAGAAAGGCTGCCATCTCAAGGCTCATCATATTGCCGAACAACCGCACCGCCAGCGCCACCGTCCGTGTCACCTCACTGATCAGATGAAACGGCAGCAGGAATGGACTTGGACTGAGATAATGTTGCAGATATTTCTTGAGCCCCTGAGTCCTTATCCCAAACCAGTGCACCGATAAAAAGACCACAATAGCCAACGCCGTTGTCACCGACAGATCCCTTGTGGGAGAATCGAGTCCCGGCACCAGACCCAGCAGGTTACTGCAGACCAAAAATATCCAGATGCTGGCAATAAAGGGCATTATCCGTTGGGCATGACTACCGGCAACCTGTGCAACAGCTTCTTCCATGGTGGAAACAATTGCCTCGATCACCACCTGCCTGGGTCCCGGTGTACTGGCAGGCGAACGGACCAGCAGCCAACCAACTCCGCTGATCACCACCGTCATTCCAACGCTTGTCGCTAGGCTGACGCTGATATCGAATGGCCCGAAAGTAAAGAGTGTTGCAACACGAATACTTACTTCATTCATTTACCTCTCCCGTACCAACAGATAGACATTGACAGCGCCAACGATCACACCAAGGAAAAGGAGACTCAGGGTCCAGCGCATCGAATACCCTTCCAGACCGCTGTCGATCCACCGGCCAAGGTAGGCCCCGGCAACTACCGGCAGCACAAAAATCAGTCCGAGGGTACCAAGAAAAATGGTCTGGGCGAGGATGGTTGGTCGTTCCTTTTCCGCCTTTTTCATCCGTTTCACTCGCCTCTCGATGTCCTTGCTCAATTTTTTTCGCTCAGTCATAACAGGCTCACCCCCTGGCGTCGCAACTCCCACATTCGCTTGAGTAACGCCTCTTCCATACTTTTGAGGCTCTGCCTGACTTCCCGAATCTGCTCTTCTTCAGCCACCAGTTCTTCCACCAGCCGCTGCGCGATCCGTTCGTATTCGGAGTCTATCAGATAGTGGCGACATACCAGGTTCAAGACATTTGCATCAAAATAGAGAACCGCCCCGGGCACAGCGACATACTCCCAATCACCTTCGCCGCGTCGAAAACTGGCCAAGCCAAACGTCAGCACCGTCATCATCCGCGTATGATCCGGCAAAATACCGAAGCTGCCGCTGCCATCTTCACCGACAAAAGAAGAGACATTCTCAACCACCAGTTGTTTTCGGCTGTCGATAATTTTCAGTGTAAAGTAGCTCATGGCACGACCTCCTGCATTGAACCCTTGAAATAGCAGTTCTCTTCAGGTAGATCGTCATATTTTCCTTGAAGAAAATCCTGACAATCAGCGATCGTTTGCTTAAGAGGTACCGACTTCCCCGTCATACCGGTATAGGTTGCTGTAGCCCAGAACGGTTGCGTCAGATAACGTTGCAGCTTCCTCGCCCTGATAACCGTCAACCTGTCCTGTGGCGAAAGTTCCTCAACTCCCAGCATGGTGATTATATCTTCCAGCTCTGCATAACGGGCCAGGGTCTCGCGAACCCCTTCGGCAACAACATAATGGATATCACCAAGAGTATGCCGATCCATTAATTTGCTCGTGGAAACAAGAGGGTCGACAGCCGGATATATTCCTCGTGCGGCCTGTTGGCGAGAAAGGATTACCGTGGTATCGAGATGCTTCAATATTGCGTTAACCGCCGGATCACTCATATCATCGGCAGGCACATAGACCGCCTGGACAGAGGTAATGGAGCCACTCTCGGTTGAAAGGATGCGATCCTCCAATTCTGCTACCTCGGTGTGCAGCGTCGGCTGATATCCTACCGTTGCCGGCATCCGCCCAAGCAGACTCGATATCTCACTTCCAGCCTGGACAAAACGGAAAACATTGTCCATGACAAAGAGAACCTCTTTCCCCATTGTATCTCGCAAGAATTCCGCATAGGTGAGTGCCGACAACCCCACCCGGAACCTCACACCGGGAGATTCATCCATCTGGCCAAAAACCATTAAGGTGTGCGGCATGACCCCGGCTTTCTGCATTTCATGCCACAGCTCATGCCCCTCACGCAGCCGTTCTCCCACACCCGCAAATACCGAAACACCATGATGGAGGGCGGCAATGGCATGCATGAACTCCATGATAAGAACAGTCTTACCCACCCCTGCTCCACCAAACAAACCTGTTTTCCCACCTGCGGCAAAAGGACAGAGCAGATCTATCACCTTGATACCGGTCTGAAGAATCCCCTGGGATTCCAGAGCATCGGAGAGAAACGGCGGGCTCGAATGTATATTTCGATAAAGTTCGGGGACAAGAGGTTCGCCACCATCCAGCGGTTCGCCAAAAATATTGACAAGACGGCCAAGGCAGCAGGTAGCGACAGGCACATGCAAGGATGCTCCACTATCATAGACTGCCATGCCCCGAAACAGACCGCTGGTCTCGTGCATGGTTATAACCAGAATATGATGCTGATCAACATGCTTGTGGACTTCGAAGATATAGGTTTCGCCATCCACTCTGGTGGTAAGAGCACGTCTGAGTGGCGGCAAACGTCGGCAGTTGACTTCCACTACCGGTCCGTGAACCTCGGTAATGAAGCCGATGGCGTCATCCTGCGAGCAGTTTTCCCCTAACCGATCATGGTTCATGGCAATGGTTCCCGAAAAGAGAGAACAGTCTGCTCAAATACCAGAGGGTACAAAAGCGCATTTGTTGATGCACCGCAACAAAGCTCTCACATACTTCATTTTATCGTTCTGGGAGAGAAAATGGTATAGGACGGCAGGAAAAAGTCTTTCCCTTATCTAAAGAGGAAATGAAAAAGCGAGTAAAAATTGGATAAATCCATTTTTCCGTCAGGCAGAATACGGAATTGAACTTTATCAAAGAAGATCAAACGACGTTTCGCGCGCGAAGTTCAGTTATTTGTTCTGGCGTATATCCAAGTTCTTTCAAAACCGTATCGGTGTGCGCCCCAAAGCTAGCAGGAGCTGTCTTCAACGCCCCGGGAGTTACTGAGAGTTTTACCGGGATTCCAAGTGTAGTCAGGGTAGCACCATCAACACTTTCATACTCGCAAACCATCTCACGCTCGCGAAAGAGTGAAGACGACATCACCTCGTCAAGTTCGGCAATTGTGCTGAAACAGACATCCTGGCCGCCAAGCAGTTCCTGCCAGTGTGCCAGGGGCTTGGTGGCAAAAACAGTGCGTAACCAGTCGACAATTTCCTGCCGATGAGATTGGCTGTACTGCAGTGGTGCATAGTGGCTGGCGCCTAGAAGTTCACAGAGTTTTTTCCAGAACCTGTTTTCCACTGCCCCGATAGCAACATGCCTGCCATCAGCTGTCCGGTAGGTATTATAGCACCCGTAACGATGGGACAGAGTGACATCTGAACGTCTTGGAGACTCGCCTTTTGTATTTTGAAAAAATCGGGGCAAGGTCAACAGACCGAGAATACCGTCGGTCATGGAGATATCGATATACTGGCCTGCTCCGCTTTTCTCTCTATTGTACAAGGCGAGCAGGATACCCACCGCAGCCTGCATCGCTCCGCCCATGATATCAGCAATCTGGACACCGGGAATGGACGGTGGATTGTCTGTTTCACCTATAAGATCGAGAACACCGGCTGTCGCCAGGTAGTTGACATCATGGCCAGCCACATCTCGCATTGGCCCGCTCTGGCCGTAGCCAGTGATGGAACAGTAGATAAGACGTGGGTTCATCCCGGACAGCTTCTCGTAATCCACGCCCAAGCGTCGGGCCACACCCGGCCGGAACCCCTCAAGCACCACATCGGCCTTTTCCGCCAATCGATAAAAAATATCCAGCCCGTCTTCCGTCTTGAGATTGAGGGACATATGCCGTTTATTGCGGTTGATTTCACCAAAGAACAGCCCATCTTTCTGGAAGCGGCTGTCTTCGACGGCAAGCACATCGGCACCGTGATCGGCAAGGATCATTGAACAATACGGTCCAGGCAGCAACCGAGACAAATCCAAAACTCTTACACCATCAAGCGCCCCACAATTCAGCATATCTCCCCCTTCAACCAAACGTCGAGAATCTCGGCGCCTTTTAAATCAGAACTCAATCCCTTTCTGGGCCTTTACACCGCTATTAAAGGCATGCTTCTGAGGATCGATAACTGATACCGTATCGGCAACTTGCACCAGCGCTTCATGGGCATCACGGCCAGTCATGATGATACTCAACCGCTCCGGCTTATTCTTCACCAGATCAACAATTCTCTCGACATCCAAAAAACCAAAGAGCGGCAGATAGGTGATTTCATCGAGGATGACCAGATCGTAGAGATCACTTTCGACTTTTTCTTTGGCCAATGCAAACCCTTCCTCGGCAACCCGCTTATCTTCTTCTATTTTTTCACGATTAAAAACAAATCCCCGTCCGCAGATATACCAGTCAAGGTTGGGAAACTGATCCGCCAGCAGCCGCTCACCGTAATCTCCCTGACCTTTCAGAAACTGGATGACACAGACTCGCTGTTGATGGCCCAGGGCCCTAAAAGCGGTGCCGAGCGCTGCCGTGGTTTTCCCCTTGCCATGGCCGGTGTTCAAGATGACCCGGCCCTTCACTTTTTTCTTTGACTTCTCTTCTGCACTCATATTTTGCCTTGCCCGCGAACCGTCGTCAGTCTCAAACGGTTTTAATTTTTTCACATCTTATGCTAGTTCATCAAAGCGGCAGGTCAGCAACAGATCGCCATCTTCCAGCTTTTTCTGTACCTTATACGGTAGAGTCTGAAACAACTTGATCATCCCCTGATTACCAGGTGAGGTGAAGGCCATCAGCCCGGCCAGACCATTTTCACGCGCTGCATCGGCCAGTTTTTTGAGGAGCAGTTTGCCAAGCCCCTTGCCCTGCATTTCCTCACTCACCGAAAACGCCACTTCCGCAATGTTTGAACCTCTAAGTCGCATCATCTCAGCAACACCAACAATCTTGCCAAAGCCAAATTCACCTGAAACAGCCACCAGGCTGAGTGCATTCACATAGTCGGTCTGGGATCTGACTTCGACATCTGTTCTGGTGAAGTGACTCTTCTGACAGAAGAAGCGGGACAGCACATCCTCCTTAGGCAGTGTGTAATAGTGTTCCTGAATACGCCGTTCATCCACGGGTTTCGACGGCCGAATGGTGATCCTTTCGTCTCTTATCTCGATAACCTCTTCCAGCTTCACCGGATAGATGGCTTTCACTGCTTCACCAAGGTTTCGTTCGGAACCGATTAAGCCCAGCTCCTTGGAGGACTGGAACAGCTCTTCACGAAAATCGGGATGGGCAATCGAAATCATGGCAATTACCCGCTCCTGCAGGCTCTTGCCAAACAGATTGACGATACCGTATTCCGAGGCAACGAAATGCACATCACCGCGAGGCACAACCACCACATCATCCACCAGATTGGGAACGATGTTTGAACGTCGTACACCATCCGGCCCTTTGGAAGTAGAACGGATCATCAGAATCGACTTCCCGCCTGGCGATCGGTGAGCGCCACGCACAAAGTCGGGAATTCCAGAAATACCGGCAAACCGTGAACTGGCGGACGCCTCGGCAGACATCTGGCCGGTGAGATCAATGGTGTGGGCGACATTGAGCGAAACCATCCGGTTATGGCGCGAGATGACGAAGGGGTCATTGACATAGTCGGAGGGGTGAAAATCCACCGCTGGATTGTCGTTGAGAAACTCATAGAGATCCCTGCTGCCCACGGCCATGGAAGAGACCATCTTCCCTTCGTTAAACCCCTTGCGCTGGTTGGTAATATTACCGCGAGCGTAGAGGTGCATGATATCATCGGTCAGAAACTGGGAGTGAACGCCGAGGTCGTTCTTGTTGGAAAGCGCCTGCAAGGTAGCCTGACTGGCGGCATCAAGTCCGATCTGCAGGGTTGAACCGTCTTCAATAACCCTGGCAATATGCTTACCGATAAACTGCTCTACGCCAGACGGCGCATTTTTATAGGGTACGGACAAAATATCCTCTTCGTACTCGACAAAGAGATCGACATAATTGACATGGATAAAGCTCTGTCCCATCACCCTTGGCATCCGCGGATTGACCTGAGCGATAACGAATTCTGCCGAGCGAGCAGCGGCAAGAGTGACATCAACAGATATGCCAAGACTCATCCAGCCAAAATCATCCGGCGGCGACACCTGGATCAGTGCCACATTGAGCGGCAGCTTCCTGGTAGTAAAGAGAGATGGCACATCAGACATGTTCATCGGGGTGATAAACCGCTTGTGCTTGGCAATCGCCTCGGTCTTGGTTGAACCAAGATAAATGGAACGGATGTTCAGGCTGGCATCACGAGTTCGATCGGCAATGGCAGCAAACGACATGGTTTCCTGCGTTAAAAGACGCAATATCTCAAGGCCGCTAAAGCTATCTGCTCTTGCGGTAAGGGCTCGCACCAGCTCCTGGGGTTCGCCGCAGCCTGAGCCGATAAAGACCCGCTGTCCTGACCGAATTTTTGCAGCCGCTTCTTTGGCGCTGACCGTTTTCTCTACATAGCTGTCCGCCCAATGCTGGGTAGTTGGCATAACCTGTTCCTTTTATCCCACCGGCAACGACCGGCTCATTTTCACGTAGACTATCTGTCCCTGGCCTGCAGCTACCTGCCTCTGGCAACAAAAATTCATGTCGACAGGCAGATACGATATAGCAATTCCTTTCATCTTAGTGCAGTAGCAGCCCCAGCACAACACAATTTCAGTCGACGGAGAGAGATATCAACGGCTTATACCTTGAGATCTTCCCGGGCTTCATTCGCCGCTTCAACTTCGAAATCGCCGTTTATCGTCTCCAGTAGTCCTTGATAATGGTATTTGAAAGTTGTCATAATCTCCGCAAGCGGCAGGTCGTCAAAAGAACCTCGCTGGTGCAGATATTCCATAAAACGATTGCCCGCCTTATCAAAGGAATGAAAAATCGAATCATGCACCCCATCGAAATCAAGTGGCTCGAGTCCCAGTTTTTCACACAAGCTGCGATTGAAAGCAGGTGTAGCCTTGACCCAACGACCTTCAAGAAAAATCTCGGTATAGCCATGCCAATAGAAGACATCGGTCTGCATTTGCCTACGCAGCCGCTCTGTGGACATGTGATTTTTTACATCACCAAAACCGAGGCGTGCAGGAATATTACATGCGCGGCAACAAGCAGCGAGCAGCACGGCTTTCGGCACACACCAACCATAACGGTTTTTCAATGTGGTGCTGGCCTTCATACCTTCTTGGGATAGGTCAAGCCGATACGGATCATACCGTATTTCATCGCGCACACTATGATACAACGCCACAGCCTTTTCCAGTTCACTCATATCCTCACCCACGTAACGGGCAACAAATTTCCCAACAATCGGATGATGCCAATCAAGCGAGGGCGTTGCCACCAGACAAATAGACATTTCCATGGGCGTTTTTATCCTTTTCCTTCTTCTATCTTTATAGTGCAATACATTATATTTGTTAAAATATTTGCCGATATAGCAGACCAAAAGAAACAGTGAGCAAAATATATTTTTTTCGGCCCTTCCATATCCTGCTCATCTTCCTATACTATAGAATAGTTGACTACCTCTTTAATGCATGATCCATGTATTTTCCGTACTCTAAGCTAAAACCCGGATTTTTATTTTTGTCTAGCCATGTAATTCACCGGGTTCAATCTCAACAATTGGAGGACATTGATATGGTGTATACAGGAAAAAAACAACTGACGGCTCTTGGTCTCGCCATACTGCTTGGCTTCAGCCTCATGACTAGCGGTTGTGCAACCAAGTCGACAGCCCAATCGGATGAAGCCTTGAGCCGTGCCGAGGCTGCCGCCTCACGCGCCGAGGCTGCCGCCAACCGAGCTGAAGCTGCTGCAGAAAAAGCCGAGCGTATTTTTGAGAAAAAGATGAAAAAATAGCAGAGCAGCAAAAGAACACGCGGCACCATACAGGTGCCGCGAGAACTCTACCGTTAGCTCCTCGGAGAATGTCGATCAATTTTTTTTTCATTACATCCATGCTGAGATCCTTTCTACAACACCTGCCCGATAACCCCATTCCCAAAGCTCCACAGATCCGACAGGAAATGACAAAGTTTTTTCCAAAACAAACCCTGACGCCTTGCTGCCTTATATTCCTTTTCTTTCTGTCCTTTGCTATCTTTGACCTGACGCCCGCCATTGGTGCTTACCAGGAAGGAAGAGGAAACGGTGAAATTATTGTGGTTTCAACAATTGCCTCTACCGTGGCAGTTGAAATTCTTCTGGATGACAGGCCGCACATTGTCGGTGGCAGACTGGCCCAGGACGCCATTCTGCTAAGAGCCGGGAAAAAATGCGATCTGGAAGATTTTGAGGTCGGTGAAATTGTAAAAATTGCCTGGCACACGGTCGATAATCGAAAAGAGATCGTTACCATCATTTCCGACACGCCTCCAGCTCCTCCCACCCAGCCGGTAATCGTCCACAAAGATATCGATACCGCTCCTACAGTACCTGGTCCAGAGCCAAACAACCGTGTCGCCCCACCCGAAAGACTGGCAAATACAACAGCAATGATTGGCCAGCCCCAGCATCATGTTGTAAGCACGGAAGACACACTGCTTGATATTGCCCGCCAGTACAATCTTGGATACAACGAGATTGCCGACATGTACCCCGACCTCGACCCATGGCTGCCGCCGGTGGGAAGAAGATTATTACTGCCCACCGCCCGCCTGCTGCCCGATGGCGATAAAAAAGGTATTGTTATCAACGTTCCGGAAATGCGCCTCTACTATTTCAGTAAAACAAAAGAGGCCACGCACGTTATTACTCACCCGGTGGGGATTGGCGACACCGATTTCCAGACCGAACCCGGCAACTATGTCGTCGGCAACAAGGCCATAAATCCCACCTGGTACATTCCGCCATCCCTCCGGGCAAAATACCAGGTCAAAAGTGTTCCGCCCGGTCCGGATAATCCTTTAGGAAAATACTGGCTGGGCCTCAAAAACACCAATTACGGCATCCATGGCAGCGATATACCCTGGTCGATCGGCAGAAAGGTCACCCATGGTTGCATCCGGATGTATCCTGAGGACATCTCCACATTTTTCAATATCATTGGCGTCGGCACAACTGTGCAAATCGTCTATGAACCGGTGAAGATTGGAAGAGTCGGCAACGACATTTACCTTGAGGTGCATAAAGATATTTATAACATGTTTCCCGATCTTAGCGCCTATGCACGAGAGAAACTCATCGAAAAAGGCTACTGGATGAATGTGGACAGGAAACGCTTTACCAACGCAATCCAACAGAAAAGAGGCATTCCTGAAAACATCTCCTACGGAGCCAGGTTGACGGCAAATGCCAGTTATTAGAATTCACCGTCAAGGCTCTTTTCTTTCTCAGCAGAATCGTTCCTGCCATGTGGAAAGTCCAGTTGCACAACACCCACCCTATCAGGAGAATTCGCGCAGAATCTCCCTGGAGATAATCAGTCGCTGGATTTCACTGGTCCCTTCATAGATGGTGGTGATGCGGGCATCACGGGTATAGCGTTCAATGGGGTATTCGGCTGTATACCCGTAACCGCCCAGGATCTGCATCGCCTCATAGCAGGCCTTATTGGCACTCTCACTGGCGAAAACCTTGGCCATTGAAGCCTCTTTGGCGAAATGCCGCCCCTGCTCCTTTTTGTAGGCCGCGTTCATAAGCAGCAGTCGACTTGCCTCAAGATTGGTGTACATATCGGCAATTTTCCACTGAATCGCCTCAAACTCGCAGATTTTTTTTCCAAACTGCGCCCGATCCAGCGAATATCTGGTAGCCGCATCCATGGCGGCAAGCCCTACGCCCAGCGCCAGCGAACCGATTCCGATCCGGCCGCCGGCAAGCTCAGTCACCGCCACCCTGAAACCGTCATTGAGCTCTCCCATCAGGCTATCTGCTGGAATTCTGCAGTTCTGAAAAAGGATTTCATTAGTGGCCGAGGCGTGCTGCCCCATCTTTTCTTCTTTTTTGCCGACCACCAGCCCCTCGGTGCCGGCTTCCACCAGAAAGGTGCTGATCCCCTTGCCCTTCGGAGCTTTCGGGTCGGTAACGGCCCAAACCACGAAAACCCCGGCACAGGAACCGCTGGTAATGAACATCTTGGTGCCGTTTAAGACCCAGTGGTCGCCGTCACGAACTGCGGTGGTTGTCATGCCGGCCGGATCGGAACCAGCACCCGCCTCGGTGAGAGCAAAGGCACCCGCTACGAATTCACCACTGCAGATTTTGGGGATATATTTCTTTTTCTGTTCTTCACTGCCCAGAGCCTGGACGACTTCGTTGACCATGTTGTTAACCGACACCGTCACCGCCGTCGAGGCACAGGCCCGGGCGATCTCGGTCATGGCCACACTAAAGGCGATTACCCCAGCTTCGGAGCCACCGTACTCATCTTTGATATTTAACCCCATCATGCCAAGTTCGGCCAGTTTCTTCAGGTTCTCATAGAAGGTTTCCTGGCTGCCACCTTTGTCAAGCTCAGCCGCCACGGGAGCAAGTTCTGCCTGGGCAAATTCCCGAGTGGTTTCCTGAATCAACTTTTGTTCTTCTGTCAGCTCTAGATACATATATCTCCCCTGCCTGTAACGGCTGGTTCTTTATTTCCCCTGAAAGTCGGCGGCCCGTTTTTCGAGAAAAGCCTGCATACCTTCCTTTTGATCTTTACTGGCGAAACACTGGCCGAACTGTATAGCCTCATAACTGTTGGCACGATCCAGATCCATCTCCACCCCTGTATTGACCGTCTTTTTACATAACCGGATGGCTATCGGGCCTTTGGAAGCGATCTTTTTGGCCATTTCCCGGCAGGTCGCCATCAGCTGATCGGCCGGAACCACCCGATTTACCAAACCGATACGCAGTGCTTCCGCTGCATCGATAATATCACCGGTATAAAGCAGTTCAGAAGCCAGACCCTTGCCAATCAATCGTGGCAGTCGCTGGGTACCGCCAAAACCTGGAATGACCCCGAGATTAACCTCGGGCTGCCCGAATTTGGCATTTTCCGAGGCAATCCTGATATCGCATGCCAGGGACAGTTCACAACCGCCGCCTAAAGCAAAACCATTTACCGCAGCAATGACCGGTTGGGGCAGCTTTTCGATTGCTGTCATCACGGTGTGGCCAAGCCCGGCAAAGTCTGCAGCCGCCATAGCGTCGAGTTCCTGCATATAGGCGATATCTGCACCGGCAACAAAAGCCTTCTCTCCACCACCAGTCAGGACCACAGCTGTGATCTCCCTTGCCTTCTCCAGGAGACCGAAACAGTAAAGCAACTCCTGTAGGGTCTCATAGTTGAGGGCATTCAAGGCCTTTGGCCGGTCGATAGTTATTTGAGCTATCGCCCCATCTTTTTCGAAGCGGACGTTTTTCAATTCGGTCATACTATTCTCCTAGTACAGGTATTTCTCTTACACGAGACGTTCGGAATCCATGGAAAAACGCCAGGCGCAATGCCATTCTTCAGGATGTTCGTCCGGCGGACAACCAATGCACTCCGTCTGAATCCGGGCATCTATGGTCCTGGCGAAGTAGGTGTACTCCACCAATCCGGCAGATTTGCATGGATAATCGGCAAGCCCTTTGCGATTTCTTGCTTGCTGGACCCTACAGGCGTTCATCTGAAAAACAAAGCTGTTTTCTGTCTCTTCGCTGATCGACTGTTTATTAATGTTCGCATATACGCGAAACGCAAGGGCTCTTTTCAAGCCGTCCAACCCCGGCTTTCTGCCAAGATTCAGCTGATCCCGGATCATCTCCGCCTCAAATGGTGAGAAATGGGCCCAGCAAGAATCATTGCAACGTTTGGCTTCATTCATTCCTTCGGCAAATTCAATTGACTGGAACCATACGCCGTCGTTGGCCAGCCAGTTTTTTGCCATCCGTACCCGCAGCTCCTGAAGCTTTTCCGGTCCCATCTCAAACAGGGTGGAGGGAATACCCTCAACAAGATCAAAACCTAAAAGCGGTGCGAGATGCCTCAGCTGCATTTCACCGCTGATCCTGGCCGTTGCCTTTAACAGTTCCAACGCTTTTTCCTGTCCCATCTGGTGACATACCTCGTTATACCAGAGTGCGTGGTGGATGATCGTACGATGAAACAGATCGACCACGTAGTGAGCAGTCTGCCGCTGGTCCAGATCTTCAACACTGTTGACGTTCTCGTACATTGTCTTCTCCGTTAGGTATGTTTTTATATAATTCGGATCGTGTTATCTAATGTGGTAAGTGATTCAAGCCCCTGCTCCGTAACCAGGTGGGTATTTTCAATGCCGACCACGCCTTTACCGGGAAATATCGCTTTCGGTTCAAGGGCAATCACCATGCCGGCCGCCAACGGCAGGGTTTGTCCTTTGGCAATAAAGGGAAACTCGTCAAGTTCAAGCCCGACCCCATGACCGGTGAAGCGGATCTTACGATCACCGACTCCCATAAAGTTCTCCCCATACCCCTTTTTCTCGGCAAGTGCGATCATCTGTTCATAGAGATCCCCGGTCAACACTCCTGGTACCGCAAGTTTTTTCACCTCTTCCTGAATTGCAAGCATCGCCTCGTGTGCCTGCATCAGCTCATCTGGCAGCTGGCCAAGAGAGAATATCCTGGTATGGTCGGATAAATAGCCATTTAACGCAAAAACATAATCAACAAGAACAGGTTCATTACGTCCGATCTTCTTGTACCCTGCTCCCTGGCCGATCATGCTGCTCACCCCTTCCCCTCCGGTAGGTGAGGCGAGATAACTCGGTACAGCTGCAGAGGAACCGGACATCAGGTGCCCGTAAAACATCTCACTGCCCCAAAGACGCATACGGACAATACCCTGATGCCCGAGACTTCGTGCATACGCCTCGATTTCCCCAGCCAGCTGTACCTCGGTCTTACCCTCTACAAGAAGTTCAGGAACACGCAAGGCGACTTGGTCCGACAAAGCACAGGCCTTTCGTATTCGATCAATTTCATAGGACGACTTTACTGCCCTGACCAGCCGAATCTCGGTGGAAACGTCGACAATTTTGGCATCCGCGAAAATCTTCTGATACTGAGAGAAGAGATTCACCGGCAACACATCAAGCTCCATACCGAGTACAGAAGGCAGCACCAGGCCCATCAGTTGGAGCTGGTCCGGGATCTTTTTCGGGCTCACCAACGGGATCACATCAACGAGCTGCGACTCCTGTTTCGCCCGTTCAAACTCCTTGAAGACCATCAGGAGCGCCTCTCCGGTATCGGGGACATAAAGCCAGCCCTGCTGAGACGTTCCCGAAAAATAATAGAGGTCCGTCTTCTGCACGATCAACGCCGCCTGTACCTCTTTTTGCCGCAACCTTTCCTGCAGCTGAGCTATGCGCACCTCAAGTTCAGCTGCGGGCGTTGCCGATAGGTCGTACGTCATTTGCTGTGTCTCCTCGTTGAGATGCCAAGGCATGATACTTCATTGCCCACATCGAGAAACTTCAGGCTACGTTGAAGGATAGTTTTTTAGTAGGTGTAAAAACCTTTGCCGCTTTTTCGGCCAAGCCAACCGGCCTCAACATATTTTCTGAGCAGCGGACATGGACGGTATTTTGAATCCTTAAACCCATCATAGAGGGTTTCCATAATAGCCAGGCAGGTGTCAAGCCCAATGAGATCAGCCAGGGCCAGTGGCCCCATGGGATGATTCATGCCAAGCTTCATGACCGTATCGATATCTTCTTTTTTGCCGACACTCTGATACAGGCAGAAGATCGCCTCGTTGATCATCGGCATCAGAATTCGGTTGGCGATAAAACCAGGGAAGTCATTAGCCTCCGCCGGAGTCTTGCCGAATTTTTCGCAGAGTTGCCATGTTATTGAAAATGTTTCATCTGACGTCGCAAGACCGCGAATCACCTCCACCAGCTTCATCACCGGTACGGGATTCATGAAGTGCATACCAATCACCTTCTCCGGGCGGTCGGTCTGGGCAGCGATCCTGCCAATGGGAATGGAGGAGGTGTTAGTGCCGAGAATCACATGCGGTGGACAAATGCGGTCCAGCTCACGAAAAATACCAAACTTTAGCTCTTCTCGCTCAGTGGCAGCCTCTACCACATAATCGGCTGCTGCCATATCCTCAAGATTGGTCGTAATTTTCACCCGGGACAGGATCGCCTGGCCATCAGCCTGAGAAATTTTCTCTTTTTCCACCAGCCGATTCAAATTTTTACCTATTGCCGCAAGCCCCTTTTCGGCAAACTCCTGCTTAACATCACTCATCACCACCTGCAGACCACTTGCAGCAGCTACCTGGGCAATACCGTTACCCATCTGACCTGATCCGATAACTCCAAAGGTCTTGACTGTCATATTCTTTTTCTCTCCGTTATTCATTGTGGCTCTTTGTCATTTCATTGATACTCGCAGCACGTGTTCACGGTCTTCTGAGAATTAAAGCAACCGCTTCTCCTCCACCAAGACAGAGTGAGGCAAGTCCTCGATGTGCATCCCGGCGCTCCATCTCATAGAGAAGATCGGTCAGAATCCGTGCTCCGCTGGCCCCAATGGGATGCCCTATCGCCACACTGCCCCCGTTGACGTTAACCTTTGTGGTATCAAGCTCGAGAACCCGATTAATGGCAACCGAGGTTCCTGAAAACGCTTCGTTAATTTCAAAGAGATCGATATCGTTTATGGTAACACCCTCTTTTTTCAACACTTTGGGGATAGCATAGATGGGTGCCATCAACACATATTTCAGTTCGATACCGTGGGATGCCTGCGCTCCCACTTCAGCCATGATCTTGCAACCAAGCTGCTCGGCCTTTTCTCTGCTCATCAACACCAGGGCGGCGGCGCCGTCACTGATAATTGAAGCATTACCGGCAGTACCCACACCATCCTTTTTGAAGGCCGGACGCATCTTGGCAAGCGTTGCGTAATCGGTGGGCTGTACACACTCATCCCGGGTAAACATCTTTGGTTCCTTTCCCCGTTGCGGGATGGGCACCGGTACAATCTGGGCATCGAAATAACCTTTCTCCTGCCCTGCCTGTGCCTTGGCATACGACTCGGCAGCAAAGCGATCCTGATCTTCACGGTTAACCTTCCAGTTCTCGCAGATAAGCTCGTTGGACATCCCCATATGAAAATCATTGACCACATCCCAAAGCCCGTCGTGAACCATATGATCTTCGATTTTACCCGGCCCCATTCGATGGCCCCACCGTGCTTTTTCCATATAGTACGGAGCCATGCTCATGTTTTCCATGCCTCCCGCCACCACCACATCAGCATCACCACACTGGATTGCCTGGGCTGCCAACATGACCGTCTTCAACGAGGAGCCACAAACCTTATTGACGGTGATAGCCTCAACAAGATCGGGCAGACCTGCTTTAATCGCCGCCTGCTTTGCTGGGTTCTGGCCATAACCACAGGGAAGTACCATGCCCATGATACACTCGTTGACTTCGCTGTCCTCGATACAGGCACGCTTGATTGCTTCCCGGATGACATGGCCGCCAAGGTCTGTGGCGCCAATGTTTGCAAGAGAGCCGCCAAAACTGCCTAGTGGTGTACGAACCGCGCTGACAATTACTGCCTGTTTCATAGTGAGTCCCTCTGTTGGTGATGGCCCGGCAGAAGATAGTGCCGCTGCCCGCTGACCATGTTGTTGCTGCGTTTAGATTATCCCAATAGCCCGAGCTACCTGAATCCTACTGGAAAATACCTCTTGATTCTTGTTAAAAATGGTTGTTTAATCAATCAAAAGCAAAGGCGACCAAGCGCTCACTCGCTACACGTTTGATGTTTACGTAATCCCTCTTGTTTGTCAATCTTTTTCCGTGAATGGCATGCACTTTTCATGTCAGGAAAATCGTTGTCCGGCCGGAAGCGATGAATGTCAACACTGTAGCGCGGATGGAGCACACGCAATATAATTTTCCCTCATTACCTTTGCTCATTCAATGAGGATGAAATCCCGGAAGAACAGATCTTCAGGGAACCAGCAGCAGTGGATAATGGTATCAGACTTTCCGATTTAACCGCGGAGTTCTGATCCTTTTTTGTAAAGAGTAAAGAAAATTGTTTTGACAAAGCGTCTGATTTGCTTTCTAGTTGCAGAATAAACCGACCGAGCGCTCGGTAAAGATAGTTTTGGCTGTTAGGCGGCGTGGCCTTAAACAGGCCCTGGAGTGCATCTCTAATCTGAACCCCAAGGAGTCCCTATGAGCATGGTAAGTCTGTACAAAGAGGTCATGGATCTCAACATGATGGAAGATAACGACCAGAAGGAGGCTAAGGCCAAAGCGTTTTTCGACAAACTTAATGCCATGACCCTCCCCGACACATTCAACTGGGCCGAGGAGATTTTTGAAGGACTGCACCTACAGGAGCGTCCGAATCAGACAGCACTTATCTGGGCCGATATCCACACCGGAGAAAGCAAGAAATACACCTACAAAGAATTCGCAGCCCACGGCAATCAATGTCTTAACAGGCTCGCCAAGGCCGGCGTCACGATTGGTAACAATATGTATATGATGACACCAATTGTGCCCGAAACCTGGTTTGCCAGCTATGCCTGTGTCAAAGGTGGTATTATTGCTGTTCCTACCGCCACCACCATGACCGTCCGCGAGATGAAGTTCCGTTTTGAAACCTACCAGCCGGACTGCATTATTGCCGACCAGATCTACACCGACATTATGGACGAGGCCCTGGCGCTCACAGGTATGGAGCCAAAGATCAAACTGGTATTAGGCGAAAAGGAAGGCTGGGTCAGTTATCGTCAACTCACCGATGAACCCACTGAGGCGAAAGCCGCCAAAACCGGCTCTAAAGATCTGCTGTTCTGCTTCTTCACATCCGGAACCACCGGGCTGCCCAAGCGGGTCGGCCATACTGCCACATCGTATCCTCTCGGCCATCTCTCTACTTCAGTGATGATAGGTATCCGTCCGGATGACGTACACCACAACCTGAGCGCTCCAGGCTGGGCCAAATGGGCCTGGTCGAGCTTTTTTGCTCCGTTAAACGTCGGCGCCACTGCCACCGGTTTCAACTTTAAAGCTCTGGACGGTCCGAAGTATCTTGAGACCGTGGCTACCCAAAAAGTCTCAACCTTTTGTGCGCCACCTACCGCCTGGCGATTATTCATTAACCAGGATATCTCCAAATATGATTTTTCGGCTCTCAGACAATCCATCGGCGCAGGTGAACCGCTGAATCCCGAGGTAATCAGCAAATGGAAAAAGCTGACCGGCACCGAGATTCGCGATTTCTACGGCCAGACCGAATCAACCGCCATGATCGGCAACGCTCCCTGGATGAACGGCAAGATGCGCAGCGGCTCCTTCGGTAGCCCTTCTTTCATGTATGACGCGACCCTCGTTGATGATGACGGCAAAGAAATCACCAGCCCTGACGAACCTGGCCATATCGTGGTCCGCCTCGACCGATGGCGCGCCATTGGCCTTTTCACCGAATATATCGGCACACCGGAAAAGATGGCCAGCGTTTTCAGAGACAACTACTATTACACCGGCGATAAGGCGTCCATCGATCCGGACGGCTACTGGTGGTTTGTCGGCCGCAGCGATGATGTTATCAAGTCCTCGGATTTCAGGATCGGCCCCTTCGAGGTGGAAAGCGCCCTGATCGAGCACGATTCTGTAGGTGAATCAGCCGTCGTTGGTGTACCCGACCCGAAACGCCACCAGTTGGTCAAAGCCTTCGTCATCTTAAAAGCCGGCTACGAGCCTTCGCGCGAGATGGCACTTGAACTGTTCAAGCACACCATCAATATCCTGGCAAAATTCAAGATTCCACGAATTATCGAGTTCGTTCCGGAATTACCCAAAACCCTGAGCGGCAAGATCAGGCGTGTTGAACTTCGCCAAAATGAGACGGATCGTCCCGACGCAGGCAAAGCCGGTGAACGAAAAGAATACTATTACTGGGAATTCCCGGAATTGAGTTCCAGTAAAAAAGAGTAATCATCACAGGGGATCATCCCGCATCCGGTCGGTAGTACCAACCGGCCCCTGAGCCACCGCCCACTGGAACAGCACCCAGGCCGACAACTCCTCCGCCGGGTGCGGGATGGTTTTGCAGGACACAACAGGACTCTTCGGAGCAGATGCCATGAATTTCGATTTAACAGAAGAACAGAAACTGATTAAGGACATGGTCCGCGAGTTTGCGGAAAATGAAATTGCCCCGTCTGCCAGCGAGCGCGATGAAGAAGAACGTTTCGACCGCGGTCTCATGTTTGATAAACTCGGGGAGCTCGGTCTGACTGGTATCGTTTTCCCTGAAGAGTATGGCGGTGCCGGTGCTGACTATATCAGCTATGCTATCGCTGTTGAAGAGCTCTCCCGGGTCTGTGCCTCCACCGGTGTGACCCTTTCTGCTCACCTATCGCTTGGCAGCAACCCGATTTATCTGTTTGGCACCGAGACTCAGAAACAGAAATTTCTCACCCCCATGGCAAAAGGCGAGAAGATGGGCGCTTTCGGTCTCACCGAGCCAGCCGCAGGCTCCGATGCTGGTGGCACCAAGACCACGGCTAGGCGTGAAGGTGACAGCTGGATTTTAAACGGCACCAAGATTTTTATTACCAACGCCGGTGAAGCCGAAATATATGTGGTTATGGCCCGCACCGACAAGGATGCTCAAAAGCATCACGGCATCAGCGCCTTTATCGTCGAAAAAGGAACGCCGGGTTTTTCCTTTGGTAAAAAGGAAAAAAAGATGGGCATCCGCTCCTCTCCCACCATGGAATTGGTCTTTGAGAACTGCCAGATTCCAGCCGACAATATGCTCGGTAAAGAAGGTGAAGGTTTTAAAGTGGCCATGAAGACCCTTGATGGCGGCCGTATCGGCATCGCCGCCCAGGCACTGGGTATTGCCCAGGGCGCGCTTGAAGCCGCGGTCAACTACGCCAAGGAACGAAAACAATTCGACAATCCGATCGCCAGCTTTCAGGGCATCATGTTCCAGCTGGCCGATATGGCCTGTATGGTTGAATCAGCCAGATTACTCGTCTATCAGGCAGCGTATAAAGCCAGCAACGGTCAGTCTTACACCCAGGCCTCCGCTATGGCCAAACTGGTTGCCAGCGAAACAGCCATGAAGGTCTCGACCCAGGCGGTTCAGGTGCTGGGCGGCTACGGTTACACCCGTGAGTTCCCGGTGGAACGAATGATGCGCGATGCCAAGATTACCGAGATTTATGAAGGAACCAGCGAGATCCAGAGGCTTGTTATCGGCACCAACCTGACCCGCTGACAGCCAAGATGATTGCCTTGTTGTAACCGATGACTATTCTTTAAGATTATACAGCAGCAAGCAGCAGAACAACATTATTCAACCCTGACAGATGGGGACGCTATGAAAATACTGGTATGCATAAAACAGGTTCCGGACATGGAATCCCGATTCAAAGTCGACAGCGCAGGCACCTGGTACGACACCACAGAACTCGTATGGCGCATGAACGAATACGATGAGTATGGGGTCGAGCAGGCCGTACAGTTGAAGGAACAGACTGGCGGCGATTTGACGGTCCTCTGTATCGGCCCTGATCGGGTCAAGGAAACCATGAAGAAAGCGCTGGCCATGGGCTGTGATCGAGGCGCCCACGTCAACGACCCGGATTATGCCACCCGCGACCCATTTGAGATAGGTGCGATTATTGCTGAGTACGCTAGTGATAAAGGTTTTGACGTGATCTTTACCGGCATGCAGTCCCAGGATCGAGGGAGCGCTCAGGTTGGCGTGCTCGTTTCTGAATTACTGGGAATTCCCGCCGTCACCACCATCGTCGATTTTGTCCTTGAAGGCTCCACCGTCAACGTTAAGCGGGAACTGGAAGGTGGCATCAAGGCCAAAGTCTCTGTAACTCTTCCCGCCCTCTTCACTTGCCAGCTTGGCCTCAATACCCCGCGCTACCCTACCCTGCCAAACATTATGAAGGCCAAGAAAAAGGAACTGCTCTCGATACCGGTTCAAGACCTCCTAAAGGTTGCCTTCCGCCTTGAGACCGTGTCCATGCAATTGCCTGAAAAGAAAGGTGGCGGCTTGGTACTCGAAGGAGATGCCGGTGAATTGGCCGATAAACTGATTACGATACTCAAAGAAAAGACCGGCGTTCTCGCCAAGTAAACGGGTGCTGATATGAAAGCGTTACTTATAGCCGAATCACGAGAAGGAAAAGTGCTTGGCAGCTGCAGTGAGTTAGTTGCCTTTGCCCAAAAAGCCGGAAGCGACAGCGTCATGTTCATGGTTGGCACGGATAGCAACTTGCCTGCCTACGATGGCACCATTTATTTAGCCGATGCAGCCAAATATGGCGAATATAATCCGGCGGTGCATAAGCAATTGATTCTTGACGTGGTGACCAAAGAAAAGCCAGACATGATCGTCTTCAGCCACTCTTCCTATGGTTGGGATCTCGCCCCCCGGGTGGCATTTGCCCTGGAGGCAGCCCAGTTTTCCGAAGTCGCGGATATCGTTGATGGCGACCCGGTTGTTCCTGCCTGCAACTCCAAACTGAGAAGGCGCCTGAAAGCGAAATCGACCGTCAAGGTGCTGACCCTGCAGGCTGGAGCCTTCAGCCTGGCTGAACCCATTACTGCCAGCCCGAATGTTGAGAAGATTGATACCGATACCGCCGGCAAGGTGACCTTTCTCGGTTACGAAGAGGCCCCCAAAGGTGGTGTTGATCTCGGTAAAGCCGCAATCATCGTCAGCGCTGGGCGCGGCGTCGGCGGTAAAGACAATATCCCCATGGTTGCCGCACTCGCCAAGGCGCTTGGGGGGGAATACGGTGCAAGTCGTCCGGTGGTTGATGCTGAGTGGGTCGAACATGCTCGCCAGGTGGGAACAACAGGCCAGACCGTTTCGCCAAAACTCTATGTCGCCTGCGGTATTTCCGGAGCCATCCAACATCTGGCCGGCATGAAGAAATCGGAATTCATCGTGGCAATCAATACCGACAAGGATGCCCCTATCGGCGAGGTAGCCGATGTACTGGTAGTGGCTGATGTAAAACAGTTTTTACCTGCACTGACCGAGCGACTGCAGGCAGGGTGAGCGATGACAGCATCGCTGCTACGGGAAGTATTTTTCTTCTCCAGCAATGCTGCCCGCCAGAGCCGGGGTGGGGTGCAATTCCTCACGTAAGGAGGTTTTTCTTTTGTTCTTTCCAAATATTGTATAGATTAGCCGTTGATAGTGCTTTCAGCTCTTCTTGAGGTAAATCAGGACAATACAGGCATATAAATGAGAACAAAAGAAAACGAAGTCAAAGAGGTAGCCACCCAGATCAAAAACCAGGATCTGGTCAAAGAACGTCGACGGCAGATTGTCGATGCGGCCGTTAAGCTGTTCATAAAACACGGCTACCATAAAACCACCACACGGCTCCTCGCCAAGGCTACGGGTCTCTCCATCGGCACAATGTACGATTACATCTCCACCAAGGAGGATGTTCTTTATCTCGTCTGCGTGGCAATCCACGCAGAGGTAGAAGAGGGAGTGAAAGAGGCACTGGCACGACCACTCAAGGGCAAGGATGCCCTCGCCGAAGTGATTCGGGAATATTTTCTGGTCTGTGACAGGATGAGCGACCATGTGCTGCTCATGTACCAGGTTACCCACTTTCTTTCACCAAAATGGCAGCAAAAGGTACTGGAAGCCGAAATCGGGATCACAGATTTGTTTATTTCGGCCATGCATCAGATCAAGAAAACAGGAACACTGCCGGAACTTGAAGACGACACTATCAGCCTGATTGGCCATAATATTTCCGTTATCGGACATACCTGGGCCTTTCGCCGCTGGTATTTTGCCAAGCATTTCACGATAGAGAAATACATCGAACAGCAGACAGACTTTATCATGAGCTTTCTCGCCAAGAAGAAGGCCTCGGTACACAACTGACCGATCCTTTTTCACAGTCGGGGTTCTTGCCCTTCTGCAATCGTTCTGGATTTCCTATCTGAAGCCAGCCTGGTCACCAGCGCTGAATATTTACCGCTATAGGAGAAACCATGAACGCGAGCGTTGAAGTGTACACCCCGAAACACAGTATCCGAATCATCACCGCCACCTCACTTTTCGACGGTCACGACGCATCCACCAATATCATGCGGCGGATTCTGCAGGACTCGGGTGTCGAAGTCATTCATCTTGCACACAATCGCTCGGTTCAGGAACTGGTTGACACCGCCATCGAAGAAGACGCTCACGGCATCGCCATGTCCAGTTATCAGGGCGGGCATATGGAGTCGTTCAAGTACATGATCGACCTCTTAAAAGAACGGGACGCAGCCCACATCAAGGTATTCGGTGGTGGAGGCGGCGTTATCGTGGCCGACGAGATACGTGAGCTGGAAGAGTACGGGGTCACCAAGATCTATTCGCCGGAAGACGGTGCCTCCATGGGGTTACAGGGTATGATCAATCATATGATATCCTGCATGGACTTCGCTACCACCAGTTTTGCTGACCTTGCTCCCGACAGACTGCACTATACTGACAAGAAAGAGATCGCCAAATTCATTAGCATGGCCCAGGAGACCAAGAGCCATGGCGGTAATCTCGCTGAATTGATGGCCATGATCGAACCGCTGGCCACCAAGTACGATCCCCCTGTCATTGGCATCACCGGCACTGGCGGCGCCGGCAAATCGTCGCTTACCGACGAACTGCTGCTCAGATTTCTTAACGACCTCGAAGATCTCAACATCGCCATTGTCTGCTGCGATCCTTCCCGGCGTAAAACAGGCGGAGCACTCTTGGGCGATCGTATCCGGATGAATGCCATCACCGGTTCCGACCGGGTCTATATGCGCAGTCTTGCCACCCGCGATTCTGCCAACGAGGTTTCAGAGTCTCTACCTGAAGCCATCCGGATCTTAAAGGCTGCAGGCTTTGATCTGATCATCGCCGAAACCGCCGGTATCGGTCAGGGCGACTCACGGATAACCGACCTTGCCGACATCTCCATGTATGTCATGACCAGCGAATATGGGGCGCCGTCCCAGCTGGAAAAGATCGACATGCTCGACTATGCGGATATCATCGTCATCAACAAGTTTGAAAAGAAAGGCGGTGACGACGCCATTCGTGACGTTCGCAAGCAGGTGATGCGTAACCGCAAGGCCTGGGACACCAAACCTGAAGATTTCCCGGTTTACGGCACTATCGCTTCCAAATTCAACGACGACGGGGTTACCGCACTCTATCACGGCATTGTTGAACTGCTCAATTCGAAAATGGGTATGGGCCTTAAACCGCAACTGCCCAAGCCAAAAGAGAAGGTGCCCTCATCAAAAGCCATTGTCATCCCGGCCAATCGCATACGGTACCTGGCTGAAATAGCCGACACGGTCCGAGGTTATCATAACGAAACGCTGCAACAGGCTGAAGCCGTGCGGCAACTCTGGCATGTGCAGGAATCGATCAATCTCCTGGAAACAAAAGACGAGGCAGCGATTGCTGATAGTATCGCAACCCTGAAAACCGAGGCTGAGCAGCTGAACCAGGCGGTCGATAGAGAAACAGAAAAAACGCTTTCAGCCTGGCAGGAATGCCGCAAGGCGTATTCAGGCGATGAACTGGTCTATCAGGTGCGAGGCAAGGAGATCAGGGTTCCCTTGTATACCAAATCGCTCTCCCACTCAAAGATTCCGAAGATCGCACTGCCGAAAATCACCGATCCGGGCGATACGCTGGTATTCTTGAGAAAAGAGAACCTGCCGGGATTCTTCCCCTTCACTGGCGGCGTCTTCCCCCTAAAACGTACCGGTGAAGACCCGACCCGGATGTTTGCCGGTGAAGGCGGTCCTGGCCAGACTAACCAGCGCTTCAAACTGCTGTCGGCCAACTATGAGGCGAAGCGGCTCTCCACCGCCTTCGATTCGGTCACCCTTTATGGCTGGGATCCCGCAGAGCGACCCGACATTTATGGTAAGATCGGCACCTCCGGTGTCTCTATCTGTACCCTCGATGATGTAAAGCTGCTCTATGACGGGTTTGATCTGTGCGCCCCCACCACTTCGGTTTCCATGACCATTAACGGCCCGGCACCGATTATTCTGGCAATGTTCATGAATACTGCCATTGACCAGCAGCTCGACCGGTTCGCCGAAGAACATGGGCGACGTCCAGATGAGACTGAAGCCGGTAAAATCCGGACCGATGTGCTGGCCAATGTCCGTGGTACGGTTCAGGCGGATATCCTCAAAGAGGACCAGGGCCAGAACACCTGTATCTTCTCTATCGAGTTTGCCCTGAAGATGATGGGTGATATTCAGGAGTTCTTCATCAAGAACAGGGTGAGAAATTTCTACTCGGTCTCTGTCTCCGGCTATCATATCGCCGAAGCAGGTGCCAACCCGATCACCCAGCTAGCCCTGACCCTTTCCAACGGTTTCACCTATGTCGAGTACTATCTCTCGCGCGGCATGGATATCAATGAGATCGCTCCCAACCTCTCCTTCTTCTTCTCCAACGGTATGGATCCGGAATACACTGTGATCGGCCGGGTAGCTCGCCGCATCTGGGCAGTGGCCATGAAAGAGCGGTATGGGGCAACCGAACGCGGGCAGAAGCTGAAATACCATATCCAGACTTCAGGGCGTTCTCTGCACTGCCAGGAAATCCAGTTCAATGATATCCGCACCACCCTGCAAGCGCTCTGTGCTATCTATGACAACTGCAACAGCCTGCACACCAACGCCTATGACGAAGCGATCACCACCCCGAGTTCCGAATCGGTCCGGCGCGCACTGGCCATTCAGCTGATCATTAACCGGGAATGGGGTTTGGCGAAGAACGAGAACATGAATCAGGGCAGCTACATTGTCGATGAACTCACCGATCTGGTGGAAGAGGCTGTTCTCTCTGAGTTTGAACGAATCAGCGACCGTGGCGGCGTACTCGGCGCCATGGAGACCGGCTATCAGCGCAGCCGCATCCAGGAAGAGTCCCTCTACTATGAGCGGCTCAAACACTCCGGTGAATATCCGATCATCGGCGTCAACACCTTCAGGAATCCAGACGTCAACTCCGACGAAGCTAACGCCAGCCTGGAATTGGCCAGGGCCACCGACGATGTAAAACAGGATCAACTGCGAAGACTGGCTACCTTCCACGCCAGACATGCCGACACGTCAGCAGAGGAACTGAAGAAACTGAAACAAGTGGCCCTCACGGGCGGCAATATCTTTGCCCAGATGATGGAAACAGTACGCCACTGCAGCCTCGGCCAGATCACCTCTGCCCTGTATGAGGCAGGAGGCCAGTATCGGCGGAATATGTAGAGTTTAAGGAAATACACCTTATAAGGGCAAGAAGGTGAGCGTTATTGGCTCACCTTCATTTTTGTTGGGTCCTTTCGGGCTATCTTTGAAGAATCTTCTGCAGAACTTCAGCCACCTGTTCAACCATGTATGGCTTTTTCAATATTGCTGAAAAACCAAAACTTGCGCAATCAGCCATGATGGGGCTGTCGGCATAACCACTGGAGGCAATGAGCTTAGCTTCAGGGTTCATCATGGCAAGTCGTCGAGCCACCTCTTCTCCACCCATACCGCCTGGAATGGTCAAATCAAGGATCACCACATCAAAGGCGGCGTCTGCGGCCAAGGCTTCCTGATATCGCGCCAACAACGATTCTCCGTCTGCGGCGGTCTCCACGGTATAACCCAAATGGACGAGAATGGCTTCCCCGACCTCCCGGATTGTCTCATCGTCATCCATCAGTAAAACCCGCCCACAGGAATCCGGTCTATCTATTGTGCCTACCGATGGTGCCAGTGCCACCTGTTCACAAGCCGGCAAGAATATCCTGAATGTCACACCACAGTCGGGATTTTGGTCAACCGTAATCTTCCCGTTATGTTTGGTGACAATCGTATGCGCCATTGCCAGCCCAAGCCCTTCGCCTTTTGCTTTGGTAGTGAAATATGGATCGAAAATTTTGTCGATAATATCGGGCGAAATTCCCGGGCCGGTATCGCTAAAGTCAATTCTGACATACTTCCCAGGAGAGAGATCATTTACAACAGAATGATTTTCATGAGTATAATTTACTGCGGAAACAGCCAGCACACCACCGTCCGGCATAACCTGTTTGGCGTTGATAGCGAGATTATGGAACACTTGACTCAGCTGCCCACCATCCGCTTTGACATGGTACAGATCACCATCGAGACAAATCATTGTTTTTACCGCCGAACCTTGAAGTGAAAAGGTAACCGATTCCCGTAAAACCTCCTCAACAGCAATCACACTTCGCACGGGATCACCGCCTTTCGAGAATGTCAGCAATTGCTGGGTCAGCGAGGTAGCACGGGATGTTGCCTTGACCGCAGAGTCCAGTAGTGCGTAGTTCGGATTACCGCTTGCTGCCTGATACTGCAGAAGCGAAAGACTGCCCATAATGCCGGTAAGCAGATTATTGAAGTCATGGGCGATTCCACCGGCAAGTACCCCAAGAGACTCCAGTTTTTCAACCCGCTTACGTTCTTCGTCGATCTGTTTTCTCTCAGTAATATCGGTTGCTATCTGCAGACGAACTTTCCGTCTGTCCACCCAGGTAATCACCTGTTCCTGCAGGATGTACCATCGTTTCAAAACAGGATCAAAACAGGAGACACTTTTCACGTCCCTGTTGCTCTCAGGATCAGCTTTTGCCTCACCATCCTCAACTAAATCATCACAACCAAGCGGGGCAAACAAATGGTAATGCAGCGAACTTTGCTGGCCTTCAACCAGCAACGCATTGAGCCGGTCGTTCAGGAAAATCGTTTCATCCCGATTGAGAGATACGACCTGGATAGCGAGGTCCATACTGTCAAGGATGGTGACCAGGGCCTCATTGGAGGCTTGAAGTGCCTGCTGTGCACTCTTTCGATGACTGATCTCCTCCTGAAGCTTGACAGTACGCTGTTCTACCAGTTCTTCCAGATGGTGGCGGTACTGTTCAAGTTCCCGGTGAATACGATTACGCTCGGTAACATCGGTATTGGCAAAAACGAAGCCATGCACGATACCTTCATCATTTTCCACCGGATAGACTCGGGAAACCATTTCCCGGGTCTCACCAGATTTACAGGTATACGTCAGATCCAGGTTAGAAAAGCTCTTGGTCTTTCGACCCTGCAACACTACCTGTTCAATGAATGAGTACTGGTCGTGATCCTGCAGCAGTAACCGGTAATGACTGCCAATTATAGAAGTATCGTATTGAAAGGTGGAAAAACAGGCGGGATTCCAGGTGGTGATATTCCCCTTCCTGTTAATTGAAAAGATGGCATTTGGTGAATTATCAACAGCCTGTCGAAAATGGTCGAGAACCTGCTCACGTTTTTTCAGTTGATGTAACAGGTTCTCGTTTTTCTCCCTTGCAAGGTTAAGTTCCTCACGAAGAGAAACAACCTCTGCATAGACAGGATCGTGATCAAATGACATGGAGCTACTCTGCAAACGGTGCCGGGATACAACGATACAGCCAGGGCAAAGCGTGTATCGACAGAAACGCGATGTATGACAGCCTACAACATATCGTGTATCCTATCGACGTTCAACAGATAAATATACCACTCCGTAGCACAATGCGGACAGGAGGCGTCAGAAATACTCCTTATGTTTCAGATAAAACTCTATAAGTCTATTTCTTCACCATACTCCAGAACCCGCGCTTTTTTACCAAGAGCCTCCACCTTCTGGCGGAACAGATGCGGGTCGGCCTCGATCACCGGAAATGTGTTGTAATGCATAGGAATGGCAATTGTTGGATTGGCAAGTTCCACAGCTTTAACCGCATCAGTAATACCCATGGTGAAGTTATCACCTATAGGCAGCAGCATATAATCGAGCCTGGTCATCTCCCCGATAAGCTTCATATCGTAAAACAGGCCGGTATCCCCGGTATGATAGAGGGCGATATTGTCGATGGTAAGCACCACACCGGCTGGTTCTCCGGCATAGACATTATCTGGGGTCATCGAGCCGTGATGCGCAATGGTGAATTTCAGATGTCCGAAGGGAAATTCACGTCCGCCGCCGATATGCATGTTATGAGCTTTGAATCCCTGACCCGCGCAGTAATTTGCAAGTTCATTCACACAGATGAAAAGCGATTTACATCTCTGGCCGATCTTAAAAGCATCCCCTATATGATCGCCATGACCGTGAGTGAGAACAATGAAATCAGCAGACACCTCATCAGAAGAAACCGGACACGTCGGATTACCATCCAGAAAAGGATCTATCAGAATCGTCTGGCCGGCAGCGGTGGTTATCTGAAATGACGAATGGGAGAAATATCTGAGCTTCATTTTTTTCCTCCAGTACAGGATATGCTTTTTCAGTTTTTATCGGCCTCGCCCCTTACAACAAGTACCGACAACGCGGAACAAGATTCACACAAGACCACCACAAATATTTAATAAAACTCTACGTTAGCCGATCCAAATCGGCCAGGCAACTCCTTCTGCATCTGTTTGCCTATCTATTTATAGCATTTTAAATTTTCCTTTGCACAGTGCAGAAAAAAGGGGCAGAGAAAAATTAACAACCGCATGTTAATTTTTCTCTGCCCCTTTGTTTCACGGTGCTGCAGTCAGCAGCACCACTATCATCCGTCGAACAGACTACTTCTGCATGGCCGCCTTCAGATTTTCGTCAAGCTTTGCGAGAAATTCTTCAGTTGTCAGCCAGCCCTGCTCTTTGCCGACAAGAATGGCCAGGTCTTTAGTCATGAAGCCGGACTCAACCGTATCGACACACACCTTTTCCAGAGTTTCAGCAAATTTTTGCACCTCCGGGGTGTTATCGAACTTGCCGCGATACCAGAGGCCACGCGTCCAGGCAAAGATAGAGGCGATGGGATTGGTGGAGGTTTTATTGCCTTTCTGGTGCTCGCGATAGTGACGGGTCACGGTACCATGGGCCGCTTCAGCCTCAATGGTGCCGCCATCTTCGGTCATCAGCACTGAGGTCATGAGACCAAGTGAGCCAAAGCCTTGTGCCACTGTATCTGACTGGACATCGCCATCATAGTTCTTACACGCCCAGACAAAGCCTCCTTCCCATTTCAGAGCAGCAGCCACCATGTCATCAATCAGCCGATGCTCATAGGTTATCCCGGCTGCCTTGAATTTATCAGCAAATTCTGCGTCAAAGACTTCCTGGAAGAGATCCTTGAAACGGCCGTCATATTTCTTCAATATGGTGTTCTTTGTCGACAGATAGACTGGCCAGCCGAGGTTAAGGCCATAATTCATACAGGATCTGGCAAACCCACGGATCGAATCATCGAGGTTGTACATGCCCATGGCACAACCGCTACCGGGGAAGGTAAACACCTCACGCTCGATCGCCTCACCACCGTCAGCCGGCTCAAACTTCATTGTCAACTTGCCGGCACCGGGAACGAGAAAATCGGTAGCGCGATACTGATCGCCGAAAGCATGACGGCCGATGACGATCGGCTTGGTCCAGCCAGGTACCAGTCGCGGTATGTTATTGCAGATGATCGGCTGACGAAACACCGTGCCGCCGATAATGTTACGGATGGTACCGTTGGGCGACTTCCACATCTGTTTGAGACTGAACTCCTCAACCCTCGCCTCATCCGGAGTGATGGTGGCACATTTGACACCAACCCGGTATTTTTTGATGGCTTCCGCAGCATCAACTGTCACCTTATCCTCGGTTTCGTCACGGTACTGCACGGAGAGATCGTAATATTTCAAATCGACATCGAGATAAGGCAGGATCAGTTTATCTTTGATGAATTTCCAGATGATCCGGGTCATCTCATCCCCGTCTAGCTCGACGATGGGATTTTTCACTGTAATCTTGTTCATGGTACTCCTCGTATAAACTCCGTGGTTGATGATCTCGTACAGTAGCCGAAAACCGGCTGCATGCTTTTCGCAACGAGTGACCGTAGACTGTACAAAATCCGCAAATGGTGGGCAATCTGGAGCCGATATATTAGCCCACCATTATATCAATTGCAGTGTTTTTCGAATTACTTCCGTTTTCTTTCAATAAAATCAAAGTATTCTTCGACCGCTGGCAGCCGGCCCAGCATACCGCTTATGGCTGTGAGCTCAGTTGAAGCCAGATAGACCTGGGCACCGTCGCCCAGCCGGTTATCGAAGTTTCGGGTCGAAGTGGAGATAACCGTTGCCCCCGGCTTGACCCGTGCCTGATTGCCCATACAGAGACTACAACCCGGTATCTCAACCCGGCAACCCACCTGGGCGAAAACGCTCAATCCGCCTTCAACCTGGATGGCATCACGGTCGAGTCGTGTCGACGGTGCCACCCACATGCGACTTTCACCATACTCTTCACCAGCCATCAACCGTGCAGCAGCCTGAAGATGACTGTAATGGGTCATACATGAACCGATAAAAGCTTCATCTATGCTGGCACCCGCAACCTCACTGAGTGGCTTGACATCATCGGGATCATTGGGCACTGCCAGTATCGGTTCAGTGATGGTATCGAGATTGATCTCAATCACCTCATGGTATTCGGCATTTTCATCTCGCTGCAGGAGCGACGGTGCGGCCAGCCACACCTCCTGTGCCTGGATGCGTCGTTCCAGGGCCTCTCCATCCTGATAGCCTTCAGCTACCAGCTTACGCAACACCTCGACATTCTTCTTCACATTCTCCACCACCGCCGTTAAAGGCAGGGCCAGAGTACAGGCTGCGGCATTTCGCTCGGCAGAGGCATCTGAGAGTTCGAAAACCTCCTCAACCGAGAGGTCGTCGATCCCCTCAATCTCAAGGATGGTGCCGGCAAAGACATTCTTTTTCCCTTTTTTGGCCACCGTCAGCAGCCCCTTATCAATCGCCGCCTTGGGAATGGCATTGACCATATCACGAACAGTGATGCCGGGTCTCCGTTTACCCGTGAACCGTACCAGCACAGACTTTGGCACCTCCAGTGGCATAAAACCGAGGGCGGCAGCAAAAGCCACCAGACCCGAACCGGCTGGGAAAGATATCCCCATCGGGAAACGGGTATGAGAGTCGCCACCGGTACCGACTGTGTCGGGAAGAAGCATCTTGTTCAGCCAGGGATGAATGACACCGTCACCTGGTTTCAAGGCCACACCACCGCAGCTGGTGGTGATCTCGGTCATTTTCTGCCAGCGAGCGCCATCCGATTCTTTTGGGTAGGCGGCGGTATGGCAGAACGATTGCATGAACAGTTCGGTCTTGAAACGTAGACAGGCCAGCTCTTCGATCTCCTGCATGGTCATGGGACCGGTGGTGTCCTGAGAACCAACTGTAGAGATTTTCGGCTCACAGACGGTTCCGGGCAAAACGCCTTCAATACCACAGGCCCGGCCAATCATCTTCTGAGCAAGTGTATAACCCTGTCCCTCTTTGGGCAGTGGGTTCTCCACCTCAGAAAAAATTGCAGGTTCAGCAACACCCAATTTCGCGCACGCCGCCCTGGTAAGGCTACGACCTATAATAAGATTTAGGCGTCCTCCCGCCCGGAATTCATCAAGAATTGCCGACGGTGGGGCCTCTGCCTGAATCTCCGTTTCTCCACAAATTATCTTCCAGTTTGTAAGATCAAGAGTAACTTCACTGCCGGTAGCAAGGCTGCTGACATCACACTGCAGGGGCAACGTCCCTGCATCTCGGGCCGTTGCGTAAAAAATGGGAGCAATGGTCGAACCGAGCACCACTCCGCCCCGCCTTTTGTTGGGAGTCTGGGGGATATCGTCACCGATATGCCAGGCCATGGAGTTAATAGCCGATTTCCGTGACGAACCGGTTCCGACCACGTCGCCGACAAAGGCGATTGCTTTTCCCTCCGCCCTCATGGCCTTGATGGTCTCCACCCCACCCGGAAAACGTTTTATACCAAAAAAGTTGGCGTGCAGCGGAATGTCCGCCCGCGACTGAGCCTGATTGCCCGGCGAAAAGTCATCGGTATTGATCTCACCGTCTACCTTGAAAACGGAGAGCATCATCTTTTGGGGGACCACGGGAGCCTTGGTGAACCATTCAGCCGCTGCCCACGACTCGATAACCTCCTTGGCATGAGTGTTTGTACCGGCAAGTTCAGCTACCCTGTCAAAGGATTCATAGATCTTGATCAGCTTTTTGAGAGCAGAGGCTGCTTCGGCAGCAACATTATCAACCTCGAGTAATCGAACCAGTACCGCAACATTGTAGCCGCCACCCATCTCACCTAGCATCGCGATCGCCGCACCAGCTGAAAGTTCGGCCAACTTCACTTCACCAAGCGCCACCTTCTCAAGCCAGCCAGCCTTAACCTTAGCGGCCTTGCTGACACCGGGTTCAACCCGATTCTGCAGGAGCCCGAGGAGCACCCCGCTTTCCTCATGGCCTTGTTTGAGAAGCGCTGTCAATTCGGCAACCTGTTTATCGGTCAGCGGCATTGCCGGAACACCTAGGGCAAGCCGCTCCTTTTCTAATTCTCTGTACTGTTCAATCATGGAATTTCCCCGCGTTAATATAATAATGTAAAGAATTTGATACCGGAATCATCCTACCTCCTCGACATGAAGGTGGGAACCGCCCTTCTCCTGAACAGTCTCAGTAGAAACGGTAAAACGATAATCAGCAGTAGGATACGAAAGAGATGGTGGGTTGCAACAAAAGCTGAATCGTAATCAAGTGCGAGAGCCATGGCAGCCATGGCTTCAACCCCCCCGGGGGCATAGGCAACCCACACCTGCCCGAACGGCAGATGCAATATCTGGGCGCAAATAACGGCACCCAAGGCCGCGACACCACTTGATACGACAACAACAACAAGGGACGCTGTCACCAGCCGCCTGATATCTCCCAGCGGGATATTGGTGAATCTCGAACCGATAACTGCCCCGGTAATCACAAATCCAGTAAAAAGAAAACCGCTTTGCGGGCGACCGGAAACAATACCACTATAATGCATGATACCGCTCACCAGCACTCCCGCTATAAGATAAGCTGCGGGTAGTCGTTTCTTATTGAGCAAAAAGCCGAACCCAAGCGTCAACACAAAGAGCCCTGTTGTTGCAAAAAGAGAAAGATTTTGGGGTGACATACCGCTGCCATCTCCATGCTGAAGATTGAGCAGATCGAGAATCAGAGGCAGTGCGGTAGTAATGGAAAGCAGGCGAATGGACTGAATAACGATAATTGCCGAAGCATCGCCAACACCGGACGCGGCAAGCGCAAGAGAATAACTGAGTGCACCGGGTGATGTGGCAAGCACAGCAGTTTCTCGCGATTGTTGGAAAAAAGTGGTGAGCAACCAGCAACCGACGACAAGTACCGCTGCCATCACCACAACCAGCCCACACATGCTGAGCGGCCATTTGACCGCAAGTTCAAGAAGGTCCCGGTCAACACCTGAACCAAGAGAACAACCAATCGCGGCAAAAGCCAGATTACGCATCCAGCCAGGGACCGCGGTCGGCAATCGGCAAAAGGAGACGAGAGACACAGCACAGGTCGAGCCGATAAGAGCAGCTGCAGGAAGACCGCCAACTTGTGCCAGCACAGCACCAACAACACCGACCGCCAGGGTAATAATGACTTTCTGAACTGTAGGTTGTTGACGATCCACCCGCTTCCTCTTGTCGCTCATGACCGCCCGTCGCTATTCTTCGTCTGACCGGAAAACCAGTAAAAAACTAGGCTTCTGAGGTGGCGGCGTTTGTTGCCGCTCGTCTTCGCAAGCTGCTGACCAGAGGTGGTACGAACAGGATAAGAGCGGTAAGTACATATATTGCAATACTGCGACCCGATTCGATAAGGATCATCCAATCACCGCCGGAAATAGACAGCGCGCGCCGCAGATTATCTTCGAACAGATTGCCAAGTACCACACCTAAGATGACGGGGGCAAGTGAAAAACCGAGTTTCCGTAAAAGCCAGCCAAAAACACCCAGCCCGATGATCATATACAAATCAAATGGATTGGAAACAACCGAATAGACGCCGATAAAGGCCAACACAGCGATAAGCGGCGTCAGATACTTCTGGGGAATGGTCAAGAGGCGGGCAAAGAAGCCAACCAAAGGCAAGTTGATAATGAGAAGTGCGATGTTGCCGATATACATGGAGGCTATAAGGCCCCAGGCAATTTCTGGACGCTGGACAAACATGAGTGGACCTGGAGTGACGTTAAAGAGCAGCAGTGCACCAAGCAGGATCGCGGTGGTGCCAGATCCGGGAATTCCAAGAGTCAGCATAGGCACCATTGCCCCACCAGCGGAACCGTTATTGGCCGCTTCCGGCGCTGCCAGGCCACGGATATCACCAGTACCAAAGCTCTCACCACTTTTGCCGGCAATCCGTTTCTCGGTGCCATAAGCCACAGCCGAGGCTACCGATGCACCTGTTCCGGGCAAGACCCCGATAAAAAAACCGAGGAGTGAGCAACGCAGAATAACCCATTTGGTGACCATCAGGTCTTTCCATGACACAAAACTTTTCCCGACCGGTAGTACGGCAAGCTTACCTGTCACCTGATGCTCCACAAGGGTAATCAGCTCGCCCATACCGAAAAGACCGATGACGATTACCAGAAAATCGATACCGGCGAGGATGTCTGGGATGCCAAAGGTAAAACGCGCAACACCGGTATTGGCGTCAATGCCGATGGAAGCGATCATCAATCCCATTACAGCAGCAAGCAGCGTCTTGATCGGATTTTTGCCCACCAGCGAAGCTAAACAGGTGAAGGCAAAAACCATGAGCGCCACATAATCTGAGGGATTGAAGTGAATAGCTACCGAAGCAAGCAGAGGCCCAAACAGCGTCATGAGAATGACCGAAATCGTGCCGCCGATAAAAGAAGCGACCGCGGAAAGCGACAAGGCCCGTCCCGCTTCGCCTTTTTTTGCCATCGGGTTGCCGTCCAGTGTGGTAAAAACGGCACCGGCATCACCCGGAACATTCAAGAGAATCGACGAGACCCTGCCACCATATTCCGCACCGTAGTAAATACCCGCTAATAGAATGAGAGCCGACTCGGGCGGCAATCCGGCACTGTAAGCAATGGGCAACAGGATTGCCACACCGTTAATCGGGCCTATACCGGGTAGTGCACCAATCAATGTCCCGGAAAAACAGCCGATAATGACGTAGAAAAAGTTTATCGGATTAAGAGCAACAGCAAAGCCCTGAGAAAGTCCTGCAAACACAGTATCCATATCATCCCCTGCTCGTTATGAAGAAAAATATTACAGAAGTTTGAGATTCTTGAAGATTGCCCCTGTCGGTAGATTAAGATCGAGCAGGCCGGCACAAAGTCCATAGCCTAAAATTCCTGAGGCGATGCCAAAAAGCACTGACTGCTTTGCTGTTGCCCCCAACATCCTCGATAACACTCCGCAAAAGAGTGCAGTCGACACGATAAATCCTAACCGTTCGAAGAGCACTGCATAGGCGGAAAGGAAAAACACCACCAGGGCGATTCTCGTAAGGGTATGTCCCAGCACTTTGAATTTTTGTCCATCAGGCCGGGCAATGATATAGAGACAACAAAGGGCGGCGACAACCGACAGAATCCTCGGCCAGGCCTCCGGCCCCAGTGGATCGTATTGAAATGGAGCCTTGATGATAGTAAAAGCAATGAAACCGTAGATCAATGAAATGACCAGAGCGATACTACCGAAAATTCTGTCTGCCATATTTCCCCCTCAGCCCCTGCCCCAGAGAGGGGCAGAGGATTGTGAGCTTACGATATTGAAAGAATCTGGAACGATTACTGAATAAGGCCGGCTTCTTTGGCGATCCCGCGCATCCGATCGACGCGTTTTTTCACATCGTCATCAAACTCTTTGCCGGCCATGTTGAGGGGCAGCAGTCCTTTCTCTTTCTGGATCTTGGCAAATTCCTCGGTAGCATAGGCAGCTTTGAACTTCTCTACCCAGGCATTGTAGGCGTCGTCCGAGACATTTTTACCCATGTAATAGCCGCGCATAATGGTCCACTCGGCATCATAGCCCAGCTCTTTCGTGGTAGGAATCTCAGCAAATGGCGCCGGCAAACGGTCAGGCGACATGACCGCCAGAACACGCATGGTGCCTGTACCAAGGTGTGAGACCATCTCGCCGACATCGCCAAAATACACTTCGATGCTTCCACCGAGCAGACCTGTTATTGCATCGCCGCCGCCATCATATGCGACATAACGCATTTTCTTGGGATCTTTCTCGATGGATTTGATAAGGAGGGCAGCTTTCATCCAGTCCTGAGAACCGACTGAACCACCGGCGCCAACCACCACAGTGGATTCACCCTGCTTAAAGGCATCCATCAGCTCGGCAAGCGTTTTGAATTTAGAATCGTTCCGGACAACCACGGCGCCAAAATCGGCTCCTGCGGTCGCCAGCCAGCGCACGTCGTTTTCAGTCCATTCACCATATTTGCCGGTGGCGATATTCAAAAGCGAACCAGAGGAAAAGGCAACGATGGCATTCGGATCATCGGTACGGGTAGTGTTGAACATGTTTATGGCCACAGCGCCGATCCCGCCCGGCATAAAGGTGACCTGCATCAGCTCTTGCAGCTGATCCTTCAGGCCTGTCTGAGCAATTCGGCAAGTCAGGTCAAAACCTCCACCCGGTTTGGCCGGGGCAACACATTCCGGTTTGTCGATGGTGGCGGCAAAGGCCGAGCCGGCAATAAGTGATGTGCAAAGCAGTGCGGTTGCAGCGAATCTGTTCAGTTTCATACTTCCTCCGATATGCTGAAATGGATGGTGGGATACAGGAGCCGGATTCGGCCCTGAAAATCATCTGATACTCCTTTTGTTTGATCCTGCAGAGAGCTTGAAAGCTCAGGTAGTCATTGCGACATTTATGTAGATTGCGATGAGTCTGTGACGATTATGTAAACAAACACTAACACTACTCACTAACCTACTGTCAACATGTGGCTTTTTATCGTATTTTTGTTCTTTAACTCGACTTATGCAACTTGTGTCGCTTGCCATAAGCATCCTGAGTCGGCAATGTGATCAATGGGCATAGCTCCGCCACTATGCGTTGTATCTTGCCAATCGCACAGGGTGTTCCTCTCATCAATAATCAGTAGAATTTTCGGTATTGATATTGCGATCCCAAAACCAGACCCAGGTCAAAAGCCCGCATATTCAGGTTGATGAAATCCTGTGGTATTCTTTCTTCTAAAACCTGCATGATTGCTTCCGGCTCCAGAATCTGGGTAATGCCGATCAGTGCACCAAGAGTGCAGATATTGTAGACGATAGGCTTACCAATCTTCTCCATTACCTGGTCATACATCGGCAGCTCAAGCTGTTTGGCATCGGCTTTCCTTGTGGTCTGGACAAAGCGAGGATCACTCAGCAGCAGACCTCCTGGGCGGGTGATCGAAGCAAATTCGTTATACGCATCCTGGGTAAGGGTGATCAGCACATTGGCCTCGGTCACTCCGGGATAATATATGGCACTATCCGAGAGAATGATATCACTCCGGGTGGCGCCCCCCCTGGCCGCAGCGCCATAAGCCTGGGTCTGCGTGGCGTTCTTGCCACTGTAGATTACCGCCGCTTCCGCAAGTATAATGGCGGCAGTAATCACTCCCTGGCCACCTGAACCGGAAAAAACAAGCCGCATCACGTTCATTTCACATTCCTCCTTTGGGCATGCTCGACAATTTTCCCGTACTCAATACAATACTCCGCCCGCTCCTCCTGAATGAAAATACCCCTGGCAACCAGGTTGGGATTTTCCTCCAACTGTTTTGAACCCAGTTTTGCGGTATTGGTCTTATGTAATTCAAGCATGGCAACCGCATCCCCTTCCTTATTCTTTCGTCCATAATGAGTTGGACACTGGGAGAGAATCTCCACCACTGAAAAGCCTTTGTGCATTATCGCTTTTTTCAGAATCTCTGTCGATTCCCGGGCGTGATAGGCGGTAGAACGTGCCACAAAAGACGCTCCTGCCGCAATAGCCAGTTTGACCACGTCAAAGTTGGCATCGATTGTGGTATACGGGGCGGTAGTTGCTTTGACACCGGGGCCGGAAAGTGGTGAGAACTGGCCACCAGTCATCCCGTAGATCCGGTTGTTCATGACAATGGCGGTGATATCGATATTGCGGCGGGCGGCATGAATGAAGTGATTGCCACCAATAGCCAGGGCATCACCATCTCCCATGGGCACCAGCAGGGTCAGCTCCGGCTTGGAAAGTTTTACCCCTGTGGCAAAAGCCAGGGCCCGGCCGTGCAGGGTATGCAGGGAATGAAAATCGACATAGCCGGATATCCTCGCCGAACAGCCGATTCCCGAAGTCATGACGATATCGTTCTTGCTCAGCTCAAGCTCTTCCACCGCCCGCAGCAGCGAATTGAGAATCGTGCCGTGACCGCAGCCAGGGCACCACATGTGGGGAAAAAAACGTTGTCGTAAATAGTCTGTAACGGCCATGTCACACTCCTTTGCCCTGGATAACGCGCAAGAGCTTCTTGATATCATGGGGGGCAATCAGTTTCCCGTCAATCCGATTCGCCAGAAAAACCCTCTCAGGATGTTCAACGGCAGACTTCACCTGGGCCAGGACCTGGCCCATATTCATCTCCACCACCACAACTGCACGGGCAGCGGCGCATTTCTCCCGAACAACTTCCGTGGGAAACGGCCAAATACTCTGCAGTTCGAGCACCCCAATCCGTTCGCCACGCTTTCGTCGCTCTTCTGCAAGGTGGATAGCTGAACGGGCGGAAGAACCGTAGGAAACCATGATATAGTGGGCGTCTTCGAGGTAATATTCCTTATAACGGGTAATGGCGTGAACGTTGTTTTCTATCTTGTCGACCAGATGGCGAAGCAACTGGTTGACCACCTTCGGGTTGGCTGACGGGAAACCCCACATGTCATGATAGAGTCCGGTAACATTATAACGATGATCACCCCCGAAATCTGACATGGGCAAGCGTCCATCCTCGCGCGGCAGGTAGGGATGGTAATCCACATCCTTGCCAAGTGAGGTGCGCAGCCGATCAATAATTTGAAGTTCATCCTTTGCGGGGATGGTGAGCTTTTCCCGCATATGCCCCACCGCTTCATCAAGCAGCAGAACCACCGGAGTCCGGTAAGTTTCAGCAAGATTGAAGGCATCCACGGTCATGGCAAAAATGTCCTGGTGGTTGGAAGCTGTAAGGGCAATGATCGAATGATCGCCATGGGTTCCCCATCTGGCCTGGTTGATATCACCCTGGCTCACATGGGTCGGGTTACCGGTGGAAGGACCGCCCCGCTGTACATTGACGATTACACATGGGATCTCAGCCATACAGGCATAACCGATTGCCTCCTGCTTTAAGGAAAAACCAGGGCCGCTGGTGGCGGTCATTACCTTGTGGCCGGTGAGCGATGCACCGATGATCGCGCACATTGAGGCTATCTCGTCTTCCATCTGAATGAACTTTCCGCCATTTGTTGGCAGACGTCCGGAAAGCAGCTCAGCTATTTCCGTCGACGGAGTAATCGGATAGCCGGCAAAAAATTCCAACCCGGCATAGAGAGCGCCCTCGACGCAGGCCTCATTCCCCTGAACAAACCGTATCATCTCAGTCATCTCGTTCTCCCTCTTCCATAATTACCTCAATGGCAAGATCGGGACACCTGATCTCACAGAGCTTGCAGCAGATACAGTCTTCCAACCGTAGAGCGACTGCCTTGTCGGACTGGTCCAATTCCAGTACATGTTTCGGGCAAAGAGCGACGCAGATGCCGCACCCCTTGCACCAATCACGGTTGATTCGATGCTCTTTCAATGTTTTTTTGGCCATTGTTCCCTCTTTATTTGAGAGCATGTGAAGTAATACAACCTGAAACTGCCCCGCCATGCATGATAGTGTCATAAAGAATCATCATGACTACCTGATACAACAGTAACACCATCAGTTAACACACTGTCTACAATTGGTTTTTTCTGCTATTTTTATTGTTTAATTCAACTTATGCAACTTATGTTGAGCACCAACCCTTTCACCCATATCATGTGGCGACACTATGAACACAACGGCAGCTCTTTCCGTATTGATCATATCCATACGATGCAGATCTTTCCTCACCATATGGAATGGTAAAAATACGCTTTTCCTTTTATACTTCCCGGTATGAACATCTCTGCTGCTGGTTTCTACAATGTTATTCGTCCCAGGCGACTGCTGGACTCGGTCTCCATTATCATCATGATATTGGTAGTGGCCCTGCTTGTTGCTTTTGGTTCGATCTTTTCTCAGATGGCGTTTGACATTGTCGACAAGCAGATGCAAAAGAGGGCTATCCAGACGGCTGAACAGCTGGCCGGCCTTACTGCTATACATGATTTTATTCAGTCATCATCCGATTCAAAAAGGATCTTCACGCCGATCACCGACTTCGTTCCGCTGCCGACGGACGCCGAATATGTATTTGTCACCGATATCCACGGTAAACTGATCAGCCACCCGGATTCCGCATTAATCGGCACTCACCTCAAAGACACTTTGGCTACACGAGCGTTGATCTACGGCAGCGCCTACACACAACGTACCCTGGAAAACGGCCGCCCCTATATCCGCGGCAGTGTGCCGGTGATTGACAAGCGGTATAGAATTATCGGCATGGTTTCCGTAGGCTATCCTCTCGACACGCTGCGCAAGGCATCCGATGATTATCTTGAAAAAATCATTTTCTTCACTTTTGTCTTCATCACTCTCGGCCTTATTGCCGCCATTTTCATTGCCAAGGGGGTCAAATGGATTATTTTCGGCCTTGAGCCAGCGGAAATCGCCTACATGTTTCAGGAACGAAGCGCCCTCATCGAATCGATCCGGGAGGGCATTATCTCAACTGATGCAAAGGGCACTATCACCCTCGTCAATGAAGCTGCATTGAAGACGCTCGATCTCCATGATCGACGCGATCTAGAAAAACATCCTTTGCGCGATTTTTTCCCGGCCCTCGATGTGCCCCATATTCTCCAAACCGGCGAACCTGTTTCGGACCGGGAGTTCGTGCTGGCTGGCATCCCTATCATCGTCAACGTCGAACCTGTCGGCGATCGTCGAGGACTGGTGGTCACCTTCAGGAAAAAAGAAGATATCGACATGATCGCCCGCGAGCTTTCTCAGGTGCAGACCTTCTCCGATATGCTACGGGCCCAGACCCATGAATATTCCAATAACCTGCACACCATTGTTGGCCTGATCCAGATCGGCGCCTACCAGGATGTTCTCGATTATATCGCCGATGAAACCACCGGGCATCGAAAGCTGATTCGCTTTCTCGCTGAAAACCTGCCCGACCGCATTCTTTCATCGATGATCATCGGCAAGTACATGCATGCCAGCGAACACAAGGTGGAATTTTTCATCGACCCGGAAAGTCGCATGATCGACCTGCCCGACACCCTTGATCGTCACACTCTCACCACCGCACTTGGTAATATTATCGACAATGGCATTGAAGCCGCCGCAGCTGCAGGCACCAAACCGCGCATCAGTCTGTTTATGTCCGATTTCGGTAATGATCTGATCTTTGAGATTGAAGATTCCGGCAAAGGAATAGACATAGAAATAGCTGATCGCATCTTTGAAAAGGGTATCTCGTCAAAAGGTGGTAATCAGCGCGGCTATGGGCTCTATCTCGCCAAAAGGGCTATCGACACCCTTGGCGGCACCATCGAACTCGAACCGGGCGAGACAAGAGGAACCAGATTTGATATCATCATCCCCAAGAAGGGTTATGCGCCATGAACAATCTTGAAGTACTGATAGTTGAAGACAATATCAAGATCTCCCGGACCCATCAGGCCTTTGTGGATAAGATTGGCGGCTTTACCGTGACAGGCATCGCCACCACGATTGCAGAAGCAAAGCTGCTCACCGAAACCCTTGAACCCGATCTTATTCTGCTCGATATCTATTTTTCGGAATCAAACGGCATCGAATTTTTAAAAGAACTTCGAACCAGCCACCAACAGACTGATGTTATTCTCATAACCGCGGCCAGGGAGGTAGAGATGCTGCACAGCGCCCTCCAGGGCGGTGCTTTTGACTATATGATAAAGCCGGTATTTTTCGAACGATTCCAGGAGTCGCTCACCAACTACCGGAACTATCGCACCCAACTCGCCACCACCGACACCCTGACCCAGGCCGAAGCCGACCGACTCTTTCGAAAAGCGGCACCTGCCGTCGCCATGGGAAGTGACGATGTACCCAAAGGCATCGACACCGTCACTCTCAACTCGATCATGGCAGTTTTTCAGGAAGATAGCGGCAGGATCATGAGCGCCACGGAAATGGGTAACACCATCGGGGTCAGCAGGACCACGGCCCGCAAATACCTTGAATACCTGATCTCTGAAGGACTGCTCGCCATCCAGCTCGATTACGGCACCAAAGGACGACCGGAACGGAAATATCGTCTGCAGCATGGAGATGGGCAATAGAATTGTGACATTGCTTGCACAGGAGACAAGCTAACGATGGCAGAAAAACCGAGCTACAGAGAACTTGAGGAAAAAGTCCGCGAGCTGGAACAATCATCGCAACAGCGAAAGCGTTTCGAAGCCATCAACACCTCACTTTTTGCGATTGCCAATGCTGTCAACACCACGAAAAATCGTGATCAGTTATTCAAAGCGATCCATCTCGCCCTCAGCCCAGTCATCGACACCACCAACTTCTATATTGCCCTGTACGACAAGTGTAAGGACAGCATTCACTTCCCCTATTTCGTTGATTCAGTCGATGAACATTATCCTCCAGTTATTGATGTCAGTAAAACCGCGTCCCTCACGGCCGATGTCATCCGAACAGGTACGCCTCTACTTATCGACAATACCGCAATTCTCCGTCGGCGAGCAGCAAGTCATTTTCCAATCCCTGCATGTACGCCATCAGCGATCTGGCTCGGTGTACCCCTCAAAACCCAGGCTGATATAATTGGTGTCATGGCTGTTCAGAGTTATCTTGACCCCCTGTGCTATGATCAGACCGACCTGGAGGTTATGGTGGCTGTAGCCGATCAGGTAGCCATAGCCCTTGACCGGAAGCGAAAAGAGAAAGAGCTGATTGAAAGCGAGGAGCGATTTCGTCGTATTGTCGCCACCGCAAATGAAGGTATTGTCAGCCTCGGTGCAGACTGGCGCATTGTCTATGCAAATGAGCATTTCGCCAAAATGCTGGAATATGAGCTTGAGGAATTGTCTGGAAAACCGTTTGAAGATCTCATTTGGAAAGAAGATGTTGATAACTTTGCCACCCAAAAAGAAGAGCGCAGCCATGGTGTACACAAAAATTTCGAGCGAACCTTCAAAACCAAAAACGGGAATCCTCTCAAAGCCCTGGTATCGGCAACCGCGATACTCAATGATGACAACCAGTTCATCGGTTCATTCGGGATGATCACAGATATCACCACCCTCAAAAATACGGAAGCCAAACTCCAGGAAACAGTCACCCAACTTCGCCAGGCTCTTGAACAGATAAAAACCTTGCATGGCATTATTCCCATCTGTGCCCACTGTAAAAATATTCGTGACGACCAAGGAGCGTGGAAACAGCTTGAAACCTATATCAGAGAACACACAGAAGCGCAGTTCAGCCATGGCATTTGCCCGACTTGTCTGGAAAAACACTATCCTGATCTTGTAGAGGAGGTAGCTGCTTCTTCTAAAAGTAAAAAGCCTTCCAGTTAATTTTCTTTACTGATCTTTCAAATCATCATGCTCACATCGTGTGACGAATTCTGTTCAACACCTGTTGCAACGCCCCCATTGCTATGGGTTTCTCAATATAGCCATCCATACCAGCTTGCAGGAGCATCTCCTTGTCGCCGGTCATAGCATACGCTGTCGTGGCTATCAGCATGGTATTCATAGATTGTTCCCCTGCCTCACCATTTCGGATAGCTTGGGTAGCTGTTACGCCATCCATAACCGGCATCTGTACATCCATAAACACCACATCGAAACGTTGCCTGTTCAGTTTTTGTATGGCCTGTATGCCATCGTTGGCTGTAATGACTTCACACCCTTCTTTTTCAAGTAATTTCTGGAAGACCATCTGGCTTATCACATCATCTTCAACAAGAAGCGCTTTTATTCGGCCAGGAGAAACCTGCAAACTGTGCTGTGATGCTGGAATTTCTAATGCAGTGATTTTTGTCTCTACCTGGAAAGGAAGGCAAAGATAAAATGTTGTTCCCATGCCGATCCGACTTTCAACAGCCATGTTGCCTCCCATAAGACCAACAAGCCGTTTCACAATAGACAATCCTAGCCCTGCTCCCTGATGCGTTCGAGTGAAGCTATCGTCCACCTGGGTGAATGAATTGAAAATTGAGTCCAGTTTTTCTTCTGGTATACCTATACCGGTATCAGAAATCGAAAAAAGGAGTTTGCATTCATCACCACTTCGGTTGGGCAAGAGAGACACGGATATCTCTATTATCCCTACTACAGTGAATTTTATTGCATTCCCAACAATATTATTAAGAATCTGCTGTAATCGGGAATGGTCACCTACCAGTTTTTTGGGAATTTCAGGATCGACATGAAACCTGAACTCGACATCCTCCTGTCCACTTGATGCCTGAAAGAGCTGTTTGGTATCATGGAGAGTCTCAGCCAGGCTGAAAGACGTGTTTTTCAGTTCCATACAACCAGCTTCGACCCTGGTCAGATCAAGAATATCGTTTAAAAGAGTCGTCAGCCTCATGGCCGATCCCTGGGCTAACGAGAGGTATTCCTGCTGTTTGTCGTCAAGTGAAGTTGACTCCAGAATATGGTGTACGCCCATTATGCCATTCAAGGGGGTACGAAGTTCATGGCTCATGTTCGCCAGAAACAGAGACTTCGCGCGACTGGCTGCTTCAGCCTCTTCTTTGGCCTCGATAAGCTCTGAATATGCCGACTGTATTTCGGTGAGATCCACATCGACAAAAAACAATTCTCTGTTCCCTTGTGCATTGATCTGCATGGCATTCGACGAGTAGACAGATCGGAATGAACCGTTTTTATGCTGTAAGGTAAACTCTCCACTGGGAAAAGGAATACCTTCTGTTATCCAGGACGTCATCATATGGCCGATGGCAGATCGTTGATCTTTAGGAATGATCAGTTCTTCAAACTGAAGTCCGATTACCTCTGCTCTGGAATAGCCATACAACGCTTCACAGGCCCTGTTCCAGTAAATTACCCGCTTGCTCTCGTCGTAACCACGCACGGCGACCATCTCAACATTTTCGAGAAGGTTGCGAAAACGCTGTTCACTCTCCCTGAGTGCTTCGGTAGCCTGAATACGATCAGTAATGTCAACGTGAGTCCCGATCATGCGAATCGCCCTTCCAGATGCATCCGTCTCAACAACCATGCCGCGGCCTAAAATCCATCGCCACTGATTTCCTTTGGTGCGCATGCGCATTTCGACCTTGAAGGACTCTCCGCTCTTCAGATACGCTCTAACTTCTGCTGTTGCCCTTGCCTTGTCTTCGGGATAGAGCAATTTTTGCCAGGTTTCAAAGCCCTGCGGAAGTTCATCCGGCTCAAATCCGAGCATGGTATACCAACGTGGACTGAAATAGACTTCACCTGTATCAATTTTCCAGTCCCAGACGGCATCATTCACCGCATTCAGGGCCAGGTTAAGTCGCTGTTCACTGGCTTCAAGGGCTTTGGCGGCATTGATTCGCTGGGTCACGTCATCAAAAAGGGACACAACTTCTCCCGAAGGAAGCTTATACAGGCGATTCTCCCGCCAGCCTTCTCGCATGGAATCTTTGTAGAAAATAGGTGGAAGCTGTTCAGGAGTCCCGGTGGTCCAGACTCTTTGCAGTGCACTGAAAAGAATAGAATTTTTGATTGCAGGAAAAAGTTGCAGAAGCGTGCTTCCCAAAGCCTGCTCCCGGCTTGTCATGGTCATCTCTTCTGCGGCAGGATTGAAATCTTTGAATATGAAGTCTGTCCCGCCATCCACGGCCTCATAGACAGCGACACCGCTACTGATACGATGGACCAGTGTGCTATATCGCTCTTCTGTTGATGCCATTGCCGCTTCGACTCTTTTACGGCTGGAAATATCAATAATAACGCCGAGTAGAGCCTCAACTTCGCCATTACTGTTTCTCAGTGCCGAGGCTGACAAATCGACCCAGAGAATAGAGCCGTCTTTTTTAATAAAGCGCTTATCCTGCCTGTAACTTGTCACCTTACCCTGAATAAGAGAGGCAACGTTTCGTGCACCCTGGTCAAGGTCATCTGGGTGTGTTATGTCAAACGCGTTGAGTTTCTTTATTTCCTCTGCGGAATACCCCAGCATCTCACACCAGACAGGATTCCATGATAGGTACTGGCCTTGCATACCAATTGTTACAATTGCAGCAGAAACTGTTTCATAGACGCTGCGGTAATGACCTTCTGATTCTTTGATCCGGGTAATATCGGTATGTGTTCCAACCATCCGCAAGGCCTTGCCGTGCATATTGCGCTGGACAACCTGTCCACGCCCCAAAATCCAGATCCACTTGCCGGACCTGGCCTGAATCCTGAATTCGACACAAAAGCTCTCGGAATGATTATCAATGCAGGCGTAAATCGCAGCGAGCACCGCTTCGATATCATCAGGGTGCATGTGCTCAAGCCAACCGGAAACGTCATCTGGAAATTGGTCAGCCCCATACCCGAGCATAGCGTTGTATCCGGGACTGTAATAGATCTCTCTCGTCTTGATATTCCAGTCCCAGATTCCGTCTTTGCACGCTTCCATAGCAAGCCGAAAGCGTTCCTCGATCTCTCCCCGCTTCTTTTGATCTTTTTTCAACTCGTCCAGCTCTTTCTTGACTCTTTCCAACTCAACAAAAAGTTGCTCTTTTGTTAATTCATCGTACGACATGCTACTGCTCCAAGCGATCAAGGAAATGCGGACATAAAACAACTAGCTGCCAATTCACTATTTATCGAATCATCAAAAATACGATTGCCGAAACAACTAATGAAAGCACCTTCAATAATTCAGCAGATCCTAACTCATTACACATGAGTCAGCAATGGCGCGAAAAGATATTTTTAGAAAATTTACCAGGTTACAGCGAATTCGAACAGAACATTGATTATCTATTCAACAGTTGATGCCTGCAGAAGAGTTATTCAGTAACAGCAGGCATTCAGGTGGATGGGCGAGCGAGAAAACTGGGCGGGAAAGAAAAGTAGCAACCTTTGACTCGGCAGGAAAGCCAGGTAAGCGATCGTTATAAAAATCACTATTGATCTGGAGACTATTCAATCATGAGTATTCTGAGATCGAAGAGCCGTTTGACATAGCGAGCACCACTCAAAAAATCTCCGGTAGAAAAGAGATCAACCCGGCCAAAGTCCTCATAGACCCGCCGGCCGTCCTTTTCCAGAAGAACGATAACACCCTCACCCACCGTGGTATTAAAAAGCTCCTGCCAGGAGAAGAGCGTGGTGTAACCATCGTCAGATGAGGCAACAACATACATTTTCTTCGTGTCATTATGATCGGAAGTGATCACCCCGGCCATATTGATGATATCGGTCAATAAAATTCCACGACAGCTGTTGATCCGCCCTTTTGGCTCTCCGCTCCCGCATGCCATCAGCAGGTCGTTGAATTCAACCGTCTCCATGGCCAACAATTGGCTCAGATGAAAACGGCAGGTCTCACGAACTCTGCCACTGATACGAAAGCAGGGAGCCTCTGATTTTTCCTTGGCTATCAAACGTCACTCCTACACGGTTATCATGGGGCCCCATAGGCCATATTTACCTGATCCTGATAGCGATCCAACACCTTACGGCGCTTGAGCTTCATTGTGTGCGTCAACATACCGTTATCTACACTGAAGGGTTCGTCAACCAAAATAAATTGTCTGGGAATTTCATACCCCCCGAATTTCCCCTTCAGTTGCGTTGCAATCGATTCCTTGATCATGGCCTCAACTTCAGGGCTGGCAATCAGTTCAGCATGGGTTGATGCATCTATGCCCTGCTGCACAGCCCAGGCTGACAGCTTAATGAAATCGGGGACAATGATGCAGATATTATGACTTCGCCCCTCTCCATAAATAAAGACATTCTCGACCCAGGGTGAGAGCTGAATTTCTTCCTCCAGAGTTGCTGGAAAGACATATTTCCCATTTTCCAGCTTATACTGCTCTTTTATCCGGCCGGTGATAAAGAGATAGCCATCGTTATCCAGGTATCCCAGATCCCCGGTACGGAAGCCTCCGTCTTCGGTTATCACTTCTTTCGTGGCTTCTGGCTTATTATGATAGCCCTGCATGACATTAGGGCCATATACCACAATTTCACCGGAGCCATTTTCATCTTCATCGAAATACTGTCGATCTATCACCACCCGAACCTTGTCGAGTGGGCGGCCGACACTACCAGGTTTATTGGCTGTACGACAGTTCATGGTGACCGCCGGACTTGTTTCACTGAGGCCATAGGCGTCATACACCGGTAGGCCGATGTCGGTAAAAAATTGTGCGACCTCAAGATTCATCATGGCACTCGCCGTAAGCGCCGACTCCAAACGACCACCGAACCCCTCACGGATTTTTTGAAAAACAATACGGTCAGCTATGGCAAACTTCAACTTTGCCAACAGTACGTTTTTTCCCTGTCCGGCAGGCGCTCTGAGCTCTTTGGCACTCTCGATCCCCATATTGAAGAGTTTGAGTGCGAGTCCACCCTTTTCGTTCATCTTGTGCCTGATCCCATCATAAATCTTATTAAAAACACGGGGAACAGCAATAAGGAATGTGGGCGCCACATTGCGCATATCCTCAACAATGGTGGTTACATCACGGATAAAGCCAATCGAGCCGCCCATATTGATAAAATTGTACAACTCAGCAGTCTGGCCATAAGAGTGGGCCCACGGCAAAATAGAAAGACTGCGACTCCGATGATCAAGCTCAGGATACTTCTTGCTGCCACCAAGTACATTGCTGGTAAAATTACCATGGGAAAGCAGCACGCCTTTGGGATCACCGGTGGTGCCAGAGGTGTAAATGAGGACAGCGGTATCAGTTGGCTTGGGTATTGTCGACCTGATCGGGATTTTTCGCCCCTGCTGTTCCAGCTCCATCATGGTTCCTGTCGCGGATCCGTCTATATGGAACATCTGTTCCAGGTCAACAAGCTCATCGCGCATCTGCTCAACTTCCTGATAAATCTTTTCGTTGGCAACAAACAGGACCTTCAGGCCGCTGTCCCTGATGATATGTTTCCAGATCTTGGGAAGCTCCTTTTCATACATCGGGATAAACCGGCCACCCAGACCAAAGGTAGCAAAAGCAGCTATCGCCCATTCGGTCCGGTTATTTGCGATGATCCCTACTGCGTCACCTGCGGAAACACCAAGCTGCGCCAATCCTGCACGGAGATCGTTGACCCGTTCCCCAACCTCTCGATACGTCACCCAGGTGTATTTGCCATTGTTATCTGCGTTACCAAATAGCGGACGCTCGGCATTACGGCCAAGACTCTCTTCAAACATTTCCACAAGATTATCAGGCTTGTCAAAGGTGTACATGCAGTATCTCCATTCACGTAGCAAAGATGATCGAAAGAACCTTGTACATCAGGTAATTAATTGCACAATCCCAACAGCAACACATCTGCATCATTGATGCCGCCTTTCCGTTAGCATACGAACAATTCGGGCATATCAAAAGACAAAGATGCCAGCAATACCTACATCAGACAGCAAAATCTCATCGATCCACAACCCAGAATCGATTATGTCAACGATCAGCTTAGATCTTTCAGCAACCGCTTAAACAACACCTGCTCTTCATGGCTAAAACCGGCCAACATCTCCTCATTGGCTGCTATTCGCAGAGCAATAAGCTCTTCTCTCAAGTCCGCAGATTTCTCAGTCGTATAAAGGCGCAGTACCCTTCCATCATCAGGATCGCTTTCTTTTCTGATCCAACCGGAATCGATCATTCTATCGAGAACACCGGAAAGCGTCGCCTTATCCATGACCAGAAGTTTGCCGAGATCGGCGGCGGTAACGCCTTCTTCAATCCACAACCCTTCGAGTACAAGATGCTGTAGATTGGTGAGATTATATGGCCGCAACTTGGCCTTGAACTGGCCGTGGGCCTTTTGATAGGCCTTGGCCAGCAGAAATATCGTACAATCGGGTGTGTTTTGTGAAATCTTATTCATTGCATCATCCTTCGTATGCGAACAATATGAACGAACATTTCATTTTTGTCAATTTGATATTGGCTTAGTCATATTTTTTGTAAGGCTCTACCCTTTCCCTCACTTTTTCGCTGCTCCATGCCAAAAGAGACAAATCGCCACCGCAGTATCTCAACATCTGATTTCTGATATGACTTTCAAAAAAATTTCCATAGCCTACTAGACGACCGGTCTATTATGTCATAACGTACCGACTATGATGAAAGATACTAAAGATACACGCCAGCATATTGTCGACACCGGCTACAGGCTGATTGTCAGTAAAGGGTTTGCCAGTGTCGGGCTCGCAGAAATCCTCGGAGCCGCCGGGGTTCCCAAGGGCTCATTTTATTATTATTTCAAGTCAAAAGAGCAGTTTGGGGAAGAGGTCATCAAGAGCTATTTCAAGGAGTACCTCGTCTGGCTGGAGGAAGTCTTACGACCTCAGACGAACTCAGCCTATGACCGGTTGCTCAATTACTGGCAGCGCTGGATCGAAACCCAGTCTGAGCCAGCCTGCGGCGAGCAGAAATGTCTCGTGGTAAAACTCAGCGCCGAAGTTTCTGATCTTTCCGAGCCAATGCGCCTGGCTCTTCAGGAAGGATCATCCAAGGTCATTCTGCGTATCGCTCTATGCATCGAAGAGGGAATTGCCGACGGTTCTATTACAGGAAGCAATGCCAACTTTACTGCAGAGCTGTTATACACCATGTGGCTCGGGGCCAGCCTGTTGTCCAAGTTGAATCGTCACGAAAAACCTCTGCAGAGAGCCCTGCAAGCCACCAGTTCGCTTCTGCGCGGAAATACTTTGACCTGAGTTGAATACGTACATTTCTATTACGGAAAACTGTTAATCAGCATTGATAGACGACTGGTCTACTATTCCAAATGATCCGATGATATCAGAATTATCATCGGTTGCAACGAATCATAAACCACCAAAAAGAAGGATACCCACATGACTGATATTAGAGAAAACAATCGCAGAATTGTCCTGGCATCGCGTCCGGAGGGCGCTCCTACCCCTAATAATTTTCGCCTTGAAGATGTTGCCCTACCAAATGTGCAAGAAGGTGAGGTGCTGCTACGCACCGTCTACTTATCACTTGACCCGTATATGCGTGGCCGGATGAATGATGCCCCGAGCTATGCACCTCCGGTCAATATTGACGAGGTCATGGTAGGTGCTACCGTCTGCCAGGTGGCAAGATCTCGTCATCCGGATTTCGCTGAGGGAGATTGGGTGCTCGGCTATGGTGGTTGGCAGCTTTACAGTCTATCCAACGGTGCAGATCTGATACAGTTGGGTAAAAATCCCAAAAACCCATCATGGGCTCTCGGCATTTTAGGAATGCCAGGATTTACAGCCTATATGGGGCTGTTGGATATTGGCAGACCCAAATCCGGCGATACGCTGGTGGTGGCAGCAGCAACAGGCCCCGTCGGTGCAACTGTAGGCCAGCTCGGCAAGCTGAATGGCTGCCGCGTGGTCGGCATAGCAGGTGGTCCAGAAAAAGCAGATTATGCCACGAGGGTTCTTGGCTTTGATATCTGTCTTGATCATAAAGATCCAAACTTCACATCAAAACTGAGCGAGGCATGCCCAAAAGGCATCGATATCTATTTCGAGAACGTTGGCGGCAAAGTTTTCGATGCCGTTTTACCCCTGCTCAACGTCGGCGCACGGATTCCGCTATGCGGCCTTGTTTCGCAATATAATGCTACCCGCCTACCCGATGGACCTGATCGTTTGTCGCTACTCATGGCTACCATTCTGGTCAAACGTATCAAGATGCAGGGCTTTATTATCTTTGACGACTACGGTCATCGTTACGGGGAATTTTCAAAAGAGATGTCGGCCCTGGTTACCAGCGGCAAGATTCAGTATCGGGAACAGATCGTCGAGGGTTTGGAAAACGCGCCGGAAGCATTTATTGGGCTACTTGAAGGCAAAAACTTCGGCAAGCTGGTAGTTCATCTCAATAACCAATCATAAATAATCAAAATCACATAGGAAACGAAATGCATATTTTAATGGTACTTACCTCACATGATACGTTGGGAACTACAGGCCTAAAAACCGGCTTCTGGCTCGAGGAGTTTGCAGCGCCATACTACATCTTTCAGGACAAACAGTTCCAAATCAGCCTTGCTTCTCCAAAAGGCGGGCAGCCACCCCTGGACCCCAAAAGTGATGAACCGGACTTTCAGACCGCGGCGACAGCCCGCTTCCGTCAAGATGCAAAGGTTCAGAAGCAACTCGCCAATACCCTTCGGTTGGATGAAGTCAACCCGGCCGACTATGACGCTCTTTTTTACCCCGGTGGTCATGGCCCGCTCTGGGATCTTGCAGAGGACAAAACCTCTATTAATCTTATCGAGAATTTTATCAAGCATGGAAAACCTGCCGGTTTTGTCTGCCACGCCCCGGCAGTTCTGCGCCATGTGAAGACACCGACAGGTGAACCATTCGTGAAGGGAAAACGGGTGACAGGTTTTAGCAACAGCGAGGAAGAGGCCGTACAGTTAACCAAAATAGTTCCTTTTCTGGTGGAAGACATGCTGAAAGAAAACGGCGGTCGATATGCCAAAGGGCCAGACTGGTCAAGCTATGTGGAGGTGGATACCTGTCTGGTGACGGGTCAGAACCCAGCATCGTCAGAGGCTGCAGCCCTACGTATGCTTGCCATCCTGAAAAATTGACAGCACTCGTTCTTGTTTCTTTTTCACAACAAACCCAACTCGGATGTCCTCCTAAAGCGTCATCCTGGCCATACAGTTGGGTTCTGCAGATAAGCACAGACTTTGCAGAGTGTTTGAAGTACGAGACCTAGCAGGACGTTGAAAAATTGTGCAGGTTTATAACGATCATTTTTATGCCTGCTTCAAAATTGATCTTTAACACTGTTTATAGGGGCTCTTCCTC
>NZ_FRFE01000066.1 GCF_900143695.1 Desulfopila aestuarii DSM 18488
GTGCACGAGCCTGGCATCGTTGCAACAGTTGGAAAAACATCTCTTTGAAGATGTTATATGGTTGCTGATCATTTACCCGAGCAAGCGTTGCCCTGCTGGTTGATCTCATGCCCAGATGATAGATCCGTTTTCCTTGTGCAGCTATATTACCTACCAGGTCGCGCAAACTCTTTCTTCCAGTCAGTTGTGCAATCGTCATGGCCATAAACTGACTCCAGCGATTGAAGGAGCGAAACTTTTGGCCTTGATGGTACTGAGTTGCCAGTTTTTCAAAATCATGTCTCGGGAAAAATGAGGCAAGTTGATTGAGGATTGTGTTACAATGCGCCATGGCTCGGGATCTCCTTGTATTTGAATGATATTTCGCAATTTCATTATAACACAAGAAGCTCTCCGGGCCTTTATTTATTGGGTATTACACATGTATTTGTGAGACAGCAATGATTAAAAGTGATCAATACATTCGGGATCATTTGCATGAAGCCAACCCTGCCGTCACTTATCATTGTCCCCATGGCTTGGTGGACAACGCTACGCCCATTGTAATCAATGGAATTCACTATGGAAATTTTTTCACTGGGCAGTTTTTTCTTGATAAACCGGATCTGGCCTTTTTCAGAGCCCAGGCCAAAAAATATGGATTTGACGAAGAGGCGTATCTTGATGCGGTTAAAAGAGTTCCCATCTGGACCCAGGAACAACTCAACAATTATCTATTTTTTATCAAAGGTTTGATTGCTGTCATCTCCGAAAGTGGTTTAACAAAACTCAAGGAAGTAGAAAACAGAAAACTCATTGAAGTCAGTGAGAAGCGACACAGATCCATCCTTAAATCAGCCATGGATGGCTATTGGTTAACTGACACCGAAGGGCGACTCCTTGAGGTCAACAATGCATATAGCAGAATGAGTGGATACAGTGAAGATGAACTCTTGACTATGCGAATTCCCGACTTGGAGGCAACTGAGGACCCTGAGCTTGTAGCCGAACATATGCGAACAGTTGTTTTACAAGGATCAGATCGGTTTGAGACCAAACATCGCCGCAAAGATGGAACCGTTTTTGACATTGAGGTCAGTATTCAATTTCGACAAGAGAACGATGGACAATGTGTCTGTTTTCTCAGAGACATTACGGAGCATAAAAAGGCCGAGAAAGATCTCAAAGAAAGTGAGGAGCGATTCCGTTACCTTTCCGATGGTTCCATGGAGGCGATCTTTTTTACAAAAGATGGATTTTGCCTTGAAGCGAACCAGGTCGCAGCTGAAATTTTTGGTTATTCAGATAGATCTGAATTCATAGGGATGTTCGGAACAGACATAATTGCTCCAGAAAGCCACAGCATTGTGAAATCGCATATGTTGACTGGAACTTTCGAACCTTATGAAGCTGTTGGCATGCGTAAAGATGGTACTCGCTTTCCTGTTTCCATTCGAGCCAAAGCAATGCCATATAAGGATGCAGGGATTGTTCGTGTAACATCGATTACGGATATCACCAAGATCAAACAGGCCGAGAAAGCTCTAATGGAGAGCGAGGAAGATTTAAAGGAATCTCAGCGAATTGCTCATGTGGGCAGTTGGCGTTTGGACCTTGCTAGCAATCAGGTCGTTTGGTCGGAAGAGCTATATAGAATGTATGGTTTTGATCCTACAGTCCCACCACCTCCGTACACAGAACATCAGAAACTGTTCACCCCTGAAAGTTGGAACAAATTATCCACAGCCTTGAACAAAACTAAAGATACCGGAAGCCCCTACGAGCTTGAGTTGGAAACATTGCGAGAAGATGGGAGCCGGGGATGGATGTGGGTGCGCGGCGAGGCCGTTCATGATGCAAGAGGTGTCACTGTTGGACTAAGAGGCGCTGCTCAGGATATTACAGAACGCAAAAAGGCAGATGAAGCTCTGAAGGCCAGTGAAAAAAAGTATCATTCCTTGTTTCAGAATGCCCAGGTAGCACTGTTCAGGAATAGACTTTCTGACGGCAAGGTCCTTGAGATAAATGAAAGATATGCGAAAATGGCAGGCTACTCAAGTATTGAGGAATGTATGGCTGAGTTCAATGCAGCCGATGCATGGGCCGACCCCAACGGGCGCAAGGAACTTTTGAAGATTTTACAAGAAAATGGATTTGTCAGCGATTACGAGACGGAAATCATACGTAAAGATGGAACCAATATTTGGATATCCTTTTCGGCAACGATTTTCCCTGAACAAGGATTTCTCGAAGGATCAATAGTGGAGATAACTGAGCGTAAGAGATCTGAGCTTGAACGGAAGAAATTGCAGAACCAGCTGAACCACGCCCAGAGGCTGGAGTCGATTGGTCGTTTAGCTGGAGGAGTTGCCCATGATTACAACAACATGCTTAGTGTCATTCTCGGATATGCCGAAATGGCCATGGGGAAAACCGGACCGGAAGCCGAGGTTACAGAGGATCTCAGGGAAATCTATACCGCCGGACTTCGATCCCGCGACATCACTCGTCAGCTACTGGCATTTGCCCGAAAGGAAACCATCACCCCCGAGGTGCTCGATCTGAATATCTGTGTAGAGGAAGCGCTGAAAATCATGAGGCGGCTGATCGGCGAGGACATCAATCTTGTCTGGCAGCCGAGCAAGGATGATTGCCTTGTGCTGATGGATCCTACACAGATAGACCAGCTGCTGGCCAATCTTTGTGTCAATGCGCGGGATGCCATCGCCAATGTCGGCAAAATTGTCATTGAGACGGAGACGGTGTTCCTTGACCAGAAGTACTGCGCCGAGCATCTGGAAGCCAAGCCAGGGGAGTATGTGGTGCTGTCAGTCAGCGACAACGGTTGTGGCATGAGCAGGGAGACGGTAGACAAAATCTTTGAGCCATTCTTTACGACCAAGGAAGTGAGCAAGGGCACAGGGCTTGGGTTGGCAACGGTGTACGGTATAGTCAATCAGAACAACGGCTTTATCAACGTCTACAGTGAACTTGGTGAGGGAACGACATTCAGAATTCACCTCCCATTTCACAAGGAAGAGGACGCGGCACCAAGAGCAAGGACAGTGGAAACGCTGCCGCAGGGAAAAGGGCAGACTATTCTTGTTGTCGAAGACGATTCGGCGATTCTGAAATTGACCGAAAAAATGCTCAAAGGTCTCGGATACCAGGTATTGACCGCGTCAACACCTACCGAAGCCTTGCAGCAAGCTGCGGAGACTGCCAACATTGCGCTGCTCCTAACCGATGTGATCATGCCTGAAATGAACGGGCGTGAGCTCGCGGTGAAAATGGGGGAGATCAGACCAGAGACCAGAACCCTGTATATGTCGGGATATACTGCCGATATCATTGCCCACAGAGGGATAATAGATAAAGGATATCAGTATCTCCAAAAACCGTTTACAGTCAGTGATCTGGCAATCAAGGTTAGTGCAGCTCTCACTAGAAATCAGAAAACCTAGGAAAGTTTACAGGATAAAATTGCAATGAATATTGTTTTGATTGCCCAGGAAACTCAGCTTGCAATAATCGATGGGAAAGGGGTATGTGCAAGGAAGAGTATACCAAAGATAGGGCTATCTGTTCCTAAGTCAGAATTTACATAGCTCCCAAGCTCAATATTCATCCTCCACTGTCCCTTTTTGCTGCCTTATCGCCTTATTGCTCTGCTCTTATAGCCCACAGACTAAATCAAGCTGTATATCTTTTATACATCCCCTCTACAACTGGGTAATAATTACCCAGCAGACAGAGTGTTCATGCAATATTCACACCCAATGTGCTAGCAGATAATCCTGGAATAGCAAATAGCTACGCCATAAACGCGAATCACCACATTGTGGTGCATATTTTGCAATAGTAGCTTGTCCATCTTACCTACTGATATGTTCCCGATTCATACAACTTAACTGGATAGGTGTGTTATGTTTTTGCATGAAACTGCATACCGGCTGGGCGAATTTATTCTCATAGAGCGAAGCAGCTTTTTATTGACTTGGGTTTTGCAAAATCCCATGGGCATGCAACGAAGTGGCAAATGCCATATTATTGGAGACATACTTGTACTTATGCCTTGGGAGACGTATAGCCCAGGCTATCTGAGGATGGAATTTCATGATTATTTGATAAAATTACCTCTCTGGCGCAAAACCTCCTCATTTTGTATTGCTTCCGGCCTTCGCCGTGTGGACATTGGAATGTTGGCTACAGATGATGTTCTAGAACAACTTGCAACCAAAGCGATCAATGTAGGGACATTAAAAAGCTTAGATCCAGGTGCATTTCAACTTGGTCGGTACAAAATTATAGCCAGTGATGACAATGCAATCGCCTGGCAGGCTATAGGACCAAACAATAGAATTGTTTGTGGCAAAGGTTGTATTGAATCAGGAATACTTATTTTGGATTCTGAAAAAGTAGAATTAGACGAAGGTACGAGAAGATCGTTTTATTCAGAACTTAAAACACTACCACCGTGGAATCAAACAACTGTATGGGGGCATGCCAAGTCTATAAAGAGTTGTAAGCATTCCAGCCTCAACAAAGACCAATGCGTTATAACATTTAGTCCAGGATTTACAGACAGCTTTCCGAGTGACAGACTTTCCTCCATCCTCAGTAAAGGAAATGCGAGCAGAAGGGGATGCGAGCGTAACACACCAGAAAATGAGCCTCACCAAATCAAATGGAAATCTCTTGGTAAATTGGCAATGCTGACTCCGGAAAGTACTTACAGAGGATTCCGTCAGAGCATACCTCTTTTTGGGAATATTACTGGATATTTCGCCAGGAAATATGGTCTGCTCTCTAAGGCAGCTACAGATAAAAAGGCTTCCTGAACCAGTATGAAAGTATGCTTCTACCCGCTGCCTCATTACTCATCGTAAGATATGATAAGTATTTGTAGCGTTACGGTCATTACTTTCGCGTATTAGTCAGAATACCATCAGGTATCCATAGAGATCGGAGATTGTATGTTTGGATTCGGCCTGACTTTCATTTCCACAATCCTCCTTGTTTATGTCGTATGGAGGGCATCATCAACACCCGTCATTAATAAAACTGTTTCGAAAAGGGCATTCATTTATGGCGGCCTCCTCTTATGGTTGCTCATTGCTATCGCACGCCTTTGGGGTCATGGAAGTGATTCGACATGGGCCTCACATGCAGATTTCATCGGCATATCCCTTACGGGCATATTTTTTCTCTTGTTCATATGTCTTTTCCCTGTTGATCTCGCAACAGGATTTGGCCGTTTTTTTCCACACATGGCCCCGAGACTTAGGGGGTGCGCACTGCTGGCTGGTTTAATGCTCGGAATAGTCGCAACAATTCAGGGGATCAGGCCTCCGGTAGTCACCAGTTATGAAGTGCAAATGAACAATCTACCGAAGGAATTGAACGGAACAACCCTTGTTGCACTTTCCGATCTTCATCTAGGCTCTTTCTTGGGTCCGCAGTGGCTTGAATCATGCGTCAGGCAAGTCGAAGCATTGAAACCTGACATAGTTGTGCTACTAGGCGATACCTACGAAGGACATGGAGAAAATACCGAAATATTTGCACCATTTTTCAGAAAAATATCCGCACCGTTAGGTGTCTGGGCGGTGAACGGCAACCACGAGAATCATGGGAAAACTGAAAACACAAATGCACTCATCAATGGGACGCAGATACAGACATTACAAAGCGAGATGGTGCAGCCGACACAGGGCTTAGTTCTGGCCGGCCGAAACGTAAACCGCGATCACGGCCGAGTTGTAACTTCATTGCCGTGGAACCCGCCAGCAAATCGCCCCTCTGGTGCACTGATCCTTTTATCCCATGTACCTGAAGACTACCATGATGCGGCACGAGCAGGAGTTGAGCTCATGTTGTCCGGTCATACTCACGGTGGGCAGGTGTGGCCCTTGAGTTTTCTTGTTGGAAGAAAGTATGCGATGCTCGGTGGGCGATACGACATCGAAGGAATGACATTGCTGGTTAGTCGCGGTACAGGCACCTGGGGCCCACGTATGCGCCTGTGGCGACCTGGCGAGATTCTCAACATCACGCTTCGCCCCAAAACAGAGATACACACGGCAATGGATGTCGGAGCTCGAAATTAAAAAATTTATGTGTACGGTTAACAAGAACAGATTACGCAACAAATCAAAGTCCAGATATCATAAACATTATTCAAGGTGAGATACAGATGATTGCGAACAACCATGTGCAGGTATGGGATCAATTTGTACGAGTTTTCCATTGGTCGCTGTTGCCACTGTTCTTTGTGGCCTACATAACGGGAGATGATAAAGGACCACTTCATCGTTATGCTGGCTATGCAGTTCTAGGGCTTGTGATCGCTCGTGTATGTTGGGGTTTTTTGGGTTCAAAACATGCTCGTTTTAATGACTTCGTCTGCTCTCCAGCCAAGGCACTTGCCTACATAAAGAATCTCTCGACCGGAAAATCAGTACACTTTATGGGTCACAATCCGGCTGCCGCTTGGATGATCATTCTTTTTTTGGCAAATAGTATTGTTATTTGCTTGAGCGGATATGCTGCTTATGCAACCAAGGCTGAAAAGCCTTCATTTGGATTTATCAATACTTCATTGATTGTTGGAAATGCCTATGCAGATGACGACAAACATGATGCAAGAAAGACAGGGAAACATGCCAAAGAAAAAGAAGCGAGGAAGGACGGCCATTCAGAAAAAGATGATGACGATGGCGACAGCGTATGGAGCGACATTCATGAGAGCTCCGCGCAACTCATGCTCATCCTGATTTTCCTACATGTCATTGGAGTTGCTGTATCAAGCAAAATGCATAATGAAAATCTTGTTAAAGCAATGTTTACTGGCAAAAAATCCATCCATCAGAAATAAAAGTTGTCTTCATTGCTCAGGTCAGTCTTCTATCGGCAAGGTTACCAGTCAAGAATACCTTGGTATAGTCCACAATCATTTTTCAATGCATGAAAAAACGGGAAAATACGTGAATCAAACAAAAATGCAAACAGCATACAAAAATGACAAAACCAATGATCAACTCAAGCGAAAGCTCAAAATATTTCTCGGTATTGGTTGCGCAGGAACCCTCCTTGTCGGTGTGCTCATTATTTGGGCAGCCGTTACGACTGTACAGCATGTTGCAGACGTTGGTGCAAAGCTCAATGTGCCGGAAAAAGTTCAGAACCTCAAGACGGAGGCCCTGAACCTGCCCGCTCTAGTAAAGATCGGATGCTGGGATAAAGTGCAAAGTCTTTTGGACGCCCAGGTATGGCTTGAAAAACCTGTTTCCGAAAATATTCAAAGTTTAAAGGATGCCTGTTGGGATTCTGGTGAGAAACCAACAAATCAATAGATACCATACCACTTTAAACAATCGGCCAGATTTCAGTAACGATGATGCTTGCGTACATTTTAGAGCATAGAAACAATCAGTGGTGTTTTTTCGCTGGTGATCTTTAAGTCGAATCAAATATGGTCATCGCGCTTTTCTTAAACACCTTATTTTATTGAAGGAGTGCAAATAACACCGCCACTAACACATCGCGGCGGACCGGTTAGACAAAGGAGGCGACATTTTGGATAATGCAGAATTCAATCAAATCCGGAAAAAGTTAGGAAAGAGTCAAAAACAACTTGCCGCCTTGTTGGGAGTTTCATTGAAAGCAGTTGGAAGCTATGAACAGGGGCTACGTTCTATTCCAGCCTATATTGAAAGGAATCTTATTTTCTTTCTGATTTATCATGAAAGAAAACCGCGAAAAGATTTTATTTGCTGGGAAGTAAAAAATTGTCATCAGAAGGAACAATGCCCAGCATGGGAGTTTCAGAGCGGAAATATGTGCTGGTTTATGTATGGTACCCTTTGCAATGGCACTTGCGACTCTACCTATACTGAGAAGATAGAAAACTGTCGATCGTGTATCATTTTCAATTCACTTATTCAGCAAGACAACTAGTCATAAGTGATCGTCAGAAGACAGTAATCGGTAATTTGGAGACAGTGATTAAGATCGTGACTGGGTAATTGTGTGGAAGATGGTTTTACCAATACCCAAGAATTGCCACCGTATTCGGTATCCTGGGTACTTTGATTAC
>NZ_FRFE01000067.1 GCF_900143695.1 Desulfopila aestuarii DSM 18488
AGGTAGGGCGGCAACAGCGCTGAGTTGAACTTGATCCCTTGCCCACTCTTATCTCTGACTTTCGGAACCTTTACCTTGACCGGCCCAAGACCTGTGAGAATTTCTCTTTCAGGCAAATAGCCATTGCGCACAACCTGCATGTGCCCTTTCTCATTTCTCAGCTCTGCGTAATACTGGAGCAGGTCCTGCAATTCAGCCTCAACCGCATCAGCAATGAGTTGTCGGGCGCCGGTACGTAACAGTTCGGTCAGCGGGTCTTCGACAAACTCTCCTGGCTTTTTCAGTGTGATAACTTTACTGTTCATCATGACGTATCCTTTTTTGTTGGAATTCTGTTTTGGCGAACTGGTTCCAACAGGATACGTCATTTCTTTTTTAATTCTCCCTCAAACACCACTTTTGAGCATAACTCCAAGCGAGAGACTCCTCATCCAACCCCTTACATATGCAGACGCCAAGGTGATCATTCGCATCCGCTCGATCCCAGAGGTTTCACGCTATCAGGGATGGGAACCGAAAGAAGAAAAGGAAATACATTCCCTTGTTGATAAAATGAATGATTGTGGGTTATTAGCCCCAGGCCAATGGTTCCAATTCACAATTACCGAAAAAGAAACACAACGTTTGATAGGAGATTGTGGCATACACCCTGTTGCCAGCGACCGCAGACAAGTGGATATAGGCGTAACAATTGATCCCCAGTTCCAGAAGATGGGATACGCAACGGAAGCAATTCACTCATTATTAGACTTCCTGTTCAAACAAACGGACACCCATAGAGCTAGTGCATCTATAGACCCTAGAAACGAACCAAGTATTCGACTGTTCGAAAAGTTGAGATTCAGGAAAGAAGCACACCTGGTCGAAAGTTTATGGTTTAAGGACGAATGGGTAGACGATCTGATAATGGCGATACTAAGGAAAGAATGGTTACTGCCCAACAAGGCGTTTCAGGCGATGCCTGTTTCGCTCCGCTCCGCTGGTATCGCCTCAACTTGACGTTGAGCTTCAAAGACTGCAGCACAAAGAAGGATTGGCTTGTGAACCGCCCCGGGATCGTTGGCTCATACTTTTCAAGTTGGTAGCTCAGATCTTCAATATACGAGTACACGATGCTATCTCAGAATTACCGCGTTACCCCATATTGCAACTATTCAGTTATCCGGGTTGGTACTTTACTGAGAGCCTTTTGGAAATCATCCAGACTGTAAGGTTTAGCGATTGCGCCAGAAAAACCGTATTGTTTGAAATTGGCTACAACTGGGTCACTGGAATATCCGCTTGAGACAATGAGGTGAGCGGTAGGATCAAAGTCGAGGATTTGTCTGGCGGCCTCTTTTCCTCCAAGCCCGCCGGGAATAGTGAGGTCCATAATGACAGCCGTGTAAGGCATTTTGGATTGCACGGATTCCCGGTAGAGTTCAATGGCCTCTTTACCGTCTGTACATGTTGTCACTTCGTAACCCAAAAAGTTGAGCATCTGCTCGGCAGTGTCTCGAATCATCTTCTCATCGTCCATGATCAGAATTGCCCCACCTTTGGCGAATTGGGTGCTTTTTTCTGTTGCAAGGGGGCTCTCAACCGAAGATGTGCCTGTTGATGGAAGGATGATGGTGAACGTGGTCCCTGCACCGATTGTTGAAGATACTGATATGTGGCCTTTATGCCTCTGAATAATCGAATAGGCGGTGGCAAGGCCGAGCCCGGTGCCGGATATCTTGGTGGAAAAGTAGGGATCAAATATCTTTGCCAAGCTGTCGGAAGATATACCGCAACCAGTGTCATGGATTTCTAATCTGATGTATGGTCCGGCGACAAGGTTGAAAGGGTTCTTGGTCGACAATATTTCATTACTGCCGGTGATCGTCAGAGTTCCACCACCTGGCATGGCCTGGTCGGCGTTGATAATGAGGTTGTTCAGTACCTGATAAATTTGTCCCTCATCTGCCTGAATGCTGTGGAGAGAAGGGGGAATGTTAACAACGGCCCTGACATTTGATCCCAGGAGCATGAAAGAAACTGCGTCATGGGCAAGTTTTTGCAGCGAAACAATTTTCTTGTTCGGTTCGCCGCCCTTGGCAAAAGTGAGCAGCTGCTGAGCAAGTTCGGCAGCTCGCCTTGTTGCATTCACGGCCTCGGCGACGGGCTTGTGTGCTCGATGATCGGAGTCGATGAACGCTTGGGAAAACGATAAGTTGCCCATGATACCAGTCAGGATGTTGTTGAAGTCGTGCGCAATTCCTCCGGCAAGGACACCGAGTGATTCGAGTTTCGCAATTTTTTGCTGCTCTTTTTCATGTTTTTTCAACTCGGTGATATCCTCAAGGGCTGCGATGACATCAGTAGGTGAGTGACCGGGTGTAACCGGGTTGAACAAACCGCGTAGAAAAGTGGCCTTGCCTCCTGTAATGGAGGTATAGACGTCTTCGTAAGAGGCCACCTCGCCGGCCAGAGCTTTTTTAATGGTTGCATGCATCTTCGGATTACTTTGTTTGGTGATATTGCAACCCATAAGTTTTTCTCGTGTCGAGCCCATTAAGTCGATAAATCTGTCATTGAAATCGACAACTGTTCCTTCGGAATCAAATCTCACCAGCGCCAACGGTGATCTTTCAAAGATGATTTTGTAACGCTTCTCACTTTCACGTAGCGCATCTTCCATCTGTTTTCGCTCAGTGATGTCGATGCTATAACCTGCCAGTAACGATTTACCACCCTGTGTTATGGGGAATTTAATCGTCGAATATGTCCTGCCGTCAAAATAATCCTCCGTTTGCAAAGGAACTCCGCTACTCACAACTGCCAGGTCATTTTGTGTGGTTTTAGCAGCAAAATCGTGTGGGAAAAGTTCGTCCATATTCCTGCCGATCAGATCCGTGCTTAACCTGCCAAGTGAGGCTGAATAATTGTCACTGACTTTGACTATCCGGCTTTCACCGTTGGCAACTTCCTTGATATATACATGCACAGGGGAATAACGCAGAAAAAGCGAGAAGATCTCATTGGCCTCACGGAGGTCATCAATTGATTTTTTTCGTTGCAGAGCATCGCCGATGTGCCTTGCAACATACGCCATGAGAGCCTTATCCTTGTCTGTATACACATGGTCATGGTAACTCTGAACCAGAACAACCCCTGATAAATGTTCAAGATAAAATGGTGCTCCGACTAAAGAATACGCCTTTGTCCCCAGAGGACTGATATTGTTCTCCCGGCAAAAATCATCGAATATTTCTGGGACCAAGAGCAGCGGTTTGCCACTTTTTAACAGATAGCCCGACATTGAGTGTTTGGCCTCGGGGTCGACTTTGAACTCCAGACCCTGCATATGTGCGTCAACTTCATCATAGTAATAGACAAACTTGATGTATTGCTGGCCGTCGCGCTCCTGGCGTAGGGCAATGAAGAAATTTTTGGCGTTGATAAAGCGGCCGACGATTTCATGCAACGAACTGTAGAGATCCTCCTCGCTTGATAGCGAATGGGCCTGTTCACTAATTTCGTAGAGAGCCTGCTGAAGCTTTTCCGAATATTCTTGAGATATTGCCGAATAGCGCGGATGACCATTTTCTGTCTTGGTTGATTTCTTTTTGGTTTCAGGTACTTTCATTGAAGTGAGTGGATTGGGGCAGGTGAGCTGTTGACGCTAGCGTTTGGAGACAGCGAAACGACATTGCCATCGATAGTACTTCGGCCGAAAAAAGATGCGACACGTATCATATTCATTCAGAAAACGATAAAGCATGTAAAGGCAACTCAGTAGGAGTCTATCAAAGTTTTCCCTCTGCACAAAGCGATGTTTTTACTCTGCTCTGATCAAATCAAGGTTTGAGGTGGGTACGTAGCCCGGGCAGCTCTTCTTCGGGAAGAGCGATGAACTGCTCGATCAACGAGTCATTGTCAACAGCGGTGCTGTATGGCCGAATGGATGTTGCAATCACTACCTTTTCTGGCTTCAATTCCTTTAGCATCAACAATTACTCACACGTTTTCCTTCATCGTGCTAATATGGTTGCTGTTCGTGCATGCTGATGGTCAGTCTGCGGTCGGCTTGCCCGCCAGGCTCAGCTCACATCTTCCATTGTTGAAGCGAATCATTCTAATAGATCAGGACCTTGCCACCAAGAGAGAATACTTTGATTACACTACCAAGCCAGATCAAGGAGTTTCTTCAAGCTGCATTATCTCCCTACAGTTACGATCTTAAGAGGAATATCTATATCTGGTTCGGCGTGTTCTGGGGGATGCCAATTCCCCTGGTGACCCTGCTATATGAATACCGGATCCTTGATTTGTCAGGTAGTGACGGCAACCTGTTTGAGATGCTTAACTCGCCGATGCAATGGTTGTTTTTGCTTCATCCCGTCCTGTTTGGCGTCATCTTCGGTATCCTTGGCACCGTCCGCCAGGAAAAGGAACTCAAACTGGTCGATACCATTGGGCAGCTACGTGACCTGGCGATACACGACCCGCTGACCGGCCTTAAAAACAGGAGATATTTCGCCCATAATTTCCATGATGAGTGCGCCAGATCGCATCGAAGAAACGAGCATCTCAGTCTGCTCTTTCTCGATATCGACTATTTTAAACGGATCAACGACGAACATGGGCATCATATCGGTGATGTGGTCCTCAGAGAACTTGGCAACTTTTTGCACATTCAATGCCGACCCTACGACACACCGGTACGCTGGGGTGGTGAGGAATTCCTCATTCTGCTCCGCTCCACCGACGAAGCGGGTGCCGTCATGTTTGCCGAACGGATCAGAACAAAAATCGCCCTGGGAATCAGCCAGGAAATCCCTTTCACATTCACAATCTCGATCGGCCTGACCGAACACCAGACCGGCGACACTCTGGAAGAACTTGTTAACCGCGCCGATCAGGCCCTCTATCACGCCAAGCAGTCAGGCCGCAACCGGGTAGTTCAATGGTCGGTTCTGCCATCCAAAGAGGCGTAAGGATAAAGTAAAATCAATCCTGGCGAACCCGGTAAAATCGACAAGGTGTAACGCGAGTTATTATATCTCTCCTTCTTCCTCGCCATAGCGTTCATGTGGTATTTTATAGTTCAATCTTACCAACCGTTATTGGTTCGAAGAGGAGACCGGACCTGTTGCCCAACCGCGGATTACTGCGATTTCATCATCGGGAATCTGCAGATATTCGAGAAAAAGCTGGTGTTTGTCCGGAGCCGTCCGCTCGAATGCCACATGCCATTCATACATATCTTTATCCGTAAAACCCGATGTCTCCAATAGTGATGTCCATAGCTCCTTGGTCATAACCCCGGATTCGTTGAGTTTGCCGCAGTTCTTCAAAAGGCCGGCAATTATCCGCTGCTGTTGATAGAGCTTTTGGATTTCATCGTTGAGTTCACCAAAGCGCTTATTGAGGATAGCGGTGAAACTCGTTTCCGGGGAGTCGAGCAGAACCTTGATCTCTTTTAGCTGGATGCCTGCCTTACGGTAGTGGCAGATCTTGATCAGCCTTTGCTCATCTGCTGCAGTGTAATGACGATACTCACCCTGAATATGGAAGCTAGGTTTCAGTAATCCAATTTTGTCATAGTACAACAGTGTCGATCTGGAAAGATTGTATTTTGCTCCAAGTTTACCTACTGTGAGTTCCATTTTTCTCATCTCATTGGTTGGTGAGATAATTGTTGAGAAGTTGCTCCAGCTTCTGCATCTGGGTGGAGAAAGCTGCTGGGGGGGCCGAGGTGAGCAGATCGTTGCCTCTGTCGCGCAGCCCGGTGAGTTCCTGTTGCCAGACCAGGCTTGTGGATTGGTTGACAGGGGTGAGAGTGATAGTGTAGCGGGTTGTCCGGTGCTCCCCGGTTCTCACAAAGGCAATGCAGCTGTCTTTTTCATACTTGCTTACCACCCAGGTTTCAATGCCGAATTGATCGGCGAACTCGGTCTGAAACACGCAGCCCAGTTCCGCAAAGCCCGACTCCGTATATGCAAGGCGGCAGTGCCACTCCGGAATCCAGTCATATTCCCGTACCGGGCAGAGCAGGGGAAATATCTCTTTCGCCAGAAATGGCAGCTGCATAGTGTATGTTCGGATTAGCCGTTTTCCTGATCCAGTCTTCATGGTTGTCCTCCAATGTTTTTGTCAATGATGCTGTTTGAGAAAACGTTAATATGAAGTGTGAAGTTATAGACAGGTCAAGCAGCTTTTCATCTCATCGGAGAAATCCGGTCAACTCTTCATTTTTCGCCGAAGATTGCAAAGATGATGAGTTTTGGCTTCGGTGTTAACGCAAGAAGATTGTGTACAGCAGCTCTCACTTGCAAGCATAACGGGGATGAGCATAAAGATGATGGATGTATTTTTGAAAATTAAAATACCTCCTATCTACCTGGATTGACTGATTGGCTATATGTGGACTTCTTAATAAATCGTGGTCTGCCCCGTTATATTTCTGATATTTTTTCACGCCTGGACGAGGGAGTCCTCCCTGGACTTATTTGCACCGATTGAGACACGTGCGACTCAGTAATGCGTTTCAAAATACCAAACAGCGCTATTCGAATTTCAAATATGTAACTCCGTTTCCCGCATTTTTCCCTGCAAAATTTTTACCTAAGCCATTTTCTCTCTGCTTCAAGTAGGTTACCCTCGTCATAATTATTCCCACTGTGTGGCATGCCGCTTGAAGGGCGAGTAGTCATGTTGACTAGCCGACGCTACTCATCCCGATTAGGGCAAGGCTCCACTATTTGAGACAGAGGTACCAATGAGAAATCTTTTCAAACGCAAGTCCATTTCCTTTTCAGCTCTAATTCTTTCGTTTGCCGCCACCCCGCTCATGGCCGCAAAGCCTATGGATGCCATAGAGTTGAGTAACGGGTACCCGATAGCCACCACCGAATACATCGGCCTGTAACACTGGCTGACAACCTGCCTCTTTCCCTGTCGAGAGACGCAGGCTTCATATTGATTAATCCCCCGGGTAGTTGAGAGAAGAACAAGAGGGGAATCACAGCACGAGCCTGATCTATATATCACGTTTGGAGGAACAACATTTATGAAAAACTCTCTGCTGAGCGCCCTTGTTATCTGCTCATTATCTGTCGTTATTTATGCAACGGCCAACGCGGCAAAACCGGTAGACACGGACGGCGATGGCTACAATAACCGGATCGACTGCAATGATAACAATCCCGCCATCAATCCCGGTGCAATAGAACTATGTTTTGATGGTGTGGACAATAATTGTGACGGCCTGGCAGACAGTGAAGATCCGACCTGCGGCCAGTCTCAATGCAACGACATTGATGGCGATGGCTATGGTTTTCCGGCAGATCCATCCTGCAGTTTCATTCAGGAAGACTGCGACGATTCACGGGTTCAGGTCAATCCGGGAGCAACGGAAAATTGCGGCAACGGGATCGATGACAATTGTGACGGCCTGGTCGATGGTCAGGATCCGGCATGTGGATCGGGCCCCCACGCCAATAACGTATCCGCTAATTAAACCCCACTTATTGATTGCGGCAAAAGGAGGTCGGCGGCTTTGAGCCTGTTCGGTAGCAGCTCTTCGTAATCGCTCTGCGATTCTGCGAAAGGAAGTTTTTCGAAGATAAAACGAAGATATCTGTACGGTTCCAGGCCATTTGCTTTCGCTGATTCGACGAGACTGTAGAGGCTGGCACTAGCTGCCGCTCCGGCAGGATTACCGGCAAAGAGCCAGTTTTTGCGGCCTATCACAAACGGCCTGATGGCATTTTCAGCTGCATTATTGTCTGGGCCGACTACGCCTTGGTCAAGGTAGACGGTGAGGCGGCT
>NZ_FRFE01000069.1 GCF_900143695.1 Desulfopila aestuarii DSM 18488
AGAGGCTTTCGCCCCGGATAACGATAATTGGTTATATTTTTCGGTACATATCGTTCAACCTGGACAAGTTCCAGAATTGATACCAATCGTTCCTCCTGTTCAGTTAACGGTGTTGGCAAGCATTGGTTTAGATGAGGAAATAGACTTCCTTGGACACGTCCCATCAACCATGATATCGTGTCTATGAGCTTCATGGCATTCTCCTTGGATTGGTTTTGCTGGATACAAAACTATACCAGGAAATGCCATGAAGCTCTATTATTTCAGCGTGTTAAATCAAAATACTCCCTGATTCTGTTATTGCACGTCTTTTTGCAAGAGGCTCATATCGTGTATATTTTCTTCACGAAATTTCACGCTGGTTGAAAGAGCTTCACAAAAGCAGACTGTTCTTTTAAGCGAATCTGTTCGTTGTCATTGTTCATTTACCGGGGCGGACTGACCACGACATAGTTGACCTGGCTGCCGGCATAATGCGGTTGGTACCATGTGCTGCCGCATTGTCTGTAGGGATATCCATTGACATAGACATCGGAACAGGCGGGCGGCATGGAAGCCGCCGTGACGACAGAGCCCACCACCAGACCGGCAATCGCTCCGACAACGAGCGCTCTGCCAACATCATTATGGCGATGATAATCGCGGTGGTAGTGATGACGGCGGCCGTCATAACGATATCCTCTGTCATTCCTGATATTCACATTGATGTTTGTCTTCCGTTTGATGTCCCTGTTGGGCCGACGATCCCTGGAGCCTCCTTTGTGGCCACTTTTATGGATGGAGGTTCGGGTGCGATTTTCCGATTTTCGGGCATCAGCGAGGGTGGGGAACATGACGCTGGAAGTGAAAAAAAATAACAAAACAACAAGAGCGGTGTTGACGCGAAAAAAAAGTGATCGGGTTTGCATGCTGTTATCCTCCGCTTATTGTTGTGTTGATTCTTCAGGGTCATCAAAAACAGCAATATCAATTTTATGCGCTCCTTCTGGCGGAGTGAACACGAAGGTACCGTCGGGCAACTGCGGTGCCACATCCCAGGTCATAGTGGAGATGTACTGGGGCTGGCCGTTTTCCAGTTTGCTGGTGATGACCAGTTGAAGCGGCAGCGGTGTGTCGTCATCTTCGATCCAGATCTGCCAGTCGACATCTTCCTGCTGGAAGGCGTAATGATTGCATAGTGTGCCGCTGATTCGGCTCTGGTCAATAAAGGTAGCTGACTGGACATCCACCATTCGGTTTTTTTCGGTGCCCCAGTAGAACAGATCACGCAACGGGATTTCGATATTGTATTGATCCTGGGCGATGTCCAGCAACTTGCCGATGGAATCAGGAGCATCGAATAAGGCGTAGTATTTGTCCTGGTTGCCGTAGATCGTAAAAGTTTTACCGTCATAATAATATTCGTGATCACGATCGATCCCCTCAATCTTCGAAGAGATCTGCAGCCGATCGGGCAGCCGGGTGCTGTACTTCGTTGTACCCGTGACGAGAATCTTCTGGCCGGTGAGAAGAACCTCATCCATTAACATTTCGGAAATCACCGTAAACGATTTGAGTGAGTTGAGGTAATTGCCCATCTCGGTGAGAGCTGCTGTTGCCTCGGGTTGGATTAGTATTTCATCCTCCACTTCGGAAGCTGCAGGTTGGGCAGCAAGGCATCCCGTTGTGGAAAGCATCAGAAACGGTGCTGAAATCAACAGCATCCCGATACGACTTCGCCATCGATTGCTCATGGTTTTCTCCATCTGGTTTTATGTTGAACGGTGAAGAAACAGTGTGATTACAATACTGGAAGTACTGAATTTGCAAATGATTAAAACATTTTATATGTTCTGCTACAATTATAACCTCGGTGCCACCTGCTGTATAGCTAATTCAGGAATGTGTTATGAAAGTGTCACTCGAGAGATAAAATAGGTTGAAAAAAAATGGAGCAACAACAGACTGTAGCTTACCAAAGACTCTCAAAAGTGCAGCAGAACTACAACTTGAGGTGCCTACTGTTGTTTTCAACGGGTGAGGATCGCTCCTCGCCCATTGAAAGCAGCAGTAAAAAGGTTCAATTCTAAGATATTAAAAATTTGATGAGATATTATTTGGAAATCTCAAATGGTAAGGTCCAGAATTAATTTACATCGCGAAAATGATTTGGTCCCCATGCTGTCAGCCTGACTATCGAATGAGTTTCATTGTCGCTCTATTCTTGTTGTATACCAGCATATTTACATACTGCTATACCGATTCCTGCGATATCTTTTTTCCAGAATCCAGAGAAATTGTAGTCAATTCAATCTGCTCAATTTCTATTCGGTAATACGAATTTGAAAATATGGTGTTGACTTCCTGTGGCGGGAGGGTTAGTAAACGAATGCGCGTAATATTTAATTCACATATGTGTTACCGCGGCGTAAAATTTTCTGCTAGCAAACTGCAATTAAACAACTATTACAATGAGGGCGTTATGCGTTTCATCGTCATTTTTTTCGCAATACTGACCGTCTCTGTAGATATTGCTGGAGCCCGAGAAATTACAGACTCTCTGGGACGATTGGTTGTTGTGCCTGACAAGGTGCAGAGGGTTATCTGTTCCGGCTCCGGCTGTCTTCGGTTACTTACGTATCTTGGGGGACAGCACCTGGTAGTGGCAGTAGATGATATCGAGGGAAGGCGCCGTCAGTTTGATGCGCGTCCCTACGCGATTGCCAATCCTCAATTCCAGCAGTTACCAATATTTGGCGAGTTTCGGGGAAAAGATAACCCAGAGCTGATAATGACCCTTGACCCGCTGCCGGAGGTGATCTTGAAGCTGGTGGGAACCGGTAAAGGAACAGTCGGCCCAGATCCAGCAACCTTAGAGCAGAAAACCGGCATTCCGGTGGTTGCACTCAAATATGGTAACCTTGCAGGGTTGAAAGACGATCTGTATAGCTCCTTGCGGATTATGGCTGAGGTGATCGACACGAAACCTCGTGCTGAAGAGGTGATCTCCTATTTTGAGACGCAGATGACAGAACTTAAAAATCGAACCAGCGACATCCCCAAAGAGCAGCAGCCGTCGGTCTATCTTGGCGGGGTTGCTTATGCCGGCCCCCACGGTTTCCAATCGACCGAACCGACCTATCCACCATTTCGCCTCGTCAATGCGAAAAATCTTGCGGACGGAGCAAATGCCAACGCCAAAGAGGTCAGCAATAGCACTATCGCCAAGGAGAAAATCGTGGAATGGAATCCTGATTATCTCTTTCTCGACCTCTCGACGCTTCAGCTCGGCGACAAGGCCGGCGGTCTGTTTGAGCTGCGGAGTGATCCCTCCTACCGAACGCTTTCTGCGGTCAAGACCGGTAAGGTTTTCGGATTGTTGCCATATAACTGGTACAACCAGAATTTCGAATCAATCCTCGCTGATGCCTTCTATGTCGGTAAACTGCTCTATCCGGAGCTTTTTACCGATATTGATCCACGGCAAAAGGCTGATGAAATTTTCACCTTCTTCGTCGGAAAATCGGTTTTTGCGGAACTCGATGCGAAGTTTTATCATTATGTTTTCCAAGATATACCGGTAGAGTGACATGCACTTTCACGATGGCAGGGTACCGCAGGAATACCGACAATACATAGGACGAAAAGTCCTGTTCCTTGTCCTTCTAGGGGGCGCACTTTTCATGGTTCTGCTCCTCTCCATTTCGCTTGGTGCAGCCCGCATTCCGTTGGTGGACGTTGCAAGAAGCCTGGTCGGCATGGAGACAGCCCGAAAGATCGAGATCATTGTCTGGAATATCCGGTTGCCCCAGGCGTTGTCGGCCATGGTGGCGGGGGCAGGCCTGGCCCTTTCCGGGGCGGTGATGCAGTCTATTCTCCGTAACCCGCTCGGCTCACCTTTCACGCTCGGTATCGCCCACGCTGCCGCCTTCGGTGCAGCCGTCGGGGTCATGGTACTTGGCGGTGGGATCATGACCTCAAGTAGTGTTGGTTCGGTACAGATCACCAATCCTTACCTTACGACCGTTGCCGCCTTTGTTTTCAGTATTGGGGCTGCGGCGGTGATTGTGGCTATCGCCAGGATGCGGGGAGCGACACCGGAGGTGATGGTGCTTACCGGGGTGGCGCTGGGCTCGTTTTTTACTGCGGGCACCATGTTGCTCCAGTTTTTCGCCGACGATGTTCAACTCGCCGCCATGGTGTTCTGGACCTTCGGTGATACTGCCAGGGCCAACTGGCAGGAATTACTCGGCATGTCGATTGTCGTCACCGTTGTGGCACTCTATTTTTTTGTTAATAGCTGGAACTATAACGCCATCGATGCTGGAGAGGAGACTGCCAAAGGGCTTGGGGTGCGGGTGGACCGGGTGCGGACGGTGGGCATGCTGTTGGCATCGGTACTCACCGCAACGGTGATTGGTTTTCTCGGGATCATTGGTTTTGTCGGGCTGGTGGTTCCCCATATGGTCCGGCGGATAATCGGTTCCGATAACAGATTTCTGCTGCCAGGGGCGTTTGTTGGTGGGGCCTTGATGCTCTTGGCGTCGGATACGGTCGCCCGGCTATTGCTGGCGCCTCATGTGTTGCCGGTGTCGGTGCTTACTGCTTTTCTGGGGGCACCTGTTTTTCTCTGGTTAATTTTGCGAGGAGGTCGAAAATGATTGTCGAGACCTGTCATCTGCATTTCGCCTATAAAGAGTATGCAATTCTTGAGGAAATTGATTTTCAGGTGCGCCCTGGTGAATTGCTTGCCATTCTCGGCCCCAATGGGGTTGGTAAGACAACCCTCCTGAAATGTTTGAACGGTATGCACCGTGCTTCGGCTGGTGCGGTAATGGTTGAGGGGGTGGATGTCCTCCGTATGCGACCTATAGATATTGCTACCCGGATCGGTTATGTGGCCCAGAAGAGTGAGACCGCCCGCTTGACAGTTTTCGATGCTGTGCTCATGGGCCGCAAGCCACATATTCGCTGGCGTACCAGTGACCACGATTTGGAAACTGTCGAGGCCGCCATTCGGCATCTCCATCTCGAAGACAAGAGCTTACGGTTTATCGATCAATTGAGTGGAGGAGAGCTGCAGAAAGTCTGTATTGCTAGAGCTCTGGTACAAGAGCCGAAGCTGCTGCTTTTAGACGAGCCAACCAGCGCCCTGGATTTGAAGAACCAGATTGACATTATGCGCCTGCTGCGCCGGGTCGTCGATGAGCATGGTCTCGGTGCGGTGATGACCATGCATGATCTGAACAAGGCTATGCGCTATGCGGACAGCGTCTTGATGCTGAAAGACGGCAAGGTTTTCAGTCATCTGGAGACTGGTCGGGTAACAGCGGCGATGATAGAGTCCGTTTATGGGTTGGCGGTGGAAATACACAATATTAACGGTCATCCATTGGTGGTACCGCAAGAGAGTGGCCAGAATGTTCATTGCTGCTGAACAGTAGAGGAATATTTAACGATGAGGAGAAAGATATGAGCTGTACGTTTGAGCAACACCTGATAGATGAAACAATTCGCTTTCACGGCCATAGCTGTCCAGGGCTGGCCATTGGTATCCGGGCCGCGGAGGCTGCCCTCAGTGAAATGGCCGGGGTTGGAACGGCCGATCTGGTCTGTGTGGCTGAGACAGATATGTGTGGAGTGGATGGCATCCAGTATTTAACCGGTTGCACCTATGGCAAAGGGAATTTTCTACATCGTGATTACGGCAAGATGGCGTTCGCTTTCTATAGTCGAAAAAATGACAAAGGGATTCGGCTTGTGTTCCGGCCGGAATCACGCGGCGAGTTGGATGGTGAGATGCCGGCTCTGATGGCAAAGAGTGTAGAGAAAACCATAACCGGTGAAGAACAGGAGCGGCTGCAGCAGCTGCGTCAGGAGATGCAGAAGCGGCTGATGACGCTGCCGATTGAAGAATTGTTTACCGTGCAGCAGTTACACGAGCGTGCACCCCGACCTGCCAAAATACTGGAAAGCCTGGTCTGTCAGGATTGCGGTGAAAATACCATGGAGTCACGAACCCGTCGCTTTTCCGGTCGCACGCTCTGCATTCCCTGCTTTGCCAAGGTCGAGCAGAAGGTCTAATTTTTTAAAACCGACCAGGAGCGTTTTCTCTATGGTCCGCAACGGATATGGTTGGAAGGATAGTGATAGCTCCAATTTTACCTCCAAAGATATTCTTTTTGGCAATCTTATCAGTGTAAGAAAAAAAAAAAATCAATTTAAGACTATCCCTGACATGTGAGGATCAGCCAACAACCTATAATTGTACCAAAATGGAGCAACTGCAAGGAAAAGATTTCCAAAGACTCTCAAAAGTGCAGCAAAACTACAACTTGAGGTGCCTACTGTTGCTTTCAACGGGCAAGGAGCAATCCTCACCCGTTGAGGCACGCCTATCCATAAAGTGTCTCAATCCATCTGATCGCTTCAGTGTCATTTACCTTTCCAAGATACCTTTGAGTAGTTGAAAGGTCTGCATGCCGTAGAATGACCTTGCTGACGATTTCTATGGGAGTACCAGATCTTGATGCATAAGTTGCCGCATGACGCCGGAGATCATGTGGACGCAGTTCGATATTGACCAGTTTGCCTGCTTTTTTCACCATAGACCAAGCGGCAACGTAAGAAATGGGAAAAATTCGGTCATTGTTGCCGATATCAGTGGCTTTTACATA
>NZ_FRFE01000085.1 GCF_900143695.1 Desulfopila aestuarii DSM 18488
TTTGATTTCTGTTTTTAGAGAAAGCTCTAAAAATGGAACTCAGGACGTAACGCCTGAAACGAAACACAGTTCTTTGATAATTGAATAGTAGAGTAGTACAAAATCCTTTAAACCGGTTTTTTGTATGGCACACCGGCCCTTGTCAGGTCACCGTGTCAACAGTACAGAAAGCCAGGAAGGTTTGAAGGTTACAGTAGTTGAGTAGTATCCTCGCAAAAGGGATACAACCTTATAGTTTAATCAAGTTTTGTGGATAAGCTACTAAGGGCTAACGGCGGATGCCTTGGCATCGGAAGGCGATGAAGGACGCGGCAAGCTGCGATAAGCTTCGGGGAGTCGTTAACAGGCTTTGATCCGGAGATTTCCGAATGGGGAAACCCGGCGGGAGTTATACCCCGTCATCATGAACTCAATACATAGGTTCATGAAGCGAACGCAGGGAACTGAAACATCTAAGTACCTGCAGGAAAAGAAATCAATTGAGATTCCGTAAGTAGCGGCGAGCGAACGCGGATCAGCCCAAATCAGCGATATGGATCATAAATGTATAGTGGAACAGTATGGAAAGGCTGACCACAGACGGTGATAGTCCGGTACACGAAATGCATTTTGACCTAGCTGGAAAGAGTACCACGGGACACGTGAAACCCTGTGGGAATATGGGGGGACCATCCTCCAAGGCTAAATACTAACCGATGACCGATAGTGAACGAGTACCGTGAGGGAAAGGTGAAAAGAACCCCGGGAGGGGAGTGAAATAGAAACTGAAACCGTTAGCTTACAAGCAGTTGGAGCACTATGCGCAAGCAGTGTGACAGCGTGCCTTTTGCATAATGAGTCAACGACTTACCCTATGCAGCAAGGTTAAGCCGAGAGGTGGAGCCGAAGCGAAAGCGAGTCTTAAGAGGGCGAATGAGTTGTATGGGGTAGACCCGAAACCGGGTGATCTAGCCATGGCCAGGGTGAAGTCTCGGTAACACGAGATGGAGGCCCGAACCGATATAGGTTGAAAACTGTTCGGATGAGCTGTGGCTAGGAGTGAAAGGCTAATCAAACTCGGTGATAGCTGGTTTTCTCCGAAATATATTTAGGTATAGCCTCACATGTTGACTGACGGAGGTAGAGCACTGACAAGGCTAGGGGTCCCACCGGATTACCAACCCTTATCAAACTCCGAATGCCGTCAAGTTCGAGTGTGGGAGTCAGACTACGGGAGATAAGTTCCGTGGTCGAGAGGGAAAGAACCCAGACCGTCAGCTAAGGTCCCCAAATCTATGCTAAGTGGGAAAGGATGTGGAATTGCAGATACAACCAGGAGGTTGGCTTAGAAGCAGCAACCCTTTAAAGATAGCGTAATAGCTCACTGGTCTAGTGATACCGCGCCTAAAATTCAACGGGGCTAAGCATAGTACCGAAGCTACGGAATCAGATTTATCTGATTGGTAGGAGAACATTGTGGTCGCCTGAGAAGGTACACCGAAAGGAGTGCTGGAGGTCCCACAAGAGCTTATGTTGACACGAGTAGCGAAAAACAAGGTGAGAAACCTTGTCGCCGAAAGCCTAAGGTTTCCTGTAGTCAAGTTAATCTGCTCAGGGTTAGTCGGCTCCTAAGGCGAGGCCGAGAGGCGTAGTCGATGGGAAACGGGTTAATATTCCCGTACCACTATCATAGCGTTTGATGATAAGGGGGGACGGAGAAGGTAAGGCCATCCGGGCGTTGGTTGTCCCGGTTTAAGCGTGTAGGTGTGAGACTTTGGCAAATCCGGGTCTCTTTAACACTGAGGCGTGATGACGATGTCCTTTGGACAATAAAGTGGCTGGTTCCATGCTTCCAGGAAAATCCTCGTATCTAGTTATGATTGTGACCGTACCGTAAACCGACACAGGTAGGCAGGTAGAGAATACCAAGGCGCTTGAGAGAACTCGGGTTAAGGAACTCGGCAAAATAGCACCGTAACTTCGGGAGAAGGTGTGCCAGCATGGTGTAATAATTTACTTATGAAGCCTAGTCTGGTTGCAGTGAATTGGGGGGAGCGACTGTTTACTAAAAACACAGGACTCTGCGAAGTCGAAAGACGATGTATAGGGTCTGACGCCTGCCCGGTGCCGGAAGGTTAAGGGGACTTGTCAGCGCAAGCGAAGCAATGAACCGAAGCCCCGGTAAACGGCGGCCGTAACTATAACGGTCCTAAGGTAGCGAAATTCCTTGTCGGGTAAGTTCCGACCTGCACGAATGGCGTAACGATTTCCCCACTGTCTCAACCCGAGACTCAGCGAAACTGTAGCACCGGTGAAGATGCCGGTTACCCGCAACAAGACAGAAAGACCCCGTGAACCTTTACTATAGCTTGGCATTGGTTTTTGAGGCAACATGTGTAGGATAGGTGGGAGACTTTGAAGTGGCTACGCCAGTAGTCATGGAGTCAACCTTGAAATACCACCCTTGTTGTCTTAGAAATCTAACCGCGGTCCGTCATCCGGATCCGGGACACTGCCTGGTGGGTAGTTTGACTGGGGCGGTCGCCTCCCAAAGAGTAACGGAGGCGCGCGATGGTTCCCTCAGGCTGATTGGAAACCAGCCGTAGAGTGTAAAGGCATAAGGGAGCTTGACTGCGAGAGAGACATCTCGAGCAGGTACGAAAGTAGGTCTTAGTGATCCGGCGATTCCGCATGGAAGGGTCGTCGCTCAACGGATAAAAGGTACTCCGGGGATAACAGGCTTATCTCCCCCAAGAGTCCATATCGACGGGGAGGTTTGGCACCTCGATGTCGGCTCATCACATCCTGGGGCTGGAGCAGGTCCCAAGGGTTTGGCTGTTCGCCAATTAAAGTGGTACGCGAGCTGGGTTTAAAACGTCGTGAGACAGTTTGGTCCTTATCTGTTGCGGGCGCAGGAAATTTGAGGAGATCTTCCCCTAGTACGAGAGGACCGGGGTGGACGAACCTATGGTGTGCCAGTTGTTCCGCCAGGGGCATTGCTGGGTAGCTAAGTTCGGCAGGGATAACCGCTGAAAGCATCTAAGCGGGAAGCCCACTCCAAGATGAGATTTCCCATGGCATTAGCCATCTCAAGGCTCGTTGTAGACTACAACGTTGATAGGTCGGGTGTGGAAGCGTGGTAACACGTGGAGCTTACCGATACTAATAAGCCGTG
>NZ_FRFE01000070.1 GCF_900143695.1 Desulfopila aestuarii DSM 18488
TGATGTTTGGAGTTATCACCTTATTTTCAGATCAACTTTTACGGCTGCTTGGTTAGGTTGTCAAAGATCTATTTGTGGCCACAGTGCAAAGCCTCACGCTCTGGTCATTTTGCAAGAGGCTCTATGTATCACTCCTGAAGGTGAAACAGTAAAGCTCCTACTACAAATACAGCAATGGTAATAAGAATGAAAACATACCCAACATTATTAGGACAAGAGGGATTCCAACCTTGAGGAATTCAGAAAACGTATACTCACCGGCGCTCATGACTAAAAGATTACTCGTTACGTGATTTAAAATAGTTGCGGCTACTGATTACAATGGGAGGTTATCTTTCAAGCGACCTGCCAGTGATTGATATTCATCTCATCCTGCCCAGCGCTACTCATAGAGGTCGGTTCGCCTGCTTAAAGCATTACGGACATTACCCTGAGATCGTAGTTTCTTCAACAAGCCCAGATCAAGATCAGTAATCATCAGCCTTGCTGATAAACTTAAGGGTTATTTGAACGGAAGAGGTCATATGAGCTTGGCCTAAAAATCAAGATGAGATCTGTCTTCTATTCCTGCTAGAATAGCAGGTCACTAGCTAACCTTGAGATTAAAACCCACCTTTTTTAAATACTTGGATTCCTGCTCAAGGCTGGCTCTTTGCAGGGGGTGATTTATCAACTCATGCTGTGCAAATTGTAGGATCAAAGTATTTTCACTAGCAATCACTTGCTCGATAGCCGCCGTCTCGTCTTTGCGGGAACGATGGAGCAGGACGGCAAGACGAAGAAGAATTGCAAGCCTCAAAGCGGTCTTTTGGTCCTTTACGGGCAAACCGCTAAAGTATTTATCTGATATTTTCTTGCGCTGGCAACGCACCAGGACACTCATCCAGTCCTGCTCCTCCAAAGAAAATCCAGGAAGATCTGCGTTGGCCAGAAGATATGCGCCATGTTTCTGATAACCACTTAATGAAACCGCGAGACCAATTTCATGAAGACTACTTGCCCAATGCAGTTTCTCGGCGTCCGCCAGTCGCAGGTTCCACGCTTTTTCGCAGGCGGTAAAAAGACGGTGCGAGGCTAGACTCACCCTTCGCGCATGTTTCTGGCTGATCTGAAATCGTTGCTGCACACTGGAAATGGTTTTCAATCGCGTATCTTCACGCTGAATCCTGCCAAGACGTTCATAGAGAAGGCCTTCCCGCAAGGCACCTTCGGAAACCTGCATCTTTTCGATTTTAAGTGCCTCAAATGTGGCCATGAGGATAGCCAGCCCTCCTGCAAAAACAGGTTGCCGGTCTCTGTCTAAACCTGGAAGAACAAGGTCTTTCACATGCCCAGCTGCTATCATTCTATTTCGTATTTCGTATAAACTTTCCAAGGTGATATGATAGGTCTCAAGACCAAGCGCTTTCACGATGCTTCCCGCTGCCCTAATCGTCCCCGATGCCCCAGCAGCAGAGACCCAGCCAACTTCTCGAAAATCGCGTCTCACCGGACGCAATTCCATATGTGCTGCAATGCGAGCTTTCTCCCAGTTTTTCTTGCAGAGGTCTCCGTTTTTGAAAAACGCCCGACTCACACTTACGCAACCCATTTCTAGACTGCTCAGGTGAAGAGGCTCAAAACCCTCACCAATAATCAATTCCGTGCTTCCTCCGCCAATATCCATGACAAGGCGCTTCCCATCCTCAGCCACTAGAGAATGGGAAACACCAAGATAAATCAGGCGAGCCTCCTCCTTTCCACCAATAATTGAGATCGGGTGGCCCAGAACCTCACTGGCGCTTTGTAAAAACTGACGGGAATTTTTCGCCTGCCGCAGAGTATTTGTTCCAACGGCAGCCACGCTGCCTTGAGGTAATTTTTGCACACGTTCCGCAAAACGATCTAGACAGGAAAGAGCACGTATCCGTGATTCCTCAGATAATCTGCCATCTTGATCAAGACCGCCTCCCAGGCGCACCATTTCCTTTATTCTATCAAGAATGTGAATATGACCATCCTCAATACGGGCAACAACTAGGTGAAAACTGTTAGAGCCCAAGTCTATAGCTGCTAAATATTGTGGTGAGTTTTGTTGATCATTCATAGAAAAAGCGGTTCGCAGGAAGATGATTTATTTGATTTGACAGCATAGCAATAAAATAAAGGTGAAAATCAAATCCATTATCACCTTTACGTGATGACGGGTAGTTTCTTGTCATGCTTTATGGATAGCCATGTTTCATGCTGGTTGACACTTTATAGTCGAGCCTGGGTCAGAGGCGCTATCACATGAGAATTTGTCGGTTTCTACATCTAAACCACACTGCAAATGAGAAATACAAAACGCTACTCCGATAATTGAACGAATCGTTGTCATGCCAGTTATAGTGAATTAAAGATCATTGAAATGCTCAACTATATTATACGAATGATCCCCAATCCGTTCGAGATCTCTTAACACTGAAGGATAAAAGGCATCGAGGCCGGTTGTGCCCTTCGTTTGTTCCAGCCGGCCATAATGCTTCTTCCTATACTCCCGTTCAAGGGAGTCATTCCTGTCCTCTACCTGGGTCACATCCGTCATCAAGGTCTTGTGCTTTCTTTTGAGCGCCAGAACTGCAGCACCGTAAAGGTCGACAGCATTATCAAAGATCTTTTCGAGTTCTCTTTTAGCCGGTTCCGAGAAGACAATCTCTTTTTGTTTCGCATATTCGGCAAGATTTTCAGCTAGATCCGCAACCCGTTCAATATCAGTCAAGGAATGGGCAATGGCTCGTTTTTTTGAGATATCCCTGTCGGAGAGCAGCAGCATACTGATTTTACTCATATAGTCGGAGAGTCTGTTATGTATGGCGTCCACGGTTTTCTCATATTCTATGATGGTTTTACCGGCTTTTATGTCGTCGGCAAAGAATGCTGCCCTGGCCAGTTTGAGCATCTCTTGGGTGAGGGAGGCCATTTTACGAACTTCTTCTTCTGCCTGATACAGAGCCAGCGCAGGAACTTTCAGGATGTTGTTATCGAGGCCTCGTGAAGTATCGGTTACATTGATATCCTCTCCCGGGATAATTTTCTTTAATATAAAAATCAGAGCCGAAGTAAAAGGCAGAAGTATAAAACTGACAGTCACATTGAATACTGTATGCGCGTTCGCTATCTGCCTGGGAATATCATTAGCTGTGGAGGCAATGAGTTCTGAAAATGGCGAGATGAAGGGATATATCAGCAACGCTCCCAGAAGGTTGATGAAAAATTGTGCCATTCCCGTTCGTTTAGCCGAATTATTTGTTCCCACAATGGCTACCAGTTCCAAAACGCAGGTCCCGATATTTGCACCGATAATAAGGGTAATTCCTGAGGTCAGGCCAACCACTCCTTCCATGCTCATGGCGATGACCAGGCTTGTCGTTGCCGAACTGCTGCTGGTGATTGTGGTGAAGATCGTACCAATGAGAATTCCGTAGAGCGGGAAGCTGCCGAACTGTCCAATCACATCTATTAAGAGTGGATAATCTTTGAGTGGTTTAGCACCGTCAGACATGATTTTCATGGACAGGAATACCATGCCTAGGCAAAACAGTAACTCACCAATGTTCCTGATGTCCTCCCTCGCTGGGAATGTAGCGCGGAGGATAAAACCGACTATGATAAGGGGGAAAAAGAAGACGGTAATCTTGAAGGCCACGATCTGGGCGGTGATTGTGGTTCCGATCTCTGAGCCGAGAATGACATATATCGCCTGGTTCAGATTCATCACTCCGGCATTGACCAGACCGAGTAGCAGGAGGACGGTTACGCTTGAGCTCTGGACCAGAAAGGTGACCATTGTTCCCGCAAAAATCCCTCTGAGCGGGCTTGTTGTGGCTTTTTCCAGGATTATTTTCAGACGGATACTGGCAACTCTTTTCATAGTATCGCTTAACATCGAGATACTGAACATGAACAGGACCAGACCGCCGAGGATCTTGCAGGCGAGCGTTGCAGTTTCCATAGATGATGTTCCTGGATTCTTCGGAAATTGGGTGACCGTGATACAGTGACAACATCAGTTATCACCCATCCTACTTACACCACATCATTTGATCAACCTCGAACTGCAAATCGGAACTGCGAACCAGCTGCAGAAAATGTGCAGAACCGATATGTATAGTTTTTGCCGTACGCCTAGCCGAGGGCGCATAAGATGCAGCAGGGGGCATTGAGTTAACGGAGGAGTCTTTCGATAACCTGCTGCAGACTTACCTCATCAGCCGGCTTCGGTTTGATTGCTGACAGGTGACCCTTTTAAAAAACAAGATAGAAAATGGCAATCATACGCACAGCGCTCTTTTGAGCAGGTGAGACTATTCTTGACCAGATGTTACGGGAGGGTTACTTGGAAAACAGGTGACTGAACGATTCACCTGTTACGATTTAGGCGATCAGTAGTAATCTCTGATTTGGGCGATAGGTAGAGGAACAACATCTTCAATACGAAGAGAATCATAGCCAATTACAAACATCAACACCGCCTTCACAATAGCAGAATATGCCTTGTGAGGGCGGTGCGGATTTTTCAGCCTTCTTTTATACCTTCAAGTTTCCAGTCCTGAGTACCTGCAGGTCTAGCCCAAGTCCATTCTTCCCTGAATTTAACCGGATTGGTCTTGCTACCTGAAATCAGTTCGCCACTCTTGTCATCAACCGTATAATCAAGAAGATTGGCAGTAAACAATACGGTGACAAAATCCTGGACACCATCACTACCTGCTTGAACAATCTCCACGCCGCGGATAGCAATAGACTCCAGCTTGTTGATATGCCCGTTGCGGCCCATTTCTATAAAATGTTCCTCATACTCCTGTGCTAGTTGTTCGCCGAGAAGATGACGGTAGGAATTGAGTTCGCGATGCATCCACCCAGCCTGCACCTGGAAAAACACGTCGGAGGCTACTTCTTTAAAATATGCTGGATCAAAATCCCTATCATTCTTCTTGATCTGACTAATGCCATCGGCCAAAAGATTAACCTCGGCAGTTGGCATGGGTTGTACCTGGTTGACACTATTTGTACCTCCACCAAAGATGCTGCTTGGTTGGGTGTCATGCCGAGTATATTGGTTAGGCGCGATATTGCCAGCATTCTGCCTTGCGCTAGCAAACTTCCTGTAAAAAAAGAAAGCGGCACCACCCAGAATCAGCAAAGGGAGTACTCCCATACCGGATCCTCCAGCCCCAAACATCGAGCCGAACAACATTCCACCAAGAGCACCGCCAATCAGTCCACCCATGAGGCCACGCCCAAGACTTCCACCAGTTGCAGGGGCACTTGCAGGAGTATTCGTTGGAGTTTTCGCTTTGCTGGGACTTGAGCTGAAGGATTTTCCGCCAACTTTTGAGCGGGCTTCGGCATAATCCGTCGTCAAGCCTCCTTCGATGAGTGCAAACGCAATTAGTATCAAAAAAATCGGTGCGAATCCCTTCCATAATGCTGTCATAGTCTTTTCATATCTCCAGTTATTGACTGTTCATTTCCAGGCGGGCTTAAAGCCAACCGTACCTGCCGAGTCGCTTGACAAAACAATCAAGGCTCGAATGTGCCGCCCCAATCCTGTTTTTCACTGAGGGGCAATATTCAATTATGAATGGGGTAGATGCTAAAGCACAAAAAAGATCAGGTCAAACAGATAAATACTGAGTGATAGTTCGATAAATACGAATAGTATTGAAGGAAATAAACAACAAATTATGCCTTGATAATTTGAGTTTAATCAATGGGTAATCGAGAATTTATATTTATTGATGATCAAAAAAGAGTTCTTGCTGAACAGACTCTGAAATTGCGAAGGCAGCGGGATGCCTGATGATCTGTTCTACAGAAATTGCAGAGGGCGTTCAAAATTTTGTGTCAGTTAACAAGAGCTGATATATACAGCTGACAAAGGAGACTGACATGACAGAAGATCAACCAGAATTCGATTTTAACCGTGCCCTTAAAGACCTCCAGGAGGGCAAGGCTCTCATGGGTAAGGAGGGTATCCTTACTCCGCTGATCAAACAGCTCACCGAGGCAGCTCTTGAAGCAGAACTGGATTCCCACCTCAAACAGGATATCACCGCAAACCGCCGTAATGGTAAAAGCAAAAAGACTATCAAATCCATGAATGGCAGCTTTGAGCTAAATACTCCTCGGGATCGTGAAGGGAACTTCTCACCTCAATTCGTGAAAA
>NZ_FRFE01000050.1 GCF_900143695.1 Desulfopila aestuarii DSM 18488
GCTTGGGGACGCTTGAAGATTTTTCTGATCACAGATGTGTTGCAGGGATTGGCAAGTGCGGGGTGGCCGGTGTTGATAATGAAGTTGTAGAAAGATGCGAGTACCGAGTATCTGTTCCTTTTGGTCGCCTGTTTGTTGTTTTTCGTCAGAGAGAGCAAAAATTCGAGGACTTCTTCCTGGGATATACTGGCGAGATCACGTTTGCCAAATCGAGCAGTGAAACGGTTGAGGACAAACTCACATGTCTTGACGGTATTTTTTTTTGGAGTTGGTCCGGTGATACTGCAGATGGAAATCGACTGCCTGGGATAATTTCATGGTGCACCTCCTGGGTTGGGGTTGTTAGAGCGATATGCCCTAACTGAAGTATACACCATGATGTGAAATGGCTGGCAAAGGGTGCTGACTGGCTCAGGAATAAGATAAACTACGAATTGAGTCTTCGAGAAAGGTTGGTTTGCCACTATGAACGATTCACCTCCACTTTATCGATCGTTTCAGAGCAAGCCTTATGATTTTGATCAAACCATAAACTGCGTCTCATGTCCGAGTTGACACCTTTTCTGATCAGGTACCTGTGATGAGAAATGGGAATAGATGATCGGCGGAGACATTTACAGGCGATGGAAGAAACTTCCCGATACCACCGCAATTACGGATTGTAGCACAACCGCAACCTACATAAAAGATTTCAGCCAAAATTTTCCCATACATGACGCCATTTATTTGTGCCACAATGTGGAAACGATGAAATGCCTTGCAAAGCTCATAACTTTGCCAATAGACTTAAGACAAGATGACCCAAAAAAGGTTTTCTTGCTGTTATTCCAAGGCCTCCATCAGATTTCAAGGAGAGAGATTTTATATGCTGAAACACCTAAAAAATATCAAGTTCACAACAAAACTTTTCAGTGCAATGCTCTCTGTGGTTGTTATTTCGATATTGGTAACCTCTTGGAATGCTGTCAAGATGTCCAAGCAAAGCCTGTATACATTAGGTGAAGGTGCCATTGAAAATATTCACTCGGCCTTGTATCACTCACTTGACGCACTCGATGAGGGACTGCGAAAAGAACTTGTCGCTGATCTGATAATTCTCGAGAAAGATATCAATTCCAACGGTCCTCTTGATCTAGATCAAGCGAATGTGATCGAGCAAAGTCTGATAAATCAGGTAACACAAAATGCAACACAGCAAACAATCCCAAGCCTCGTCGCCGGCACTACCACTCTCAACCGAAATACAGATATTGTTGACAATATCGAACGTTTAACTACTTGCTCATCGACCATCTTCCAACTCGTGGACGACAAACTCCTGCGTATTGCGACAACTGTAAAAAAGGCCGATGGTAATCGAGCAGTAGGTACCTACATTCCTTCAGACAGCCCAGTTTACAAAGCAGTATTAAACGGTGAAACTTTTCTTGGTAAAGCATTCGTTGTCAACGATTGGTATCTCACGGCCTATAAACCACTTAAAGACTCAAGCAACAAGATCGTCGGTGCTATCTATGTGGGGCAGTTGATGATTTCCGATCAGGTGAGAAAGCTTGTCTCGGAAACAAAAATCGGCAATGGATACTTTTTTATCTATGATGAAAAGGGCTCGCCTCTAATACATCCCACCCTTAAGTCTACGGATAAACTATTTGAGCTAGTACCTGTTCTGAAATCTGCTGAAGATGGTCTGGTGGACTATGAATGGAAAGGTACTATGAAAGTCACTTACAAAAAATTCATCGATAAATGGGGTGTCACTCTAGCAGTCGGTATGAACAGGGTCGATATAGTTGCAGGTCTCGATGTCAAAATGTTGCGGAATAGCCTAGTGGTGGGACTTGTCGTCATCGCTGTAGCGATTCTTATAACCGTCTTTATGGTGCGGTCGATCAACGTTATACTCAAGGATCTTGCTGCAAAAGCGGTTAAAGTAGGTGATGGCGACTACACCATTGGCTTCTCCTCACAGGTAGACGATGCTATCGGTCAATTGACCAACTCACTCGGCATCATGGTCTCAAAAGGCAAAGAGATGCTTGAAGATATTATCAGGTCTTCGGAATCTCTTTCAGCAGCTTCAACAGAACTCGCGACAATTTCAGATCAGATGGTTGCCAATGCTGAATCGACAGCAACTATTGCTGATGATGCATCATCCAATGCTCAACAAGTTTCTGACAACATGGGTTCGGTATCAGCGGCAATGGAGGAATCGACAACGAATCTTGATATGATTGCCTCAGCCTCAGAAGAAATGGGGACTACCATTAAAGAGATTGCGGAAAACAGTGCGAGAGCAAGACTTACCACAGAAAAAGCTGTTCAAAATTCAAAACGATCCTACGAAAGCATTAAAGAATTAGGAGATGCTGCAAAATCTATTGGATCTATCACTGAGACGATTACTGAGATATCTGAGCAAACTAACTTACTCGCCCTCAATGCCACTATTGAAGCAGCCCGTGCAGGCGAATCAGGGAAGGGTTTTGCCGTTGTTGCCAACGAGATTAAAGAATTGGCTAAAGGAACGGCCGAGGCCACCGGGCAAATTCGGGACGCCATCAACGGCATCCAGTTGCGAACAAATAGTACCATTAATGATATTGAGGCAATAACCAACATCGTCAATGAAGTGAATGAGATAGTGAATGGTATTGTTACCGCTGTCGAGGAACAATCGATTACCACTAATGAGATTGTCAATAACGTTACCCAGGCCTCTCAAGGGATCTCTGAAATAAATGAGAATGTCGCTAGCAGCAGTCAGATGACTCTCAGTATGAGCGACGGTGTCCAGCAGGTTAAGGAACGTTCTGTCGAGGTGAAGGAAAACAGCAAACATGTCAGGGGATCTGCAGAGGAACTATCGCAACTCGCAGAAAGACTTACTATGATTGTTTCAAAATTTAAAATTTAACTGCAGTAAAGGTAACCTGAACATTTGTGCAACCAAGGAGTGTTGGGAAGAATTCTGTGTCATCTTCAGTTGTTGCCCACCGTCACTCCCTTCAGTGAGCGGAGGTAAAATGTAGAAACTGCGTGTTTGCTGACGGCGTTATATGATATGCTTGAGCAACCTGAGAATTTGCAATGATGTATGAATAATCGTATCTCTTTCCAAATCGGACTGTCTGCTCTCTATGACCCTTTCAGTTCAAGTATCGAACGGATTTTTTTGGCAAGTTCGTTCCTAGAAAAAGGCTTTTGAATAAAGCACACACCCTCATCAAGAATGCCTTGATTGGCTATTATATCGGCAGTGTAACCAGACATGAACAGGCATTTTAGGCCAGATTGGTTTGCTAGAATATGTTTGGCCAGATCTCGGCCATTCATTTCGGGCATGACCATATCAGTAATCAGTAGGTTGATTTTGCCTGAAAATTCGTCAGTTAGACGGATAGCTTCACTGGGAAAAGTTGCAGAAAATACAGTATAGCCTAGGCTTTGCAGCATCATCGTGGTCATGTTTAAGATTGCGGAATCGTCTTCCACCAAAAGGATGGTTTCGTTGCCACCGACAACCTGTTCTGCTGTACTCTCATGAATTTCATTTATTGCCTTTCCGCTATGTCTTGGAAGATAGATGGTGAAAGATGTGCCTTTTCCCGGTTCACTATAGACGTTGATAAAGCCCCTATTCTGCTTGACCGCGCCATAAACGGTGGCCAGACCGAGCCCCGTTCCTTTGCCAATTCCTTTTGTAGTAAAAAATGGCTCGAATATATGGGACAGAGTTTCTTGATCCATGCCGCAGCCATTGTCGGACAGAGAGATCCGTACATAATCGCCTGGAATAAAATCAGATTGACCCAAGAGATACCCATCATCCATTGTGCAGTTACACGTCTCAACAGTTATATTACCAACCCCAGAAATGGCAGCCCGTGCATTGATGCATAAGTTAGCCAAGATTTGATCGATCTGTGACGGATCGACCTTAACTGCCCAAAGGCTTTCTCCGGGTCGCCACGTGAGCTCAATATCCTCTCCGATGAGTCGCCGAAGCATATTGAGTGTTCCTTCTATTGCCTCATTGAGGCTTATCACTTTAGGTGCGATGGTTTGTTTGCGTGCAAAGGCAAGTAATTGCCTGGTAATATCAGCTGAGTGATTTGCGGCCTTACGAATTGCTTCTAGATGAGCAAAGAGTGGATGAGAAGGATTTAACGGGGCCATCGCTAAATCCGCATGACCTATGATCACCCCGAGAATGTTATTAAAGTCATGCGCAACTCCACCAGCGAGGAGGCCGACGAGTTCCATTTTCTGAGCCTGCTGGAGTTGGGCTTCAAGCTTGAGCCTTTCGTTTTCGGCGCGTTTCATCTCGGTTATATTCTGGATAACACCGACAACCTTGACAGGGCGACCTTCTTCATCCCGAATACATTTCGCAATAGAACGAATGCTCAGAGGTTCGTTACCATTTGCTGGCTCCACATCGATTTCCATATTGTATGGCTCATCTTTTTCAATCAGATCGACCATTGCCTGACGTACTATTTCTCTGTTAACTGTGCAGTCTTTTACTTTGGAGAGTTCAATTGTGTTGTCCGGTGATGGTTTCAAGCCATACATGTCATAGGCAAGGTCGGAGGCCCAGATTCTACCCGTAGCGACATCAAGCTCCCAGTTTCCCACATCTGCCATCTTTTGCGCCTCCAAAAGTCGAGACTCACTTGCCTGCAACGCGTCCTCCATGCGCTTTCTCTCAGTGATATTTCGAAAAGACCAGAATCTACCAACAATTTCATCCTTGATTTGAAGTGGTTGCGAGTAGCGCTCGACAACGCGACCATCGGCAAGAAAGAGCGTATCGACACTCGAATCTTCCGGATGATCATAAAGCTCAAGCACCTTGGCAAGAAAAGTCTCAGGTTGGGCCATCTGGGCAGTAACATGCTGGAGTACCGGGTCATCAATGGTAGTATCCAGTAGTCCTTCAGGGACCTTCCAGAGATCGACGAATTTCTGATTCCAGCGAGCAATTTTACCATCCCTTTTAACAACAAGGATGGCATCGGGTGTTGACTCCAAAGCAGCAGTGGTCAAAGAGTTGGAGTAAGACAACAGATCTTCTGATTTTTTACGTTCGGTAATGTCAATGGTGTAACCAGCCAGTAGTGTCCTCCCACCCTGAATAATAGGGAACTTGATCGATGTATAACTACGGCCATTCAGCTCTTCGTCGACTTGCAGAACCTTATTGTTGCTCACGACTGCCCAGTCATCTGCGGTAATTGTTGCGGCAAGGTCGGCAGGAAATAACTCAGCCATGGTCTTGCCAACCATATCACTGCCGGTTATGCCTATCATCTGTCGATAGTTATCGCTTGCTTGCAGTACGCGGCTCTCTGAAGGCGTCACATCCTTGATGAAAGCATAGAAGGGCGAATGACGCATGAATAACGTGAACAAATCATTGCTTTCGCGCAATGCCTGCTCTGATTCATTCAGGCGTCGGCTGAAACGTCGGCTGAGCATTTCCATGATCCATACCGCCGAAATGGTGAGGGCGATAATTATCAAGATATGGATAAATAAATTGCTCAGTTGTTTGCTGCGGGCTTCATTGACATTGATCCCTATGCGTACAACTCCTGACGGCTCTAACCTGAGTCCAGTTCGATAGGGTACCAAAACCTCTTTTACCGCCACACCATTAATGGTCTTCTCGGTTATGACTGTGGTATCGCCGTCAATTGCGTGATGATTGAGATCTCTCTCTTCCTGGGTTATCGGTGTATCGTTTTGGGTGCTGTCTGTATGGGCTTCAACGATTCCGTCGAGCGTTTCGACCGATATATACGCAAGCTCAGGTAGTTTTTTCTGCATCTCTTCGAGGAGAATACGGGAATGATACTTGCCTGAAAAACTGATTCGATTGATCGATTCACTGAGAATGGTGCCGATGGTGCCAGCCAGTCTATTCTCTTCACTTTTTTGGAGATTATAAGAAAAATATCCAGAAATTGAGGTGGCGATCAACATGATCACCAGCATAACCAGACCGAAAGCCAGCGATCTCGTTCTGCCAACCTGGCGAGTGATTGTTTGTGTTTTTGTTGCCATACACTCCTTTGGGCGTTGTTACTGATGTACTACCTTGAGTGACCCTTGCCACTCAGGAGACGAGCTTTTCCAAGGTTTGATGAAATCTTCAGCCACAGGGCCGGCCCAGCCATGGTACCTTTCTAAGGTCTCTGTGGTTATTGGAAATACGGGAACAAGAGCATGATACGGAGGTTTCTCTCCCCGAAGGACGGAATAGGCTGCTCTCATTGTCTCAGCGCCAAGAGGACCACAGTATTGTGCTGAATCGATTACTGTCAGTCTTCCGGCTCTTATATTTTCAATCGAGAGAGGGTCGCCATCTATAGTGGCTACGAGTATTTCGGAGCGACCGGCTGAGGCGAGAACATCGACCACAGCCAAACCACCACCATCGTTTACAGTGAAGACTACATCGACACTCCCTTTTTTAGAAAAATCCCGGAGAATATCCTCACCAGCCTTTTTTCCTGACACTGGTTCAATAGCCTGGTAGGTCTTGACAATCCTATACTTTTGCTCCGATTTATTAAGTGCATCGAGAAAACCATTAACTCTTTCTACCGTCGAAGAGACATGGGGATACTCCACTAAGATGATCTGGATCTCCTTTTCTTTTGCAAAACGAGAGGCGATATATTCGCCATCAAGGTATCCAGCCTGATAATTGTCAGATGTTCTGTATGCAGTCAGTGTTCCTCCGCTGATATATTGGTCATAGGCGATGACAGGGATTCCAGCCGAATTGGCTTTCCGAAGGGGGCCTGAGAGAGCTGCATTGTCTGTGGGTTGAACGATAAGAAGGTCTACAGCCGCCTCAATCAAATCGTTCATTTGATTAATCTGATTCTCGATGCCCATATTGCCATCACCGGCTACACGGGCATCAAGGATCACGGTGGCCTCACCTGTTGCAGCAGCACTACTGTTTATTCTGCTGAGTTCGTTTTCTAGACCATTGCGCATGGCCACTTGCCCAGGGATATTCATTGACCAGTACAAAACCCCAACCCGGAACTCTTTGGCCACGACTGCGCTTACGCAAAAGAGAACAAAGAAAAAGAACAGAACTGCAATTTTCTTCATTATGGGCACTCCTTTGTATCGTTGGGTGATAAAAGCCACGTTCCTGTTTAGGTATCCGCCCACTCTCTACATTGTATCAATCGCTGTTTGCAGTGTCTAGCTGGTCTGATATTTTCCTAAAGAAATAAGGGGCCTCAAGCGATTGGTTATAACTCTATCACTAAAACCATGGTGTTGTATGAGGTGGGTAGTCAACATACGCAATTTCTCACATCATGCTCTTCGAAAGATTCGCCAAGTGTGTCATGGCTATAGTTAGAGGCAGTGTAGGTAGTTTCAGGATGAAAGAAGTTGCAACCAAACCTCGCATCCATTTTTCCTCTGAAAAGATGCTGATGGAAAATCATATTTCACACAAGTTGTACCGTTATTCTTTTCCACCCAAAACACACTGTTGTTATTCAACCGTTTCGCCCTATTCTGCCATGAATCTTGCTAACTAATGGAAATTTTGATAGCCTCGAGCAGGATATTGAAAAACACAAGCAAATTTGTGATAGAAATTACCATTCTGGTTTTAGAGTCATTTTTTTGAATCTGTGAATTTTCTGAATACAGACGATATTCCTCTGTAAAATTGTTTTTCAACAGCCTGGTAAGGCGAAAACAGGTCATCATACTCCAGTTTACGACGAGTATACGGCGACATGAAGCTACCCATCGGCTTTTCCACTCAGATCCTGATTCTTTTCATCTCCTTGTGTGTTCTCTGCATATGCCTTGTTGGTATCATCAGTTACCGGATCACCAATAAGCTGAATATCGATCTGGTCATGACCAACCTCCGCACCCTGACAGATTCAACGTACAATCTGATCGACTCGACAATCAATGCTTCGATCAGGAACCATTTGCGAGCCATTGCTGAACAAAACAAGAAGACGATGGAAATGTACTTCAGACGTGTGGAAGCTGGAGAAATCACCGAGAGCGCAGCCAAGGCGGAAGTCGAGAGAATCTTCCTAGGCCAGACCATCGGTGAAACCGGCTATACCTATGTCGTCGATACTGACGGCACCCTTTTGGTACATCCGCTCTTGAAGGGTTCGGATCTATCCAATTATACGTTCATAAACGAACAGATCGACAAAAGAAACGGATACATGGAGTATTCCTGGAAAAATCCATCAGATCCTTTTCCCAGAGAGAAAGTGCTCTACATGTCGTATTTCGACAAATGGAAAGCTATTATCTCTGTCTCCTCTTACAAGTCGGAATTCACCTCGTTAGTGAATGTCGACGACTTTAAAAACAACATTCTGTCCATCGTTCTGGGTGAAACCGGATATATGTATGTGATGAATTCACAGGGGGAGCTGGTTATCCACCCAAAACTTGAAGGAACCAGCATTTACGACTCAGTCGACTCACAGGGAAATCACTTCATTCAGGAGATCATCAAGAATAAAAATGGAACCATCATCTATCCCTGGAAAAATCCAGGGGAGTCAGCGCCGCGGGAAAAGATTGTCATCTATAAATATTTCAAACCGATGGACTGGTATGTGTGTAGCGGTGTCTACATAGATGAACTGATCAAGCCCATCGAACGAATGAAAAAACAACTAGCGCTAATTGCGCTCTGTATTCTCATTTTCGCGGTCTGTATTTCGCTCTGGTACAGCAAACTCCTGTTGCGACCGATCACCGACCTAATCCGTGCCACTGAACGTGTGATCGATGGAAACTTCGATGTACAGATCGTCACCTCCCGTGGTGACGAAATCGGTCGCCTGACCACCATCTTCAACAAAATGCTCATCCAGATCAAACTGTATATGGCCGATCTTAGCAGAACCAACAAGGAACTTGAGACAGTCAACCTCAACCTTGAGCGTAAGGTTGAGGAGCGCACCCAACAACTAGCGGATCTCTCCAATCGGGACTGGTTGACCGGGATTGCCAATCGCCGCAAACTCGATGAATATCTCCTTCATGAATACGACCTGGCCACTCGCGGTACCATACCTCTCTCGATTATCATTTTGGACATTGATTTTTTTAAGAGGTTCAATGACCGGTATGGCCACCCCACCGGAGATGACTGCCTGAAAGAGGTGGCTCGCACACTCTCCGATTCGCTTCACCGTACTTCAGACTTTGCCGCGAGATACGGGGGCGAGGAGTTCATAGCAATCCTGACCAACAATTCTCATGATGCCGCTTGTCAGATCGCGGAACGAATTCGTACCAACATCTAGCGACTTAACATCCCCCACGAAGATTCAACGGTAGCCCCCTGGGTCACTGTCAGTCTCGGTGTTTGCACTCTCACCGACTGCAAAGCAGTTCCTCTCCGTCATTTTATCAACCTTGCAGACGAAGCTCTTTACCGGGCCAAAGAGAAGGGAAGAAACCGTACCGAGGGGATTCAAGTATGAAGGGAGAGAATTCTATCGGTTGCCTGGCACTCAGAGGATGAAATTATTTCGATAGATTATGATGGCAAAAGAACCTAGCTCTCACCGAACAACAGGTCTTAAAACTGGCAACCTCAAGCTGACGCTAGAGTGCCAATATGACGATGTTTTCTGACAGGGTAGGACCGGCTAAATATTGAGAATTGATTAGAAATGAAGCAACCGTAAGGAAGCGATTACCAAAGAGTGTCACTGACCAGCAACCAAGAGGACAAAACATTATGAGAACAGTATTTATCCTTGTCGCAGTTGCAGTCTGTTTTTTTCTTACTTTTATGAGGACTATGCTTTTCGCCGCCGAGAACGCTGCAATTCCTGAGGGGTGCAAGATGGTGATCTATTCTACCAATCCCCAGTATCCCCCTTATGATTGGAGTGTTGGCAGTGACAGCTTTGACGGGGCAAGCATCGAACTGCTCAAGAGCGTCATGCCTCCTGGGCTTCCGTTGAAGGCCGTAGTATACCCCTGGAAACGTTCTATGTTTATGGCAGAAATGGGGAAGATCGATCTTCTGGTAAGTCTCCGGATCACGCCGGAGCGTTCCGAATACCTCACTTTTACTACACACCGGGCCTTCCCAAACCCGATCGTGGTATTTGTTCGTAAAGACGATAAATTCTCTTTCAAATCCTGGAAAGATCTCAAGCGACTCAATGGGGGGATCAGCCGGGGCGACACCTTTGGCGGGGGATTTGATGAATACTGGCGCAAAGAACTTACCATCGAGGACGCACCCACAATGTTCGAAAACTATAAAAAACTAGACAGCGCTCGGATCGACTATTTCGTCACTGGTGAATACGTCGGCAAGGCACATCTGGCCAAGAATCCGCTCAAACACGAGATAATTGCTCTGTCACCGGCTATTTCAACGCTCGACATCCATTTCGGCTTTAGTAAACGCTCTGCCTGCGCCCCACTGGTTGGTTACGTAAGCGAACGGCTCAAGGAGGAGGACAGTAAGGGGGTTCCTGAAAAACTGTTGAAGAAGCACCTGCAGCGGTATATTGAGTACACCGAATAATGATTTATCGGAATGACCTGGATAAGTAAAAATGGATACTATTATTAAACTGATTCCTTCTTCAACGCTTTTAAATCTTGTGGAAAAGATTTGACCAGAATGCTAATGGCAATCTTAACCATTTAAGTAAAGGTGCAAGTTCCAATTGTTCCAGAGGGCAGTCCACGGCATTTCATTGGAAATTGACGAAAATGGAGTAACAGCAGACAGTAACTTACCAAAGACAATTTTCGGCTGAAAGCCTGCATGCAACACAGGTGTGGACACCATATAATCGGCTGTGTGCCCGCACCTGTTTAGTGTCTGGTTATTCTTCCGGCTCCAAATGCTTTTTCTGGTCCATGTGGGCGTGCAGAACGCGGACGATTTCTATGCCTTGATGGTGCTCCCGATAATAGATGATATAGTTTTTAAACTTGCTGACAGGGAAGAAACGGATTCCTTCAAGTCGTGGCCGTTTAGCTTGGTACAAGGTACCCATCTGCGGTGCTGCAAGTAGGGATTCAAAGGTTTCTTCAGCGGCCTGATAAACACGGTCGGCTGCGTCCTGATTATCCCGTGCGATATAAAGCCAAATGTTGATGAGATCATTCTCCGCCGCTGGCGTTATAAGAATAGAGGCCATTTAAAGAGCTTGCTCTTGTTTGAGTAAGGTTTGTGCCTTTTTCCTCAAAGTAGCCATGTCTAGTGGCTGTGAAGTTCCACTTTCCAGTCCTTCAACCAAGAGTCGCTCTGTTTCTTCACGGTCATGCCTGATGAGATCACGCATATAATCACTTGCGCTTTGATATTCTCCCGTACTTACACGGGACTCAATAAAAGCTCTCATTTCATCGGGCATTGAGATGTTTAGGGTCGCCATTAAAGTACCTCCTTTGGTTAATAGCTTTACCCAAAATATAGCATCTATGGCAAATTTTGCCAATAGCAAGAGGTGAATTGATTTTGGAGATCCCCTAAGTGAGGAGCTAATGCCTGGCATCCAGCAGTGCATATTGCATCAGGATTCATAAATAAAATGAGATTACCACTGGCAGTACCAAATCCACCCCAGCCTTCCCCGGTTAATATTTTTCTTGTTCAGAACGGATCACCAAAGCACAGAGATTTGATCAAAAATGGAGCAACTACAGACTGTCGATAACCAAAGATAAAGACATGCAAGCGTCAGAAGGCCATGCTTGTCAATCTCATTAACTGTTATTCGATCATGAGCTCACGGATTATCTACAGTCAGAGACTACATATATGCTGTTAGGAATTTGAAAAAGCAGAACTCCCTACATTCAGTAGAAAGGTTTGTATTCGATGACACTAGGCTCAAGAGAGATACCTTGGGCATCTCCCAACGATCGGTACAATGTATAAAATGTAAAGCCTAAACACTCACTCACCTGAAGTTTACTCACGGGTGCCATTACCTCATTGCCCTCATTCGCTTCACTCTTTCTTCACCTTCCCCCTGCTAATCATAACGCTGAGTTTTGAAGAACAAAGTCTGTTCTTCTCTCCAGACCTGTGCCCAGTTGCATTTTCGACAACAAGTATTGTACCGGTATCGCTTTTACACAACAGCAAGGTGAAGACTACATGCAGGATTTCTCCCTTATCATCCCAACCCTCAACGAAGCTGATAATATCGGGTCTCTGCTGGAACGCATTTCCGCCATGACAGAGCAGTCCGCACTCACACCGGAAATCATCTTTGTCGATGACGGCTCAAAGGATGGTACATGCGAACAGATAGCAGCATACTCTGGCCCCCTCAATGTTCGAATCATCCAGCGGGAAGATGAACGGGGCCTGACTGGAGCCGTCGTTACCGGGGCTCGCGCAGCGAACAGTGATCTGGTCGTGGTAATGGATGCAGATGCAAGTCATCCACCGGAAGAAATCCCGCGACTACTAGCTCCCCTCATTACCAACAGCTACGACATGGTCATTGGTAGCCGCTATATCGGAGGTGGACAAACACCCGGTTGGCCGCTAACCCGCCGCATCGCCTCTCGCATCGCCTCGTTCCCTGCCAGCTGCATTACCGGTGTTCGTGATCCCCTCGCCGGATTTTTTGCTGTTCGAAAGCAATATCTCACTGCTATCGATCACGATTTGAGCGGATTCAAGGTGGGCCTTGAAGTGATCGCCACGGCAGCAGACGGCTTCAGGGTGATGGAAGTGCCGATCATTTTTGCTGATCGCATGCAGGGTTCTTCTAAGATGAATATCCCAATTCTTGCCACCTATCTGCGTCAGCTCTCGCGCCTCACCTTTGGCCAACTCAACCGGTCGGCCATCCCCCTTTTGACAACATTGGCCCTTCTTGCAGGTCTGTTTGACGCCTTTTGCTTTAACCTCGCAACCAATCTCGGCTTTGATCTAGACCTCAGCAACGTATCAAGTTTTTTACTCACCGCCGTTCTCTATTTCAGTCTGAGCAAACTGCTCGCCTCAAATGCTGAAAAACCTATCAGCCTGTTGCCATATATCTCTATCTGTATGATGCTGCTCTTTCTCCGTGGTGGGTTCCTCAGCCTCCCGTCCCTGCAGACCATTCATTTACCACTCTTTGCCACCCTTTTCTGTATCTTCTCAGGTCTCAGCCTTGTTCCGGCCATTCTGCTTAGCAGGAAAAGGAAAGGAAAAGACGCTATCAACTGGCCGTTACTCGGTTCACTTTTGATCAGCTACACGGTTGTGCTCCGTCTGGTCTACATGGGTAATATAGAACTGATTCAGGAAGAGGCATATTACTGGAACTACGCGCAGCATCTGGCGCCCGGATATCTTGACCATCCACCAATGGTTGCTCTTCTCATCCATCTTGGTACTCTGCTTTTTGGCGATACCGAGTTTGGTGTTCGTTCCGGGGCGTTTTTCTGCTGGTTCATTACGGCGTTTTTCTCGTATCGGCTCGCGGAAACGATTTTTGACCGCAGAACCGGTTTTATGGTTCTCATCCTGGTAGCAGTGCTACCTGTTTTTTTCGGAGTAGCAATGGTCATCACTCCGGATGCGCCGCTCATTGCCTGCTGGTCCGGCGCCCTGTTTTTCCTATATCGAGCCCTTATCGATCAAAAAAAGAATAGCTGGTATGTGGCTGGAATCTTTTTGGGACTGGGAATGACCTCCAAGTACACCATAGCTCTTCTGGGACCGGCGATTTTTCTCTTTCTGCTGTTCGACAAGCCGTCGCGACAATGGCTGAAGAGACGAGAACCATACCTGACTGCATTGCTGGCATTGTTGATTTTTTCCCCGGTAATCTGGTGGAATTTTCAGCATGATTGGGCCTCATTTCTCTTTCAGAGCAAAGGGCGTCTTGAAGGCTCAGCCCGATTCGACCTGCCCGAATTGCTGGCTTCGATCCTGGTGCTTATTACCCCGACAGGCTTTCTGGCCGTCCTGGCCGTAATAAAGCCCGGAAGCCTGCTACACCACATGATAGGATCAACTATCGCCAACAACCGTGTTCGCCGCAGCCATGCTTTCGCTCTGACCATGACCCTCCTCCCGTTGTTGGTCTTCATTCTGGTCAGTCTCTCCCGGCAGGTAAAACTCAACTGGACTGGCCCCCTCTGGCTGGCATTGCTGCCCTTCATGGCCCATACCATGTACAGAAGCCGCACACCTCGCCAACTGTTTCCCAGTAGCTGGCAGGGAACACTCATGGTGTTTGTACTCGTCTATGGGGCCCTGCTCCATTACTGTGCACTCGGTCTGCCAGGTCTCAGCTATGGGAACAGTCGGAACTTTCTTTTAGGCTGGGACGATCTTGCCACCCAGGTGGATACAACGATTGCAGCCATTAACCAGGCCGAGGGCAAGCGTCCTCTGGTGGCCGGCCTCGACCATTACCGGTTAGCAAGCGGTCTTGCCTTTTACCGCAGCAAACATCACGATGCCGTTACGCGAGATGAGATCGTAAATGAAACCACTGCCGGACAGTTTTTTGGCAGAAACTCGTTGATGTATACATACTGGCATCCACCGACCCTTGCAGCCAGTAAAGACATACTTGTCATCTCACAGAGTAAAGAAAGACTTTCCACCGAGCGGCTGGGACGTCATGCCCGCCAGCTTGGCGACATCGGCGAATTCACGGTCACCAAGAAAGGGAAAAAAGCTGGTCGCTACTACTACCGTCTGCTAACATGGTACTCTCCTGACACAACGAACGATGCTGTCGGCAGCTTTTCACTACCCGGCACAGGAAAACGTTATACTGCCAAGGCAGAAGTATCCCCAAGCCTGACCGAAAAGGACTCGATGCTATGAATATCCTTGTAATCGAAGATGAGCCGGATCTTCTTGAACGGCTGACAAGTATTCTGACCAGAGAGCACTATACGGTGGTAACCGCTTCGGATGGCAAAGAAGGGCTGGAAAAAATCTGGGACGACAGGTATGACCTTATCCTGCTGGATATCATGCTGCCCCATGTCAATGGCCTTGAAGTTTTGGCCGAACTCCGGGCCGCCGGAATCCAGACCCCGGTACTGATGCTCACCGCCAAGGGCGACATCAGTGACAAGGTTATAGGATTGAACCTTGGCGCCGACGACTATCTTGCCAAACCATTTTCCCTCGCTGAATTCCTGGCCAGGGTACGGGCCCTGCTCAGGCGCTCAACCTCCGCCAGCCCAATAATTGAGGCGGGCCACATTCAGCTCAACACCAACACCAGGGAAGTACTCAGCGACGGAAAGGTTTTACCGCTCACCGCCAAGGAATTTGGCATTCTCGAATTCTTGCTCCACAATAAAGACCGGGCCGTCTCTAAATTCACCCTGGCTGAACATGTCTGGGGAGACGAATTTGATCCGTTCAGTATGTCCAATTTCATTGATGTGCACATAAAAAACCTTCGCAAGAAAATCTCAGCAGGGGGCAAACCAGCCCTTATTGTAACAGTCCGCGGTTTCGGTTACCGGTTGGAGAACTGATCAGCAATGAAGATCAGAGCAAAATTCACCCTTTTTATCTCCCTTGCCGCCTTCTTCTCGGTGATCTTTTTTTCAGCGTATCTCTACACCGAACTGAGAGAGGAAATGTATGATCTGATAGATTATGAACTGGCGGATGGGGCAGATGCTCTCTTTGCCCAGCTGACAAAAACTGAAACCCACACTCCACTGCCACATCTTACTCCGCCGGGATTTCCGATGAATAATTACTGGCTCAGGGTTTTTACAGAGAGCGGTGATACACTCTATGCCTCTGAGATGGCAAAAATTAGCTCGGTTGCTCCGGCACCTACACATGCTCCATATTTTGCCACCCTTGCCATTTCACAAAATTTCCTGAGCATCCCCAAGTCGGAAAAGGAGGAGCTGAAAGGCCATCCGGTCAAACTGCGAGTCAGAACCTTCCGCCAGCGGATAGGCGAAACAACCTTCATAGTGCAGATCGGCAAGCCGATACTGCTGCTGAACGCCGAATTGCAGGAAATCCTTGTCGACATGGAAATCACCGTCCCCATGACTATTGTCCTCATTTTCATTGCCGCCTACCTGCTGGCGGGCCGAATGCTGGAGCCCCTAACTGAAATCAACCGTCGAATCGTGCGAATCCGGGAAAACTCGCTACACGAACGAATCCCTCTGGGAAAAAGCAAAGATGAACTTCACGCGCTCTCGTCTTCGCTGAACTCCATGTTCGACCGATTAGAAAACTCATTTCTCCGCCAGCGGGAATTTATCGGCAATGCTGCCCACGAGATGAAAAGCCCACTGACCATCCTGATGCTGGGTCACGAAGAGATGCTCGCAGCTAACCCCGACCCGGAAATTCGGAGTTCACTGGAAAAACAGCTCCACTCCATGCGGCGGCTCAACAAACTGATTCGAGACCTCCTGAGCATTGCCCGGCTTGAGCAGGAAGACACACTGGTTCGTACCGCTGTGGATATTCCTGAGCTGTTGAACCGGCTCCTCGAAGATTATACAGAAATTACCAAATCCGGAGGGATTACGGTCACTACAAGCTTTGACCCGCTCACCATTTCAGCGGATCAGGAAAAGATCCAGCGACTTTTCATCAACCTCATCGATAATGGCATCAAATACAATCTGAACCAAAACGGAACGCTACACCTCAGCACAAGAAAAGAGCGAGACATGGCGGTCATCGAGATCTCCAACAGCGGCAAAATTATTCCGCCCGATGAACTCAAGCATATTTTCAAGCAATTCTATCGGGTGGAAAAATCACGTTCACAGGCGTTTGGTGGAACCGGACTCGGTCTGACTATCGCCTCACGAATTGTCGAGATGCATAGAGGAAGCATTGAGGTGAAGAGTGGCACGGGCACAACCACTTTTATCGTCATGCTGCCCCATGAGACATTGGTCTGAGTTGAACAACCAACAGAACCAAACATTAATATAGATGCCGATGAGCCTTTCCAGTATTTCTGCCACTCTCCCCAGCTCCGTCAAATTCGGTGCTGTCGGCGCTCTCGGCACCCTCCTCAACCTCGCCATCATGGCTCTTCTGATTGAGAAGACAGCAACACCTACCGGATATGCATCATTTATGGCAACGGAAGTCTCTATTATTCACAACTTTTTCATAAACAACTGCTGGACCTTCGGGTCACGACAACTACAAAGTTCTCTTCTTAACAGGTTCGTACGGTTCCATCTCATTGCCCTCTTCAGCCTGGTCGTTAATGTTAGTATTACTCTCGCCCTCGTGCGACTTGGCATCTGGTATCTGCCAGCTCAAGCCTTAGGGATTCTCGGTGCGTGGATCATCAACTACACGACATCTAATCAACTAGTTTTCCATGACACCACTAGACCTAATGTTTGACAGAAGAATTTTTGCCTTGCCCAGAAAAGGCTATTTCGCCTTGGTGGGGTAGTTACCGTCGCCTCTCTTAAAGCAGATCAACCGATATGCCTAAATTCTCTCTAACCTCAGGTACTGAACGGCCTGGTTCTTCAGTGATCAGAACTACGTGACGTTTGAACTCTGGATCGTATTGTCTTCTTTGTTGAACACTCATGTCGTCCTCCTGACATTTTCATAGCAGTGGCTTAACTGTGTGTCCTCATTTTTGGGGTAGGATCATTGCTCGCAGATAGTAGGCTACTAAAAATTCAGGATGATAAGTGCTAGTTACTAGGAACTCCACGGTGAAGTCGCGATCCTGCTCTTCCAGCGTGTTTCGGAGCAGGTTGGGGGAGATACCGAGCAGCCTGGCGCTTTATATTTGGTTGCCGACGGTAATCTCCATTGGCCTTTCTGCCTATTTTTGTAATGGCAATGATAATCAATTAGTGAGGAGTGCTACTTGAGGTGTTTACTGACCAGATGGTTGCTGGAGGCCAGCTGGATCATTCATTTGAAACATGGACGAACAGCAGGCATGTCAAATTGTTATATCACATAGATGGAATGTTGATAGGAGGGACAATTCCTTCTTTTTTGTAAATCTGGTTCACTACACGGTGAACATCACCTAAGCATCATTTTCCTGATGGATTTTTAGTCGCACAATCACAGGCTCCTGCCTTTTTCTCCACCTTAATGCGCTCTTCAATGGTGGATTTTTTATTTTTAAGAATATCTGTTTTGATGTCTGACTTAGTGTAGTTAAAACAATAACAAATGAGGTCTTTCGACATTCTGATGCACCTTTCGAATAATTTATATTGTGATAGCTGAAGGCTCTTCGCATCATAGCACCTGCCGGTGAATGATGCTATTTGTGTGATACCTCCGAACCATTGTGGTAACTGTTTGGTGCATCATTTTTTATTGGAATACGACTCGAGCTTGACATCAAACCGAGCTTGGTTACGAAAAAAGTTAGCCAGGCACCATTTTCACTGTTAAGCTTTTTAGCTTAACAGATGTTTGTTTGCAGGTAATTACGGGTATAGGAGGGGAACCTGTCGGCAATACATGCTGTTATTATGTGGAAGGACTCTCAATTGATTATACGAAACGAAGAACCATCAGACATTGATACTATCACCGAGGTCACAAAAGCAGCTTTTAAAGAATATTCTTGCAGTCAACAAACTGAGCATTTAACCATTCATGATCTTCGAGTCGCTGGCGCACTGACCATATCTCTTGTGAGTGAGATTGGTGGGCAGGTAGTTGGGCACATTGCTATATCACCGGTTACGATTTCCGATGGAACAACAGATTGGTATGGCATTGGCCCGGTGTCTGTACTGCCGGAGTATCAAGGATGCCGAATAGGCACAGCACTGGTGAAGAGTGGGTTAGCCTTACTGGAGTCAATGAGTAGCAATGGCGTTGTGCTTGTGGGACTACCGACCTATTTCAATAGGTTTGGTTTTTGGAACTACCCCCAGTTATTTCATGAGGGAATACCACAAGAAGTCTTTGTGGCAAAATCGCTAGTTGATAGGATACCACGTGGGGCAGTTAGTTTCCATCGAGCATTCAAACAGCTATCAATAATTGAAAAAGATGCAATTGCCGATGTTATTATTGACTATGCGATTGCTGGAGTAAAGGTTGATCTTGCCGACCCGGCGATTGCCAGCCTAATCCAAAAGAAAATCTTGACTGAAATGCCAGGTGGCAAGGTCATGATGCGACCATCAGTATTGGCAGAATATGACTCATACTTTGCTCAGGTTAGTCAATTTAGGGCTACAGAAATGAGCCGTGTACATAAAAATCCAATATTAGCAGCCATTAAGCATGGAAATGGATGACGATCTACCAGAAAGAAAATGGTGTCATAAAAAAGAGTTGACCACAGTGAGATTCTTTAACAGTTAGGAGATGACAAGATACTCAAATTCTGGACAGGATCACACTCAGTGCCAAGAGACAATCCATTCTATCCTTTTTCCAAGTACGCTATTAAAACCGGCGGAGAAATAAGTACACAGAAATCGTCCTGCAAACTATAAGTCACACGATTATAAAGAAAACAGACACTTGTATCAGGTGGCTGTTTAGGTTGACTTTGCAAAAAAACCTTAATTTTAGATGGATTAATAGCTGATTATGAGGGGCAGTATCGTGTTGCCAGAGTATAGGTTGCCGTTGGCAGTTATCGTCATTTCCTGGTCTACACCTGTGAAGATTTCCAGATATGTTGGGATCGGCCAACAACTTATAATTGCCTCAAAATGGAGTAACTGCAAAGAATAGATTCCCAAAGACTAAGTTTTCATCTCTGATCACTTTGTTTATCGTTAGGTATCTGAAAGCAATAGTGTTTTTCTGAACAGCAGACACCTCTTGTTGAAGTGGGTGGCAAGGTTCATCACCTTCGATTTGGCAATGTGAGCCTCAATGCTGCTCTTTATGACGTACGCGATTCAGTAAAATACTAAATCGAGTACCCTCCCCTTTAAGAAGAAATACTCCCAGAAAAATTAATGCAGTTGCACAATAATCAGTAAGACCAATTGGCTCGTTGGCGAACAACGCACCAATCAATAAAGCCACTACCGGTGGAATGTATGTGACTGACGATGCGGCCACCGCTCCTGAGTTTTCAACAATATAATAATAAATTATGTACGCCAGCCCTGTACCAAGCAAACCAAGCCCCACTACCAATCCAACCGAGGTGTGAACCGTAGTGAAAATTCGGTTCATGCCTTTGTAGTCTGTTAAGAGGGCCAGTACCAATAACCCAAGTCCCAGTTGATACGTTGTTAAAGCAGTAGCGGAAATTTTCAGCGGGATAATAAACTTTTTTGCATAGACGAACGATGCACCCACACTGAGTGATCCCGCAGCCATGTAAAAAACACCTTCGAGATTTGCTCCAGCCAACTCGGTTGCAGATGGGCTGCCAATTATTGCAACACCTGCAAAACCGATCAAAATTCCGATGACTTTGATGGTTCTGCATTTTTCCTCCTCTATAAAGAGAACCGCCAGCAGAAAAGAGAAGAGAGGTATTGCCCCACTCACGGCCCCGGCCACTCCAGAGAACAGTAGTGATGTCCCTTTAACAAAACAGTAGTAGTAAAATGCAGTGGCAAGCATGGCCATTACAAAAAAATGTCCGAAGTACTTTATATGCTCTATCCGAAGTGATCGGCGATAGAGTGCATAGATGATGACCGGCAGGAAACCGAAAAGGATACGTAAAAAGACTATCTGCGAAGGCGTTATCAAGTCACTTGCCATTTTCATATAAATGAAGTTGCTTCCCCAAACCACGCCGAGTGTACAAAATGCTAACAGTGGCAGAAATTTCGAATGATTTTTCATTATTTGCTCCTGTGCCGAATAAAACGTATTTCTGACTTAGCCGTCTATCTTGACCTCAACCGTATTTCCAGTTAAACTATTTGTCCAATGAATAGTTTTTCTAGAATAAATCTAAATGTGTGATAATTGTGAATCTACAGATAGAATATTTGAAAACATTTATCACCCTTGCAGAGGTGAAAGGATTCACCAAAACAGGAATTCAAGTCAATAAGTCCCAATCAGCTGTGAGCATGCAAATAAAACGGCTTGAAGATGAAGTAGGGAAAAAACTCTTTGAGAGGGTTGGCAGGACCGTAAAGTTGACAGGAGAAGGGCGTGTTTTGTTAAAACATGCCGTCAGGATAGTGAAAGAACATGAAGAGGCCGTCAGGGCATTATCCGAACCGAATCTGGAAGGATATATAAGGTTTGGTTCTCCGGAACATTATAATGCAGGATTTATGCCTGATCTGTTGTCTCGGTTTGCTTCAATCTATCCAGATGTTGTGGTTGAGATGCAATGCAAGAACAGCGATAAAATTAAAGATGCTGTTGAGAAAGGAGAACTTGACTTAGGAATCTGCTCTCAACTTCACCATAGTGAACAGGTCATAGCACATGACCCGCTTGTCTGGATTGTAAAACCAGGTTTTGCTATGCCAGAGCATAAAATATTGCCCCTTGCTGTTTTTGACGACGGATGCATTTTTCGCTCCTGGACACTTGATGCCCTTGAAAAGCAAGGAGTAAAATACAGAATTGTATACGTTAGCCAGAGTGTTTCAGGGCTCATTGAAGCGGTTAGAGCCGGCCTGGCAATAGCTCCTGTCGTTCGCAGCAACATTCCCTCTGACTTGAATATCATAGGATTGGAAAAAGGGTTGCCAGTACTGCCGGTCTCAAACATTGCACTGCATAAAAACAAGGATAAGGTGTCTGACACTGTCGAGTGTTTTTCGGAACATATCATCAGATCATTTGGTGAAAAAACATAAACAGGCCAATGCTTTCTCACACAAAAGGAGCAAGCCAATCGAACGAATTACAGACGTGTAGACACGTATTGGCAATATTAGCGACGCAAGTAAACCTGCAAATTAAGCTTTTTCCTGTCAGGAAAGACCTGTCTATTTAAATGGAATTGTTCAAAAATAGAGTAACTGCAAATCATAGATAACCAAAGATAAGGACATGCAAGCGTCAGAAGGTCATGCTTGTCAATCTCATTACCTGCTATTCGATTATGAGCTCATAGATTATCGACAGTCAGAGACTGCATTTTTGCTGTTAGGATTATGAACCCGACTGATTTTTTCAGGACAGTAGCAGTGTTTACCTATAGTGTTTGTACTATAAATTGACCTTCGATGTAGTAATATTAACCGATGGATTGGGACTGGATGTCACTATTCATTGCTTGAATACTCCCTCTAGCCTTTGATCGTCTCGCAAACTTTTCAAAATCTTCGACTCAAACCAATACAGAAATCCAAATTCGGAGCGAGGCTGCTGCTATAAGACCAGCCAATAGCCGCCTGAGGCAGGTTGTCGATACCCTGCAACTTATTAGTCCACCTAAAGCTGCCGCTGGTACCACCGTCAGGACAATTGGTATTGCCAAAAGCCATTCAATCTGGCCTGTTAACGACTTACCTATAAA
>NZ_FRFE01000071.1 GCF_900143695.1 Desulfopila aestuarii DSM 18488
GCACAACCTGCATGTGCCCTTTCTCATTTCTCAGCTCTGCGTAATACTGGAGCAGGTCCTGCAATTCAGCCTCAACCGCATCAGCAATGAGTTGTCGGGCGCCGGTACGTAACAGTTCGGTCAGCGGGTCTTCGACAAACTCTCCTGGCTTTTTCAGTGTGATAACTTTACTGTTGATCATGACGTATCCTTTTTTGTTGGAATTCTGTTTTGGCGAACTGATTCCAACAGGATACGTCATTTCTTTTTAAATTCTCCCTCAAACACCACTTTTGAGCATAACTCTTGCACGATCTGTTCTTGAGATACACAAGAGGAGGCAGATTAAAGCCGAATACCCTTAAGAACTATAGAGAGGTGATCTTCTTCTATCTCTCTGATTGGCTCAAGAAGCCTGTCTCGTCGATTACAAAGGATATGGTCGAGAACTCTATGCCTATGTCCTTCTTTTGATGCACACCGGCGCCAGGGCGAGTGAAGCTGCTGGAAAGAGACGGCAGGATGTTGATCTTGCCAATCGGACGACTGTTATTCGAGTAACAAAGTCAGGTAAACCGAGAACCGTGCCGATCACAGAAGTCGTCCAGAAGGCTCTGGAGGGTCTTGATGCCGAAGATTACTTTTTCCTCACTGACTCACACCTCCAAAACGAACGAAATCGAAACCGGCCGGCCATTATCTTTCGTGAAGCTTGGGATCAAGCCTTGAAGAGGGTAAAGCAGAATGACCCACTGTTTCCTGATATCACCATCCATGATCTACGTCATACGGCAGGGACACATTTATTGGAGCAAGGCGCGGACCTGCGAACGGTGGCAGATATCCTTGGTCATGCGGACATCAGGATGACGTCCAGATACACCCATCCATCAGAAAGCCAGAAGCGAAAAGCGGTTGAGAGAATAGGACACCTTGGGCCCACTGCTGTAAGCAAACAGTCAATTTCGGGAAATCTTCAAACAGTTGAAAGCATGAATCCATATGGAAGTCCGTTGAATCCTGTCGATAACGAAGCATTGGGTGTTCCGCTTTCATATCAGCAGTTGGAAAAAAAAGAATAGAAAGTATGAGCTGCGGGTGTACCGGGCAAGAAAGTACTATCGAGCATCGTCATCGTCAGAAATAGAGCGATCGTGCAGCAGTTATTTTGTCTGAAATGACGAATACTAAACTGGCACTGAAGTGCGGTTCTAATATTCCCTAAGGTGCTTTTAGAGTCTGAAGTGAATTTTGTCCAGACGGCACTTGGTAGACGCCTGGCGAGAAAGAGTGAGACGCAGTAGACAACAATATTACTTATTCAGGATCTAAACTGACAATTTTCTATAATTGGCACAGCTCATTAATTTTGTTGATTGTTTTTAAGTCTAGCCATTCCAATGCATCATTGCGGGTCTCGAATTGTTTAAACGGGAAACCGCCTTGTCGAGCAACTTGGGCCCCAGGTTCATAACTCGTAATACAAGGCGTAATATAAGCAAATTTTAACTTTGCCCCTCCCTGTTCGAGGTACGTATTGTATTGTTCAACAACATGCAAACCATATAAAGTTTTTGCCGTGCCTCCGCGCTCCCCTTTTAATTCTCTGTAATCGATTATGATTTTTTTCAAACCTGTGTGGCGGCAAATGTTTAGAATGTGAGAAAAGATGAGAATACCATCGTCTAAATCAAATACCCCGGTTTGGATTACTTCTAAAAAATCGGTGTGGTAGATGATATCGTTATTGATTGCCATCAATTCCTCAGTTGTTCAACTCAGTAGGAGTTTTGGAAAAAGTTAACAGAAAATAGTGACAAAAAATAAATGAAATTTCAACCACTTTAATCAACTAATATTAGCTAGCATTACAACAAAACGTTTCTAACCCTCCAGGTGGAAGGGCACACCATAAAGAATGCTGGAGTACACAATTAGAAAACCCTGAATCTTGCCAGAGGTTCAAGGTCATGTTGTCTTGCTTTTTAAATACATCAACCCGGCCTCAGCGTTTGCCTGCTGTTGACAGTAGCTCACCGCCTGTTCATGGCTGGCAAACATGTCGCCGTCGAGTAAGGCCTCAGCCTTGGTTTCATCAATTTGCTCTTGATCGGCCGCAAAGCGATGCCCGTAGCCTATAGTCATATACCCTGCGGGACAGAGATATCGAGCCAACCGCAATCCCTCAAACCGTCGCGCCAGCTTTTTTGCCATTTCCAAAATGCTCATGATATCGGTCGCTTCTTGATGACCCGGTCCAGGAACCAGAAGGTAAAGATCGAACTCACAATCCCCTGCTCCGGCGCCCCCCATGACAGGGTTATGGTCTCAGCCGAAACAAGACCGGTCTTTGTCATCAGCTAAAACCTGGCACCCAGTACAAGGCTGTAGTACAGCACAATCACCCACAAGAAGGTCAGCAGAGGCCGGACTGCTGCACTCATCGCATCTACCCACACAAAACCTGTAGGCTTCCCCTGGGCCCTGATAGATTCGACCAATACCTCCATGCCTGCAGCATCGAGCACCATCTTCCCCTGAGTCTCCACGGCCTGCAGCTGCCATTTATGGCGGGCGGCATCATACTCAAGGTTCTTGTCCATCATGGCGAGCTCATGTTTACGCTCACTTCGTTTATCTAGAAGCCTGATGCTAAACATAAATTGATGACTGTGCCATGGTCCAGCTGGCTTGGAAAACCACACAATAGAAAGTTTTCTTAAATCGGCCGAATCTTGGGCTCATGCAACTGATTTCGGTTCCACCCTAGGTGTTGCTGATGCGAGTTCTTGGAAGAACAAGGCTGTCTTTATATATTGCGGAAAGATATATGAGTGAACATAATCTACAACAATCACTATTAGCCGACGGTCGTACATCGCGCGGCTGAAGCTGGTGTAGTTTTTTCCTGGGCGCATTTTTTTGAATGAACAACTGCTTCCGAACACAAGACCCTCTATGATAAAAAATTCTCAGAAAATATCTGTTTGATAAAATTGATGAATAATCAAAGCGATAAACCTGCTGCTACCCACAAAAAATCACCTTCTGCGCTAACTCTGCAGTCTCTGCTGGAAGCTATCAAAGATGCACCGGATGTAAAGAGTATCAACGACACGTTGAAGAAACATATTCTGGAAGTCTTTCAAGCTAAAATAGCAGCAATTTTTCTTGCGGATAACAGCAAGCAGGAACTGGATTCCTGGCTTTTACTCCCAGGAGATTCCTCTGAGAAGATTGTCATACCGATCAATTACAATTCTATTGTCGGATTTGCGGCTAAGAAAAAACAACCAATCAATCTTAGGGATGCGTATGATTTTAGGGAGCTGCGGCGTGTAGGTCCTGAACTGAATTTTTACGCCACGTATGATGAAAAGAGCAATATTCGCAGTAAACAGATCCTTGCTATTCCCATTGTTCAGAACAACACCCTGATGGGGGTTCTCGAATTTATAAACACACGTGATGACAACCACTTCACCTCTGAAGAAGAGTATAACGCCAATCAATTAGCTAAAGCTCTGGCCACCGCATTTTCCAACCACGGCATTTTCGTTAAACAGATCCCCCCCCAATATGAATCGCTGTTGTCGCAAAACCTTCTTTCAGTGAAAGAGCTGGAGCAGGGACTGGCAAAAGCCACCGAGCTAGGGGAAGATCCGGAAACTGTTTTAATGAACAATTTCCAGATACCGAGATTGAAAATGGGGAAATTACTGGCAGAATTTTATTCCACCAGGTTTGTGGATCTAGATAAAGTCGATAACAATCCCCAGCAGCTCTTTCCAGATATAAATATTGATTATTTTGAAGAAAAAGATCTGGTTCCGTTGAGCCTGAAAGATGAAAAGCTTGTTGTCGCCGTAAAGAATTTCGAGGATCAAACCCTTACCAGCACCATACAAGAGCAGGTTTCCGGAAAACTTCAGGTGGAGTTGGTGTTCGCCTTTCAAGGGGATATTCGCTCGTTCTGGAAGCGTACCAGAGCCAAATATTTCAGCAGGCCAGATGGTGAGAGTGAAGGGCAGCAGCTATCAAAGGACAGCTCATCGTTCGACACGCTGGAAGATTATAAAACACAGAGAAAAGAGCGGATAACATACGACACCTCCTTGTTCGACTCACTGCAAAATTATGAATATCAGGGAGACGAGCAGCTATTTTACGACAATTCATTGTTCGATCCGCTGGAAGAAACTGAACCGCAGGACAAAATAAGGGAAAAACAGGTCACCGCTGGAGAAAGCAGAGCCGGAACCGAGAAACATGTAGAAATTAATGACTATCTTAACATACCCGCCGTGGTTCGCCTGGTATATGACATTTTACAAAAGGGATATTCCTCCCAAGCTTCTGATATTCATATAGACCCCTGCGGTTTTGAGAACAAGGGTGAGGTACGGTATAGAATTCATGGCGTCTTCAGTAAGCCGCTTAAAATACCGCAAAAACATGCGTATCTGGTTGTTGACAGGATAAAATCACAGGCATCCCTTAATCTGGCTGAACGTACCAAACCGCAGGAAGGTAAATTCAAGTTTACCACTCTTGAGGGCAAGGAAATTGAATTACGTGTGGCAACAACTCCTACGCCAAAAGGCAATGAAGAGATTGTACTGAGCATTTTACCTAATCAAAAGCCGCTTCCTCTGCTGGGCGAGCTTCTACCTTCCCGGCTCCTCGGTCCGTTTAAGGAAATGATCGAGCAGGAAGAGGGGATCATACTGGTTGTTGGGCCCAAAGCATCGGGAAAGACCACCACATTGCATTCAGCATTAAACCATTTAAAAACTGCTGGAAAAAAAATCTGTGCAGCCGAACAACCCCTAGAAATCAAGCAAAACGGGATTCATCAGGTGGAGGTTGATCCTCTCAAGAATTATTCCTTTACCGATGCGTTGGGCGAGTTTCGCAAAGAAGATCCCGATGTGATCATGATCGGTGAAATGCAGGATCTACGGACAGCTTTAATGGTTGTTGATGTCGCACTGAACGGACATCTGCTGCTCACATCTCTAGCCGCCGATTCGGCAGAGGAAGGTATCACTCACTGCCTGAATATGGGGCTTGATCCCTTGCTGCTTGCTACCGCACTGCGCGGCGTTCTGGCCCAGCGCCTGGTGCGAACTCTGTGCAAAAACTGCAAACAACCCTATCATCCTGAAAAGGCCGAATATGATCGTCTATTAGAAAGTTACGGGGTTTCTTTCTTTGATCATATCAATGTCATATACAGTGATGATCTCGTCTTTCATCGTGCCAATGGATGTCCGAGATGCGATGGCAGCGGATATGACGGTAAAATAGGTTTGTACGAACTGCTGGTCGTAAATCCAAGCATCAGTGAGTTAATCATGAGCTTTGCTTCTCCTGCTGAAATTGTTGACGAAGCGATGAGTAATGGCATGACGCTGCTTGTGCAGGAAGGGATTCAACTCATTTTCAATGGGACAATCGATTGTAAAGAGTTGATGTCCGTCTGTGAAATATGAGGTGACCCTTTGCCCATTTTTAACAAAATAATTCACCAGTAAAGCTGGTGATTATAGCGTAATGTGGAGATAAAATCTCATGAGTAAAGTAAAAATAATCGATATTATCTGGGAGTATACAGTAAAAGAAAAGTACCTTGATCAATTTCTAAGGATTTATTCACCAGGTGGAGAATGGGTCAAACTTTTTAGAGAATATCCTGGTTTTATAAAAACAGAGTTAAAGCAAGATATATCAGATCACTGCTGTCTCACAGTTAATTCCATAATAAAAGCTGTGGAGATTTAATTGGTTGCGAATTGTCAGGGGGCTTAAACAAATCGGTCATTGAGCGACGGTC
>NZ_FRFE01000001.1 GCF_900143695.1 Desulfopila aestuarii DSM 18488
GGCCCGTCGATATCGCTGTCGTTACCCAAGAGTTGAGCGGCGGTATACGTTACCGGAGTATCTTCGGTCGCACTCAAGGTGTCGTCGTTGGCGATCGGCGCATCGTTGGTGCCGGTGACAGTGATTGCTAGAGTGGCGGTATCAGTAGCCCCCTGATCATCAGTAACTGTGTATTCGATATTGAAAGTCTGGGTTTCGCCTTCTGCGAGGGAGTCGTAACTTGACGCGTCGAAAGTGTATGCTCCAGTTTTTGGATCAAATGTGATTCCCTCGGGTGTTTCGCCATTGAGGGTGTAGCTGACAATGGTGCCATCAATATCGTAATCGTTATCGGCAACGGAGCCAGATATTGTGCTGTCTTCTGTGACTGAGGCAGTATCGTCTTCGGCAAATGGTGGGCTGTTGGTATCAATTGTTACTGAAGCACTGTCGCTTGCACTATCTTGGCCATCAGTTACAGTAAGCTGGACATCTGGAAGTTCACCACCTTCATTGACATGGTCTGCACCAGCTTCGGTAAGCACAACCTCTCCACCAACAATCTCATAATACCCCTCCTCGTTCGTTCCAGGGGTAAAGTCAACACTCAGCACATCCCCATCTGCATCGGCAACAACGAAGGTTGCGGCAACAGTACCGGCTTCTGCCTCACCTTCCACGATGGTTGCTCCTGTCACCTCAATAGTAGGCGGAAGATTCTCTTCTTGTACTGGAGGTTCAATGACAGCCTCAGCGTCCGGTTCATCACCAACATATTGGTCATACACATATTCGGTTCGCGCGTTTTCACTATCGAGCAAATAGGCTCCAACACTACCAGCTGATGTATCACCAGCATGGTAGCCGGCTCTAAAGTCATAAGCATCGCCGCCTGCAGGGCCTGCATTTGTTTCCTGCCCTGCTGCCGTCTCTTCCAGCAGGTCATCGATATTCTGGTCATTGGCAATGGCTTCGACGATTGCCTGCTGCAGCTCGGCCACTTCCTGAACATTGGCATCGGTGGGATCAATAGTGCCGTTTACTGACTCATCAAGGAGAAGCTGCTCATTCGCATCCAGGGCCAGCAGGTTGCCATCCGGCTGGATGATTGAAAGAGTTGCCCCTGCAGATGTCTCAATAATTTCATTTTCATAGACCAGATCGCCAACATGCAGTTCACGAACCTGTCCTTCTGGAGTGCGTGCTGTTACCTGACCTGAAATTGCTTGGACTTTTCCTGATTGAGTCATTTTTTCACCATATGTATTGCTGATATTGAAAACTGCCAACTGACAACGATCATGTCCTTCGACATATCGTTCAATCGCCAATTTCTGTATTTCAAAACATTTCTGCTACACCGTGATAACTGTTATATGTCAAACGGCAGAGGAATTGAATTGTACCAAAGTACAATTATCGCCATTTAAGCAAAAATAGTCATATTGACTAGTTCTGATTTTTTAGATAGTTACCTGACAAATAACAAACCCAAATATGACATAACTTACACAGGCGATAAACGTCGACATTCCATCAACATACTCTGCCGGAAGCCTAACAATATCGGTTCAGTCGTTATGAGAAATGCGATGACAGACAGTCCTTTGGATAGACCTGATTCAGGATGAACCAGGTAGCTCCATTGGACAAATGAGGAAGGGGAACTTTCCCAAGCTCTGAGAGAGTATTTTTTTAAGTTCGAGCCTCTTGCAAAAAGGTCTTTTCGCCCAAACTCAGCGCATCGGTCTACACCTGCTGCGGCTGACCGAACAAGTAACCCTGCAGGGCATCGATATTCAACTCCAGTAGCATTGCTACCTGATCGTCACGCTCAACACCTTCTGCAATAACGCGAATATCCAGGCTATGTGCCACGCCACAGAGAGCTCCGATAAAAAATTCACTGTCGCCCTGATCACTTTCCAGTTCTTTGGTAAACGCGCGGTCGATTTTGACATACTCAGGTCGTAATGACTTCAGATAACCAAAATTGGCAAAGCTCTGACCGAAATGGTCAAGCCCGATCCCATGCCCGAGGCCCTGGACCTCTCGTGAAAAATCCTTGACCAAATCGATATACTGAACAGCCCCATACTCCGAAAATTCAAAAATAATATGGGGTGCATTGCCCGGAAGGCGCTGTAACTGTGCAAGTATCCACTTCACGAAAAGCGAATCGCCAAGCGACGATGGCGAGATATTGACAGCTATACTTTTCAAGGTTGCCATTTTCTCTTTCTGCTCAAAAACTTTTGCGAGGACAACCATGTCAAGCTTTGAGACAAGCTGTAACCGCTCAGCCAGCGGCACAAAAACACCAGCACTGACAATCTCGCCAGATTGCATGGCAATGCGGGAAAGAAGTTCCTGGTGCAACACCCGACTGTGATCCGCACTGCTGACTACTGGCTGGCCATAGAGAAAAATATCATCCTTTGCCAATACATCTTCAAGCGTCTCTTTCCACCATATTTTTCCTTTTACTGTCTGATCTTCTTGAGAGGAAAGTTCCGCAACAAGCCACTGATTCGCCCCCTTCCGACGGGCACCCTGGAGTGCATTATCCGCTTCTGAAAGAAGTTTACTCAGTGTTGGAACATAATCATATGTGACACCGCCAACATGAGCGATGTTCTCAACCTGGCTGTCGACCTCAATAGCTAATTTTCTGATATTTCGGCTTATACTCTCTGCCACGCTATTGACATCAGCCGGATCGATTGCCGAAATGAATATGCCAAAATCACCACCTGTCAATCTCGCCAATGCCACATCATCAATCACTTGTGTCTCCTGCTTGAGGATGTCGGCCACTTTTTTCAACAGGGTGTCACCTGCTGCAAACCCGTCAAAATCATTAATTTTTTTCAGATTTTCAAGCTGGACAATCAACAAGGCTCCACGCGCCACCCCTTGCGCTGCTTCCAGACGTGCTTCCACCTGCGCCGACAGATAGCGTCTGTTGCCAAGACCGGTCACCTGATCGCTGTAGGCCTTTCGCCGCAAATTCTCGGCAATCTTTGATTGGCTGGCAAACATTTCGCGCACCTGATTGGTCATACGATTCATCGAATTGACCACCTGGCGCAGCTCTCTGGTTTTCGGCAGTTTATCTTGAATATGATATTCCCGGCGACAGATAGCTTCCGCTTGCAGCTCAACCTGCTTCAGAGGTTTCAACAACATACGTAAACCCAATCCACCCAGGAGCAAAACAGTGGAAACAGAAAGTAAAAAATAGATACTGATTCTTACCATGGCTTCCCACATGGTCTGATACGCAAAGCCCGGGTGACTCTCGACATAGAGTTTTCCTGCCTGGTTCCAGCCCGCCATCACCAGTGATTCGGCATTCGGGGATTTGATGGGAACAAGATTGACAAACCAGTCGGGTACACCGGCAATTTCAACCTTGAGTATCCGCTCGGTAATAACCTCTCCCTCCATATCCTTGAAGCTGATCACCCGGTAATACCCTCGGTCAAATACCGCGTTGATCATTGTATCAACTGTTGCTATGTCATTATCCACCATTACCGGAGACAGGGAAAGCCCCAGCGAAGTCGCTGTATCCTGGGCATGAGACTCCAGTTGAGTGACAAGAAACGAACGGGTACTGTGTAACTTTTCCACCCAGATACCGGCGAAAAGCGCCACAAAGAGAATCACTGTGAAAATGAGGAGTTGTCTGTAAAGCGTCATGGTAAATCCTTTAATTCAGTTCAATCCTTCTGGCATTCTACTCAAGAGATCCTGCCATCGTTTGAGTCTGTCACTTCCGCCAACCTGCTGTCCTTTGCCACGGGCTTTGGCCAGCCACAGCCCAGTGCCATTAAAGCTGTATACCGGCAATAAATCTTTTCTGCTGGTCGCCGGTTGAATATCTGACACCAGACTATCTAAAACAAGTGGAATCGCGTTGGGAACAGCATAGTAGGTTACAACCATATGGGCTTGGTTGAGTTCCAGCGCCTTGACATAGGTCATATTCAGCTTTTCCTCTTCGACGCCAAGCGCTTTCAAAGTGAAATATTTGGCCAGTGCAAAATCTTCGCAATCCCCAGCGCCTCTTGATAAAAACTCGACCGGCGTGGCCCAATAATCGCTCTTTCCCCAGAGCTTCTTATCATTGACGAAGCGCAACTGGTTAAAGAATCGGTTCACGTTGTCCATTTTTTCCTTATCCGAAGTTGCTGAATCGTCACGGATGAGCGCCTGCCAGGCTAAAAGCCGGCGCTTGGCAGGGTTACCGTATTGTGATTCCACTGATTGGAGGAGGGATTCTGGAAGGGTAAAGATATCTTTGCTTTGGACTATGCCGAGAACAAAAAAGAGGGAAATAAAGAGCAGGGAAAACCGGGCAAATTGACAACGAACGTTGCAAAGATGTTTCAACAGCAACACGAAGTCAACCCGCATGAATGCGTTTGCGATTGCAGCAATTAGGCCTGTCAGGCCGGGATGTTTTCACGTTCATACCAAGTCGCAATGGCAGAGTTCACCAGAATTGCTACCTTATCTGATTTTCTTTAGAAACAATTCACTTCAAACAGCTTACAATATCAAACCGGGACACATTTATCCAACCATAGCATAGAATCAACATTTTTCTCCACATTCTCTGCAGGTTCTTTCCAGAAAGAAAAGATGATGCCAGCAGAGGACTATGCTTTTCCGCTCTTCTGAGAACGCAAAAAGGGCTGCTTCAGATATACTGAAACAGCCCTTTTATCAACAGTACTGTTTTTTATTACTTCTTTCGTCTACGAAGCACACTTGTCAGACCAACCAGACCGGTGCCAAAGAGCAGCATGGTGGCAGGCTCAGGAACAGGATCAATCTCAATTCGCCCGTTAATCTCGTCGTTGCCGCAGGACATGGTCCAATGGGCATCAATTGTCAAAAATTCTGTGTTCCATTCTTCACCGAGAACATCTACCAGATCAAATGCTACAATTCGGTAATAGGATTTCACGTTTGAATTGTCAGTATATTCTCCAACATTACTATATTTCAACTCTAGGCCAAAATATTTGTCATCCATTGCAAACGGACTTGAATCGTGTCTACCAGAAGTCCCGTCATAGTAGATATCTTTATTCCATGTCTTCACCTTGTAGAGCCCTTGTTCATCCTTACCATCACCTGAACCAGCATCGACCGTATCACTCTGATAATCCGCGGTAAATAGTCCAAAATCGACAGCATACTCGTATTGAGTATTATCACTATCAAAAGAGAGTGCCAGGTCACCAGCATAGTAATTTTTACTTGGATAATGCACATGACCATCAAGCAAATCAAAACCTGTCTGGAGCCCTAAATTGAGTATGCTTCCTTCTAACTTGTAGAGCAGATATTCAGCATCGAAATCCTGACCACCAACTCCAGGAGTAACTTCCCACGAAGTCACATCTTCGCTTGTCCCTCCCTCCTGAAACTGCGTCCAGCCAGTGCCAGGTCCAAAAACACTCGCCAAGGTAGCGAAAGCATTGCTACCAAGCATCACCAAACAACCTGCAAACAGTGTCACTGCTGCAGTTTTCATGCTTTTCTTCATACTCATTCCCCTTTCCACCCCTAAAATTTCTTAACAGCGTCACAACATCTATTGCCTTACTATCAGACTTCCCCGCCAACTTACAGCAATTATCATGCCGAAAATGCACATGTTGATAGCGATCAAGAAATCAAGAATAAGTAGCCTATTTCAGTGACATGACGGATCAACTCAAACAAACACAGTCAACCAACAGCAATCCATCACCACGATAGGCTTTCCGTATTTCCGTACTTGAGGTCATGAATTAAATGCTCCCAAAAGCGTATGCGGAACAGCTCGAATAACTGAAATTAGCCTATTAATATCAAAGCACAATGTAACATACCTCAAACGACCAACTGTTCATGATTTCACAAACGACAACGTTGTTTCCGGAAAAACGGACCACAAAACAATACTCTTTTCCCACAAAAGTAAACAGGGCATCCATGTCTCGTAAAACCGACAACAATTGTTGTATCAAAGCTACTGGCTTCCTCAATGCATCATGTCAATACTGCTGGTTGTTTAGCCACTCCCGTTTTTTCTCCAGGTAAAGGCAAGCACATTATCCTGGCAGCTCTCCAAACACTCACCGCAGTTCCAGCAATATGCTGTTTTTGCCTCATTTTCTTCCGGTTGCAATCCCATGGGGCAACTCCGGTTGCAGAGACCGCAATGGGTACAGGCCTCCCGGTCCAGTTGGACCACCAGGCGACGATGACTGCCGATGAGTGCCAGTAGACCACCAAGTGGACAGAAGGTGCGGCAGAACATCCTTCGGGTGACAAACTCAAGCACAATAACCACGAGGAGAACAACGCCCTCAAGCGCGAGTTTGTGGAAAAAAACTGCCATCATGATCTCCCGCCCTACCAAACCAGGTGGCGAGAGAAAGACGAAAAGCGGCGCGCCAAGGATCATGCTAAGTAGAAACTCCGCAATCAGGGTGAACCAGAGTAGTCTCTTGGCCACAACCAATTTGTTATGGAGATGGCGGCGCCGAGTTATGGCTCGGCGAAGCCGGTCCAGCAACTCAAGCAGAAAACTCACCGGGCAGAGCCAGGAACAGAACACCCGGCCAAGAAGAAACGCCAGTATAACGGGAATCAGCATCCCCACCAGCGCCGGCATATAGACCGATTTGGTGATGAGCAGACTCTCCAGTCCTTCCAGAGGCGATACAAACCAGAGACTACCGATACCAAGCGACTGATACCAGCCTTGGACAAAATCGATCTGCAGGAAATAATTGAGAAACGGATTGATAGCGATGAGCATGAAGGCACCGGTAAGCACAATCAGCCGACGATGGGACCAGCGTATAACTTGAAGAGCTGGCGTTTTCGAACTCTTTGCCACGCTCATGGCGTCACCTTGTCACTGGCGTAGATCGGCTCAATGTTCACCGCCTTTTTCCCATCAGCAGTGGTCACCGGACAAGCGTTGGTGCAGATGCCGCAACCGGTACAGTGCTGTTCATCGATCACAGGTTTGAGCTGCTCAAGCCGGATGGCCTTCTCGACAAAGGGGCATTTATCGTAACAGGTGCGGCAGAGGGTGATGCCCTCATAGGCGAGACAGGTAAAGGTGTTGATGATGGCAAGCCCCATGCGGGTTTCCGGCTGCCGAATGCGTTGCAGGCTGCCAGTCGGACAGACATCTACACATTTCATGCAGAGGTAGCAGGGAACGTTCTCAGCCTCAATGAACGGGGTTCCGGCATGAATCCCGTACCGGATATCAAGCATGATAATGGAACGGTACGGGCAAACTTCAACACAACGGCCGCAGCGGATGCATTTTCCCGGGAACAACTCTTCCGGCACCGCTCCTGGTGGCCGCAACCGGTTCGTCCCTATCGGACTTTTCAGAATGGCTGCCCCGGTTTTTCGCGGCGAAAAAGCCAGCCCGGACAAACCCGTTGCCAGCAACTGTAAAAAAAAGCGGCGTTTCACTCGTCTTTGGCCAAAGCTTTTTTAAACCCGAACGGCTTGGCCAACCGCTCGCCATGAGCCAGCCGCTCGGCCTCGTCTTCGGTGTTGAGATAGGTCATGCCAACACTTAGCACATTGGCATCCTTGTTGATCCGGTCAATAATCGTCTCCATCTCCTCAGAGGTCTCCGTATCAAGGACAGCGACGATATTGCCAGCCGCATCGTCCCCATACACCTCGACCTCACTGATAGTCGCCAACCCTGCCAGCACCAACGCCTTTTTCTCAGGTACGCTGGTGATCACTACTCCGCCAATAGGCATGTTCCCTCTCTTTTCGTGTAAGTTCAATATACAACTCCGCACATTTCAAGGGCCGAGACGATCTGATATCCGAGGAACGTGGAGTTTCGCTAGAGTAAAACGCTGCGAAACTCCACGGTGACGAAGGAGATCGGTTCGTATCGGTCCTTGAACTAGTTCGCGATGTAGGGGGTAAGAGCTTGCGGCCCCGACACCCTCTTCACCTGCACCGCGCAGATCTTGAACTCCGGCTCCTTGGAACCCGGATCATAGGCATCCTTGGTGACCTTGTTGATCATCCGGTCCTCATGCTGGTCATGCCAGTAGACGAAGACCATGCCCTCGATCGGTCCCTCGTACACCTTGGCTGGCAGAAGGTTCACCCCTCTTCGCGACTTGACCTCAACCATATCCCCCGGCTTGATCCCCAGTTTCGCGGCATCTTTCGGGTTCACCTCGACATAGGCGTAGGGGTTGGCTCTCAGTAGTTCCGGTACGCGACCGGTCATGGACATGGTGTGCCAGTGATCGATGATCCGGCCTGTGGAGAGGTAGAACGGGTACTCGGCATCCGGAATCTCTTCAGGATCAGCCTGCTCGCGCTGCCAGATCCACAATTTCCTGTCCGGATGGGCTGGGCCGTAAAACTGATAGGGCAGATCATTCTTCGATTCGCTGTCGGCCATCGGATCACGGCCTTTGACAAACTTCTTCACGGTACCGCCGGTAAGCGCATACTCCTCGGTGGGCGCCGGCCACTGCACGCCATCGGCCATCTGTTCAAGCACCTTGTAAGTGGCACCACGCAGGTCGTTATCGCGGTTCGCGGTCAGTTTCTGGCTGTATTCGTCCCAGATCGCCTTGGGCAGCGCATAGCCTTCCTCCAACCCTTCAAACGGCTTGATGCACTGGGTAATGACCGGATCGTTCATCTTCTCGGCCAGCTTTTTGGCCCATTCACGGATGATCCACACTTCCGGCCTGGCATCACCTGGGGAATCGATCGCTTTTCTGGTGAGCTGCGAACGACGTTCGGTACAACCGTAAACACCGGTCTTCTCAAAATGAAAGGCTGTGGGTAATACCAGGTTGGCTTTTTTGGTGGTGAGGGTGTGAAAGATATCGGTGCAGACGATAAAGACATCCTCACGATCCATACCTTTGTTGTAGAGAGTGCAGTTTGGCAAACTCTGGACCGGACTGGTGCAGTTGATCCAGATAGCCTTAATCGCGCCCTCGTTCACCGCGCTAAACATTGCCATGGTGTGCATACCCGGTTTTTCCGGAATTCGGCCGGCAGGCACGCCCCATGCTGTTTCCACCTGGTTTCGCAGCTTCTCAACCTCGATTGGCCGATGGCCTGGCAGGATATGACAGAGTCCACCACCTTCACGTACACCGCCACAGGCGTTGGGTTGACCGGTGAGCGACAGGCTGTCGGCACCATCTTTCATCAGCTGGCCGGTGAGGATGTGAAGATTATGCATCAGGTTGTTGGCCCAGACCCCCTGCTTCCGCTGATTAAGGCCCATAGTCCAGAGAGAAAGGGTCCCCTTTGAGGTCGCAAACCATCGGGCTACCTCACGGACATCATCGGCAGTGAATGCATCGCCGCAGGTCTTTGCTACCATTTCCGGGGTGTATTTCGCCACCTGAGCCGCATATTCGTCGAAATTGCTCTCCTCTCCCTTGCCCTTTTTAAACGAAGTATAGGTTGTGACAAACCCCTCGTCATAGAGCTTTTCCTGAATGATAACATTAGCCATACCGTTCAACAGGGCCAGGTCGGTCCCCGGCTTGAACTGCAGATGCTTGTCGGCAATACGCGAGGTCTGGGAGACACGCGGATCGACGTTGATCACCTTGACGTCATTCGGGTTATCCAGTTTGCGCCGCATGATCCGCCGGAACAATACAGGATGGGCCTCTGCGGTGTTGGAACCGATGATAAAGAAGCAGTGTGCCTTCTCAATATCGGAGTAGCCGCCGATCGGTTCATCGGCGCCAAAGGATGTGAGATAGCCGCCAACCGCACTGGCCATACAGAGCCGCGGGTTGCCCTCAACGTTATTGGACTGCAAACCACCGCGCATCACCTTCTGGAAGAAATAGGTCTCTTCAGTGAGCGCCTGGCCTGAACCGTAATAGGCAACAGCCTTTCCTCCGCCCGCCTTATGGGCCTCGGCAAATTTGGTGGCAGCGATATCGAGTGCCTGCTCCCAGCTGATTTCCTTAAATTTATCGGTCTTCTTCTCACGGTAGAGCGGCTTGGTGAGGCGGTCCGGATGGCGCATGCACTTCCAGAAATGCATACCCTTCATACAGACGTAACCGAAGTTGGTGCGCGACTCGCTCACACCGCGGAGGCCAATGGGAGTGCCGTCCTTTACACCCAGCTCAACCCTGCAGCCGACGCCGCACAATCGGCAACTGCCGCGATGCCAGGCCACCCCCTCTTCGGCTTTGGCGATATTGGACTTGTCGATCGGCAGGTTCATACTCACATAGGAGGCGGCGGAAAGGGCCGCAGCCCGTTTGATAAAATCTCGTCTGGTCTGTGTCATGATTGTGTCTCCTTGCTGTTAGTCGAATACGCGTTGTTATTTTTTTGCTTGAAACGAATGGGGAACATGACATTCCCAGCATGGCGTATTCGCAGCCTTGCCCTGCTTCTCGGCATGATTCTCGAGTTTGTCGGCATGACAGGCACCGCACGTCTCCCTCGTGGGTTCGACCATAAAAGTCTCAAACGTACCGTGACACTGGTAGCACTTCACCATACCAATGCCGTGCACGGAGTCATTCCACTCTTTCTCCACCTCTGGAGTTACCTCTTTGTGACACGCTGCACAATCAATCAGCATCTCCTGCTCGCTCAGTTCAGGATGAGCCGCCTTTTCGCTCGCGCCAGCCTGAACCGCCCCCGCAAACAGCATCAGGCCAAATGCAGCCAGCATCAGTGCCGTCTTCTTTACCCGTACCTGTGTTTTCACCATCAACCTCCCTCTGTTGTGTGGATACTTTTCATGTGCCCGGGCCGCCGTCAGCATCAACACTTCATGGCTACACGGGACATTACCCCTTAAATCACATCATTGGATTGATTATGCAAACAATATTCCAATTGTTTTATTTCAATATTTCATACACATAAACGGAAACGATCCAGCAATGTTACCTTCGGGTAACGCTCATGGAGCCAACCGGTCACCATTTGGTAACGCTGAAGTCTAGCTCATTATAGTGCCAACGACCAAAATGATCCAGTTATCAGTCAGGCGCAATTTTTGTAATTATCTTTCTGTATCATGCCGACACCCAACACGACACACTCAGCAATCCGTTCCTCTTTCAGATGGGAAATAATTACATTCATGCTTACATTGTGGATGAAAAAGGGATCCGGGGAGGACAATAGCCCCCATAGCAGAACATTTTTTTGGAGCATGATACATGCCAACAGCAGCACCGAGAATTTTTGCCGTCGGCGACATCCATGGATGTTTCAACAAACTGGAAACCCTGCTCAAACGTCTGCCATTTCATCGTGAGACAGATACCCTCGTCTTTCTAGGCGACTATATCAACCGGGGACCGGATTCAAAAAAGGTGCTCGACCTCCTGATCGAGGTGAAAGAGACCTGCAGCAATGCCATATTCCTCAAAGGCAACCATGAGCAGGCCCTCCTTGAATATCATGCCACCGGCAACGCGGATACCCTGAGCATGCTCCGGGAAATGGGTATCGCGGCAACGATTGACAGTTTCGGTTCAACCGTACGACAACTTCAGGGACTCTCCACATTTTCCAGCGCACAAAGGGAGTTCCTGCTATCCCTTGCTTTTGCCTATATTGCCGACAAAACGGTGTTCACCCATGCTGATATCAATATGGAGATAATCGGCGCGATGGAAAATGGTGTGTATGACCAAAGTGACAATGAATTGGCGGAATCAATGCTGCTCTCCAGTAGACGGCTCACCATGCCAAATGCGGCCACATACGGCTACACCATGGTTTTCGGCCACACGCCGTTTGAATTGCCACTGGTACTGCCGGATAGGATCGGTATCGACACCGGGGCTGTCTATGGCAACTTCCTCACCGCCGTGGAATTGCCGGCCAGAAATTTTTACCACGCCTGAGTAGTATTCATTTATCCTGCTCTTCTTTCGTAATAACTGAGCGGGTGTCGAAATCACCGGCCAGAAATTGCCGGGCCAGCGCCAGGGGCACCTCGTCGTTTGACATCACTCCATCCAGGAACCGGCTGAAACCAAAGAGCTGCCCCAACATCACCAGCCGTTTATACACCACCTCTTTGGAGGCCCCCGTTAAGGAAGCCGTTATGAGATCACCGACGACAGAAGTATAAAAGGCATTCTCTTCAAGCACACGCTGCAGGAACACAGCGCGCCGATGACTCCGTTCCTGGCTGGCACCACCCCCCTTAAAACGAAAACGGATATAGTTGGCGTGAGAGTTCCTGCCACAGACGGCATCGAGCATGGCAAAATGAAATTCCAGCCGGGCATTGAGGTTCAGGTAATCCCTCGCTGTCAGGGCATAGTTAAACGAACCTACCGGTCTCGCCCCCCGGGAATCGAACATGGTACGGGAAAAAATGCCGGAAATGGCCTCCACATCAGGCCCGCTGTGCCAGTTGAGACCAGGAGTGGTCAGCCCCTCGCAGAGCGCCCGAAGCGGAATCGAGAGGATATCATCCATACCAAGCGGAGTCTGGGCAAAAAGATGCTCACGGATTTTGGAACTCCTGCGGATACGGGTTCCCCCACCCACATCGATCACCAGAAACATGAAGGGGATACCGATTTCCAGGGGATGAAGGAGGTTGCCGGCATGTTCCATGACCATATCACCGGCGTTGAACATGGAGAGTACCGCCATTTCATGGGTATAGCGGATAATATCGTGTATCGACCGGCATTCCCGTGGTGAAAAGGTCGGCCCGAAGGCATCGGTCAGATTGAGCGGTACAACAAGTTCACGAAAGAGTTTTCGCTCAGGGGAAATGTTCTCCTCCCCGCTGTTATCTTTCGTCTTTTCGACATCGATCTGGAGCCGTTTCCTCCTCTTGTCAGCTGCCGGACGATTCGGGTCCGGCTGTTTTCTCACCGACTCCGGTGCCTTAAACACCAGGCCGTTGTCGGCATCAACAATAACCCACTGGCCGTCCTGCAGGCAGGAAATGGCCGTTTCAGCCCCGGTAATCATCGGGATGCCATATTCCCGGGCGACACAGGAGAGATGATCGGTGGGATTACCCACATCGATAACCACCCCGTTGCATTCTTTCAGCAGATATGCCGCGTCGACAATACTCTGGGGAAGGATAAGAATCGGCGGATCAAGCTGGGGATCATTCAGCAGCAGTTCACGAAATTCTTTGAGCTCAGCACCGGAATGGACAATACGGACCTGGCCGATGGCCTTGCCCGATGAGGCACAGGTGCCGGTCACGAGGGGCGCCGCCACCGACGGCAGACGAATCCGGCGCCCCTCCGATGAGCCGGCCAGGTGCAATGGCCGCGCCTGGAGAATCGATATTCCACCGGCGGGTGACCATGCCCATTCCACATCCTGTACCCTTCGCTCCAGACTTTCAATGATCTCACCAAGACGGGTCAACTCTTCCAACACCGCAACCGGCAGCAATGGCTGATCAGCTTCATCTTCCGGTACGTCTTCTATTCGCAAACCGCCACCGGCAACGGGAACCTCCCTCACTGTTTTGCGTGAGATCGTCGCACCTTCCAGCAGTTTTTCGGCATGAACCACCGAATTGTTCTGGTCGTGGGAATGGTATTCACGCACTCCCTGAAAGGGAACGCATACCGGCTCCACCCGTGGGGGATAATAGAGATCGGCAGGAACAGAACCACCCACCGCCGACGTCCCCAACCCCGGGACTGCGCTGATCAGCATCCGCCCACTGTCCGGTTGAGAAGGGTCGCGGGTAAAGAGAACACCGGCGCAGGCAGGCGTAAACATCACCTGACAGAGCACCGCCAGATCAAATTCAAGGGGCGACATCCCGGCGTTACTGCGATAGGAAATGGCCCTGGCACTAAAAGCACTGGCAATGACCTCGCGATAGGCATCAAAAAGTGCGGCTCGGCCCTGAACGTTCAAGACCGAGGTATACTGGCCAGCAAAGGAAAAATCGGCTCCATCCTCGGAAACCCCGCTGCTCCTCACCGAAATGGCAAGGGTGCCATTTTCAGTTATGACACGCCGATTATCCTGAGCCAACCGGGCATAGGCCTCTTCGAGCATAGTCTGGATTCCCGCCGGCAGAGGCGTTTCGAGGATCATATCCCTGATCCGATTGGCCGCCACAGTCAAATCTTCCAGATTTTTCTCGACTCTTCGCAGCTGTTCCCGGATCTTTCCAGCGAGTCCCGTCTCATCAATAAAACCGCTGCAGACCGTCGTTGAACAGATAAATCCGTCAGGCACCGGTAGAGACAGCTGCCGGAGACGGGCCAGGGTCGCAGCCTTCTTGCCAAAGAGGCTTGCGTCGGCAGCATCGGGATGGGACAGTGGCAGGCAGGCGGGGCGATGGGCGGCCGGCCGATTCTCCAGCAGGTCGAGCTGCTCACGGACCCTGGCAGCCATACTGCCATGCAGGCCATAAAGGCCTGTGTAGCGGTCTTCTGAAAGCAGATTCAGCCCATCCACCAGTTCACAGGTTATGCTGAGCAGTTCCTCTGTTGTCTGTCGAAGCTCGCCCCCTTTCTGCCGGATCAACTGACCATCGATAGAGACGATCAATTCAAGGGCCCTGCCGTTGTTTTCAAGAAAGATCCTGAAGGCATGATAGCGCCCCTTCAGCTCCACCAGGGCCTCTTGCTCACGCAGCGCTTTCTTCTCCTGAAGATATCGGCTCAGTCGGTCAAGCATAACAATCTCGCCTTTTCTTTCTAAAAAACATCGATATAACCATTTTCAGAGATCATAAACTTCCGACACAACCTGGTGAAAAGTCCCTAAAAAGGTATCCGTAAACAGGGTAAAGAGAGCTGTGACATCTTCGTCACTATACAAGGCCGTATCCCTCTGCCGGGAAAAGGCTGTCAGGGCCCCCAGCACCGACAGGGCAGCACGGAGGATCGCCGGCTGGTCCGACTTGATCCGGCCGATAACCAGATCGCCTTTGACTGAAACCTTGAAGTCCATGGCCTTCAGGACATCGTGAATAAACCGGGCCCGCCGCTCCCGTCGTTCAGGGTCGGCGAGGCCGCCGGCAAACCGAAAATAGACGTAATTGCGGCTGTCATCACTGCCCAGATGTGCGTCGATAACGCTGAAATGATACCCCAGCCGCAGACTGATATTGATATAATCATTGCCGACAATCGCCAGGTTTTCCCCGAGCGACTCAACAGGACCGGTAAGTATCCCCATGGAACGGGGCATCGACGACACAATATCCCTCAGTCCCAGTGACGGCAAATCACCGGCCCAGGCCGCTGGCTGCAGCAGCCCTTGCAGAAAAAAGGCGAATGGCTCTGAGAGAACCTCGTCTGGAATCGGATTATTTTTCGGTTCGGCGATCAAACCACCACCGATATCGAGAACCCTGATATCCATAGGCACGCCAAGCGCCATCCTTCTGGTGCGGATACCACCGAGACCGGGCCTGCGTTCCTGAAAATGGGCCAGTTCATTCACCGCCTTCTCGTGGCAGAAGTGGATGATATCATGCATGGTCCGACAGCCTTCGGCCGAGAAGTTGGCTGCATCGGGATCGATAAGGCTGAGCGGCATGATAAAGCGCAACAATCGCCGCAGCATCCGGTATTCCAGGTCAAACGGTGAAAAGCTCAGTTCCCCGGTGCCCTTTCTCAAGAGGATATCGATAACGCCTTGATACACCCTCGCCTCTCCGGCATGGACAGTCACCTCGGTGTCCGGCGGCAGCAGGGAGCAAGCTCTTGCTACCCCGAAAATAGCCGGCAACCGCAGCTCCCTGGCCACCGTCGCCAGATGTCCCGTTGCCGTGCCATATTCGGTGACAACTGCAGCAGCACGCTGGAGAACCGGTGTCAGCTGGGGGGACGCAAAGCGGGCTACAGCAATGGCTCCGGCTGGAAAATCAGCCGCAGACATCTCATCGCCGACATGAATGACCCGTCCAGCACCCACGCCGGACTGGACCACATGGCCGCCCTGACAGAGGATAACCGCTTCGGCCTCGGCATCGGCTAGATCCCCCGCTGCTGTCATATCAAGCTCCGCCTGCATCTGGAAGAGTTGGGTTATGTGGCAGGAACCATCTTCCAGCAGTTCCCACTCGATGGTTACCGGCATGCCCAGGAGCCGTTCCAGGGCCATTGCAGTTTCTGCCAGATCCCTGAGAAGGGTTGAACTGACGAGCGCAGATCCCCGTTCACAGCTGACACCGCTCCGGGTTACACCCTGTCCGGTGGCCAGCTGACCGTCAGCAAAACGATACCCCTCCGGCCGGGTCGATATCATCGATTGTACAGGCTCAAAAGGATAGGTGCGCCGCAACTTGAACATATCCGGTGGGTCGGTCGATTCGCTGGAACGGGCAATAATTGTCAGCGTGTCAATTGCTTCCTTGCCGCTTCTGCGGCTTTCCACCGTCCCCTTGACTGCCGGTTGCGGTGCGGTGCGGACAAAGATCACGACCAGCTCACTGCTGTCCGGCTCACCCTCTACCTGGGCAGAATGAAGAAAATGAATTATTTCTTCAACAGCGTGCCGATATCGCTCAACCCAGAGTTCCGGTTCCGTGCCTTCCCATTCACCGATTGCAAAGGAGCGAAAGGGAAGAGGGGCAAAGGTCGGCGGGTCGGTCTCGATTGCAACCACGCCTTTTTTCACATTCGGAACCAGATAGAACCGGGCAAGCTCGCTGACCTGGTCGATCTGCTCGTCGATCCTCGTTGCCTGCACCGAAAACCGCCGGGTCTGCCGTTTCCCCAGAAGACGCCGGAGCTGTTCAGCGATTCCGGCCCGCACCTCATCGGCGGTAAATCCCTTGTAGTGAGGAATAAATGTTGCCGGCCGCTCATGAAGAATCCAGGTTCCCCCGGAAGTGACGATAAAACCATCTGCCGCCTGAATGGTTGAGTGATTCTGCAGCTCCGCCAGGCAGACCAGGTCGACACCCACCAGCTGCTCCAGTTCCCAGCCCACACTCGAAAGCGGCAGCACCGGTACAGTTGACAATGCCCGGGTGCTTCCGGAAAGGATATCATCAAGAATTGTGCGTATCTCCTGATAGGTATCGTAAAGGGAGATATATCCGTTCCCGGTCAGGGCATTAAGGTTATAGGTGACATGATGCACCCGCGAGGAAAGCGAGCGAACGGCATCTTCAAGAAACCTCTTGTCAAAGATGAACTCGCCGCCGAGAGTACGTTCCAGCCGGTTCATCTCTTCCAAAATCGCGTTATTCTGTAAAAGAATACGCCGAAAGTTATTGAGGAGGGCCTGCAGACGCCAGATATTGATCTCTCCGGCTGCCGACTGCCGACTCTTCTTTTTTCTCCACAACTCCTTCCAGCCCATGAATATGCTCCGCACCTCTATTATGCCGGCAGTGGCCAATGGTCGCGTTGGTTATTGATCTCGTCTTCGATCCGTTTAACACAAACAATAATATCACGAGCTTTATATGGTTCGGCAATAAATTCGACCACCCCCTTCAGATGCTACTCCCTGGCTGTCTCCCGAGTTGCAAAACCGGTAATCACGATGACTTTGGTTGCTGCACCTCAACGACAACAACACAGTCCACATTTACTATTTGGTAACATCTCTTGACACATTAAGTTACCGAATGGTAACATTTCATATCAGTCCCTCCTCTGTGCCATACAACTTCGTCCTCAATTTCAATGCCCTAACGCCGAATCAACCAGCGGGAATGCCATATGCATGCAGCTCTTGAAAATATTTTTGGACATGGAGTTTTCATGAAGCTGCAATATAAGTTCATTTTCATTATCGGGACGGTCCTGGCATTCACCTACGCCACCATCATCTATTACACTTCCGGCCTGCAAAATGATCTTGTCATAGGTCAGGCGAAACATCAGGCCCGGATGCTGCACCACCAGCTCATTCTCACCCGCGAGTGGGTCTCAGACCACCACGGGCTATTTGTGATCAAAACCGATACGGTTCGCGAAAATCCTTTTCTCGATTATCCCAACCTGGAAACCAGGGACGGCATCACTCTCGTTATGCGGAATCCGGCCATGGTCACTCGTGAGCTTTCGGATTACGCCAGAGATGCCGGTTTCGGCTGGTTCAGGGTCACGAGCCTCAAACCCGTTAACCCACAAAATGCTCCCGACGACTTCGAGCGGGCTAGCCTGACACGGTTCGAAAAGGAAAAACTCGACGAATACATGGAAATTTCTAGCAACCATAATACCAAGGTGCTCCGTTATATCGCACCACTGATGGTGAAGGAAAGCTGTCTGCCCTGCCATGCGAAGCACGGTTATGCGATTGGCGACATCCGGGGGGCGCTGAGCATCACCGTCCCTATCGACTGGGCCGACATGGTCATCGCACGCAATAACCGCACTATCATATTCTACGGTGCTGTCTCCATCGTCGCCATTGCCGTTATCCTCTCGTTTCTCTTTCATGCCCTGGTTGCCAGCAGGCTCACCCGCTTGAAAAATGCCATGGATAATTACCCGGCTTCGCGGGATCTCATCTCCCAATTGCCATCCGGCAACGACGAGATCGGCCATCTCGCGCAGGGATTTTCGTCGCTCTGCACCCGGCTCGAATCCTCAAAAGAAGAGTTGCGACAGGCGGCCGAGCAGTCCTTTTACAATGAAAAAATGGCGGCACTGGGTCAGATAACGGCAGGTATCGCCCACGAGGTGAATAACCCCCTGGGTGGTCTTCGGAACTGCGTCAAAAACATGAAAGATGCCCCGGATGATCTCGAGCTGCACGCCCGCTACCTCCCGCTTCTGGACAAGGGACTTCAGCGCATTGAGCTTATCATGCGGCAGCTGCTCAATTTCGGGCGCAACCATCCGCTACAGCTGCGAAGAGTGGATGTGGACGCTGAGATTCGCGAATGTTTTACCCTGCTTGGCTATAAAATGAAGAGGATAGAGCTTATCCTTGAGTTGGGAATCGGTGGCGCGTATTGCATCGATACCGAGGCGATCAAACAGATCGTTGTCAATATCGGTTTGAACGCTATCCAGGCCATGCCGGCAGGAGGAAAGCTTACGGTACGTTCCACCAAGAAAGACAGTAACCTTCTCATCAGCATCACAGATACCGGTTACGGTATTCAGTCTGAAATCATAGCGAAAATTTTCGATCCGTTTTTCACCACAAAACAGGTCGGCGAGGGTACCGGACTAGGGCTGGCTGTCACCTACTCACTCGTCCAGAAAATGGGTGGGGCGATCCAGGTAGAATCTGAGCCGGGGAAAGGAACTACATTTTTCGTTACTTTACCGGTTGAACAGAATTGCGATACCAGCCAGCAATCTTCGGAAACATTTCCCACATACCAAGAGGAACAATCATGATCAGGATCATGCTCGCCGAAGATGATGAAATTATGCGGATCACCATCCAGGATCGGCTGCAGAAGTACAACTGGCAGGTCGACGTGGCCACTGACGGCAAAGAGGCCATAGCCATGCTCGATCGCAACAGCTACCGGGTCATTCTTTCAGATGTGCGGATGCCCAATCTTGACGGCATGGCACTACTGCAGCATGTGCGTGAGGTCGCACCCTATACCGATATCATCATGATGACCGGCTACGGCAACGTCGAAAGCGGCATCGCCTGCCTGCAGCAGGGAGCTGCGGATTATCTCTTGAAACCATTTGATATGGACGACCTGGTAATCCGCATCAACCGCATCCTGGCAGTCCAGAACTTAAAAGCGCGCAACATCTCACTGGAAGACCATTGCCGCCAGCAACAACAGCAGCTGATCGGTTCCGGTCCGGCCATGCAGGAGGTGTACAGGTTGATAGAACAGGCCGCACCCAGCGACGCCTCCATTCTCATCACCGGGGAATCGGGCACCGGCAAAGAACTTGTGGCGGAGGCAATCCATTCAGCCAGCAAACGTAGGAAACAGCCTTATATCCGGCTGAACTGTGCTGCTATCCCCGAAGGGTTGATGGAGTCGGAGATGTTCGGCCATGAAAAAGGGGCCTTTACCGGTGCGGTCAAGCAGAAGATCGGTAAGTTTGAGATGGCCAACGGCGGCACCCTGCTGCTCGATGAAATCGCCGACCTGCCCCTGGCGCTCCAGCCAAAACTGCTACGAGTCCTGCAGGAACGCGAACTTGACAGGGTGGGCGGCAACCGCACGGTCAAGGTTGACGTGCGGATCATCTGCGCCACCGCCAAGGATTTGAGTGTTGAAGTGGAAAAGGGGAACTTCCGCCAGGATCTTTTTTATCGGTTGCGGGTCATCCCTATCAAGCTGCCACCGCTTCGGTTCAGAAAAGAGGATATCCCGGAGCTGACCCAGCACTTTCTTCATCACTTCAGTTTGAAGCGTGGGGTGGCGATGTCACTCGCCCCGGAGGCCATGGCCCGGCTCCTCGATTATGATTTCCCCGGCAACGTCCGCGAACTGCGTAACATCCTCGAACGCACCTCGGTGCTGGCCCAGGAACCGACCATAGGTCTCGCCGACCTGCCGTCCGATCTGAGAGGCAAAGAGATGATTCACGACTCGAACCAGTCACTGGTGCTGGCTGAAGCACTGGCACGTACGGAAAAGAAAGTTATCCTGAAAGCTTTAAACAAAGCTGGCGGTGTGCGACAGGATGCAGCAGAGTTACTTGGCATCAGCAGGAAAAATCTCTGGGAAAAGATGAAGCTGTATGCCATCCAGACCAACTGAACAGTTATTGGGATGGCCGATTAGCCGAGATCCCGTTTCGTCTTCGTTTGGTCCACCAGTAAGCGACCGCCAGAATAGCGGCAATGGTGGCCAGGAGGAACGAACCACGTCGCAGGTTATTCAGCATCAGCTCTTCATTTTTGCCAAACCAGTACCCGGCACAGGCAAGAACAACCACCCAGAGCCCTGCACCGAACCCTGTCGCCGCGCAAAATAGCGGGAAATTCATCCTGGCCAAACCGGCAGGAATCGAGATGTATTGACGAATACCCGGCAGCAGCCGACCGATAAAAGTGGAAACATGCCCGTAACGGCCAAAGAACGCATCTGATTTTACAAGGGATGCATTGCTCACCAGCAGATACTTGCCATACTTTTCAAGAAATGGCCGACCAAGATACATGGCCAGCAGGTAGTTGCAAATCGCACCCAATACACTGCCCACGGTGCCGCTCAGCATTACCAGACTCAGTTTCATTGAACCTGTCGCCGCGAGATAAGCAGCCGGCGGAATGACAATTTCACTGGGAAAGGGAAAAAACGACGACTCAATGGCCATCAGTACCACAATCCCCGGATATCCCCACTGGCTCACCGTTGTTGAAAGCCAGAGCACAAACTGGTGGAACATAGATATTTCCTGTTACAAATAGTTGTTTGCCCATGTGCAATGTACAGCCCCTGGGCTAGGTCTTACAGTCATTTTGCTTTAATTGCAGGAAGCATATACCTATGACCATGCAGCCTTTACAACTCCCTGATACTTCACATAAGTGAAGGTTCCATGAAGAACGTTCAGCAGTAGAGAGCATCGTTCTTCAGATACCCTTCGGCCAGACAGAGGAACAATATTGCCGAAAGGCGTCACTGTACAGCCCCCCCTCGGGCTCTTTTCATAATCTCTTCATCTTTCAATGCTATTAATGTATGATGGGCCATCGTTGCCCCACCCGATAAGCTGGCGGCCTACGCCACCTATCATCACATTGAATACACAACGTTTTTTTCCGAACAACAAAGAGTTCCACATGAAAGCACAAGATGTTACCCAATGGAGTTGGTTGCCGCTCGCAATGGCACTTATCGCGGTTGCCGTCCTGACCCGTCCCGCCATGCCCATTGATGAGACCCGCTATCTCTCTGTCGCCTGGGAGATGTGGCAGAGCGGCGACTACCTGGTACCGCACACTAACGGCCTGCCCTACAGCCATAAACCGCCACTCCTTTTCTGGCTCATCAACTTCGGCTGGTGGCTCTGGGATGTTCAGGAGTGGTCCGCACGACTCACTGCTCCATTCTGCGGGCTCGTGGCCCTCTTTTTGAGTCGCAATCTTGCCGGTAGCCTGTTCCCGCAGTTTCGGGAAGTACAAAAAGTTACGCCGTTTATCCTGCTCGGCATGCTCTGCTGGGCCATTCTGGCCAGCCTCACCATGTTCGATACGCTGATGAGCTGCATGGCACTCCTTGGATATCTCATCGCCTATCGCGGTGCCACTGGCACCCTCAAACGATGGTGGCTGTTCATGGGGCTCGCCATCGGTGGTGGTGTCTTAGCCAAGGGACCAATTATACTTGTTTATGTGATGCCCGCGTTGCTTCTTGCCCCATGGTGGACGAAAACCCTGGCCGTTTCCTGGAAACGCTGGTACGGAGAGCTGCTCCTGGCTTTTGTCATCGGCAGCATCGTTGCGCTCTCCTGGGCCTTGCCAGCAGCCTGGGCGGGCGGTGAAGAGTATGGCCACACCCTGCTTTTTGGGCAAACAGCAGGCAGAATGGTGAAGGCATTTGACCATCAACGCCCCATGTACTATTACCCACTCATCCTGCCACTGGTTTTTTTCCCCTGGTCCTGCTGGATGCCAATGTGGCGCGGCTTTTGGCGGGCCGACAAAAAAAATGAAGGTACCCGATTTCTGGTCAGCATCCTGCTGCCCGCATTTATCATTCTCTCGCTCGTCAGCGCAAAACAGGTTCACTACCTGCTGCCCCTCCTGCCAGCAGCGGCTATCCTGATTGCTCTTGGTGCGGTGCAGCAGGTCGAAGGGAATAGATTCGACAGGATATTCTTCTTTTCCATCTGTGGCCTGATTACTGCGGCGATTACAGTTCTGCCCTTTCTCCCCATCCACGGCAGCTCCGCCAGATTCATCAGCCAACTCCCTTTCTGGCTTGGTTTATGTCCACTGATTGCCGGTCTTGCCTTTATCAAACCAGGCCAGAAACAGTTCGCGGTTTCCACCACCAGAATGACCATTGCCATGGCCCTGTTCTTTCTCATGGTGCATATTGGCCTGAGCGGGCCAATTCATGCCAATTACAGTTTTTCCGGGGTGTCAAAAGCAGTGGCGGATCTAGATCAGCAGAATCAAAGGGTTGCTGTCTATCCCGGAAAGCTTGATGATCAGTTCCATTTTGCGGCACGCCTCACCAAGCCGGTAATCCCCCTCTATGGACAGGCGATCTCCACCATCGCCACGACAGCACCGGACGCCGCCCTGCTGTTCAATTTCAAACCTGCCAAGCTCCCTGAGCTGCCAGAGGGTGTCATGGCGGAACCATATAAAGGTGGCTGGTTATTGCTCTTTCAACCTGGTGTTACGACTGAAAATGCCGTTTTTTTGGCCGACTTGTTAAAAAGGAAAGAGGACAAGTAGGGAGATTGGCAATGCGGGGACCATGAGGATCAATCCCGGCATTCGATAGAATGACAAATGGAAAAATCGGGGCGACACAGCAGTGCTGTGTCGCCCCGATTTTTTTTTTTATTGATCGATGGACATCAGGTAGAAACCTATCGCTTTATCGGCGGCGGAAAAGGATTGCTCATCCTGAAAGACCAGCACAGCTTCTTTCCCCTCGCACCGTTCCACCAGCACACTTTTCCGTACCCGTGTTTCTTTGGGGTCATCCAACAGGAAGTCGACGATGCCTTTACCACCATCGTCAGCTTTGGTGTGCCCAAGAAACTCCACCCGCACACTTTTCCTTGAGATATCAAGAATTTTTACCTGCATGACGTCTTTGGTGTTTGGCAGGAATATACCGCTCAAAGACAACTCCTTGCGAGCAATCTTTCGCCGCTCCAACTGAACAGTATTGACGTGGCCCAGGGTGCAATTCTCCCGGACACATTCCTTACAGCTGCTGTGCCCGCAGCGGCAATCATCGCACTGAAATCGGTACGTGAAATTGATCGGTCCATCCGAGCCCAGGTAGCGACTCACATCAACCACCTTTGCCTTGTCACAGGCGGGACAGGTTAGCACTACCGTGTTGTCATTGCCGATATACAATTTTTTCATACGGATATTACTCACTGGGAAAAATCTTTATAACCTTAGCACATGGAACACCTTCACCTCAGCTGTAGAGCTTGAACAACGCCTGAGTGCCGTCATCGCCGCCGCCTTCCGCCGCAAGCTTTGAATAGAGCTGTCTGGCCAGTGCCAGGCCAGGCAAGTCCACCCCCATCGCCTCTGCAGATTCAAGAGCAATGGTCATATCCTTGATAAAATGCTTCACATAAAAACCGGGAGCATAGTCGCCCTTGATGATCCTTGGCGCCAGATTGGAAAGGCTCCAGCTACCGGCAGCCCCACTCTCAATAGATTTCAACACGGTCGCCGGATCAAGGCCCGACTTCGCCGCATAGGCCAAGGACTCACAGACCCCCATCATGATGGCGGCAATATTGATCTGGTTGCACATCTTGGTGTGCTGACCGCTGCCAGGTTTTCCCTGGAGTACGATATTCTTGCCCATCAACTGGAACAACGGCAGCACCGCCTCAAAGCTCTCCTTGTCGCCCCCCACCATGATGGAAAGCCGCGCTTCGCGCGCACCGATATCACCACCGGAGACGGGGGCATCGAGAGCATGCACGCCTTTTTTCGCCGCCGCTTCGGCAATACGGGCTGCAAGATCGGGTCGCGAAGTGGTCATGTCCACCACATAGCTGCCAGAACGAACATGGGCAAGAATCCCCTGTTCACCGAGGTACACTTCTTCCACATCGGGTGGAAACCCGACAATGGTGAAAATAACATCGCATTTTGCTGCCAGTGCGGCGACAGAATTCTCCCAGACTGCTCCTTCAGCGAGCAATTCGTCCGCTGAAGCCTTGGTTCGGGTATAGACATGCATCGGGTAACCGCCCCGCATGATGTTGCGTGCCATACTTTTTCCCATCACGCCAATACCAATAAAGCCGACAACTGTATTTTCTGTGGTCAATGCCATTGTGATTTCCTTATTGTGGTGAAATTGATTGAAACAACGGTGCCCAGACAAACACCTCGTTAGTTTTTCAGTATATTTGAATTGTTAAAGGATATAGGCTTGCGATATCAAAAGCCAGAGTAACAGAGCAGAGCGCTCTTTTCAATCTTTTGTCAAACGCAAAAAAAGGCAGCGGGTGGAAACACTTTCACGCTCTTCAGCGTGGAGGAAATTGGGACAAAACAGAATCGACCATCCTGTAAACAAAGGCGGTGGTATCTTCCGGTGTTGAATGGGTGGTAACCAGCTGGGTTGCATTTCCCCGCCAGAGAGGAGCACCGGTTCGTGCATCGGTAAAATCGATGACCAGCACACCAACATCATACTGACGGACACCAATATCGGTACCGATACCGACCGCACCGTAATTGTAGTATCGACCATACCCTACACCGATTGAGGTTCCAATCGGTTCTGATTCGATCCGGGTCTGGATCGAGTAATCATAGCTCACGAGAAAATCGGCAGCAGCAGCCTGCAGATATCCACGCCGGGTGAGTGTTCCGTCGATTGCCTGCCGGAAGCGCTCTTGCAGGAGGGGATTGTTGATGCGAATGTCACTTGACGCAGGAGATGGAGTGGATTGCCAGCGATAGGAGCGAAAACGGGAGAAATCCAGCCCCGGCCGATAGTCCTGACTGACCTGCACCTGGGAACAACCAGCCAGCAAAAGAACAACAGATAACCAACCGAAATACGCCCACCATTTCATAGCATCTCCATCTCCCTCAACCTGACAGCAGGAATGTACTATGGAACCACAAACATTCCCCAATACAGGAAAGGTAGATCTTTTCCCTGCATGCATCAAGAGGTTTCGCCCCCTTTCGCCGTCTTGTCACTGATAGCCCAGCACCGGAATCACATAGAGCAGGACCGCAAAAAAATGAAGAACAGTTCCGGCCAGAACAAAGAGATGCCATATGGCATGATTGAAAGGAATACTTCTCTTAATATACAAAGGAACGCCAATAGTATAACAGAGGCCGCCGGCCAGCAACAGAATCAAGCCACCGGACGGTACCGCGCTCAACATCGGCTTGATCGCCACCACAATCACCCAACCCATAGCGACATAAAGGGCTATAATGAGATAACGGAGCCGTGACGTAAGAAAAATCTCAAGCAAAATACCGGCCACGGCCAGCCCCCAGATTATGCCAAAGAGCGACCAGCCCCAGGGGCCACGCAAACTCACCAGGGTAAACGGCGTATAGGTCCCGGCAATTAACAGAAAGATGGCGCAATGATCAATGATGCGCAGCACCGGCCGGGCACTCTGCCAGTGGATAGAGTGGTAGAGGGTCGAAGCGGTGTAGAGCAAGATCATCGTGCCCCCGAAAATGGAACAGGCCACAATATGCCAGGCATCTCCGTAGAGGCTGGCAAAGGCGGTCAACACCCCCAGGCCGGCAATAGCAAAAAGCACTCCTATCCCGTGGGTAATGGCGTTGGCAATCTCTTCACGGAGTGGGTAGCGCGGCTGAGCCGCCTTGGCATTTTTCATCTGATCGTGAGTCGGGCTCATTGGGTAAAATGTGTACGATATTGGTGACTGAGCTCACCAAACTATAAAATGGTGCGATTTTGCTGTCTGCATGTTAGCCTTTTTCATTATCTCACACCACATGTTTTCCAGGCATCAACGTAAAGAGTATGAGTTGGTGCAGCTTGCCTTTCCTTCTGGTGACTGACACCAGCATCAGCAGAGTTTCCGGATTCCCACATTTAAATCCGGTACCCTGTGCTATACTACTGTAAACAGAAATTGCCGTTTGTCAGTTGTTATCAAACGCTACCTACAGAGGAGGACGCGTATGGAGCTGGACGGTAGACTCTGGACCCCGAGCCCGGAGAGAATAGCGAATTCACTGCTGATGCAGTTTATGGATTTTGTCGCCGACAAGACGGGGAACCGATATGGTGATTATCCTTCATTGCATGTATGGTCAACCACCGAACCGGAACAGTTCTGGTCACTCGTCTGGGATTTTTGTGGCGTGATCGGCGATAAGGGCGAAACGGTCCTGGTTGATGGCCACGACATTGAGCATGCCCGCTGGTTCCCAGAGGCGCAACTCAATTTTGCCGAAAACCTGCTGCGTCGCTGCGATGAGACCCCGGCCATGCTTTTCCGGGCTGAGGATAAACTCGAATACAGCCTAAGCTACCGGCAATTGCATCAGCAGGTGGGAGCGGTTTCAGCCTGGCTGCGATCAATTGACATACGGCCTGGCGATCGGGTTGCCGGTTATCTACCGAACATGCCGGAAACCGTGGTGGCCATGCTGGCTACGGCCAGCGTCGGGGCGATCTGGACATCCACCTCCCCAGATTTCGGTTATGAAAGTGTTGTCGACCGTTTCGGACAAACCACACCCAAAGTGCTGTTCGCCGCCGATGGCTATTTTTATAACGGGAAAACTATCGATCTGCGCGAACGGGTGGAAAGAATCGGCACAACCCTCACAACGCTTCGCCATATCGTGATAATCCCGCTCACTGGGGAAAGTGAAAATCTGCCTGGCATGCCCTGGCGCAAGGTTCTCGAGCGCTTTGCCAACACCTCCCCAATTTTTACCCCCATGGGCTTTAATGATCCGCTCTGTATTTTCTACTCTTCTGGCACCACCGGCAAACCCAAATGCATTACTCACAAAACCGGCGGGGTGCTGCTCCAGCATTTGAAAGAACATCAGTTGCAATGCGACATTCACCCTGGCGACCGGGTGTTCTACTTCACGACCTGCGGCTGGATGATGTGGAACTGGCTGGCGAGCAGCCTGGCCTCGCAGGCAACGCTGGTGCTGTACGATGGTTCGCCCTTTGCGCCAGACGATACGGTGCTCTGGCGTTATGCCGATGAGGCACGCATAACCCTTTTCGGCACCTCGGCCAAATATATTGACACCATAAAAAAACGGGAGGTGCGACCCAAAGAGCTTGTCGATCTGCAGCAACTCCGCACCATCTGCTCAACCGGCTCGGTGCTCGCTCCGGAAAGTTTCGATTATGTTTATGAGGCCATCAAAAAGGATGTCAACCTCGCTTCCATCTCCGGCGGTACCGACATCATCTCCTGCTTCATCATCGGTTGCCCGATACTGCCGGTTTATCGTGGCGAGATCCAATGCGCCGGTCTGGGTATGACTGTCGATGTCGTCGACCAGAATGGGGAATCAATCCTGGACGAAAAAGGCGAGCTGGTCTGCAGAGCGACATTTCCTTCGCAGCCGATATATTTCTGGAACGATCCGGATGGACAGAAATATCACAATGCCTATTTTGCCCGTTTCGACAACATCTGGCATCACGGCGATTATGTGAAGCGAACCCGGCACAACGGTTTTATTATCTATGGTCGCTCAGATGCCACCCTGAATCCGGGTGGAGTGCGTATTGGTACCGCCGAGATTTACCGGCATGTAGAGCAGCTTGAAGAAGTTCTGGAAGCAATCGTGGTCGGCCAGGAATGGGAGAACGACCAGCGCGTCATTCTCTTTGTGGTGTTACAGCCTGGACACACTTTGGACGAAAAACTCACCCAAAAAATCCGAAAAACGATACTGGAAAAATGCAGCCCACGCCACGTCCCGGCCCGAGTGATACAAGTCGATGCCATCCCGCGTACCAAATCCGGGAAAATCGTTGAGTTGGCTGTACGCGAGGTTATCCATGAGCGTGAAGTGAAAAATATTACCTCGCTCGCCAATCCGGAAGCGCTGGAGCTGTATCGGGACCTGCCAGAACTGAGATGAAAGGAGTAAAGATCCGTTAGCACAGATCAATAGCCCATTACAACCAATACAACCCTGAAATCCAAGGCTGAACGGCATGAAAAATTCAATCGAAATTATACAAGCGGATATTACTACACTCGAAGTCGACGCCATCGTTAATGCCGCCAACAACTCCCTGCTCGGCGGGGGCGGTGTCGATGGAGCGATTCACAAGGCTGCCGGCCCGGAACTGCTTGCCGAGTGCCGAACACTAGGTGGATGTCCAACCGGCTCTGCCAAAATCACCGGTGGTTACCGACTCCCAGCAAAGTTTGTGATTCATACAGTCGGCCCAATCTGGCGCGGTGGCCACAACAACGAAGAAGAGTTACTGGCCTCCTGTTACCGTAGTTGCTTCGAACTGGCAAGCAAGAATGCTATCACATCCATTGCCTTTCCGGCGATCAGCTGCGGTGTCTATCGTTTTCCGGTGGAGCGGGCCTGTGAAATCGCTTTTCTTCAGGTGGTGAGAGCCATTAAAGAAAATAATAATCTGGAAAAGGTCATTTTCGCCTGCTTTAACGAAACGGTTTATAGTGAACTCCATCGCCAGCTGGCGTCTACACCCTGATCATCTCTTCAAAAGAATAAAGATGTTGCCGGGAAACGTAAAAACTTGGATTGGCCCACTCTATTTGATAGGCTTAAAGGAGAATCACCGTTTTGCATGACATCCTGTTGAACCTATGCCAAAGGAGGAGTGACCATGTTAAATTTTCAAAAAATCATTGTCCCGGTCGATTTAGACAAAAACACCACGAAATTAGTTGAGTACGCGCTTAATATTGCTAGTAAATTCGAGGCAGAAGTGATCCTTCTCCATACCGTGGAATTCATTGTTATGGGAGAAATGGCGCTCGGCAACCCAACCTACGACGACTACAACACCAGCAGAAAAGAAGCGGCTAGGAAGGCGCTGGACAAAATTGTTCAGGAGGCGGCTGACAAGGGACAAAAATGCGCCAGCCGCGTACTCATGGGTGACACCGTCGATGAAATCCTGGCATGTGCCAAAGAGGAACACTGTGATTTGATCATCATGGGCAGCCATGGCAAACGTGGCCTAGAGAAGATCCTTCTCGGCAGTGTCGCGGAACGAGTGTTGAAAAATGCCCATTGCCCGGTGCTGATCATGAATCCGTACCGGTGAACTACTGAATATGGCAATGCATTCTGACAGCCTACTTCATATCAAGGCTGTCAGGTTTTCTCACCTCAGCTCCCGTTCAACCTTTTCCGCATCCATTTTTCGATCTCTGGGTAACTTTTCGATTTCAACAGCTGAAATTCGACACGCAACGTAGTATGTTACCGGTTTGTTATTATATGGCCCATGTACTCTTCCTTAAAGACGTCTTCGTTGTTGAAAAGCTTTAAAAAGAATTATGCGAAAAAAAATTGCCTTTGCTGTATCAAAAAAAAAGTTCAGGTATGGACCGATAGCTACTGCAGTGAAAAATACGGGCCTTGTCGATCTCATACCCATGAATAAGCAGCACCTCTTTGACAACTATGAACTTGTCATTTTCTTCTACAACAAGCTTCCTATGATTTATAAAAAACATTCAACCCCGGTTGTTTGGTGGATGAATGATCTAAGGGAAGCCGAAGAGCTCAAAAACTCGGCAGACGTCAACTTTGATGCAATTTTTCTCTGCCAGACAGAGGCATTGCAACAATATTCCGACCTGTTCGGTGTACCATCGTATTACATGCCACAATGTGGAATAGAATCCAGCTGTTTGAAAGGACGAAAGATAGACTGGGATGTCGTGTTTCTCGGCTCCACCGAGAACAATGAATATCATCACGATAGAGCCGCTATTCTGGAGGCCTTGTCTCGAAAATTCAAAGTTCACCTTATCAGTGGTGAAAAAAACACACGAGATCAGGTCTGGCTCTACAATCAAACTCCTTTCAGTTTGAGCATTAGCCTGCCAGTGGCTGGCTATACCTCAAACAGGCTCTACAATATCCTCTCTTCCGGTGGCTTTGCCTTGGTGCGACATTATCCTGAGATTGAACAGATGTTTGAAAACCATAAGCACCTTGTTTGGTTTCACGAACCAGATGAAGCTGCAGAGTTAATGCAGTACTATTCAAACAATACGGATAAGTGTAAAGAAATAAGAGAATCAGGCAGAAGGCTCTATTTTCAGAAACACTCCGCAAGAGAGAGAATTCTCAATATGTCTGACATTATTTCAGGGATGGAATCCACATTCAGGGGATTTCTTTAGTCACACAAATTATGCGAGATAAAGGGCTACCATCTCTGTAATGCGCTGCAGCCTTGGTTATTTCCACTTCAACCCTGCATCCCATGCTACGACTTACAATATCGAAATGAACCTAGCCAGTACATTACAAGACCAATTGCATCTATTCCGCCAGCTGAACATTTGGGAGAAATCCACCAACATCCTCATATTTATCTGGTTGATTTCAATACCCGCCAAAAATTCTCTCTACGAGATAAGCACCGGACTCATCGTGTTAACAGCTATCGTCCATTGTGCAATTGTTGGCAGAAATTCAACTTCTTTCCTGGATTTCCTCTCAAAATATTCAGATATTGCCCTAGCACTCACAACGATCATAGTCTCGATGATTATTTCGAATTCATTCAGTGAATTGACCAACCATGAGAGTTGGATTGCGATATTGAAATTCATCTACCGATATATTTTCATGCTGTTTGCCTGGCTCTACCTTTACGAGCAAAAAATGTTCTCCAAGTACAGAATACTCGTTTACATATTGCTCTCATTGAGCTTCTACAGTATCACCGGTATTTTGGAGGGCTTTTACAAGATGGGAAGTGATGAGTTGATCTCAAGCTTTGTATATAACAGAAACCCATTTGGCCTTGTAATGCTTGCGGGAATCATTACAGCGTCTATTAGTTTGCAATATGATCATGAACACCGCAAGTCTCACAAAAAAAGCTTCATTTTACTGATAACATTACTTTGTTCGTTCATACTTGCTCTTCTTTTTTCACAATCAAGGTCTTCATGGATTGCAGCAACAATTTTTCTTTTTATGATGGCAATAAATAATAAGCATCTTCTGCTGGTTCATAGAAAAAGCGTCGCTCTTCTCCTGACAACCTCACTCGCAATGATTTTCTTTCATGAGCCTTTAGCAAACAGGTTCATCTCAATATTCCAGTTTTCCGATCCCCTCAGGATTACCATCTGGTCCAATGCCGTCAGTCTCATTCAGGAAAAGCCAATAGTTGGCCATGGCATGATCGATTATAGGCACATAGGCATTCCAGAATTTGGCGGGACACACAATAGTATTCTCGAAATACTATTGTTCCTTGGTGTAACTGGCCTACTGAGTTTCTCTACTGTTACAGTGATCATTACCAAGGAAATAATACATCGTAAACGGTACGAGTTTTTATTTGCAATGCTTTCTTTCTTTCTTATCTCTCAGTTCAACCTTAGCATCTTAGGAAACAAAATATTCCTTTCCACTCTGGTAGTTTTTCTTTTCTTCATTTTCTCAATCAGAATTCCTGGTAAATAACGGCCATTCCACTGATTGCCAACCTTTTATTTAATGAGTTACACCATCTCGCCGTATAACTTTTTTCAAGGTTAACCACAGGATTTGAATATCAAAAAGAAATGAGCGACGGTGAAGATATTCAACGTCCAATAGTACTTTTTCTGGAATTGGCAGCTCATCGCGGCCGTTAATCTGCGCCCAACCTGTTAAACCAGGAACAAGTTTATCTACCCCTTGTTCTGTTCTCAATGAAATCAAATCATCTTGATTAAACAATGCCGGACGCGGGCCAACAAAAGTCATGTCACCAATCAAAATTGACCAAAGTTGCGGTAATTCATCCAAGCTATACTTTCTAATAAAAGAACCAATTGGTGTAAGATGCAATTGAGGATTCCGAAGCAGATGTGTTGCCACCGATGGCGTGCTAATATACATACTTCGAAATTTCGGCATTCGAAATATTTTATTATTCTTGCCCACCCGATCCGACCAATAAAGAGCAGGACCTGGCGATGTTACTTTTACTAATACAAACAGCATGAATATTAGTATTGAAAGCAAGGTTGCTGTTATAAAAACTAGGAACAGATCAAATCCTCGTTTCATCTTCTGAAAATCCACCAGTATTCCTTCCGAACATATTCAGATTCAGACAACTAATTGTGATGAATCAATATTGGTCGTTATTTTAATAACAGCATCTGCATGTTTATCAGGTTGGTATTCAGGAATAATACGTCGCAAAGCATCTTTAATTCCCCTTGCATCATATCTCATCGAACAGTCAAACAATTCACTGAGGACATCCTCGCCCACCCTGTTGGCCTGGCCATTGCTTTGTAATACCATTATTTTTTTATGTGCTGTTGGCACAATCCCTTCACCTTCAGTTATCAACTCCTCATAGAGTTTTTCACCTGGCCTCAGCCCTTGATAAATGATTTTAATATCTACATCCGGCTCATACCCCATCAGTTTGACCAAATCCCGAGCAAGGTTTGCAATTTTAACGGGTTGTCCCATTTTCAAGATAAATATCTCCCCCCCTGAACCCATTGTCGCTGCTTGCAAGATAAGTTGAGCAGCCTCATCAATTGACATGAAATAACGAGTTACATCCGGATGAGTCACTGTTACTGGACCCCCTTGTGCAATTTGTTGCCTGAACAACGGGACTACAGAACCAGAGGAACCCAAAACGTTGCCAAACCGAACCGCCATAAACGAAGTTCCCCTCCCCCTCTTGCTATGCGACAGCATAAGCATCTCTGTAAGCCGCTTGGACGCTCCCATAACATTTGTAGGACGAACTGCCTTATCGGTGGAAACAAGCACAAAACGCTCAATATTGTGGCGAGCAACTACATCTAGTAAACATTTGGTAGCTTGAATATTATTGGAAACAGCTTCCCATGGATTTAATTCGATCAATGGAACATGCTTATACGCTGCAGCATGAAGCACCATTGAAGGCGCATGCTCCTCAAAGAGAGCATCCAACAAAGATTCATTCTGTATTTTAGCAAGCACCGCAATATAATTATGAAATCCTATCGTGTGATGAAGCTCCATCTGCAGCTTGTACAGATTTTCTTCTGCCGCATCAAGGAGGATCAACTTGCCAGGTGCATACCGTACTAGCTGTTTGCAGAGCTCGGAACCGATGCTGCCACCTGCTCCAGTCACCATGATAGTACGCCCGGTTATGAGAGAGCCTATCTTTTCCTGATCGAGGCTCACCACCGGCCTTCCAAGCAAATCTCTGTAGTCCACTTCGCGAATCGCTGATACGCTCAGTCGTCCCTTGATAATTTCCCCCATACTGGGCAGCACCTTAAAGGGTAATGCCGTTTCACGGCAGATATCGACCAGCCGCTTCATCTGCTCCCCCGTTGCAGAGGCTATGGTGATCAAAATCTCCTCAGCACTGACCCGTAATGCACTCTCCTTCAGGTCAACTGTCTTCCCCAGCACGGGAATACCATGGATTTTCAGCCCCTGTTTCCTATAATCATCATCCACGAGACCGACCACTTCATATGGTACACCATGGTTATCACGAACTTCTCGGATGACTTTTTCTGCCGCAGCTCCGGCGCCAACAAGCAACAGTCTTCGAATCTGCCGATTCGTTTTAATTCGATACGGAAGCCATTTGAACATTTCACCATCTTCCAACACATAACGTATAACTCCCCGATGAGCACAAACCAGCAAAAAGCAGAACACGCCATCCATAAAGAAAACCGATCGGGAAAACCCTTCGAACCGATTCAGATAGAGGACCGACATGATGATAAATCCTGAAGAAACGCAAACAGCTTTAAATATATTCAGTAAATCCGTTATGCTGGTATAGCGCCACATTCCTCGGTACAAGCCAAAGATATAGAAAACCGGGATTTTTACAGCAACAAAAAAAGGGAAGAGCCCAATTATGCGATTGCTCTGAGAAAACAGCTCAAAATCGAAACGTACTGCGTAAGCAAGGACGTGTGAAACCGCAATCAAGACAATATCGGTGAAAAGGACCACCCAAAAAGTCTTTCTCACCATGAGACCACGGAATATTCTGATATGATCAAAAAATGTATTGAGACGCTGTTTTCTCATTAATCCAGTCAAGACACATACAATAGCGGCAATATGCCACTTGATTTATGGAGCTTCTGCTTGCAGAGTCCGAAAAATGCAGCAACCTGCTTAACCTGAAAATTAAGCTAATTGCAAATTAAAAAAACAATACTCCCAGGAATAGCAGTTATTTAAAATTGTTCAAAGATATACTTTACTTATTTTGATAAAACCCAGCCAATGGAATACGCCCCCCAGGATCAAGGCCAACGCAGCGGCAATATTCATGGTTGAGTTTCACAAAACGTCGGTTAAAGTCATCCATATAAAGCAAATCGTCTTCGCCAAAAGAATAATCATCCGTAAAATTTAACGGGCAAGCTGACACTTCAATGGTTCCTGCAAATTCATCTACATAACCAAGCGGAAGCCCTTGGGTGCGGCAAATAATCGGGCGAGCTGTATAAACCTGACAAAGTCCGCCAGACAGCAACACGCATTTTTCAGTATTGCCATGTTTTGGTAACTGGACATCCTTCATCGCCTCGGCCAGAATGGCTGCTTCCAATGGCAGGACTGAAAAGCACATGCAGCATTCATCGCAACCGGGCCTGCACTGCAGGACATTGGGAAATCGAGTTGTGGCAAGTTCTCTCGCCAGCTCATCAATCTCGGCAACGAGTTGACGATACGCCTCACGAATGTGTTGAGCAGGAGCAGGTAATCGTTTGATTGGTGATGTCATAGGTTGGAACTGATGATTCGGTTGTTTTTTATAGAGATTCAATGAACCGCACTATACTTTATTTCGACGATATGCCCAACAGCTATTGGAAAAGGAATCTCATGGGTTGCAATACACTTCTATTGTGCGTACAAATAAAAGACACAATCATTCATCGAACTCCTCAGAAGGATAGAATTTTTTTTGCAGAGAAAAAGAGTCTCCGGGCCTGTTTTCCCTTTCCTTTTTTAGCAATCAGCTTTTATCCAGATATTCTTATCAGGCCCTTGAACACATTGTAATTTAATCCGGCTGCAGGTGGTGCTGCCCCCCAGTCCACCGACGCTGCCACAAACAACCGAGAACCGACAACACATGACCATACAAAATCTCATCCGTAAACGCTGGGTAAAAGTTTGCCTTGGACTTGTTGCATCCCTTATCCTTTTTGTAGCCCTCCTGCCGCTCGGTATTAAATATTACCTCATCCACTGGCTTGTGAAAAACGGAGCCGAAAGTGCCTCCATAGACACCCTTTCCTTTAACCCCTTTCTTGGCAGGATTACTCTCGGCAGCCTTGATGTCCAGGGAGGAAAGCGTTCAATCCTCCATCACTCCAACCTTGTCATCGATCTCGATCTTACCTCTCTTTTTGACCGTAGTGTCCGGGTAGAAAAATCTGAATACCGCGACCTTTACCTCGAAATTGAACAATACGAGGATGGCACATGGCGCTACGGTTCTTTCACTATGTCGGGTGGTGCACCTAAAAAGCAGACTCTTGACCCACCGGATCCCTCCGGCCCGGGTTGGGGATTTCGTGCGGATAATGTCCTGATCGAAAATTGCAGCATCCATGTCAAAACACCCGAAATCGACATGACTCTTACAATCGATCAGGCAGAGTTGAACAGATTTACCACTCAGGGAAAAAACGCAGGCATATTTAAGTTACAGGGCAAAATTGATGACAGTCCAATAACGCTCACCCTCGACCCGCTGAGGGTATATCCCGATATAGAGGTAAACGGAGATATCGAAATTGCAGCTTTCGACCTCAATGAACTGCAAAAGCTCCTTGCATCATCTCTGCCCAAACTCAACGGCCTATTCGGCATGAAGGGTCAAGTGATCTTCACCATGTCTGACACAGCTGGGATGGCTACTGACTATCGGGGAATCATCTCTCTTGAAAAAACCGATCTTGGAAACAGTGATTTTCAAACCGCTGCCCAAACAATCAGCTGGGATGGCAGTGTACATTATGGGGCTCCGTCGGGTAAGCCTGCCGAAGTTGACACCGACGGTTTACTGGCAATTCGCGGTTTTGCTCTTGAACAGCCGGCAGCAAACCTTGCTTTGAAAAACGAGTCCATCGACTTCGATGGGCAAATCGATCTGACCCTCGGCGAACAGCTCTCCTTAGTCCATGACGGTTCACTCACCATGAACAGCATCGACATGCAAATACCAGATCTTTTAATGAAAGAAGATACGATTTCCTGGAAGGGACAGCTGAGCTATCAAGCCTCAGGCACGGAAAGCAAAGTCGAAACCCAAGGTGGCCAGCTGGCTATTCGTGGGCTCTTTCTGGAACTGCCCACAGCGAACCTTTCGCTGAAAAACGAATCCATCGACTTCGATGGAGAAATCGATCTATCTCTCGGTGAAGAGCTAGCCTTAGCCCATGACGGTTCACTGAGCATGAACAGCATCAATCTGCAGCTGCCAGATCTTTCCCTTACTGAAGACACTCTTTCCTGGAAGGGACAGGTAAGCTATAACGCTGCAGGCAAGGATAAAAAAGTTGCAAGCAAAGGCGGTCTATTGCTTGGTGGTATTGACCTGAAAAAATCCGGTTCAGAGACCCCTCTTGGTGTTAAAGGCAAGGATATCTCCTGGAACGGCGCAGCCGATGTGACGTTAACCAGTGAAAACAACACAACTCAAGTCAGCCTTGACGGTAACTTGGCAGCAACATCACTTGCCACAGAACTAACCGAGCCACCAATGCAGATGCAGCAGGGGCAAATCAAGGTACAGACGAAATCCTCGCTCACCCTTGGCAATCAGTTAGCTCTCAGTGGCAAAAGTGGTTTAGAAATCAGTACGTTTAACTTGAAACAGGGAAGCGAAGCTGAAGCAATGAACGTCGAGTTTGAAAAGCTCGTCATCTCAGATCTCGCAAACACCAGCACCACCTCAATTTCTGCCAGTGAAATCCGCACCACCAAGATCACAGCAAGTATTCCTGGTGACATGCCACTTGCTGTGAGTATTCCCGAAATTCATCTCGCTAAATTTCGTACAGACGATCTCTCCACCTTTTCCTTTGAAAGTCTTGATGTCCACAACCTGCAAACCTCCGCAACCCACAACAATAGTGAACTGGCCACACTTGGCCAACTGGGAATGAATAACATTGTGGTTGGCAAAGAAGGAAACTTCGGGGCGAAGGATATCGCGCTGACAGACCTCACACTCCTTCCCCCCACAGAAAAAGATACACAACCGGTTCTCTCTTTGGCAAAACTTATCACCGATACGTTTAGTTGGGATCAACAGGGCGGATTGCAAAGTGGAACTATTGCTCTCGATAAGCTGGCGGTGAATATTACTCGAGACAAAGATGGCCAAATGAATTTTTCCCGTGAGCTGGCAGCCATGAAAACTGGCAAACTCATTGCTGCCGAGACAACAACCCAGGCCAACGCCACACCAACTGCAGCCCCGGCAGCGAAACAGCAAGGACCCGAACAACCCGCCGGAAATGCCATGCCCATTCAGATAGCCGCCATCACTATCAGCAAGGACAGCACTCTCGCTTTTCGCGATCAAACCATGGCGGTACCCTACGCCACCAGCCTCAATATCGAAAAGTTCTCTCTTAAACCTCTCGATTCGACCCAGCCAGACAAGGGATCTGAACTGCTGCTGGAAGGCAAACTTGAGAAAAAAGCGCCGCTGAAAATAGCTGGCATCATTAAGCCATTTAAAAGAAAACCGGATCTCAAACTCGATCTGATACTGAAAAATTACCCACTGACCAGCCTCTCACCCTATACCGTTCAGGCAGTGGGCACAGCCCTTTCAAGCGGCAACCTGAAACTGACGACCAAGGTTGCCCTTGCAGGCGACAAAATCGACATGAAAAACAACGTCGTGCTGGCCAATCTCAAAACCGATACCATATCACCTGAGCTCGCAGCCGAACTCAACAACCAGCTACCGGTTCCCCTCGACGCCGCGCTGGCCATGATGCGTGACGGTGATGGCAACATCTCACTCGACATCCCCATCAGCGGACCACTCGACAATCTCAACGTCGGCATTGCCTCAATCATCGTAACAGCGCTGAACAAATCCATCGTTTCTGCGGCCTCCTCCTATTTTGTCTACACTCTGGGACCCTACGCGGCGCTCGCTTACGTGGGAATGAAGGTTGGCGAGAAGATGCTGCAGGTGGATCTGCCGCCGGTAATCTTCGAGCCCCAAGCCCAGGAGTTGACCGACGAGCACAAGGATTATCTTAAGCGAATCGCGAAGATGTTGACGGACAACAAAGACCAGGATTTACGCCTCACACCGCATATCACACCTAGTGAACTTCAACCAAAAGAAGAGGATGGCAAATCAAAGAAAGGCAAAAAGGAGCAACCGGCAAAACCGGATGCAGAGATGCAAAAACAGCTGGAGCAACTTGCTCAGCAGCGGGTTGCGACAATCACCGCTTTTCTGATCGACAAGAACGGCATTGATAAACTGCGGATTCTGGTCAGCGACCCGGTAATCGATACGGCTAAAGAAGCCAAGCCGATGGTTATGCTAGAGGTGAAATAGCAAGGAGAAAGCTCTGCAGGTTCTCCCTGCAGAGCGTGTTACCATGTACTGCCCATCTTTTTTCTCAGAGAAGTTTATTCTTTTTCAAATCCGCAATGAAGAGGCCGGTAGCGGTATCAATAAACTTGTTGGTCATCACCGGATCAGTCACCTCCGATCTGCCTGACCAGATCAGCTTCCGGGTACCTACGTCATAAAGGTGCGACTCCAACTCCAGCTTAAGCTTGTTGCTGGTACTGGTGCTTTCAGTTGTGCTGGCGATCATCATTCCATAATCCATGGGCGCATCCTTAAGCACCCCATAAATGCGGCCGACAGAATCACCCGTACTGGTGGTTCTTGAATAATCGGCGAGCCGCGTTATCAATACCGTTTTAGCGCCGGTATCTTTAGCAGCCTGTACCACTGTTTCATAATTTACGACCTCCTTCACCGCTTCAACAGTATTGCCCTTAAAAGAGCGCACACCCTCCCGCTGCAGTCCCCGTGCAAAGGAATTCTCAAACAATCTCCGGACAGTCGCGTCCCTCGCCACCCCAATGACCAGAGTATCCTCAATCTTTTGCCCCGAACCCACGACAGCCGGATCAATCCACGAGGAAAGCAACCGGTTTCTGGTCGTGCACGATGACAGTCCAATCACTAACAACAGGACCATACAGGCAACAGGGGATAACGAGCGGTGGCTGAATCGGAAAACTTTCATAACACTCCTTTTGTAAAATATGTTTACTCCATAAGAATCTGATAACAGCAGCATTCATTTGTCGTAAACTATCTGATGAGCACCCGCAGAACAATATCTTTTTCCACCGCTCCAAGAGCGCCACCCTGTTTCAGTTCAAAATACAGAGAACCCTCTCAGGCAGAACGAACAAACAGCTCGAACAGTGTGAGCAGAATTTCCACCACGATAAGAATGACAATATACCACTCCACCCGCAAACTCCGTCTGGCTTGCAGCAACTCCAGAGCCGTCTGAGCCGTGCGTGAGACCAGATCGATTTTCCGCGCAAGTGCGCTGTCTCGCTCCCGTAATTCGAATTCGACATCAAGCATCAAATAGAGTCCTTCCAACTCGCTATGCTCCCAGAGCAGATCGGGTTTTTCCGCCACCGCCGCCCGGCCGACCATGTCATGCTCGGTCGTCAGTGCCGTGCCAATGGTCTGCAACAGCTTCCGACCACTGCGCACGCCCCGGCTCGCCGCAAGCTGTTCCGCCATCGGTTCCACCAGGTCAAACCCTTGCGTTATTCTGGTTTCGTAACTGGCCAGCAGAACCGACCTGGCCATCATCTCCGAGAGTAGCTGCAGCCTGGGTATTGACAAATCGCGAAGCATGATGCGATCCTCTTTCACCCGCTCATCCTGATTGGGGCTGACAACAACCTCGAACGTCTCCTCCTCAGCCCTCTCCACCTCTCCTTCCAAAAAAGGCCTGAGAGTCTTTTCGATGAGATGCTGCTGTTCAAGAGGAGAAATATTGACAAACACGACAACCCCATAGCGAAACAGCACCACATACCCCTTATCACCTTGGGAAAAGACCATAGGGGAGACGGCCAGTGCAGATTCCGACGGGAACCTGCGAAGCTGGATTCTGCGAGCAACCTGCACCGCCCGCACCGGTACATTTGATGGTAATTCCATATAGTTCAAGACCCTTGCAAGAAACCAGGCTGGCGAGTCGTCAAATTCAACGCAATCTCTGCGTCACAACTTTCAGCCATTTGCTCAACAAGCGGACAGCACCTTGTGCACAACCTGCGAAAGTTGCTCCATGGTATACGGTTTCCTGATAAAGCCGCCAACGCCCAAACGCATTCCCGCCTTCACGTCCTCGCTTTCAGAAAAGCCGCTGGCTATAACCGCTTTCTGCCCGGGATGGAGAGCTATGATCTTCTCATATGTTTCTGCACCGTTCATGCCAGGCTCCATCAGCATGTCGAGAAGGACCAGATCAGCACGCTGCTCTTTCAACCAGGTCAAGGCCGACTCCCCAGACTCTACCGCATAGGCCAAATAGCCAAGAGCACCGAGAAGCTGACAGGCTATCTCTCGCAGCTGCGGTTCATCATCCACCACCAGGATGGTTTCCCCATTTCCCCTGAGCACCCTCGATGTTTTCGCCGATTTATCAATCGCCCCCCCACCCACAGTCACAACAGGTAAAGTGATAATAAACGATGTACCTGGTAGCGAACTGTCAACCTGCACGCGACCACCATGATTCTGTACCGTATTCCACACCACTGTCAATCCCAGGCCGGTACCGCTGCGCCCCATCATCTTTTTGGTGTAAAACGGCTCGAAAATATGCTCGACATCCTCTTGCCGGATACCACTGCCGGTGTCCTGAACCGTCACGACGATGGCGTCGTTTTCTGGTGAGTCCGGATGCATTCTGCCGGTACGAGTGGAAATTGTTACAGTACCGGAACCTTCTATAGCCTCAAAGCCATTCGTGACAAGGTTCATAAGACACTTCTTTACGTGTACCGTAGAACAGGAAATAATCGAATGCGGCGCTGTCAACTCTGTCCTGATACTGATATCCGGATAGGATGCTTCTATTTTAACAAACTCAGGGGACAGAAGATACTCCTCTATCAGCTCGTGCACATCGCGATGCTCCATGACACTCGCTGAACTGCGGGCAATGACCAGCATATCGGCAACAATCATAGCTGCCCTGTTCCCAGCCTCGAGAATCGCTTCAAGTGGTTTTTTCAGCTCGGGCTGATCTCCATATCTCAGCAACATCAGCTCAGGGTAGCTGATAATCCCTGCCAGGATATTGTTCAGGTCATGCGCCACGCCACCGGCCAGCATGCCAAGAGCCTCCATCTTGCGTGATTGCTCCAGCTTTTTCTGGAGAAGAAACTTCTCCTCCGTCGCCTGTTTCATTTCTGTAATATCGACGACCACCCCTTCTATCCAGTTATGTTCCGGATAGTAGCTGGCGGTAAACCGAAACCAGCCGACCTCCCCATTTTTCCGGCGCAACGGCGCTTCAAAGTTGGTGATTCCCCCTCTGTTTTTTAACACCGAGAGAAAATGCTGGCGGTCAAGCGGATTGAGATATGCCCCGCCGACGGAAAAGTTGGCAAGAAAATCCTGGCGGTTTTCATAACCTGCCATCCGGGCCAAAGCGTCATTGGATTCCAGAATGGCATCATCCTCAGGGGAACTGCGAAAGAGGCCGACCTGAGCATTATAAAAAAGATTTCGATATTTCTGCTCATTTTCCAACAATCGCCTTTCAGCACTTTTCCGGGATGTCACATCCCTGATGATCGCCTGGATCGTCCCGCCGATTTTCTGTTCGATCAGCCGGGCACTGATCTCCACCTCCACCCGCACCCCGACCATGGTTCTGAACGCCGTTTCGTAGCGGGCATCCCCCTTCTTCTCAACGTCTCTGAAAATTTGCTGAATTGCCGCAAGGTCTTCTCGAAAATGCAGGTCGAAAACATTTAACGCCAGCAACTGCTGCCGCGGATAGCCCAACAGCTCAGTAGCTCTGACATTGCAGTCAAGAATGGTACCTTCACCGTCATAAATGAGAATTGCATCATTGGACTGTTCGAACAGTTGCCGAAAACGACGTTCGCTTTCACGCAGATCGTCAAGGGATTGCTTTCTGTCAATGGCCAGGGCAATCTGGTTTGATACCGCCGACAAAAGCTGCAGATCGTCTTCGGTGTACATATCCGGGTTGGTATAGCTCTGTACGGCAATGACACCAATGACCTCATTACGGATCATCAGAGGCACCCCCATCCAGATAAGCGGGGTAGGCCCCCAGATCCCTTCCTGTTGCGCCCGTTCCTGTAACTGCTGGCTTCTCAACAGCAACGGTTCACGGCGAAGCACGACCAGACCCGTCAGTGAGTTACCGGTATCAAAATCGGTAATCGGTGAGAAATCTTTGTCCACCGTATCAACATAATATGGAAAAAAAAGGGTTTTCTTCTCGCTGTTGACTATGGCAATGAAGGAATTGGTGACATCGATAATCGAACTCAACGCCTGGTGGATAACCTGGTACAGTTTGTCGAGATCCGGAGTACTATTGACAGCATTGGCAATCGCATAGAGAACGCGGTTGACTTTTTCCGCCCTGTGGCTGGCGAGATCTCTCTTTCCCAGCTCATCCCCTTGCCCTGGACTCATTTGTCTTATACTGTTTTTCTGAACTGTCTGATCTGCCATGTCCTTTGCGTGCTCCGCCCCAGCCTCACAGCTGCCAAGTTTCCATACCATCTAGATAAAACATATCTTCTTCACAAACCAATATTTGCAGCTATTGCCGCATCTCATAGTAGATGGGCACACTATAATTATACAGCAATCCAATCAAAGTCATGCAATATCGAGATATCTGTCAAGGTTCCTTCCCCATGACATGCTGTATCATTTGGCTGGGGGAAAGCTTGGTGGACGATGGTCCGGAGCGAATATAAAACTCCTCGTTTTTCCCCACCATCAGAAAGACAGGGTTCGAAGCTGGCCGGCATTCCAACATAGCAACCTGATCTGCCCCGCCCTCAACTATTGTTATTTCAATGCATAATGAAAACTCTGCACCAATGTGTTGATGAATGAGATTTTTTATATGGAGAAGGCACCGGTCATTGTTTTCAAAACCATCCGCTTCCAACCCGATAATCTGGCCATGATCGTCAACACCTATCAGCAGAACGCCACCATTGCTGTTAAGAAAGGCCACAACACTTTTCAACCAGGCTAATTCAATTTCTTTGCCATGATTGCCTGTACGCAGGTTCATTCTAACACTTGACTTAAACTCTATCCCTGCTCCTTCACCTTCCCTGAGACAGTTTTGCAGACGAACCTCAGGGGCAAGTGTACCCGAATCAGGATGGCGCCATACTCCTGACTTCCAAAGATAGATCATAAGTAATGGGCTGATCAGCAAAACCGTTACAACATCGACGAGGTCAATTGCATAGAGGCGCGTATTGAATCCCTGCAGCAGTTTCTTCTCCGGCACCACCACTCCCACCCACAACGATCGCCCTTCATGAAGAAGTGGCTGAAGAGACGCCAGCCATTTCTGGCCGTTGTATCTTACAACGGTCAACGATCTGGCAGGACGCCCAGCCTCCTCCCAGCGACGTTCAATTTCCGGCAATACAGCCTGCACATTTTCGGAAAGAATACCATTATCCAAGATATGCCTGGCCAAAAATGTGCCACCATAGGAGTTGACCAGGAAAAAATCGGCCTGTACCTGAATTCCGGCATCGGCCAGTAACTGTTCTATGTTGCTGAGCAGGATATCAATACCGAAAACCGTATACCCAGACTGCCCGCCGGTATTCTTCCACCCTATGGAAGCCGTTACCCCATCCTCCTGGGACTCGAAAAACGTATATGGACTTGTCCAGCTTATCGAATCAAGATCATCAACCAATTTGAACCACGGTCGCCGCACAGGATTATACTTCCCCTTCTGCTGCCACTCAGCTCCGGGCGTACCGGCACTGTTCCATAACTGATAATTCATGATGGCGACATCTTCCGACTGCTCCACTCTCCGAACCAGAAAACCGCTTTCATGTCGCGTAAGAAAATACTCCCGCCCCTTATTGTTGGCCATCACCAGACCGCTGAATCCCTGTTCGTGCTGGAGAAAGGGGAGAAGCTGCTTGTTGAGTTCTTCGATTCTCTCTATATCGAGCAGCCCACTTTTCCCCCACTCCCTCACCATTGTCAGCTTATTTTCAACATTTTCGATAAACGTCTGGAGTTTTTTCAATTCAGCATCACTTACTGCCTTGATAACGGTTGCCGCCAGATCATCTTTCATCCTCCAGTATTGATAGCCGTTGACCAACAGCAGAATCCCGATCAGGATAATAAAAGATATGATAAAAGGCATGCCACGGCGAACAATTGCGGCAATTCCAGTCTGCTTGTTCTGATTTGTCATAATTGCTATGGATTATTTTCCATCCTAGAGACCTTAATGCGTACTGCTTCACAAAAATAACCTCCGCCGGTCGCAAACCACAACCTAGCGCATATCTTCACCATTCGCAAAAGACAATTTCAAGGCATCTTCTCGCCAAACCGGCATCGGTAAGATCTGTCCTTGAGCAACAGCCGTGGTGTTGTGTTCAGCTTAGGAGGTTGGCAGCTCGACTTTCAGATGTGCAGAGATGCGCAGACTGCGACGAAGGAACTGGGAGAGAGAATCTATCACCATATTGAGCATCGCGGTGACGACAATGAGCAGGAGTGCCGTATCGAGATGATCGCTCGAGATGGCACTATCGATATAATAGCCAAGGGTGGTGATCCCCAGAATGCCGAGGATGGCCGACTCCCGCATGATCACTTCCCAGCGATAAAAAAGAAAGGCCAGGAACTGGCCGTAACAGCGGGGCAGCACTTCATAGAGATAGCGGTTGATTCTGCTGGTCGAACTATCAAACGGTAGCTGCAGCAAGTTGACGTTTCCAGCCGTGATAGAGGAAAGAATGCCGCCGTTATGAAGAGACATCGCCAGAATTGCCGGCAGCATCGACGGTCCCCAGAGAATGAGGAAGATATAGGCCAGGATATATTCCGGGGTAGTACGCAGGATCACCAGCAACATTTGGGTGGTACCCGTCACCCCGGCCGAGTGAAACCTGCGACTGGCAAAAGGGAAGACCATCAAGGTCAACACCGCTGTGCACACCAAAGCGATCTGGGTAAGCACCATTGTCTGCCAGATACCAGGTAGCGCCTCCGTTTTCATCACTTCGAGCAACCAGGCCCCAATGGCAGCAAACGGCAATGTTACCGCCTGGGTACCGGTATAGTAGCCCTCCGCCCGCATGGGCCAGGGCAGAATATCGTAGGTGAAAAAGCGGATTATATTGGCAGACGACAACGACACATCCCAGGAGGTCAACAGCACTGCCCCAATACAGGCAAACACCAGCAGGCGCGGTTTCGCCCAGAACCTGATCGAGATGATCAGCAGATAAAAACTATAGAGCAGGGCCGCCGCTTCACTATACATACCTTCCCGAAAGGCGGTCTCCAAGTGGTAGCCTATGGTCGGCAACCCTATAAAGCCCAATATGGCACTGGAACGCAAAGCACACTCAAAGCGATACGAGGTATAGTTTTTCAACTCGCCATAGATGATCGGCAGGGTTGTATAGAAAAAACCACTGACCCGGGAAGTGTTCGGGGCCAGGGCTTCGGCCGGACGCTGATCCGACTCCTGGCGGATTTCCGCATACACTTTGGCAAAAACTCCCGCATAGGGGATGGCGATAGCCAAGATACCACAGAGGCTGTTCAGGCCGATGATGGGCATGAAGATGAACGCCCAGAACAGCTCATGGATAGCCCTGATAAAACCACAAAAGAGACGAACAGGAGTTAGAGAAAAAAAGAGAGACAGCAACCAGCCAAACACTATTGCCAGACTGATGCCGATGAGGGCAAAGCTGACCGTGTTAATGAGCGCCTGCCAGAACCCAGGCAGACTGAGAAAATCAGGGGTGAGCAGGCCTAGCCCAAGCTTTTGCAGCTCCCCCCAGGGTTCAAGAGTGGTGATGGAGATATTTGCAACAAATAACGCTCCAACAGCGATGAAAACAAACCAGAGGCTGGTGCGCAGCATGTCAACAGTAAAGCTCCGCCAGCTGCGCATTGGAAACGGAATCAGCCGGCAGGTCAAAAAGGATCTGGCTGTCTTTTAAGCCGATGACCCGATCAAAGAACCTCTGCGACAAACTGACCGAATGGAGCGACGAGATCACGGTACTGCCCGCCTCGACAATGAGTTGCATGATCTCTTCGCGCTGCACTACATCAAGAGAGGACACCGGCTCGTCCGCCATTACGACCTGACCGCCGCGATAGAGCGCCCTACCAATACCAACTCGTTGCTGCTGTCCCCCGGACAACTCTCCGACCCGTGTGAATAGCTTATCGGCAAGTCCAAGATGGGCGGCAATGGGCTCAATCTCCGCCCGGTGTTTCGCTGAAGGGCGAATAAGATTGAGCACATTTGTCCATACGGAATGGTGATCCAGCCTGCCCATATAGATATTATGAAACACCGATAGCTGCGGAACCAGGGCTTGATGTTGATGAATAAAGGCACAATCCCTGGGATTCAATTGATAAAGGCGCCGCAGCAAAGTGGTCTTACCTGCCCCGCTGCGGCCAATCAGCGCTACTTTTTCTCCCGCTTTGATCGTAAGGGAGATGCCCCTAAGTACCACCGTGTCGCCATAGGCCATAGTCTCCTCTGTTAGTGACAGCAGAGGAGAACTTTTTGCCGATAGATATGCACTCACTGGGTTACCATACGTTATCGGAAAATACCAATAGCCCGGCCGGTGTCGAGAATCGGTTGGTACATGGTGTTGTCGGCAGGAATAAACCGCTTTCGAGGGAAGGCATTAAGCAACACCGGATCGGTAATTTCAATCAGGGCCTTCTGAATCTTAGCAATCGTGCCTTCACCAAAGACTTTTTCAACATCACCGCGCACGGTCCAGTTGTAGTCGGGATACTCCGGGGTTTTCCAGATGACGGTAACCTTGGACGTATCGATTTTTCCTTCTGCTAACTCTTTCTCCCACACCTTGAAATTCACAGCACCGATCTGGAAACTGCCTGACTGCACCAGGGCAATGGTCTTGGAATGATCACCGGAAAAGCCGACGGTGGCAAACAGCTCTTCCGGACTCTTACCAAACTGTTCCCGGATATAATACTCCGGCATCAAACGACCTGAAGTCGAGTCCTTTGAGCCGAAGGTAAACGTCTTGCCTGCAACGCCTGTTGGGATCGTTGAACCCTCAGCAAGCCCTGTTGAATGATGGGCGATAAGATAGGAGACAAAATGTTCATCCTCCTCACCCTGGGCAACAGCGACAGAACCAGGAACCGCCAGCCTAGCCTGGACACCGGAGAGTCCACCGAACCAGGCCATCTGCACATCGTCGTTTTTGAACGCCTGTACGGAGGCAGAGTAAGACTTCACCGGCACATAGGTGACCTTGAATCCCAGCTGCTCGGTAAGATAATCAGCGATCTTACCGAACCGTTCCTGCAAGCGGGCCGTATCCTGATCAGGAATCGCCGTAAACTTGAACTCTTTTGCCATAGCAGCAACAGGCAAAATGGTCGCAACAGCCAAAACAAGCAAGAGCATAACAATTGAACATTTCTTCATGCGCATTTTGCTCCACATAACTGGTATCATATTGAAAAACTAAACGAATTTTCCTTTTGACAATTATTCCTGCATTCCACTATGCTCATAAAATGATTCCAGGTCCAATAGTTACATTGGATCTATTCAATCTCTGCCATAGGCCATTCCAATATTTCAGAATGTCCGGAAGGTTAAATTCGGCATTAACCCAAAACCCATAAAAAAAAAGACCGGGTATGCTCTGATGCATACCCGGCCCTGTAGGTTACCCACCGCACAGCTGTTATCGTTTTTTGCCCGAAATCCTCCCCTTTCTGACCACCATCTCACATCGTCGGCAATCAAATTCCAGTTCGTACTCCCCAGTGTTGTCGGCAAGGCTCAGCGGCTCATGAATTTGGACGCCCTTACCGCCTGCCAGCTTTGGACAGAGACCCAGCTGGGCCTTAATACAGTATCGGGTGGTCATGAGTGCCACATCGTCCTCACCTGCAAGCCCCTCTCTGGCAAAGTCAAAATCCGTCACCCCGTGTCTTCGGTAAAACGCTTCCGCCCTGCTGTTGGTGATATTGTCGAGATAGGTAACCCGAGAAGAAAGCCAAGGGATGTCACTCACCAGAAAGGCACTCTTCTGACGTTGATAGCTGCGCAGCCGTTCCTGCAAGTGTCCGGCAAAAGCAAGCCGTCGGAGTTCGTTTACCTCTGCAGCCCGCACAAAGAGTGCATCGTCAACCTGCACTTTCAGATCCGTCACCTCAAAGACAGTGCCACCGCTTTTGACCATCTGCCGCTCGATAAGGCCTTTACTCATCCCCGGCTGTCTGGCTACTTCTTTTTCACACCGCAACTCCTGCTGCGAACAGATGCCATCCTGATCCTCCAGCAGGCAACGAAGCCCTTCAGCAGTCTCCTCAACCAGCACCTTTACCTGCAGCGAGCGGCACTGCTCACTCGCCTGCAGGTGTTTGATAAAGTCTACATCATGATTGCGGTAGAGTTCCGTGCCCACCGGCGGCGAAATCCGTTCACGATGGAATATTTTATTGCCTTCCACCCGGTTGGCCTTCAAACCTACCAGCAAGCCATCGCTGTTAAAATAGCAAAGACCGTCACCATTATGGAGGACAACAGCGGTTCTGAGAGTGAACGCCCCTTTTTCCGACTTTTCCACTCTGCCGAGCAACTCGCCCAGGGATTTTGAGGTATCCGGCTGACCGGGGGTATTTCTCGGCCCGTTCAAAAAATACTCGGTTCGGCCACGATTAAACGATTTAGCAGGGTCAGGGGTAAAGGCAAAACTGCAGCGACCAGATGAAGCCCGAACCAGCTTGGAATCGTTGTCGATTTCGTTATCGAGCAGTCGCCGATAGTAGGCTGTGACGTTCTTGACATAGTTTATGTCCTTCAGTCTCCCCTCGATCTTGAATGAGCTGACACCGGCCGCAATGAGTTCCGCAAGATGACCCGAAAGATCAAGATCCTTTAACGAGAGAAGATAACGATCTTTTTCCAGTACCCTGCCGGCTGCATCGCGCAGCGTGTACTGGTGACGGCAGAACTGGGCGCACTCGCCGCGATTGGCACTTCGACCGCTGACCATCTCACTGATATAGCACTGACCACTATAGGATACGCAGAGTGCGCCATGGACAAAGCATTCAAGGGGAACGGTTGTGGCCGCCCTGATCTCCCGGATCTCGTCAAGACTCAACTCACGAGCCAGCACCACCTGCTGAAAGCCCACTTGTTCAAGAAACCGTACCTTCTCCACGGTACGGTTATTGGTTTGGGTCGAGGCGTGAAGCGGTATCGGTGGCAAATCGCACTCCAGCAGCCCCATGTCCTGGATAATAAGGGCATCAGCACCAATTTTATACAACTGATGAGCCAAATGGACCGCCTCATCGAGTTCGCGGTCGGTAAAAAGGGTATTGAGTGCAATATAGACTCGGGCCGAAAACTGGTGGGCGTGAACCACCAGTTTCTCGATATCCTGCAGACTATTGCCAGCAGCGGCCCTTGCCCCGAAACGGGGAGCACCGATATACACCGCATCAGCGCCGTGATTGATTGCCGCCATGCCGCAGGCAAGGTCTTTCGCGGGAGCGAGAAGTTCAAGAGGGTGCTGCATACAGAGGCCTAAAAGCCCAGCTCCTCATTGATCAGCACAACCTTGATCCGTCCCTTTGGAAAGGATTTTTCGGTAATCGTCCAGGTATTGCAGATCCGCTGCGGGCTTTTACAGTCTTCACAGTGGCTGGTCTTGACGCAAGGGGTTTTCATATCGAGTCGCATGGTGTTGACCGGTGCAGCATATTCCTTGATGCGGTACATCGCCGCGTTGAGATCGGGAACGATCTTGTTGCGTCCCACCAGAATCACCACCTGTTTGGGGCCAAAAGTAATGGCTGCAACACGGTTGCCGATCATATCAAGGTTCACCAGATGACCGTCTTCAGTAACAGCGTTGGTGCCGCTAATGTAGAAATCGACCAACAGCCCTTGGCGGCGTAGTTCAATCTTCTCCTCAACCGACAGATTGGGCGCATCCGAACGCAGCACCTCGATATCCGTCAGCGTCGCCAGACCGTCATGGAGACCTGCCGCCTTCATGGTCATAGAGCCACCGTAGGCAACACTCTTTGCTCCGCTTTCCGGCAGCAGTTTGTTCATCACCAGCTCGCCGGCTTCCGCCGCAGTGGCGGCCATAAAAACCTCAAAATTGTTTTTTTCGAGTTGTTCTTTCAGCTCGTCGAGCCGGATCTTCCAGTACTCCGCTATCGGTTCGTTCACTACCGTCTCCTTTACCTGTGCAACTTCATTGATACTCCCGCGACAACCTCAAATTTGAGAATGGCAACGAAAAGATCTTCATTAAAACGTCATCACTTCATAACCGAGCCGGGTATAATGTTCGAGTGAAGGATGACCATGCATATCGCTACCCATGAGCAAACCCTGCTCTCTCGCCTCATCATAGGTGCCCATTTTCGTGGCGCAGGCCTTGCAAATACAGGCAATCAACCCTTGCTCCCTGAGCTGCCGATATTGCGCGGCAAAGGGTGTCTCTGGCTTAGCCAGGTCAGTAATCAGTTTGGTGGCAGCGCCTTCAATGATAACCGCTACCTCATAGCCTTTTTCAGCGTAATCGAGGGCATACAACATCACATGGGAAAAACACATCAGCTCACCCTGGTATGCCACAAGCGCAATTTTCTTCATGCTCCCTCCCTTCCTTTCGTCCGTATCGATATCTCTTCCCACCGGCGTTACAGCCGCAGCATAAAGGCCTCGGGATGATGAAAATCGGGCTGTTGTCCCGGATGGGACAGTGCCCAGTAACTTGTTGTGCCATTGCTGTTTTGCAGCACACAGCTCACGCCGATCTCAACCTCGTCTCTGCTCCCGACAAGACCGTCCAGCTGGACAGCGCAATGGAGAGTAAATCTTCCACCCTCCCTTGAGGTCTGGGATTCGAGTTCTGAAACAGCTGCCTCCACTGTCATTCCTGCCCGATAACCAGTGAAATGATAAACATTCCAGTTGCCACTTGGCGAGACATTCAGCTCAAAATATTCGGAGTGTCCGACAACCCGAAAAAAACACTCACAGCAGGTTGCCCGCCACAGCTCATCGCACCGACTCGGCACATCAACCTGGTCGGGGAGAAGCAATAAACCGATATCACCCGACAACTGATAACTGAGTGTGAGGCAGCGGCCATTGCGGGAGACGATCCCGGTTACCGCCAGTTGCCCATCCGCCTCTGTCGAAAAAGGGATGAGTTGAAATGTCGTCGATCGTGCCACGAAGCTTCCCATATAGATGAACAATAATCAGAAATAATGAGCAAGTACAAATGCTACAAAACATGGGCTGCAGTCAGCCATCTATTGTAACAACTGCGCTAAAAACGTGAAGGGGAAAGCGCAAACGCCCTCCCCTTCATCCTGCCACTCGCTCTCACGAAATGCAGCAATACACGTCAGAACATCAACAGTTCTCCAGAACCATGGCCATACCCTGCCCACCGCCAATGCAGAGCGAAGCCAGACCGAGCGAAAGATCTTCACGCTTCATGCGCTGCATCAGGGTCACTAGTATCCGGGTACCGGTACAGCCGATGGGGTGACCAAGGGAAATGCCACTACCCAGCACGTTGGTTTTCTCGATATCGCAGCCGAGTTCGCGCATACAGGCGATGGCCTGGACGGCAAAGGCCTCATTCAGCTCAATACCTGCAAAATCGGAAATGGTGAGCTTATGCTTAGCCATGAGCTTTCGCACCGCAGGGATCGGTCCAAGACCCATGTAGGCCGGATCAAGACCTGCCGTGGAATGCGCCTTGATTTTAACGAGCGGTTTCAACCCCAGCTGTGCTGCTTTCTCAGCAGACATAATCAGCAAAGCTGCTGCCGCATCGTTTAGGCCTGAGGCGTTACCTGCTGTGACAGTACCATCTTTTTTGAAGGCGGGACGTAGTCTGGCCATTTTCTCGGTGCTTGTCTCCATCGGGCGTTCATCAACCTGAAAAAGCAGAGGATCGCCTTTTCGCTGGGGAATGGCCACCGGTACAATCTCATCAGTAAACGCTCCGCCGGCAATCGCTGCCATTGCCCGTTGATGACTGAGCGCACCCAGCTCATCCTGTTCCTGACGGGTGATACCGTAACGGGCCGCGATATTCTCTGCGGTCATACCCATGTGATAGCCGTTGAAAATCTCATAGAGACCGTCATAGACCATCAGGTCAACCATCTGGCCATCGCCCATACGCTGGCCCCAACGGGCGTTAGGCAGTGCGTAGGGAACCCGGCTCATGGATTCCATGCCGCCGGCCAGGATAACCTCGGAATCACCGCAGCGGATAGCCTGGGTGGCAAGTGCCACGGCCTCAATGCCGGAAGCGCAAAGCTTGTTGACGGTGGTTGCGCTGGTTTCTTTTGGAATTCCAGCCCGAATCATTGCCTGTCGGCCAGTATTCTGTCCTTGCCCGGCAGCCAGGACATTGCCCATGATCACCTGATCGACCTCAATGGGCTGCAAAGTCTGATCAAAATCGTTGTATTGCTCTTCAAGAGCAATCCGTCCCTCATCGCGAATCGCCTCTGCAGCAAATTTGCTACACTCCTCGCTGGTCACTGGCCGCAAGCCGGCGGAGCGAAGTGTTTCCTTTAATACTGCCGCGCCAAGATCAACCAGCGGTGTATCCTTCAATGTACCGCCGTAGGCACCAATCGCGGTCCTTTTGCCGCTCACAATCACCACATCACGCATTTTGCTTCCTCCTAACCTTTTGAACCAAGACGCAGACCACCGTGAATGAACACGGTCTCGCCCGCCATGGCCTCGTTTTTATAGAGTTCAGCTACCAGTGAAACCACTTCCTCCGGCTCTATGAGACGGCCGATCGGCACCTGCTCAATAATCTTGCCGATAACCCGCTCGTCCATGTTTTTTACCATTGCGGTTCCGACATAACCAGGAGCAACTGCCATACAGCGGATCTTGTCGGCGAGATTTCGCCGAAAGAATTCGGCCGTCAGTACCTTGGGCATAACCGACATCGCCGCCTTGGACGATGAATAGTTGATCTGGCCGGCGGTACCAAGTGAACCTGTTGACGAAACTAAGCAGATCAGCCCCCTGCAATCATGATTGACCATTTGCTCAACACACTCGCGAACTGTGAGAAAAACCCCGGTCAGGTTGATGTCTATGACTTTTTTGAACTGGTCAAGCGACATTTTCCCGACAACCTTACCTGTCTCACGGTCGGTTTTAATCAAGAGACCATCACCGGTAATCCCTGCAAAAGGGGCCACCAGATTGATTGCGCCAAACCTCTCAATTGCCGTTTTCGCCAGCTTGCTGTTGTCCTCCTCACTGGTCACATCGCAGAGAACAGTCGCCACATCTGCGCTGATCTCCTTCATCTCGCTCTCAGCCGCCAGCAATGCGGCCTCCTGCACATCGGCAATTACCACCTTGCCACCTTCTTTCAGCCAGTATTCCGCCAGAACCCGGCCAATACCACCACTGCCGCCGGTAATAACCGCCACGGAACCTTTTACAGTCAACATAATCTCCTCCACTTTGCTGCCAGTCCGTCACCTTTCAGTTGGCCGAATGACAATAATAAACCTGCATACAATTTGCACTAACCTACTGACATAATAACAAAGACAATCACAACACGGGCAAGCATTCCGCTCCTATGGTGCGTTACGTAAACGACAGTAACAACTTATCATCTTTTTCGCCCGTTTCGTCTCATTCCGCTGAATCAGTAATCCTTTTTTTGCCATACAGACGGATAGTGCAAGGTCCTTGCCATTTACCCAAAGGTGAAACGATAATGCAACCATCTATCAGTGAACTTCAGGCAACACCGGTAACGGCATAATACTTGCTTATGTAAAGTAAGGTATAAGCAGGTTGCTCGGATCAATTTGTATCCGGACAAGTGATATGTAATTCTCCAGGCAGGTGGTAGATCATGAGTTCAAACAACACAATACAGGCAAAGAAGAAAAAAAATAAAGTCATCACCGCAGCTGAAGCTGCCGATGTCGTCCAAAATGGGGATATGATCGCAACTGGCGGTTTTGTCGGCATCGGCTTTGCCGAACAGCTCACTATTGCCCTGGAGAAACGCTTCCTCGCCACCGGACAGCCTCGAAATCTGAGTCTTATCTATGCAGCAGGCCAGGGAGACGGCAAGACCCGCGGCCTCAACCATCTCGGTCACGAGGGCATGGTCGGCCGGGTTGTTGGCGGCCACTGGGGACTTGTGCCTACCCTGCAGAAGCTGGCGGTGGAAAACAAGATCATTGCCTATAACCTGCCCCAAGGTGTGATCTCCACCATGTTTCGCGATATTGCAGCGAAGAAACCACGTACCATCAGCAAGGTAGGCCTTGGAACCTTTGTCGATCCCAGAAATGGCGGCGGCAAGATCAATGAAGCCACCACCGAAGATCTGGTCGAGCTCATCCATTTTGACGGCGACGAATACCTGGCCTACAAGACACTGCCAGTCAATATCGCCCTCATTCGGGGTACGACTGCCGATCCTGACGGCAATATCACTATGGAAAAAGAGGCGTTGACTCTCGAAGTGTTGGCCATTGCCATAGCTGCCCATAACTCAGGCGGAAAGGTAATCGTCCAAGTGGAGCGCATCGCCGAACGTGGTTCACTCAATCCCCGACAGGTGAAGATTCCTGGTATTTTTGTTGATTATGTCGTAGTCGCTGAGCCTGAGAATCACTGGCAGACCTTCGGTGAACGCTACAGCCCGGCCTACAGCAGCGAGATCAAAGTGCCGCTCGAATCACTGCCGCCAATGGAGATGGGGCCACGCAAGATTATTGCCCGCCGCGCCGCCTTTGAACTGCAGGCAGGCGACATCGTGAACCTTGGCATAGGTATGCCGGAGGGCGTTTCTGAAGTGGCAACCGAAGAGGACCTTCTGGACCAGATCGTTCTCACCGCCGAACCCGGCGTGATTGGTGGTATTCCAGCCGGGGGATTAAGTTTTGGAGCTGCGGTCAACAGCGAAGCCATCATCGACCAGCCGTACCAGTTCGATTTTTATGACGGCGGTGGCCTCGACATAACATTCCTGGGAATGGCCCAAACCGATATGCACGGCAATGTCAACGTCAGCAAATTCGGCAGCAAACTCGCGGGTGCGGGCGGTTTTATCAATATAAGTCAAAACGCGGCACGGGTCATCTTCCTCGGAACCTTTACCGCAGGAGGCCTTGAAATCACAATCGACGACGGCAAACTCCACATCGCCCAGGAAGGGAACTGCAGAAAGATCCTGGCCGGCACTGTCGAACACATCACCTTCAGCGGCGAGTATGCGATGAAACGCGGCCAGAAGGTGCTCTATATCACTGAACGCTGTGTTTTCCAGCTGACCAACGAGGGGTTGGAACTGATCGAAATCGCGCCGGGTATAGACCTGAAAAAGGATATTCTCGACCTGATGGATTTCAGCCCGATCATGCACGCTCCACCAAAATTGATGGAACCCCGGATTTTCAAAGCTGGCCCAATGCAGGCTATACAACTGACAGAGTAAGCATCTCCAACCTTTTCTGATCCCGGTTTCAGTTTAACCCGGGATCAGAGAAATCCCATAACGGCTGATCTTCTTATAGAGCAACGTTCGATGAATTCCAAGTATCTCCGCCGCCTTGACCTTATTATATTCTGCAATTTTCAGGGCGTCGACGATGGCACTTTTTTCCGCCTTGGCCACAACATCTTTTAAGAGCGAATGCTGCTCAGGGCTCACAGCCAACTGATTTCGATGCAGGTAAAACGGCAGGTCGGCAGGAGTGATCCGGTCTCCTTCACAGGTTGCCAGGGTCCGCTCAATCACGTTATTGAGCTCCCGCACATTACCCGGCCAATTGTGCCTCACGAGCAACTCCTCTGCTGCAGGTGTGAAGGTGACCTCCCTTCCCGGCGTCCCATCAACGATCTGCTGCAGGATATGGTCAGCCAAAAGTAACACATCACGCCCACGTTCCCGAAGTGGTGGAATATGCAATGGAACAACGTTCAATCGATAATAGAGATCGGAACGAAACGTACCCTTGGCTACCATTTCCTCCAGGTTCTGATTACTGGCTGCAAGCAGTCGAAAGTCGGAACTGATCATCCGGTTGCCTCCCACCCGCTCAAACTCCTTTTCCTCAAGAGCCCGTAAGAGTTTTGGCTGCATCTCCAGAGGCAGGTCGCCAATCTCATCCAAAAAAATCGAACCGGTGTGGGCCAGTTCAAATTTCCCCGGCTTACCAGCTGTTTTGGCCCCGGTGAAGGCCCCTTTGTCGTAGCCAAACAACTCTGATTCAAGGAGATCCTTCGGGATTGCTGCGCAGTTCAATCGGATAAACGGTTTATCTCGACGACTGCTCGCATTATGGATCGACTGGGCAAACAACTCCTTCCCCGTCCCCGATTCACCAGCTATCAACACTGCCAGATTGGTGGAGGCAGCTTTTAATGCCTCGCTTTTCAGCCGCGTCATCGGTTCACTGCTGCCAACAATCGATTCGAAGGTATAACGAGTGGAACGAAGCGAGTTCAATTCCTTCTGATAGAGACGCACCCGCGACTCTAGCTCCGACAGCTTCTGGGCCAACTTCCCCACATCTTTGACATCCTTAAAAATCACCTGGCCGTACACAGCGACAACCCGGCCGTTTTCCTTGATGGGAATACGCTGAACCAGCATATTCTGCCCCTTGATGGATTGGCTCTCATTCATCTCAGCCTTGCCGGTCCGGGCGACAATATGCATTCTGGTATTCTCTACCACCTCAGTAATATGCCGGCCAATCTGCGCTTGCGGGTCCACCCCAAGAAATCGGCCATAGGGACGATTAAAATGGGTTATAACCCCCTCTGCGTCTGTCACACATGCCCCATCATGAATATTCTCAAAGATCAATCTCAGAGCCTTCAGTTGCTGCACCGCCATCTCTAACCCGCGCGAGCTTGACCTCTCTTTGCTGGTGAGTTTCACCTTCTTTTCCATCGCTCCTCCAGGTGCAGCATTTCCACTACATGTATCCGTTTTGCTACACACCATAACAGATCCCCCCACTATGGGCAAGGGTAACAGTCGTCATCCCTCCCTCAATCACTCATGTCCTTCAATGCAAAAAGGCCGCAACCGGATCTACCGGTTGCGGCCTTTCGCATTTCACTTGGAAATTGGTCTAGTCTGTCACTTTCCGTCTATCAACTAGGCCCAAAGAACAACTCAGGCAGATAGGTGACGATGGACGGGAAAAAGAAAAGGATAGCCAATCCCAGCACCTGCAGAAAAACAAAGGGAAGAATGCCCCGGTAGACATGGCCGATGGTATACCCTTCGGGGGCAACGCCCTTGAAATAGAAGAGCGCGTAACCAAACGGCGGGGTCAAAAAGGATGTCTGCAGATTGACGCACATCAGCATGGAGAACCAGAGCGGATTGAACTCAAGTTCCATGGCAATCGGCATGAAGATCGGTACAGTAACCAACAGAATAGCCGCCCAGTCAATAAACATGCCCATGACGAAGACGATGGCCATCATGATGATAAGAACAACATATCTGTTCAAGCCGGAACCGATCAGAACGTCGGCCACAACATCACCGCCGCCCATGGACAGGAATACGGTACTGAAGAATTTACCGCCAACAAAGAGCATCATAACCATGGCGGTAGTGCTCATGGTTGCATACGCCGACTCTTTCATGACCTGCCAGCTGAATTTCCTACTGACAACCGCCAGAATCAACGCGCCGAATGCACCAAGAGCAGCCGCTTCGGTAGGAGTTGCGACACCTGCCAGAATGGTGCCCATAACTGCGAGGATTAGGGCCATCGGCGGGATCAATGACTTCAGAGTCATCATGATCTTTTTGGCAGTGCTATACTTGGAGGCTTCCTCTTTGCTGATTGGCGGCCCAAGCTTCGGGTTGATATTACAGCGGATGAGAATGTAGGCGAAATAGAGGCCGGACAGCAGTAGACCAGGAAGGATCGCAGCGGCAAACAGGTTACCGACCGAGGTCTCTTTCATACCGGTGAGACCACCGTATACGACCATCATGATCGACGGAGGAATGAGGATGCCCAAAGTTCCGGCAGCACAGATAACACCGGCCGACATCTCCATCTGATAGTTCTTTTTCATCAGGGCTGGAGTTGCCAGAAGCCCCATGGCGACAACCGAAGCACCGACAATACCAGTGGTAGCAGCGAAGACGGTACAAACCACAACGACTGCGAGACCCAATCCACCTTTTAAACCACCCAGCACAACATACAGACTCTCGAACAGTTCGTCGGAGACTTTCGAGCGATCGAGCAGCTGCGCCATGAGAATAAAGAGCGGGATGGCAACCAGAACATAGTTTTCCATCAGGCCATACGTGTTATTGGCAAACATATCAAACAAAGCCGGAACGTTCCAGCCATTGTCTATGAGGCCAAAGAGGGTAGCGACCGCCGCCAGGGTATAGGCCAGAGGGTGGCCAAAAGTGATAGCTACAATGAGGGAGGCAAACATTGCCACTGTCATAATTTCCGGGCTCATGATTAGCGCTCCTCTTTAGAAAATAAAATCTGCAGGTCTTTTATAAGATTAGAAAAACCTTGCAGGAGTAAAAAGAAGAAACACAACGCCATCACCATTTTGATCGGGTAGATTGGCGGCTGCCAACTAGTTGAATTTCTTTCCAAAGCCTGTATCGAGGTCCAGGCATACTTGCCAGACGCGACAGTCATACAGATCATTACAGGCATAAATAGTACCAGGGTGGTGAGAGCGCCGATGGCAGCCTGCACCTTTTTCGGAGCCAGGGCAGTAAAGATATCCACCCGTACATGACCACCTCGTACATCGGTATATGAAATACCGAACATATAGTGCATACCATACAGAAATCCGGTCATTTCAAAACCCCAGATAGTTGGGGAGTTGAAGCCGTAGCGCATGAGCACCTCGTACAGAACAACACCAAGCAGAGGTATTATCAGCATTGAAGTAAACTCACCCTGTTTGGTGCTAAACGTATCAATGCCTTTGGCTATTTTTGACAACATCACGGTATCCTTTCCATTGAATCCATTTAAGAAAATCGACCAAACCAGACGGCCCTCCCGGCACTCACCGAAAGGGCCGTGTCCTTAATAAAAGCTGTGGACGATAAGTTCTCCCTTCGCGTTAGGACATCTTCAGGCAGAATTATTCGTGAGTTTTACCAGAGATGAAGGTCTCATATGGCCACGGGGTAGCGCCACCACGAGCTTCACGCCAGATGGCGAATTCTTCCTGGAATGCTTCCTGGCTATCCATGGCTTTCTTCACGTCAGGATACTTGGCTTTCAGTTCATCCACGTAAGCCTTGGTGACTTTCCGGAACTCGATAACGGTGGCCTCATCCATCTGGACGATTTCGATCTTCTCTTTGAACATCTTGATCGCATCGGCGTTCAGCGCGTTAATCCAGTTATATGACCAGGCGTTGGTCTCGGCGGCAGCAATTTTAACGATCCACTTCAGATCGTCAGGCAGTTTGTTCCATGCATCCATATTGAAGAACAGGGCGCACTGGATACCGGGCTGATGAACACCAGGCTGAATGGCAAACTTGGTGATCTCGTCAAAACCCATCGGGTAGTTCATGGCCGGAGAAGAGAACTCGGCGGCGTCAATAACACCACGCTCAAGGGCCAGATATACTTCGCCGCCAGGCAGCGGAGATACGGAAGCGCCAAGCTTATTCAGAATATCCATGTACCAGCCAACGGTACGTACACGCATACCCTTGAAGTCTTCCATTTTGGTGGCGCGCTTATTGGAGAACAGACCCATCTCCTGGCCAAGCTGGCCGCCCGGCAGAGCGTAGAGACCGAACTGTCCGTAGAGCTCCTGCATCAACTCGGTACCGCCTTTCTCCTGCATCCAGATATTGTAACCTTCGCCATCAAGACCGAAAGGTACGGATGCGTAGGCAACGAAGGCCTCATTCTTGCCTTTCCAGTAACCCGGCCAGTCGTGACCTACCTGAGCAGAACCCTTGGAAACAGCATCAAACGACTGCATTGCCGGAACAAGCTCATCAGCGGAGAACACTTTGATATCGAGACGGCCACCAGAAGCAAGGCGAACACTGTCTGCGAAATGCACGGCGACATCATAGAAAAGCAGGCCTTTGGACCACGGCATAACCATCTTCCAGTTGAACTTTTCAGAAGAGGTAGCAACTTTAACGCGTTTAAATTCTTCATGGCGCTTGTCCACACCGAACTTCTCACGCTTGGCCGCATCAGCGGAACCAACGGTCAGACCTACTGCCAGACATGCGGTGATCGCACCAGCAAATAACTTTTTCATGAAACGACTCCTCCTTACTGTTGTTGTGATTGCACACCCTGTTACTCAAGGCACACCTTCATTTGTGGCTGCCACATTATCCCCCGCAGCAACCTGGCGAGAATGTGAACACAGATGACCGCTGCGCTCCATTTCGCCGACACTTTATCTATACACAATGCGTGCCAACATGAATTTTAATCCACATATCATTGATATGACTACACAACATGAAGTTGCAAGAAAACCTGGTTTCCAAAATGACCATTATCAGTCCACAATATCGGATTATATAGAGGAAATTGCTCTGCTATCCCGCGTCTTAACAGCTACTGCCTGATATGCTGCTCCAGGCTCTTTAGCATCCTTCCATCCACCTCTCTTAAGAAACAATGATATATTGGTCTATTAGTCGTGATGGCAATGATGCCCTCCAGAAAATACAAAAACGAGTCCGAAAAATCAGACTAAGATGCTCTCGACTACTCTTTGCTCGTCGGCAGAACAATTGTCTGGATATTACAGGACATACACTTCATGGCATGCCCCCGACAAATGAGACTTCCTCTCAAGTCCCCCATTGGACTACCATTCAGAAACACTGGTTTCTAAATATACGGTTACATGCAATAGGGGCTATCCGGAATTTTATCCTTCTTAAGGAACATCAATAATCTGTATGTGTCTGATCCGCTTGTGGTGTCTTTTTTTCCGGACAAGGGGGAACGGCAAGAACATGCCCCACCGTTTCAATGATGAAGGGAGTATTGCAATGGAAATTATGAGAAGAAATGAAATAATTATGTCTTTGGTATTATGACATATTATTTGATTAACGTATTAGAAAAGCTGCTCAGCAGGAGACTCTCCCACGGCGGCCATCTCAGAACCATATCGGCCGTCGCGGGGAGAATCTTTGAAAGTTTCAACAGAGAAATCGATGTTTCCTAGCTTATCAACTGACACAGCCATCCAGTTGATATCAATATTCAATATACTGATGACATCGGTGCCAGTTAAGCCGGCTCTAGCGGACAACCATTCTTCCGCTACGGAACATACATCGTCTGCCCCTGATACGGTACATTCACTTCGAAACCTTCCTCACGCAAGTGGTCGGCAAAAGCCAGGGTCTGGTCTTCCTCACCATGCACCAGGGCGATTTTTTTGATGTCGAGGTTTGACTCTTTCAGTACCCGCATCAGCTCATCGCGATCACCGTGACCACTGAAGCCGCCAAGCGTCACGACCTTGGCCCGTAGCGGATATTCTTTGTTATAGAACCGTACCAGCGGAGCCTGGCCTTTACGACCATCCGTTTCGTAAGCTTCGGCTTTTTCCTGAATCTGTCGACCAAAAGTGTTGGCGCCCATATAGCCGACAATCAGAATAGTGTTACGCTCGTCATGGATCTTATGCCGCAGGTGATGAAGAACACGGCCTCCCTCACACATGCCTGACCCAGCCAAGACAATATGGGAACGAGTATCCCGGTTCAGGGCCATAGATTCCTCTACCGACTGGACGAAATTGAGGTGCGCAAAGTTGAACGGATTCAAACCGTTCTCCAGAAAGGTAACATGGGTCTCTTCATCGTAGGTTTCCGGATGTTCACCAAAGACGTGCGTCATATTGGTGGCCAGAGGACTATCCACGTAGACCGGCACCCTGGGCACCTCGCCAGCAAGATAGAGCTCATGGAGATAATAAATCACCTCCTGGGTCCGACCAAAGGCAAAGGCGGGAATAATCACGGAACCACCGCGGTCAAAGGTCTCCTGCAGAACCTTTTTCAGCATCGGCTTCATATCCTTGACAGGTTCATGATGCCTGTCGCCATAGGTCGACTCCATGATGAGAAGATCGATATGCCGATGCTCCTCGGCAAATTCCAGGGTCGGATCCTGGATTATCGGCTTATTGAACCGGCCGAGATCGCCGGAGAACATGATGTTTTGGGTTCTGCCGTTACAGGTTTTGCTGATAACGGCCATTGCTGAGCCCAGGATATGTCCGGCGTCATAAAACGTGCAGGTCATGCCTTTGCCGATACTCTCTTCATGGTTATAGGGAATCCCTTCAAAATATTGGAGTGCGTCTTCCGCCTCCTCGATGGTGTACAGCGGCTCCACCACCTCCAGCTGATGTTCGTGTAGAATTTCCAATATTTCCTTGCTGTTCAGACGATGATCACCAGCTTTCAGGATACTTTTAATTTCGGCCATTTCCTCTCTGGAAATCGATCCTTTTCCACCAGTTTTCAATTTAGAAAGAAAATTACGGGCTGTCTTATAATTGAGATAAGAGGCATCACCTTCCTGGATCTGGGCCGAATCCCGTAAGAGGTATTCGCAAGCCCTCGCTGTGGCCCGGGTGCAATAAATATGGCCGCAAAAGCCATCCTTGGTGAGCATCGGGATCCGACCGGAATGGTCAAGATGGGCATGGGATAAGACGATATTGGTGATAGCAGCCGGGTCCACCGGCAACACCCTGTTCTTGGCCTCGGCTTCCTTCCTGCGCCCCTGAAACAGACCGCAGTCCAGAAGAATTCTCTCCTCATCGGTGGTAATGATATGAAACGAACCGGTAACTTCTCGCGTTGCCCCATGAAATGTTACATGCATCTACTGTCCCCCAATAGTGATTATGAACTCGTCGAAAACCGCAAACAATCCGGGAGGCGGGAGACACTCACTCCACGCTACATCCCCGAACATTTGGTGTTTGCAGCTTTTTTATGAAGCTCCCAATGGATACCAACTGTGCGGATAAACAACAAGAGATTTCCCGGTCAGGCTGAATTTCTCAGCTGTTGAGGCCAGGTCGGATTCGAAGTTATTGCCATTGGGCAAGAGCTTTCTCTGCTCAATGACAAAACACACCTTGAAAGAGGGCTCAATATAGGTAGAGGAGAAATGCTGGCTAGTCAATTCGACAATCGACGCAGATCCTATAGGTGCGGGGAGCACAATGTCCACATTTCACCACGGTCGTCGAGCGCACCATACGGTTAGCATCCTGGGCGATCTGCATGACCACTGCCACACTTTCATCGAACTCGTTTTCGTGCCGCATGTCATAGTAATGCAGTATACCGGATGACCGAAGTGCCTGGAAAACGATGGGCAAGAAGTGCTCACCTCCTTTTGGCAGGGGCATTACGATCCGGTCAAAGGTTCTGGCTAAACTTGGCAAAATCTCCGCCACGTCACCGCAATAGAGACGAATGTTTTTCAGCTTTCGGTTTCCGGCAAGATTCGCCAGCCCAAAGCGGTGTGCCGCTGGATTTTTTTCAATGCCAACAATCTCCCTGGCCCGACTGTTTTTGGCAATCACCAGAGGATAGGGGGCGATACCGGAAAAGAGCACCAGAACCTCTTCACCTGCGGAGACCTGATCGGCGATTCGCTTTCGCTCCGTGCCGCTCCGCACCGAAAAATAGACCGCCTCAGGGTTGACCAGTAGATTCACTCCATACTCCCGATGCACTGTCTCTTTGCGGTTTTCACCTGCAATCACCTCGAGGGGAATGGTGCGAAACTCACCTGAATAGAGGCCATTCCTTTTGGCGACGACCTTTATATGTTTCAGATTATCGAGAATCGCCTCGCCAATGATCCGTTCCCGGTGGACCAGTTCCGGTGGGACAATAATCACCGCCATATCCCCAACCACATCGTAGGATCGAACCACGAGATCTAGCTCTTCCTGAGGCAGGATATCCCGCAGGTATTCTTTCAAATTGACAGACATTTGTTCTCCATGAGAAGGGGCAGCAAATACCGTCAAACAGTACCTTGCGCCCGCCTCGGCCTCAACAAAAAAATCGCCCGGAAAGTTACGGTAACTTTCCGGGCGATCTATCTGAGGACAGAAATGGTGACAGCGAGACTTTAAGCTCTGCTCACCTTCTCTGCGGTTAATCCTTTAGGTCCTTCAACGATCTCAAAACAGACCTTCTCGCCTTCTTTGAGCGTTTTAAATCCCTCCTGGACAATAGAGGAATAATGCACGAAGACGTCTTTCTCACCTTCCTGCTCAATAAAACCATAGCCTTTTGCGTCATTAAACCACTTCACTTTACCTTCTACCATGACTCAAGCTCCTTTTTTCAAGATAGCGCTCAACCGCAGTTTGCGGCTCCATCGTTTTGTTATAAACCGATATTTGTCGAAAACACAAACATTATCTTGGAATATTGAACGCATAATCCTCAAAAAGGAGCGAACAGGCACTGCTCCATGGTTAGCCCGACATCCTCTCAAAAACTATCAGACAAAGTCATGTAGTCCTGCAAAAACAGGATGTTCACCCGGTTGGCGCCTGACATCCCGTACATCAGGCAACTTTTCAATCTGCTTGACCACCTGCTCCAGCCGGTCTGCCTCATCCACCTGCAACCAGATGCAGCTTGTCTCTCCACATCCAATCGGCACACAGGCAATGGCCTCAAGATTGTAGGCCCGGCGGGCAAAAAGACTACAGATATGGGACATGACCCCAGGATGATTATTCACTTCCAGCTGCAGCACCATTGTTGGCTTAAGCGATCTGTTTTGCATAGGGTCCTCCAATCATGCTGATGTTTGCCGCTCCCGGAGGAACCATAGGATACACCTCTTCTTCCTTGCCAATAGGGGCATTGATAAGACAGGGTCCTCGCTCATTCAAGGCGATTTCCAGGATTTCCTCCAGATTGCCTTCCAGTCCGACATCATAGGCTCGCATCCCAAAACCACGGGCGATGGCCGCAAAATTAATGTCGATCTGAAAATCAGAGGCAAAATGGTGCTGGGAATAGAATAATCCCTGTTGCTGTCGTACCAAGCCAAGCGAATTGTTGTTCATGATAATGATGGTGATATCGAGCTGCTGCTCAACCGCTGTGGCGAGCTCCTGAATATTCATCTGCAGGCTGCCGTCTCCGGAGAAGAGGACAACACGCTTGTCGGGATGAGCGATCGCTGCACCGATTGCCGCCGGCAAACCAAAACCCATGGTACCAAGCCCGCCGGAAGTCAGCAGTTGCCGAGGACGATTGAAGGGATAGACCTGAGCCGTCCACATCTGATGTTTCCCAACGTCAGTGGCGATAATGCCATCTCTACCGAGCATCTCGGCCACCTTCAGAATTATGCCGTATGGTTTATCTGGAACGACCATGTCCCGTGTGGCCAGCGGATAGGCGTCCTGCAGAATACGTACTCGGTTCATCCAGCTGGACCGCCTGTTTGCCTCGATGAGCGGCAACAATGATTCCAGCGAACAGCGGACATCACCAATAAGGCCGATGTTGGCGTTTTTCAGCTTACTCACTTCGCTGGGATCGATATCCATATGGATAATCTTGGCATCGGGGCAAAACTCGACGATCTTACCCGTAGCACGGTCATCAAAACGAGCGCCAGCAGCGATAAAGAGATCACACTCCTGCAGAATCATATTGGTTGAGCGGGCAGCATGCATCCCAAGCATTCCCAATGAAAGCTGCTCACCGGCAGGCATGGCACCAAGTCCCATCAGGGTCATGGTGGTGGGAATCATATTTTTTTCCGCCAGTGCTCTTGCGGCTTTGGCAGCATCACCGTGGATGATACCTCCACCCAGACAAAGTACCGGGCGTTTGGCGGAATTGATCAATCTGGCAGCCTGTCGCAATGCTTTTCCATCAACAGGAGGAAAATCAAGCCGAACACCCTGCTCAGGCCACTCATCAAAAGATATCTCAGCCTGCTGGATGTCCTTTGGTACATCGATCAGTACCGGCCCCGGCCGCCCAGATATAGCCAGGCGAAAGGCCTCAGGGATAACATGAAGTAACTCAACCGCCGAACGGATCATGAAGTTATGCTTGGTGATGGGAATAGACATGCCGTAGGTGTCAACCTCCTGGAAAGCATCGGTACCAATCATGGTCACCGGAACCTGCCCGGTAATACAGATCACCGGAATGGAATCAAGATAGGCATCGGCAATTGCCGTCATGATATTGGTTGCTCCAGGCCCGGATGTGGCAAAACAGACCGCTGGCCGACCGGTCGACCGAGCCATTCCCTGGGCAAGAAAACCAGCGCCCTGCTCGTGCCTGGCAAGAATATGGCGGATCGAGGCTGAGTTGTAGAGCGCATCGTACAGCGGCAGGTTGGCGCCGCCGGGAATGCCGGATATGGTGGTTATCCCCTGCCGCTCCAGCAGGCGGATAATCAGTTCTGCGCCATTCATCGTAAACATTGGTGGGTTCTCCTTTGTTGTGATTCCTCTTTTTGCCGGCCGCGAAAGCGGAGGCCAAAAAAAACCCCCGCCGGCTTGCGCCGACGGGGGTTGAAGTGCTTATTATTGCTTTCTTTTTCCCTTTACGGCGCTGCGCCCTCCACGTTGCACACCACGACCACCACACTCACGAGAATGAGTGCTAGAGCGAGAGAAAAAACTGCGTTTGCGCTGGTGATACGATGATTCATGTGGGCTTCGTCCGTAATAAAAGAATGTACTTTATGGTTTTGGATAACAAAATTAGCCGGGAGCGTCAAGCGGTATTATCATTAGACCCTTTACTTTTTCCTTCCTCTCTTTTCCTTTGCCCTTGATTCACCTTTCCTTTATGTTGAAAAAAGCTGCAAACAGTCGTGTCTCATCACCATGAATATCAATTTCTTATGCGTTATCATATGAATATGTCTTTTTCCTGCAAACCGACTCCTGCTCTTGTTTTCGGCACGGGCAACCACCGTAAGCTCCCGGATCTGGTCACCACCTTCGGCAAGAAACTCCTGCTGGTAGTCGGCGGTACGTCCTTTCTCCATGGCAACGACTGGCCGCTCCTGCAAGCCGGACTCAAGGAGCTAGGTGTACAGATTCACATCGAACAGATCGAGGGTGAGCCTTCACCGCAGCTCATTGATGCCATCTGGACACGATATCCACGTAACAGTATCGACTGTGTGGTCGCCATCGGCGGAGGCAGTGTTCTTGATGGCGGCAAAGCCATTTCGGCGATGCTTATGGAAAGAAAACCTGTTTACACCTTTCTCGAAGGAGTGGGCACCGAAAAAACAAGCGGTGCCAAGGTTCCCTTTATCGCCGTACCAACAACTTCCGGTACCGGCAGCGAGGCAACCAGCAATGCGGTTCTCAGCCAGATAGGTGAAAAGGGATTCAAAAAATCCCTGCGCCACGATAATTACGTCCCGAACATTGCCGTAATCGATCCTGCGCTCACCACCAGTTGCCCCCCAGGTCTGACCGCCGCCTGCGGCATGGACACCTTCAGCCAGTTGGTGGAGGCCTATCTTTCAACCAACGGCTCACCATTTACCGACGCCCTTGCTCTTGACGGTATCCGTGCAGTTGCACGTTCTCTGCCCGTCGCCTGCCGTAACGGTGCCGATCTGACTGCCCGGGCCGACATGTCTTATGGTTCCTATCTTTCCGGTATCGTGCTGGCCAACGCCGGCCTGGGTGTCGTCCATGGCATGGCATCTGCCCTGGGTGGTTTTTTTGCCATTCCCCACGGGGCTGCCTGTGCTCTGCTCATGGCCCCGGCCAACCGACTGACTCTCACCAGGCTGAGAGAAAATGGCAGCGACGAAAAGTCACTGTCCAAATACAGTCAACTCGGGGAGATAATCGCCGACTGCCCATTACCAGCAGCAGATGGCCAGGATCGCTTTATCGGTTATCTGGAAGAGCTGGCAGTTGAACTTGGCATCGGGGGATTACATGATTTCGGTGTCACTGCCGGGGATATCGATAGGATCATTGCCGAGTCCACCAGTAAATACAACCCGGTACAACTTGAGCACGCCGATTTTACAGCCGTTCTGAAAGAAATCCTCTAAGAGGCAAAAACGTCGATGAATAAAGGTACCAGGTATGCATTGGTTCTTCGCCAGACCATGACGGAGAGTAATTGCATTTTATAGTCCTTATAGTATGTTAAGCATGTTCATTTTGCAGGACACCGCTTCTCTGCCACCGTTTGAGGCCAATCAGCAAAGGGGTTATTGCAGTCATTTATTCCAAATACGAGCCGATACCATATGTCGATAACTGGCCACTCAGCCCCTCACGCGCCGGACTCTGCCGGCAAACTTTCCGGGACGTCGCCGCTCCATCTGCATGATTTTTCCCAGCTCCTGGATAGTGCCCTTATCCCGATGGTTGTTATCAACCATACCACACAGCGCATTCTCTATATCAATGACGCCGCCGTGGATTTTTTCCAATTCAGTCGGGATGAAGCTGTCGGAATCTATATTCCGGATTATTGGGTCACTCTCGAACGACGGCAGGAGTTTCTCAGCCAGCTGGACCGGAATGGAAAAGTTATCGATTTCGAAGCCAAACTGCGAACTCTCCATGGCCAGGAAAAACACACTCTCATCTCCTCCACGAAAACAATCTTTGGCAATTCCCCGGCCATTTATTCGATATTCAAGGACATCACTCGCGAAAAAGAAGCAGAAGAGAAACGCAAACGAAGTGAAGAGCGTTTTCATGAGCTCTACAGCCTGATACGGCTCATGGCCGACACCGTTCCCGACATGATCTGGGCAAAAGATATCAACAATTCGTATCTCTTTGCCAATAAAGCCATCTGCAACAATCTGTTGATGTGTGACAACGACGTTGAGCCGCTTGGTAAAAATGATCTCTATTTTGCCAACCGGGAGCGGCAGCGCGGTCACAATCATACCTTTGGTGAAATTTGCGCAAATTCGGACGATATCGTCAAGGAGACAGGGAAAGCCGGGCGATTCCTTGAAGACGGACTGGTCCGGGGATCATACATGATGCTGGACGTCCACAAAGCTCCGATGTTCGACGCAGACGGGAACATTATCGGCACCGTTGGCTCAGGCAGGGACGTGACCCAGGACATGAAAAACCTGGCGGAAAAGCGAGCCAGCGACAGTCGATACAGACTTCTGGCCGAAAATGTTCGAGATGTCATCTGGACCATGAACGCCAACCTTGCATTTACCTATTTTTCCCCATCTATCAAGGAGACCTTCGGCTACAGCCAGGAAGAATTCATGGCTGTCCCTCTTCCCTGCCACTTTCCGCGAAAATCGATCCCCTATCTTTCTCAGTTCAACGAACATTACCGAAAGATTGCGAATAAGGAAGAGGTCAGCGATAAGCTGCAGTTCTGGGAATTCGAGATGCTGCATGGTAACGGCTCAACCATCTGGATCGAGACCATCACCTCACCGATGCATGATGAAGATGGAGAATTCCAAGGAGTCGTGGGGGTCAGCCGCGATGTCACGCCACGGGTGGAGACCCAGAAAGAACTGGAGAAGACCAAAGAACAGGCCCTGACAGCCAATAAGGCCAAGTCAGAATTTCTGGCCAACATGAGCCACGAAATCCGCACCCCCATGAACGGAATCCTTGGGATGTTGCAGCTCTTGCAGGAAACCCGGCTGGACGAGCAGCAAAAGGGGTATATCGACACCGCTATTGAATCCGGAACCAGTTTATTGCGACTGATTACGGATATCCTCGATTTTTCGAAGATCGAGGCCGGCAAAATCGATCTGGCGGAAAACTTCTTCAACCTCCGTCAATTTCTCCAGACGGTTACCTACACTTTTGCCGGACTGATCGACGAATCAAAAGTCAGCCTTGATCTGCAACTTTCACCCAGGGTACCGGAACATATCCGCGCAGACAGATCACGATTGCAGCAGATTCTCTTCAACCTGATGGGAAATTCGGCGAAATTCACCACCAAAGGCTCAATCCGGTTGCAGGTCGATAGCGAGCCGGCACACAACAGCCGGATTCGTTTGAATTTTCTGTTAGAGGACACCGGTATCGGTATTCCAAAGAACATGCATTCCAAACTGTTTGAACCATTTGTCCAGGCCGACGGTTCATTCCAGCGGAAATACAAGGGTACCGGTCTTGGCCTATCCATCGTCAAGCAGCTGGTCAGTCTCATGGATGGAACCATTCAGCTCGACAGCACCGAGGGGGAAGGAACTTCGATCACGTTTTCCATTCTGGCCTATCCTGGCAGTGCAATGCGGGAGGAGTGTGAGGATGAGCGGCACCACACGCCGAGAAATGGCAACGTGACGCCAGCCAATATACTGGTGGTTGAAGATGAGAGAATCAACGCCATGGTCATCAGTGCCATGCTCAAAAACCTCGGTCACGACGTTACCCTCGCCGGCAGCGGCCGGGAGGCGATCGACAAGATGAAGTTTGTGCAATATGACTGCATCCTGATGGATATCCAGATGCCGGAACTGGACGGTATAGAGACGGCAAGAATGATCCGCGAGAATTGGCGGGATTCTGGGAAAACCATTCCCATTATCGCCGTTACGGCCCACGCCATGAAAGGCGACCGGGAAAATTTCCTTGCCGCCGGCATGGACGAGTATCTCACCAAGCCCGTTGACGCTGTAGCCCTGGCCGCCACGCTCGCCAGGGCCCTCAGTTCCAACAAATCCTGAAAGCTACAAAACCCCGGTACCGATCTTTTCCCCAAACGCTTTGGCCTCATCAATAAGCGTCTGCTGTTCCTTCACAGCACCCCGCTCGTCCACCCCACTGACCAGCAGCGATTCACCGCATTCCATATCAAGAGCATCAAGCGTATAACGAACGATCAGTTCACTGCTCTCAAAGAGCTTCTGCCCTCTGGTTGCAGCAGTCGCCAGCAGATAGCCGCGCCGCCCCTCGCCTTGACGGAAGCGCTCTTTCAGACTGTACCGCCTCGCCCAGCGGGCCTGAATCCGGTCAATAAATATTTTGGTCTGGGCTGAAGGCGCATAGAAATAGATCGGGGTCACCACCAATAGTCGATCGGCCTTATCAATCTGATCATAGATCGGGGTCATATCATCCTTAATGACACAGGCTCCGCTCTTTTCACAGCCGCCGCACCCTTGGCAGGGACGGATCGAGAGCTTGTTCAGCCGAAAATACTCGACCGTGCCACCATGGTTCTCGACCCCTTCCGCCACCGCTCGGGCGAGAGTTTCACTGTTGCCGCTTATTCTGGGGCTGCCCAGAACAATCACCATATGCATAGATTCACCTTCTCTTTAGGTTGTTATCGCCAGATGGCATGAAAGTGGTGCACCGGCCCATGCCCGTCGCCAATCACGTAGTCCGCGCCAGCCTCAATAGCCTGGTGAAGATAGGTTTCCGCCTTGCCCACCGCTTCGGCCAGTTCCAGCCCTCTGCCCCAAAAAGCCGCAATAGCCGAAGAGAGGGTACAGCCGGTGCCATGGGTGTTTTTGGTATACAGTCTTTTACTACTATAAACGTGTTCGGTAGCGCCAGGAGCGGTCAACAATACATCCTGCAATTCCTCTCCTGTAAGATGCCCGGCTTTGAGCAGAACAGCAGTGGAGTGAGCTGTCACAAGATCACGACATGCACCCCGCAGCTGCTGGTCATTTTCGATTTTCCTGCCCAGCAACAACTGTGCTTCCGGAATATTAGGGGTAATAAGGTCAACTACGGGAAAGAGCAGTTCTTTCATGGCCTGGATGGCATCATCCTGAATCAGCTTATCGCCGCTGGTCGCCACCATCACCGGATCAAGCACTACCCGCTGGCAGTTATATTCCCTCAGCAACCCGGCAACGCAGGAGATCACCTCGGCCGAGTGCAACATGCCGATTTTGATGGCGTCAACCCCAATATCGTCAAACACCGCCCGCAGCTGGGCTTCCAGGAAGTCCAACGGCACCGGATGAATGGCTGTTACACCACGGGTGTTCTGGGCCGTAAGTGCAGTGATACCACTCATTCCGTAACAGCCGCATGCGGAAAATGTTTTCAAATCGGCCTGTATGCCAGCACCGCCGCCGCTATCTGAGCCGGCTATGGTCAAAAGACGGGTATACGATTTCATCACACCTCGTGAACCTGGGATAAAATATAACGACAACTGGTAGCATATCTAACGGAAATTGCACTGCACCACAAGTCTTAGTGGTGCCAGGAGGTGATGATTCAGAAAGGCACCAACCCAGACTCCCGCAGACCACCTGGGCCAAGCCGGAACACAGATTGCCAGCCAGGAGCACCGGCCACACCTTCGTCTGCCGTTGCAACCAGCAACTGGCACCAGCTCCCTAACCGCTGCTGGAAACGAGTAATTTCCAACCGCTCGTCCCCGGCCATGCCATGATCAAAGCAGTCGAGCAAAAGAACCGGCCTTGCACCATGGCATAACTGAGCAAGCAAGCAGGTAAGTGCAACGAGATAGAGGCGTTGGCCAAAGACGTCTTTCGGGATATCTGTAAAATACACCCGCTGGCTATCTGAACTCAGGACCGGAATCGGCCAACCATTTTCCCGTAACAACCGTGCAATAGGCTCCATTTGCTTTTGAGCCTCCGCCTGCAGTTGCTGAAGCGTTACTCCTGATCGCAGCAGATCATATTTCTGGTAAATGAGAGAAAGCATATCCGTCACAACCGGGGCCTCGTCCCGTGTCCTGCCATTCATGATCTTATCAACACGAAAAGAATCCGGCAAAGCACAACCTGGATTGAGATAGAGGGTAAGCGGCAGCTCTTGTGCGATTTTCTCTTCGGCCTGGTAAAACCGCTGCCGCCGTTGGATATGGTAGAGACACCGTTGATATCGTTCATGCTGGTCGTCAGGAAGAAGATGCTTCATGTTTTGCAGCCAACGTAAGCAATCCGCCGCAGCATCACCCTGCAACCGGTCCGACTCGCCTAAACCCTTAAAAAAATTGGTATCAGCCCCATCCCCCCAATCAGCAACTGCACGGCGTAAAACACTCATATCCTCTGCAATCTCACGCCAGCGACTTGAGGCCGACAGCTCGACAAAGCTGGTCCAGCGGCTGTTATCAAGGCGACGGCCTATCTCGACGCGGTCTGTCTCGATCAGGTCGGCATCGATGTCCGCCAACCGGACAACCTGTTCAGCTCGTGCGGAAAAAACGAAAAACACGGCTGTCTTTTTCTCCGGGACCACCCTACGGTCATATTCATTCTGCTTCCAGACGCGAGGATGATCAGCAAAAGGTTTTACCCGGTGGATATCATATGGAGGGTTGAGTGTTTGCAATGCTTGCAACAGCGAAGTTTTACCACCCCCTCGGGGGCCATAAAAAACAGTCGTCTCCCTACCCGGCACAAACCAGCCGGTGTCACGCACCCCTTCAACACATCGTACTTTTGCCTGAATAAGTTGCATGATTTGGGTTTCCTTCTATTTTGCCTCAACCGGCATCGCTCCTTATCAGAAGTATAGCACAACATGTCACTAATCAACGGCATAAGGAGAAGTAGCGATGACATTTGCGTCCCTGCTACAACTCTGCTACTCTTCTTTTCACGAGAATCAGGCATCTCAGATGAACATTCCTGCCCAGGACACCACGATGATCCATACCCTGCAAAAAGAGGTAGTTCTCGGCACGACCATAGGCGAGTGCTGGAAATTTCTTCAGAATCCGCATAATCTCAACGACATCACGCCGCCTGATCTCGATTTTCAGATCGTTTCACCGACACCGGAGAAAATGTATAATGGGCTGATGATCGAATACCGGATCCGCATTCCCCTCCTGGGGGGGCAAACCTGGCTTACCGAGATTCGCCATATCCGCGAAAGCGAAAGCTTTGTGGACGAACAGAGATATGGGCCATTCCGCTTCTGGCACCATTTCCACGGGATAGAGGAGGTTGAAGCTGGTGTGCTCTCCCGTGACAGGGTCACCTACATCATGCCTTTTGGGGCGGTCGGAGAATTTCTTCACTGGTTCTATGTCAGGACGACACTCGAACGGATTTTTTCCTATCGGCAGACCCGGCTGCTGCAGTTGTTCCCCGGCTGATCGTATTGTAATTAGGGAAACAACTCGCAGCCAAACCTCAGGTCAACCAAAACGACTTCTCAAAATTTTCGCCGCCTCGACGATGGCGCACAACTTTTGAAAAGCCACCTCTTCCACATTCACCGAGCGACTGGCAAAACAGCCGAAACCGCAATCTGTATTTAAAAAGAGCTGGTCGGGCCGATAATACTCGAGGGCTTTTTCGGCTTTGGCCACAATATACTCCACAGGCTCGACTTCGTCTGTTCTTGGATTGACAACTCCAAGTCCCAGCTCCCGATCGGCCAGATGTTTTCCTACCACATCAATATCACCGGCGCGAGGGGTGGCATATTCCAACACAAACTGATCGATCTGCATCGGCTGCAGCGCCGGCAGCAGCCTGGCGTAATCGCCCTTCAGCAGCACTTCTTCCTGTTTTGACCAGTTACCTCGGCAGATATGGAGGCCAATCCGCACTCCGTCAATACCCTTGACGATCCGGTTGATCAGTTCAGCGGCAAATTCCAGTTCCTTACCCGCATCACGGCGGGTAGCAAGGGTTGCTCACATAAACGTTCGTCGTTCACACTCCTCCGACATCACCACTTCGGTTAACACCGGCTCATCAAACTGAACGAATTCGCAACCGGCATCCCGCAGATCGATCAACTCTTCGCGCAGAATCTTGACCACATCATCGGCCATCTTTTTATGATTCCGGTACACCTTTCTGGTAAGTGCCGTCACCCACATCGAACGTGTCAGCAGATAAGGTCCCGGCAAGGTGATTTTCACCGGTTTGCTGGTAAGGTTGCGCATAAACCGCAGATCACCAAGAGCCAGCGACTCCTTACGGGAGAGTTTTCCGACACAGGTCGGGTTTTTCACCGCCGAAGCCGGCATGTCCATGGTGCGCAGCATCTCCTCAAATGCTGCCTTATCCTCAACGTAATCGAGCATATCAGCAAGAGACATCAACGCTGTTCCTGCCACCTTGTCGGTGATAAAGGCGTAGAAACTCTCACGTCGGTGCTCGCCATCCACCAGGATGTCAAGCCCGGCTTTTTCCTGCAGTTCAACCGTGCGTCGGATCTCGTCATTGGCGACATTGTTGAATTCATTTCGGGAAACCGTGCCCTTCTGGTAGCCTCTCAGCGCCTTCAGCATCGTCTTAGAACGGGGCCAGGAACCGACCTGTGTGGTCAAAAATGTGTTATTGGTCGCCATATTTATACAATCGCTAGTTTTAACTGCAGATCCACACTCTTTTGCAGTGTGGCCACAATGGGTGAACGGGCAACAGTCTGCTGCCAGACCGAACGAACCTTCTCTTCATCATCAAAGGTTGAGACAAAACATTTACACTCGACTCTTTCAATGGAAGGGTCGCCATCTTCAAGACCCATATGGGCCAAGACGTTATTGAGCGTGCCGGTAAGTGTCAGCTCAATATCATCAACCTCGATATTTTCCCGGGCACAATCACTTGCAAACGCCGTAGTCAGCGATCCGGCCAGGGCACCGAACAGGTATTCGAGAGCCGAGGGGTTGGCATCCTTTTCTTCAAAGCTTGCCGCTTGCCCCATCTCAAACGAGAAGTTTCGGGCATAGATGGTCGACTTTAGATGACCCGTTGAACGGGCCCGCAATCGCCATTCATACTTCCTGGCCTCTTCCTTATCTTTGGCAAGCGCCTCCTCCTCGGCTTTCTGGCCGTTGCCGCGCCGCACGAAGTATCTGGTATAACCATCGCCATCAACCTTACCCAGATACTCGTGTCCAGCCATTCGGCACCACGGCGGCAGATCATCAGCCACGGTGGGTTCCCGGCTTCGCATCTCAAGAATACCATCCACCGGGGTTTGCATCATATGTTCCCGAATCAGGAGAATCAGCCCGGATCCGCAATCCAGATCACCTCCATCAAACACCTTGTCAGGCGTAATCGTGCTCACATCTAAACTCATCCTTTGCAGTCCTCCCCGGTGGATATGGTTTCAATCAGTATGCTACAGCTGGAGAACCTGCAGACAGCCACTCAACCAGCGCAGCACCACCGGCCGGGGTGGCACCTTCAACCAGGTCTGCCTCGGTGATGGAGCGTTTCTTCATGCACGGTGTGCAGACATAGATCTTGCCACCCGCCTTGATGAATTTTTCGATCAGATCCTTTAAAGGGGCAAAGGGAGCGCCCTCATCGATCTTCGCCATCTCTTCTTTTACTGCACAGTAGACCCCTTCAGAACTCAAAAACACCATGGTCTCTTTTTCGCTGCCCTGAGCGGCATTGGCTACGACGAAGCCAAGGGTTGCTTTATCCGGGTCGCTCATGCAGTGGGTAATTGTCACACAGAAAGTATTGGCCATTTTTTAGCTCCTCATCAAATGTGGTTTTAGGGTTATTAAATAGTAGGGATGTTGCATTTTGGTCAGTTCGTTTTTCGTCATCCGGCTCCAGGCCGGTAACTCCACAGGCGCGCCAGGGTCTCGGGAAATAACGAGAATCTTCAGGCCCGGTTTCTGGTCACGAATATAGAGATGGAGGTTGACGATAACCCGTCCGCAGGTCTCTTCCCCCCCATCAAACTCATCGTCAAATTCCCAGTCGGGTAACGGAGGCGGCTCGGTATGGTTTACCGGCGCCCTCTCATCCATCGTTGACATCGGACAAGAGCGCTGCCCTGTTCTCACCGGTGCTTCCGGCATTTCCTTCTCCATTTCGTTTCGGTCCCAGGCAGAGTTTTTCACATTCAAAAGAGAATGTTATGCAACCTCTCTAAAATGCACTCTTTATGCATCATGACTGCAAAGACTTTTAACCAGAAAATGACGACTCGACAAATAGCAAGATCCGATAGGACAGGCGCCACCTATCGATCATTCCTATAACCATGGGCAACAGCAGAAAATATGATGAAACGAAAGGTGGAAAACTCTCCAGAGAGGAGGAAGAAGCTGATAAGCCTGAACGGGAACGCAGCTTCTTCCTGTTGGGAAACTCTTAACGATTCAATCAGTGATTGACCACCCGCGGCAACTCTCGTGCTCGCGTTACCCATTTGGAGACCTGCTTGAGGTAGGGCATTGACCTGACCAGATGACGGGCGTCATTGATCTCCTGTAATTGTACCAGCAGATGCTCGGGATTTCGTTGGGCCAGCTCCGGGACGCTGTCAACTCCGGCGTTTTCCAGGAGCCCGGCATACTGGCTGCCCACCCCTTTCACCCGGAAAAGATCTGCCTTGTTGACCCAGTTCAGCACCAGTGTGTCACTCACCTGCAGTTTCTCAGCCAGGGCCTTGCGCCCTTGTCGAGTGGAGCCCAGCAACAGCAGATTCTCTACAGTGGTGATTCCCGCGCGTGCCAGCTTGTCCGCATACACATTGCCAATACCTTCAATCGATGAAATTCGTGTCATACCGCTTCACCTCACAGTTGCCATTTTGTGTTTGCATGTACGTGCACCTCATTTTTCAATGTTTCCGGCACGTCACCCTGGCAAGTCGACACTGCGACCTTGAGTCTATAGAATCAATTTACCGAGGATGCATGGTATATCTGGAAAGCTATGCACAGGTGTGGTAATGTCAATAATATAATGAGATTTATTATTATAATGCAATAATTGTATACATACACTTGCCGTTTCTGAAAATATTGTGTTATCTAGTTTCCTAGACGATTATATGATCGCCCAAGATGAATTATTTTTCTGACGAATTCTCATCAGATCGACAATGCGACAATCAAATCCGCTTCTTTTTGCCATCAAACGCTACGCCCTGCATGATGGCCCCAATATCCGGACCACCGTCTTTTTCAAAGGGTGTCCGCTAAGCTGTTTCTGGTGCCATAACCCTGAAGGAATTCGTGCCGAAACCGAGGTGGTAACCATCAGCGATCGCTGTATCGGCTGCAGGGAATGCATCCACGGCTGTCCAAAGGATGCCCTGACCGTTGATCGGCAGGGACTGCACCGGGACCTGGAGCGATGCACAACCTGCCTTGAATGCGTAGAAATCTGCCCAGCCCTGGCCCATGAAGCTGTCGGTTATTACAGCGGTATTGATGAGGTGATGCGGGAAATTGAAAAGGACTTAGCTTTTTATGACAAGTCCGGCGGCGGGGTGACCTTTTCCGGCGGCGAGCCGCTCCAGCAGGCTGAACACCTTCTGGAGTTGCTCAAACGTTGCGGCGAACTTGGCATTCATCGGGCTGTCGACACCAGCGGACTTGCCCCCACCGCGACTCTGCTTGATGTAGCCCGCCACACCGAGATGTTTCTTTATGATCTCAAGCATATGGACAGCCATAGTCATCAGGGATATACCGGGGTGCCAAACGAGCTGATTCTGGCCAACCTGCAGGCGCTTGCCCAAAGCGGTGCAGCCTTCCGCATCCGCATCCCACTGTTGGCAGGCATTAACGACAGCGACGAGAATATTGCAGCAACCGCCAGATTTGCCATGGGCCTGGCCGGTCTTTCGGGTATCGACATTCTGCCCTACCACCATTTTGCCTCGGCAAAATATACGAAATTGAAAACAGGGTACCGCGGCGAACGGAACCATTGCCCAACAAAAGAAGACATTTCCCGTGTCCGGAAAATTCTGGAACAGTTTGGCCATCAGGTCACAATAGGAGGATAACAGCATGAACGAGAGAATTGCCCGCTTGCGGGAAAAAAGCTTTTCCACCCATCCTTCCATTTCCATTGAGCGCGCCGTGCTTGAAACGGATTTTTATCGCGAAGAGTATGGTAAACACTCGCTGCCGGTGCTGCGGGCGCTCTGCTTCAAATATCTCTGCACACATAAAACCATCTATATCGGTGATGATGAACTGATCGTGGGAGAGCGCGGCCCCGAGCCCAAAGCGGTCTCCACCTTTCCTGAACTCACTTGCCACAGCGCTGAAGACCTGCAGATCCTAAACGACCGGCCGATGACCAATTACCGGGTCGCACCGGAAGATATCGAGACATACAAAGAGAAGGTGATCCCCTACTGGCAGGGGCGTTCCATGCGGGAACGCATTTTCAATAACCTGCCCGATGAGTGGCGTAATGCCTATGAGGCTGGGCTCTTCACCGAATTTATGGAGCAGCGTGCTCCCGGCCACACCGCCCTTGATGGCTTGATCTATGAAAATGGTCTGCTCGATCTCAAGACGCGCATACATGAACGCATCGCCCGGCTCGATTTTACACATGACCCGGAAGCATCCGACAGGGGTGAACAACTCCAGGCCATGGCCATCAGCTGCGATGCCGCCATCATCTTCGCCGAACGTCATGCCGAACTTGCCGAGAAGATGGCCGCAGAGGAATCTGACGCCAAACGCAAAGACGAACTGCTGACCATCGCTCACGTCTGCCGTCGGGTCCCGGCCCATGCACCGCAGACCTTTCATGAAGCAATACAGATGTACTGGTTTGTCCATCTCGGCACGATAACTGAACTCAACGGCTGGGACGCCATGAGCCCCGGTCATCTCGATCAGCATCTGCAGCCGTTCTATGAACGTGAACTCACTGCCGGCACCATTGACCGTGACAAGGCCAAGGAACTGCTCAGCTGTCTGTGGATCAAGGTCAACAACCACACCGCGCCCCCCAAGGTCGGCGTCACGGCCAAGGAGAGCGGCACCTATAACGACTTTACCCAGATCAATCTGGGCGGCTTGCGTACCGACGGCACAGACGGCAGTTCTGAAGTAAGCTATATCGCCCTGGAGGTAGCTGATGAACTGCACCTTCTGCAGCCACAGCCAAGCGTCCATGTCAGTAACAAAACTCCCGACCGTTTTTTGAAAGCTGCGGCAAAAGTAATTCGTAAAGGATATGGCTATCCGTCGGTGTTCAATACCGATGGGGTGATCATGGAGCAGGTGCGTGTCGGCAAAAGTTTTGAAGACGCCAGGGAGGGTGGCACCAGCGGCTGCATCGAGACCGGTGCCTTCGGTAAGGAAGCCTATATCCTGACTGGTTATCTCAACGTCCCCAAGGTGCTTGAGATCACCCTCAATAACGGTGTCGATCCTCTCACCGGAAAAATGGTGGGGATAGAGACCGGTGATCCACGCAACTTTACCAATTACGATGAGCTTTACAGCGCCTTTACCCGTCAGCTTGAATACGTTGTGAACCTGAAGATCCGGGTGAACAACTATATAGAGCGAATGTATGCCCGCTATTCACCGGCACCATTTCTCTCGGTAGTCATCCGTGACTGTATTGAAAAGGGCAAAGACTATTACGATGGCGGGCCGCGCTACAACACCAACTATATCCAGTGCTGCGGCATCGGTACTGTAACCGACAGCCTGTCGGCTATCCGCACCCATGTTTTTGAGAGTGGCAAAGTCACTATGGAAAAGCTGCTTGGTGCACTGGCCAACAACTTCGCAGACAACGAACCACTGCGCCTGAGGCTCTGGAATAAAACACCTTTTTTTGGTAACGACGACGAGCGGGCCGACTCCATCATGCAGCGGGTTTATCAGGATCTGTTTGCAGCCATCGACGGCAAGCCCAATACCAAGGGTACCGTTTATCACCTGAACATGCTTTCCACCACCTGCCATGTCTACTTCGGCAAGATGATGGGCGCCAGCGCCAACGGCCGCCTGGCCCATCTGCCCATCTCGGACGGTACCTCACCCTCCCAGGGGGCGGATCGCAACGGTCCCACCGCGGTAATCAAATCGCTTTCCCGCATGGACCAGGTGAAATCCGGCGGAACCCTCCTCAACCAGCGCTTTCTGCCATCGGTATTGCAAAGTGAGCAGGATCTCGACAAGCTCTGCGGGCTGGTGCGAACCTATTTCGCCCTCGGCGGGCATCACATCCAGTTCAACGTCGTCGACACCCTGACCCTGAAAAAGGCCCAGGAACAGCCGGACGACTACCGTAACCTGCTGGTACGCGTTGCCGGGTACAGCGACTATTTCATCGATCTCGACCGCGACCACCAGGCGGAGATCATCAGTCGAACAGAACAGGAACTGGGGTAGACGACAGAAATCGTCTCGGGAAAAAAAGAATACCGGAGCCAACGCATTGAAAAAAGCGCGGGCTCCGGCATAAAAGGCTACTAAACTGTTCTTCTGTTACTTCTTCAAAATCTCGGCAATGGCATCGCAGACATAATCGATATTCGCTGATGTCAGACCGGCCAGATTGATCCGGCCACCGCCAACAACATAAATTGCCTTATTGTCACGCAGCCACTTCACCACATCATCGTTTAAACCACTGAAAGAAAACATACCGCGCTGCTCCTTGATAAAGGAGAAGTCGCGGTCGACGCCGCGAGCGGCAATTCCGTCCACCAGGGCGGTGCGCATGGCGACAATACGTTCACGCATGTCGTTCAACTCTCCCAGCCACTGCTGATACAAGGCAGGATCGCTCAATATTGTGGCTGCAACCAAACCGCCATGGGCAGGCGGGTTGGAGTAGATGACCCGCACAGTAACTTTCAAGTGACTCATGGCCACCACCGACTCCTCGCGGTTGGGGCTCACCACGGTCAATGCACCGGTGCGCTCGTTGTAAAGACCAAAATTCTTGGAAAAAGAGCTGGCCACGAAGAAATCGACGCCCGCTGCGGCAAACTGCTCCACGGCAAAACGATCTGCCTCGACACCTGCCCCGAATCCCTGGTAAGCAAAATCAAGAAACGGAATCCAGCCCTTGGCCTTGCCGATCGCCACTACCTGCTTCCACTGCTCTTCATTGAGGTCAACACCGCTCGGATTATGGCAGCAGGCGTGCAACAACACGATATCTCCGGCAGGAACAGCCTCAAGGCTTGCCACCAGCGCCGGGAAATCAAGACACATGTTCGCGGCGTCATAGTAATTGTACTCAGCGAGGCCAAAACCGGCGGCAGCAAAGATGCCCTTGTGGTTGGCCCAGGTGGGCTTGCTGATCCAGACCTTCGCCTGGCTGTTGAATTTCTTCAGCAGCTCAGCTCCGACCCGGAGCGCGCCGGTTCCACCCGGAGCATGGACAGTGGCAGCACGGCCATTGCTGATCACCTCACTGTCTTCACCAAAAATCAGCTTCTGAACCGAACTCGCATAGATCGGATCGCCAGAGATGGGCAGGTAGCTTTTGGTCTGCTCTCTTTCCAGCAGGATCGCTTCCGCCGCTTTAACGCTCTTTAAAACCGGAGTGTTACCGGCATCATCCTTATAGACACCAACACCGAGATTGACCTTGTTGGGATTTGTCTCTTTTTTAAAGGCCTCGGTCAATCCAAGAATGGAATCCGCCGGTGCAGCCTCAATATTCTTCCACATTTGTGCCTCCACATCAGGTTTTGTCTTGTTTTATCAGGAATTTTTCGCAACAACTGATAGCCGGAAGCATCAGTGCGCGTATTGCGATTGGACGTCTGTTATGACCCCAAGGGGGATGCTGGAACAGCAAGCTGGGGAGTATTCTTCAATAGATGCAAAATAGCAGATTCAACAAAAAAAACCATTTTTATCGCAAAAAGGTATTTTTTTCTGAAGAAAATAGTCAGAAAACGACTCTGTGCCCGGCAGGAAAAACAATTAGAAAACTGAAAAAAATGTAGCCCATCAAAACCTGAAGCTGATTGGTATGGCAAGTGATACGACTTCCGGCAGCATTCTCGACATATAACTTCTTCAATCACCTGACTTTACCACCTTTTTTTCGATCTTCAACCCGACTTCGGAACACCTCCATGATTTTGACATAGAGTTCCTGGCCAAGGACCTGATCCTCAATTCCGGCATCGATATTGGGGTTATCGTTGATTTCAATCACTACCACCTCTTTTTCGGTCTGCTTCAGATCGACACCGTATAGACCGTCACCAATGAGTCCGGCTGCTTTCACTGCGGTGCGGATAACGGCCTTTGGCACCTGGTCGACAGGAAAGGTCTCGAAACGGCCGAAAGTGTCCTTGCCCTTTTTGTCCTTGCCGATGATTTGCCAGTGCTTGTCGGCCATATGGTACTTGCAGCCAAAGAGCGGTCGGCCATCAAAAATTCCGATCCGCCAGTCGAAATCGGTCGGCATGAACTCCTGGGCGACAACCAGGTCCGACTTTTTCAACATCCGTTTGGCTTCCTCGATAAGCCGTTCGCGATCCTTCACCAGAATGACTCCTTGCGAAAACGATGAGTCAGGTTGTTTCAAGATGCAGGGCAGATTGAATTCAGCAAGAATTCTGTCGATGTTCTTGCTGTGCAGAGTCATGGTTCGCGGGATTGGTATCTTGTTGCGAGTCAGCAACTCTGCAAGATACACCTTGTTGGAGCAGCGCAGGATCGAGGCAGGATCATCGATAACCACCAGTCCTTCGGCCGCCCCCTTCCTGGCCATTCGATAGGTGTGGTGATCAACATTGGTGGTCTCCCGCACAAACATGGCATCAAACTGCGAGAGCCTGTTGGAATCCTCTTTGGTGATCATTTCAACCGCAAAACCTGAGGCTTCTGCCGCCTTTGTAAAAAGCTTCAAAGCCTTGGCGCTTGAGGGAGGTCGCTGTTCCTCAGGGTTATGGAGAATAGCCAGATCCCAACGGGATACCGTTCGTTTGGGGATAAGCAGCTTTTTGCCGGCAAAATAGCTCGAAGCCACCATTTCGGCGAACCCCCTCTCACTTTCAGGAATATCCTTTACGGCAAGCGGAGAGATATTCTGCATCTGCCACAGGCTGGTGTGCACGAAATCGGCACGAAGAAACGGCGTGGGAAAAGCTTTGAACAGAGCCGAGGCGAGAGAGTCAAATCGCTTGTCAGGCGTTTTGCCAAAATAGATATTGATGGAAGCCTTCTTATCCTGAGAACCGTTGAACGCACGTCGGAACGACTCCTCTAGCCTGTCAGACACCAGCCGGATAAGGCCCATCGACTTCACATCCTGGATGGTAGTCGTACTCGGGATCGCCTTATGGCTGCGCGCCTCGGCTAAGAGCGATACATAGTAGCCGATGGACTGATAACGATAAGAGCGGCAGATATTAAAAACGCGCACCCCTTTCATGGCAGCGAAGGAACTGTCAGTGAGGTATCTTCTGGCCGCCACCGGCTCAACTCCCTGAAGTTTCAGCGGACACTCTTCAGGATTTTCAATCACTACCAATATGGACACAGGATGTTACCGGATAGAGATAATCTTGATGGACTCGTAAAAATCTCAAGCGACAATACCACTTTCTGTTCGACCGCGCGATACGATTCATCGACCTCGCAGGGTGGTGGTCAGTTCCGTTTCCGGGCTCCGCCCTTCTTGTTCTTTTTCTTTTTGGCAAGCGGCGAGGCTGCCAGTCGTTTTTCAGCCAGATCAATAAGAATCTCCTGGACCGTGCGCTGATCATCACCGGCTTTGGGCCGCCGCTGGACATAACTGCCGTCGCTCTGCATCTCCCAAACGCTGCGCTTATTGGTAAGCTGAACGTCGAGAATTTCCCTCAACCGGAGATGCAAATTTTTGTCCTCAATGGGCACCACCACTTCAACTCTTGCCTCGAGATTTCGCTTCATCAGGTCAGCGGACCCAATAAAATATTCCTCGTCACCGCCGTTTTTAAAGTAGAAAATTCTTGAATGCTCAAGAAATCTTCCGACAATCGATACGACCGAAATGTTTTCAGACAGCCCCGTGATGCCGGGCCTGAGACGGCAGCTGTCACGGATAATCAAATCGACCTTCACCCCAGCCTGACTGGCCCGGTAGAGAGCCTTGGTGATATCCTTGTCCTCCAGGGCGTTGCTCTTGAACTGGATATGCCCCGCCTTACCTGATGCATGCAATTCAATTTCTCGATCAATCTTTTTCAATAACGCCTTTTTCAGCATATTGGGGGACGGCAGAATTTTCTGGTACTTCCGTACCGGGGCATAACCGGTGGTAAGGTAGTTGAACAGCTCGGTAATGTCGTTGCAGATGACAGGATCGCAGGTCAAGAGACCGATATCACTGTACTGACGGGCAGTACCGGCATGGTAATTGCCCGTACCAATGTGGGCATATCGCTGCAGGCCGTTGTAATCACGGCGAACCACAAAGGTCACCTTGCTGTGAGTCTTGAGCCCGATAACGCCATACGTGACGTGGATACCGGCCTCTTCCATCGCTTCTGCCCATTTGATATTGGCTGATTCATCGAATCGTGCCATCAACTCAACAACCACGGCCACCTGCTTGCCGTTCTGAGCAGCATCGATCAGATAACGAATGATGCGTGACTCGGAACCGGTGCGATACAACGTCATCTTGATCACCAGAACCTTGGGATCGGTGCTGGCCTCTTTCAAGAACCGCTCCACCGAACTGTCAAACGATTCATACGGATGCTGCAGCAGCACGTTCTTCTGATGTCTCAATACATGGAAAATATTTGGATCTTCGGCTATAAGCTGCGGGTGATCGCAGGGCTGGTGAATGGGATAATGCAGATCCTGACGGTCAATCTTCCAGATCTCCATCAGGTCGCGTTTAGCAAGAATGCCTGGTGCCTCAAAGACATCGTCCTTCTCGCTGATCCCCAGTTCGGCCGCCAGCATTCCGCGATGCACAGGGCTCATTTCGCCAGCCACCTGCAGACGGACAATATCGGCAAATTTCCGGTCACGAAGAGCCGATTCGATCATGGCCAGCAGATCGTTGGCCTGTTCACCCATCCGTTCAGTAATGGCGTTTCGCGTTACCCGGAACACCGAATGGCTGTGGACGATCATACCCGGAAACAACTCGGCAAGATTATTGGCGATCACCTCCTCAAAAGTGATATACAAATGCTTGCCGCCCACCTTTATAAAGCGCGGCACGCCTACCCCGGTAGGAATTTTGATCCTGTTGAGATAGACCTGACTATCCGCCTCTTCACTCACCGCCGTCAGCAGGTTCAGCGAAAGATTCGAGATAAAGGGAAAAGGATGTGCCGGGTCGATACCCTGGGGAGTCAGCAGCGGATAGATCTCTTTTTTGAAATAGGCGGCCATCTCCCGTTTCTGGGCAGCGGTCAGGTCGGAGTAGACGCAGAAACGGATGCCTTCCTTGGTCAACAAAGCTCGCAGCTCTTTCTCAAGGACCCGCTGTTCGATCAGCAACTCCTGGGCAACCGCATAGCAGGCGTCGATCTGCTCCTGGGGCAACATGCCGTCTACGGTCGCTTTTTTCACGCCCGCACCAACCTGCTGTTTGAGGCCGCCGATGCGCTTCATGAAGAATTCATCGAGGTTTGAGCCGACAACGGCGACAAAGAAGACCCGCTCTAAAAGCGGCACCCGCGGATCACGCCCCTCATTCAGGACCCGCTTGTTGAAGGCAAGCCAAGTCAGCTCACGGTTGAGGTACCATTCGTGATTATCGAGGTCGAGAATACGTGTGGAGACAGCTTCCGGCGTCTGAGCGGCAGCCTCCGCGGCCGTTTTTTTCGGTTGATCATTGGATGTCATGGTAATGCTCCGGGCTAAATAGATAATATCTCAGCTTCATCATAGCATTCGCCAGGCTTTTGGGAAAGGGATTGCACTAGATGGAAACAGGAATATCGAAATATTCGATGTTGAATCAAAGGACTACAAGGGCTTTATACATACCACAAAAAACATGTGTTCATCTGTTAGGAATTGATTATTTTTCCATGAACCCTGCCTGTATACGAAAAAACGTCCTCACCCTGCTGAAGGTCCCCGGTTGTCATAATTTCAGTCGCTGATGCATGAATGTCCGACGCGAAATGCCTCGGAACAGATCCGGCAACACGTCTTTCCCCATGGATCTACTACCTTTGAGGGCTTTTGGGTCTACGGTTAGCCACGTAGCCGACATAACAGGCAGGCAGTTCCCGCCTTGGCAGCATCAATAAAAAATGGCTAGCATTCCCATCAGGATCACCAGAAAAAGGACCATCATACCACTGCCGACCCGCATATAGTCGCTGGTCTTATAGCCGCCAGGCTGCATAATCAGAGCATTGACCTGATGCGTCGGCAAGATGAAGGTGTTGATAGAGGAAATGGCCACCACCAGCCCTGCAATTTTCGGATCACCACCGATCTGACTGGCAAGGCTCATCGCCAGGGGAACAAGGAGCACGGTAGTACCGACATTGGAGACAAAGAGAGCAAAAAAAGAGGTGAGAAGAGCCAGAACCAGATACAGCATCAGAGGAGTAATGCCGCTGAACTGCTGAAGAATGGAAACGGCCAGGTAGTTTGCGGCACCGGTCTTCTCAAAGGCGGCGCCAAGCGGGATAAGGCCTGCAACAAGGAAGACCGTTTTCCACTCAATAGTCCTGTAGACCTCGTCGATATGCAGAACCTTGCCGACCACCAGGATCAACAGTGCCGCAAGACCGGCCACCGCCAGGGATATACCCATAAAGATGGAAAGAAGGAGAAATGCCCCTAAGGCAGCCAGGGCCACCCATGCTTTTTCTTCCCTGACCTCCACCCCGCGCAACTTCTCGGTATAGACAATCTCTGTTTTCTCCTGCAAATATTTGAGCTTATCCCAGCCACCTGCCAAAAGAACTGCATCACCCGGCTTCAGTATAATACCGTCCAGTTTTTCAATATGTATCTCATTCCCCCGCATGATCGCCAGCGGGTTAAGCGTGAACAATTGCTTGAGCTGAATTTCGCCCATGGTATGCCCATTCAAGCCTGAACGGGCAGTAACGATCCCCTCAAGAATTCCTACTTTTTCAGGAGATGTCTCAGCAGCAAAGGTCTTGATATCAGCTTCCGGTTGCCACCCCAGCTCAGCCATAATACGCTGAAGACTCTCTTCGTTACCGACCGCCAGAACAATATCACCAGGCTCAATCAAGGTGGTGCTAAGTGGCGCCATAACTTTGGTCTTTCCTTGATCTTTTGCCACTGCAACAGCGGATGTCTTGAAGTTCGCCCGCAAGTCGAGCTGACCAAGAGTCTTCCGGGAAAAACCAGGGGGAATCACGAACTCCACACCTTGGCCTACCTCACTGCCATAAATTGATCGAAGTTTGCTGCTGGCTAATCGCCCTTCATCTGCACCTTCCCCAGCAGGAAGAAGTCTGCAACCGATCAGTAAGAAGTAGGTGATGGTGCCAATCAAGAGGGCAATACCAATCGGGGTAACAGCAAAGAGACCAAGGGGGGTGAAGGCTTCGCCGTCCGCTGGAGGATTGGTCTTCCACCACTGTCCCATGACATCGTTTAATATGATAAAAGGCGTCGAACCAATCAGCGTGAGGTTGCCGCCCATATTGGCACAAAAGCCCATGGGCATAACCAGTTTTGAAACTGATATCCTGCTTTTTTTTGCGACCTGTAAAGTCGCAGGAAGCATTAGGGCCGCCGCGCCGACATTAGACATAAGCGCCGAGGGCAGGGCTACGGCGAGGGCAATAAGACTCACCACACGGGATTGGCTTTTACCCGCCACATTCATTATTTTCTGGGCAACCACACTCATTATGCCGGTTTTATTGAGTGATGCGCCAATCACCGTTACACAGATCAGCACCACCACGGCTGTTGAACCAAGGCCGGCCGTGGCCTCGCCAGGCTTCAACAATCCTGCAAGCGGCAACGAAGTCATTACCAAAAGCCCTACCACATCCACCCTGAGCAGGTCGAACACCAGCAAAATGACGACCAGGCCCAGAATGGCGAAGACGGTAATCATCTCGGGTGTCAGCATTGGAACATCCATATTTCCTTCCCCTTTTTTCCTATAAACATTTATGGCCCATGGCCTTCAGCCAAGTTCTCGTTCGTTATTGCTGCAATTGTCCCTGAATAATTTGGCGAGACGCCGTCTCCAGCGTGAGATGTTCCAGGAGAATACGTCGTACCTCTTCTATGGTGAACGGGTGGCTCTGACAAGAGTGGCCGGAGTAGACAATGAATTCCGACTCAACCCCGTCAATATGGGCGCTGGTGTAGGCAACAACCCCGTCATCTTCCGTCTCGAGTTCTCCGTCACCGTTTACCGCAATAATCGAGTGCCCGGTGACGTCGGGTGCAAGTGGAGTTTCCGACAGCGTCTTCAATACCGGGCTGTTTGGAGACATGCCGTCGATGCTGGTCGGCACTTGGCCGCTGCCCATCATCCGCTTGACATCATCGGCCAGATAATCATTGAGCGTGAGGGTTGTCTCGATGATTTTCACCGGCAGGGTAACGACTTTTTGTATCAGGGTTCGTACCCAGTTTTTGCTCAGGATACTGCCCCGATGAGGAGTAGAGATAAAGACAACCCGTTTGACCTCTGTAACGGGTTTGACCACAAGTAACCTGCGTGCACTTTCTTTTTTATCTTCCGGCATCTCCAACTCGTCAAGGTTTTTGCCGGTCAGGGTTCTGACCAGACTCTCTCCTGTGTCGACAACGGTGAGCTTGGTCAACAGCCCGCCCTGACTGTGGCCGACAACAACCATTTCCCTGAGTGCAGGGTCTTTTCCCTCTGGATCAAGTTCGGCAACTTTCGCCCGTATCCCATCACGCAGATCGGCGGCCGAGACCAGGATAGGAGCACTGCTGTTGTAGAGAAAATACCAGAACTGATACTTTTGCCGTAATATGGGATCGGCATAGAGGGTGTTGAACATCTCCGCCCACCAGGCCGGGTTGCTGAAGGTGCCATGCACGAAGACAACCGGTATACGACCCGGCTGGTAGGGCTGGGCAAGATAAAGACCATTCGGGACGTTGAGAAACTCTTTGCCAAGGAATGCGCCAAGTCCAAAATCCCAAATTTTCGAGCTCTCGAGGCCATAGGCCATCGGCGTGGTGATGTCGGTCTCGATGGGAAGATGGCGGCCTTTTACTTCCAGAATGTTCTCATCGTAGGCTGAAAAGAGTTGCAATGAGGCCGTCGCCGTTCCGTTTGCTAACTTCTCAAGATTACCATTAAACTCCAGAAACATCGACACAGGCACAGACTTTGATGAAAATGGTCTCTGGCTCTCATTCTTTACGCCAATGAGGGCGCTGCCAACCCCTTTGGTGCGATTACGAATGGATATGCCGCGGATATTGTACTTATCCACTGGCTCAAAGCCTGAAAAATCCTCAAGCTGAAACGGAAATTGCGTCAGATCGAGGTTGATAGCCAAGGAACCCACCGGAAGTTTTCGTACTCCACTCTTCAGACGGATTGAACCATCCCAACGGGTTGCCATTCCCCGCCATAGAGCAAAATTATAGAGGTCGCAAGCGATACGGGTCCGAAGATCAAAAATATTGGGTGGCGGCTCAGCCCGGTCATCCAGCAGAAACAGGTAGGCATACACAGAGGCAAGGAGAAAGTAATCAGGCGCCCGATACTGTTCGGCAGTTTCGCTGCTCTTCACCAGCCGTTCACCATAGAGATAGCAAAGCTCAGCGAGCGCGTACAGGATGTCTCTCCTCTCGTCGTGTAAAGCCTTGTCATTGAGCTGTTCGATAACCGATGCCGGTTTGTGCTCGAACTCCTTAGCAAGATCAAATCGCTGGAGCACGATGTTGGTACCGTTGCTGCTCACCCCTGCGGTCAGGGGGCTCTCCATCGAATCCTTATAAAAATCCCGCGGTGACACCTGTGTGACACCAATAGGTGTTGCGCAACCAGCCAGGAAGAGAACTGCCAGCAAGAGAATGGCCTCTACGAACCGACTCAATATAGTGGACGTATTGTGCATGGGCATAGTTACGGTTCCATCGCGGGAAGTCCCGCACGAATAAGATGGGAAAAGTCATCTGCCTGGTCTGCAAGTCTTGCCTGCCTGTTGATAAGGCTGCGTTCCTTCAACTCGGCAAAAGGAAGACTCTTGTCAATGAGTCCCCTCTCATAGAGCATTTCATCCAGATACCCATTGACAATAAACCGCCAGTCGAACCGTGGATTCGGATTGAACGGGGTGGTGTGGCGCAGAATGCTGGTGGTACAGTTTGTGAAAATGGCCCTGTACCATTCAGGATGATCTTTCAGGCTGTTGATCTCTTTCAGATAGTCGAGCAACACTTTTCGGGCGAAATCCATCGGTACGTCAAGCCGGTAGAGATACACATCCTCACCCTGCCGATAGTTGGTACGCAACCGGACGATATCCCGCTCATCCGCCACCACATAGGTGAGTTCAAACTGCTTGAAGAACCCTTTCACAGCCGAGTACTCCTCACCTACCTCTTTTCTGGTTTCGATGGAGAAGCTGAGATAGCTACCGTTGGCAAAACCAAAGCTCAGCATGGTGTGGGCAATGCTGGGCGATCCCCAGTAGACGAGGAAAAGATCGAGGCTCTGCAAGGTGGTTAGGTCAAAGCTGCGATCATAATGACGAACCGTATAATCGGTCTCCGTCCGGTACTCAACGTTACGGATATTATGAACTGTCGCCGTATTCTCACTTACCTCAGCCCAAGGGAGAATCGTCACATCCGGTTGCCAGCTCCGGTTGTTTGATGGCGGGATCAAAAGCCACCAGGCGGTTGTCATAATACCTAACAGGAACAGGAACACACCCCACAACCACCGACGCCCCTGGCGCAGGCCGAATACAATGAGACCTATAGCCACAACCGCAAAAATCCCGGCAGCTACCGGCCGCAGCACCATCGGCAGGTTGGAGTAATAGATGGCAAGCGCTCCCACCACAGTGGCGATAACGAGACAGAAAAAGGTCAAGGCCAAACAGATTATTCTTGTTATCTTCAACATATGGCTGTCTTGCCTTAATTCTTTCGAGACTGGCGTTTCCTCGCATCTGCCAACGGACTGGCATGATGCGGTTTCAGCAGGGATTTTTCCAGCCTCGTACACCCCTGCATTGGACTGTTGCCAATTATTCGTCCGGGTTGATTTTGCTGATTTTCGACCCCTGCAAACCAATCCCGGCCATTAACCCTTTCTGCCCAAAAACAAAAGCATAGATATCATCCTGCGCCGTCGAAGTGGTGAAATTCTTCGCCAGCCCTTCATCCATAACAACCACGGTGGGCCCCACCCCGACCTCCCAGCCTTCGCTTTTGCCAAGGTAGCTCAGCGCATCCTGAGTCATCAGGAACATAGCGTAACCAAACGACTGTGCTCCGGCCTGCAACCCATAGGATGCGGCAACGGTATTGTAGTAGCCGGCGTTCTTGCCACCAATTCGTAACTCCCCCTCGCCATATTGACCGCCAATCACCAAGCCGGCCTTGATCACATCAGGAAAGACCAGAATACCTTTCGCCACTTTGGAAAGTTCAACTGCCGCCGGTGAACTGGCATAGAGTGTCTCCAGCGCCAAGGTGACCTCCTTGCTGATCTCCGCACCGCTGGCAGCGCGTGCCGGCTTGCTTGTCAATGTAAGGCCGGTAACAACCAACAAGATAATGATGGCGGTATTGATCCTGAAAATCCATTGTTGTCTCATGGCAACGTCTCCTGTTACGTCGGCTGAACACCGTACGTGGCAAAATCTTTTTTTTGAGTTTTCCCGAAAACACGCTGGTACAGACTCGCCTAGACCTTCTCGGAACAATTTTCTTTTCTGGCAAAATGCATCCTACAACTACAGTCACAACCAACATGAAGGGGATCATGCTGGTTGTGGTTGTACTGCATCAAATACTGAATATGTGATCTTTCATGAAGGAGCGGCTTGCTACTTCATGATTTCAATTTCCCGCTTTGAGGAATAGAGCATCCGGATCATCTCATACTCAAAAGGTGAGCCAGTCGAGTAGTAGCGAAACGACTGACGATGCCGCTTGTCTACCGCTGCAACACCGTTGAAAATGAGGGTTGTGTCGTCATCGTCAACCCAGGCCGGCGGCCCGGCTGCGCCAAAGGCCACGGCATCCGTCACCAGGCCAGTGGTGTCACGCAGGTTGGATGGCCCAAGTATCGGCAAAACGATATACGGGCCATTGCCAACACCGTAATGTCCCAGAGTCTGGCCGAAATCTTCGGTCTGCCGTATCATGCCCATACCTGTTGCCGGATCCCAGAGGCCAGCGACACCGATGGTGGAGTTGACCAGGAATCGGCCCAGGGTTATGGCGGTCGATCTAAACTTAAGCTGCAACAGATTGTTGGTGAAATTGTTGAACTCAAAAATGTTGTCGACGAAGTTTGATACTCGGTCCTCAACATAGTCCGGCATAATGAATTCATACGTATTCACCACCGGCAGGAAGAGGAATTTATCAAAATAGTAATTGAAGGTGTAGATCCGTCTGTTCATGGGCTCAAGCGGATCGTAAACATCCACGGCATACTCGACATTTTCCTTCAAGGTGTTCTCGGGCGTATGCAATGGCGGTGCAATGTTCGTGTTCTGTTTCTTGGCACAGCCGGCAGCAAACAGAAGTGCCAGCAAGGCCATGGTGAGTAAAGCGCTCTTTCTGGTCGTGTTGTTCTGCATTATCATCCCCTCCCTTAATTCTTTTGAGTGCTCTGGAAAAATCCGACCATGGCGTTCACGTTTTCCGGGTAAGCCATATTGCCGCAATGACCACCGTGCGGGTATATCGTCGCACGGCTTCCCAACACGTCACGCAGGTAATCGATCTCACCAGGTTGGAGGATGATGTCGTCTTCATTATGGATCATGCCGATTTTCGGGGAGGTGCGCAGGTAGTTCTCGATGGAACGCATGCTCAGCTGTTGGATCATCGCCGACTCGGTAATACTCGGATCAAGCGCCTTGAAGTGCGGCATGAAAATACCTTCAAAATAATCCAGGAAGGTCAACCGTCCAAGTACCTTGAGATACGGGGTGATATGATCATGGCGACCAAGTTCGATATCCCTGGAAACAACGTAACCAGCCTTGGTCATAACATCGCTTGTGAAAACCATATTCTGGGAAGAAATCCGAAAGCTGACACCAATCAATGCCTCCAGAGGCTCATCACTTTGCGGCTTCTTGTATTTATATGCTTCATAGAGGAATTGATCGTTAAACTCAACCTTGTCACCATGAGCATATGTTTCGCCGAAGGCTTTGACCACCTTCTGGTAAAATTCATTAAAATGATCCAAACCGCCGGGAATATTATCGACCAGCAGATTATCGAGAATCTCGACTGAATTGTAGAGGCTGACTGGAGGGTTGATCATCAGCACTTTCTTGAAGTTGAACGCTTTCTCCTGCTCATCGAGTTTGGCGATGAAGGCCGACTGAGCCGCACCAAGGCTGTAACCGGTCAGGTAGAATTCGGTAACGTTCATCTTGTCCTGGAGTTTGCCCCAGACCGCCTTCATGACATTGTAGAGATCAGCCGAATCCTCCTGCAGATCACCCGGCACACTGCTGGTAGATGCCGCAACAATAAAGTTCGGATGGGTCGGCGATGACAGCGATACCACGTTAAACCCGGCATTATAGAATGCCCGCTGCATCATCTGCATTTTGCTGCTCTTGAAGCTGGCACCGGTACCGGCCACAAGAAAGATCAGGGGTGCAGGCCCCTCCTGCCGCTGATACGAATAATAGAGCTCGTCCATGTTCCACAGTACTCCGGGAACCTTGCGATCCGGAAAAATCTTGATCTTGCCGATTTTCGTGGGAATATCTGCTGGCAGTACCTCAGCAAATTCCGCCGGTGTCCCGACTACTGTGGCAACATAGCGGTTGGCAAATGGATAATCATAGGCATTCGCCAGGCTGCAACACAATAGCAGGCAAACACAGACAGCGAACAATCTCAATAGTTGATTCAACATTTCTCCTCCTTCAGGTTCAAACAATTCATGCACACCACCTATAGTTCAGGCATTTTATTGAGCCATGGGAATGCGCTTTGCTATTTCAAAACGGGCTATTGCTGCTATCTTATTTTCAACCTGCAGGTAGCGAAAAACTTTCTGGCCGGGCAGAGCAACTTTCAGATCATCGGAAAATTGTTTCATAATAGCTAAATGTTCTTCCTGCACCTGGTAGTATTCATCAACAAGTACCAGGGCTTCGGTATCCGTCATCGTTTTATACACCGAGGCATAAGCGGCGATAAGCTTGGCGTACTGTTGACTGTTGGCAAAGAGTTTTTCCTGATATTTCTCATAGAGGGGCCAGAACTTGTCGGCCTCTTCGGCGCTAAACTCCATGTTTTCGATAACCATGAGTTTTTTCTGATCCATCACAATCTTCTTTTTCAGATCTGCGGCCTCATCAGCGGCGGCCATAAACGGTATGGTCAGCATCACCGTTGCCAGCAGAATCACCAACACCTTACGCATAGAATCTCTCTCCTTTTTAAGATATTAAATTTACAACACAAAAAACACACACTGGCTCTGCTTAATATAAGTAAAATACACACCTGAAGGATGTACGTATGATAGTGAGTGCATCTGAGTCACCTGATCACCGGCACACAGCCGCAACAGACTACTATCAAGAAATGCGCACGACCATCATGCCACTGGTAACGCAACCGGCAACATCACATCACCATTGCCCGGGCAATCACTTGGCTTTTCCTGTACTTTCCCCGGAATTTGACTTCATCAGTGAGGTCAAAAATCCAGCCATCATTTCTGAATAAGGTCAGCTGGCTCCCGTGCTGTTTCCAAATCGGCTATCTCCAGCCAACCACCGCCCATAGTCCGGTAGACATCAACCAGGCTGACAAGTACTGCGGTCTGACTCTCAACATAATCGAGCTGACTGGCAAACAAACTGCGATTGGCGTCAAGCACCTGCAGATAGCTCGTGGTGCCGGCATCATACTGCTCCTTTGCCAAATTGGTATAGGTTGCCAGCGCCTTGACCCTGCGCTCTTTAAAGTTCAGGCTCTCCCGACCTTTGGTAGTGGCGATGAGCGCATCCTCCACCTCACGGAAACCGGAAATAATTGCCTGCCGGTAATTGTAGAGGGCCTCCCTTTGAGCGGCCTCTGCTGTCATCACCTGACCTTCGATATTGCCGAAGGTGAAGATAGGCGCCAACAGATCGCCCCCTATTCCCCATGTACCGGAGTCGTCGTTAAAGATCTTATCAGAATGGATCGTGGCAATACCCAGGGCGCCGGTAAGCGAGATGGACGGATAATAGAGCGCCTTTGCCACCCCTATCCGGGCGTTGGCGGCAACCAACGCCTGCTCGGCGGCGATGATATCAGGCCGCTGCTCCAGTAACTGGGACGGCAATTCTTCAGGAATCGGTGGTGGAGTCAACCGATCAATGCTCCGACCGCGGAGAATCGTTTCCGGATTGTGGCCGAGCAACAGTGCCAGCAGATGTTCCTGCCGGCCAATCTGGCCTTCGATGGTTGGAATAGCCTGCCGGGCGCTTTCATATTCCGACTCCACCTGGCTCACCTCCAACTGCGAGACGGTGCCATGGGCATGACGCAATCGAAAGATACGCAGGGATTCGGCGTAGGCCCGTTCAGTTTCCCTGGCAATCTCCAGCTGTCGATCAAGGCCGCGCAGAATGATATAGTTGCCGGCGACATTGCTGACCAGGGTGAGCAGTACCGTGCGTCGGCCTGCTTCACTTGCCATCAACTCGGCCTGGGCCGCCTCAGTGGCCCGGCGGATTCGACCCCAAAGGTCAATCTCCCAGCTGGCGTTCAAATTTCCACCATACACGCTGTAAGGTGGTCCCCCCGGCGACAGTCCGGTCTTGGTATCCTGCTGACGAGATAAAGACGCCGAAGCCCCGATCTGCGGGAAGGCCTCTGAACGGGTAGTACGCCACTGGCCGAGGTACTGATCGACTCTGGCCGTGGCCGCTTTAAGATCGAGATTATCAGTCAAGGCCGTGGCGATCAGTTTATCGAGCACCGGATCGCCAAACTGCTTCCACCAGGCCGTGTCGGTCATCCCGGCCGCGGCCTCATAGGAGACGGTCCAGTTCGCCGGAGTATCGATAACCGGCCGTTGATAATCAGGACTGATGACACAGCCGGAGAGAAAGGTTACAGCAATTCCGGCATAGAGCAACTTACGCATGATGATCACCTCCTGTGGTAGCAGCAACAGGCGGGATAGTTTTCTTTTTCCTCGTGAACAGTCCTGAAGCGTTCTCAATAATAACGAAAAAAAGCGGCACAAAAAACGAGGCGACGGCTGTGGAAGCAAGCATGCCGCCAATAACACCGGTACCGATGGCATGGAGACTGTTAGCACCGGCGCCGGTGGCAATCGCCATTGGTACGCAACCAAGGATAAAAGCCAGCGAGGTCATGACAATGGGCCTGAGACGCAACCGGGCTGCCTCCACCGCCGCATCGACCACCGTCATGCCATGGTGAACATTCTCCACCGCAAATTCGATAATGAGAATGGCATTTTTGGCTGAAAGACCAACGAGCGTTACCAGACCTACCTGGAAGTAGACGTCATTTTCAAGTCCACGCCCCCAGGTGGCAAGCAGTGCACCGCAGATGGCAAACGGTACCGCCATCATGACGCCGATCGGCAACGACCACTTCTCGTATTGGGCTGCCAGAATAAGAAAAACCATGATCAGACCGAAGATGAAGGCAGAACTCGAGGTACCTCCCGATTTTTTTTCCTCAAAGGCTTGTCCGGCCCATGAAAAACCGTAGCCATCAGGAAGCACTTCCTTCGCCACCTCTTCCATGGCGGTGATCGCCTGACCGGTACTGTAGCCGGTTGCCTGGCTGCCAGTCAGCTTGGCTGCGGGAAAACCGTTGAAGCGGGGCAGCAATCCAGCCCCTGGTACATAGCGCACCGTTGCCAGAGCCGAAAGCGGGATCATTTCTCCATCCCTGGTCGATCGTACATAAATCTGATCGAAATCGGTCGGCTCATCACGGTATTCAGCCTGGGCCTGAATAATAACCTGCCAGATCCTGCCGAACTGGACATATTGCGCCACGTAGGAAGAACCGAAATATGCCTGGAGCGTGCCATAAATATCGGAAACAGGAACACCCAGCAGTTCGGCCCGGTTGCGGTCAAGGTCGAAATAGAGCTGTTGCTGGGAAGCTGAAAAGGTTGAAGAGACTCCTGCCAGCTCGGCACGCTCCCGGGTCTTCGCTATGAAACCTTTGGTGATTTTTTCCAGATCTTGAGAGCTGGCCCCTGCCATATTCTGGATATAGAATTCAAAGCCGCCGGTAGTGCCAAGCCCGGGTATGGATGGAGGGTTCAAAGGAATGACAATGCCTTCCTTTATGGCCGAGAAATTGCGGCGCAGATTGTCGAGAACAGTAAAGGCGCCAGAATCCTCACCTGTGCGCTCAACATAGGGCTTGAGCGCAACAAACAGTGTTGAGGAATTGGTTTTGTTCTGACTGTCGATAAGGCTATATCCATCAACCTGAAAGGCTGAACTGACGGCATTATTCTCGTGCAGGGTCTTGACAGCCTGATCAGAAACAGAAGTTGTCCGCTCCAGACTTGCTGCATCCGGCATGATATTGACACCAAAGAGATACCCCTGATCTTCGGCAGGAACAAAGCTCCCCGGCAGAATACCGAACAGGAGGATCACCCCATACACTACGCCGCCAAAAAGGCCGAGGCCGATGATCTTGTGATTGATCAAAAACCGTACACCCACTATGTAACCGTCTGTGAGACGGTCAAAACTCTTGTTGAACCATCTGGAAAAGCCCTTCTTCTCATGGGCGCCAGGTTTTAAAATGCGGGCAGCAAGGGCAGGGGAAAGGGTCAGCGCCACAATACCTGAAATCACCATAGATATCGCGATGGTAATGGCAAACTGTTTATATAAAGTACCCGTCAGGCCACCCAGAAAGGCAACGGGTAAAAACACCGAAACCAGGACGAGAACGATAGCCACCAGAGCCCCGGACAGTTCGTCCATCGCCTTTCTCGCCGCCTCGATAGGGGAAAGCCCGGCAGCCATATGCACTTCGACGGCCTCTACCACAATGATCGCGTCATCAACGACCAGGCCGATAGCCAGGATCATACCGAAGAGGGTGAGCATGTTGGTGGAAAAACCAAGAAAGTAAATACCGGTATAGGTGCCGACAATGCAGATCGGCACCGCAAGGATCGGAATAAAGGTGGCTCGAAAACTTTGAAGAAAGAGCAGAACAACAAGGACAACCAAAACCACCGCCTCAAAAAAGGTGTGGACAACCTTCTCAATGGAAGCTGCCGTGAACTCACTGGTATCTATAACGTATTTATATTTGAGTCCATCAGGAAAACCCGGCTTGAGTTCCTCAATCAGTTCGCGAACTCTTGCCGAGGTCGCAATGGCATTTGCTCCAGGTTGCTGATAGACAATGACGCCCGCCGCCCGTTTTCCGTCGATCTTGACAGTCATGGAATAGTTCTGTGAGCCAAGTTCTGCGTGACCGATGTCTTTCAAACGGACAATTGCCGAGCCATCTGCTTCGGCACGGATGATAATATCATTAAATTCAGACGGATCGGTGAGCATCCCCTTGGTGGTCACCACAAAGCTCTGCTGGATTCCTTCAGTGGCCGGCGCCTGACCGATCTGACCAATACCAAAGGCCTGATTTTGGCGCTTGATGGCATTGGAAACATCGGTCGCCGTCAGTCCCAGCTGAGCAAGACGATCGGGTTTCAGCCAGATGCGCATTGCTATATCCGGCACGGGGAACATGCTGGAGAGGTTGGCGCCCGGCAGACGTTTTATGGGATCGAGAATATACAGGTTCACATAGTTGGAGAGATAGGTCTGGTCGTAACGATCGTCGTCGGTGTAAAACGCGGCGGCCATCATAAACGCCTGGGAGCGGGTCTCGACGGTTACCCCCTGCTTGGCGACAACCTCCGGCAGTTTGGCACTGGCCTGACTGACCCGGTTCTGGACGTTGACCTGGGCCTGATTAGGATCGGTACCGGGCTCAAAGGTAACGGTCAAAGTCATATTGCCGGTCGACGAACTGGTGGAGAGCATATAACTCATATTCTCGACACCATTTATCTGTGCCTCAAGCGGCGCGGCAACGGTGTTGGCAATCACCTCGGCGGTGGCTCCTGGATAAAGGGCGGTAACCTGTACTGTCGGCGGCGCGATGTCCGGATATTGGGCGATTGGTGTCGATTGCATCGATACAAATCCGCCCAGAACAATAACAATCGAAATGACCATGGCAAAAACCGGTCGATCGATAAAAAACTTTGCCATAACGGACCTCGTCTATTTCTTTGTGGACTGGGAAGGAGAGTTTTTGGTCGCTCCGGCTACAGGTGCATCGACAACCTTCACCGGCATGCCGGGAGCCAGGCGCATGAAGCCATCGGTAATGACCTTCTCTCCCGGATTGAGCCCCTGCTCAATAACCCAGTCCTGCCCGACCCAGGCACCAGCCACAACAGGTCGGATCTCCGCTTTCCCTTCACTGCTCACCACAAATACCACCTGTCCGTTGGAGGTCTGCTGAACCGCCCGCTGCGGAACCGTCAGGGAATCAGGACGCGTGGCACCCTGCAGAACGGCTTTCACAAACATGCCCGGTCGCAGCAACGAATCGGGGTTAGGCAATTCAGCTTTGATAAGAAAGGTGCCGGTCTCACGATTAAAGGTGGGATCGATAAAACTCACCTTCCCTTTATGTGGGTAGATCCCGCCGTCAGAAAGGTGCACTTCAACGGTGTATTCATGATTGGCTGGAGCTACGATCCTGCCGGCAGCAACGTCCGTCCTGCTTTTGGAAAGCTGATTCTGCGAAACACTGAATGTGACCCAGACCGGATCAAGCTGGGCCACATAGCTCAAATCCCCCCCTGGCCCAACGCTTAAGTAGGCACCTTCGCGGGCTTTGGATTCACCGCTCACCCCTGTGACCGGTGACTTGATGATGGTGTAACTCAAGTCGAGCTCTGCCTGCTCAAGGCGGGCTGAGGCCTGATGCACTGCCGCTTCCGCCGACTGCACAGAACCTATAGCGTTATCCAGGTCGCTCTTGGACGCAGCATCGAGTTTTGCCAGCGGTTCAACCCTTTTCAGGTTAGCCTGGGCCGTCCAGAGCTGAGCCTTGTTGTTGGCCAGGGACCCCTTTGCTGCCTCGACCTGGGCCAGGAATGGTTTCTGGTCCATCTGAAACATGGTCTGCCCCTGCTTGACGACATCACCTTCATAATAGAGGATTTTCTCTAAAAAACCGTTCACCCGTGCAACGATTTCCACCTGATGGGCGCTTTCGACCTGGGCCACGAATGAGGCTTCAACCGGAATGACTTTCGGCGTAACAGTGATGACGTTCACTTCCGCTGGTGGAGGAGGTGCCTTCACTTCCTGCTTTTTCTCACAGCCCGCAAGTACCATGGCTGCCAGGATGATACCGCCCAGCATAAGCATACTGACCGCACGCCCACCAGAGTTTCGCTCAATCTTCATACCAACCACTCCTGTTTGCAAAATATATAAATAGTGCCCGTCCAGAACGTTACCCGACCAACATAAGCCCTTCACCGTTCAGAGAATACCTGGCAATCCAATCCGCCACAGAGCCGTTTCCCTGGCTCACATAGCCTGTCACCAAACCACCAAAGTCCATAACATGAAACGCTCCACCAGATCGGGAAGCGGATGCAGTCGTGTTGTCGTCAGTAACTGAGATCCGGTGCCGCTCCATGTAACAGCCTGCTTTTTTCGTTGCGCCGATTTCTCGTTACTCAACCAAATAGTTATAATTGATTAACCCTAACCGTTCTCCAATTCGAATTGCAATATCTTTTACATAATCTGTACAGTTACTTGAGTAAAATATGCCTCTTCGTCAATACAGCAAACAGTTGTGGGACAACATTTTTTCAAGCTACAGGACATGATGGGAATCTCATGATAAACAACACGTCATCATACCCCTAAAAAACCTTTCACTTCTTACACACATAAGGAGTAGAATAGTTGCAGGGCCTGGTACTTCTCTGCACTCACCTGGTTCGTATGACATAGCAAGCCGGCACCACGGACTTGCCGCTGTTCATCTCAACTCTTTTACTCTTGAATATACTGAATTTTTTGCACTTCCAGTACGATTGACTACTGAAGGAGAGACGTTATGCATTTCAGGCATGTCTGCACCCTATTCTTGCTGCTGGTTGGATTAGGTATGGGCATTACCGTCCGGGCCGAGTCATCAGATCCCGAATCTCCTGCCGACCTTGGCTGGCCGAGATCGGCTGAGAGGGATGACATACAGGTTACCGTCTATCAGCCACAGGTCGATAGCTGGGATGAGTATAAAGTCATCCATTTCCGCTCCGCCATCTCGGTGACCCCTGGACCCGGAAAAGAGGAACGATTCGGTGTCGCCGAATTTACCGCAGACACGGAAGTCGATCACGACAACAGAACCGTGGTAACGAACAATCATCAGCGGGAGATCCGATTCCCAAACGTTTCCGAAAAAGAAGAAGCGGAGCTGAGAAACGCCTTCGACCAGATTTTGCCACCCAGGGAATCTATCACCGTCTCACTCGATAGGGTCCTGCCCTATCTGGACGAAGACAATCAGTCCATCCAGCCGGCGGTGGATGTCAACCTGGAACCGCCGAAAATATTTTACAGTAAGCAGCCAGCGATCCTGGTCATGTTCATGGGCACCCCACAGTTGAAACCGGTGAACGGTAGTGACCCGTCCTTTCTCTTTGCCGCAAACACCAACTGGGATGTTTTCTTTGATACGGCCAACAGCCGTTATTATCTCTTGGATGAGGAAAGCTGGCTTACCAGCGATGATCCGATAAAGGGAAGCTGGACACCAGCAGGAGAGCTGCCACCGCAATTGCTACAGCTGCCCGACGACGAAAACTGGGCCGACGTACGCAAAAACATTCCAGGCAAACCTGTCGAGCAAGCACCGGTAGTGTTCGTCACCACCGAGCCTTCGGAAATGATCATCACCGAAGGAGAACCCGCTTTTCTCCCGATCAAGGACACAAAACTGCTGCAGGTCAGTAATACCGACGCTACACTGTTCCTCCACTCAGGAGACGGACAGTTCTATTACCTGGTTGCCGGTCGTTGGTTTAGGACCAAAACCCTCGACGGCCCATGGAGCGAGGCTTCCAATGATCTGCCGGATGACTTCCGCAATATCCCTGATGACAGCCCGGCAGCTTTTGTCAAAGCAGCCGTCCCCGGTACCCGTGATGCCGAGGATGCAGTCTTACTCGCCTCGATTCCGCAAACAACCTCGGTTGATCTCAGCAACCCGCCAAAAATGGATGTCGTCTATCAGGGCGAGCCGCAATTCACCGCCATCCCTGGGACCACAGTCAAGTACGGAGTCAACACCCCCAACCAGGTGTTTATGGTCAATGGCCAATACTACTGTTGCAGCGAGGGTATGTGGTTCACTTCCGACCTCCCTACCGGTCCATGGCAGCTTGCCGCCAGCGTGCCTGACGCCATCTATTCCGTCCCTCCCACCAACCCGAATTATAACGCCACCTATGTGAGAGTTCAGGAAGCCACGCCGACCACCGTGGTCTACAGCCAGACCTCCGGCTACAGCGGAGAATATGTCGCCGCCAAAGGTGTACTGATGTTCGGCATGGGCATGCTGCTTGGCGCAGCCATTGCAGATAATCACCACCACGACTATTGGTATCCTTACCCCAGTCACTATTCGTATGGCGTCCGTGCCACCTACCATCCAGGCTACGGCGGCTACTATTCCGGCGCCCGTTCGGTATACGGCCCCTATGGTGGAGCCGGCCGGGTTGCCGCCTACAATCCTTCTACCGGAACCTATTCACGCGGTGCCTATCGTTACGGACCGGCAGGCAGCGCAGGTGTGCGGCAGGCTTACAATCCATATACCGGCGGTTACGCTCAAGGTGGCAGGGTTAACACTGCATATGGTTCAGCAGGAAGATTTTACGCTGAGCGGGGTGGAAAGTCCGTTTCAGGCGGATACCGGTCAGGCTCCCTGGGTAGTGCGGGAGGAATCCGAACCGGCCAAAATACCGGCGCTGCTGCCTGGAATACCCGATCCGGCCAGGGAGCTGTTGCAAAAACCAGATCAGGAGATGTCTATGCCGGCCGTGACGGCAATGTCTATAAAAAAGACAGCAGCGGCAGCTGGCAGAAGTATGAAAACGGCAACTGGAATAGTCTGAAGCCGCAACCAAAATCCGGGACCCAGCGAACTGCAACTACAAACCAGGTGACATCGGCCCAACGTGATGTCGCCAGGAAGCCAGCCTCCTCCCAGACTGTCAAGCGACCGGCAACCAGCCAGGCAAAGGCTGCCCGCCCCGCAACCGGCCAGCAAAGACCGAAGCTCAATGCGAAAAACGTGCAACAAGGATTACAGCGAGATGCCCAGGCAAGAAGTGCGGGTGAGCGTCGCTCATCCCAACGTCAGAACTTTCAACGCTCGGGCGGACACCAGCGTTCCCGTGACGGAGGAGGACGAAGAAGATAGTTGCCAGAACCAGTGCGTCGAAATTACGCCGTTTTTTAATCCAGACCAAACCTTTGTAACCTCAGTGAACATGAGACTACAGCACTGGAAACGCTGAACATATAGTGAAAGAAAAAAGCCCGAATCCTCTCCGTGATCACGAGAAAGGATTCGGGCTTTTCATTGTGCAGGGCAGGAGATACCCCACCACAGCAAAATTTGAAATATCAGGCGACTACTTCAACAGCCTGACGGGCAATGGCCAACTCTTCGTTGGTCGGGATGCCCCAGATCTGCACTGCGCTCTCTTTGGTGGAGAGCAGTGTCGGCTTTTTCACCCGCTGGTCATTGACCTTTTTGTCCATAATGATGCCGAAGGCCTCAAGACCCTCAACCGTTTTCTCACGGACAATGTTGTCGTTCTCACCGATGCCGGCGGTAAAGACAATGGCATCGACATGACCGAGCGCCGCCATATAGGCGCCGATATATTTACGGTTGCGATAGGTCTGTACATCGAGGGCAAGCTTGGCCATCTTGTCACCCTTTTCAATGGCACTGTGAATATCGCGCATATCGTTCATACCGCAAAGCCCTTTGAGACCGGACTTTTTGTTCAGCATATTGTCGATGGCATCAATATCCATGTCGCAGTTGCGGGCCAGAAACGCATAGATGGCCGGATCAACATCACCGCTACGGGTACCCATGACGAGACCTTCAAGCGGGGTCAAACCCAGGGTGGTATCGATGGATTTGCCTTTCTCGACGGCGGTCATGGAGCAGCCGTTACCAAGATGCACAGTGATGATGTTGACATCCTCAAGCTTTTTACCCATGACTTTTGCACACTCACCAGCCACGAATTTATGGGAAGTACCATGGAATCCGTAACGGCGTACGCGATGTTTCTCATAGAGCTCGATAGGCAGGGCGTAATGATAGGCGTGCGGCGGAATGGACTGATGGAAGGCGGTATCGAACACTGCCACCTGCGGTGCGGCCGGGAATAGCTCACGGGCCACTTTGATGCCGTCGAGGTTGGCCGGGTTATGGAGCGGCGCAAGCGGAATAGTGTTCTCGATGGCTGCAATCACTTCGTCGGTGATCAGGGTCGGCTGATGAAATGCCTCACCGCCATGAACCACACGATGGCCGACTGCACCGATCTCGCTGCGATCCTTGATAACACCCTTGTCAGCATCGGTCAGCAGATCAACCGCTTTCCGCATGCCATGCTCATGATTGGGAACCGGTTCCTGGATCTTGATAACTTCCTCGGCGTCGGTATCTGGACGAAGTTCGCACTTAATAAGACCCTCAGCCTCGCCGATTCTCTCAACAAGGCCGGATGCAAGCACAGACTCATCCTGCATGTCAAGAAGCTGAAATTTAATAGAAGAGCTTCCTGAATTGATAACTAAGACTTTCACTTTTTAACCTCTTTTTCTGCTTGTGCCTGGATGGCGGTAATAGCAACTGTGTTAACGATATCGTCTACCGTACAACCACGGGAAAGATCGTTAACGGGTTTATTCAAGCCCTGAAGGATCGGCCCGATGGCCACGGCATTGGCCGAGCGCTGGACCGCCTTGTAGGTATTGTTTCCGGTATTGAGATCGGGAAAGATAAAAACTGTGGCTTTGCCGGCAACATCCGAGTTCGGCATCTTGGTGGCAGCAACCTCAGGATCAATGGCGGCATCATACTGCAGGGGACCCTCGAGATGCAGGTCGAGACCGCGCTCGCGTATCAGTCCCTTGGCGATTGAAGTCGCTTCAATAATGCGCTCCACGTCCTCACCCTTGCCGGAGCTGCCGGTGGAATAACTCAGCATGGCCACTCGCGGTTCGACCCCGAAAATTCTCGCGGTCTCGGCGGAGCTAAGAGCAATCTCCGCCAGCTGCTGTGCTGTTGGATTCGGGTTAACCGCGCAATCACCGTAAACCAAAACCCTGTCTTTCAAACACATGATAAAGACCGACGAGACAACCGAGATGCCGGGTTTGGTCCGGACAAACTCGAACGCAGGACGGATGGTGTGGGCGGTGGTATTTTCAGCACCGGAGACCATACCGTCGGCCAATCCCTTGTGAACCATCATGGTGCCGAAATAGGTGGGATCGGACATCCGGTCGCGAGCGACCTCCTCGATGACCCCTTTATGTTTACGCAACTCCATATATTCATCGACAAAGGAGTTGAGTAAGCTGGAGCGGGACGGGTCAATAATTTCGACCCACTTCAGGTCAAGGCCGCAGCCGATCGCCCGCATCCGCACATCCTCTTCATTGCCGAGCAGCACCAGGTTGGCCACACCGCGTCGCAAAAGGATATCGGCAGCCTGGAGCATACGGTCGCAGGTACCTTCGGGCAACACGATCCGCTGCAGGTTCCTGCCGGCTTTCTCCATCAAGGCAAATTCGAACATCTTCGGAGTGACCCTGGTCGGCCGCACCGAAACAACACGGCGACCCAGCTCCTTCACATCCACATGCTTGGTGAACTCGCCGATGGCGGTGGCGATGCGGCGGGTATCCTGTGGTTCAATATATCCGTAAAGTTCGCCAACCTTTTCGATAGTCTGATAGGTGTGGCCCTCGGTGGTCAGAATCGGTACCGGTACTGTGTTACTTAACCCCTTTAAGAGACGTAACACATTCTCGGAAGGCAACAGGTTGCCGGTGAGAATGATGCCGGAAATATCGGGGTAGGTAGTGGAAAGACGCGAAGCAATGGTGGCAAGGATAATGTCGCAGCGATCGCCGGGGGTGATGATCATGGAACCCGGGGTAATATAGTCGAGATAGTTGCCGATCTGCATGGCGGCGACCACGTAGTTTTCCACCAGGGTCGTCATCCCCTCTTCGCCGTAAAGAGTATGGGCACCGAGCCACCGTTTGACATCGGCCACCGTGGGGTTGGATAGCTCACGATGCTCGGGTATCACATAGACAGGCAACTTCGTGTCGGCATTGCCTTTGTTTTTGGCCCGGATCCTGCTGAAATCATCAACCTGCACATTAGCAGCAGCTCGATTGACGATGCAGGCCATAATATCGACCCCTTTCTCCACCAGAGCATCGATGGAAAGCTGGGTCAAACGTACCAGTTCTTCGGTCTCTTTCTTGCGGCCCGAGGAAATAAGCAATACCGGAGCACCGAGGTTGGCAGCAATATCGGTATTGATATTGGACTCAAAGGCAATATCCTTGCCGCGAAAATCGGTGCCGTCACAGAGGACAAAATCAAACTCCGACTTCAGCGCATTGTATTTATTGAGAATAATGTCGTGAAGCAGAGGTTCCTGGCCAGAGTTGACCAGCTCCTGGGCTTCCTGCAGGGTGAGGCCGAAGGTATCTTCGTATTCAATATCCAGATCGAAATGTTCAAGCACCAGATTGATGACCGGATCTTCCCAGCCCTCTTCGGTCTCGTGAATAATCGGCCGGAAAAAAGCTACCCTGTCGAGTGACTTCAGCAGCATCTGCATCACGCCGAGAACAATGGCCGATTTGCCGCTGCGTTCTTCGGTGGCAGTAATATAGAGATTTGTCGACATACGCCTGTGCTGGCTTCATCACAGAGTGACAACCAGCCCGCCTCATTGAGATGTTTTTGATTTCTCCGGCACTATTGTCTGTCTCTGACCCTCTGCCGGCTCACCGATTATCGATCAAACACCAATAGCAATAGCATTGCATTTACAACATGCCGTAGACACGGCATATGTAATTGCAAAATTAATCACCTTCAACGGTGCTGCATCGTACCAGGGAACAAAAAAACAGCTTTCGTACCATAGTTCCATGCAAAATGCTACGCCATAATAGCCGACCAGGAATGGTGAAACAATCTTTTTCGACGCAATTCCAATTAGAAACTCGGTTCTTATTCATACCAGATTACCACAGCATGCCAAACCACCTGTTCTCACTCCTATTGTCACGACTCAGCTTATCTCTTTACTATATGATATTTTTTTATCGGCAATAACGTGCAATGCTTTTCCATGATCAACAAGATGCAGAATTGGTATTACCAATTTCGACGCAATGGTCAGACCAGACAGACTGATAACTCTTGTCAGCACCAGGTCAAATGACGCAAAAAGCGCAGCGGGAAAAGGAATATAACTGACTAATTACATACACTTAACAAATCTTTCTTCTTCGCACGATTAATCAGAGCGGTTTCCCCTGCAACTTCAATAGCTGCGACGCCTCTATAACCAAAACCACCGCAGACTTCGTCTCGATGATTTACAAGCAGCAAGAAACATAATATACATGTTAGGGAGCAGTCATTTAAGGTACTAATCCTGACTCTCACTACCCGGAAGACAACCCGTCTTCTTTCACGACGTCTCTCTTCAGGATACCTTCAGACAGCTCTTCAGTATTACGTAACTACGGGGAACTCTTTTCTCCATGACAGGCGGGTCGTGGCATAATAGAGATTTTCCAACCGATGAGTCTTCACAACCCAGCTGACCACCCCATAAAGAGGTTTGTTATGAAAAAAGAAAAAGCAAAGAAAAAAAAAGAAAAGGTCGAGACTAAGAAGCTCGATCGAAAAACCTATGAAAAAGAGTTGGCAAAACTGCATGGCGAGCTGGTGAAGCTACAACAGTGGGTTATACATAAAGGGATCAAGGTCTGCATCGTCTTTGAAGGACGTGATGGTGCGGGCAAGGGTGGAACGATCAAGGCCATCACAGAGCGGGTCAGTCCACGGGTATTCAGGGTCATGGCCCTACCGGCCCCGACAGAACGAGAAAAATCCCAGATGTATGGCCAGCGCTACCTTCCGCACCTGCCTGCTGCCGGCGAGGTGGTGATCTTCGACCGGAGCTGGTACAACAGGGCCGGAGTCGAGCGGGTCATGGGATTCTGCAGCGAAGAAGCCGCCCAACGTTTTCTTGAAGTCACGCCAAACTTTGAGAAGCTGATGGTCGATTCCGGCATCATTCTCATCAAATACTGGCTCGAAGTCAGTCCCGACGAGCAAGCCCGGCGGCTTGAGGCCAGGATCGATGATCCCAGGAAGATCTGGAAGCTGTCGCCGATGGATCTCAAATCCTACGACAAGTGGGACGAATATACACGTTGCCGCGACGAGATGTTTACCGCCACCGATACCCCCTGGGCTCCCTGGAACGTTGTTCATTCCGACGACAAGAAGCGCGCCAGGCTGAATACCATCACCCACCTTCTCTCAACCATAGACTACAAAGAGATAAAACGAGACAAGGTGGAACTGCCGAAACGAAAGATTGGCAAGTCCTACAAAGAAAAAGAGTATCCGTTCAAAGTCATCCCGGAAAAATATTGATCACAACAAGGTTGCGCTTATCAATAAACGCCGACGTCTATAGCGACGTTTATTGATCAGTGCAACCACGACCATCCCATAACGCGAGGCATGTGCATTCGCCCATCACTTGACACAAACACATGCAAAATTCGGACAACACAACAACACGCTCCCCCGCCAGCCAGCGGTTGTACCGTTTCATCCCCGGCGTGAAAACATTTATACACTACCAACGGAGCTATCTCCGTAACGATTTCCTCGCGGGTCTGTCGGTGGCAGCCGTCGCTCTGCCAGTGGGCATTGCCTATGCGGAAATTGCCGGGGTTCCGGCTGTATATGGCATATACTCAGCCATACTGCCACTTCTCGCTTATGCCATCTTTGGTTCATCGCGCCAGCTGATAACCGGCCCGGACGCAGCCACCTGCCTCATGGTCGCCGCAGCTGTTTCCCCGATGGCTGGAGGCAATCCCCAACACTATCTGGAGTTAATGGTCCTCATTACCCTCCTCACCGGTTTATGTCATATTATCTTTGGAATCTGTCGTCTGGGGTTTATCGCTAACTTTCTTTCGCAGCCTATTCTCATCGGCTACCTCAACGGTGTCGCCATCATCATTCTTATAGGCCAATTCCCTAAACTGTTGGGTTACCACAGTGAGGGCGGCGATTTTCTCCAGAAGCTTCTAGAGCTGATCGACAATGTTGGAATGCCGCACACGCCCACCCTGCTGCTTGGCGGGTTTTCCTTGATCACCCTGATACTGATAAAACGGTTGGCCCCGCGCCTGCCCGCCCCGCTCATCGTCACGGTACTCAGCATAATAGCGGTCAAGATTCTGCAATTGCAGGCAAGCGGGGTGAGCGTACTCGGTACGGTGCCGTCAGGAATCCCGACCCTCCACTTCCCATCTTTCGACAATGAAACATTCAGGCGACTTCTTAAACATGCCTCCGGCATCGCCCTGATCAGTTTTACCAGCGGCATTCTGACCGCTAAAAGCTTTGCAAGCCGCAACAGGTACGATATCGACGCTGATCAGGAACTTATCGCTTTTGGTGTCTGCAATATAGCCACAGGCCTCGTCCAGGGATTTCCCGTCACCGGTGCCGACTCACGGACTGCCGTCAATGACAACATGGGCGGAAAAACCCAACTGGTAGGAATAGTCGCCGGAGGCGCGATGCTCCTCTTTCTCCTCTTTTTCACCGGCCCGCTCTCCCTGCTTCCCAATGCGGCCCTAGCCGCGATTGTCGCCATTGCGAGTATAGGTCTTCTTGATCTAACTTCCATTCGTGAACTCTATAAAGCCAGTCGCCGGGAGCTGATCCTCTCACTGATAACAACGGCGGGTGTTCTCTACCTCGATGTGCTCCCCGCCGTTTTTCTCGCCATCATGCTCACCCTGCTCTGGATGCTCCATGTCGCGTCACAGCCATATTGTCAAATTCTTGGCAGAATAAAAGGATTATCCGGGTACCATGATGTATCCAAGCACCCGGCAGCAACCACCATTCCGGGTCTGATGCTCTATCGATTTGACGGAAATATCCTCTTTTTTAATGTCGATTATTTTCGGAAAAGCATCACCACAGAGATTGCCAGGTCACCCACCCCAGTCGAGTGGGTGGTAGTGGATGCCAGTCCGGTGAACAATATCGATATCACCGCGCTCCACAAGCTTCGTGACCTCCGCGACGAGCTTGAGTCAAAAGGAATCACACTTCTCTTTGCCCGGGTAAAAACCTCCATTTGGCGGTTTTTCGATGAAAACTGGCTGAAAGCAAACCTCCGTTACCGTAACGAGGAAAGATATCATACACTCACCTCAGCGGTTGAGGCATTCAACAATTGGAAACACCAGCAGGGGGATACTAAAGAATAAAACCAGTTATCCATATCAGAAAACCGCTTAGCAGGATATTCGACCACTTACAGATAGCACCTTTTCGTCATCCGTTTGCCTTGGGTAGTATAAAAAGGTTCCCATAAGGGGAACGTAATCCCATCATCCAAAGGAGGTTGCAATGAAATTGACGTTTCGTATCGCATCTGCATGTGTTGGTTTCGCCCTACTCGCTTCACCGGCATTAGCTGCCGATAAAGTCCGCTGGAAGCTGGCCATGAGCTGGTCATCCACCCTCACCCCATTCGCCACAGCCTGCAACAATCTCGCGAAATCAGTTGAGGAGATGAGCGGCGGCAATTTCACCATCCGGGTGGAAGGCGCGGAAAAACACAAAGCAGCACTTGGCATCCTCGACATGACCAAAGGCGGCCAATACGAAATGGGTCACAGCGCTTCCTATTACTGGAAGGGCAAGGACATCTCCAGCGTTTTCTTTACCACGGTTCCGTTCGGCATGAATGTCGATGAGCAAAACGCCTGGCTCTACCGTGGAGGCGGCATGGAGCTCATGCAGAAAGCCTATGAGAAATTCGATGTCCTCAGCTACCCCGGCGGTAACACCGGCGTACAGATGGGCGGCTGGTTCCAGAAAGAAATCAAGTCCCTTGACGATCTGAAAGGTTTGAAAATGCGGATTCCTGGCCTTGCCGGTGAAGTTTTCGCAAAACTGGGGGTCAATGTCACCAACATCCCCGCCGGCGAGCTCTACACCTCGCTTGACCGCGGCACCATCGATGCCCTTGAATGGGTCGGCCCCGGCATGGACATCAAGATGGGCTTCCATAAGATTGCCCCCTACTATTACACTGGCTGGCATGAGCCGGCCACCGAGCTCCAGTTCCTCGTGAACAAGAAAGCGTTCGACAAGCTGCCCAAGGAATATCAGGCCATACTCGTCACCGCCATGAAGGCAGCTGCAGCCGACATGTACACCGATAATTTCGCCGACAGCGCCGATGCATGGGCTCAGATGAAGACCGAGTTCCCGAACATCGAGGTAAAAGAGTTCCCGAAACCGGTTCTCCAGGCGATGAAAAAGGCGGCTGACGAACTCTATGACGAGTATGCCGCCAGCGACCCTTTCTTCAAGGAAGTTCTCGACTCCCAGCGAGCCTACATGAAAAAGGCCAGAGCCTGGACCAATATTTCCGAATTCAACTACATCAAGACCACCCAGGAGCTGGCTGAATAATATAGCCGTGCAGGGTATTTTCTCATCTTTGCAGAGCCGTTCGGTTGCCAGACCGAACGGCTCCCTCTCCGCCCCTCCTCTCTTCTGGAATTACCGCCATGCTTGAGAAAACTGAAAAAACCATTGGCAGAATTGTCAACGGCATGGGTACTGTCCTGGCTGTCGCTCTCCTGTTGATGGTCTTGAACGTCGCCTATGATGTAATGATGCGCTACCTTTTCCGGGCCAGTTCAGTCGGCATGCAGGAAATGGAATGGCACCTTTTTTCCGTCATCATCCTCTTTGGCGTAGGCGTCGCCCTCCAGCACGAAGCGCATGTTCGGGTCGACTTCCTTTATGACCGTATGCTCCCCAAGACCAAAGCCTATATCAATATTATCGGCACCTTCTTCTTCCTCCTGCCTCTGGCGTTGCTTATCTTCTTTGGTTCCTTTGGTTTTGTCCATGACGCATATGTGATGAACGAGATCTCCGAAGACCCCGGCGGACTGCCCTACCGCTTTCTCATCAAGGGGATGATCCCGCTCTCATTCGCCTTTCTCATTTTCGCGGCGTTCGGCTATTTACTGCAAAACATCAACAACCTGAGGAAAGGATCATGACCGGCATAATCATGTTTTTAGCAGCACTCATCCTGCTTGCAGTGGGATACCCGGTAGCCTTCACCTTCGGTTCTGTGGCACTCTTTTTCGGCGCCATCGCCGCCGTGGTTGAACTGCTTCCCGATCCGACTCTCATTGAAGTAGCGGATGAGTTCTTTTCGATGTTTTCGATGATGCCCTTTCGCATCTACTCGATCATGAACAACACCATCCTGATGGCAGTGCCACTCTTTATCCTGATGGGGATTATCCTCCAGAAATCGCAGCTGGCGGAAAGACTGCTGGAATCGATGGGTATCCTTTTCGGTAAGGTACGCGGCGGTCTGGCCATCAGCACGGTTCTGGTGGGAACATTGCTTGCCGCCTCCACCGGCGTGGTGGGCGCTTCAGTTGTGGCCATGGGAGTCATCTCGCTGCCGGTCATGCTGAAGTATGGCTATTCCAAGAAGCTGGCCACCGGTACGATCTGCGCGGCCGGCACACTCGGCCAGATCATCCCACCCTCCATTGTCCTCATCATCTTGGGCGATGTTTTTCAGCTGCCCGTGGGTGACCTCTTTAAAGCTGCATTGGCCCCAGGCCTGGTGCTGGTGGGTTGCTATATCCTCTATATCGTGATCATCGCCCTGGTCGATAAGCGGGTTGCACCGCAAATCATTGTGCCGGAAGAGGAAAAGAAGGGCTCAGTAGGACGTGCGCTCACCGCCATTTTGCCACCATTGACCCTTATTGTTATGGTACTCGGCTCGATCTTCGCCGGCATCGCCACTCCGACCGAATCTGCCGCTGTCGGTGCTCTCGGTGCCATGGTACTGGCAGCAATGTACCGCAAGCTGACCAGGAAAATTGTCATGGACGCCTCGCTGGAAACGGTAAAGATCACCGCCATGGTATTTGCCATCCTGATCGGCGCCACCGCCTTTTCCATGGTCTTTGTCTACACCGGGGCAGATCTTCTTGTCGAGGAGTTCATGACCGGGTTGCCTGGTGAGAAATGGGGCTTTCTCATCCTTTCGATGGCCGCCATCATGCTGCTCGGCTTCTTCATCGATTTCATTGAGATCAGCTATATCGTAGTCCCCATCCTGCTGCCCATTTCGCAGGTCATCGGTATTGACCCGATGTGGTTTGCCATCCTCATCGCCATGAACCTGCAAACCTCATTTCTCACCCCGCCTTTTGGTTTTTCCCTCTTTTATTTGAAAGGGGTCTGCCCGCCGGAAGTCTCGACGGTGGACATCTATCGAGGCGTAGTGCCGTTCATCCTGATTCAGGTCCTGGTGCTGGCTTCGATTGTGATCATGCCGCACCTCTACGGGCTGTAAAAGAACCGGTCCCCGCCCGACATCCATCTGGGCGGGGATTTCGTTTCAAAACCGCCCTGCCTGTGGTAGGTTGCACGATCATCCCCCCTTTCCGGAGAAACGGCTCCCAAGAGGTACTGCATGGATCTGCTGACATTTTCTCTCAACAACATCTTTGCCCTGCTCCAGCAGATGTCCGTCTTTCTGGTCATCGCCTATTTGTTCACCAAATCGCCGTTTTTCAAGACTTTTCACATCCACACCCTCAACTGGCGCCAGCTACCGTTCCTCTATTGTATTTTCACCGTTTTCTCGATTCTCGGCACCTATTTCGGCCTGCCCATTAACGACGCCATCGCCAACACCCGCGCCATCGGTGCCGTTCTCGCCGGCATTATCGGTGGCCCGCTGCTAGGTGGCGCGGTCGGTTTCACCGCCGGGCTCCATCGCTTTTCTTTAGGGGGCTTTACCGCTTTTTCCTGTGGGCTCTCTACCACAACAGAAGGGCTACTCGGCGGACTGGTCCATATTCTGCTCGTGCGTCGCTACCAGCAGCACCGGCTACTTTGCCCCTGGGTCGCCTTTTTCACAACTCTTGTTGCCGAAATCACCCAGATGGTGATTATCCTCATCTTCGCCCAACCTTTTGACGATGCCCTGGCCCTGGTTCGCATTATCGCCCTGCCGATGATCCTTGCCAACTCGACCGGTGCAGCCATCTTCGTCTCTATCATCCGCGACCAGCGGAAAATGTATGACGAGTTGAGTGTGACCTTTTCCGCTAAGGCCCTCAAAATGGCGGAAAAGACCATAGCCATCCTCAGCCGCGGTTTTGATATGGAGACTGCACGTGAGGTTGCCTCGGTTATCCGGGAAGAAACGGGCGTGGGTGCGGTAGCTATCACCGATAAGGAGAAAGTCCTGGCATTTGTTGGTGAAGGAGACGATCATCATCTGGTGGGATACACGATCACCTCCTCGGAAACGCTGCAAGCCATCCGTGAAGACCGCATTGTCTACGCCGACGGCGGTGAAAAGAAGTGGCGGTGCAACCGTTCGGAAAATTGCCCGCTGGGCTCTGTCCTCTGTGTGCCGCTCCGGGTCGACAACGAACTGGTGGGCACCATCAACCTCTTCGAGCCGAAGAACAAACTTTTTCTCGTTACCAATAAAACCTTGGGCGAGGGAATAACCAAACTGCTCTCCGATCAGATTCTCTACTCCCGTTATGTCGAGCAAAAAACACTTCTGACCAGGGCCGAACTGAAACTCGCCCAGGCTCAGGTCAATCCCCATTTCCTTTTTAACGCGCTCAATACCATCATCGCCATCACCAGAAAGGATGCCGATCGGGCCCGCGATCTGCTGATGCACCTATCCAACTTCTTTCGGAAAAACCTGAAACGAACCGGCGATCTCGCCACCCTCGAAGAAGAACTCAACCATGTGCAGTCCTATCTGGTGATTGAAAAGGCCCGCTTCGAGGACAAGCTTCAGCTGGAGATTGACATCGACCCAACCCTTCTCTCACTCAAGCTGCCAGTTTTTACCCTCCAGCCCATCGTCGAGAACGCCATCAAGCACGGAATCTCCAATATGCTCGGTCAGGGGTTAGTGCGACTCTCCGCCAAGCGGGAGCCGGAATGTGTGCGTATTGTGGTTGAAGACAATGGCGGAAATTTTGAAGAGCGTGGAAAAAAGGGGCTGGGAATGAGCATTGTGGAAAAACGGATCAAGAATCTCTGCGGCGAGCAGCATGGAGTAACCATCTCCTTTGTGCCGCAGGAGCGAACCACTATTGAGATAACCCTACCAGCCAAAGGATGTAGCGAATGAAGATACGGGCGCTCATCATCGACGACGAACTCCATGCCCGGGAAGAAATGGAAGCGCTCCTCGGGGAAACCGGCGCAATTGACCTCCTAGGCTCCTGCGGAAACGGCATCGAGGCCTTACAACTCATCAACCGACTCCGTCCGGAAGTACTCTTTCTCGATATTCAGATGCCGGTGATAGACGGTTTTGAATTGCTTAACATGATCAACCAGGAGATAATGCCCCATGTGGTCTTCGTCACCGCCTATGACCAGTATTCCCTCAAGGCCTTTGAAGAAAAAACTCTCGATTACTTGTTAAAACCTGTCGACAGCAGACGGCTCACACTCACCATCGACAAACTCCGTAAGACCATCGGTGAAAACCGCCCGCCCAACTACGAGACCGAAGCAATCCGTCGAATTCCCTGCCTTCTCGGCAACCGTATCAAACTCATTCAGCTTGGAGATATCGAATATATCTCCACAGGCCCAGCCGGGGTCCATGCCGTGACAGCAACAGATGAATACTTTACAGAGGTGACGCTGAAGGTCCTGGAGGAACGCACTGCGCTGCTCCGCTGCCATAAGCAGTATCTGATCAATATCGATTCGATCAACGAGATCGTGCTGCTCGAAGCAGGTCTTGCCAAAATCCGTACACACTCGGGAAAATTCATTCCGGTGAGCAGGCGATATCTCAAGATCATCAAGAAAAAACTGCTGATCTGATTTATCCAAATCATAACCGCAAGCGGCTGATTGACTTTTCACCTTATACTATGCTTGGCAGACTATGGATCAGATTTTTATCATGAAATCATAATCCTACAACAGAAATATAATTATGGCTGGAATTGTTGAATTACAAGAACTGCTGCAATCCATGACCCCGGAAATACAACGTGGCGAGTATGTGTTTTGTACTGTCGAAGGCAATTATACCGATTATGTACACTTGAATCCGTTGGGCTGTTTTGTGGAATCAGAAGGTTTAACATTGATACTTCCGGTTGAAGCGGCAGAAAAAGCCCAATTACCATATGAAAGTACATTTAAACAAATTACCCTAACAGTTCATTCAAGTCTGGATGCAGTCGGGTTAACTGCCGCTGTTGCTGCAAAACTGGCCTCTTATGACATAAGTGCAAATGTTGTTGCTGCATATTATCACGACCATGTATTTGTACATTCAGAAAGAGCCAATGAAGCTCTATTGGCGTTGCAAGAGTTTGGCGCAGTATAAACAAGAGTTCAGTGTTATGATTTTTTTATGTCTTTTCAAGAACTTTTCCCCACTGGCAACTGCGAAATGAACGTACTTCCGCAGTCGATTTCCGATTCGACCCAAATCTTCCCCTCATAATGATTAACAATCTGTTTACATATTGCCAACCCCAGACCGGAACCTTTGGGAATTGAATCGGCAGGAAATTTATCTCCCCTAATCTGATAGAATTTTTTGAAAATATTTTCTCTTTCAGCTTCCGGGATTCCTGGTCCTGTATCGATTATCCGTATTTCAATATTATTATTCTGGCACGTCCCTGCTGTAATTCTGACACTTCCTGATTGGGAGAATTTCACCGCATTGCTCAACAAATTCATAATCACTTGCATCAATCTGTCGGGATCGCAGTATATACTCGGTATTCCTGGGCTATACTCTACCGTGATATCCAATTTCTTTTTTTTCGATTGTTGGCCCTTTATCACCTTCACGGCATGTTCTATAATATCAATTACATAAATGAGTTTATCGTTCCATTCCAAACATCCTGACTCAAACTTGGTAAGATCGAGAAAATTATTAACCAGTCTGATTAGCCGATCGCCTTCTTTTTGGATTACACGTAAACGGTCGAGAATCTTGTCTGATTGCTCCGCCAGAGTTGGATTATCTGTAGTCAATGGCTCAAAATACTTTTGAAAATCAATCTCCATGAGGCTGCTGTAACCCATTATTGCTGTCATAGGGGAACGCAGATCATGGGATGCTGTGGACATGAGCACTGACTTCAATTCGTCGAGTTCACGCAATCGGACATTAGCCAACTCCAATTCACTCGCTCTCTTTTTTTCTGTAATATCAACAAGAAAACCCTGATAGTAGGAGCCATCGTTGTTACCATTTTCTCCCCGGATGACTTTTGCCGACAACATTACCCATATCGTTTCTCCATTCAATTTTTTAAACTGTGTCTCAAATCCGGATATCTCCCCTCGCGTCTCAAGCAACCTCCGAAACACGTTTCGTTCTTCCGGGTTGGCATAAAGGAGTGCTGCGTCGCGGGTCGTTGCAATGAGATCATGAGGGGATGAGTACCCAAGAATTCTCGCCATAGAAGCATTCGTATTCAGTAGACGGCCATCAGGAGAACTCTGAAAAATCCCTTCTATGGCATTCTCAAAAATTGATCGGAATTTTTTTTCATTGGCCTTGAGGTTTTCATGCGCCTGTTCCAGTTCAGCCGTCTTTTCCTTGATTCGTTCTTCGAGATTTTTATTCAAATCCTCTAATTTGCACGCCAGAATCTTCCTGTTTTCCATCTCCTCTTCAAGGCGCAGAACAGCTTTGATTCGTGCTTCGACGATCGGCAATCTGAAAGGTTTGATGATGTAGTCAACAGCACCAAGACGAAAGCCGGTTGTCTCGTCTGTTTCCTGTCCCTGCGCAGTGATGAAAATCACAGGTATATCACGGGATCTATCGCGCTCCTTGAGAATGGCGCAGACTTCATATCCACTCATACCCGGCATTATGACATCCAGTAGGATCAGATCAGGCCTGTTGGGGGAGAACACGATATCTAAGGCTTTTTCTCCGTTTGTTGCAAAAAGGATTTCGTATTGTGACTCGAGATTTTCTATGAGAATATGGATGTTTTCGGGTTGATCGTCAACCACCAGAATCCTTTTTAACGATTTGTTCTGACTCATTAATCCGACTCCTGTAATCGTACACCGAGTTGGTTTGCCAATTGGGATACGATCAATATCGCCCTGTCCGAATCCAGCATATACACCGCCTTTTCCAGTGAATCCATATGTCGCTGATATTGCTTAAAGCCCTTCATGGTCTTTTGCAAAGCGAAAAAAGAATGACGCGCTCGTGAGCTGTTGTTGCGGAGATGCACGTCCAACTCACATAGTATCGGTGTAACAGCGGCAAGATCCACCAACGTATCGTTACCATTCGTTCCAACATCTGAAGTGTCGGATAGTTCATGAGAAAAAACGTTTTGTAAAGATTGGATAGCGCGATTCAATTCGCCGACAAATGTTTCAGCTAAAGTTTGCAGGTCCCCGTGATCTTTTTTTCTCAACATGTCATTAAACGCTGACGATGCCTGAAAAAGCGCCTGGGCACCAATGTTCCCGGAAACACCCTTGATGGAATGGGAGAAGAATTCCAACTCCTTATAATTGTGGCTTTCGAGGTGTTGAGGGAGCGCAGCGGCTGTTTTTTCAAATGTCATGAGAGAGGCTTTCAGGATTTTTCTATACATCCCCGTATTGCCCATAACCTGCCCCATGCCTGCAACCAGGTCAAAACCGGGAATTTGTTCAGGCATATTCTCCCAGGCAGATTCCGCGTGCGCGTCAGAAGGACGGGCGGTGGACCGCTCAGATCTTTGAGACGTTATCCATTGTACCAAAACTGTAGACAAGACTCTTTCATCAATCGGTTTTGAAAGATAGTCGTTCATTCCGGCTTTCAAACATTTTTCCCGGTCGCCCTTTAGCGCGTGGGCAGTCATGGCAATAATAGGCAATTCACTGTGTTTAAATGTTTTTCGGATAATTCTCGTGGCCTCATATCCATCCATGACTGGCATCTGGACATCCATGATCACAAGGTCAAAGGTTGAGGCGGAATGGAGAATCATTTCGACAGCGGCTTGACCATTATCAGCAACCGCCACATCGAGACCAAGCTGCTTTAGCATGGCAACAGCCACCTCCTGATTCGCCCTGTTGTCTTCTACTAAAAGGACTCTGGCACCCTGAACCTTGCTACTGTCAATGTCGGTCAGGCCATCACCTTCAGTAGTAAGTTTTGGTACTATTGCTTCATGCTGCCCGAAAACTTCCATGATCGAGTTAAAGAGTTCAGACGAATTCACCGGTTTTATCAGGTAGCGATCTATACCTGTTTGTCCACCCAAGAGCTTTGCCGGCAGATGCATATCTTCTCCACCATATGCAGTGATGATGATAATCTTGGGCTGATTGATGCTGAGTCGAGGATTTGAGAGGATGGTATCGGATATAATCAAACTGGTTCTTTCAGGACTATTTGCATCAATAAGAACCAGGCGAAAAAAATGGTTTGAGGCAGCCTCTTCAAGGGCTTTAACGCCATCCTGCAAGGAGGCCACAGCAGTCACAGAAAAATCGAAGCTTTGAAGCATTTCTGTCAGGATTTCACGACCGGTAGCTTGTGGATTAACCAGCAAGACATTCATACCGGTCAGGCATGACGGACTTTTCAATGAATAATGACGTTGTTCCACAGCATAGACGAGGGGCAAATAGATTTTAAATGTCGTCCCCTTCTCGACCTCGCTTTCCACCTGAATGCGACCATTCATCAGGGCCACTAGCCGATGACAAATAGACAGCCCCAGACCTGTTCCGCCAAATTTTCTGGTAACAGTTCCGTCTGCCTGGGTAAACGGGTCAAACAGCGTGTTGAGTTTTTCCTCAGGTATGCCCATTCCTGTATCTGTAACGGATAAAAGAAGTTCCGCCTTGTCAGGCAGAGCAAGCTGATCTCCATCACTCTTTGAAGCCCTTACGACAATCTCACCTTGCGAGGTGAATTTTATGGCATTTGAAATCAAATTGATCAGGATTTGACCGACACGAAAAGCATCACCTATCAGGAGCAACGGAACATCTCTTTCTATGATGTAGAACAGCTCAATTCCTTTTTCGGCGACCTTTTCCCTGAAAAGGTTGGCCACCCTGTCTATGACATGGTTGAGCATGAACTCGCTATTCTCCAATTCCAGTTTTCCGGCCTCTATCTTGGAAAAATCGAGAATATCATTGATAAGACTGAGCAAGAGAAGAGAAGAATCTCGAACCCTTGAAAGATAACCTTTCTGCATCATCGTGAGATCTGTTTTCAACGTCAGATTGGTCAGGCCGATGATGGCATTCATCGGAGTCCTGATTTCATGACTCATGTTGGCAAGAAACTCACTTTTCGTGCGGCTGGCTTCATCTGCCAGGGTTTTTGCCATTTTCAGCTCATGAATGGCATTATCATACTCGGCAACAGTCTCTTTGAGTATATTACTCAGGATTTCGGACTTCCTTTCCGCGCTGACAAGCTGGTTTTGCAGTCGTTTGATTTCTTGTTCAGTATTTTCTGACATAACGAGGTACTTGCTTTAACCCAACAAGGTTAGTGTAACGGTTTCATTAAGAAAACATGATTGTTTTTGTCTTCCTGCCGGAGCATACTCGCCATAGGTATAAAAACCGATAAGAGGTACCTCGTATCCTGCAATTTGACGTATTTCAGCTATTTCCTCCCCGATCCTTGACCCTAAAACAATTTTTCTGGCCATGCAGCTATAGATAAAAATGACCTTGGGGGAGATATCTGGATATTTTTTTTTCCAATCAGTTACAGCATCTTCAGCTGCTTTTCTGGCTGCCCCAATCACATCATCTTCGTTGCCCATGGTCATCTTCACCTGAGCCCCTTGGGGTACATCACCTGCAAAAATAATGGAGTTAGCCTTTCGATCAACACCCATAGTCGCACGGCAAAGAAAATAGTCCTCATCCTCTTCCTCGCCGGGCTCCAGCAGGCCAAGCGGATACTCCACACCCACAGCAGGCAGTTGAGAGGCATATTTACCAAGGAATTTCTCATATACTTGAAGCGCCGGCTGCCCATCCAGCTCATACACCACATTGTCCTCGGATTTTGTCACACATTTGGGAGTCCCGACCGGAAACCAGCCACAACCGATACCGGTGCTGAAGGACAAATCCCCTGTAATGCCGACCGCTACAACACTATCGGTATAAACTGCACCATTGTGATATTGGTTGGTCTGGGAAAAAAATCCTCGATCCCCTGATGTTCCGCCGGCAATGATGACGTCTTTACCGAGAACAGAGTGAATTCCTTCAACGATCTTCATCGCATTGCCGGTCAGACCATCGGAAAAAATCTGCAGATACCGTGGATTGACGTGTTGAAAAGCTTCACCAATTTTCACTCCAGCAAGGTAGGAGTCTTCTGATAGCGATGTTGTTACTGCAGTATGAAATTGCGTTGTATCAGCTGTCAGTGCCAGAACAACAACGGACTTTTCGCTTAAGCCTGAAGATGAAATCTCGCCATCCGTGGTACAGCCGATAAGCGGAATTCCCGCAGCAACAGAACTTATGCCCTCAAGTAATTGTTGCTGATCATAGCCTATATCAGCGAAGACCCATAACATGCCAGGCCTGTCAACGACCTGCTTCATGACCTGCCGGGTAACCTCTCTACCCGCTTCGAACGAATCTGTTTCCGTGCTAACAGCGCTGAATGCCTTCATTCAAGAAATTCCTTGTCTTGTCAGATAACTGTCCACCTCCTAAAGATTACCAGGTTCTCTAACGAAAGATAGAGATTTCACTCTGTCTTTCGTTAGAGCTGGCTTCTTACGTGGATAGAACACTTAACTGTCATACACCTGCAGGTATACCAGTGTCTGGTTCAACAGCTGATACGCGATTTCACCAAAGGTGATCGGTCCGACAAATGGCGCAGTGCTTTTGCCTTCGAGACCGGAATAGAGGTAATTAAGAATGCAATTACAGGAAAAAACCACGCTTTCATCCGACAATCCAATTTTTTGCAATTGCGTAGTAAAAGCTGAGGCATAGTCCTCAACAGCCTTGGCATGTTTATATCGAACCCCGCTGAAGACAGGTGCATAAAACGCCACCTCACCGGTATTCTGATCAACATTCTGGAAGCTGATATTGACCAATGCTCCATAATAATCAGCAACCAGAGGGAGTTTTGTGTCAAGCTTGTTCCGTTCAATATACGCGGCGAAATTTTCCTTTACCCCATTAACGTTAACATCAGTGCATGAAAAGCCATCATCGGGGAAGGTCAAGGTATCACCGGCGCTTTGTTCGAAAATATTCACAATACCGACATCAATAACCTTTCCCGGTGGCAAGGTGACATGCATGACAATGGCGGCTTTTTCAAGAACCTCACCCGACTCGCCATTTACAACTTTGGGTGAAATCTTACCGAGGTCATCAAGATGTACACCTGAAATCCAGCCTATCAGGGGTCGTGCACCAAAATCTTTATAATTCGGGGCATTGATAGCAAAAGTACTGTGTACCTCGCTCATTGCCGGAATAATGATAAAGCTGAAACCGCTTTCTCCTCCGTCACAATAGACCTGACCCAATTGATTCTGATCGTAGGCCTGTATCTCTACTTTTGAGGCCATTGCCGATATGTCGGTAACAAAAATCTTATCCTTTGACACCATGCCACCTTGCTCAGGTGAAATGAAATAAGGAATCGTGCCCCCAATCCACTTGCCTTTTGGTAGTTGACCGAGGAGTGCTTCATCCCCGGCAAGTAAAAGTGTTTTGCCTTCTGAAATGAATTTCGCGACTTCGGCTGAAGTCAAAATGTCCTGTTGCATAATGTCTCCTTATCCGAAGATGGTTTTGAGATCGGTTTGGACTGTGGGAGCCGCACTATTCTTTTCAAATAGAGCGTGTAGGTTATTTATAGCATCATTAATGTTTGCCGGCGAAGGGTCGGCACTGACAGTACGTACGGCGCGACCGAGAAAAATTTTTGCCGCCAGAAATTTCAGTTCATAGGTCTTTTTCCCGGTTACGATATCTTTCCATTGTGGTTTATTTTTTGGGGGAACATCCATGAGAACATACCTCCATGATGGCTGGAAAATATCTGCACTTGAGTGCGATATTCCCTCAAGTACAATATTGAAATACTATAGAGCTGCCTCGTAAATGCTAGCAACCTCTGCATCCTTGAGTTGTGTTGGGTTCGTCAGACCACAGGCGTCTTTTTGGGCATTTCCGGTCATTATGGCGATGTCCTCTTTTCTGACATTTTTGCCATAGCGCTTACCAAGTTCGATCAGCCCGGCGGGTATACCGATGTCAGTGGATAATTGTTTGATGGCATCCAGACACTTCTCGGCAGCGGCTCGCATGGAAAGACCTTCAACATTTTCGCCGAGGAACCTGGCCATATCAACGAAACGCTCCAGTTTAGCGTTCATGTTGGCGCGTTGTACATGGGGAAGGAGAATAGCGTTGCATTCGCCGTGGGGCAGATCATAAAAGCCACCAAGTTGGTGCGCCATGGCGTGAACATGGCCAAGGCTTGCATTGTTGAATGCCATGCCGGCCAGGTATTGGGCGTAACACATACCATCGCGTGCCTCAAGATCAGTGCCGTTCGCAACTGCTTTACGCAGGAACCGGGCGATCAATTCCATAGCCTTCTGGGCACAGGCATCGGTCATGGGTGTAGCAATAGTGGATACGTAGGCCTCAACAGCGTGAGTAAGGGCATCCATACCTGTAGCCGCAGTCAGTGCCGGCGGCATGCCAACCATCAAGAGCGGGTCATCTATGGCGATACCGGGAGTTACACGCCAATCAACAATGGCCATTTTTACTTTTCGTGAAGTGTCGGTGATAATACAGAATCGAGTCATTTCCGAGGCAGTCCCAGCGGTGGTATTGACTGCCAGGTAAGGTGGCATCGGCTTGCTGGACTTATCTACACCTTCAAAGTCGTGGATCTTGCCACCATTCGCGACGACAAGGCCAATTCCCTTACCACAGTCATGGGAGCTACCACCCCCAAGAGAAATGAGGGAATCACATTTATTCTTGGTATAGACCTCAACACCGGCGTGGACGTTGTTATCAGTCGGATTGGGAATTGTATCGTCATACACCTCATATTTCATTTTCGCAGCATCTAGCAGCTCCGTAATCTGCTTGGTAATACCGCAACCAGTAATCCCTTTGTCAGTGACTATTAATGGTTTTTTTCCACCAAGTGCCTTGATTTTATTCGGTATCTCTTTTGCTGCACCAATACCGATAAGCGTGACACTGGGAATAAAAAAGCCATAGACCATCTCTTGAATAGCCATGATGAACCTCTCATTTTGAATTGTAGGGTTACTTGCATGGACAGAGCTGGAAGTTCCTTTACAATCTCAGTGAAATTGTTGCAAAGAACGGAACATTCCTTGTATAGGTTGATTACGCTAGGACAGGTCGAATTTTCACCTCCTTTTCTGTCCGCAACACAGTTGACAGGAAAAAATTCACTTTCCAAACGACTAGCATCTTTCAGGAAAGGAGGTTTACGACTCTTTTAGAAAAGAAGGTTAAGAGTACTTTCGAAGACGTCTTTGGCTCATGAATGCAGTTGTATATGCCTGATCAAACACCTCGATCTTCACGCATTCCGGATGATGCTATCTTGATGACTCCAGCAATGGTCATTCATGCAGCGACCGTCACTGATTTAGTCTAGCACAGAGGTTTTGTGACAATCAAGGCGCTGGGGAGTACTATTCATCCGGACGAATGCTGTAGTACTATTACGGCAGGGAGGCAAACCAGATGAGGGGTGAACAAGAAGAGAAAAAAATAGACCTTTTACCAACATATTGAATCGCATTTTCCAGTCGCTAGACCAGCACGATTCGGGCGCGTGAGTTGTTAGGCATGCATTCCAAAAAAAAAATGAGCTACCTGGTGGAAGAACAGACCTCATGTAGAAAGCCACGAAACCTAATCGGTAGAAATCATTTCACCCGAAAAGATTTTGGCAAGGACTGCTGCGATATCTGAAATTGACACAGGTTTGGAAAGATACTCGGTCATGCCCATAGCCAGAAATTTTTCTCGATCACCTGACAATGCGTTGGCTGTCAAAGCGATGATGGGAATATGCGGATCAATCTCCTGAAAGGTCTGGTTTCGGATATGTTTGGTTGCTTCTGTTCCATTCATCTTCGGCATCTGGATATCCATAAACACACAATCAAACGTCTCCTGTCTAAGTAGATCCAGAGCTTGCTCTCCATCTGCAACACATACCGAGTCATGCCCCAGTTTCTCAAGAGACTTGCGGATCATCAACTCGTTGATGCTATTATCCTCAGCCACCAATACCCGTAGCCTGTCAACGGAGAGAGGAGAACTGATCTGCTGAGCTACAGATTGGGATACTGCAATCGCTTCCTGATCCGGAATTTCGGCCCGAACACATACGATTACAGTTGTACCCTGGTCCACGTTGCTCTCCAACCGAACCTCTCCTCCCATAAATCCGACGATACGCTTGACAATAGACAACCCCAAACCTGTCCCCGAAGCCAGGGCGTCCATGGTAGAACTCCCCTGCACAAATGGCTCGAACAGACGTTCCTGCTGCTCTTTCGGGATACCGATACCGGTGTCTTGCACCCGGAGTTCCAATTCAACCTGCCGGTCATCCAGTGAACGCACATCCAGAACAATGCAGATTTCACCGTTATTGGTAAACTTCACCGCATTGCCCACCAGATTATACATAATCTGGCGTAATCGCACCTGATCTGCCATAATAAACTGGGGCACATGACCTGCGATATCGGTCCGCAGAACCACATCCTTGCTTTGAGCCGGAAACCGAAAGATCTCCATCACACTGTATACCAGGCTATGTAGATCAAAGATCACGTTTACCAGCTCGAACTTGCCGGCTTCTATCTTCGACAGATCCAGGATGTCATTGATAATTGCCAGCAGCCCTTCGCCCGAGTTAATGGCGACATCCAGATACTGACGACGTTCCGCATCCAGATCGCCCATACGGATGAACTGCAGCATACCCAAAAGACCATTTAACGGGGTACGAATCTCGTGACTCATACTGGCGAGAAATTCACTTTTGGCCTGATTGGCCATCTCAGCCTGCCGTTTTGCGTCCATGAGCTGCTTTTCTGCTTCTTTACGCTCACGGATGTCTCTTGCAATACACAACGATGCTCGCTGCCCTTTGAAGGTGAATGTCTGAGCACTAATTTCCACCGGCAGAAGCTGCCCATTCCGGGAGCGTAGCGTCATCTCAAAGACAGCCTTACCGTCTTGTGCGAGACGACGATGCATCTCTTGGGTGTACGTGAGATCATATAAGTGCGTGATCTCACGAGGACCAATTTGCAGGAGATCGTCGCGGGAATAGCCCAGCCAGGTGCAAGCCAACGTGTTGGCGTCTAAAATGGTTCCCGGTTGGTGAAATTCATCCAGGCCCACCACGAAGATAGCATCATTGGCCGCTTCAAAAAGAACATGATAGCGTTCCTCGGATTCCTGCCTGGCCTGCTGGGCCAGGATACGATCGGTGATATCGGAGCTCGTGCCGAGAATGGCTTTATCCCCCTGGAAATCGACGACCGACGGAGTGAAGTCGATCCAGCGCACTGAACCATCCTTATGGAGGATTTTGAACTCATACCTCCGAGGCACCTCAGGACTGTTGGGATCCTGCAATCGCATCATGCCCCTGGCTAAAAGCAGGTCGTGAAATTCAGGATGAACGACTTTGGTAAAGAGTGTGTTTTCCAACTCTTCCAACCGATAGCCAGTGATGGCCTCAGCGGCAGGGTTCAAATATACAAATCTGTTATCATGAATCAGGGTCACGGCAGAAGCGGTATTTTCGGTCAGGGTACGGAAAAGGTACTCGCTCTCGTCAAGTTTTGTCAGCAGTCCTTCGTTCCGCAACTGCAGCAGAGAGAGGGTTGCGAACTCCTGATTGGCACGCCAGGCAACCACAAACATCAATACCGTAAAAAGTGCCAGGATAAGGGCCATGGCAAGATACATCGAATCTGCGGACATCGAAAAAAGCAGCAACTGCATTGGCAGAATATGCGCCAGACCATAGCACACAAAGCAGTAATACAACGGCGCGAGATAGACTGCGGCACCGGTCAAGGTCCCCCCCAACAGAAGAATATGAAAGGCCTGGGCCAAGGGAGGCAGGTCAGTCAAAAACAAAGGTGCACTTATACCCCAGATAAAACCTGACAGAAAAAAACCAACCAGCAGAAGCCGCGTCCATGCTTTATGGGAAAAGCGGGTTGAATTTGCCTTATAGGCAAACAGCAAACCGGCACGTGGCAGGAGGCTCAAAAGTAGTGCTCCGTACCAGGACAACAGAGTATCGCTGGGAAGAAGTTTGAAGAGGACAATAAGAAATACGGTGGCATTAAGTCCAGATGCGACCATCGAGATGCGCATATTGGAAAACAGATGCTCCAATTGCCGTTCATGTAACCGGTCTATGACATGCTCTTCATGAAGCGTATCCGCTCCAGCACCACTATTGATCAACATAAGAAACGCATTCCTCTCCTCACAGAATAGAGCAAGACTGATAACCCGATTCCATCATTCACGACCTGTTTCCTTAACGGTTACCGTTGTTGTTGAGTCGGGTTGGTATTCACCAAGACCTGACTCACAGCCTGGGCGAGGTCTTCCAGATGAAATGGTTTTTGCAGAATCCGATGTATAAGGTTTTCCTTCAAGCTTTCTGAAGCGATGTCATCTTTATAGCCTGTCCAGAGCATGATAGGTAGACTTGGATAAAGCACTTTAAGTGAATTTGCGAGTTCTACACCACTCATCTCAGGCATCGTCAGGTCAGTGATAACGAGATCTATCGAATTCTCTTCTTGTAAAAAGGCAATTGCCTCTTTCGGTTTATTAAAAGACATCACTTTGTAGCCCAACCCTTCAAGGATGGATTTACCCATATCCAACACCTGAATTTCGTCATCGACTAAGACAATAGTTTGGCCACTTCCTGTTGGAGTATCCGACAATTTGTCTATCTCGATAATGCCCTCTTCAGTTTGAGGCAGATATATCGAAAAGGTTGTCCCCACTCCGACTGTACTGTCGACGATTATGGCTCCACCATGGTTGTGAACAATGCCATGTACGACTGCGAGCCCCATGCCAGTACCTTTCCCGGATTGTTTGGTGGTAAAGAATGGTTCGAAAATTCTCGGCAGAATTTCATCAGGTATACCTGGGCCATCATCGCTAATCTCAAGACAGCAGTAGCGTCCGGGCTGCAATACGGATATTCCTGCCTGTTGCCCATTGATAGAATCATCTCGAAGTGCGATTTTAAGGGTTCCACTTCTATCACCGATCGCCTGTGCGCCATTGGTTGTAAGATTCATTATAACCTGGTGCAGCCGGGTTGAATCGCCTTTAATCCGTATATCAGGGTCTAAAACCGTTTCTATCCGAATATTCGCCGGCAAAGAGACCCGCATGAGATGAAGTGCTTCATCAACCACGGTGGCAAGTGTCAGGATCTCCTGAGGGCTGTCTGTTCTCCTGCTGAAAACAAGAATTTGCGAAATCAGATTCCTCGCTCTCTGGCCTGCGCCTATTATTTTTTTCAAATTGCCGTGAAGCTCAGAATGAGGCTCACACTTCAAACAACTGAGTTCTGCAAACCCGAGAATAGCTGCAAGGATATTGTTGAAGTCGTGAGCTATACCTCCGGCCAGATTGCCCAAAGCCTCCATCTTTTGAGCCTGATTGAGCTGCTGTTCCAAATTTTTCCGCCGTACGAGTTCATTCTTTGTTTTTTCAATCAGGTTAGAGACTGCATCGGCAAGAAGGTCAATTTCATCGCGGAATTTCACGCGGTCATTGCATACTGGTGGATCCAGGCTATCGATCTTTTTCAGATCGATTTTACGGGTATACTGCTCAAGGATAAGCAGACGCTGAATTACCTGGCGGTGAAAAAGAGAAAATAATATGAGTGCTATCCCAAAGACGCTCAGAATATTCGTGAACAGAAACCTCGGGAGATCGTTGTATATATAGGTCGGAATTGTGTCATAGTGACTTTGGAGGTAAATTTTGCCAATTTCTATCTCATCGTCACTGTCGCCGCCTTCGTACAATATTGACGTCTGGAACTCCAGATACGGGCTCTTGTTCCGTGTACCGTGTTGCAGGCATTTGGAAATTTTATTGTCGCATATCTCAACAAAACTGATGACCTGACTTGTCTGGCTTTCCAGTATTGTTCTGACCATGTTCCAGTCATACAGCCAGACCGCTTCCCGGATGGTAACTTTGGCCCCTTTTTCAAAGTTCACAAACTCTTCATGAATTCTTGTCTTTTCTGCCTCTCGATATCGAAAAAGATCGATAAAAGAAATTGCAAGGACTATTAAGGTGCAGGTGAGTACGGTGGAAAGTACAATCTTTAATTTAAGACTTACGATTTTCATTGGTTACTTCCTTCGCATCAGCAGATTACTTTCCTGAAACGCCGAACTCAAATTTTGGCATGCGAAAGTTCCAATGCGTATATACCTGCTGAAGTGCCCCCTCCCTATACAAGCGTTCGATCTCCTTTTCATAATGATTTCTGAGTTTATGCCCTCTTGGCGTATCGGCAAACACTGGAAAATACTTCCTTGTTCCAACTATCTCCAAACCAAACTTTGCCGGGTCGTACTTCTCGCCAGCGTTGACAAATGATTGATTTATCAGATTGAGGTCGTCAATATAGAAATCAGCCCTGTCATATATAACCATTTTCAAGGCCGACTCACCGCTTCGAACTTCTGTGAAATCAATAGGTACTGCAAAATCTATCTTTGAATAATATCCTTCTCTCCACACAAGTCTTTGTCCTTTGATCGTGAGATCTCCTTCCCATGGCTCGAACTTTTCACGGAGATAAAGTGCATAAAAATCGTTTTCGTACATTGGCAAAGAAGCAAGTACCAGATGTTCGATTTCTTTTGTCTCACACATCTTTATATCTGCACGACCAATGGCAACCATTGAATTAGCCTGCACTGTTGGTACATAAAAATGTTTCACTGCATATCCAGCAAAAACCTGTTTAATAATGTCATGATACAGTCCACTGCCATCTTCGTTGGTAAACCGATCCCATGACGGCCCAGCTGTTACAATGGTCTTCTCATCTTCCGCCATAACCGAACTGATTGCCTGCAACAAAAACAAGCTCACCACCATGGCGATAAAGCGATGGTATTTCATCATCACTCTTCAAATCCTCCTGGAACAATTTCACCTTATTGTATTGTGCACGGCTTTTCGAGAGTTGCCCCTAGCCAGTCATTTCATCATTGTCCCGCACACAAACAGTCTTTTACCTGCTGCGTATATCGTTAAAACTCCGGTGTATATTTATGGTAGACCGCTCGACGTAGCTGCCCGCCATGAGGGCCCCGATCCTTTACGGTAAAGGTCTTCGTACGCATTGACTACCCGACCCTTTCTTAACATCAAAAGTGATTGGCAACTGAACAACAAGTTCAGAGCTAACAAGGCCATACAAAATAATCAAACATCTTTTCTATCATCTTCTAAATGGCAATGGCGTGTCAACATACAGACAAGATTAATTTCACGTACGCGTGTCTCTTGAAGCAAGAAACCGTTACTGGCATGTCGATGTTTATCAACATGCCGGTAACGGCTGGTGGACAGGTAGCAGGAGAGGACTACCCGGAGGAACGCATCAAACAAGAGAGAAGTTGTTAAAAGTTCCAGAAGGAATCAATGGTTGCGTCATCGATGTCCCAAACTACATTATGGGGTGCGATCGGTTCATCGTTGAAAAATTCCGGCAACCGGTCGTCCTCGCTGGTAAAGCCGGCTTTCTGGTTGAAGGCACGCTCGGTTTTCAAAATGAATTTGCCAAGATTGGTCACATCATCAGCTGTAAGGGCGATATCGTAACGGGCATTGATCATGTCGATTAATGCCGGCAGACAGGCGGCATCATCGAGTGCGGCAAAGGCAATAAAGAGACACATGCCGGTAGAGTCGATGGCCGCCGTTGCGATCTGCAGATTGCGCGACAGTTCGACCTGACCTTCCTTACTCAGCGGATCGAGCTGACCACCAACGTTTAGGATATTGGTGGCGATGGTATAGCCCATGGTATGATCGGCGCCCTGGGTCGAGGTGGCATAGGTAATGCCAATACCCTTGACGGCCCGTGGATCGTAGGCCGGAATGGCCTGATTCTTCACCACCGGTACCCTGGTAACGCCAAAGGTTCTTCCCACACTGCCGGCACCGCAGCCTAAAACACGACCAAGTGGCGTTCCTTTGCCGATCTCATCTTTAAGCATCCGGAGCATTTCCGTACCATCGCCAAAGGCCAGAACACCGGCTTCCATCGCTACCCCAAATGCCACTGAGGTCTCGATAGTGTCGAGTCCAAGGTCATCCATCAAAAAGTCAGCTTCGGCAATCTGATCGAGATTATCGACGCAGCAATCGGCACCCATCGCCCAGATCGACTCATATTCAAAGCCGGAAGTTTTATATTTTTTGTCCTGATCGTTGTAAAGCTGGGAGCAATTGATGACACACCCCGGATGGCAGTTGTGCTTCGGCCGCCCTTCACGGGCCACGATCTGGTCATGCATGGTTTCGCCGGAAATCAGCTCATGGCCTTCGAATTGACCTGACGTGAAATTCCTGGTCGGCAGCGCTCCAGCTTCATTGATGATATTGACCAATACGTTCGTGCCATACTGGGCCAGAGCCTGGCTGATCGGGTTGTCGACCAGGGCCTTGGCAAAGGTTCGGTTCGCTTCCTTGAACGCTTCAGGCCAGGCGATCTCGACCATCTTTGTGGTCGGCTCGATGGCGATAAACTTGATTTTCTTTGATCCCATCACCGCGCCGAGTCCTCCCCGGCCATTCGATCTCAGCCGTGAACCGGGATCCTTGATCGAGATATTGGCGGCAGTCATCTTCATCTCACCAGCCGGTCCGATGGTAATCACCCCTGTCTTTTCGCCAAGACGGGCGTTCAAGATCTGCACCACCTGATAATTTCCTGTACCGATCAGCTCCGTTTCCGCACTGATCTTCACGCCATCGGCAGAAACCTGCAGACCGTACCAGGTATCACCAGCGGGCATCCCTTCGATGATAAGCGCCTTGATGCCAAGCTTTGCCAGCATCTGGGCAGAGGTACCACCGGCGTTCGCCTCTTTGATGGTACCGGTAAGCGGACTTTTGGCCCCGCAGGAAAGCCTGCCTGAGTTGGCAGCCAGGGTACCAGAGAGAAGACCGGGGGCGAAAACCAGCTTGTTTTTTGCCCCAAGAGGATGACAGGTCGGCTCAACTTCCGCCGCAATTACTGTCGAGGTCAAACCGCGCCCGCCAAGTCCCTGCCAGGCAGCTGGCACTTCTTCAACTCTGACGCTTAGATCAGTCATATTGACACGAAATATTTTATCCGCCATCTCAACTCCATTTCATTAATACAAAATAATACAAATACGGGGCATGGGGAAATCCCATGCCCCGCGAATAATCAACAGCTATCTCTGCTTACAGGGCGGCGGTGTAAATCGCTTTCACATCCGCATCGGTAGGCCGGCGTGGATTCGTCATTCCACAGGCATCCTTCTGGGCGTTACCGGTCATGGTATCGATGTCTTCAGCTTTCACCTCTTTTCCATACCGCTTGCCAAGCTCAATGAGGCCTGCCGGAATGCCGATATCGGTTGAAAGCTTCTTGATCGCATCAAGCGCCTTCTCGGCTGCTTCACGTTTGGAAAGCCCGGTGATATCCTCACCCAGCAACTGGGCGATTTTCACGAAACGATCCATTTTGGCGATCAGATTGAATCGGCTGACATGGGGCAAGAGGATGGCATTGCACTCGCCATGGGGAAGATCATAGAAACCGCCAAGCTGATGGGCCATTGCATGGACATGGCCAAGGCTGGCGTTGTTGAAGGCCATACCAGCAAGATACTGAGCATAACACATTCCTTCACGGGCAACTATATCTCCGCCATTAGCAACGGCCGGACGAAGATGGGTGGCGATCAGTTCAATGGCTTTTTCGGCTGCGGAGTCAGTCATCGGAGTAGCGATGGTGGAAACATAGGCTTCAACGGCGTGGGTCAGGGCGTCCATACCGGTTGCAGCGGTAAGCGCCGGCGGCATACCCATCATCAGCATCGGATCGTCAAGAGCAACACCTGGAGTACAACGCCAGTCAACAATGGCCATTTTCACCTTTCTGCTGGTATCGGTGATGATACAGAACCTGGTCATCTCGGAAGCGGTACCGGCGGTAGTGTTGACTGCAACATATGGAGGCATCGGGTTGGTGGACTTATCTACACCTTCGTAGTCATGAATGGTTCCGCCATTGGCGATGACCAGACCTACACCCTTGCCACAGTCATGGGAGCTACCACCGCCCAGGGTGATCAGGCTGTCGCAGCCTTGTGTTTTATAGATTTCGACACCTGCATGAACGTTCTTGTCGGTCGGGTTGGGGATCGTTTCGTCAAAGACAACATAGGACATCTTTGCCGCATCCAACAGGTCGGTAACCTGCTTGGTAATACCGGCACCGGTAATGCCCTTATCGGTCACTATCAGCGGCTTGCTGCCGCCCAAAGCCTTAATCTTTGCTGGAATCTCTTTTGCTGCACCAATACCAATCAGGGTCACACTGGGAATGAAATAACCGTAGACTTCTTCACGAATTGCCATAACTGCACCTTCCTTCTTCGTTTGAATTATTCTGAGGTACTTGCTGCGCGTTTCAACGCCCGACTGCTGTGTTATAGAGCAATTGCCGTGCCTGTTTTATTTTTTCAATAATTACCAATTGTTAAAATGTTTCAAGCACATCATGAAAAGATCATTTTGTCCCAAAGGCAAGAAACTGGAAGATGCGAATGGATATGCCGGGAAAGATTGATGCAGGTAATGGACTGTAAATAAAAGACAATTCAGATGGTGGGTCATAATGACCCGCAAGATGGACGATTTGGGTCAAAACGTCCTTTTTGGAAATCAGGTTTCTAAAACAGGATAAGGCGCCGGAGATCTCTTGCAGACAATTATGTAAAAACAATATATTAGCAGGACATCAAGGCTATTCTTCGTAACCCGTCAGCTTGCGATAGAGCGTCTTTCTGCTTATTCCGAGGGTCTCAGCAGCCTTCTGGCGATTCCCGTTATAGAAGTCGAGGATTTTCAGGATATGATGTCGCTCCACTGACTCCAGAGAAAGACCGGCCTCATGCTCTTCGGCAACCGACAACAGTTCCCGCGGCAGGCAGCGCTCGGTGATAATGTTGTTTTCGGCGAGAATAATGGAGCGCTCGATAACATTACGAAGCTCACGGACATTTCCGGGCCAGCTGTAGTTCAGGATACAATCCATAGCCCTGTCAACAATGCGATAGACCGTATTGTCCGGGCTCATTCTGGTAAGGAAATAATCGACTAAAAGCGGCAGGTCCTCTTTACGTTCTTTCAGGGATGGGATATGGATGGTAAAGGCATTGATCCGATGAAAAAAGGCCTCGTTAAAACTCCCCTGCTCCACCCCTTGGGCCAGGTTGCGGTTGGTGGCAAAGAGAAAACGGATATTGACCCGCCGCTCTTCCTTTTCACCGACCCGGCGATAGGTCTGGGTCTCAAGCGCCCTCAGCAGCGAGGCCTGCACCTCCATGGGCAGCTCACCGATCTCGTCAAGAAAGAGGGTGGAGTCGTGGGCATAGGCCATGAGGCCATCCCGAGACTCGGAAGCCCCTGTGAATGAACCCTTCACATGCCCAAACAGTTCACTGCGGGCCAGTTCCTTCTGCAAGGAAGCGCAGTTCTTCACGATCATCGGATGTGCCGCACAGACCGAGCCCTCATGTATCAGACGGGCAACCACATCCTTTCCGACCCCCGACTCACCGGTGATCAGCACTGGTATACGGGCCGGAGCGACCTTGTTAATCAGAAACTTGATATCCCGCACAGATGCCGAGTTACCAATAAACTGTACCGGCGGCCGCTCGTCACGTGAATGGCGCAGCATGGTGTTTTCCCGAGACAACAACACACGCTGATGCGCTTTTTCCACCAGGAGATCCAGCTGATCGAGGTTAAAGGGTTTACGGATAAAGTCACAGGCACCAAGCTTCATAGCCTGAACAGCAATATCGATATCACCGTGGCCGGTAATCATTACCACCTCGATGTGCGGCACCGACTCCTTTACTTCGATCAACAGATCGAGATCCTGCACTCCCGGCAGGCGCAGGTCCATAATGACCACATCCACCCAATTACTGCGAAGCATGGCCATTGCTTCCGCGCCATCCTCAGCGACCAGCACCTCACGGTTTTCGGTTGCCAACTCCTTTTTCAGAAGCCGCCGGATCGGTTCCTCATCATCGATAACCAGAATGTTATATTTTTCCTGTTGTCCAGCCATCATCCACCCAGCCCCGGCAAACGCACGGTAAAGGAAGCCCCCTGGCCCTCCTCGCTCAGCACCGTGATCTCGCCTTTATGATTGTTCACAATTGAGTAACAGGTGGAAAGACCAATACCCACACCTTTGCCCACCGGCTTGGTTGTATAGAACGGCTCAAACAGCTTCTCCCGGCTTGCCAATGGAATGCCGCAACCGTTATCAGCCACCACCAGCTCTATCATGTTGTCATCGCCGGTGCGAGTTATGATCCGAATTTCGCCGGAACCGTTGATTGCGTCAAAGGCGTTGGTAAAGAGGTTGATGATCACCTGCTTGAGTTGGGACTCATCGCCCATAATCATGGCCAGGTTCGGCTCCAGCTCAAGCTTGACGCTGACCTTGCCCATATCTTTTAAATGGTGTTTGAGGATAAAAAGGGTATCGGTGACACACTGATTGATGGAGAGCGGACCAAGACTTGCCGCTGTAGGACGGCTGAACGTCAAGAGGGTCTGGACAATATCCCGGCAGCGAAGGCATTCCTTGATTATGGTCTCGGTGTACTCGTTAAAATCCTCAAGAAGTTCAGGTTCAGCAACCCCCTCGAGTCGTTTGATCCGCCGCTGCAGCCCCTCGGCAAAACCGCTGATAGCAGTGAGGGGGTTGTTGATCTCATGGGCAACACCTGCGGCCAAGGCTCCCACTGTCGCCATCTTTTCCGCCTGGTTGAACTTGGCCTGGAACTCCTTTTCCATGGTGACATCTCGTTTAAAGAGCAGCACGTTCTGCTCACCGGTCGGATCGGTCTTGAGCGGCGAGGCGATGATATCAAAATGGCGGAACTTGCCATCTATCTTATAGATGCAGAGATCCTTGACGATTTCACCAAGATCAAGCGAGCGGCGGGCCGGACAGTCATCGCAGCGACTGGTCTGGCCGCGAAACACCTCGTAACAGTAGCGACCGATCGGCTTGACACCGGGAAACCATTGGCCAAAGACGTGATTCACCCGTTGGATGCGCAGATCCTCGCTTAAGACAAGCATCAGGTCGGTAATGCCATCCAATACCGCTTGGATTTCCTGCCGTTTTTGCTCAAGCGCCAGATTCGATGTTTTCAGTTGCTCAACCTTCCGCTGCAGCTCCTGATAAAAGCCAAGTTTGCAATGTTCAATGCCAACCAGATCTTCCAATGAGGGAATACATCTCATCACCACACCTCTTCACAGATTTTCAACAGTTCTTTCCAGGAAGCGGGCCGGGGATTGGTGATATTGCAGGCATCATGTACCGCCATCTTGCAGATGGGCTCCAGATAGTGCCGCTCTTCCGGCTTGATCATCTCCTGGCTGAAACGCAAAGGGACCTTGAACGAAGCGAAAAACTCCTCGAGCTTATCAATACCGGCCAATGCCGTTTCCCGCGGTGAGCCATAGCTGGTATTGAGAATCACCCGGCCGATGTCACCCATTTTTGTCTCGGCAAAATCGAGATTGAACCGCATAACCGCGGTGAGCAAAATAGGATGCACAACGCCATGGCGCATATCGAAATGTCCGCCCAGCGAATGGGCAAGCGCATGCTCGGCACCAAGACTCGCATTACTGAAGGCCATGGAGGCCGCAACCGAGGCAATAGACAGTTTTTCCAGGGCATCAAGCGACCTGGTCTCCACCGCCCGGGGCAAGTGCCGGATAATAAGATCGATAGCTTTCAACGACTGCATTTCGGTAAACGGCGAGGATATGGTCGAAAGGTACGATTCGACCGCATGCGCCAGGGCATCGACGGCGGAGTGGATGATGAGCGTCTCGCTCTTGGTCCTCAGGATGAGCGGATCGACAATGGAGATATTGGGGACGAGCGTTCTTGTGATAATCGACATCTTCACCGCCCGCTCAACATCGGTAATGATACAGAACTGTGAGATATCCGAACCACTGCCGGCGGTGGTGGTGATCAGTACCATAGGCGGCAGAGGCCTGCTCACCCGATTGGCACCTTCGTAATCCCTGATTCTGCCGCCGTTGCTGGCGATAATGGCAATGCCTTTTGCGGTGTCCAGGGCACTGCCGCCGCCGATAGCGATGATGACGTCAGTGCCGTTTTTGAGGTACATCTCAGCACCCTTCTCCACCTCAAAATCTCGCGGATTCGAGGTAACACCGGGGTAGTAGACCCACTCGATGCCCTCTTTCTTGAGAATATCCATCAGCCGACCAACCCAACCGGCCTTTTCAATACCGCTGTCACTGACCAGAAAGACTTTTCGGGCTCCGAGCCTGAGAGCGCACTGTCCGGCGTAATTGAGGCTTCCTCGGCCAAATATGATCTCTGGGATCGCGAATTTGGTGACATCCATTACCGCACTCCTCCGCTCCACTCATGTATTATCAAGTACAAATTACCTTAGACAAAAGGCACACGACTATCGCACCGGGACACCTAGCATTTTTTTCATGGCCAATTTCAACTTACAGTTTTTTTCCCTTCAATAGAAGGTAAGCAATACATACTAACATCACCAATGTTGTCCTGTTCCGCAACGATTTTTGTCAGAAAACCCTCTTCTGACATTATTGCCCATCTGCTCAACCCATTGCACCTCAGCTTTCATATCTTATAGTTGTAGGCATATAAGTGCTTTCATCCCCTATTACCGAGGTTCTCATTATGAGCAACAACGTTCTTGGTACACCTTTAGAGTCCTGCAGCCTTGATCCGATGACCGGATTCACCCGGGAGGGCAGCTGTATTACCGGTGATGACGACTTCGGTCGTCATGTGATCTGTGTTCGGGTCACAGAGGAATTCCTGCAGTTTTCCTATGAACAGGGTAACGATCTGATCACCCCTCAACCCTTTACCGACTTCCCCGGCCTTAACCCCGGTGATAGGTGGTGTGTCTGCGCTGCCCGTTGGAAAGAGGCCCTCGACCATGATGTGGCTCCACCGGTGATTCTCATGGCCACTGAGAGTTCGGCACTCGAAGTCGTGAGCCTTGAGGATCTTCTCACCCATTCCTACCACGAGCAACAGTGCTGAATTCTAGATGCAGAACAGTCTGAAGCGTGTCACGACCACATGCCATTGCACACTGTAGCACCTTGTAAATTCAGGTTTTCAACCTTGACATTTCTCCTGGGAAACAGTTTCCTATAACCACTTTCAGGTGCTCGATATGAGCATAAAAGGGAACCCTGTGTAAATCAGGGACGGGCCCGCCGCTGTAACCGGGGACGAACTCTGCATGATGTCACTGACCATAGGTCGGGAAGACGCAGCCAGTAGAATGATCCGGAAGTCAGAAGACCTGCCTGAAACGAGTAGCGATAATTCCGTGGACAAGGAGCATCGCATTGGCGAGACGAGGACGACAGGGCATCCCCGGATCATTTTATTGGTCCGGGATTTTTTTTCGGACCGAACCTGAACAGAGGAGGAAAACATGTCGTTACGAGTCCGGATGTTATTAATATGCAGTGTGCTGTCGCTTGCCATTCTTGTCTGCCTGCCCACCAACCGGGCCCAGGCCAGTTCCGCCAAGCCCAAAGAAGTGAAAAGCGCCATTGTGCTTGCTCACTTCGGCACCACCGTCCCAGCAGGACTTGAGTCGATCATCAATATCGATAACGCTGTTCGCAAAGCGTACCCCAACACCGAAGTCCGCATCACCTTTACCTCCAACATCATCAGAAGCGTCTGGAAAAAGCGGCAGGCAGATCCCCAGAAATGGCTTGATCAGGGGATTCCCAAAGAAGTCCTTTATGTCAAAAACGTCATCGCCACCATCGGCGACCTGCTGGAAGAAGGCTATTCCAACATTATCGTCCAGCCATCGCACATGTTCTACATGGAGCAATCCTACGATCTGCAACAATATGTCAACGGGCTCGCCTCCATAACTACTATGAAGGAGAGGTGGAAACCGTTCACCAATCTGGTCATGGGTCGCCCTGCCCTTGGAGCTCCCGGCGACCAATATCCCTATCACGAGGATATTGATGCAGTGGTGAAAACGCTGGCGGACGATGCGGCCATGGCTGAAAAAGAGGGGGCCTTGCTGGTCTACATGGGCCACGGCAACGAACACTGGTCCACCGGTATCTACGCTGAGACCGTGCAGAAAATGCGCAAGGTCTATCCAAAAGTGAAAACCTTCATCGGAGTTGTAGAAGGAGTGCCCTCAGTCGAGGATACTCTTCTCGAAATACAGCAAACCGGCAACCGAAAGGTCATCCTGAGACCCTTCATGATCGTTGCCGGTGACCATGCCACCAACGACATGGCAGGTGATGAAGAAGATTCGTGGAAATCAATCCTCACCAAGGCAGGCTACGAAGTGCAACCCGTACTACAGGGCCTTGGCTCCAATAACGCCTTCGCCCAGATTTTTGTCGATCACATCGCTGATGCGGCCAAAGAGAAGGGAATTGAACTGAAATAACCCTTCTGCACCACCGGGGGATACCTGTGGCAGCTGGTATCCCCTTCCTTTATTATTGCAGGGAGTCCAGTGTTTGTTACCCCTTCAAAACCTGGTTAATCTGCTTCCTTTCGCTTCTCTCCGCGTAGCTACCCTCACCGAAAAATACCTGAATCATTATAGATGTGATTTGTCTTGTGTATACCTCGGTTCAATATAAGAAAAATATATACCACATTACGTTAATATTCATCCATCACACCGTATTCCCTGGCACATTTCATGAGCGGCTCGAAAATGAAAAAGCGGTACCCGTCATGCTTGTAAGACGCTATCTGAATTTGAGAATGCCTGCCAATTGCCTATCCACCAGATGCACCGAAAAACTATTGCAATTATGCTCACCAATGAGTTAGGGTCAAGTCTGAACGGCCTGAATTTTTCACGGCAAAACTGAAGCATAGTCAATATGACTACACCTCGGGGGAGGGAAACCAATGAGGAATCTGTCGACAAATTCTAACAAAAACCTAGAGCGCAATAAATCATTACGTAAATTTTGCATGATTGCCCTGTCTACCTCGGCAATCATGGCCATGCCTTGTGGCATGGCCATGGCCACACCATTCTCAACTTGGACGACAGTAGTCAATAACACCAACGAGGCACCAAATTCATCAAACGAATATTTTTTCAGCTATAACCAGCCTTCCATTAACGATGAAGGACTGGTCGTCTTTAGGGCCCGTGCCAAAGCGAAACAACAAAAAGGAGAGCCTACCAGTGGTATTTTTACCCGTGATATGTCAGTACCAGATTCAGCTATTCTAGCTGTCGCCGTGAGAAATGATGAAGTTCCAGACCCAAACAATATTGAGGAACCGGCTCAAGCAGGAACATTCAATGAATTTCCATCCTTTCCCCGTATAGACGCGGCTTCCAGCACCCTGGCTTTCCGCGGGCAATCGCAACCATCTGTTGCAACAAGCGTAACCAATGCTGATGAAACAGATACGACACACAGTGGGACAGCTGGCATATACGCTTCAATTAAGAAGGACTCCCTGACAACAGGAATTCGCAACATTGATGCCAAAGAAGCCTCTACCTTTGGTTATCAAGTACCAGGAACGGATGTTCGCTTTGATCAATTTCCCGGAGCCCCGTCTCCGATAGGCAGTATCATTACCTTTAAAGGCAACTGGACGGATCCCGACAGAACTCAGGGGGATCCAACCATGACAGGGGTGTATTATAAGGATATGGCCGGAGACACAGATGGTAATCCATCGCCTGTGGTAAAAATTGCTCAGCGGCATGACGAAATCCCAGCTGCAGCGACCCCAGGAGGACAACAATATAGCACTGATAATGAACCAGTCTTTTTTGGATCCACAGCACCACCCAGCGCAGCTGATGGAAAAGTGGTTTTCACCGGCCTCGATGATGAAGCAAACCCTTCAGCCGGCGGGATCTTCATGTTCGATATCGACGCCCCTGATGAAGGTTTGAAAACGATTGCTGGGTTTAATACTGTAGTCCCTAAAAAAAATGATTCTACAACCGCTGATACATACCTCAGCGCTTTTGGAGAAGCTCTCTCGTTCGACGGTCAATATGTCGGTTTCTGGGCTGGTTGGGGCGAGAATAAGATTAAAACCCCCCAGTCCTGTGGCCCTGACGGCAACAAAGATCTGTTAGACTATTGCAACAGTATTCAAACAGAACCCGAGGGGGGCGAGGCACTTAAAGTTCTTGAAAATCAAGGCATCTTTCTAGCTGATACATTAAATGACAAACTTTTCCTCGTGGCCCAAACCGGACCTCTTTTTGAGGACCAGAAAGACTACTTCGAAGACTTTTTGTTCTGGAATTTTTCAGGGAAACCTCCTGGAACCGGCGAAAGTAGTGAAGATGACTCGGCAGAACTACCTCGCTGGCGATCCTCCGCCTTTCTTGCTGTTGACGGCGACGACATTGTTTTCAAGGCACGGAAAAGTAATGGTGAAATAGGCCTTTATGGCGCCCTGGATGTTGCAACCGACGTAACTGGTCAATTTGATATTTTCACCATCCTTACAAAAGGCATGAAGAGTGGATTTCTTGACCCATCAGCTTCAGATATGACTATAGAATCTTTCGGTATTGAACGAGATGGTCTTCGCAATGGTCGACTGGCAATTACTGCCAGCATGCTCTCAGACGACGGTAGCAAAAAAATGTCAGGCATATATATAGCTCCAGTTCCAGAACCTGGCACCATGGCTCTCTTTGCCATCGGGCTGACCGGAATAGGGTTCTGGCATCGCAAAAAATCCTGATTAGTTCGTGTAATAGATCCCTAAATGGTCCTTTTTTACAATCACGACATTGGAGTACCGCCTATATCCCGGTACTCCAATGAAATTCATCATATACCTCGACACATAATCCTCTACATCCAAACTGCTCACTCAAGTGTCCAAACCCTATATCTTTTAGTATCTCACCAGCCAATTTTTACTATCCCTGCTTGCAATAATGCTTAGATTGTTACAATAACATGTTGTATTCATCAGTATTTTCCTCAAACAACAGGTTTTTTAACAGATAGAACATGGAAACATTGATCATCACCGCACTCCTTCTCGCCACCCTCTATCTCCTCATAACAGAGAAGATCTCCGTTGATCTCACCGCCATCGGGATTATGGTGCTGCTGGTGGCGAGCCGGATCCTCACCCCGCGAGAGGCTGTGGCAGGCTTTTCCAACCCGGCGGTGGTTACCGTGGCTGCCATGTTTGTGGTGAGCAAGGGATTGATGCGGACCGGTGGTGTCGAATTTCTTGGCAGACAGGTAATTCGCATGGCGCACGGCAATTTCAGGATGGCTCTTGCCGTCATTCTCTTTGTGGTCGCGCTGATGTCCGCCTTTATCAATAATACCCCGGTGGTAATTCTCTTTATTCCGGTGGTGATGGCCATGTGCTGCGAGTTTGGCCTCTCCCCTTCAAAATTTCTTATCCCGGTCTCCTACGCCTCGATCCTGGCCGGCACCTGCACCCTTATCGGTACGTCCACCAATATCATCATCAGCGACCTGAGTAACGACTACGGCTATGGCCCGCTTTCCATGTTCGAGCTCGCTATAATAGGAGTGCCCATTGCCATCTGCGGAATCATTTTTCTGCTGTTTGCCGCCCCGAAGGTCCTGCCGTCGCTCGCCAATCCCGTCTGTCACATTCAGGATAATGAGCACCGGCAATATCTCGCCGAGCTGCAGATCAACAAGGAAAGCGCCTTAATCGGCCTGGCATCGACCGAATTATTCAGGGAAAAGTACCCAAAGATGGAAGTGTTGGAAGTCATCAATCGGTCCCATATCTACTATCCTGGCCGCGACCTCATCCAAGTCGAGGCGGACGATATCCTGCTGGTGAAAGGATCGCTTAATGATTTGGTGGCAGTACTTCACAATGAAGGCGTTGAGCTTCCTTTATCGGAAAATGGCCTGCTCCTCGGTGCCCAAAAAGACGCACCTATCGTGGTCGAGCTGATTATTTCACCACAGTCCTCCATGCGTGGTCGGCGGCTCAGCAACACTGAACTCGCCCAGGACCAGGAGGTCAATATTATCGCCCTCAAGCGCAGCAACCTGCATATCAGCGAAAAACAGATCCTCGACGTACGGCTGCAGACCGGTGATATCATCCTGATCTGGTGTTCGGAAAGTAAGCTCGAAGCAATCCGGGCAGGTCAGGATTTCATTGTCATTGAAGATGTTTATGAAGAAATCGTCCATAAGCGCAAGGCAATATGGGCAATCGTCAACTTTATCGGCATGGTGGGTACCGCAACCCTTGGTCTGGCCGACATTATGACCTGTGCACTCACCGCCGCCTTCTTGATGATCATTACCGGCTGCCTGCAGATGCGCGACGCCTACCGGGCGCTGCAGGCTGATGTGCTGATTCTGATCGCTGGCACCATCGCTCTCGGTGCGGCTATGGAGAAGACCGGCACCAGCCAACTTTATGCGGAGGCCTTTCTCGAGCTTTTTTCCGGATTTTCACCTGCCATTATCCTCGGCGGCATGATCCTGCTCACCTCGATCTCGACCCAGATCCTCAGTAATAACGCCACCGCCGTGCTGCTTCTGCCCATTGCCATCTCCACGGCCGTGGGACTTGGCGTTGACCCGAAGCCTTTTATCATCGGGGTCTGCATCGGCGCTTCCGCATGCTTTGCTACCCCCGTCGGCTACCAGACCAACCTGATGGTTTACGGCCCTGGCGGCTACCGATTCAAGGATTACTTAAAACTCGGCATCCCGCTCAACATCTTTGTGGTTATAGCCGGTATGCTTTTGATTCCAATTTTCTGGCCATTTTAGCATGCCCTGTGGCATTGAGGGTTGAGAAAAGCACTACGATAAATGCAAGTACCACCAGATCATCCATGATGAGCATGGTTGCCACATGCACCGGCAACCTGCTTCTACACCTGCTCATTGTCGACAGACTCTCACATCTATCCTCCTGATTGCCATCATAAATATATTTGATCCTTATCGCAAGGTTGTGTTATATTTATCCTACAATGGTGACAGAGATGTTGATGCGTACACCACTGCTGCTTTCAGTCCACCACTTAACGTTCTTTATCCGGGAGGTATTATGAAAGTCAGAGATATCATGGAACCGTTGCACAACTGGTTAACCCCGGAGATGTCTGTTCTGCAGGCAATCCAGGTCATGAAACGGACCAAACGGGGCCATGGCCTTTCGGTCAATGGCATCGCCGTACTCGATAATGAAATGAAGCTGGTCGGCATCGTCTCGACCAAGGATATCCTGCGGCTCATCATCCCCTCTTATGCCTATATGGAAGGGGTGGCAAGCGACGATGAAAGCTGGGAAGGAATGAGGCTGGACCGGACAGAAAAGGTTCGCACCATGAAGGTACGAGATATCATGACAGAGGATGTCCGTACCATCTCTATGCATGATTCGGTGATGCACTGCGCCGATATCATGCTGACCGAACAGCTCCGGCGACTGCCGGTTATCGGCACCGATGGCCGGGTATTGGGAATAATTTATCTTCGGGATGTCTACAACGCTGTCACCGACATTCTCTGCGACACCTCTGCAATTGTCCAAACTGCCTGAAATTGTCTTTGACATCATGGTTTCCTGCCCCTGTAGCCTTACCTTTGAGGCTACAGGGCATTCTGAAACTCAAGATATTCTATATGGTTTCACGCCACCCCCAGGCGTCAGCCTGAGCCAGACACTCAGCGGCCGTACCAATAGCCTCATTGGTGGAAAGAGAACAAAGGCACTCACCAGCCGCAGCGTGGCCCAATCGAATTGTTTCCGTCATGGAAAGCCCTTCAAGCAGACCAAATATGAAACCGGAGGCAAAGGCATCCCCCGCCCCCACACTGCAGAGGATTGCCTCTTTCGGCACCTTGGTGGAGGGATGAACAATTGGCACCTCTCCCTTCACCGCGACCACACACCCTCGGGGAAAATGTACGGCCACGAGGTCGCGAACACCGAGATCCAGCACCTTGTAAGCTGCCCGCTTGACGGCTTCCACATCGGTCTCACCGTGTGAGGCGGTGACCTCACCTGCCAGCGCTCCGACCTCCAGATCGTTAATAACCATGGTATCCAGATAGGGCAGACATGGCCTGGCCAACTCTCGCAAACGTTTTGGCTGGAGGGAGATAAGCTCCATATTCGTCCGTAAACCTGCAGCCTTGGCCTTTCTTAATACATATACCCAGCCGTTGGCGTCGTCACCCCATGGAACGTCCATCCCATCATGAATCCCTGGAGCGCCAAGATGGAAGAGGCGAACATCTGAAGGATAATTGGCAAAACTCTCAGGTGTGAGCAGTGCATTCGCCCCCTGAGAGTGAAAGAACGTACGTTTGCCGTTGATCTTATTCGTCAGCACATCGGTATAGGATGTCTGTGCTTTTTCCTGAATGGCAATACGACTGGCGTCGATATCGTACGCTCGGCAACGATCCAGAATATAGTGGCCTTCGGCATCGTTACCGACGACACCGATACCAGCCAGGGGAAAGGTTCCTCCAAGCCGCCGCAGATTGACCGCCAGATTCATGCCAGGCCCGCCACCTTGAATCGTTTCCTCCAGGATGACAGCAACCGTTTCCTCATCCGGCCAGTGGTCCACGACTTTTGGTTTGTCCACCAGCCAGCAGCCACCACAAAGCACAGAGTTTCCGCCCATGTTTTACCCTTTTTTGAGGATGGGTTCTGTGACCTGCTCGTCCTCGTCACGCGAGAGGTTCGGCGAAAGGCCGTTCTTTGACAGTTCATCATGATATGCACGTACAGCCTCAAGCGGTGAGACCTCACGCTCCACCACCCGTCGCATCAATGTCACAAGTGAGATTGGATCTTCGGCCAGATTGATCTTACGGCCAAACAGCGCCACCCTGGCGCCATACTTCTCAGCCTGGGAAATCAGTTCAAAGGTGTCACGGGTGGTGCCTTTGGATCCCCCCAGAATACCAATGATCAATCCTTCAGGATCATAGGACGCCAGCTCTTCCATGACTTTCGGTCCGTTGTAGGCCATCTTCAGAAACAATGGTTGCTGTGCAGGCACCACACCAGCGACAGTTCTGGCAATGGCATCGTTGATAAACAGGGCCATATCCTCAGCGGACAGACCGGTGTCTACCGAAGGATGCGGATTAAATACCTCCAGGAAATGACGCATACCCACATCTGCGGCCACACCACGGAACTCCTTATACGCCGAAAGGGTTTCATAGTCGCACAACAGGTCGTTGGAGTAGGTCACAGAATATAGGCCAAGAGTCGCGAATTCTGTTGCCGCTTCAACATCAATGGTGGAAAAAGGCACAGACGGCTGCTCTATATAGCGGTTGCCACGAAGATACCAGATGTCTGTGGTATCGTTGAGGCGAACGGCGGGCGTCACAGGGCTCTCGGTAAACAGCCCTTCACCGACAAGGACTCCTGCCGATGATGCCGACATAAGCATGATGTCGATCAGTCCCGAGCGACTCATGGCCCGCATGGCATCCAGGTAATCCGCTTTGCTCTTAAACGCACCGGCGCGGGTAGGATGCGGACCGGGCGCGGCCATGCCCATGGCCATATCCCCGTCTTTTGCATCCGCAATGATGAAGTCCTTTGGCGTGTATGCACCGGACCTTATAGTTTTGAGTTTGACATCCAGGCTCTTAATCACACAAATCTCCTCTTAAAAGATACATTTTTAGAAAATGAATACAGCAATAGACGGTATACACTCATTCAATCAGTTCACGTCAGGTCAACAAGACCGGATCAGCATATCCTCCGGCAGAGGAGGCATGGCCCCCTGGCAGGAACAGACATAGGCCGCTACGCGGTTGGCATGGTCATTAATCTGGTCAAGGGAATGGCCTTTCAGCAACCCGAGAACCGTTGCCGCAGTAAACGAATCTCCTGCCCCTATGGTATCCACAATTTTTGCGGGATACCCTGCATGATCAGAGATATTCTCCGGTGACATGAGTAAACTCCCCTTTCCTCCTCGCGTCAGCACACCAAGACGAAGCGAAAAGCGCTCGACCAGCTGGCTCATCTGTTTTTTTTCATCACCGCCCAGCCCGAACATCCGGCCAAGCAATACAATCTCATCATCGTTGAGTTTCAGCACATCCGCCATTTCAAGAGAAGTCTCTATGATCTCCCGGCTATAGAAATTCTGCCGTATATTCAAATCAAATACTTTCAGAGTATTCGGACCCAACTTCGCAAGATAATCGACAATTGCCTTGCGCGAAATCGGTGATCGCTGGGCAAGGCTGCCAAAACAGACCGCGCTCAACCTCTGCCCCAGCGTTCCGTTTGTATCAGCAATCACCAGCCGATCCCAGGCAACATCATCCGGAAACGTATAGGATGCAACGCCCTGACTATCCACCTTCGCCAGGACATATCCCGTGGTTGCACCTGCCAGCACGGTAATGTAATCCGTCGAAACGGATCGCTTCGTTAATTCTTTTAACGCCGCTATGCCCCGACCATCATCTCCAACACAGGATATCGCATACGCTTCAGCACCCAGTGCGCCGGCATGATAGGCAAAATTTATCGGAGCGCCGCCAAGTTCTTCCGAATCCTGCAGCACATCCCATAGAACTTCGCCAATTCCGGCTATTACCAGCCTTTCAGAAACTTGATTTTTCATCGCACATCTCCTCCTTCGCCCTGAAACTCTGAACGAAGCTGCCTATATAAACGTTTGAACCGTTGATGGTTCTCCCGGTAGTGTCCCACATAGCTTTGGTCAGGGTCAAGGACCTCCTCAATTTCAGGCTCCCGGCACAATTCGTATGGATTCCCACCTTCAACCGCTAAACGGGCAAGCCGTGCCGCACCAAATGCAGGCCCACGCTCTTTCCCCCGATATCGGATAATGGGAATATTAAGGACCGAAGCAATGATCTGTGCCCAAATTCGGCTTTTTGCCCCGCCACCTCCAATCGCCGCCCGTTGAATTACTGTTCCCGATCCGGTTAAGGCATCCCGGCCGTCGGCAATGGAATATGCCACGCCCTCCATAACCGACTGGCAGAGCGACTCCCTATCGGTTGTCGGGCTGAGACCGAAAAATACCCCCCGGGCATGCGGATTGTTATGTGGTGTCCTCTCGCCGGTCAGGTAGGGGAGGAACAACATATCACCAGGTCCATCGTATCGCTCATGCAGTCTTGCGTCAACCACCCCTGCATCCTCGCCCAGCAGAGAACAGACCCAGCCAAACGCCGACGCTCCGTTCAACATTGCTCCCATCTGGTACCAAAGATCAGGTAACGCATGACAGAAGCTGTGGACAACACTCTCCACCGCTGGTTTATAGGAAACGGTAGGACTAAAGATGTGTGCTGAAGTGCCAAGAGACACGACGGCGTCTCCAGCCTTGACACAGCCAAATCCGATCGCACCTACCGGGGTGTCACCACCTCCGCCAGCCACAGGAAGATCAGCTGCAATTCCCAACAGTTTTGCCGCCTCACCAGTAAGATGTCCACACACCTCATCACTTTCCACTAGAGGGGGAAGCTGGGATAATGACAACCCGACCGCATTGACAGCAGCCTTGGACCATACTCTGCGTTCCTGGTCCAGCAGCCAGGTTCCCGCAGCATCTGAATAATCGGTGGCAATCTCCCCGGTCAGTCGGTAGCGAATATAATCTTTCGGGGAGAGCAGCCAGCGAGTTTTCTCCATCACATCGGGCTCATTTGATGCTAACCACAAAAGCTTTGGAGCTGTCAGACCCGGCATCGGCAGCACTCCCACCTCCTTCGCCAGGAGGGGAAAGCGTTCTTGCAAATACGCTGCCTCGTTCACTGCCCTTCCATCATTCCAGAGAATGGCTGAACGTAAGGGTCTGCAATCCGAATCCAACAGCACTGCTCCGTGCATCTGGCCGGTAAGGCCAATGCCTTTCAGGGTACTCTTATCCACCCGTTGGTCCTTCCACAGTTCTGTCATGGCGGCAATGACTCCGCCCCACCATTGATCCACTTCCTGCTCCGACCAAGAAGGATGCAGCCGGGTTGTGGTGAGCGGCACTGAAGCGGAGACGACCTCCTCTCCCCGCTCATTGACCAGTATCGCTTTTATGGCAGAAGTCCCTATATCAATCCCGAGATACGTGCATATCATGATGAATTCTCACATAGTTTCTCTTTCAGTCAGTAGCATCACCAGTAAATTGCTCTTTTCGACGATTACATCTTGACACATATTCATACCCGGTGTAAATAAATTTATCTTCTATATTTAATCATGATTCGTATTTTTAGCCATTTAACACGGTCTTTGCCACATATCATTTAATTAAAGATTATTAATTTAATTAACAGGGCGGCGTATGATCCCTCACATTCCTCTTCAGGTGCAACCATTGGATCTCCGCTACAATGAGCGCAAGGTTCTGCAGATCCTGCGACGAATGGGCCATGCATCCAAAGCGGAAATCGCCCGTATTGCCAACCTCACCAATGCTGCCGTCGGCTCTATAGTCTCGTCTCTAGAGGAGCAAAATCTGATCCTCTCAGGAAAAAAACGGCATGAGGGTCAACGGGGACAGCCCGCCACCATGATCCACCTGAATCCTACCGGTGCGTACGGCCTTGGTGTCCGGCTGGAGAGAAACGGGTTCCAGACGGTATTGATCGATTTCGATGGCAACATCCTCTCGAGATTCACGAATGAGATGGAGCTCCCACCACCAGAACAAACCCTGGAAATCGTCTGCAGCGACATTAACGCAGCGCTTGCTACCATGCCGGCCGAATCCCTTTCCCGCCTCACCGGAGTAGGCCTTGCCACCCCCTATCACCTTGGCAGCTGGCTGAAAGAACTCGGGTTACCGGAAAAGAGCTTCAAGCAGTGGGACTCGTTTGATTTTGCAGCACAACTCGAGGATACGACAAAAATTCCTGTCCACAGCGAAAATGACGGTACCGCTGCGGCCATTGCTGAGCTCTTTTATGGAGCAGGCAGAGAGGTTGATGACTTTCTCTATCTTTTTTTCGGGCCGGCCATCGGAGGTGGGCTGGCTCTCAAGGGAGACATCGTGCGCGGTAGCACAGGCAATGCCGCCGACGTGGCAACCATGGCAGTCCCTCCCTCAAAATTACCTTCCGCAACACGCCCCGACAAAAAATGGGATATTCTCATTAACAGGGCATCGCTGAACAGTTTGCGGAGACACCTGCTAAGCCGTCGACCAGGAATAGAGGTAGGCACCCGACTCCAACTCGAACTTGCCGTACAGACGTATGGCAAGGAAAGCGACGAGTGGGCTGATGACTGTATCGACGCTCTTATCCCAACTATCATTTCTGCAAAATCCCTCCTCGACTTCCCTACGCTTGTACTGGAAGCCAACATAGGAGGAGGGCTTGTCACAATGTTGCGCGATCGTCTCGCCAAAGCCCTTGACGAGAACATGCCCGAAGCATGGTCTCCCCCAAAACTGGTGACCGGCACCTTTGGTTGTGATGCAAGCGCTGTAGGCGCTGCTAGCCTGCCGATCTTCTACAATTTTTCACCCAGAAAACCACTCCAATGAATACAGAGGTTTCGAGCATGAGTGAGAACAAGGCCAAAACACCTATCCTGGAAATGTTCAACATCAGCAAAACCTTTCCGGGAGTCAAGGCACTGCAGAACGTTCAGCTGACAGTATACCCAGGTGAAATTCACTCCCTGATGGGTGAGAACGGGGCTGGAAAGTCAACGCTCATGAAAGTCCTTTCCGGTGCCTATCAGGCAGATGCCGGCGGGGAAATCAGGATTGACGGACAAGCGGTCACCATCAATAACCCGATCGATGCCAAAGAGTACGGAATAGCCGTCATCTACCAGGAGCTCTCGCTATCTCCCAATCTCACCGTAGCTGAGAACATCTACATGGGACGGGAGCTCAAAAAAGGCCTCATGATTGACCGCAGGTCCATGGAGTTGGGATGTGTTGACGTACTTGAAAAACTCGGAGCCTCCTTCGGACCAACCACCCGCGTAGCCGACCTTTCCATCGCCGAACGGCAACTTGTCGAGATATCACGAGCTATCCATGCCAACGCCCGAATCCTGGTAATGGATGAACCGACAACCGCCCTGTCATCGCGGGAAACCGACATGATGTTTGCCCTGATCAAAAAGCTGAAAAGTGAAGGTTTGGCAATCATCTATATCTCCCATCGAATGAACGAGATATACGAACTCTCCGACCGAGTCAGCGTAATGAGGGACGGCACCTATGTCGGTCAGCTGAGCAGAGAGGAGCTCTCTTCTGAAAGGTTGGTGAAAATGATGGTTGGCCGCGACATCAGCGGCTTTTACACCAAGGACCACGACGCGAAAGGAAGTCGCGGCAAGGTTATTTTCGAAGCTCGCAGGCTCCGGGATGACAAGGCAGTCAAGGAGTGTGACTTTGCCCTCCACCAAGGGGAAGTGCTCTGCATTGCAGGACTTGTCGGTTCCGGCAGGACAGAACTCGCCCGCCTCATATTCGGCGCAGACCAGAAAACCGGGGGCAAAATGCTGATCGACGGAAAGGAAATCAACATCCGGGACCCTCGGCAGGCGCTCGACGCAGGCATAGTCTACCTCACAGAAGACAGGAAAGCACAAGGGGTATTCCTGGACATGAGTGTACACGATAACCTCAACCTCATTGTGTGCAGCCGCGATGCCAGAAAAGGAGGCATTCTCGACAGGACCAAAGCGGAAAATCGTTCGCGATCCGCCATTAAGAACCTGGCCATCAGAGTTGCCAGTCCGAGGTCTGAAGTCGGTAAGCTTTCCGGTGGCAACCAGCAGAAGGTGCTGCTATCGCGACTTCTCGAAACGGAACCGAAGGTGTTAATCCTCGACGAGCCGACCCGCGGGGTGGATGTCGGGGCAAAATCTGAAATCTACAAGATAATAGACGATTTGGTTCAATCGGGAATCGGCATCATCGTCATTTCCAGCGAACTCCCGGAGGTCGTCGGTATTGCAGATAGAGTACTGGTCATGAGGGACGGAATCATAGGCGGCGAAGTAGGTGGCCCAACTGGGATGGAAATCACCCAGGAGAACATCATGCACTTTGCCACCGGAGCAAATGTTGAAGCTGAGGAAAAACGTATCTAAGGGAGGGTTGGGGATGCAAAGCTCAAATAGCACGAACGAGACCACGGCAAGCACTAACACGCTGCAGGGACTCTCAGATCATAAACAGCGGGTTCAGAATTTTATCAGAATTGTCGGCATGCTGCCTGTGCTCATTATTCTTTGTATCGGTTTCGAGCTTCTCACCGACCGATTTATGTCATGGCAGAATATCTCGATCGTTGCCCAGCAGGCATCAATTAATATCGTACTCGCGGCCGGTATGACCTTTGTCATCCTCACCGGCGGTATCGACCTGTCGGTTGGCTCCATCCTGGCCGCATCAGCCATGGTTGCCATGATATGCTCTAAAATTCCCAATTTCGGGATGATTGGCATTCTCGGCGGCTTGGCGGCAGGACTCGTACTGGGTCTTTTTAACGGTAGCCTTATTGCAGGGCTCAGATTACCGCCCTTTATCGTCACTCTTGGTGGCCTCACGGCCATGCGGGGCATTGCCCGACTCGCCGGCAACGATACCACAGTCTTCAATCCGGAACTGCCCTTTGCCTTTATCGGCAACGAATCGCTGTTCGGAGTGCCATGGCTGGTGATTATCGCCTTCTCTGTTGTAATCATCTCCTGGTTTATCCTCAAAAGAACGGTGTTGGGTATCCACATTTACGCAGTGGGCGGCAATGAAGATGCCGCACGGCTGTCTGGCATAAAAGTGTGGAAGGTGCTCCTGTTCGTCTACAGTCTTTCCGGGTTGCTCTCAGGTCTTGGTGGTGTCATGTCAGCAGCGCGGCTCTATGCGGCAAACGGAATTCAGCTTGGCGTTGCCTACGAACTTGATGCCATCGCCGCAGTTATTCTTGGCGGTACCAGTTTTGTCGGCGGTATCGGAACAATCTGGGGAACCCTTATTGGCGCACTGATCATCGCAGTGCTGTCGAACGGCCTCATTCTGCTCGGTGTATCGGATGTTTGGCAGTTTATCATCAAGGGTGGCGTCATTATCGGCGCGGTGGCCCTTGACAGGTATCGCCTGAGTACATCCGGCAAAGGTTGATGGCGTCATAAAAACAGATCCAACGACCCAAGAAGCATACAACCACAAAAGCAAACCCCTGGCAGGTGCCTTCATCAAGGTAGCTGCCAGTTAACCGCAGTACAATTACCTGGCACACAAGGCTAATAGTGACAGGTCGGCATCCATCCAACTATCATAAAAGAGGAGTGTAAAAAATGAAGAAGCTTCTACTGGCAGGACTCGTATTGGCAATGAGCACTGTAAGCGCCCAGGCGAAAGATCTGAACAAGATCGGCATCTCCCTTGGCTCTTTAGGCAACCCGTTTTTCGTCACCATGGTAAATGGTGCCACCGCCAAAGCCAAAGAGTACAATCCCAATGCTGAGGTTATTGCTGTTTCCGCCGACTACGATTTGAACAAGCAGTTCACCCAGGTTGATAACTTTATCGCAGCGGGTGTTGATATGATCCTGATCAACGCTGTCGACGCAAACGCCATCGAAGTGGCTATCAAACGTGCCCAGAAAGAGGGGATTGCGGTTGTCGCCGTCGATGTCTCCGCAAAAGGTGCTGATGCAACTGTACAGACCAACAACGTCCAGGCCGGTGAAATTGCCTGTCAGTACATCGTTGACAAACTTGGCGGCAAAGGTGATGTTATTATCCAGAACGGCCCTCAGGTTTCCGCCGTTATTGACCGTGTTAACGGCTGTAGGAGCGTATTTGCCAAAGCGCCTGGAATCAATGTGCTTTCCGATGACCAGGATGCCAAGGGCTCACGTGATGGCGGTCTGAACGTCATGCAGGGGCATCTCACTCGTTTCCAGAAAATTGATGCGGTTTTCACTATCAACGACCCGCAGGCAATCGGTACTGATCTGGCAGCAAAGCAGCTCAAGCGTGACAACATCATCATCACCTCCGTTGATGGCGCTCCTGATATTGAGGAAGCTCTCAAAGGCAACACCATGGTTGAAGCATCAGCCAGCCAGGATCCCTACGCCATGGCCCAGATGGGCGTAGATGTCGGTGTAAAGATTCTGAATGGTGAAAAGCCGGCTGAAAGCATGATCCTCATGCCATCCACCCTCGTAACCAGGGAAAATGTTGGAGAGTATAAAGGCTGGACTTCTGAGAGATAATTCGGCAGACTGTATATCATGAGCAAAGGCATCCATTCCGATCTGGATGCCTTTGCCATTACTGAAGCTTTGACATGATGTGCTGATACACGCAGCATCCTATGGAGTATGAGACCTGCCATATGAAAATACTCAACTTCGGCTCCCTCAATATTGACCATGTGTATCATATCGAGCACTTCGTCCAACCAGGCGAAACCATTGCCTGCTCCTCATACAATCGCTTTAGTGGCGGCAAAGGCCTGAATCAGTCCATTGCCCTCGCCCGGGCAGGAGCGGATGTATACCATGGCGGAAAAATCGGGGCTGACGGCTTGTTTTTAAAAGAACAGTTGGAAAAAAGTGGCGTCGATACTCGCTTTGTCCACCAAGGCAATACGCCCACAGGCCATGCTGTAATCCAGGTATCAAAAGAAGGTGAAAATTCTATAATCATAGCAGGAGGAGCAAACCGCTGCATTACAACGGATGAAATAGCAGATACTGTTTGCACATTTGCCAAGGGTGACTACCTCCTTGTCCAGAATGAAATTTCCGGTGTTGATCATATTATTTCAAAGAGCTCCGAGATGGGATTAAAGATTGTTTTCAATCCGGCCCCATTCACCCCTGCTATCAGCAACTATCCTCTTGAACTGGTAGACATCTTCATTCTTAATGAGACCGAGGCTGCCGCGATTACCGGGCTGACGCACCAACAAGACATCATCGAACAGATGAGAAAACAGTTTCCCAATGCAGAGGTCATCTTCACCATGGGCGCCAAAGGTGCCTTATTTGTCAAAGGTGATATCGAGCACATTGCTCCGGCTAAACAGGTAACCGCCGTCGACACAACCGGGGCCGGTGACACCTTTATCGGTTTCTTTCTTGCTTCCCATATGTGCTCGGGCAACATCCCCGAAGCACTTGCAATCGCGACTGCCGCAGCAGCAATGAGTGTGACCCGACATGGTGCTGCCGACTCAATACCGACCCTAGATGAGGCGAAAGCCTTCAGCAACACACATTGACTCGTGAAAAATCCTTATGAAACGATCTGAAGTAAACAGCTATATCAACGAGGCGAAAACACTGTTTGACTCAATCTCATTCAAACTCCCCCCTTTCGGCTTCTGGAGCCCAACAGACTGGGCCGGCAAGGGACATGAGGCTGACGAAATACGGGACAATCAGTTAGGATGGGATCTCACCGACTACGGTGAAAACAACTACCCCAGCCTGGGCCTGCTACTGTTTACCATTCGTAACGGCAACTATAACCGTCGGCAACAGTACCCGAAAGGGTACGCTGAAAAAATCATGATCGTGAAAGAAGAGCAGGTCTGCCCCATGCACTTTCACTGGAAAAAGCGGGAAGACATCATCAACCGCGGAGGAGGTAATCTCGTCATCGAGCTGTATACGGCCGACAGTATGGAAGAACTCTCCGATGAGAACTTCACCGTTACAGTGGATGGGGTCACCCGGCAATGCGGATCTGGTGACAAAGTGATCCTCACGCCCGGTGAATCTATCTGCCTCGAACCGTATATGTATCACAGGTTTTACGGAGAAAAAGGCAAGGGAACCGTCATCGTCGGCGAGGTGTCCGACGTCAACGACGATGATAACGACAACCGTTTTCTTGAACCGTTAAAACGGTTCCCGGCAATTATCGAAGACGAGCCGCCGGTTCACCTGCTCTGCAACGAATATCCACCTGCACAGTAGAGGATACTACGCATTACATCGCTGCAATTTCTGCTCGACGAAAGCAATCAGGGTCATGGTCATTGACCATGCCAATTGCCTGCATGAAAGCATAGATGATGACCGGACCAACAAACGTCATCCCACGCTTTTTGAGATCTTTCGAAATGCGACGGGAAAGATCGGTCTCAGCCGGGATTTCACTTCTGTCCGTGTAATCGTTTTGCACTGGAGTATAATCGACCCAATTCCAGATGTAGCTATCAAAACTTCCGTACTCTCGAACAATCTCAAGGAAAGATCGTGCATTTCGAATGGTGCCGTTTATTTTCAAACGGTTACGCACAATCCCCGCATCCTGCAGGAGAGCTGCCACCTTCTCCTCGTCATAGCCGGCCACTTTCACAACGTCAAAGTTATCAAAGGCTTTCAGGAAATTATCCCGTTTTTTCAAAATCGACAACCAGGACAGACCGGCCTGCATCCCCTCAAGAACCAGCATTTCAAATAAAAGCCTGTCGTCATGTACCGGCACGCCCCATTGCTCATCATGATACCTGACATATTCCGGAGAGCTGAGATCGCACCATTTGCAACGAATTATTTTCATGCCATATCTCCTGTGTAAATTGAAAATCGATACCGACAGGCATCATACCCATTTTCAATGTATTTGGCCCAACCTGTTCAAAAAGTCAGATGGAAAAATGACAAATGGACCGCCCCTCACAGAAGAGGCGGTCTCGACATATCTGCTATACATACTTTCAGTGGGTGGCGCAGGCAATACACGGATCAAAAGCACGCACGACCCAACCCATGGCCCGGTCAAGGCCCATGTCAATCCGGTCCTCATGGACATAGCGTTTGGCCATGCTCGTGAGAGCCCGTTCGATGGAGAAGTTATTGTGGACGGTCGGGATCACAAACTCGGCCCGGACAATGAGACCATTCTCGATCTGGTAATGATGGATCAGCGGCCCTCTCGGGGCCTCCACCAGACCAAAACCACAGCCATCCCGCGGCACCACTGGCACATTCATCTCGCCGTCGTAGAGGTTTTTGGCCAGAATCCGGTCGGCACGCTCAAGGCCGTTAATCAACTCGATACCACGGCAGAGATCAAAGAGCAGAATCTGATGGGCAGGACTTCCGAACTCGACCCGGAACCGCTCGAGATAACCGTCAGCAATCGGGGTGCCGGTTGATTCAGCAAGGTTCATGCGGGCCAGACTGTTGGCACGGATCGGCAAATCATTAAAACTGGTCTTGCTCGAATAGCTGTCCTGCACCCGATGAAACTGCAGGAACTCTTTGTACTGACGCGGCCTGAAAGTGATGGTCTCGGAACCGTCAGATTTTTGCATGGTTACATGATCGACCGGACGGGTCGGATCATTCTTGTCGACAGCAACCATGTAATAGAACGGATCGTTGTCCTCCCACTTGCCGACGCTGCGCTCCATTTTCCGAGTGAGTTGCCAGTATTCGTCAAACAGACTACAGGCAAGCGGCAGCGCTTCTTTGATCTTGGCCCGCATGGCCTTTGCCGCTGTTGGATCAATCCCGGAGACCACACCACCCACCACCGCCTTGACCGGATGGATGAACTGGCCGCCGGCCACCGAAATGAGCTCGGTGCCGATCTTGCGAACGGCCATTGCCATCTTGCTGATACTGCCAAGCATATCATGGCCAATCTTTTCATCAGCCCCAAAAATGGAGGTGGCCTGAAGCTTATCTGGCAAGGTGAAAAAGAAGAGTGAGGTGGCCTGATTCTGAACCAACTGGCCGACCATCATCAAATGGCGGATCTCCTCAGCCACTGGCGGAGGGGTTATGCCATAAGCATGCTCAAGCGCCTCGACTGCTGCAATATGATGGGAGGTAGAACAGACCCCGCAAACCCGGGGCACAATCACTGGCATCTGGTCAGCAGGCATACCCTGGAGAAATTGTTCAAATCCCCGGTACTCCTGGGCCAGGAAACGGGCATTACGAACCTTGCCTTCATCAATATCCACTACGACCTTGGCATGGCCTTCGATACGGGAAATAGGAAACTGGATTGTCGTTGTCATAATTAAAGCACCTTCTCTTTGGGTCGGCTCTCGAGTTCAGTATCTGAATAGTCGGAAAATTGGAACAAAAACAGGGCGAGATGGGGTGATTTCAAGGCCTCACTAATCTCCTGCGAATCGATATCGGTCATGTGCGCAAATACTTTGATCAGACTGCTAAACCAGGCATTCGCGTCTTTTTCGATCAGGTTGTTGGACGGCCCCCGGCAACCGACGCAAGGAAATCCCGCCCGCGGGCAAATCGCCCCACAGCCGTTTCTTGTGGAGGTACCCACGCAGAGCTGGCCCTGCTTGACCAGACAGAGTTCTGGATCAGCGTCTTTGTGAATCTCATGGGCAAGTGTCGTCGGCCTGACATCTTTTGGTTTTCGACGCCCACATTCCTTACAGACGATGCTGGTGGATTTGAGCGACTCAGGTTCATTGAGCAGTTGAACAAAGAGGCTCGGCACCGGCGGACAACCCGGTAGATAATTATCAACCTTCACCTCGGTATCGATCGGCCGGCACTTGGGTAACATGCGCGGCACACGGCCCTGATGGGTGTTGGCCAGAAACAGCTCACGGATATCGTGTCTATCGCCCAGCCCCGCAACTCCACCTGAAATCGCACAGGTCCCCACGGCGATAATCTTCTTCACCCGACTTGCCGATTCCCGTAATTTCAACAGGTCCTCGTCAGTACGGATACCACCGGTAACCAGGAGCACATCCACTCCAGGAACGTCATGGGCCGTCACGACCAACGGCATATAGGCAAGCTTTGCCAGGTCCAGTTCTTCACCGGCATTCAAGAGCGACACCTCGCACCCGGCACAGCCTGTCAGCTGCAGCACAGCAAAACGCATAATTCCTCCATTTGCTCTATCAAGCATGAATACGTAAAAGAGTTGGTTTCAAATGAGTGGTCCATCGTCAGCAGATCGCTTGGTAGCACAAACTGAAGACGATAAACGAAATATTCAGAGTTCTTAAAGTCACCGTATCGATGGCTCATCTTCAAACCCAGGATCGACGCGAAATCTTCACTGGTCTTACCAGATTACACGTGGTCGAGTTCAAGAATGCAACTATTGTTAATCATGACGGAATGATGTCATGAGTTACTTCATATGCAAAGATGAGTACCCACATTTGCCATACATTATTTTGAAAGCAGCAGAGTCAGTAAACACCTCAATCTGTCGGATTTGAATTGCTACTCTAGCGAAGTATAGGAAAAATGACAAGAGCGGGATCGAATCGCGAGGTACACTGGTAGGACCACAGATTAGACAGATAGGGAAGATTTCTGACTTGCAGATGATGTTATTTTTCAATCCATCATATGTCGTTTACGAGCAACAGGATTCATCTCAATGACCCACATACCAACGGAACAGTTAGTCTTTTAACATGTCAGGCATTTTGTGGAATGCCCCCTCAACAGTCTGACCCATCCACATAGCATCGTCCAGACAATCATTCATAATATCTGACAGTTAACCGGGACTATGGCCAATAAGCTCGACACACCTGCTTGTTCGCCCCAGCCATTGATGGAAATAGCATGCACCTTAAAACAGCCCATTCTTTCCCCGGCAACCCGCAGTCCATCACCCCTAATAGCCTAAAATAGCGAAGAAATAGAAACCTGTTTTACATCTTTTAGTCAGATCCAATTTCGTTCACAACTAGTCATTTGTGGTATCATCAACCACGCTGTCATCATCTTAAGACAATGGCCTTCCATGGCAGATAGAAATCGTCGACATTTTACTATACAATCAAATGGTTAATCAATATACCTTGTCAATCTGGGCAGGAATTTGAAAAACGCACGGTTTGGTTACAGAAAAAAACCGGATTTTTGCCGACGAAGGGATACCTTGAGAAAAAATAACTTTGGCGAAAGGATAAAAAATGGATTAACACCGCAAATTAATACACTTACATCAACAGGAGCTACAACTACATATTTTAGAAACCAGGGTGTCACAAAAGCATTTTTCGTGACACCCACTCTACAAAACCTTGGACGCTACCTGATATCGGCATCCCAGAAATGGCAGGCAACCTGATGCTTTGCTCCCGCATCCACCAGAGGCGGTTTTTCCTTGGCACATAGCGGCTGAGCGATCGGACAGCGTGTTCTGAAAACGCAACCGGTAGGTGGTGACAGCGGCGACGGCAGATCACCTTCGAGTACAATTCGCTGCTTGTTCTTCTCCTGCTCCGGATCAGGAATCGGCACGGCTGAGATCAACGCCTTGGTATAAGGGTGCTTCGGCTCATCATAAAGGCTTAACTTGTCGGCTATCTCCATCACATTGCCGAGATAGAGCACCATGATACGGTGACTTATATGACGGACGATGGAGAGGTCATGGCTGATGAAGATAAGCGACAACCCGAAGCTCTGTTGCAGATCCTGAATGAGGTTGATGATCTGGGCCTGAATTGAGACATCCAGCGCCGAAACCGGTTCGTCACAGACAATCAGCTTAGGGCGCAAGATCATGGCCCGGGCCACCCCGATACGCTGACACTGACCGCCGGAAAACTCATGGGGATAGCGGTTGATCATCTGCGGCAACAGTCCCACCTCCTCCATGATTTTGGCTACCCGCTGTTTACGCTCATCTTTTGATAGCTCGGGATAATGCACAGTAAGCGGCTCGGCGATAATATCACCGATGGTCATGCGAGGATTGAGACTTGCCAGCGGATCCTGAAAGATAATCTGCAGATCACGACGATAGAGGATCATCTGTTTGGGCCCCAGTCCTTCCAGATGATGGCCTTGCCAAACCACCTCTCCAGCCGTCGGCTCGATCAACTGCAGGACACCCCGACCCAGGGTTGATTTGCCGCAACCTGACTCGCCGACAACGCCCAGGGCCTCTCCGCTATAGAGATCGAAGCTGACATCATCCACCGCTTTTAAGGGAATCGGTGGCACGAAAAACTTGCCGCTGGAGATGGGAAAATAGACTTTCAGGCCTCGTACCGACAAAATCGGGGCACCATTACTATTACTATTCTTCGAGGTAGTCGTCGCTTCCATTTTACATCTTCTCCAGATAACAGGCCTTCATTCTGCCACTACCGATCTCTGCAAGCTCGGGACGATCGGTCCAGCATTTCTCCATAACGAATTCACAGCGTGGGGCGAAGCTGCAACCCGATGGTAAATTCTGCAGGTTGGGCGGCTGCCCGGCGATAGTGTAGAGTTTGTCGCTGCCTGGATCGTCGAGCCTCGGCATGGAGTCAAGAAGCCCTCTGGTATAGGGGTGTTGCGGGTCGTTGAAGACCTGATGCACCGTGGCCTGTTCAACAATGCGGCCACCGTACATCACCACCACCCGGTCGCTCAGCCCGGCGATCACCCCGAGATCATGGGTAATCATCACCGTCGCCATATTCAGCTCACGACCAAGGCGGGCCAGCAGTTCGAGAATCTGCGCCTGAACGGTCACATCGAGCGCCGTGGTCGGCTCATCGGCAATAAGCAGTTTCGGCTGACAGAGGAGCGCCATAGCGATCATCACCCGCTGGCGCATACCACCTGAGAACTCATGTGGATACATGCCAATCCGCTTTCTGGATTCAGGAATTCCCACCAGATCGAGCATATCGATGGAGGCCTTGGTCGCGTCCTCCTCACCCATGCCACGATGCTCCATCAGGACCTCGGTCATCTGTCGGGAGATTCGCAGGTAGGGGTTCAGCGAGGTCATCGGATCCTGGAAGATCATCGAGAACTCAACGCCACGAAGTTTATTGAGCTCCGCCGGGTTTAAACCGAGGATCTGCTTGCCATTGAAATAGGCCTTGCCTTCGGCTTGGCCGTTTTTGGCCAAAAGACCCATAATGGACATAAAGACCTGAGTCTTGCCGGAACCCGATTCCCCGACGATGCCGAGGCACTCGCCTGGTTCAATGGAAAAATTCACATCACTTACCGCGCACACCTCACCGTCGTGGGTATAAAAGCGCGTCGTCAAATTCTGAACATCAAGCAGCATAATTACCTGTCCTTGGGATCGAGGGCGTCACGCAGGCCGTCGCCGATAAAGTTGAAGCAGAAGAGGGTCAAAGCTAGAAAAACAGCGGGGAAAATCAGCATCCACGGTGCCGACTCCATCTGCTTGGCTCCTTCTGAAATAAGCACACCCCAGCTGGTGAGCGGTTCCTGCACCCCAAGGCCCAGAAAGGAGAGAAAGGACTCGGTCAGGATCACCTGGGGAATTGTAAGTGTCATGTAGACAATGACCGGACCCAGGACGTTGGGAATGATGTGCCTGATGATGATCTTCCAGTTGGAGACACCAATAGCGTGGGCCGCTTCGATAAACTCCTTTTTCTTCACTGACAGGGTCTGGCCGCGGACAATCCGGGCCATGGTCAGCCATTCGACCGCACCCAGCGCCACGAAAATGAGAAAGATATTGCGACCAAAGAAAACCATCAACAGGATCACAAAGAACATAAAGGGCAGCGAATAGAGAATGTCGACGATACGCATCATCACATTGTCTATCCTGCCACCGAGAAAGCCGGCGGTCGCTCCGTAGGTCACCCCAATTAAAAGGCTTACTGTGGTGGCGAGTACACCCACCATCAGAGAGATACGCGCACCAAACAGGGTGCGAACCATGAGATCGCGACCATTGCCGTCGGTGCCGAACCAATGTTTGAGTTCCCCATTGGGCGCACCCGGAAAATCATACCCCCAATCCGGCTCGTCATAGGCCCATGGGGAGAGATAGGGTGCCAGAATTGCCAGTATCACGATAATACCCAGCAACACCATGGAGACCACGGCCGCCTTGTTATGCATCAGGCGACGCATCGCATCCTGCCAGAGGCTGCGCCCCTTGACCGTTTCCGCTATTTCCAGCCCGTTCAGCTGGTCTTTCATGAATGGTGTAGTAGCCACTTATTCAACCTTTACTCTCGGATCAAGAAAGCCGTAGATGAGATCCACAACCAGATTCAGCCCAATAATGAGCACCGCGTAGAAGATGACAACGCCCATCACCACTGGATAATCACGATTCAAAGCTCCGGTGACAAAGTATCTGCCAATGCCGGGAACATCGAAAATGGCTTCGATAACCACGGAGCCGGTAATGACCGCAGCAGTAGCCGGTCCAAGATAAGAGATGACCGGCAGCAACCCGCCTTTCAAGGCATGGCGCACCACGACAATCTTTTCAGCCAAGCCCTTGGCCCTGGCGGTTCGGATAAAATTGGAGTGCATGGTCTCGACCATAGATCCCCGAGTCAACCGGGAAATATAGGCGATCTGCGGTAGCGCCAAGGTAATGACCGGCAATATCTGGTTCTGCAAAGCCCCATCGTTCCAGCCGGCCACCGGCAGCCAGGAGAGATAGACCCCGAAGACAAGCGCCAGAAGCGGTGCCATGACAAAGTTCGGAATGGCGATACCGGTCATGGCCAGCCCCATCACCATATAGTCAAAAGTTGAGTTCTGCTTGAGCGCCGCGATGGTCCCGGCAGTAACCCCGAAAACCACGGCGATCAAAATGGCTGCAAGACCAAGCCGTAGACTGACCGGAAAACCTGCCAGGATGAGATCTGTGACAGTAAAATCGAGATATTTAAACGACGGTCCGAAATCACCTTGGATAATATTGCCAATATAATCGAAATACTGCTGATGAAGCGGCTTATCGAGATTATAGACCTTGAGGATATTTGCCTCGATTTCCGGGGGCAGTTGCTTTTCACGGTCAAAAGGACCGCCGGGCGCAACCCGCATCATGAAAAAGGCGACGGTAACGACAATAAACAGGGTCGGGATGGCGCTGCCAAGACGACGTACGACGTAGGCAAACATAGAAACTCCTGGGAATAAACCAGTGACAAACAGGGGAAGTTATCGATGCGCACAGCCAGGAAGTCCGGCGTGAGACACCGTGGGTCCCCTTTCAACAACAGCGTCGGTTGGGGAAGCTGCTCGCTTCCCCAACCGACTGACTGATATTACTTCAGGGTTACATATCTCCAGCGATGGATGTCTTTGGAGTTATCTTCAAATCCAACGACATTCTTTGCTACGAGATTTTTGGAGACATAGTGATAAATCGGGATGATCGGCAGATCAGCCATAGCCAGCGACTCAGCCTTGTACATCAGCTCACCGCGTTTGGTGAGATCGGCAGTAACCTCAGCCTCAAGCATCAGTTTATCATACTCGGGATTGGAATAACGGCCGTAGTTGTTGGGACCGGTACGGGTTTCCAGCAGATAGAGGAAGTTCTGGGCATCGTTATAATCGGCAATCCAGCCAGCGCGAGCCACCTGGAAATTGCCCTGCTTCAGGTCGGCATAATGTACCTTGACCTCGGCGTTATACAGTTCCGTTTTTACACCGATCTGCTTCCACATAGAGGCGACAGCTACGGCGATACGCTTATGGTTCTCGGAAGTATTGTATTTCAGGGTCAGCTCAAGTGGTTTATCGGCGGTAAAACCTGCTTCTGCCAAAAGCGCTTTGGCTTCCTTAATCCGTTCATCATAGGGCATGCTTTTCCACTCAACCTCAGCAGGATGCTCATAGTGCGATACTCCGGGAGGCACGAAAGAGTAAGCTGGCAGCTCACCTGTCTTCAGCACCTTGTCGCAGATCGCCTCGCGGTTGACCGCCATGCTCAGAGCTTTACGCACCCGAAGATCGTTAAAAGGTGCAACAGAAGAGTTGATCGGATAGTAATAGACACCCATGTACGGGGCGATACGGGTCTCCTCCGGCATATTCGCTTTCAGCCAGTCGATCTGGTCTGAGGCGAAATCCATAGCCACATCAATTTCACCGGCACGGAAGCGCTTCTGGACCGCGGCCCTATCCTCCTGGGTATAGAAGGTCACATCATCAAGAACGACTGCACCTACGTCATAATATTTGTCATTCTTGGTTAATTTTACATGGGTATTCGGTAACCACTCAACGAGTTTGAACGGACCGTTAACAACCATATTTTCCGGTTTGGTCCAGTCTTTGCCCACCTTGTCAATAACATGCTTTGGTACCGGATAAGCGGTGTAATGGGTCAGCAGCTCGAGAAAATATGGGGCCGGACCGGTGAGTTTTACTTCCAGAGTCTGGTCATCAATGGCTTTGACGCCGAGAGTATCGGCAGCAGCTTTGCCGGAATTGATGGCTTCCGCACCTTCAATTATATAGAGAAGCGAAGCATACTCAGCTGCAGTCTCTGGCAGGAGAATACGCTGCATGGAATACACAAAATCATTGGCGGTCAGAGGAGTACCATCCGACCAGGTAGATTGACGGAGCTTAAAGGTATAGGTCTTGCCATCTTCGGAAATGGTCCAGGACTCAGCAACGCCTGGTATAGCGTTCGATTTGGGATCTTCAGTCGTGAGACCCACAAACATATCGCCAACTATGTAATTCTCCCAGGTACCACTCACTTTGTGCGGATCAAGAGAGGCCGGCTCACCCATTGAGGCAACCCGGAGATTTCCGCCGGCTAAAGCGATACCCGCAGTCATTACGGCAAAGACACAAGCCGCACAAAATAATTTTTTCAGTCCAAACAGCCCCTGCCATCGTTTTTCGCTCATAGAAATCCTCCCATGTGAGTTAAGTAATACCGCAACAACAGCAATCTAGTACTTCACCAAACAACGACTCGCAACTTCTTCCACAAACATTTGTATACTCATCCGGCTGATTAAGCAAGCCCGAAAGACTCCATCAATAGGACACCAAAACCAGATGTTTGTTTATTCACAATAAGTTGAGACAAAATCAGTAACCTGATTTTTTTCAATTATAGGAATCGATGTTCGTTTTTTGACATACATAGACCTCTCTACAGTCCCCAAGCTGTCGCGATGTTTGAAATTGACCACGACCCTCGCAGCGAGTACACTTTACCTATTATTTACTGCAGGATATGAGCAACTTCAGAACATCCCCAAACGGAGAAACAATATGAGCTTACAGGAAAAAATCAAAAGCGAACTGAAAGTAGCAATGAAAGCCAAGGATACCGCCAAGACTGGAGCAATCCGCATTTTAATCGGGGAGTTCCAGCGACAGCCGGAAAAAGAACTCGCCGATGCAACAGTCATCGGCATCATTAAAAAACTGATTAAATCTGAGCGGGAATTGATTGCAGCCGGCGGCGATGGGGACCAACCCTATATCGACGTACTTGAGGGATACCTTCCCCAACAGGCCAGCGAAGAGGAAATCCGTAACTGGATCGGTGAGAATATCGATTTTTCCCAGTTCGCCAACAAAATGCAGGCAATGAAACCAATCATGGCCCATTTTGGCAGCAGTGCCGACGGCAACATCGTCAAGAAAGTTTTGCAGGAGCTATAAGCCCAACCTGCTAATCTCGTATAATAAAGTTGAAAATATTATTGAACACTGAAAAAAAGAAGAGAGGAAAACTCCACTGCCAAAGAAAGCAAAAGAATCCAGGCGGAACACGCTGCCAGTAATTGCCTGTTCCAGCACGGAATCTTTTGCTTTCCCTGGAGGAGTCATTCCTTCGCCAGAAGGTTCCAAAGAGGAAGGAACGCTTTTGGTTTTACGGTCCTATATGCCAGATAGACCTGAAGGGATGAAGTGAGAGAACCTGGAATGCCAAGCTTACGACCTGTTTCTGCACCCCACCGATACAAAAGGCTTCCGCTTGGCAATCCTGGCTCAATAACATCAATACAGAACATGGGGAATGTGCTGTACGGTTTCCTTTAAGCAATGGTCGTGCCAGATGCGTTTTTCATCTTGTCATTTTTTATCAACTGCTCTTTTAACCCATGAGAACCCCTCACGTCAAACGAACGCATTACAATGTTTTTTCGAATGTTTAGACTATAAGTAAAGCATCACATTCTCTCCTGCCACAGCCCCACGACATCACAACGCATCCTGTAGACACCCTTTCATATTCCTCCCTGATCCCGCTGTTCGCTCCCTATTTGCCTTTTTTCTATAACAATTTCTCACTTGAGATTCTGCAAAATCAGATTGAATAATCGACATTCTTTCGCGGTGATGGCGTTGATACTGTAATTTAATTTTTCATAACACTCTGTTTTATATATTTTTTTATCCACAAAAACGAGATGATTGCCATCATTTCCACCTGTCGTCCGGATGCCTGAAATCATGTCTGGAAAAACAGACAAAATATATCAACCCCAACCAGCACAGTTGAATTGGCGACTCAACTCAGCACTTGATCCAGCATTGAACACCCGAAAATTGTGATGCTTTTCTCACTGAACAATTGCACTGATTCTTGACTTTCAGGCTCATGGGATCTTTGAGATCCTCAACATATGAAGGGCAATGACAGCGGCTACATTCCACAGGAAAGAAGATGAAACCAAGGCGGCCATCTTTTACTGTCTATACGATCCGTTTTTTCAGACTGATCGCCATTTCGATTGCGTTGCTCAAGCAACTGCCCCGCTTTGTGACCCCACTTTTCCTAAAACCCGTTCGCCTTCCGACATGGAAAGCCTGAAAAGGAATTGGTATCAAGCAATAAAACATGATACGTTAGCGATGAGGTACAGTTCGCAGGGCAAGTTCAGCTACAGCAGATTTTTGATCCCTATATCAACCACTTTAGGAGGAACCTATGGCTTTGCCAAAAGATATGTATCAATGCCAGATTCCCAACTGCGGCTATGTTTATGACCCAGACAAAGGCGAACCTAAAACTGACACCCCTCCAGGCACCGCCTTCAAAGATCTCCCTGATGACTGGTCCTGCCCCTTCTGCCAGGCTTCAAAAAAAAGTTTCAGGCCACTGGCCGGTCCCGGCTCAGTGCTGGTGGACGGGATCTGATTCCGCCCAATGTCAGGTCTGCACAACAAAAAGGCCACCGTCCCTCAGAGAGGAACGATGGCCTTGTACATCGTGATTGCCGCCGCATGACGGCAAACTGTGTTCTATAGATCAGACACCGGGAACACCCTCTGTCAACGCCTTCGGCCAGCGCCGTTCGGCGACTTCATCCGTTGAATAGTCTGGCAGAATGATCGGAGCCACGGCAGGGTTTTCAACACCAGCCTCGGCCAGCTCTTTCTCAAACTTCACCACATGATCAAGGGTCAGGTCTTTCACCTCAACACCGCCCTGTACATATTTGGCGGCGCCGATACCGGCTCGACGACCAAACGTAATGATATCCTGCAGGCTATTGCCCATCAGCCGGTTCTCGCCATGGACGCCTCCGATGACCTCGCCGGCACCGTAAAGGCCAGGCAAAATGGTTTCGGAATCGCCATTAACATTGATACCACCGTTCTGATAGTGGAGTGTCGGATACACCAGCATCGGCTGCTTGCTGATATCGATACCATGCCGCTCAAACTGGATGAATTTGGCCGGTAACTCCTTCTTCACGGTTCCCGGACCATGGAGTTCCTCAATCATCGGAGAATCCAGCCAGAGGCCTACACGACCGGTAGGAGTCATGATACCCTTGCCTTTCTCCATCGCTTCCTGGATGAGTTCGGCGGACTCGACGTCACGCGGCTCCAACGGAAAGCAGAACTGCTCGCCATCGATATTCAATACGTGAGCACCAAGACCACGCACTTTCTCAGTGATCAGCAACCCGACATTCTGCTCCGGATAGGCAACACCGGTGGGATGATACTGGGTGGAGTGTAGCGACTTATTGCCAACGCCCGCCCGGTAGGCCATGACCACACCGTCCATGGTGGCGCCGTAGTGGTTGGTGGTGGCAAAGCCTTTGATATGCAGACGACCGAAACCACCGGTAGCCAAAACCACCGCTTTCGCCTTGACGATGGAAAACTCCTTGGTCTCCATGTTAAAGAGGATGGCACCGGCACATTTTCCCTCACTGTCAAGCAGGAGCTCAATAGCAGGGCTGAATTCGAGAACGGTGATCATATCAGCACGGTTTCTTGCCTCATCACGAACTACCCGCATAATCTCGGCACCGGTCATATCGCCTGAAGACTGCAGACGCTTTCGCGAAGAACCACCGCAGTGACGGACAACGGTACGCCCATCTTCATGTTTATTGAACATCATGCCAAGTTTTTCGAGCCAGGCGATGGACAGGGGTGCATCTTTGGCAAGCGCCGCCACCAGGTCACGCTGGTTGGTGAAATGACCGCCGCCAATGGTGTCGAGGAAGTGATAATAGGGTGAGTCACATTCCTGAGTCGCTGCCTGGATGCCGCCTTCAGCCATGATGGTGTTGGAATCACCATGGCGCAGCTTGTTGGCAACAATAACCCTGCAGCCCCCGTCAGCCGCCATGATCGCAGCTGAAGTACCAGCACCGCCGCCACCGATAACCAGGACGTCGGTTTCATGATCGATCTTGTTCAGATCAACCAGGCCGGGCCGGACAATCGACCTGGACTCAAGCAGTCGTGCCACGCCTTCCTGAAAAACATCCCCCTTGTTCGGGCCAACCCTTACCGCCATCTTGGCGTCTGCCTGATAGTCGGGATGGTGCTTGCTCAGTACGGTTTCCCGTTCGGCCATGGAAAGTGCCGGATAGTGCTCATTGCGACGGGCCATTTCCACCCGCGCAGGGCGGGTTGCTTCTACTCGTTTGATCAGTTCTTGTAATTCGGGTGTGTATCCCATGATATTCTCCTTCGTGCCGGATGGTCGATTCGTTGTCTGTTAAAGATGACTGGTGTCCTTGGGCTGCCAGGTACCTGCAGCTGCCAGATCCGGCTCACGTTCACGGGCCACATAGCGGGCCTCGAGATCCTCTTTCTTCATGCCGCTCAGTTCATCGAGCATCGGGTCATATTTGCCACCTTCAATCTCCATCACTCTGTTTTTCAGGTGCTCTGCCTGCGGCTGGATATAGCGGGCAAAGATGCGGCGAGCCAGCTGGGCGGCATGATACTGTGGTATCTCGCCCATACAACGGCTGGCGCAGAGTCCGCACTGGATGCAGTCAAACGAGATTCGTGCAGCCTTCTCGATATTGCCCTGCTTCATGGCAGAGACATAACCGAGAACGTCGACATCCATTGGACACGCCTTGGTGCAGAGATTACAGGCCACGCAACGGAATAGCTCAGGATAGAGTGCGTGAATGGTCTCGGCAACACCTTCCATCTCTTCAAGCTTGAAGCTTGCCCTATTGGCTGGGAAGAAGGGGATCTGGGCCAGATACATATTGGCCTCAACCACTGTCTGGCAGGCCAGGCCGAAATGCAGCTTATAGTCGCCAGCCATCCGGTAAACGGTGGGACAGGCGCCACAGATACCACCACGGCAGCCGGCACCGCGCAGGAATCTGAAACCCGCGAACTCCATGGCCTTCATGATAGTCAGGGTTTCGGGCACTTCATATTTTTTGCCCATCACAAATATCGGAATGGTCCTGGCGCCTTCCGGCAAAATGGCCCGGTCTCCGGTCGCTACTTTGGGGGTCTTTGTTGTGTCACACATGGTTTTTCTCCATTTTCTCGCGCAATATAGTGGAATCTCCAGAGCCTCTCCAGGAGTCTGTCAAACTTCTAGGCAGCGGCCAGGCAATTTTTGCTTTTTAACAGCTCAAGGCTTGCAGCATCGTTCAATTCAAAATGGCAGACCTCTGCCTCCAGTCCCAGGGCCAAGGCCAGCAACTGGGTAAAGTAGTAGGTCGGCACCGGGGCCCCGATCTTCTCTTTGGCCAGTAACTGCTTCTGCTGTTTACCGAGGTTATATTCACAGAGCGGACAGCTGGTGGCAAGCGCTTCAATCCCTGCCCCACCTGCAATGTTGATGACTGCAGCCGCAGCACTGTTTTCAACGGGTTCCGCACCAAGCACCTGATACGACCCGCAACATTTATCAGCTGCCGCAAAGGGCACCACCGTTGCTCCGAGTGCTTCCAGCATCCCGGTCATGAGCAGGTAGCTGCCAAAAGGTTCGATGCCCACATCGGCAGGACGTTGCAGGGTACAGCCATAATAGGTTCCGACCTTAAGATCGGAGAGTGGCGCCTTGACCGCTTCTTTCAACTTTTCCCAACCGATTTCCTGCTCGAGAAAGCTTAAGTAATGCACGACCTCGACTTCACCGGCATAATCGATCTCATCGTCCATGAAACGATTGATCGTATCACGTTTGACCGTATCCTCACGCATCAGCTGATTGGCCCGCGCCAGAGTGTTGTAGCACATGGAACAGAGGGTCACCAACTTGTCGGCGCCCTGCTCTTTGGCACGAATAAGATTGCGTACCGGTCCGACCATATGGATAAGATCATCCGCCGTCAGTGAGTAGACAGCACCGCAGCAGTTCCACCTGTCGATTTCTTCAACTTCGACACCAAGGGCCTCCAGGGACGCAATCGCCGCCCTGTCGAGATTTTTGGCTTTGGTTTTGAGGGTACACCCCGGATAGTAACTGATCTTCATTGCTCTCCTTAGCTGGTCAATTTTCTGAACCCTGCAACCATGGCGATCTGCGGCAGATCCGCAATCGTCTCGGCCGACATCTGCGAAGGCTCAACTTTATTCTGGCCGGTGCGCAGGCTCTGTTGACGCAGTGCCTCCATGACCTTGGCAATATCAATCCCCCTTGGGCATTTCACCGTACATGCATGGCAAGAGGCACATTTCCAGTAGGTGTTGATCTCCGCCAGCTGTTTCTTGAGGCCGAACTGGGCCATGTGCATCACCCTGCGGGGGCCATAGTCCATCTCTGCCGTCATGGGACACATACCGCTGCATGTGGCGCACTGCATGCAGAGCTTGACGTTTTCGCCGCTCAGTTCATTCAGTTTTTGTATCGACTCCAGTGATTGAGTCCCAGCATTCATCTTCAATGTCATTTTCCTTCTCGTTCTGGATCCAGTAGTACGTCTCCGATGGCGTTGACAGACAGCATCCACTTCAGACTGGAGAGCGGGATATTGAGATTGACACCACTTGAAAACCACCCTTCAGGGAACAGCGCTGTCCAAAGATTAGACCTTTACAACACGATAGAGTAATAACAGATTGGAGTCGCCAAATCAACATCCTTTATTTTGCATATATACATATACTTAATTGCCTTATAATGAATGAGCCCTCATTCTATTGCTGTTTATTATTCGTTTTCTTGCCAATTGCAGAGGCAATCATTGCGGCCCAAAACGGCAGTATCCAAAAAGCACCCGCCAAAAGGGGGATACCGACCGGATGAAATGAGGAAAAGATTTACGGAGTGCCCTGTAATTTCAGGTTCCTCAGAATGAGGAACTGTTGGCGAAACCTTAATTAATCAAGTGTTTTCTGTATTTTGCTTACACATACATCACTTTTATGTATGTTACGTGGGAAATCCTGCCGCGATTCTTATTGGAACGGCAGGCGCGAAATGGAACTTCAGCCAACCGCTTATACCATGAACGCACGAATCGGCACGTCCTCCTGGGACGGAATTGAACGACGATCGCACAATAGCTGCAGACGACAAAATCCGGACAGAAGAAACACCGGTGAACGACGTCTTGACCCGCGCAAAGGTAACCAGGCGCGAAAACGCTCATTTCTTGCGTGGCTTCGTTCTCTCACCCGCAGCCGTCTTGGTGTTGATAGGCGCAAGGGCACTGAACAGCGCCTGTTTGAACGCCGTTGCAGCGGCCCTCCCTCCCTGCTCACCCAGGAAGAACTCGAAGCCCTCTTGAGATAGCCGCTGCATCTTTCTCTGTCTACAATTACAGCTTTCGCCGGTATTCCAAAAGAAGGGATAACGGCACAATATAATGAAAAAAGCTCCAGGGAATTCTATTCCCTGGAGCTTTTTTAACAATCTTTTTTCTCTATCCTTACATGTCAGCCACTCAAGGGGGGCTGGTTTTACTCAGCCTTGGTGGCGTCTTCAGCAGTTCCGGCTAGCGGGTCCTCCTCACAATCGACATCAACCGAACATGTCTCATCAGCTGGAGCTGGTGTAATAAATGGCAAGACCGGGCTCGTACCATTTTGAACGCTTGTTCCAGATAAACCTGAAACAACTTCTTCAGGCACCTTCTTCTTTCGGCAGTTGCTGTCAAAATAGGCAACGATAGCCTGCTTCCCCTTTAGCACCCGAACCTCTTCTGGCGCTTTCACGACCAGCACCGGAATTTCAGGCATCTCCAGGTTTTTCAGAAATGTCCGGTTGAGCTCAGGAGAATACGTCTGTCGTAATGTCAGAGAGTTGATTGGGGATTTCTGCAGTTCATCAACAGGATTAAAATCAAGACTGCACACAAAGTCATCATCAATCGTCGCAATGACATCTTCGCAATGAGGGCAGCTGGACGAAAAGAAAAGATAGCGTGCAGTGCTCGACTGCGTGTTTTCCAGGCGACCATAGACCCCACTTTCCAGCGCGACTTCTCCGGCCTGCAAATGGGGAACAAATTGAAGACCAGAAAATGCCATCAGCACTGAAACGGTAACCGTCAGACCGCTCAACAGCTGCCGCCAGCCCATCAACAGATTCAGCAGGAGGATAATAGAGAAAACAGTAAGGCAGTACGAGCAGAACACCTGGGCAACATAGTACTGAAAACCAATCAGTACGCCTTCTACCGCCATTCCGGCCAATAGCAGAATTCGGGCCAGGTTCAGCCAGCCCCTGACGCCTCGGGCACCCTGCCAGAGTGCAAGAAATACGCTCATGAAAAAGAGACTGCCGACGACATTGAAGGCTATCGGCGGCACCTTCGTCAACTTTTCAACGATTTCACAACCGTCGTTTAGACAGAGAATATTTCCCTGCAGAACAATCAGCAACGCCTGCGCCGCTGCTAGCAGGCCTCCGCCCAAGGCTAGCAGCATCTGCAAATTGATCATTGAAGGGGTTCTCTCGGAAAACCGGTGGGGTTGATACAGCATAGTCAGCAGATCATCATTTGGTGGAAATGTGTCATAATCAATGGACCGGCACCGACCTACTCAGCTCCGGCCACTATATGGAGGGGACAATTAAAGATGCTCAAGTGAAGGCTGAAGCCTTATTTGTTTTTTCCGTTGCCGTTACCGTTGCCACCGTTGCCACCGTTGCCATTGCCGTTACCGCCCTTGTTCCCCTTTTCATCACTTTTATTTTTTTGGCTACCCTGGGTCTTACCATTGCCATTACCGTTTTTACTCGTGCCCGCGCCATCGTCATACGCCTTGCCGTGGCCCATGCTGTTGCCGGTTTTCATATCCATCGTTGTTGCCATGGCCAGTTCGGTATCGCCACTCTTCATACCCTTTATTTTCGTATGACCAAGGCCCAGCACACTCGGATGCACCCCAAGTTCATGGGCGATCTCCCCCCAACCCATACCGTTTGCGCGCATCTCAGCAAAATTCTCGACATCTTCATCCAATCTCTGGCTGGCAAGCTCATCATATTGCGCATTCAACTCATCAATGATGGCCGGATTCTTTTCATCTTCCAACTGCACCTGAATTGAAACCATCTCCGCTTCGAGCTTCTCATTATATGCCTCAGCCAGATCAGCATCATGCTGAGCCTGCGCCGCATTCTGATACTGAGATTCCTCATTCCCCTCAGCATAAGCTGTTGAATCAGGTTGAGGCTCATCTGACCAGACCGGGCTGCTCCAGCCAAGCAACAACGCGCACGACACAACACAACACCAACGCATATACGTTCTTTTCATGTTTCCTCCTTTAGATGTTTTCTGGAACGGCACAACCCTCGCCTGCATAACAGACAACAGGATGTCTCTCATTATCTATTTGTTTATCAGAAAGAAATCAATAGATTCCTCGATATTCCATTTTTTCTTCCGGTTCCGTTGCGGCTCACCGAACCAGCTGACACCGATCCGTTCCCGGCCAAGCTCAGGGGAACTTTTCAGCAACTGGCGACGGATGCTCAACGCCCGGGCCTTGGCTAACTCCGTATCTCCCTTGTAGTATACCACCACCTGCAACATACCGGACTCAATGCCGGCTGCCGTCTCTCCAATCATCTCCAGACTCGAACGCGATGCTCGTGCCACTTCAGTTCCGGATTGATCAAAAGCTATTGCCTTAACTGTCACCAGGCGAGCACCGAGAATGTAATTGCGATAGGAGAAATCTCCAAGCGCATTCAGGTGCTCCACTGCATTTCGAGCCAATCGGCCGGAAGAATTGACACTAAGATACCGGTGCCAGGCATCCTTTTCCTCCTTATGTCGCCCCAGTTTCGACAATGCCAGCGCCCTGTTGTAAAGAGCACCCGGGTTTTCCGGCCAGAGCGACAGCGCCTTGCCATACATCTGCAGCGCCTTTGTATACTGCTTGCTCCGCATATATGAATTACCCAGCGCAGTCAGAGCCTGCTGGTGCTCCGGATCAAGCTGTAAGGCCTGTTGATAAAACGTACGCTCTTTCCCTTGTTCCAGACTACCATAGGCCGCACCAATCCAGAAATGGTAATCAGCATTTTCCGGCGCAAGGCTGGCAGCCTTTTTAAGATAGGGCAAGGCAGTCTTGGCCCGATGCGAAAGCAACAATAACCTGCCGTAATAATAATTGTTCAGGACATTTTCCGGATTTTGCTCAACTTCACGGCGAAAATACTCCTCGCCCGCCTCATGATTATCAGTTGAGAGGTAGTAATCGCCCTTGACGGTGTTGGCAAAATTTTCGGCTACCTCCTTGGCCACACAACCAGAGAGAACGCTCAACACACACACCGCTGCAACGAGAGAAGAGTATTTGATCAAGAGCTTCATGAAGGTAGAACGTTGGAGCTTGCCAGTCATCATCACATACTTTCAGAAAGTATTTGCACTTCATTAAAAGGAAACGTTGCCGAATGCAATTTTCGTTAAAAACTTAGCCCGTTTCTCATGGTGGCAGCCACCACAAAAAAGACACAGACGTATATACAACGCTTAAAAAGCATCAGCAGGTCAGCACGTTTTGTCAACGCTATGCAATCTGATAGATTGTTCAATCGTCTGGAGTAATTGAACCATATCTCCAGAAAAGTAACAAGCCGCACCGCCAGGAACCCTCCGGATAATATTGTAATTGCTCTATTCCTGAAACATCTGGACTCCATAATATTCTTTTCATCATAACGGTTTTGGACGTATAATAACATATAGAGTGAGCAACATAAGCTGAGACACAGATGCCAAAAAAGCCCGTTCCGGCTTCCATATCGTGGCGCAATTTGTGTCGCTATCGTCCCACTCAACTGAAAGGAGGAACGCCATGAAAGAAATTACGAAAATCGTGGTCCCGGTCGACCTCGAACAACACACCCAGAAACTCGTTGATTTCGCCATCTATATTGCCAAAAAAATGGGAGTCCACCTGAGCTTTATTCATGTGACCGAGTTTTATGCCGCCGGCGATATGATGCTTGGCAGCCCATCTCTTGAAACCATCAATCAGGAACGTATTGTACGGGCCAAGGAGGTTATGGCCAACCTGATCGCCGATAACAAATCGCAATATGAAAACATCAGCGGTATCGTCTACAAAGGTGAAGTTGTCGAGACTATCGTCAAATTCGCCGAAGAAGAAGACGCAGGCCTGGTGATTATCGGCACCCACGGGGCCAAAGGGCTGGAGAAAATCCTGCTGGGCAGCGTCGCGGAAAGGGTCCTGAAAGCGGTCCACTGCCCGACAATGACCATGAACCCCTATAAATAGCTGTCTCTTTTGAAAAACTGAGAACGCAGTTCAAATCCAGAGTGGATTTGACTCAATCGGCCACTTCCACTCTGTTGCCTCCCAGCTGTTTACAACGATAGAGGGCCAGGTCTGCCCGCTGCAGGAGTTCTGAAAAAGTTTCCCTTTCCCGAAAAACAGCAACGCCAAGAGAAACCGAGATATCGCCTCTCGGATCATGCTTGATGTTACGTTTTTCGTTCCAGGGCGTATCTGCCACAACACATCGTATACGTTCTGCCATCATCAACGTGTCGTCCTGTGAACTCTCTGTCAAAAGAGCGAATTCATCGCCGCCCCAGCGGGCCAGAACGTCAGTTGGCCGGGTAACCTTTACCATCAAGCCGGCGATTGTCTTCAGCACTTCATCACCTTCAAGATGCCCCAGCGTATCATTGACCTCTTTAAAACCATCCAGATCCATGAGAATCAAGGAAAACGGACGACCTGACCGATTTCCTCTATAGACGAACCGATCATATTCTTCTTCCAGTTTTCGCCTGTTGGCGCAACCTGTCAGTTCATCGGAGACCGCCAGTTTTTCCAGGAGCCGTTGGTAGCGATTGATCGTTATCAGTGTTATCACAACGACAATGGCCGAAGTGAAGAGCCCAATGAGCACTGCCCGCAAGAAATTCATTTTTGCCTCACGCAGCGTCTCCGTCTCATTCTGCTCAACAAACAATAGCCACTTCAAATTTTCGATATAGCGAACATTCACAAGGATGGCATCACCACCCTGCTGATACTCAAAACTCTCAGGTTCATCTGTAATTTCCAGCATTTTTTCCGCAACCATCGATTGCCCTGTAAGTTCAGCAATCGTAACACGCTCGATGAGTGAGGTGTCCTGATGCACCTGAATCAATCCGTTACGATCCGCCAGAAAAACATTACGTCCATAGCGCTCTTTGTATTGGCCGACAAGTTCCGCCACACTCTCCATTTTCAGACCGACACCTGTCACACCAAGTAGCCGGCCATCTTGATCCTCGACCCGATAGTTGATAAAAACTGTCAAGACATTTGTGCTCGCCTCATCAGTATCCACATCAAGATCGTAATCCTTATCTGAACTGATAAATCGATAGAACCATGCGTCATGACTGTTCGCGGGGCTGATGATCTTATGCACACCTTTGAAATGATAGTAGCGCAGAGAATGGGCAGATATGAAAAAAGCGGAAAAGAAATTATACTTCTCCTTGATTTCCTCAAGATATTTTCGCACTCTCATCTCATCTTGTTCACCGTCCATGACCCAGTCTTTTAAAAAGGTGTCGGCGGCCATGCTGGAACCCACAAGAATCGGCCGGGTCAATTCAGAAGAAAGGTCTGAGTAGATATTGTTCATGGTCAACGGCAGGTCGTTCTGGACAATCTCACGATGAATCGATGTCTTGGTGATTTGATAATTGATTGCACTGCCGCCGATAAAGCCCAGGCTGAGTAACACGGTGAGTAAAATGAGCAGCTTATATCGGGAATCAATCTTTTTCATAGATGGATAATCTCAAAAATGTTTCACAGAGGCAAATAATGAATCAAGGAGAACATCGACATTTCATCTGGCAGTGGCGAACGTTTGATGCGCTTTCCACCTGCGAACTCTACCACTTGCTCCAGCTGCGCCAGCAGGTCTTTGTGGTGGAGCAGAATTGTCCTTATCTCGATGCCGATGGTCTTGATGAAGAGGCCCTCCACCTGTTGCTCTACCGGCAATCCAACGAAGAAACAGCCGAACTCGTGGGCTGCCTGCGAATCCTCTCTCCCGGGAAAAGATATAGCACCCCCGCCATAGGACGTCTCGCCGTTGCTGGTCAAGCAAGAGGCCTAGGAATTGGTCGACTGCTGATGGAGCAGGCACTGCACCATACGCAACTTTCTTATCCCGGTCAAGACATCACCATTTCGGCCCAGCAGTACCTTGAAAAATTCTACGAAGACCTCGGCTTTATTGCTGTTTCTCAACCGTATCTTGAGGATGATATTGCCCATCTCGACATGATATTCCGACCTTCCACGTCATAGTATCGCTGTTTAATCGGCGGCTGACCAGCTGCATGTCCCCTGGACATCTCACTTTTACCGCTCACACCATTTAACTTCCTGCTATTGCAGATTTTCACCGTTCCACCCTTGTTCAACTGTAAGGATCTCCTTATTCTTGCTGATAGAGTGATCTACACGTATAGAAGGTATCATTTGCCAACAGAGGGGGATTTTTCATGGCGTGGCCCTATATTATTGCTACCGCCTTGAGTCTAGGCTGGATGCTGTCACCGGATGCGTTGGTTCGGCTTGGTAACGGTGTTGCTGCCAACCGGACCCTGTTCTTGGTTGCACTCGCGTTCGCCGCCCTGTTGACCGCGCGCGGCATTGCTCTTATCCGCCACCCTGCGTTACGTAATAACGGACGATGCAGTCAGACTAGCCTCCTTATTCAAGGTGCAGGAAGGCTTCCAGCCATGTCCCTTCTTCTGGCTAGCCGGTTAGCCATTGTACTGCTGTTACCCACAGGTCTCCTGGTTTCCGCCGGGTTTGCCTTCAACGAGATTTTCCTCTACTGGTTCCCCAATTTCGGGTTTGCTTTTCTGCTGCTCGGCCTGATCACCTTGCTCCATCTGGCTGGTGAACGAATCGTCACGGCAGCTCAGCCAATTTTTGCCGGACTGGGACTTCTCTGCCTCCTCATTCTCTGCCTCGCCGGTCTAGGAGGACCAGCCAGCAGCCGGCCGGTCTCCATGGATATTGGTTTTTCTTTTACCCCTGAAGTTGCGGTGGGCGCACTCCTGCTCTTTCTCGGCACAGATTATATGACGCCCAGTAACAACAGGGACTCACGCCTGCCGCCACTGGCTGCACTTTTCTTCTGTCTTTCGCTGTTTTTGTTGTGGGCCATGCTCTCCTTGCAATATGTGCCCTATGAGCAATTGCTCGACTCGACTATCCCACACCTTCTGGTTGCCAGGGAGATCCTTGGCGAAACTGGTCGCATCCTGATGGGCTGCCTCATCATCAGTACCACTTGCGGCGCGGTCAATACACTCTTTCACCAGGCATCTTCGACCCTCGCCGAGCTTGGCGAACGGAACCTGCTCCCCGGTCATACACCGAACGGACGAAAAAAGAGACTTTTTGTCCTACTGTTTGCTCTCATTATTGGTGCACTCATGATTGGCGGGCTCGCTGGTCATGATATTATCGAGACCTATATTCAGGCCAGTCTTCTGCTCTGGCTGCTGCTCTTTGCGCTTCTCTGCTTTGCCGCCGGCCGCATTCTTTATCGTAACAATGTTGCCAGGGCATGGCACGGCTTTGTTCTCGCCACCCTGTTCACAGGTCTGGCCTTTTTTATGGCCGCATCGCACCACCAGGCTGTAGTAATTTTTCGCTTTATCTTGTTGACGCTGACCGCTGCCAGTGGAATCAGCGCTTTTTGGTTGTGGAAACAACCCGCCTTTGAGGTAATCCCCCCTCGCCACAAACACAAAGGAGATACTCAATGAAAAAATTCACTCTTCTATTGCTAATCACGCTCTGCTTTTCCATATCACCGACACTTGCCGGTGCCATAAATCTCATGGAAATCAGTGAACTGAAAGGAATGCTCGACTCAGACTCAGTGGTCATTCTTGATGTACGGGCCGGACGCGACTGGTCCACCAGCGAATTCAAAATTCCGGGCGCCATCCGGGCAAGCGGTGAGGATTTCGCTGAATGGTCAACGACCTTGCCAAAGGATAAAAAGCTCGTTCTTTACTGCGCCTGACCCAACGAAGCAACAAGTGCCGGTCTGGCACAGAAACTCCTCGATATTGGTTACACAAATGTTTTTGCCTTGAAAGGCGGCTGGCGGGCCTGGTATCGAGAGCAGTATCCGGTCGTTCCCAAATAGTAATGAAATACTTCTTGAAACACCCTCTCCCAATACTATGTGATAGATACAAAAAGCATTATACCCGCTAAAAGCAAACTTGGCTTTTGGCGGGTATGTGGTATGAGAGTGGTGATCTTTCTGACTACGAATATCGGATGAATTACTGCTCTTTGCTATTATATCTCCTGGAGATAAGGGCGGATCTTGGCAAGTTTCTTATCCCCAATACCCTTCACCCTTGCCAGGTCGTCAATTGACTTGAAATTACCATTCTCTTTTCTGTAGCTGGTAATGGCTGCCGCTGTCTTTTCACCAATTCCTGGCAGAGTGGAAAGAATGGCCTCGTCAGCGGTGTTGATATTTACTTTATCAGCCAACGGAACCACCGCCTGTGAGCTACTTTTGGTGGCTGCGAAACTCTCGTCAATGACAACGGTTGCACCCGTTACAAACAAACAGAGAACGACAAACAACAGACTCATCTTTTTCATAAATGTTTCTCCCTCAACAACTTGAGTATTGATAATAAATCTGCAGGACATTGCGTCCGGCTGACACTGAAATTGTTTCCCCGGCCGGGAGAAGCAAAGAGAGAGGGAAACAGCTCATCACAATAATCTTGTCTAACATCCCCCCAATCATCCAGTCAGATTCTGTTATCGGGCAGATGACCGCTCAGCAAACCACGCCTGACAAGCATATTTTGTAAGAGACTATTCCCTCTCGCTTTATTTGTGATCAGAGTAACAACCTCTTCTTACCAAAGAGCATACATTTTAGAGATGCCGGTTGTTTTTTATGAAAAAAAAATCAAAAGTATATGGCAGAAAAAACAAGGCCCTCACCGGAAAATACCGGCGAGGGCCTGTAAATACTACTACTTTTAACTAAACTGCCTCCAATCAATAGATCGGTTTCATGGCTCCCATATGCGATCGGAGTTCCTCACCGATTATTTCAACCGCGGTGTAGCGGATAGCTTCGTTCACCTGGATCAGCTCTACATTGTCCACGCCGTTATCTGTTAACTCCAAACCTTTGCCGACCACATCGAGGTCAATGGTCTTCATAAAATCAGCCAGCATCGGTTTTGCGGCATGGGCAAAGAGATAGTTGCCGTACTCCGCGGTATCGGAGATAACGACGTTCATCTCATACAGCTTCTTCCGGGCGATGGTATTCGCGATAAGCGGTGTCTCATGCAGAGACTCATAATAGGCCGACTCCTCTTTGATACCGGCAGATACCATCGTATCAAAAGCCAACTCGACCCCGGCCTTGACCATGGCGATCATCAGGATGCCCTTGTCAAAATACTCCTGCTCGGAGATCTCGACATCAGCATTCGCGGTTTTCTCGAATGCTGACTCACGGGACTCTTTCCGCCAGTTGAGCAGATCGGCATCGTCATTGGCCCAGTCTTTCATCATTGTGGATGAGAAATGACCGGACATGATATCGTCCATGTGTTTTTCAAACAGCGGCCGCAGAATCTCTTTCAGTTCCTCAGAGAGCTGGAAAGCCATGATCTTTGCCGGATTGGAGAGCCGGTCCATCATGTTGGTGATACCGCCATGCTTCAGCGCCTCTGTGGTCACTTCCCAGCCATACTGCACCAACTTGGAGGCATACCCCGCATCCATTCCCTTCTCGACCATCTTGTCAAAAAGCAAGAGAGAACCGGCCTGCAGCATACCGCAGAGGATAGTCTGCTCGCCCATCAGGTCGGACTTCACTTCGGCAATAAAAGAGGACTGCAAAACACCGGCCCGATCACCGCCGGTGGCACAGCAGTAGGCCTTAGCGATATCCCAACCTTCACCATTGGGATCATTCTCGCCATGTACCGCGATCAGGGTCGGAACACCAAAGCCGCGCTTGTATTCTTCACGCACCTCGGTTCCAGGAGCCTTGGGAGCCACCATAACAACAGTCAGGTCTTCCCGGATTTTCATGCCTTCCTCAACGATATTGAAACCATGAGAGTAAGAGAGACAGGCACCTTTTTTCATGAGCGGCATAACTGCGGAAACCACATTGGTGTGCTGCTTGTCAGGGGTCAGGTTGATAACAAGATCAGCAGTGGGGATCATCTCCTCGTAGGAGCCGACGGTGAAATCATTGTCGGTGGCATTTTTCCAGGATTGACGCTTCTCATCGATCGCTTCTTTGCGCAGAGCATAGGCAACATTTAAACCACTGTCACGCAGGTTGAGACCCTGGTTCAACCCCTGGGCACCGCAGCCGACGATAACCACTTTTTTACCTTTGAGGTACTCAACGCCGTCAAACTCCGACGGGTCCATAAAACGGCACTGTGAAAGCTCTTCAAGCTGCCGACGAAGCGGCAGGGTGTTGAAATAATTCTGGCCCATGTCAATTCTCCCTGATGTGTGTATGTTGGTCGGCCATGTTGTCTGCCTTACTGCCGACTTTGAAAACGTGTTTCTGAATTACGCGTAAACAAAAAAAGTCACAAACCTGCATCCAGTATTGTTCCCTAAAATTACCAGGATGGTACTGCAGGTTTTGCGATTTTCTGCGAGCTTATCATATATTGGGAAACGTCTATTGCGTCAAGTGATTTGTCCGTGATACAGTATTGCAGATTTTGCAATTACTGCCATACCAGGTATGAACCCCACAACAGGGTGTCGCTTCATGAACATACGTGAGCTCAAGCTCTTTCGGCATCTCGCCGGGACCCTGCATTTCGGCCGGACCAGCCAGGCCTGCAATATCACGCCATCGGGCCTTACCCGCTCCATGCAGCGGCTGGAAAACGAGCTGGGCCGTCAGCTTTTCCATCGCGATAAACGTTCGGTCCGCCTCACCCCGGCGGGCCAGCTGTTCCGAGAATATGCCGAAGAGGCCATTCACCGCTGGAGCGAGCTGCAGAACAGGCTCTCCCGCGATAATGTACTACGCGGAGAACTCTCACTCTACTGTTCGGTCACGGCAATCCTCTCAATTCTTCCAACCATTTTTCGAAAATTTCGCGAAGCGCATCCAGAAGTGGTCCTACACCTGCAAACCGGGGACGCCGCCAAAGCGCTCTTTAAATTGTATAATGGAGAAGCGGATATCTCGGTTGCCGCTCTCCCCGACCAGCAGCCGGACGGTCTCGATTTTATCGAACTGATCCAGACCCCGCTCATCTTCATCGCTCCCGGCAATCACCAGCAGACCCTGGTTTACAACGATGGTGCGATCGATTGGCAACACACACCGCTCATTGTCCCCGAACGCGGCCTCAGCCGCGACCGGGTTGATCGCTGGTTGAGGGAAAAACATATCACCCCCAATATCTCTTCCCAGGTAGCCGGCAACGAGGCTATTATCGCCATGGTCGGTATGGGGTGCGGTGTAGGAGTTGTCCCCCAGCTGGTGCTTGAACAGAGTGTACTTCGAGAACAGGTACGCATACTTGATGTCGTGCCTCGGCTCGAGTCTTTTTCAGTCGGCGTGTGTACTGCCACAAAAAACAGATGTAATCCGGTTATTGAAGCGTTCTGGGATATCGCTATCAGCGAGGCCTTTGATCACGAAGGTACTCGATAAGCAGCAAGAGGAAAACTATGTCAATTATATTGGTAACCAACGATGATGGCATTCACGCCGAAGGCTTACAGGTTCTGCGACGCAGTCTTCAGCCGCTTGGCCGGATAGTCGTGGTGGCCCCGGACCGGGACAACTCAGCCGTTTCCCACTCCCTGACCATGACCAGACCTCTACAGGTTCGCAGAATCGGCGAGGACACCTATACCGTTGACGGCACCCCCACCGACTGCGTCGTGCTGGCGCTTGGCCGGATTCTCGAAGGGCGGCCGGACCTCTTGGTTTCCGGCATTAACGCCGGTCCGAACCTTGGCGATGACATCTCCTATTCCGGCACGGTCTCCGCTGCTATGGAAGGCACCATGTACTCTGTTCCTTCCATGGCGGTCTCACTGGCAGGGGAGCCCCCCTTCGATTACACCCTGGCCGGCGAGCTCTCACGCAAGATGGCCGCCAAGATTCTCGATACAGTTCTGCCGCACAATACCCTTATCAATATGAATGTTCCGACAGGATCCAAGCACCAGGGCATCCGCATCACCCGCCAGGGGCGGCGGCTATGGGAAAATGCGATCCAGGAAACAGAAGATCCCTGGGGCCGCAAACGCTACTGGATCGGCGGCGGCACTCCGGTCAAAGACTCGAGTGAAGATACCGATGTCAAGGCGGTCCATGACGGCTATGTCTCAGTCACACCCATTCAACTCGATCTCACCAACCACTCCGGCATCAGTCATATCAGGAAGAACTGGTCTCTGGAATGACCTCTCCGGCCACCGCTCAGTGCTACCTGCCAACATTGACAAGCCACATGGGATCAGGTATGAACCGGCAAGAATAGGCACAACCTCACATTCTCATTATTTCCCCCGCCTTCACCGGTATCCGGTTGCCCAGCCTTGTAGTGGTGGTTGTCACCGCACCGGGTAGGCGGACAGGACGTCAACATGTTCGGACAACGAAGCACTCCCCAGGAGAATATCCTCATCCTCGGCCTCGGCGGGGTCGGCTATTATCTCGCCAAGCGCCTGGCCCACGAAGAGTATGCCATCACCATCATCGAGCCCGACGCCAAAGTGCTTTCCCGCGCCGACGGCCAGATCGATGCCAGATTGATTAAAGGCAGTGCCCTCGATATCGACTGCTGGAAAGAAGCCGATGCCGGCAAGATGAACTATTTGATCGCGGCCACCAACAACGATGCCGTTAACATGATGGCTTCGATTATCGGTGATAGATTTGGAATCACGAGGAAAATCGCCAGGATTCGCTCGAGACAGTTCGGCAATGAAGATTCCATCCTCACCGCCCGCGACCTGAAACTTGACCTGCTCATCAATCCGGAAGAACTTGCCGCCCAGGAGATTGTCCGGCTCATCAAGCTAAACGCCGGTAACGAGATTATCGACATCGCCGACGGTCAGATCCAGTTACTCGCGACCGAAATCACCGATCAATCCCCTTTTGCCAACAAACAGCTGAAAGACATCGCCCGCGAATTCAACGAGTTCCCCTTCAGGGTTGTGGCCATAGCCCGCGGGATCAGCACCATAATCCCCAGCGGCCAGCAGGAACTTTTCCCTAACGACCAGATCTTTATCATGGCCGCAAACCGGCATCTGCCAAGGCTCATGGAGATCACCGACATCCGGCTTCACCGTCAGCAGAAAACAATGATCCTCGGTGGCGGTATGGTGGGAATGCGAGTCGCCGAACTGTTGCAGAAATCGGTGAAAGTCACCCTCATTGAAAATGACGAGGTCCGGGCCGAAGAACTCTCCTACAATCTTGCCAACACCGAGGTGCTCTGTGGTGACGGTTCCGACGCCGATGTCCTCACCGCTGCTGGCCTGCTCAGCATGGACACCTTTATCGCCACCACCGGCGAAAACGAAACCAACATCATGAGTTGCCTGCTGGCCAAAAACCTGATGCGAAAAAGCCAGCCGAAGGGACAGGCAAAAGGGTATGTCGCCGAGGCCAGAACCATTTCGCTTGTCACCAAGGAGGACTATCTGGTGCTGGCCCAGACCACTGGTTCCAACATCGCCCTTAATAAGAAGGTGATGGCTGGCAATGAAATTCTAAAATTCATTCGCCGAAACGAACTTTTCTCCGTTGCCCACCTGCATGGCTTTGACGCCGAGGTGGTGGAACTCATCGCCGCACCCAAATCGCAGATTACCCGCCGGCCGCTCTCAAAACTCGATCCGTTCTACCTCGACAAACTGATCATCGGTTCGGTTTTAAGGGAAGACGGCTGGAACATTGCCGTCGGCGACACCCAGATAAAAGAGAATGAACGGGTCATTGTCATCTGCCCCTCCCTCTATCTGAAAGACGTCCGCAAACTGTTTCAGGGTTAAAAGCACACGCAGAACTTTGTCGACCTTCTATCGGAGATTAACACCCGGTATCATCGTGCAAAATGCATGATGCAATCCAGAGATTTTTCGTGCATTTTGCACGAAAAATCGTACGAATTCCCTCGCTATTGCCTCCAACACACTATATTCACTCTCATAACCAATATTTACCCAACAGGCATGACGCTTGCTTTGCCACAGCTGTAAATACCGGAAATGAGCACGCAGGTGGTCAGCCGGTGGGGACGTCGGGAACTGGCTCTGGACAGGTCCAACCCGGCAAGCAAATGAATCTGGTGAGAAGGAGTAGTTCATGGATACACGATTGTTGGTTGGCGCAGTATGCATTGCAATGGGCATTGTCAGCATTGCTATCTGCTATCTCGGGACACGTAATCCGCGGCAACCTAAATGGGCCTGCGAAGCTATCATGGCAAACTTCATAGTTCCCGTTATTGTCGGCTGCCTGGCCATCGGACCTATGCTCATTGGCGAATATGTCATCGTTCACAGAAGCGACCTCAAGGTAATTGACCTTCTTATCGCCTTGTCGATCATCGCGGCCTCTATAATATTTGTGAAGATGCTACGTATCAGCAAACGTGTCGCAGCTTATGAACAGAATGGTCCTTCTTCGCGCAATGATCGCTTTACCACCCCGCAAGGTGGCAAAATGGGCATGACAGCAGCCTGATCGAGTTCACCCCACCGTCTCGACAACAGAACCGTCCGATCCTTTTGAAATGCATGGTCGTGCATTTTGCACGACCATGCATTTCTTTTTGGGATCACAATATTGACGTTCAGTCCAAATGATACTGCTTTCGTTTACGCCATAATGTCGTGGCATTTATACCGAGAATTGCCGCTGCTCCCTCAAGCGAGCCGCAATGTAGCATAACCTCCTGAATATAACGCTTCTCCATTTCAGCCAGGCTGATAAGACACCGTTCTTCATCCTTGGCTGGATGCCGGTATTCGGCAATGTAAGGTGGAAAATCTCTCAGTTCCAGACGGCTGTTACTTGACAGCACTGCCGCCCGCTCCACAGCATGTTGCAGTTCGCGGACATTCCCCGGCCAAGGGTAACGCTGCAGCAGCTGCATATCGGTCTCATCGATATCTTTCGGTGGTATTGAATTGGCCAGACAGAAACGCCGGAGGTAATCTTCCAGCAGAAGTGGAATGTCTTCCACCCGCTCCCGCAGGGGAGGAAGGAAAATTTCGATCACACGCAGCCGGAAATAGAGGTCCTTTCTGAAAATTCCATCCCGAACCAATTCCTCCAGATCTTTATTGGTAGCAGCAATTACCCGGACATCCACATTTAGCGTCCTGGGATCGCCCAATCGCTCAAATTCCTGGTACTGAAGGAAACGAAGCAATTTTCCCTGAACAACGGTGGGGAGTTCTGAAACCTCGTCCAGAAACAAGGTCCCCCTGTCCGCCATGCTCATCTTTCCAATCTTGTCCCGCATCGCCCCGGTAAAGGCACCCTTCACGTGACCGAACAAATCGCTCTCCAAGAGATTCTCCTGCAAGCCGGCACAGTCGACAGTGATAAATGGTTTGTTACCCCGATTGCTCCACTGGTGGATGAGCCTAGCCAGCAACCCTTTACCTGTACCACTCTCACCGCTTATCAGAACAATAGCGCTGGCTTTTGCCGCCTTTTTCGCAGTTTCAAGCACGTGTCGCATTCGTGGACTACGGGTAAGCAGTTCTCCTTCTCTGAAAATTCCTTTGAGTCTCGCGACTTCTTTTTTCAATACCCTGATACGCCCTATTTTTTCCAGCAGCAGGTCAAGCTGCCCAGGAACAAATGGCTTTGGCAGGTAATCAGCGGCCCCCATCCGAATGGCGCTCACAGCAGTCTCCACCGTGGCGTATGCGGTAATCACCACTATCTGCACGGAGAGCCCGCTGGCAATCATTTTCTCAAGAACCTCCATTCCGCCCACGTCTGGAAGATGCAGATCGAGTAGCACCAGATCGGGCTTCTCCTGCTTAAAGGTGGCGAGCCCTTCACTGCCGGTGCCGGCCTGCAAAACCGTGAATCCTTTCTCCGCAAGATAGATGCTGAGCGTCTGGGCGATATTTCTGTCGTCATCAATCAATAATGCTTTCTGCATTGCTGCTATCCTTATGCTCGGGAATCCAGAAGGTAAAAACAGTGCCCTGACCAGGCAAACTCTCTGCCTGAATACCGCCGCCGTGCTGTTCAATAATTTCCTTTACTATGGCTAAACCAAGACCGATAGTCCCCATCTTCTCTCTTTCGGCAAACTGGCTGTATCGTTCGAAGATATGGGGAAGATGGTCCGGGTCGATGCCGCAACCGTTATCCCGGCAGACAAAAACAAAGCTGCCAGACTGCCGGGTAACAGCGATAGTGATGACACCGCCCGAATCAGTATAACGTAGACCATTTCCCACCAGGTTGGTAAGAATCCAGGGAAAACGGGTGGTATCAAGAGTTATGACCGGCAAATCGGGCTCTATCTCCAGCACCAGGCTCACACCTTTCTCCTCAGCCTGCTTGACCAGCGGCCTCAGACTTGTATGTATCAACTCAGTAACCATGATCGGCTCCCGAACCGCCGGTCGGACCATTGCCTCCAGTCTTGCGATATCAACGAGTTCGTTCAGTAGCTTTGCCATTCGTTCACAGTCATCTGTTGCTGTATCGAGCAGCATGGAAATCTGTTCACCGGTCAGACGATCCCGCCGGTCATGGAGCAAATTTACACTCATGGTAAGCGACGTCATCGGTGTTTTCAGCTGATGGGAGAGATCGGCAATGAATCTGGTCCGCGCCTCCTCAGCCTGACGAACCTTATCTTTTTCCACTGCCAGAATGGCTGCATTATGCTGGTCATAACGGGACAAACTCTCGAAAAGTCGATTAAATTCTGCCGTCATAAGCCCTATTTCATCTTCACCTCGCACCGGCAAAAAAGGGTATCGCCCCCCTCTCTTATGGTTTGCAACGAGCTGGTCTGTGAGGTTTCTGATGGGTCGCGCAATCCGGCCAGAGAGCAGAAAACTGAGCAGGAGAATCAGCCCGATTGCCAACAGGAGAATAACAAGGGATTGTCTCTGGGCCCGCTTTGCCAGCTGGCGGGTCTGCTGTTCTGCCAATTCCATCCCTCGTTCATTCAGTTCCACCAAATCATTGAGCCTGATGACCATTTCCGATGTAAGAGAGGTGAACTCTCCGACATAACTTGGAAGATCATCAGTGTCATAGCGCGCTATAATCTCATTATATTTTTGATATTGGTACCAGAGATCCTCTACCAGCCGCTTTTCACCACGCTCGGCAATATGCAAACGGCACGTTTCAAGTGCCCGGCCAAGATCCCGGCTGCTATGTGTTGTTTGATTCGGATTACCTTCACCGAAAAACTGGGAAAGCAAAATATTTCGGTTGGTTTCAAGAATATTCGCAGCCTCCTGAGCAGCTTTTATCGACCTGTAATTCCGGGCCATAATCTGCTCAGCGCTCTGCCCAAGATCACTTAAATGCCGATAATTTATCACTGCCACCAGAATGAGTGCCATGACCGGCAACAGGCTTATAGTGAAGATTTTGGTTCTGATAGATCGCCAATCGGCTCCGAAAGCGGTCATAGACAGTTTCCGCAAAAAAGAATGTCTCAAGGAGAAGAAAGCCGGGCACGGCTCTAAAAGAGAGAGGCTGTTCTTTCAAACAACGATAGGATGAAAGTATTGTACTCTGCTTTATCCTATCCTTTCGCCTCATTTTCAGCAAGTGGATCATCAGATGCGGGATCTGAAGGGCCTTGCCAGTGAGTGCGTAGACTTTAAAAAAAAAGGGCTGCTCCAGATGATCTGAAGCAGCCCGTTAACATCCCCTCACGGGTGATACTATTTTTTTCGCCCTCTTCGTGAAATACTGGCAAGGCCGACAAGTCCTGCACCCAGCAACATCATGGTTTCCGGCTCCGGGACGGGTTCGCCGATAAGCTGGCTCTGTCTCAAGATGCCATTTGCATCAACCAGGTTCAGCACCTTCACTACGCCATTGAAGCTATAATCTGTTTGTCTCAAAACCAAGCTATACAGAGCATGAGAAGCATCCTTGCTAACCTTCAGGTCGACCCACTCTCCATCAGTCCATTCATCTTCCAGATACCAGATGGTATTCTGAACCGCGTTTGCTTTTGTATTGGCCGCCCAATTCTCAGCGCCGTTTATATTCGACCAGATATTCCCAAACATGTAATTAGCATAGAGCCATTTGGTTTTTTTACTGACAACATCCTTAAAATCTTCCGCCCCACCAACTCCACCATTTGCGGCAAAATCATCAACCCCGGTAATCTTATATGGATGAGGCGAGGTATCACTCAGAGAGATATACTCATTTCTCTCAAGACAAAAACCTGTATAGTCAATCCCTGATTCAGTGACCTCGATCCTGAAAGCCCCGCCACCTGTGGTACCAGGACCATCAAAAAGCTTAACTGTCTGTCCTGTTACTGGCAGCGCATTAGCATAATTAAATGGCAACAAAAATGCGGCTACCAACAATGCAACTTGCATATGTATATTTTTCATAGAACCCCCAAACCCCCTAAATTTCAAACATCTGCTCGATATATTCTGCTCCTGATGAACTTTCGTTTTATAGTACATCACAGTTAACAATTTTCATTAATGATTCCTATTATCTAATAGAAATAGTCAAGTTGAGTAGTCATTGCAGAATCGGCTTTGCAACTTCTACATCAGGTGGTGTAATCTGATAACAGCGTTATGAAGATAACTCAACCAAATGGATATCGAATCTCCATTTATTTGGATTTATTAAATATATTTTCAGCAACCTCAAACTTTGATGCATGAAGAGTGACACATTCCTCATAGATCCGGCCCTGCCTTTTGTTGAGTGCCGGTATTCGAAAAGTAGCCAATCACTTTTCAAACCGCATATGCACTCTACAGTCAGCATCGGAGCCGTTGATCAAGGACAGGTGCAGTACACGGTCGGCAACGACATCGCCACCCTCATCCCCGGAGCACTGGCTTTGATAAACCCGGAGGCGCTCCATTCCTGCAATACCCTCAACTCTGCTGAACGCAGCTATTACATGCTCTATCTCGATATTGACTGGTGTCTGACGGTGCAGAAATCGCTCTGGGAGGTCGATCATTTCATCCCGTTTGCGGCTATCCGGATTGACGATTCTGCTCTCTATCAACAGTACTGTTCGACTGCAGAACAACTGTTCGCGCCTGACATCCATCTGCAGGAAAAGGAGCAAATCCTTGTCGAGCTGGCCAGTGCAGTTTTTCTTTTGGGTTGCAGCCCGCAGAATGCAACAGAACAGATATCCGGCGATATCGACTTGCTGAAACGAATGTTACAGGAAGACCTTCATAAAGACCTCACTCTCAACTCTCTTGCAGCTTCACTTAACGCAAACCCTTACACCTTGCTCAGAAAATTTAAGGCAGAAACCGGCATAACTCCTCACGCATACCGGATGAACTGCCGAATCAACCTGGCCAGAAAATATCTGAGTGAAGGAAAGGACATCACTGATACGGCTCTTGAATGCGGCTTTTTCGATCAAAGCCACCTGCATCGGCATTTCAAGGCCATGACGACCGTCACCCCACAGGAATACCGCGTCAATTTCATACAATAAACTCTTTTGAAAAGTTCCTATCATTCTCCCATACAAAAAGGAGATTGATATGGAATTCATATGTATTGCCACTGCACATTTTCTTGCCCTCTTGAGTCCCGGTCCAGATTTTTTTCTCATCCTCCAGGCCGCTCTCAGATTGCCGCTTCGTTACGGTATTGCCATCTGCGTTGGTATCGCTGTAGCAAACGGTGTTTACCTGCTCCTGGCTGTTTTAGGTCTTGAAGCAATCAGCAGCTGGGACTGGCTTGTTGCGCTCCTTCGTTACGGTGGGTCCTGTTATCTGATTTATCTTGGTATTCTCCTGTTGAGAGCCCCCCGTCAACAACCGGCCAACCAGGCAGGCAGTCATCCATTGGGGCAACAGCATCTCGGCCGCCAGTTCATCCTTGGCTTTCTCTCAGGTATTCTCAATCCGAAAAACATGATCTTCTACCTTTCACTTTTCACCGCCATGGTCTCAGCCGAAACCGGTTTTATAACCCGATGCCTTTATGGATTGTGGATGACCTCAGTGGTACTGTGCTGGGATTGTTTACTTGTACTGCTGGTGCAACGGACAAGGTTCATTTCCATTTTGCGTACCAAGATCTTCTATCTGGAAAAGGCATCAGGCACAGTGTTTGCCTTTTTAGGTATGACCTTGCTATTGAACTAAAGATCACCGCAACTCCTTTTGATAAATAGGGATTGCAACTCACCCCTGCTGCATGGTAGGATATTGGGGTTGTTTGAACACCGTTCTTCAGATAGGCAATTACGATATCTTAGGGGTGGGTTCCGGTAAACTTGTCATGTTTCCATAGCATTTCATCATCTACCGTTGAGCAAATGAAATCACCCCACTTTACCGCTGATGCGAACAGGTGTGTTAACCTCGCAACCTAGCGCAATAGAAAGACATGCCATGCCTCACTGTCAGTATCAGATCCTACGCTGACAGGAGAATCTTCCGTTCGTCCATGTTGAGGGAGCAGTCATGACAGAGAGTTGCATAGTATCGAACACTGTATCGCCGTCCCACGGTGTTCAGAAAAATTCTCCTGGCACAGCCAGTGGTAAAACTGTCAGTACCCGTAGCGAAGAACCACCTCGCCGCTCCCTCTCCATTCTCATAGCCGAAGATGAACCTATCAGCAGGCTATTTCTCTCCAGAGTACTTGCAAAACTTGGCCACGAAGTCCGATCTGCCAAAAACGGTCAGGAAGTCCTCACGATTTTGCAAGACAACGAATCCTTCGATGTCTTGCTTACTGACATCAAGATGCCACAGATAGACGGGGTTGAGTTGTCACGGATTCTGCGCTCAAGTGAAAAGTACAGTCATCGTAATGGGCTTTCTATTATCGCCATGACAGCATTCGCGAGGCCGGGTGACAAGGATGTCTTTCTGAAAGCGGGCATGGACGTCTACCTTCCCAAACCCATTGACGGAAGATTGCTTGAGATAATTCTTGAGAAGGTTTCTGGAAAGTCTCAGTAATTCGCAATCCCCAGTTTTAGGCCACGTCATTCTCAAGCGAAACGGAATAGCTCTTTTCTCCCCCCACCCAGAGATTACCACTGAATTTTTAGCAGTGTTTATTTATCATGGATCTCCATGTGTTGTAACTCGCTACTATCTCAGCCGCTTCGGGATTTGGATTAAAACTGTCGATAGTGTCGTGAAGTGATGTAAGCTTTTCAATATCTTTGAAGATGCCGATTTCTAGCCCAGCCATATACGCTGCTCCCAGTGCTGAAACTTCTTCGATTCCAATTGTGACCACCTTTACACCGAGTAAGTCCGCAATCATTTGCATGAGCCAGCGGTTACTGGACATCCCTCCATCGACTTTCAGTTCAGACAAGATGATACCGCTGTCTTTTTCCATGGAAGAGATAACATCTTTTACCTGATAGGCGACAGATTCAAGAGCTGCCCGGATTATGTGGTTTTTGTCAGCGCCAAAAGTGAGTCCGACAATTGATGCACGGGCATCCATTTTCCAATGCGGTGCACCCATTCCGCTAAATGCCGGGATGAGATAGACCCCTCCGTTGTCATCCAAACTGCGTGCAATGGCTTCAGTCTCAGCGCTTGAGGAGAGAAGTCCCAACTGATCCCTCAGCCATTTGATGGTTGCTCCGCAGGTTACGATGATTCCTTCCAGGGCGTAATCAAGCCTATTCTCCATGCTCCAGCAAATAGTTGTGACCATGCCGTGAGCTGAGGTGGACGGAGACGAGCCTATGTTGCAGAGTATGGATGAGCCGGTGCCAAGGGTTGCTTTGGCCTGACCCGGTTGAAAACACCCCTCACCAAATGCTGCGGCATGAGAATCGCCTATCATCCCGGTAATTGGGATTGGTTTCGGGAAAATACCGCCAAAATCAGATGAACCAAAACTATACGAAGAAGGCACAGCCTTGGGGGTGCGTATTCCTTCAGCGCCAAACGCCTTAATAAGTACTTCATCCCAATCAAGGGTGTGGATGTTGAAGAGGAGCGTTCGTGCTGCATTGGTGAAATCAGTCAAATATGATTGACCTGCGGTCAGTTTGAAAAGAAGCCAGGTGTCGATGGTGCCAAAAAAAGCTTCCCCACTGGTGACAGCTTCTTTCACCCTGGGAGAGTGTTCGATCATCCAGGCAAGTTTTGCTCCGGAGAAGTATGGGTCCAGAAGGAGGCCGGTGCGTTTCTTGATCTCATCTTCGACCTCGGTCCCTTTCAGCCTTTCGCAAACTGGAATCGAGCGTTTGCATTGCCAAATAATAGCATTGCATAAGGGGGTTCCCTTCTTATCCCAGAGCAAAAACGTTTCCCGCTGATTTGATATACCGATTGCATCAATTTGGTTTAATACTTCCGGGTTGCTGTGTTTCGCCTCGGCGATGCAGAGATTAACGGAAGCAAGTGTGTTCTCATACAGTTGAACAGGATCCTGCTCAACAAAGCCTGGTTGAGGAAAGAGTGATAGAGATTCCACATTCCCCCTGGCGATGATTTGAGCTTTCTTATCAAAGAGGACGGTCTTGGTCCCGCTGGTTCCTTGGTCGATGGTCAGAATGAGTCCACTCATGCGGCTTTCGTTTGCTCCCTTTATTTGATCATTTCCTTTGCAGTTCTGGCAACACTTGCAGCGTCGATGCCAATGTGCTTACGCATCTCATCGCGTGGTCCGGATACTGCAAATTTCCCTTCGGGAAAACCAAGGCGCTTAAGGCGGCATTGAATCCCATGTTCTGCGATAATCTCAGAGACAAGGCTGCCAATTCCACCGTGCTGGCTGTGCTCCTCAACTGTTATCGCAAGCGATGTTTTGCAAAGAGACTCAACAATTTTACTTGGTTCAAGTGGCCGGATAGATGGAAGGCTGATGATATCAGCACTGATCCCATCTTCTTGAAGGAGTTTGCCCGCTGCAACTGCTTCATGTGCCGTGGAGCCCATGGCAATAATTGTTATATCGTTCCCGAGTCGCAATATGTCAGGTTGGCCGGGACGGAAAATATAACCTTCATCATGAATGTTTGGCAATTTTGCGCTGTCCATTCGAATATAGACAGGCCCGACATAATTTAAAGCATAGGCAAAAACCTGCCTGGCTTCAATGCCGTCAGAGGGGGTAAAGATTAAAATATTGCCAAACCCTCTCATGATCGACACATCATCTATTGCATGATGGGTGCTGGCAAGAGGACCGTAACATACGCCGGCATTAAGTCCCATGAGTTTGACGTTGCTATTCGAATAACAAACGTCGTTTTTCACCTGTTCATTGGCACGGTGAACAAGGAATGGCGCTGCATTGGCTGTTACAGCAACAAAACCACCAAGAGCCATGCCGGCTGCAGTGCCGATAAGGCTTTGTTCAGCAATACCCACATTGATCAATCTATCCGGAAACTCCTGCTTGAACGGGGCGATTTTAGCAGTAGAGGTCGAGTCACTCACCAGCACCGCAATGTTCAGACCTTGACGAGTCAATGATGTAAGACTGTCAACCATGACGTCCCTGAGATCTTGTGCTACGGAATTACCTAACATGACAATTCCTCCATTGCTCGTGACAATTCTTCATCAGTGGGAACCTTGTGATGCCAGCTTGGCTGGTTTTCAATGAAGGAGACACCGCAACCTTTGGTGGTTCTGGCAAGTATTGCTTTTGGTTTGCCATTTGGCGCCAGCGATTCAATGGTGCTGATAATCGCTCCCGGATCGTTACCATTAATTTCTAGATATTCCATGCCAAATGCCTCGAGTTTTTGACCAAGTGGCTCCAGAGCAACTATGTTTTCTGTAAAATCTGCAAGCTGAAGATTATTTCTGTCAATTATCCAGATCAGATTGTCGAGTTTGTAATGGGATGCAGTCATTGCCGCCTCCCAGTTAGACCCTTCCTGTAACTCTCCATCACCGGTCAGCACGTAGACCTTATAATCAAGGTTTTGTTTTTTGGCAGCTATTGCCATCCCTACGCCGATCGGCAGGCCGTGGCCAAGGGCACCGGTATTCACTTCAACAAAATCATTTTTTTGCCGTACCGGATGTCCAGGAAGTTTCGAATCAAACTCAAGATATGTTCCGAGCAAATTTTTATCCAGAAGACCGGCCTGCATCAGGGTGCAATAGAAGCCTCCCACGCCATGACCTTTGCTGAGAATGAAACGGTCTCTTTGGGGATCTCGCGGATTTTCTTTTGTGTATCTTAGCAGTCGAAAATATAACGAAGCGAGGATGTCGGCTTCAGAGAGGTCTGCACCGGTGTGACCCTGTCCTGCGCCATGGTTCATCTTTAATACGTTTTTACGTATCTCTTTAACTTCATGTAATATTTCTTCAGTATTAAACTCAAAAGGATTGTTCATCACCTTCTCCTTTTATGTATGTTTCGTAAATTGATAGCTTTCGATAATTTTGCTTTTACATCAATACGAAAAAAATAGCAAGTCCTGTTGCTGTTGACTCGCTCAAGCGTTATGGTTGCAAGTAAGATATTGATATTAGGCTTTAATGCTTATTTGTTGCCCTTTTGTGGAAATTGGTCTAACAGGCTGTTGACTTTTGCATGGATTTGTGTAATTTTTCTTTTATTGTTTCATTCGTAAAAAATCAAAAACAAGGAGAAGGAACATGAAAAAAATGCTAGCTGCTGGTGTAACATTTTGTTGTTTCTTAACTGCTTCAATGGTCTATGCCGGAGGGCTAATCGTGGCCATCACGCCATCCCCCGACAACCCATTTTTCAAGTCTGAAGCAGTCGGTGCGGAAGCCAAGGCAAAGGAGCTTGGCTATGAAGCACTGTTGTTGGTCCATGATGACGATGCCAATAAGCAAAGCGAGCTGTTCGATACAGCCATTGCCCGTGGGGCGAAGGCGATAATTCTTGATAACGCAGGTGCAGACGCCTCGATAGCACCTATCGAAAGAGCAAAGAAGGCTGGCATCCCCACCTTTCTGATTGACAGGGAAATCAACAAAACTGATGTAGCTATCGCCCAGATTGTTTCCAATAACTATCAGGGTGCCAAGCTCGGTGGTGAAGAATTCGTCAAGCTCATGGGAGAGAAGGGGAATTTTGTTGAATTGGTCGGCAAAGAGTCTGATACCAATGCCGGCATTCGTTCTCAGGGATATCACGATGTTATCGATCAGTATCCTGATTTGAAAATGGTAGCTCGTCAAAGCGCAAACTGGAGCCAAACCGAAGCCTACGAGAAGATGGAATCAATAATCCAGGCAAACCCGGACATTCAAGGTGTTATCTGTGGCAACGACACCATGGCAATGGGTGCGATGGCAGCACTTAAAGCTGCCGGAAAAGGCGATGTGATTGTTGTTGGCTTTGACGGATCCAATGATGTGCGTGATTCAATTCTTGCCGGAGATATTAAAGCGACCGTTCTTCAGCCCGCATACAGAATTGCTGAGATGGCTGTAGAGCAGGCTGATAAGTATTTGAAAACAGGTTCAACAGGACTTCCTGAGAAGCAGCTGATGGATTGTGTTCTTATCAACAGTGAAAACGCCAGTAAGCTTGAAACCTTCGCACTCAAGTAAAACCCTCTTCAGGGTACCTTAAATGAGTCAGCGAACAGTAGCTTATACCAATTGTTCGCTGACTCATACCTGCTTGCCTAAACCCACTAACATCGCCCTCTTTAGCTGAAGGATATTATGAAGAGCATTAATAGGTCGGGTGATCGCTTCATCGCTCAGATAGTTCTTTTTATCTGTATTTTCGCCATTTCATCCTGCACGATAGTCCCTGATGAGGAGAAGTCGGAAGAAAATGATGGAAAAATAGATATTTATTTTGCCAGCGGCACTTTCAAGGCAGACGAATATGCTGAGAATATATGGGGGAAGAGGGTCGTTCCATTTTTCAAAGAAAAAAGCCTGCCTTTAGAGACTCTTCTCCCGGTTTGGCATAAGGACCAGCAGGCCGCAGGAAATGAGTTCGGCTATCGTGAAAAAGCTGAAGGAAGCCCCTGGAATTTCAGGGTCAAAGGAAGCGGCAACGTGGTGGCCGTTAACACTCAATCCAGAGCTTCAACTATTGATGTTGATTTGATTCCATGCGATGGAACTTCAGACCTGGTGCTGCAGATCGGCCCTGTTTTCAAGGGCAGTTCGATCAGGGATTCCCTCGATTTTATCTCGTTTACGGATTTCACCAATCAGCTTGAGTTTGCCCAGCTGTCAAATGCTCTGAATAAAATTGTGGGTAAAGAGGTTACCAGCACTCTGGATCGAGATAACCTGATGGGCAAAAAAGTCTCATTTACCGGGGCATTTACCCAATTGCAGGATTCTGATCTGGTACGTGTCACACCAGTCTCCCTTGAAGTTGAGTAGGGCGTGTCATGAGCGAAAACGAGAACGGAAATATTATACTGAAAGCTCGAGATATCACAAAGCTTTACCCCGGAACTGTTGCCTTGAACGGCGTCGATTTCAATGTGTACCGGGGCAAAGTGAATGTGCTGGTCGGTGAAAATGGTGCTGGAAAATCCACGCTCACGAAAATTCTTGCCGGTGTCGAGGTGCCGACCAAAGGGGTGCTGCAGCTTGAAGGTGAAGATGTTCGCATTCAGTCATTCCATGATGCTGCCTCTTACGGAATTGGAATGATTCATCAGGAGCTGAACCTGTTTCCGAATATGAATGTTGCAGAGAACATTTTTGTTGCGAGAGAGATAGCAACTGCTGGCATTCATATCGACCACAAAACTCAAGTTGAACATGCCCAAAAGCTACTGGACCGGCTTGAAGCAGATATTGATGCCACTGCCCAGGTTGCTGATCTGCGTATTGGCCAGCAGCAGATGGTTGAGATCGCCAAGGCACTCGCCCTGGATACTCGTATTCTTATCATGGACGAGCCAACCTCGGCTCTTTCAGCTGCGGAGGTGGATGTCCTTTTCCGCGTGATCGGAGACCTGAAGAAGCACGGTGTTTCAATCGTATATATTTCTCATCGCCTGGAAGAGCTGGTCAAGATAGGAGATTATATTACGGTTCTGCGTGATGGAAATCTCATGCAGGAGGCGCCGATGAAAGATATCGATGTCCCCTGGATCATCGCAAATATGGTTGGCGATGATAACGATCGTGAAATCAAGCATGCAAGTACATCTACCGGAGAAGAGGTGCTACGGGTTGAAAATCTTCGCCTTGCCAGAGTGAGTGGCGGTTTCACCGTAGATCATCTGAATTTCACGCTTTGCAGGGGGGAAATTCTCGGTATTTACGGACTTATGGGGGCTGGCCGCTCAGAATTGTTCGAGTGTTTAATGGGGTTGCAGAAAGAGGTGAAGGGGAACGTGTTGATTGAAGGGAAAGATATCACCATCGGTACCGTGGATGATCATATCAGGGCCGGACTTGCCCTTATCCCTGAAGATCGGCAGCGTGAGGGGCTCGTTCAGGTTTTAGACGTCAGTAACAACATGACGTTGTCAAGTATACGGAAATTTCGCAAATGGATTCACATCCAAAACGATAAGCTCAAAAAAGCTGTCCACACAATGATCAGCGATCTCTCAATCAAGGTTGCCAGCCCCCAGGTACTTATCAGCTCACTTTCCGGTGGCAACCAGCAAAAAGTCGTTATTGGCAAGGCATTGTTGACCGAACCGAAAGTGCTCCTTATGGATGAGCCAACCCGGGGCATTGACGTAGGTGCAAAGGGTGATGTGTTCGGGATCATGAATAAGCTGGCCGCTCGTGGCCTCGGTATTATATTTGTCACCTCCGAACTCAAGGAGATCATGGCAATTTCTGATCGCATCATGGTTATGAGCAAAGGGAAAATTACCGGTGAATACCTGCGGGAAGAGGCAACCGAAGAAATGATTGTTGCTGCATCGGCCAGTGGACATAAAGTTACAGAGCACTCACTGCATTAATTTTCGATTGAGGAGATTCACCGTGAACATCAACACCGTATCTGGAACTGCAGGGAGTGTTAAAAGCAATAACCTCCAGCTTGGCATGCTGCTCCTGAAGCTGCGGACCTTTATTGCTCTCTTTCTGGTAGTCGTCTATTTCAGCATAATGGCGCCCAATTTCCTGTCGATGGCAAACATGCTTATTATGGTGAAACATGTCGCCATTTATGCATTTCTTGCTATCGGTATGACATTTGTCATAATAACAGGCGGAATTGACCTTTCTGTAGGGTCCATTGTTGGTCTTGCCGGAATGGTTGCAGGTGGTCTCATCTATAACGGCTTGCATATACCGTTTATGAATGTGACCATCTATTTTCACCTTCCCATGGTCATTCTTATCACCCTGGCAGTCGGAATAGCATGTGGAGCACTGAACGGTTTTCTGATAACCAGGTTTAAAGTAGCACCATTTATTGCAACCCTGGGCCTGTTGTATATTGCAAGGGGTGCTGCTTTGCTTCTGTCCGATGGGAAAACATTTCCGAATCTCGTTGGCAGTGAAAAGCTTGGCAATACCGGTTTCCCCTGGCTTGGATCGGGAACCATCCTTGGCATTCCTTTAAGTATCTGCATCCTTGTTGTTCTCGGGCTTGCGGCAGCCTACCTCGCCAAATGTACTCCACTCGGCCGTCATATTTACTCGGTAGGTGGCAATGAGAGAGCTGCCTTGCTCTCTGGCGTTCGAGTGAACAGGGTAAAAATGTTTGTCTATATGTTCGCTGGATTTTGTGCAGCGATAGCTGGCTTGATCATTGCTTCACAGCTGGTGGCATCGCACCCGGCCTCCGGTGAGACATTCGAGCTTACCGCAATTGCTGCCGCAGTTCTGGGTGGAACGTCGCTTGCCGGCGGTCGCGGGACCATCGGCGGTACTATTATCGGGGCCCTGGTTATCGGTGTTCTCGGAGACGGCATGGTTATGATGGGGGTTAGTACATTCTGGCAGATGGTAATTAAAGGCATAGTTATCGTGGCAGCAGTTGTAGTTGACCAGTTCCAGAGAGATTTACAAAGCAGAGTAGCCTTGGCGGAAGATTAAACGGAGACACATTGTCATGAAAATTATAGATAAGAAGAGCTGTTTGGGTGTAATTGTCGGTACTCGTGGTTTCTTCAATCCCATTCTGTGCGGATCTGCAAGAAAAGAACTGTTGGCATCACTTGACGCTCTTTCGATTGATTATGTTATCGCACCGGAGGACGCAACTCCCCATGGTGCGGTTGAAACAATCGAGCATGCCAGACTGTATGCCAGACTTTTCCGCGAAAATGCCGAACGCATTGACGGCGTTCTTGTCATCCTGCCCAACTTTGGGGACGAGCTTGGAATTGTTCAGACACTGGATCTGGCTAAACTTGGTGTGCCGGTGATGGTTCAGGCCTGCAATGATGATGTGGATAAGGTTGATGTCTTTTCAAGAAGAGATGCTTTCTGCGGCAAAATATCTGTGTGTAATAATCTGTATCAGTATGGAATCCCTATCACGGACACAACACTGCACACCTGCGATATCAAAAGCCCTGAATTCCAGAATGACCTCAAACGATTTGCAGCTATATGCAGAACTGTAAAAGGGCTTTCGTGCGCCAGAATAGGTGCCATTGGTGCCCGACCAGCGGCTTTCCAAACGGTGCGCTATAGCGAAAAGATTCTTCAGGCTCATGGGATCACCGTTGTCCCTGTGGACTTGTCGGAAATTTTTGCAGCAGCAGCAAAATATGACGATGACGCCCAACTGGTCAAAGAAAAACTCGCAGAAATAAAAGCGTATGGCAATATTCCTGCCAGAATCCCATCAGAGCAGATACTGCGGCAGACGAAATTTTCCGTAGCAGTTAATGACTGGATGGCACGTAACGAATGTGTCGCAAGCGCTATCCAATGCTGGACATCCATGCAGGACAACTACGGCTGCGCATCATGCCTCACCATGAGCATGATGGGAGAAAACTCAATGCCAAGTGCCTGTGAAGTAGATGTCACCGGGGCCGTCTCCATGTATGCTCTCCTGCTTGCATCCGGGAATCCGCCAGGTTTTCTTGATTGGAATAATAATTATGGCTCAGAAGAAAACAAATGCGTCAACACGCATTGTAGTAATTTTCCAAAGGGATTCATGGGGATAACCCCTGAAATTGCCGATCTCGATATTCTGGGCGAAACCCTCGGTCGTGAAAACTGTTTTGGGGCAGTGAAAGGTCATGTTGCCTCAGGGCCCATGACCTATTTCAGGATTTCCACCGATGACCCGAGGGGGAAAATCAAATCCTATCTCGGCCAGGGAAAATTCACCGATGATCCATTCAATATGGATGGCGGGATCGCGGTCTGCAAGGTTCCCGAGTTACGTAAGCTGCTCGCCCATATCTGTCAGAACGGTTTTGAGCACCATGTCGCTATGGTCAGAGGCCAGGTCGCTGATATTCTCGAAGAGTCAATTGGGAAATATTTGGGATGGGACCTGTTCCATAACCGGTGATAACCTATTATTTTGTTTTGAAACTGAACGAATTTTCTTCGATCAAGATAAGCGGCGTGAAAGCTTTGAACAGTTTGCATTGCAGATAAAAAGGTGTATTGTGGGGGACTTGCGGCCAAGGTCAATTCGCAAAAAGAACTCAATCTGAATCTGTCTTTCAACAAAAACAAGGATTTTTTTATCGGGATGCTAGCAGAACAAAGGAGATTAAAAATTCTCGAGCTTATTCGAGAAGAGGGAGGCGCAAGAGTTAGTAGCTTGAGTAAGCTTTTTAACGTTTCGGAGCCCACAATCCGCCAAGATCTCGAAAAGCTTGAAGGAGAAGGTTATGTAACCCGTAAACATGGCGGGGCCTTTCTGAAATCTGTACCACAATTGGTGCAGACCATGACGCTCGAACATCTCGAGAACATGGATAAGAAACGGTTGATCGGACAAAAAGCTTCGGAATATGTCCATCACGGGGAGACTATTATTCTCGATGCCGGGTCTACCACGACGGAGATGATTGAAGGACTAGCTCTCAAGCAGAACCTGAAAATTATTACTAATGCTTTAAATATTGTTTTGCGTCTCGGTGCTATTCCAAACTGTACCGTTTTCTCATCTGGGGGGCAATTCAAGCCTCCGACTCTTTCCCTTTCCGGTGAAAAAGCTGCTGATTTTTTTACCGATGTGCATGCTTCCAAACTTTTTCTCGCAACCGGCGGAATTTCGTTTGATGCTGGCCTGACATATCCTGGATTTAACGATTTATATGTGAAAAAGGCTATGATAAAGGCAGCAAAGGAGGTCTTTCTGTTAGCCGATTCAACGAAAATCGGGAAAGTATCATTTGCCTCTTTAGGCGGTCTGGATTTGATTGATTATTTTATTACAGACAAGTCCATAAAAGATGAAGACAGACTCCGTTTCCAGGAAATGGGAGTAGAAGTGATTATTGCAGAATAATTGATTTCCTTATTTTTACTTTGTCACATTTCCCAGTCTCCGCCAGGCATAAACTGAATCCACAAACAGATGTTTGCTTTTGCCAAAGTCCAACAGCCATCAGTCGAAGAACTTCCTCCTGAGTCACATCCCGGCGTAACAGAAAATACGGGTTTCCAACATGAAGAGCGCTGGCACAACCATTGCGATGTGGTGGTGCCAAGCTCACCAACCACAGTTCTGGTGTTTATCCATTCTGGCCAAGCCCTTGGCATCCTAAAAGAACGTTCGACAAAATAACACAGGTCCTTCATGTATTCGAATCTCTCGAGTGTTGTCTAGGCCGGGATGTTGTAGAAAGATCATCTGGCCCTTTCCAAAACTATCCTCTCAAAGAATTTTTCTGCCTTCAACGCTAGACAATAACAAATAGAATTGATTCAGAATATTGTCTAACTTCATGCCAGGCCAGCAGGTTTTCCCCTGTCTTTGGAGATCTGCGATTTTGTAAAAGGGTGTGGAATTGCCTACAATGGAAATACACGATGTTGGTACTTTCCTTTTTCAGATGGCTTTTATGAAGATACGAACACAGATATCGATCTATCTTGGCCCCTTCATCCTGATCGTCATCAGCACCATCTTTTTTCTAAACTATCACTTTGTCCGTTCTTATCTCAGGGAAAATGCCAACATCGAGCTGCAAAAAACTGAGCAGAACATGCATCGCGCTGCCCAGGAACTGCTCAGCACCGCAATCAGTAATTATCTGCGAGCCATAACTGAAAAAAATCTTGAATTTATTGAAGAACAATATGCCCTCTATCGTCTCGGAAAACTTACAGAAAGGGAAGCTAAAGATAAAATTCAGATGCATTTCAACCTGCAGACCGTCGGCAAGAGTGGTTATCTCGTAGCTGTCAAAGAAATGAACAGTCAACTCTTCCTCGACCTCCATCCTTTTCTCCCGGGGAGTAATTGCACTGCTACTGAAGGGTGTAAAACCTGGGCCGCCACACGTCATGGATTCACTGAGTACGACTGGAAAAATCCTGCAGATAACAGCTTTAGAAAAAAAGCTGCCTATGTACTCGAATTCCCCGAATGGAACTGGATCGTCGGAGCATCCTCATATCGGGATGAGTTTGTCGATCTTGTCGATGTCGAGGAGCTTGGCAGACTCATACGTCCAGTGCGCATCAACAAAAGCGGGTACTTCTTTCTCTTTGATGAAAAGGGCACAATCCTCCTTCATCCTGAGTTTTCCAATATTGACGGAACTGCGTTGGTCAACAGTAAGGGTGAAAACATTCTCACGCTTCTTCTGGCAAGCAGAGACGGTTACCTCACCTATCTCTGGAAAAACCCATCAGAAGAGACGGAACAACGTAAATACGCTTTTGTCGATAAGCTTGAAGGGTACAATTGGTATCTTGTCGCCACAGGGTATCTCAGTGAAATCTACGAACCGATCGAATACCTGAAAACCTTGACCATGGCAATGGTTTTGCTCATGGGAATCGCATTGTTTTATATCATCATCCGACTGAGCAACGTGATCTCAACGCCGCTTCATACCTTAAAAGACGGTGTTGATCTTTTCTACGCATATCGCGATCGTTTTCACTGGCAGCACCATAACATCGATGAGATCAATGTCCTCGGTTACGCTTTCTCCCGGATGTCCTCTGAGCTTAACCGATCACTGGCAGGACTTGAGGAAAAGAACCTTGAACTGAGACGTTCAGACCAGGAGAAGGAGAAAAACAGACTTTTCCTTGACAGCATGATCAACTCAATGCCTTCAATCATTATCGGTGTTGACCAGATACTGTGTGTGACCCTGTGGAATGCACAGGCGCAGCTCGCAACAGGATTACACCCTGAAGAAGCACACGGCAAGTTACTGTTTACTGTTTTTCCTGAAATGTCTGAGCATCAGGAACAATTGCAGAGATCGATTGGTGAGAAAGCTCTTCTCGTGTTGCCCTATTTTCGAACTGACGAGTTTGGTAAAACAGAATATTCAGAGATCACAGTTTCACCATTGTTCTCACCTCAGAAGGCCGGAGCAGTCATCCGTATTGATCGAGTTACAGACCGTATCGAGATGGAACAACGGCTGCGCCAAAGCCAGAAGATGGATGCTGTCGGACAGCTTGCTGGAGGCATCGCCCACGATTTCAATAACATGCTAAGTGGCATTGTTGGTTCCGCTGAGCTCCTGCGCCTGCGGGTTGGTCCCGAAAATCAGCAACTCGTTAAAATCATAACTGATGCCTCCATTCGAGCCGGCGAGTTGATCCAAAAGCTCCTCGCATTTTCACGCAAGGAACCGATCACCTTTGTATCTGTCAACGTGCATAACATCATTTCCGACACCACTGATATTCTTCATAGAACACTCGACAAGCGAATTTCCATAGAATCCCGTCTTGAGGCTGAGTCAACCACTGTCATGGGGGACTGGAGTCAGCTCCAGAACAGCCTGCTCAATATCGGCATAAATGCCGGGCATGCCATGCCGGATGGCGGAATCTTAACATTTTCTACAGCTAATATTGAGTTGGAAGAAATGTACTGCTCGAATATGCCTTTTGACATTACCCCCGGCACCTATCTGCAGGTGACAATTCGAGATACCGGCTGTGGCATCGCCAAGGAAAACCTCAAACGGATTTTTGAACCTTTTTTTACAACCAGAGAAATCAACAAGGGAACTGGACTCGGCCTTGCAGCAGTCTATGGTGCTGTCCAGCAGCATAAGGGGGCTATTACGGTTTATAGCGAAATCGATCATGGCACGGAATTCAGCTTATACCTCCCACTATCAAACGTTAAAGACACTGTTGAAAAGATACCTGAAGAGCTGGTATGTGGCGAAGGGTGTATACTGGTGGTGGATGATGAGCCAGTGGTTCGTATCACTGCGAAAAGCATGCTGGAGCGGCTCGGCTACTCCGTTCTCGAGGCAGAAAACGGTAAGGAAGGACTCGAAGTCTATAAACAGCACCAGCAACACATTTCGCTTGTGCTGCTTGACATGCTCATGCCTGTAATGGATGGCTCATCCTGCTTTTTCAATCTCAAAGCAATAGACCCTGATGTAAAAGTCGTCATCTCCTCCGGCTTTACCCGTGCTGCAGACCTCGTCAGCCTGAAAGAACATGGCTTATGCAATTTCATACGGAAACCTTATAGCATGACCCAGGTCAGCCAAGTCATCGCCCAGGCACTGAATCGCCCTACAGCTCTGTCAAAGACTCTTCAAGCACAATATTTGCCAGATACAACGACGCACACGACGCGTACAACCGAGCAATAGATCAACAACATCAGCGGATAGTTGAATATTTTTCGCATTTATCCAGGCAAAATGGTCGATCTGTTCTTGACAATTTAGGTCGATTGACCTAAATTGGCGATCAGTTGACCTTGAATGGTTGATCGTTTTTACAGATAACTATCAGTGATGCATTTCTATCAGGTGCATCATTTTTCATACACGAGACTCTTTCGAATCGCTTATCTCCCTACCCCATCTCTCTTAACAAGCGGTTCGCAAGTGGGAGGGGAAGGTTCTTAACCTTCCCCTCCCGGGTTTTTTGAGCACTCTCTTTCTGTATCCGCCTTATCGATGGCCCACTTCCGGACAACATCAAAAAGTACGATGATGAGAAGGTCCACCGCCACCCGCTCAGCCCTTATCGCCGCAGCCGGAGAACTTTTTGCCGAGTTCGGCTTCGAAGGTGTCAGTACCAGGATGATTGCTGATCGGGCCGACGTCAAACAGAGTGCTATCCACTATCATTTCGGCAGTAAGGAAAGTCTCTACACCGAAACCTGCCTCGCCGCCCACGCTCGCGGCAACCACACCACATTTTCCGATGTGCTGCAGGAGAACCCGCGGCTGATGGAAAGCCCAGAAGGACAGGCAGAAATTATCCGCACCACCGTTTTTCGCAAATTCCATGACCATTTCCGGCCGGATCGTCCCGAATGGGAGGCAAGACTTTTGCTGCGGGAAATCGCTTCACCAACTATTGCAATGTCCACCCTGATAGAAGTCATTTACCGGCCGGATAATGAAAACACGGCCCGCTTTTATCAATCTGTTCGACCAAAGGCATCGGATGCTGCCGCCGCCGCCTGGGCCGATCTTATCTACGGCCAGATCCTGCTCTACAGCATGGCGCGAAAAAGCATTGAAATGGCACGCGGCGAAGACGCTCTCAGCGAAAAATACTATCATACGGCCGCTGCCACCCTGGCACGGGCCATGATTCTCGAAGCCGGCCTACCATTGCCCACTGACCTGCAATAACAGATTATTTGAAACTTCTTTTCCCCACCTCAGGGAATTCTCTGCACCAGCTCCCTGATCGCACCAAACTCAACACTCTCCAGAAACTGCTCACCCAATCTGCGGCTCATGGTAACAGCTCGATTCCAGGCAGCTACCCGTTCGCTATCCCGGCCAGCCAGGCTGACGAAGTCACGGCGATCGGGAATACGGGAAAAAGGCAACTCTGCCACAAATTGCGGGGATGGGGCAAGCAGCAGGACATCGGCCAAACGACAACCGTCAGCGATACGGCTTTTGCGCCCTTTATCGAGCCAACCCAGAGTCACTTCCGAATAGAAATGCGGGTAGAGAACTATGCCTTTTTGACCGCCAAGAAAATCAAACGCTGGATGATAGTGGTATAGCCCGCCGTCACGGTAGGAGCCCGGCTGTGCTCCATGAATGGTGCGTACGCTTTTCATCACGCAGGGAATGGAGCCACTGGCAAGAACCGCCTGGCGGAAATTGGTGGTTGTCAGTTGAACCTCGCCACCAACAAATTCTTCAGAACCCAAAAACGGCGGCGAAGTACGTGGATCATAAAAGAGGGTCGGGGGGCAGAGCTTTTGAAACAGGCTGCGCGAAAATCGATTGGCGAGCCAGGCAGCTAGCAGGCCGGCCAGCTCTATCTGAGGGTGATCGGAGGCAAGCAACCCGCGACAGCGAACACTGGAGAGATGCAGACGGCAATACGGATGAGCCAACACCTCTTCAGGTACCCCCGGCCCCAGAAACTCCTCGAGTATCCGGCCAGTTTCACGTGCAACCTGCTCGGAGGTAATCTTCCCCTGGTAATATTGGTGAATGTAGGCCCTGGCCAAAGTGGTGAAACCATCTTCAGGGTCTCTGCGTGCCGCTGCCACAGATTTCCATGAACCGATAGATGTCCCATACAGATGGAGGGGTTGTGTTCGACCGGAAAACCACTGTCCGAAAATTGCGCTTTCCAACCCATGCAGCACCAGCCATTTGGCGGCACCAGATGCACCCACCACCATCTGGACCTCGTCCGGGCTGAGGCCATCTGCGCGAATGCGTTCATAAGCCCTATGACCAGCCAGAAACAGTAGATCGGAAGCCATTGTTCCCTCCCAACGATTACCTGTGCTTTACGAAATGGCAGCAGCCATGGCTGCAAGGTCCTCTTCCGGCATAATCCCCATTCGCAGGAACTGCTCCCGGGTAAAAAGGGCAAACTCCCCTTCCGATTCAGCGCAGACGAGTCCCCCTTCATCACGAATTTCCGCCTTCACCAGCACCCGCTTTTCACTCACGCGTTCTTTGATCGAGCCTGTGACAGTGAGTACAGCACCGATGTATACCGGTCGTTTGAAGGCCACTTGCATTGTCCTGGTAAGCATGAATTTACCGGTCAGGATCATGACCGTCCAACCCATCATTTCATCAAGCATAGTGGAAAGAATACCGCCATGAATGAGATTGGACCACCCTCTGAATCGTTGCTCCATTTTGACCGTGGACCTGAGCGTTGTTCCATTTGACTCAAAACACATTTGCAAGCCATGCGGATTCTCCAGACCACAGCCGAAACACTCGCGATCAACCGCTATCAAAGGTTGCCAGAGGTTGCCTGCCATCGTCTCTTTTCCTTCAAACATCATATCCTCCTGTATTATATGTCGGGCGATTGAACACCGAGGATTCTCTTGGCTGCCACAATCATATGCTGACAATGGCTGTCAAAGGTTCCATTATCGATATGAAACCGACAGAAATAATGCGATCCTTCCGAAAGGGAAATAAGCGCCTCAACTGCCGCCTCCACGTCATCGATACGAATTACACCCTCTTCTGCAAAAAAACACACCTGCACCTGAAGATAACGACGGTAATTATTATAGAGATTCCGCACGCGCTTACGCACCTCGTCATCGCGCTGGCTGAGTGCCAAAAAGGAAAACACGACGGCAAAGCTGGCCGCCTCATGCCACTCACGGCTCCAGACCAACTGCAGCAGTCGCTCGAGTCTCTCAAGGGGAGGGCCATCTTTCGGTAACCGGCGGAAGAGGTCGGCATAGGTGGCTAACACCTCATCAACCAATTCCAATACCATCTTCTCTTTAGTACCGAAGTAATGGATAACCAGGCTTGGATGTACGCCAGCCTTCATGGCAACCTTGGCCACGGAGGCGTTTTCAAATCCTTCTTTTTCTATAACTTCAAAAAAAGCTTTCAGGATTGCAGGTTTCCGCTCTATGGCGCTCTGTCGCTTTCGTTCTATCACCTCTGTTTCCCATCGAATTATGTAAGAATGCTATTTCTGCTGGCTCAATGAAGCACGGCCTAATTAATTGAACATTCATTTAATAGCGTAGTCAATTGCCTGTTGTCAACCATCAATGGCGTTGTCTTTTTATTGGGGAGATGGACGTGATAATTTTTTTGCGCTGGTCAAGACGGATTTTGCGGTTCTTTTGTGGATTGTGGTTTCTCTTCTGCCGGTTGCGCTTCACACTCTTTTGGTATTCTGCCGCTTCGTAATATCAACCCAACATCGGGAAGATATTCCTGAAAAACTTTGCCGTAGATCTCCCAGATGGTGATAAAAAGGGCGGCGATGATCGGACCGATGATAATACCCAGCAACCCGAACATCGAGATACCGCCAAGACTGCCAAAGAGAACGAAGAGATCATGCATCTCCGTGTCTTTCCCCACCAGACGCGGCCGTACCAGATTATCGAGATTACCCACCACAGCACCACAAAGCACACCGAGGATGATCGCCTCGCTAAAATCGCCCATCAGCAACAGGATAATGAGTGCCGGACCCCAGACAATCGCCGTGCCGAAGGCGGGTATAATAGAGGTCACCGCCATGACGCTGCCCCAGAACACCGGTCCCTTGATGCCGGCAATGGCAAAGGCGAGGCCACAGATGGTCCCCTGCATGATACCAATAACGATGGTGCCCTTGATGGTGGCGCGGGTAACTGAAGTGAAACGGTAGAGGAGCATCCGTTCGTCATCGTCGGTGAGTGGCAGGAAATAGAGAATCCGCTCCAGCAGCACCTCGCCCATGGTCATAAAATAGAACATAACATAGAGCATGATCACCGAACCGAACAGGGCGTTCATGGTCATTTTGGTTGCCGACGAGAGCGAGTCGATCAAAAAGGTGGAGAGGGTTCCCACCAACTCCCCGGCCTTCTGAATGATTACATCACGATACGGCAAGATCTCCTGATAATACGGAATTTTCTCAAGATACAGCGTGATGGTGCTTGGTTCCTGGATAAACGATTGCACCCAGGGTGTCACCGACTGGCCGACGTTTATCGCCTGGGCAACCACCACCCCGATTAACATGGAGAGCGGCGCCAGTACCAGCACCACCATACCGAGAATAATCAGCACGGAAGCCAGGTTCTCGCGCTCCCCAAATCTCTGGGCCAACCACCGATGACCTGGCATCGCCATGGCGGAAAAGAGTCCAGCCATGAACATCGGCATCAGGAACTGATGTATCATCTGCAAAAAAATCGCAGAAATCAGTAAGACCAGAGACAACAGTACAATTTTATGGACACGTTCCCGCTTCATACCGCCCACTCACCTCACTCGTTTATTCTCAATCAGCTGGCAACACAGAATCGTCTTGCCATTCTTCCCGTATTTATAACAGTTTACTCATAAAACACACTACTGTTTTCAGTCACAACGGGGATAACCGTCTGTGATAACAACTCTTTTCATCCCAATTTTTTATTAAGCATGCCCCATTTCCATCTGCAATAGCTGTTTCCCAGTGTGTATCAAATTGAAAAATACCACATTGTAACAGACAATTATCAAACAATATTTTCTTCAAATAAAGTATTGACAACAATCACCTGCAAGGTTAGGTTTCACACGTATCATAATTTCGTGTGACTCTTTTATCCCTAATGCCGATTTCCGGTACATCCCCATACCTCTGGAAATCGGTTTTTTCGAACAACCGAGTAATACGTTTTCCGATTACGTAACACTTCAACACTGTAAGGAGCATATCATGCCCAACCGTTTCCTCTGTTGTCTCGCACTCTCGATATGTACAGCATTGCTCTTGTCCTTCTCCAGCGCCAGTGGTGCTGTTACCACGGAAACCCTGATGTTGGCCATCAAGGGCGAACCGGAAGAAGGTTATGATCCGATCCTCGGCTGGGGGCTCTACGGCAACCCGCTGTTCCAGTCCACCCTCTTAAAACGTGATGAAAAGCTGCAGATTGTCCCCTCGCTGGCAACAAAGTACACTCTTTCACAAGATGGTCTTCAGTGGCAACTCACCATCCGGGAAGATGCGGTCTTCTCCGACGGGATACCACTCACCTCCGAGGATGTGGCGTTCACCTTCACAACCGCTAAAGGTGCTGGCGGTAAAGTCGATCTGGCCCACCTCGACAGAGTCGAGGTCACCGGTCCCTACAGCCTCACTCTTTATCTGAACCAGCGCGACACCACCTTCATCAACCGGCTGATCACCCTTGGTATCGTCCCCAAGCATGCTTACAGCGAAGGGTACGGCCGAAAGCCAATCGGTTCCGGTCCCTACATGCTGACCGAATGGACCGAAGGCCAGCAGATGGTCGCCGAAGCGAACCCCAACTATTTCGGCAAGCCTCCATTTTTCAAGAAAATCGTCTTCCTTTTTACCGATGAGGACACCTCATATGCTGCCGCAAAAGCCGGCAAGGTTCACATGGTTGTCGTACCCCAGTCACTGGCCCATCAGGAGTTGCCTGAAATGGTACTGCGGGCAGTCAAAAGTGTCGATAATCGTGGTCTGATGTTTCCTACTATTCCCAATACCGGACAAAAAACCGCTGAAGGCTATCCCATCGGCAACTCTGTCACCGCTGACCCGGCGATCCGCAAAGCGGTCAACCTCGCCCTCAATCGTCAGGTCCTGGTTGAAGGCATCCTGGAAGGCTATGGCCGCCCGGCCTTCGGGGTCTGTGACGGATTGCCATGGGACAATCAGGAAAATGCCATCAGTGATAATGACCTCACAGGTGCCGTCACTCTCCTTGAAAAAGCCGGCTGGAAGGATACTGACAACGACGGTATCCGGGAAAAGGACGGTCTGAAAGCGGAATTCACCATTGTCTACCCGGCCAGCCGCCTCGTCCGTCAGTATCTGGCGCTGGCCTGTGCTGATATGCTGGAAAAAGTAGGTATTAAAGCTCATGTGGAAGGCAAGAATAATTTTGATGAAATCAGGAAGATCATGCACCGGGACGTCATCGTCTTCGGCTGGGGCTCCCACGATCCCATCGAGCTGTATCATCTCTACAGTAGCAAAAATGCAGGTATCGAATACAACAACGCCGGATTCTATACCAACCCCGAAGTAGACTCCAACCTCGAAAGGGCACTTGCCGCCGGCAGCTTTGACGAATCCCTCCAGTTCTGGAAAGCCGCCCAATGGAACGGAGCCACCGGGGTTAACACCAGGGGTGACGCGGCCTGGGCCTGGCTGGTCAATCTCGATCACACCTACTTTGTCCATAAGGACCTCGATATCGGTAACTCCCAGGTGGAGCCCCATGGCCATGGCTGGCCCATCACTGCCAATATCGAACAGTGGAAATGGCGGCGTTAAACTGCATTCAACCAAACCATTACAACGATCCTTATGAAGACATCAGCCATTATACACAGCTTCTGGCTCCAGAAGGTTGGTCGACTTATGCTGACCCTGGCATTGGTCGCCACCCTGGCCTTCACCCTGGTGAACCTTTCGCCAGTCGATCCCGTAACCGCTTACCTGGGCATGGACCGGATGCAGATAGGCCAGGAGCAGGAACAGCTGATCGTCGCCCGCTGGGGTCTCGACAAAGGACCTGTAGAGCGTTTTTTCCTCTGGACAGGTAATGCATTGAAAGGTGATCTGGGCCGGTCCATGATCTTCAACGAACCGGTTACAGAGGTCATCGCCAAACGGTTTCTCACTTCGCTGAACCTCATGGCCTGCGCCTGGCTTCTCTCCGGTATATTCGGATTTGTGCTCGGAGTTCTCTCCGGCCTTTATAAAAACTCACTGCTTGATCGGTGCATCAGACTCTACGCCTATACCGTGGCTTCCACTCCATCGTTCTGGATGGGCATGGTTTTGCTGGCCATATTTTCGGTCCAGCTCGGCATCACCCCGATCAGCGGCGCCTATCCACCAGGCACCACCAGCGCCGATGCGACAATGTGGCAGCACCTCCACCACCTGCTTCTGCCAGCTGCCACATTGTCGGTCATCGGAATTGCCCAGATCGCCCTCCATACCCGGGAAAAGATGATAGATGCCATGAACAGCAACTACGCGCTGTTCGCCATGGCCCAGGGGGATAGCCGATTTGGAGTGGCTGTCCACCAGGCTCTCAGGAATATCGCCCTCCCGGCCATCACTCTGCAGTTCGCGTCCCTGGGGGAGCTGTTTGGCGGTTCAGTACTGGCCGAGCAGGTCTTCTCGTATCCAGGGCTCGGCAAGGCCACGGTCGATGCCGGCATCCGGGGCGACGTACCGTTGCTGCTCGGCATCACTCTTTTCAGTGCTATCTTTGTCTTTGGAGGCAATACCGTGGCTGATCTCCTCTACACCAAACTCGATCCACGAATTACCAACAGGAGCGAACCCCTCTGATGCGTGCACCTTCCATTTCGTTACCGAGAGTGGCGGCCGTCACCCCCATTCCCCGACTGACCAACCGCACACGGGCCTGGCTCGCCTGCCTTTCATGCATCACCTTTCTGGTGATGCTCTTTGTAGCAGCCGCCCTTTTAGGGAGATCCGGACTTGATATCGACTTTCTCCATCGTAAGCTGGCACCATCACTCGCCTACCCGTTCGGTACCGACTGGCTCGGACGGGATATGCTTACCCGTACGGTGCTTGGCCTCTGTCGCAGCCTGGCCATCGGCCTTCTGGCGGCGGGATGCAGCTCTGTCATCTCAATCGTGCTGGGTATCATGGCCGGCACCATGGGTCGACGGGTGGATAGCGTTCTCTCACTCTTGATCGATACAGTCATGGCTACACCGCATCTGGTACTGCTGATTCTCGTCTCTTTTGCCTGCGGCGGAGGCCCACAGGGCATCATCATTGCCGTGGCGGTTTCACACTGGCCACGACTGGCAAGAATCATCCGGGCAGAATTGCTGCAGCTGCGGGAATCGGAATTTATCCACCTTTCCAGAAAACTTGGGAAAACGCCGAGCTGGATCGCCCTCCATCATCTGCTGCCCCACCTACTGCCCCAGTTCATGATCGGCCTGATCCTGATGTTTCCCCACGCTATCCTCCATGCGGCCGGTCTCACCTTTCTCGGTTTCGGACTTACCCCCCATGAACCTTCGATCGGCATGCTGCTCTCCGAATCGATGCGACACCTTTCGACAGGCTACTGGTGGCTGGCGATCCTGCCGGGTCTTTCACTGGTCTTCACGGTCAAGCTCTTTGATATCCTTGGCAACAATCTGCGAACCCTGCTGGATCCTCGAACCGCTCAGGAGTGACCACCATCATGCTCGAAATACATAATCTTTCCATCTCCTTTCAGCGAAACCGCGCCTCTTTTGATCGTGAAACGCTTTCGGTGGTTTCGGATATTTCGCTCTCGGTGCAACCTGGCGAGATCGTCGCACTCATCGGCGCAAGCGGCGCCGGTAAAAGCCTCGTCGCCCACGCCCTGCTCGGATTACTACCGGCAAATGCCACGATGTCAGGAGAGTTCATATTTAAAGGCAAGCGGTTATCGCCAGCAGGAATACAAGAACTGCGTGGTCGAGAAATCGCCCTTATCCCGCAATCCGTTACCCATCTCAATCCACTCACCCGGGTTGGGAAACAGGTGTACCGCTCAGCACGGCTCAGTGGGAGGTGTGCCGACACTGCGCATACAAGCTGTGACCGGACCTTTGCTCGATACCAGCTCGCCGACACAGTAAAATCGATGTATCCCTTTCAGATCTCGAGGGGAATGGCAAGGCGGGTATTGACCGCCACCGCCACCGCTGGAAACGCTAACCTCATCATCGCCGATGAGCCCACAACCGGCCTTGATCCCGAAGTAAGTGAACAGTCACTAGCTCATCTGAAAGAACTTGCCACACAGGGCAAAGGTGTGGTCCTCATCACCCACGATCTCGAAAACGGAGTACAAATAGCGGATACACTGGTTGTTCTCTATGAGGGCATGACGGTAGAAATAACTCCAGCGCGGGCCCTGGAAGAAAATGACCTCATCATGCACCCTTATACCAGGAGTCTATGGCAAGCCCTGCCCAGAAACGGTTTTATGAGCCTCCCCCCGACACCATCATCCTCAACCCTCAACCGCAACGGCTGTCTGTTTGCCGAGCGGTGCCCCCAGGCAAGGCCGGGGTGCCGGCAATCTGCACCATCTCTTCGCAGGGTCAATCATAAATTGGTGAGGTGTAATCATGTTGCGGGCTGAAAAGATCTGTTATCGCTACGATAAGGATATTCCGCTCCTGGAGGGAGTAATTTGTACCATCAATAGCGGTGAGATCGTCGGCTTGCCAGGTCCGAGCGGCTGTGGCAAATCAACACTCGCGCGGCTAATGGCAGGTTTTGACCATCCCCAAAGCGGGATAATATTCTGTAACGACCAAGCATTACCTGCCAGCGGCTTTTCCCCTGTACAGATGATCTTTCAACATCCGGAGCTGGCCGTCAATCCCCGCTGGAAAATCGGTAAAATCCTGGCCGAGGGCAACACTGACTGTTCGGAACTTCTACAACGGTTCGGTATTGGTCTTAACCAGCTTGAACGCTATCCCCACGAGCTGTCAGGCGGCGAACTGCAGCGGATCACCCTCATTCGCGCAATGACCCCGGCTACCCGTTACCTGATTGCCGACGAGATGACCGCATCGCTTGACCCCGCTACCCAGGCCCTTATCTGGCAGACGGTCCTCAGCTGGGCAAAAAGCCGCCAGGTAGGTGTGCTCGCCATCAGCCACGACGCCAGTCTGCTGAACTGTATCTGTGATCGAATCGATAATGGATTTTGCTTACAGAGCCCGTCTTCTCACCTCAGAGAACCCATAGCCGCCTGAAACAATAAACGCATGGCCGCTTCAAAAAGCGACCATGCGTTCTCATACTGTCTTCAAGGTGACTTCAGTGCTGCAACGGTATCAGGAAGTAGCCCCCCCATTACAGATTGAGTCGTAATAGTCGAGCACCTTGTCCTTGTCTTCCGACTCCATGAGTGCCATGGCTGTTCTCGGATGCTGATTCATGGTGCCGGTGACCATGTATGGTATGGAGTAGCCCCAATCAATCTTTTGGCTCCAGGGAAAGATCTCCTCCTCAATACATTTGACGACCGGCCGCACCTTGAATTTCGGGTTTTTCAGAAAAGAAAGTAGCAGCTCAAGCGGGCAATTGCCAGCGCCGCGACCGATACCATAGAGAGTGGCATCAAGGTAGTTGACACCATTTATGATGGCAGAGATAGTGTTGGCAAAAGCCAGCTGCTGGTTGTTGTGGAAATGAGCGCCAATGGTTTTTCCCGGCAACCGTTCGATATATTTTTGGGCGAGGGTGTCGATGTCTTCGGAATAGAAGGCCCCAAAGGAATCGACCAGATAAATGACCGGGACCTTGCTCTTGTTGAGGTCTTCCAGACATTCATTGAGCTCACGCAGGCCAACCGTGGACACCGCCATCAGGTTAATGGTGACCTCATACCCCTTCTCCTGACAATGATGGGCCAGGGCGATGGCCTTGTCCACCTGGTGGACATAGCAGGCAATCCGGATCATGTCGAGCGAACTGTCAGCAGCCAGTGGAATATCCTCAAGCTCGATCCTGCCAATATCAGCCATTGCCGACAGTTTGATTCGCTTCTCCTTATCTCCAATGACCTTTTTCAAATCCTTTTCATGACAGAACTTCCATGGGCCGTATACTTTGGCATCAAAAGCATCTTTTGAGCTGAGATAACCGATCTCCATATAGTCAACACCCGCATCAGCCAGGGCATTATAGACATTTTTCACAAAGGTTTCGCTAAACTGCCATTTGTTCATGAGGCCGCCGTCGCGAACTGTGCAATCGATTACCTTGATCTCTTCCTTGAACATTCCGTAACTCCTGATCACGTGTTTGTGCCAACTCCATGGCAGACCATTCTCACAACGCCTTTGGAGTCGCCTTGCATGTTGATCTCGTAAGCAAGCAGCTCACTTGATGTTTTTATTTCTGTCCGCTGCATCAACGGGAAAATCCGCAACGAGAAACACGTACTAACAAAAATTAACTTCATAGTCAATGCTAATGGCTTTTTATTCACCTTCGACGATCATTTTACGTATTTAGTTAACATTCGATAGCGCTTCAAATAATATTATTCAAAACTTCTCCACAAAAAGGTTTGCCATGATATTTCACAAATTGAGAGGGTCTTTTTTGATGAAATAGTCGCCTCCATAGTCGCAAACAGATCCAATCATGCTCGCAAGACGCCACACCTACTGATTTTCTTGTGATATCAAAAGCTCTGCCATATAATTACCCAAACGATCGCTGCCACTGCTTCCCATTTCCTTAACTTGATCCCGCGTCCGAGCCATGAAACACACATCGACCTCCATTTTTTTCGACAAGAACGATTACGAGCTCCTTCGAATCGTGAATGATGTTATCGGCCGGGAAGCCGAGTCGCAATCCCTGCACTCGCTTTTGAACGAACACATGCACCCCCAGGGGATTAAGGAGATGGCCGCAGCCCGTGGTCTACGCATCGCCTATGCCATTGCCAGCCTGCTCGGCTCATTTGAAAAAGGCACACCAAGCGATAGAATACGGGCACTTCGCTCCCTGCGGGATGAGGTGCTTCTCTCCTCCAGCAGCTTCTACCAGAAGAATACTGCCCGGGTTCTGCTGCAGATAATGAAAGAGCTGCTGCGCAGCCGGGGCAATGAGCTTCGCCAGTTGAAGCTGGCCCATGATTTCCGAATGGTATCAACCGGCAACCCGCGCAAGGTCCGGACTGAACTCGCCCGCTTCCACCTGCTGGAGATGCCTGAGGAGTGGAATCAGTTTGCCTTCGACGATCATGTTCATGACGCTAACACCAAAGGCCGCAAATCGCCGACCCACCTGCTCATGGACGCCTGGATTAAAGGAATTCGCTATCTCACTGTCATTTATTATAATTATGTCCGTCCCGATGTGGTCCGGGAGTTGATAGAGGCCAGCGCTATTCTTGACATCCGGGTGCAGGTCGGCATCGAAATTTCTTCGAGGTTTCGCGACAAGTATGTGCGCTTTACCTGGGAACCTCACGGTTTCAGTAACAACGACTCTTTCTTAAAATTTTTAGAAGAAGACTCGACCATCGAACTGATGAGAGATGGGCGCCAGGTCTCGAAATACCAGCAGCAATACGTCTTCGATGTGCTGGACACATACAATGAACAGCACCGACTGGCATTAAGTGCAAGAGCAGGGGTGACGCTGCCGCCGCTTGATCTCAATGAATTCTTATCTTTTGTCGGAGTTGGTCAGCCTTCATTGCTGCACCTGGCCCGCTTCATCCACGACACCCTGCAAACGACCACTGCTCCACCAACAGAAAATGCACCTGTTGATGCCAACAGGCGCGTTGAAAGACCTTCGGTCGAGTCCATTATCAACGACTATCTGTTACCGTCAAAAAATCCCCAACTCCACGACCCGACCCGACCCCAGGATTGCGACGATCTACCACCGCTTCTATCAGTTGCACCTGAAAAACTGCTCAGTCGGCTGTTGTCGCTTCACTCCAGCTCACGCTTTACCCTCAATCTCAGTAACCTTTCGGTCCAGGACACCCTTGAGTTGCTCTTCAACTGCGCGGGCATGATCAGCCATGTTGAAACCTATAATCTGACCAATGCTGCCCACGGCACGGCCTTCATATCCGGAGGCCCCGGTACAGCTGGCGATGCGGTCGACCTCAAAAGTCCTGAAAAAAGCTACCACCTGATCAACGACCTGCAAAAGGCCTTGAACGATGACAACGTCATCGTCCTGAAACGGGTTATCCGTGCCATTATCTGGGATCATGATGAACAGTATCTACGGTTAAAAAAGCAGCTTGAGTTCCTGCCGGAAGATAAGACAGAGACAACTCATATCCGGCAGGAGTTGATAGAGATGGTGGAGAGAAAAGAGGATCTGATGAATATCCTCTATAATCTTGAGACATTTCATACTTATTACCAGAAGAGAACACTCCGTTCTCGGATCGGTTCCGGTTCAACCGGACAGGCGGCATACAGGCATGGCATGGGGTTGGTCGTCCTCGACACCCTGCCCATGAGGGCCCGGCGAACCGTACGGGAAGAGATGAAGAAAGGTGGACGGGAATGTATCCCTGTCAGTGCTCTTTTGACCAAAAACGCGCACAAAAGATTGGGGGGAACAGCTGAAGGTCTCTTGGAAAGATTGGGATTCTCCCCAAAAGGTGGCAAAGAGCAATGGTTCGACTGGAGCATTGACGGTTTTTTGGTCCATCCCGGTGCACCCGGCAATATCGCGACGCTAGGGGGGGTAAGCAAAGCAGCGGAAACCGATTCGCTTATGTACGAACAGCAAGAGGCTGAATCCATCGGCAACCGCTGGAAGTATCTCAACACCAACCTCAAAAACAGTCTGAAGGTCCTTTTTGGTCTTATCCCCGCTTTTTTCACCTTTGCCCTCACCAAGGACTGGTGGCTGCTTGCCTATTTCGGGGCGTTTATCTGGTTTGGTATCACCGGTTCACGCAATATCATCCAGTCGGTGCTGGGTGGCGGCGGACTCAAGCGCTCGCCACTACTGCCCTGGAACTCCCTGGTCAGCTGGAGCCGGATAGCCGACTCATTGCTCTATACTGGTTTTTCTGTCCCGCTTCTGGATTTTCTGGTCAAGACCCTACTGCTTGATCGTGGATTCGGCATCAACACCGCCACCGATCCCATCACCCTGTATGCGGTTATGGGCCTAGCCAACGGTATCTATATCTCGAGTCACAACACCCTGCGCGGCTTACCCAAAGGCGCCGCCATCGGTAATTTTTTCCGCTCGATTCTGGCCATTCCCATCGCCATCCTATTGAACTCCCTTGTTGCCGCTATTCTTGCCATGGCAGGGATCCCGGATGTCAGCGGCATCCTGCAAAAGTGGGCAGCCATTATCTCAAAATTTGCCTCGGACTGTGTTGCCGCCGTGATCGAAGGCCTTGCCGACAGACAGACCAACATCAAGGCCAGACTGACCGGTTACCGTTCCAAGATCTCCCAGCTCTTTTACGTCTTTTCCAAGCTTGATATGCAGTTTCCGGAAGAGGATGTGCTTGAAATGCTCGCCTCCCCGAAGATGATGATGCAGACCCTTGATTATGAAGCAAGGGACCAGGAGAAGCTCATCATCGTCAACGCCCTTGATCTGATGTATTTCTGGATGTACCAGCCGCGGGCCCGCAAGGCGCTGGTTATGCTGGTTGAAGAGATGTCACAGGAAGAGTGGCTGATCTTCTATCGGTCTCAGCTGGTTCTCAACCGGCAAAAAGAGATCAGCCAGGTCTTTGTCGACGGACTGGTGGGCAGGAATTTCGCAAAACCCCTTGCCTTCTATCTCGACCGGGCTGAAGAATACCTGGCCGACATGGAAAAACTCGGTGACAAACAACAGTGGCATGCCCGGGCTTAGGCCCCCTGGCAATTTCAGATGGCGATCAGTGCAAGCGTCATCCCGCCGGCCATTAACCCATAGAACAGAAAGATAGGGAAATTCGCCTTTAAAATAACACCCTCTTTGCCGAACAGACCAACCACTGCGCAGACTGCCACAATATTGTGGATACAGATCATATTGCCCATAGCCCCACCCACAACCTGGGAAGCAACGATAATATCGCGTGGCAGGCTGAGTGCTTCCGCCATGCCCCATTGAAATTCGGCCAGCAGCAGGTTAGAAACCGTATTTGAACCTGTAATAAAAGCGCCTGCCCCGCCGATAAAGGCGGCGAGCATCGGCCAAGCCCTTCCCGCCATATCGGCCACCGCCCCTGCCATGGCAAGGGGCATGGATGGGTAACCATTTGGATTAAGGCTGTTGTCACTCACCCCGGTTCCCCTGAAGATCGATACTATCGCCACCGCAAAAAGCAGAGCAATGGTGGGATTCTTGATACTCAAAGCCGCTTTTTTCCAGGCTCCAGCTGCTTTTCCCAGGGTCATGCCATGGAGGGGAACAGTCAAGAGCGCCACCAGGGTAAACGGTATAATCCCCGGAAGATAGAGATACTGGATACTGGCGCTCACCTCGGAAAACCCGAGAATATGATCAAAACTGATTTTACGGGCAGCCAGGAAATCTTTCATTCCCAATTCCGGCAAACGAGTTACTACCAGCAGTATTCCAATTAGCAGATACGGAGCCCAGGCCCGTAACTGACTCATACGTGCCACCGGTTCATGACCGGTGTCGGCACTGACAATACCGGTCCACTCCGACGGCCACTCACTTGCAGGCGCAAAGCGAAACGGCTTTGCCGGTCGGGCAATACCTCGCCGTGCTGCCCAGGTGATGATGCCAAGGCCGATCAACGACCCGATAAGCGACGGGAATTCAGGTCCAAAGAACACCGCGAAGACCAGGTACGGCACCAAGAAGGAGACAGAGGCCAAGAGACAAAATTTCCAGGCGCCGAATCCTTCAGTCCACGATCTACCCGGCCCGAAATGACGGGTGAGAAACCCGCACATGACAATCGGCAGCACAAAACCGATGGGAAAATGGATCACCGCTACCCATTTGCCGATAAGGGTGTTGAAGGTTTCGACAGAAGTAAATCCGAGATCCGGCACGCCAGTGGCGACGAGTCCCGTCACCAGCTCTCGCAAGTAGCTGAGGCCCATGATGATCGGTGTCCCCACAGCGGCAAAAGGTACCGGCAATGTGTTCATTATCAGACAAACCACAGCGGCAGCCAAAGGCGGAAAACCAAGCAGGAGCAGAAGCGGCGCGGCAAGTGCCGCCGGGGTGCCAAAACCGGCAGCTCCCTCGATAAAAGCGCCGAAAAGAAAAGCAATGATAATGAACTGTAGACGAGGGTCGGTTGTGATCGAACGAAAACCGGCCTGAATGGTCTCCATTCCACCGCTCGCACTCAAGGTGTAGAGCAACAGCAGCGCACCGAAGACGATGATCAACAAGCTGACGGCAACCACAAAACCATGCAAAGTCAAAGCCGCCACATACAGCGGCGGCGCCTGCCAGACCGCGATCGCCGCAATTGTGGCAGCGAGCCAGGCAAGCGGCATAGCCTGGGTGGCGGGCCGATGAAAAACCACCATGAGTACAAGGGCAACAACAATCGGCAGACAGGCAGTCAGGGCAAGCATTGGTAGGGACATAGGCATTGGCACTCATTTTCGTTTAAAGAGGAAAGAGAAGGCAATACCTTGGATTGCTGATCCCTTCATATTCAGCCGATACGGCTCATCCCCACCCTTCAGGGACAGAATATCTGCACCCTTACCACTCATCATACCAGTTGTCAACACTTCGTTACTTTGGTTCTTCAATGGTATATCAATTATTTAATAGATATTCACTTCTGTTCCATCATGAAACATCTCCGGAACAATCCTCTTTCATCAGGAAAGTCATGTTTCAAAACTTCACCCAACACGTCTAATAACTACTTATTATATTGATTGTTACTACAATATCTGCCCGCAATACATTGTTTCTCCACGCAGTTTTGCTGCGTAATCAACTTTTATCTGGTATGATATGTTCTCATCCTACACTTCATCCTCTCTGCCAACAGAACGCAATACGAGATTTCACTATGGAAAAGATGACCGAGAAAGGAACTACCGTAGACATGGTGGTCAGCATGCTGACCGAGCGTATCAACAAGGGAGATTACAGCCCGGGTAGCAAGCTGCCGAGTGAGAGAAAGTTGCAGGAAGAACTTGGTGTGGGCCGACTTGCTCTCCGCGAGGCTCTCAGCAGACTGAATGCCCTGGGCATTATCGAGACCTCCCACGGCAAGGGAACGTTTGTCCAGAACCGCCTGCAGAGCAGCACCATCAAGAACATTCTCATTCCCCACTTCGCTCTGTCCGATTCAAAACGGTTGCAAGAACTGGTCGACGCTCGGGCCATGATAGAAAGTGAAATCGCAGGCCTCGCCGCCCAGCAGCGTACCAAAGCCGATATCCGGCGCCTCGAGATGATCCTCGAACAGGAGGTGGACAGCTCAACGCCATCCGAACTGGTGGCCTATCTGGACCTGCAGTTCCATCAGGAGCTGGCGCTCATTGTCGACAACCATTTCCTGGTGCTGATGCATGAGGCGCTCACCGCCCATATCCGCACGTTCTTAAACGGTTTTGTGAAAAGCAGAAACAATCCGGTTGAGGTACTCGAGGCGCATCGCCCGATTCTCGAGGCGGTCAAACGCGGTGATGCCGAGGATGCCCGCAGTCTGGTTAGGCTGCACATCTCCTACAGCAGGAGGGATTATGAGAATTTTATAGAGAAAACCAAAGAATGATGAGCCGCCAGCTTTTCCGTCACTTCTTCCAGAACGCGGGCAGAAAGACCACAAGTGCCGAAAACATCTCAAGCCGTCCCACCATCATGTTCCAGGAGAGGAACCATTTACTGCTATCGGAGAAAAAGGCATAATTCTCACTGGGCCCAATCAATCCAAAGCCGGGTCCGATGTTCATGAGAGTGGCGATAATCGAACTCATGGCCGTGACATAATCGACCGGATCCAGAAAAACGACAACAACCCCACCGAACAGCACGAGAAAGATATTGATGATAAAATAGCAGACCGCCAGATCAACCACCCCTGCCTCCACTGGCCTGCCATTCAGTCTGACCGAGTTGACCGTCATCGGCTGGACAAAGATCTTGCGGATAGTGGCGTACATATATTTGCAAATAAGTACATAATGCACCACCTTGATACCGCTGGTGGTAGAACCGGCGCAAGCCCCGACAAAGCAGACGGTAAAAAGCAGCATCAGCGAGGCCTGGGGCCACAGCTCGTAATCCGCCGTGGTAAAACCGGTGGTGGTCAGCAGCGACATCACCTGGAAGGTGCCGTACCTGAGGGAATCAAGAAAGCTCGGATAGGTGTTGTTGCTGTGCAGGACAAAGCTCACAGACAGAGCAAAGAACAGCACAAACCCCACATACCACCAGAATTCGGTGTTAATGCCGACCCCTCGCCAGTCACCTTTGACCATCTGATAGAAGAGCACAAAAGTCATGCCGCCCAGAAACATAAAGACGATGGTCACCCAATCGATATAGGCACTGTTGAAGGCACCGATACTCGCATTTTTAGTGGAATAACCGGAGGTGGAAACAGTGCCAAAGGCATGGCAGAGTGCATCAAACAGTGACATATCCCCGAACATGAGCAGCGCAGTCTGCAACAGATTCAGCACCAGATAAATGGACCAGAGCCAGAGCATGGTGTCTTTGTTTCTGGCCTTGAATTTCTCGCGGGTTATCACCTGGCCCGGGCTAGATTCTGCCCGAAAGATCCGTACCCCCCCCATGCCGTGGGGCAAAAAGATAAGCGTCAGGGTGAGAAAGCCCATCCCGCCGAGCAGATGGGTCTGGCTACGCCAGAAGAGCAGCCCGTGTGGCAGTACTTCGATATCGGTGAGGATGGTGGCACCGGTGGTGGTGTACCCCGACATCATCTCGAAAAAGGCATCGGTAAAAGAGGGAATGGCACCGTAGAGCATAAACGGCAGCCCCGAAACGGCAGATATCATCACCCAGCCGAAGGTGGCGAGAAACAGTCCGTCCTTCATGCTGAGATCGTAATTCTTCCGGAAAACCTGCTTGATGATGCCACCGACAATCACGGCCAGCATGGCGGAAAAGCTGAGCGCCTTGAAATCATCCTCACCGTAGATCAGCGAGCAGATAACCGGCAACACCATGGAGCAGCCGGTAACAACCATGAGCACACCGAAGACGTTGGCAATCGAGCGGTAATTCATAGCTGATGTATCTCTTGGCAGTAATTGGCCGACATCCTGGCGGCACACTCCTGGGTTTGCTGATTCGTCATACTGCTATCTGCCAGAGGCGACTATATCCTGCTGCATCAGCTCGATCACCCGAATCGGGTCCTCGGCCTTGGTGATCGGACGGCCGACCACCACATGGTTGGCACCATGAGCGATGGCCATGCCCGCGGTGACGATCCGTTTTTGATCATCGCCGGAATCCTCAATATTGGCACCCGGACGGATACCGGGAGTGACTATCAGCAGCTTTTCACCAAGATCGCGCCGCATCCGCTCTGCCTCGAGCCCTGATGAGACCACCCCGTCGCAGCCCAATTCAAGCGCCCGTTTGGCACGAAAATAGACCAGATCCTCAACAGACTGGGTCATCCCCATAGCTCGCAGGTCTTCCTCGCCAAAACTGGTCAAGACTGTCACCGCCAGAAGCTGCATATCGCCCCGCGCCTCGACGGCAGCCCGAATAATCGGGTCGTTGCCATGAATGGTGGCAAATGTTACACCGCGGCTGTTGACCTGCTCTACTGCCAGTTTCACCGTTTCGGGAATATCAAAAAATTTCAGGTCGAGCATGACCTTATGGCCACGGTCGACAATCCAGTCGACAATGTTGAACCAATCGGCCATAAAGAGCTGCAGACCAACTTTGAAGAATCCGATATGCGACTCGCATTTTTTGACCATCTCCTTGGCCTTTGCCGGGTCGTCCACATCCAGCGCCACAATAATACGGTCTTTTAAGGGAATATGTTGTTCACTCATGGTGTTCTCTCTTTCACAAATTTTACCGGCAAGACTCTTTTCTGGCCCTGCCACTCAGGTCATACGCCATCGTTTTTCGGTGCATGGTCTATTTACTCTTTCTTGTCCTCTCCTGCAAGTAACGGCAGGATTACACCGCACTGGACAATGACTTCATCCAATTCCGTGGTGACGTTCATCGTTGCTAATATCGCCGACAGTTTTTCCATGAGAACAGTATCAGTTTCACTTTCTCGAAGCTGCAGACCCTCTTCTCGCAAGAGATTCCACTGAGCCGGATTTTCATGATAACGCTTTTCCCGGCAATAGCGCTCAAGCCCGGACAACCATCCGGATGACGTGATCACAATTCCCGCTTCCAACCGGATTGTATCCTGATCTAAAGCCGCAGGTGGCGCCATCGGTGCCGGCACACTTTTTCCTACAACGCTTTTCGCTGCGGGCTCGGCTAACGGCATCTCAGCTCTTTTTGCTTTGTTTCGGGTCTCTGCTGATGGCGTAGTCGCCGAGGGAGCATTATCCTCCTCCTTCATCAACAACTGCTGCTCTGGTCTCTCCGCCTCAGACGGCTGTACCTGCTCCAACGCTTTCTCAGCAGGAACCGGCATGGTGGTCTGGATAAGGTCACCTTTGATATTGAAGAAGACAACGACGCTGGCAGCTATGGCTACGGCAGAGCCGAGATACCCCATATTGCGAAGTGACAGCAGCGGCCGTTTCCGCCGCTCGAGTCCGCTCTCCATAGCCACCAGAGAAAGGCTCACCCCCACCCAGGCATCATAGCACCTTCGACAACTACTGAAATGAGCAAGCGCCGCCTTTCTTTCTTCAGGGGAACAGTGGTTGGTGGCCACATCGGCCAGCTGGTCAGGGGTGAGACATGCTCCTGTAGCCTCAACCTGCTCGGCTGCGCCCAGCCCCAGCTGCGCCGTCAGCCTGTCGCCTTTTTTCCGATCATCAAGTTTATCAATTTTCGCCATGAGGGATATCCCAATGAGTGTTAGTGATCGCTGTTCTCCTGTATGACGGACCGCGACGACAATTGTGTTGCAAACACTATCTCAGTAACTCCTGCAGCTCACGGTCAAGTCCAACAGCCGTCAGCTCGCTGCGCAACCGACCAAGGAGCCGACGCAACCGCCCATTGACCTGATGCCGGTTCAACCCAAGCATCTCGCCTGCCCGGGCAATTGGCAGGTCATCACAGAAACAGAGCCGGAGCAACAACCGCTCCTCCGTACTGAGGCGAATGTTGAGCAGACTGAGACGGCCAGCGTTTTCTTCAATGCGATCTTCCGAAAGTGCAGTCAGGGCGGAAAAAAGTTCGGCAAAAAGCTCCTTTTTCTCCTTCATTTCCAGGAACTCTACCTGTGCTCCAGCTCCACCGGAACTTTTAGCCGCCGAGGTCTCCTCTTCGTCGAACTGTACTTCGAGCCCCTGGTGGGCGCCGCAGTCACGCACCTGCTGGCGGATAGCCCAGGCGGCCTCTTCGACTTCGGCATTGAATACTGCTGTCTCGCGCTGAGAGACCATGGCGATTGCTTCCATGATATCAACCCGCTCGAGACAGAGCAATGTATAGAGGTTCTCCCAGAATCCTCCCAAATGACGGATCCAGCGCGGAGGCCGCCTGCGACCAAACCGGCTGCGGGCAAAATCCTCCAGAAGGCGCCAACTGACCGCCGCCAGAAAAGCAGCGGGTTCCCCCTTTCCCGTATAGCTCTGGAGGCGATCCGCATCTTTTTCCATCAGCTGATCAAGCACTCGAAGCGCCGCCTCCTCAGCCAACGGGCTATTGCCAAAACGTCGCCGCGCCAACCGGTTGATCAGCTCCCAATTTGCCAGGATTTTCTCTTTCCAACCAAATGAGCCGGTCTCCTCTTTCTTCTTCACCAGGTCCATGCTGCAGATATACCTGCTTTTCTGAAAAGAAAAACAAAAAAGTCAAATGTGAACAATATAAACTCATAAATTCAATATGTTACAAACAACGAAAGGAGAGTATCCTTCTTTTTTTTTATCTACCGCCCGAAAGTTTCAATATCGGTTGCGACACATTCTCCTAACAGGTCCGTCATTGAGAGCAGACAGCAGTTTGAGTTCACACTACCATCTCAAGGAGAAGATCAATGTCACGACCAAACGCCACTTGCCTCATCGCCCTGGCAACTGCCCTCACCTTTTTTTCCGGCTGCACCGATACGAGGCAGCCCACAGACCAGACTACGATTTCAACAACCCCAGCATACGTAGAGAAACGTAAAAAAGAAGAACCTCAACCACCACCAACAACCCGGCTCGCAGTCCAGGAGTCGTCAGTTTCAGCACCCTCACAGCCGGTAGCCAAAGCGGGCCGATACGAGGAGCGTGACGCCGACTTTGTGGCGTGCTCCGTAGACATGGCCCTCCCGGCAACAGCTCCCAACGTTATGGCTGATTACACCAGGCCCCAGCCGATACAGCTTAACAGCGAATCGTACACCCCTGTTCGGGAAAACACCTTTATCAACGCCAGCAACGATCCGCTCTCCACTTTCTCCATCGACGTCGATACCGCCTCCTACGCCAACATCAGACGATTTATCAACGAAGGTAGCCTGCCGCCGACAGGGGCGGTACGAATCGAAGAGATGATCAACTATTTTACCTACAATTACCCTGAGCCCGAATCGGGCCCCTTTAATCTCATTGCTGAGGCCGGGCCTGCCCCCTGGCACTCCGGCCACCAGCTGGTCAAGATCGGTCTTAAGGCAAAAAGCATGCAACAAGAAGCAATGGTTCCTTCAAACCTCGTTTTTCTGATCGATGTATCCGGCTCGATGCAGGATCAGAACAAGTTGCCGCTCCTGCAGCAATCGATGCTGCTCCTTGCCGACCAGCTTACCGCCCGTGACAGGCTGTCAATTGTGGTCTACGCAGGAAACGACAGTGTTGTACTGCTCCCCACCTCGGGAGACAAAAAAGAAGAAATCCGCAAAGCGATCAGCCAGCTCACTTCCGGTGGTTCCACCCACGCCTCCAGCGGCATCCAGACCGCCTATGCCCTTGCCGGGCAGACATTTATGCCCAGCGGCAACAACCGGGTGATTCTTGCCTCCGACGGCGACTTCAACGTTGGAGTCACCGACCGCGGCGACCTCCAGCAGTTGATCACCGAGAAACGTAAAACCGGAGTCTTTCTCACCGTGCTCGGTTTCGGCATGGGTAATTACCACGACGACACCATGGAGATTCTGGCCGACAGCGGCAACGGCAACTATGCCTATATCGACTCGCTGCTCGAGGCCAAGAAGGTGCTGATTAAAGAGCGCGCGTCCACCCTGTTCACCCTGGCGAGTGACGTCAAGATCCAGGTCGAATTCAACCCGGCCCTGGTCGGGGCCTACCGGCTGATCGGTTATGAGAACAGGGTATTGGCAGATGAGGATTTCAAGGATGACAGCAAGGATGCCGGAGAGATCGGCCTCGGCCATACCGTCACCGCCCTCTATGAGATAATCCCTCCCGGCGGCGCCGGCATCCCTGACGTTGATGGTCTCAAATACCGCATGCCAGCACAGTCCACCAGCCATAAGGGCGAACTCATGACCGTCAAACTGCGCTATAAACCAAAAGGACAGGAAACCTCAGTGGCCCAGGAATTGGCGGTAACGAATGGAGTGAAAGCTCTTTACCAGACCTCGGATGATTTCCGGTTTGCCGCCTCGGTGGCTGGTTTTGGCATGTACCTGAAACAATCGAACCATATAAAGGATCTGCAGTATGCCGAGCTACTCAAACTGGCCCGAAACAGTCGCGGCCAGGATGACGATGGCTACCGGGCGGAGTTTATACGTTTGCTGGAAATGGCTGAACTGATCAGTCACTAAGGAACGACTGATCACGCATGACTGGACACCTGCTTTCTATCCGGGATGCGTCAGCCACACCGACGCATCCCCTCTCACCCCTTTACGGAATCCGCAGACACCTTTACAAAATAACAATTTCTCTATACCATTTCTCTATGGCACAGGAGAAACTGTAGCCATTCTGCAGCGCAGACCCTTCGGGTATTGCGTCGTTATTTCGGTAATTCTTACGGTGCACAGCTGTTTATCACCGATGTTACCGGACTTTACAGATAAGGAGAAAACATCATGACCGTAAAAATCTTCATCCGACGTAAAGTAGCCCCGGCAAACATCCTTGAGCTGACGGTATTGCTCAAAAAGCTGAGAGCGCTCACATTGAGCCAACCTGGCTATATTTATGGAGAAACACTCAAGCGCCTTGACCATGATGACGAGTGTATGGTAATCAGCACTTGGCGTTCACAGGAAGATTGGAACGCCTGGTTCAACAACGAGCAGCGCATAAAAATTCAAGCCGAAATAGACAATCTGCTCGGAGAGAAAACGGAATACGCAATTTACGAGATTTAACTATCTGGTATTTCCCCATTTCTCCTGCAGCCCACCACCCTTGATTTTGTGCGAGAAGTTGCTAGGAATTCCTTTGAAATATGTTACTTCTCGCATATCTATCAGATATTCTGATTATTTCAATTATTGCAATGCATTTGTACGCCCTCTATGCATAGTGTAGAGTGGCGCGTGTGGTTTGTTTTTTATACCAGTCATCCTTCACAAGGGAGGTGTACCCGGCATGATCATTGAAGGCATTAAACTGATGTTCATCGGCATGACAACCGTCATGCTCTTCCTCACGCTGATGATCTATCTCATTGGTCTCGTTTCCCGTCTCACCCGTGGCGCAGCAGCACGAGAGCTTGACGCAATCAAGCTCGAACGTGAACTGCTGGCCCGAACACGACGCGAAAAACAGGCCAAGCAAGATACAGCTGTTAACGCAGATGCAGATGAGGAGATAGCTGCAATCGCCGCAGCGGTAGCGGCCTATGAAGCTGAAAAATTTGCAATGATCTAAATCGTTTCCGAAAGACATAAGGTTGTGCGCCTCTTTCACGGAACGAGAGCAAGAAATACAAACTCAAGCGAGGAGAAAAACGTGGGCAAGAAAGTCATCAAATTTATGGACACATCCTTCCGGGATGGTTTTCAATCCGTTTTCGGGGCAAGGGTATTGACAGACGATTTCATGCCGGCAGTAAAAGCCAGCGTCGAAGCAGGTATTGATAACATCGAAGCCGGCGGGGGTGCCCGGTTCCAGAGTCTGTTTTTTTATTGTGGTGAGTCGGCGTTCGACATGATGGATCGTTTCCGGACCGAAGTCGGCCCCAACGTCGCCCTCCAGACCCTCGCCCGCGGTATCAATGTGGTGGCACTCAGCCAGTGCCCGCGCGATATTATCGATCTGCATGCCAAAATGTTTAAAAAGCACGGCATGACCACGATCCGTAACTTCGATGCCTTAAACGACGTGCGTAACCTCGAATATTCCGGCGAGCGCATTGCCCATCATGGCCTGAACCATCAGGTGGTAATCTCGATGATGGAATTGCCTCCTGGTTGCTCCGGCGCCCACGATCCCGAATTCTATATTGATCGGCTCAAGCAGATTCTGGCCGCAGGCATCCCGTTTCACTCCATCTGCTTCAAGGATGCCTCCGGAACCTCAAATCCAAGAAAAGTTTATGAGACCCTGAAGGCTGCCCGCCAGATCGTCTCAGAGGACACCATCCTCTGGTTCCACACCCACGATACTGCTGGCCTTGGCATCTCCCAGAACATGGCAGCTATAGAAGGCGGAGCCGACGGTGTCGACCTCGCCAAATCACCGGTTTCCGGTGGTACCTGCCAGCCGGACATCCTCTCAATGATGCACGCCTTAAAAGGAACCGACTACACCCTTGATCTCGACTACGAGAAAATACTGGTGGCTGTCGATGCCTTTGAAGATGCAATGAAAGACTACTTTTTCCCACCGGAAGCCAAAATGGTCTCTCCGGCCGTTACCCTGTCGCCCATGCCGGGCGGAGCGCTTACAGCCAATACCATGATGATGCGCGATACCGGCACCCTGCATCTCTACCCCCAGGTCATCAAAGAAATGTCCGAGGTCGTGGCCCGCGGTGGCTTTGGCACCTCCGTTACCCCGGTTTCCCAGTTCTATTTCCAGCAGGCCTATCTCAACGTTACCCAGGGCAAGTGGAAGAAGATCAACCCGAGCTATGGTAAGATGGTGCTCGGCTACTTCGGCCGCACTCCGGTACCTGCCGACCCCGAAATCGTGAAACTCGCCTCCGAACAACTTGAAATGCCGGTCTTTACCGACGATCCTCTGGATATCCTTGAGCCAGGCATTCCGAAGGCCACCAAGATCCTTGAGGAAAACAAGCTGCCGGTAACAGATGAAAACATCTTCATCATTGCCAGCTGCGAATCCAAAGGGCTCGACTTCCTACTCGGGAACGCGAAGGTCAACGTCCGCAAGATCACCGATGAAAAACCGGCGGAAAAGAAAGCTGCCGGAAAAGCAGTTGCCGCTGCGGCTCCAGCGCCGATGGGTCCGCGTAACTACACCATTACCGTCAACAGCCGCCCCTACAACGTTTCCGTTTCTGAGGCGGGTGGCATTCAGGCTACCCCTGCGGCAGCAGCGCCTGCCGCTGCCCCGGCTACAGCTGTCGAAGGCACCGACGTCGATGCACCTACCCCGGGCAATATCCTGAAAGTCCTGGTAGCCGTTGGCGATACGGTCGCGAAGGACCAGCCGCTGGTGGTAATGGAAGCCATGAAAATGGAATCCGATGTCAAGTCACCCAGCGCCGGCAAAATAGTGGCCCTCCATGTAGCTGTTGGTGACACGGTCCAGACCGGTGAGCCGCTGGTGACTATCGCTTAAGGGAAACACCTATTCACAGGCTCCTGTTTTTTGCGGGAGCCTATACTCTGTCGTTTATTCTAGGAAAGCAATATGAAGATACGATTGCTCACGCTCCTTTTTACACTTGGCGTCCTTTTCGGGGCAGGCCAGGTTATGGGAGCGGAGACGACGGTGGACATTGTGTCTCCTGCAGATGGCAAGGTTATCCGGATCGATGTCGCATCCGGTGAATACATCTACAGTGGTGACCATATCGCCACCCTAAAAAAAGAAGACGGGACATTAATCGTGCTGAAAGCCGGCATCGCCGGCAAAATCGCCACGCTTTCTGTCGAATCATATCAAAAAGTCAAGGAAAACGAAGTCATTGCGACTATGGAGCCATCGGTAATCGTCGCTGACGTACCGGTGACTGGAGCCTCGCATGAATTGCCCTCCATCTCCGAACTCTTTGGTAACCTGTTCAAGACCACCGGTGTGTACGGCATTATTGACGGCCAGATAAACAAAGACTGGACGGTGGGCATCGGCCGGGTACTCATGATCGGAGTCGGCCTGTTACTGCTCTATCTTGGCATCGCCAAGGGATTCGAACCGCTGCTGCTGATCCCTATTGGTTTTGGTGCCGTTCTCTCGAACATCCCTCTTGCCGGTATTGCCGAGCCTGGCGGAATTCTTTATTATATCTACGAAATCGGCATTATGACCGGCGTCTTCCCGCTGCTCATCTTCATGGGTGTCGGCGCGCTGACCGACTTCGGGCCGATGATCGCCAACCCGAAGACAATTCTGCTTGGCGGCGCTGCTCAGCTCGGTATCTTTACCACCCTCCTTGGTGCGCTTTTTCTTTCAGATTTTGTTCCTGGCATCAACTTCTCACTGCGTGACGCCGCATCCATTGGCATCATCGGCGGTGCGGACGGACCGACTGCCATCTTCCTTTCTAGCCAGCTGTCGCCGCGCTTGCTCGGCTCCATCGCCATCGCCGCGTATTCCTATATGGCCTTGGTACCGATCATCCAGCCACCGATCATGAAATGGCTGACCACCAGTGAAGAGCGAAAGATCAAGATGGTTCAGCTGAGACACGTGTCACGGGTCGAGAAAATCATCCTGCCGCTTCTGGTATTAGGCATCTGCGCAACGCTGCTGCCTTCCGCAGCACCTCTGATCGGTATGTTCATGCTCGGCAATCTGGCTAAGGAATGCGGAGTAATCGACAGGATGGCCGATACCATTAAAAATGCACTGATGTATACCGTGACAATTTTCTTAGGACTTGGTGTCGGTTCCAAACTCTCCGCTGACAAGTTTCTGAATGTCGAGACCCTTGGCATCCTGATGCTTGGCATGATCGCTTTTGGTATCGGTACTGCCGGCGGTGTGCTCATGGCCAAGCTGATGAACAAGCTGTCCAAGACCCCGATTAATCCACTCATTGGCGCGGCAGGTGTTTCAGCCGTACCCATGGCAGCCCGCGTAGTCAACAAAGTGGGCCTTGAAGCCAACCCCCAGAATCACCTGCTCATGCACGCCATGGGAGCCAACGTCTCCGGCGTCATCGGTTCGGCCGTTGCCGCTGGTGTACTTTTGGCCCTATTGTAACAAACGCCAGAACAATGCACCATTAAGGGCGCGTATTTGATCAGTTCAGATCGGATACGCGCCTTTTTTTATTCAACAGCAGGATGTTCAGTCCGCGAAAAAGCTTTACTCAAATGGTCTTTTCAATTTGCTTTTTGCCAGCCCACTGGTAAGTTAGGTCAGATATGAAGACTTCATGAAGTTTGCATGAGGACCGGATACACAATCCGACCAACGCATCTCAACAGATTTCCCCTTTCTCTACTCCCAGTGATTACACTTAGTAACATACCTCCCCTTGGCAGCGGCGAAGACCGGGTGGTCTACCCGCATCCTGAAAGACCCGATCTCTGCATCAAAATCCCCCAGCGCTCGCTCGATAACCTCAATATCCGAGGGATGCGCGATACAATCTTCTATCTTTCCCGAATATGCCGTAAAGAATCTCTCGACTATAATTTCGTCGATGTGAGGTATGCAGAGAGACTGGAACGTAGAAAAGACGGAAACATGTTTCAGCATATTCCCCGGTGCTATGGCTTTGTTGAAACCGATCTTGGGGTTGGAGTTGTCTGGCAGCGTATTCAGGACTTTGATGGAAAACCCTGCACGACACTCAAAGATATCAAACATCGCGGCCAGCCCTTGACTGCAGAGGAAAGGGACAAACTCTGGATGGCCCTACAGGATTTCTTTTCCTGGCAGCTTGATCACGGGATCATGCTCCGGGAAATGGCCTACACCAACATTATGATCTGCCGACTGAACGAGAATGAGATCCGCCTCTACCACATTGACGCCATTGGATGTGCTGATCTCATTCCTTTTGCCGATTATGCAACATGGTTTGCGAAACTGAGAGTCCTCAGCAAGGTCAGCCGGTTCAGAAAGCGCATGATAGAATGGCTCGGAACGCCACCGACTGCAAGCCAAAGAGCTGAACACAAGGCGCGTTCAGCTGCTAAAAGCTTTGACTTTGAACAGGTCGAAGGTACCGAATAACAGCGAAACGGGGTCTGAAATCCAGGTAGCCCCCGGCACGAAAAGGTACCCCAGATCACATTTCGGCAAATGGGAACTCAGCATCGTCCAACAGTTTATTCATCCGCTGCTTTTGTTCTGTCTTCTGGTCGTGAAACTCAACCAGTTCTGCAATAATCTCAAGCATTCGCTCTTCATCGCAATTTCGTTCTATCCTTCGCCCGACCTTAGGGAAGGGTCCCCCCTTGCCGCCGGCAAACACCTCAAACCCGATACGGGTGGCCACGATGCCGATATCACTGGTCTTGGTATCGGAGCAGGACAGCGGACAGGCAGCAACAGCAATTTTAAATTTTGCTTTGGTGTGGGCACGTGAAGAAAATTTTTCGAGAATTCTGTTACTCAGCTTCTCGGTATCTATAAGACCGAGATTACAATGCCCTTGGCCGATGCAAACCTTTGGAATAGGGAATTTTCCAGGCCCCTTCAGCTCACAACCCAAAGCTTGTAATTCTGCTTTTATGGTATCCGCCACATCCTCGGGTACATCAATGAAACGCAGGTTCTGAGCGTTTGATAAATATATTCTTAAAGAATATTGCACGGCGATCCTTTGTGCAGCGGCCATCCACTCCAGCGGCAACATTCCCGAAGGAAGCAACACCGTAATACTCACCTTTTTCACCTCACTCATTACAACTCCTTCTATGATATTCAGACTTCCAGATTATTTATTCCAACCAAGCTCCTGACCGGCAGCTTCGGCTGCTACGCTGACCTTTTTTTGCCTACAAAAAGGAAACGATGATAGCATAATGTCGGCATCTGAGGGATAGCTTTGAGAGAATTTTTATTAAAAACATTCAAACAGGATACTCACCACACCTCTTCTTTCTCACACCACGAATCAGCACACCAAACACGGTGGAAAACAAATCTTACTCTATGAAATAAATAGTTTACATTACAATAAATACACGGGATTTCAATTCCCGCGCATCTCAACCAGATAACGCCAATACCTTTTCGGCATGAGCTGTCGCTGCAGTTTACGATTTTCCCGGTCCGGATTCGCGATGGTGGCATGAAATGACTGCCAGAGTTGCTGATAGTACCGTTCGGTATTGCCAAGATGGGTGTCAGGAACCTCACCGTTCTCCAGTACATAGGTGGTAAAGGCTGAATCCACCTCGATACTCTGCACCTTGCTGCCATCCCAATGCAGACTGATATTCCGCCCAACATCGTGGAGGATCCACTGACGGCTGCCCATCCTGCAGGAAAAATGGCGGGCCAGGTAACCGATCACGTTACAGTCTGATTCGAAAGGGGCGTAATAGATATCTTCTTTTAGCTCCCGGAAACGGATGAGCCCGGAGAGCCGGTGTGCCTCGCCGTTCACCCGGCGCGACAGCTGTGAGAGATAACGGATGGAATCGTCACGGTACAACTCCAATGCCCTGGCCCCGTGGCGCAGACAGAGCTGGACCATCTGGTAGAGATGAAATCCGACCGCCCTCTCCTCGCCAAGAAATCCGTTGATGGTGAACTGAACAGCGTATTCCCCGAGATTTTTGAGATAGGAAAAGAGTTTTTCGGCCTGTAGAGAATCAGTTGGCACCGTTACGACCATATCAAACAGCTGAACGGAATAGCTTTTTTCATCATATATCCCATGTACGGATCCCCCTGACTTGACCGCAAAAGCCACCGCCGAGAGCATGCCCTCAAAGGAACCGTCGTGAAGATAGATGGAAGATGTCATATGTTAAAAAAGGCGCAGTTGGCGGGTTTCACGCAGAAGTTTGATGCTGCCCGGTTTTTCGGCCGAGCGCATGGCACCCACCAGTTGCTGGTGGGACATGGTGTGATCGCCAAGATATTTTCCGCCAATGGTTATGAAATGTCTGGCCCGTTTCACCACCAACCCTATCTTTTTTAAGTCCTCTTCACGAATAGCACACAGTCTGCGGGTAGCTATAATCCGCCTGGCCGAGGTGACACCGATGCCCGGGACTCGCAGCAACTCCTCATAGCTCGCTCGATTGATATCGATGGGGAAAAGGTCGAAATTCCTCAGTGCCCAAGCAACTTTCGGGTCCAACCGGTCATCAAGGAAGGGATGAGCGGCTGAAAGAATCTCATGGGCCTGAAACCGGTAGAACCTGAGCAGCCAATCTGCCTGATAGAGTCGGTGCTCACGCACGAGAGGCGGCCCACTTGTCAATGCTGGCAGGTTGGGGCTGGTGTTTACCGCCATATACGCTGAATAATAAACCCGCTTCAGTTGCATCCTGGTATAGAGATTTTCGGTAAGTGTCAGGATCTGCAGATCACTCTCCGCCGAAGCACCGACAATCATCTGAGTGGACTGACCCGCCGGGCAGAAACAGGGCACATTCCGACTTTTCATCCGGTCCCGCTGAAAACCAGAATACTCCTCACCGATCTGCTGCATCGGAACCATGATTGTGCGCTTTGTCTTCTGGGGGGCCAGCATCTTAAGAGACTGCTCCGAGGGCAGCTCGATATTGACGCTCAACCTGTCTGCCAGAAACCCAGCCTGACGCACCAGTTCCGGTGATGATCCTGGAATGACTTTCAGGTGGATATAACCGTTGAACCGATGTTTTTTCCTCAATAATCTGCAAACATCGACCATATCGGCCATTGTCCGGTCAGGAGAACCATACACAGCGGAACTTAAAAAAAGTCCTTCTATATAGTTGCGCAGGTAAAAGTTGATGGTGAGATCAGCAACTTCTTCTGCAGTGAAGGTAGCCCGAGGCAGGGTGTTGGAGCGACGGCTCAGGCAATAGGCACAGTCGAAGATGCAATCATTACTCAGGAGAATTTTCAGCAGCGAGATACAGCGGCCATCCGCCGACCAGCTATGGCAGATACCGCTCATTGCCGCACTGCCGATACCGCCAGCCGTATTGCTTCGGCTGCTGCCACTCGAGGAGCAAGAGGCATCATATTTTGCGGCATCCGCCAGAATGGTAAGTTTTTCCGAAGTTTTCATTTTCTTTCGACTACGATATGGACAGGTTTGGCATCATGCCATGACTGCTCTTACGGAAAATCTAGCACATCTGGGGTAGCACAGGGTGAGTACCCTTGTATATTTTTCGATTTATTCTACCTCGACTGACAATAGCTCCGCTACGGCTTCTTGGGGTGGATCTTCACCATTGATTTTCATCTGTCCGATTATTCTGACAAACTCTTCCTGGAAAACCGGCACAGTGGATGAGGGTAACGATACCGCATGCCAACGGACAGGTATCCCCTGATCAGTTATGGGCAGGGAGACAACTCGACCGGTCCTCACAGCTTCCCGGACCGCCCATGCCGGGAAAATACCGATGCCCAGCCCCGCCATGACCATCTCCAGCATGGCCTGTGGTTGATCCACTGTCAAATACCTCTTGGGTTCAATCCCCTGCGGTTTCAGCAACGCCTGATATAATCGATTTTTTCCACGTTCGGCATGAGTGATCAGCTTTACCCGGCTAAAATCTTCGATACCAACATATTGCTGACTTCTCAGGGGATGATCAATAGGGAGTACACAAACCATTGTATCGCCAAAGAGAGGGACATACCTGAAACGATCATCCCCAACCGGCGCAGCAGTGACGATGAGGTCGAACTTTCGCGCTTCAAGCTCTTCCACAAGATCAACGGCTGTGCCGATAATCAATTCAACCTTCGGAAACTTTCTCTGGAAAATATGGATAGCCTGAGGCAACCATTTGTAGCAGAACAGGCACTGTACCCCGATCTTGAGCTCTCCCCGATCGCCTGAGACTCTTCTGGCGATGTCGAGTTCGGTATCCTCCATCAGCCGGGTCACCAGTCTGGCGGTGTCGAGCAGCTTTCTGCCAATGGGTGTAAGGATCATCTTCTTTCTCGCCCTAAAAAAAAGATCCGCACCGAGTTTACTCTCAATATCCTTCAGCTGCTGGCTGAGCGCAGACTGCGAAAGACAGAGATTCTCCGCCGCCCGGGTCATATTGCCGGTCTCGGCAATGGCACTGACCATGCGTAGATGTTTGATTTCTAATTGATTCATGGCGTTACGATTAGATCTACTAATTGATTTAATAATGTTAATCCATTTTACTTATCTACACAATCTCCATATATTGTCAATTCAATCAGCAGCGCCGCAAAATCAGCGGCCGTAAAACGCACATTCCACCATTTAACAGGAGACAATCATGGCATTAATCAGCACAGTAGCACCTGAAGAAGCCACAGGAATTATCAAGGAAGGGTATGATATGTTTTTTAAAAATGTCGGTTCCATTCCACGACCAATGGAGGTACTCAGCTGCAGCCCCGCCCTTTTTGAACTGCAGCTAAAACGTATTGGCTATTTTGCCAAACATCCGAAGCTGAGCTTTGCCCTTCTGTCCCATATCCGTTACTTAGCGGCTCACAGTCTCAACTACTCGTTCTGCATGGACTTCAACAGACACATGTTGAAAAAGCAGGGTCTCGCCGATGAGGATATCCAGGCTATGGAAAAAGATCCTGCCAAAGCATTGCTGGAGGAAAATGAAATCGCCATGCTGGTCTTTGTGATGAAGGCAATGAAGACTCCCGGTTCAACCACCACCGAAGATATTGCCCAATTGAAAGCATTAGGCTGGGAAGAAAAAGAGATGGTGGAGGCCCTGGCCCAAGGGGTGGGTATGATCGATCACTCCATTATGATGGAGGCCTTTCAGATCGATCAGAACTGTATGCTCTGATAAAAGCGAAGAAGGTAAATCGAATACCCGTCAATTAGATCGGTGCCGGGTATTCGCTCTTCTTGTGATGATTACAGGTTGAGCCAGTCCGCTGCCCCAAACCCGGCCGCCCGACCGGTGGCAAAACAGGCGGTAAGCAGATAGCCACCGGTGGGAGCTTCCCAGTCCAGCATCTCGCCGGCACAGAAGACCCCGGGCAGATCACGCAGCATCAGCTGGTCATCAAGGCTGGCAAAACTGACTCCGCCAGCAGTGGATATCGCCTCAGCAATGGGTCGTACTCCGGTCAATACCACCGGCAATTTTTTTATCCAGCGGGCCAGTTTCTGAGGATCACCAAAATCACCACGGTCCGCATATTCGTTCAGCAACCCGGCTCTAACGCCATCGATACCCACGGTTTTGCGCAGATGCGAAGAGGTAGACCGCTTGCCCCTTGGTGTTGAAAGGCTCGTGACAAGTGCTTCTTCTGATCGGTCGGGACAGAGGTCAAGATGAATGAGCATCCTCCCCTTTTCTGCCAGTTCACGACGCAGAATCGGTCCGCAGCTATAGAGCAGGCTGCCCTCAAAACCGGTTGCAGTAACGATGAACTCGCCTCGCCTCGAAAAAGATGTATCTTTTTCATCAACGATGGTCACCACCACATTCTTGATCGCCTGTCCCTGAAAATGATCCCGAAAGTGATCGGAAAAATTGGCATCGAAGCCACAGTTTGCAGGCTCCAGCGCGTTCACGGAAACACCTTTATTCCTGAGTAGTGACAGCCACTCACCGGTTGAACCGAGCTGGGGCCAGCTGCCACCGCCGAGTGCCAGCACAGTCGCTTTGGTGACAACATGACTCTCGCCCTCTTCGGTATTGAAAACGAGCGCCCCGCTGTCATCCCAGCCATGCCATTGATGACGCGTATGGATGACGAGGCCCGCCTTTCCAAGCCGCGTAAGCCAACGGGTAAGCAGCATATCCGAGGTCATCTCGGTGGGAAAAACCTGCCCTGTGGACCCCACAAAGGTCTCCACCCCAAGCTCTACCGCCCAGGCCCGCAGATCCTCAGGTGTAAACCCTGCCAAAAAGGGGTGGAGCGCTGCCGCACTCTCACCATAATTCTTCACCAGCTCGTCAACCGACTGAGCACGGGTCAAGCTCAAATTACTCTGCCCCGCCACAACCAGCTTTCTGGCCACCGCCGGCATCCCGTCATATAAATGGACCTTTGCCCCCTTGCCGAGAAGCACCTCCGCCGCCATCAGCCCAGCGGGACCACCGCCAATTACTGCCACTTCTATAGTATCTTGATTCATGATCATGAAGTTCCCTGTTTTCGTTTCCGGAAGAAAAAGAGGAATCCCAATGCGGGATTCCTCCGTTCGAGCAAATCTAAGGCCGATTTCTGCCGGAAACAAGGGCAGATGCAGGAAAGCTTTTTCCCAGCATCTATCTGATCAGCCTTTTTGCCTCCCGTCTACGGGCATGCAGAATCGGTTCGGTATAACCGTTTGGCTGCTCACGTCCGCAAAAGACCAGATCACAAGCCGCCTGAAAGGCCACGCTGGTTGCAAAGCTTTCGGCCATTGGCCGGTAGGCTGGATCGTTCTCGTTCTGGCGGTCGACCACCACCGCCATCCGTTGAAACGTCGCCAGCACCTCCTCTTTGGTACAGATGCCGTGATGCATCCAGTTGGCCAGGTACTGGCTGGAGATGCGGAGCGTCGCCCGGTCTTCCATTAGCCCGACATCGGTAATATCCGGCACCTTGGAACAACCGATTCCCTGCTCAACCCAACGCACCACATAACCAAGAATTGACTGGGCATTATTTTCGAGTTCCCGCTGTATCTCTTCAGGGGTGAGCGGCTCAGTCAACAGGGGCAACTCCAAAAGAGACTCAAGACCTGCGGTCGCCCTACCAGAAAGTTCGCGCTGCCGTGCAAAGACATCCACCTCATGATAGTGCATGGCATGCAGTGTTGCCGCAGTGGGTGACGGCACCCATGCACAGTTTGCACCTGCGCGGAGATGGCCGATTTTGGCCTTCACCATCTCCGCCATCATGTCGGGTTTTGGCCACATGCCTTTGCCAATCTGGGCCCGGCCGGTAAAACCGGCAGCGAGGCCGATGTCGACATTGCGGTCCTCATAGGCACCAATCCATCGGGCGTTTTTCATGGCTTCCTTCTTCACCATAGGCCCAGCTTCCATACTGGTGTGGATTTCGTCGCCGGTCCGATCAAGAAATCCGGTATTGATGAAGATAATCCGGTCGCGTGCTTCACGGATGCACGCTTTGAGGTTAACCGAAGTACGTCGCTCCTCATCCATGATGCCGATTTTGAGTGTTCCTGACGGCAACCCCAGTAGTTCTTCTGTACGGGTAAAGAGACTGCAGGTAAAAGCTACCTCTTCCGGGCCATGCATCTTTGGCTTCACAATATAGACACTACCATGGCGGCTGTTGGCATACTGCACTTCGCCCCGCTGCTCGCTGAGTGCCACATAGGCGGTAACCATGGTGTCGAGCATCCCTTCCGGAATCTCGCACCCATCCATGAGAACGGCATCGGTCGTCATGAGATGACCGACATTTCTGATCAGCATCAGGCTACGCCCTGAAAGGGTCAGCGGTGCACCGTCCGGCGCCGTATACTGGCGGTCCGGGTTAAGTCTGCGAGTTATGGTTTTACCACCCTTATGTAATGTCGCGGTCAAATCGCCCCGGATGAGGCCAAACCAGTTACTGTAGGTAAGCGCCTTATCACCACCATCCACCACCGCGACCGAATCCTCACAGTCGCAAATAGTGGTAATCGCCGATTCCATGAGCAGATCCTTCACCCCGGCTGGATGATCTTTACCTATGGGATGGTCGCGATCGATCTGGATCTCTAGGTGCAGGCCGTTGTTTTTAAGTAGGATCGCCTTCAAGTGATCGTCAGTTTTGCGGTAACCTGTAAACTGCTTACCGTCGACAAGACCTGCTACTGAACCAGATGCCAGCACAGCCGCCAGCTGCCTCGATCCACCATTTTCGGTAAGCTTGTATTCAACCACTTCCGCATGTTTGCCGTTATTAAGCGGTACGGAACGATCGAGAAAGGACGAAGCGTAAGCCATAACCTCCTTGCCTCGCAGCGGATTGTAGCCCGATCCCGGTGCAGCACCCGTCGTCACCGGCAACACATCAGTGCCATAGAGCGCGTCATAAAGACTACCCCAGCGGCCATTCACAGCGTTTACCGCGTAGCGGGCGTTGGTCACCGGTACCACCAGTTGCGGCCCGGCAATGGTGGCGATCTCCGGATCGACGTTTCCGGTGGTAATCGTAAAATCCTCACCCTCGGGCAGCAGATAACCTATCTCTTCCAGAAATGTTTTGTAGGCAAGCGCATCATGGGGCTGTCCCGCTCGCTGTCGATGATAGTCATCAATTTTTGTCTGCAACTCATCACGTTTAGCAAGGAGCACCTGATTCGTTGGTGCCATCTCTCGTACCAACGTCTCGAGGGACGCCCAGAACCTGGTTGGAGCAACCCCTGTAAAAGGCCCGATCCGCTTTTCAATGACCGTAAAGAGTGGTTCTGAGATCGCGAGATGGCCAACCTGTATACGATTATTCTCTATTTCCTGCATATCGTGTGCTCCTTCCAGAAACGTCTTTGATCTCCGGTGCATCATGTATCTTATTAAAAAAACACGTAACCGGACCGGCGTCCGATTATCGTTGCCGCGTTGACACTTGCAGGCTTTCATAAATCTGCAAGCCCGCATTAATTGGTTGGACCGATTTAGCATGAGGCGCCCGGAAACGCAAGGGAGGTACTTCCGAAGCAGCTCGCAAAGCAATTCCCCTGTTCCTGGTCCAACAAAAAAGGCCGGATTCCCCATTGGAAATCCGGCCTCAAATCATCATCACCGTGATGAAATTTCGCTATCTTTGTACTTCAATCGTCATCAAAACTCATTTCCTGATAATCTTCGTCGTCGTACCCTTCCTCCTGCCTGAGCAGCTTAACAGGAGTCTTGGAGATGATCTCATATTCGGTACCACATTCCTGGCACGCGATAATATCGCCTTTATGAAAATAGTATTCGATAGGAATGAGTTCAAGACAGATTTCGCAACGTCCGAACTGCTCTGCACTCTCATTGTGCTTGCTCTGTTTCCCCATTGCCGCCTCTCCTTTCACCTTGAATTATCACAAATCCATACGCTCATTGGAAACAACAATCTCACTTATCACCACATATCACAAATTCTATATTTTTCCGAATGTTTATTGCTGCCGGAACCAGTAAACATCAACCGTCCTCATTCGCACAGTCACCGATCTTTTTCACAGCTTCCCGCACCCCCAAAATAGGCATACAGACCACACACATCAAGTCGATGATAAAATAATAGTATCGTAACAGATTATTCATAATGGACGAATCGTCCGAAAAATGGATCTATCTCTATATTTTTGTGGAATTTTCCGGTACAATTGTGTTGACTTTACAGTCCTTTTCAGCTAAATGCCATTCTCTCATCAAGACAAGCACACAGGTGGCCCAGGCCGCTCCGCAACTTCTCGTACAGACTCCCGAGGTATCTGAAATGTGGCATGATATTTCTCGTATAAACAGCTGGACCATCAAAGACGCGACCGAGCATTACGGTATCGAAAAATGGGGCGCAGGTTATTTTTCCATCAACTCGACCGGTGATGTGGTGGTAACTCCTTCCGGTGCGGACAACGGTCCAAGCCTCAGTCTGCATGAGGTCGCCAAGGAGATCGAGGCGCGTGGTCTTTCCATGCCGGTATTGCTGCGCATTGAAAATATTCTCGGCTCCCAGATTAAGCTGTTGCACGAGACCTTCCGCAAAGTCATCCTCGAGAACAACTACCGTGGCGTTTACAAAGGCGTGTTCCCCATCAAGGTGAACCAGCAGGAACAAGTCATCGAAACAATCAGCCAGTTAGGTAAGACCTTCAACCACGGTCTTGAAGCGGGTTCCAAATCCGAATTGATTGCCGCCATCTCCATGCTGCAGAACCGAAGTGCCTGCCTGATCTGCAACGGCTATAAGGACGAGGAGTTCATCGATCTCGGTCTCTACGCCGTCAAAATGGGATTTCAGGTATTTTTCGTGGTGGAAGTCCCGGGCGAAGTGGATCTCATCATTGAGCGCTCCAAGGTTCACAATATCAAACCGGCCATAGGTTTTCGCATCAAACTCTCCACCCAGGCGGAGGGCAAGTGGAATGAATCGGGCGGTGACGCCAGCGTCTTCGGCCTCACAATGAGCCACACCATTGACGCCCTCGACCGGCTGAGAGCAGAAGGCATGCTCGACTGTCTACAGCTCCTCCACTACCACATCGGTTCGCAGATCCCCAACATCAGCGATATACGCGCCGGTGCCATGGAGGCCTGCCGGCTCTATGAAGAGCTGGTACTGGAGGGAGCGCCCATGGGCTATCTCGATCTGGGCGGCGGTCTGGCGGTAGACTATGACGGCTCCAATACCAACTCCAATTCGAGTCGTAACTATTCAATGGAAGAGTATTGTTCGGATATCGTCGAATCTATCATCACGGTACTCGATAAAAACGACATCCCGCACCCGACCATTATTACCGAATCGGGCCGGGCCATTGTCGCCTACTACTCAGTGCTGCTCTTCAACATCCTGGATATCAGTTCGTTTGAGCCGCCACCGATTCCCGACAAGCTGCCGGTAGTCGATAACGACCTCCTCGAAAACCTGATGCTCACCTATAACATGGTCTCAACCAGGAACATTCAGGAGTGCTGCAACGACGCCCTTTTCTACCGAACTCAGGCACGCCAGCTGTTCAAACACGGGGGGATCACCCTCCGTGAAAGGGCTCTGGCAGAAAACCTGGTCCAGCATACCTTGATGAAGATTTCGAAAATCTCCAAGGAGCTTGACCATATTCCGAAGGACGTGCAGAAGATCAACAAGCTGATCTACGACATCTACTACGGCAACTTCAGTCTGTTCCAGTCACTGCCAGACGTGTGGGCCATTGATCAGATCCTGCCGGTGATGCCGATTCACCGTTTGAATGAAATGCCGACGAGGCCGGCCATTATCTCTGACATCACCTGCGACTGCGATGGCAAGATCGACAAGTTCCCCGATATTTCCCAGGAAAAAACCAGTGTCATGCTCCATCCGTTGAAGGATAACGAGGAGTATTATCTGGGTGTCTTCCTGGTGGGTGCCTATCAGGAGACTCTTGGGGATCTGCATAATCTCTTTGGGGATACCAACGTGGTCTCCATCCATGTCAACGACGACGGCAGCTATAAATTCATCCGCGAGCTCGAAGGCGACTCGGTGGCCGATGTGTTGACCTATGTGGAATATGACATCCGGGCCATGAAAAACAGGCTGAAGGATCTGGCCGAAGACGCCATTGACCAGGGCTTTATTTCGGCCCGGGAGCGAAAATCAATTCTCGCGATCTTTGAAGAGGGCTTGCGAGGCTACACCTATTTCGAAAAAGAGTAACTGCATTTTCACCATCAACGTTGATGATCTTGAAAACAGTCAGCTTAGCCATGCGGATGGGCTCGTAAAAAGTTTAGAAGAGAGGAAAGAATATGTCACGGGTACTTATCATTGGAGCCGGCGGTGTCGGCAATGTTGTCGTCAAGAAATGCGCTCAGCATCCGGAAGTCTTCACCGAACTCTGGGTCGCCAGCCGGACAGTTTCCAAGTGTGAGGCCATCGCCGCCGAAGTCGACAAGCTCTATGGGGTGAAGGTTCAGACCGCCGCGGTGGACGCTGACAGCGTGCCGGAACTGGTGGCATTGTTGAACAAAGTGAAGCCGGTGTTGGTGATCAACGTGGCCCTGCCCTATCAGGACCTGACGATTATGGATGCCTGCCTCGAGTGCGGAATCAACTATCTCGACACCGCCAACTACGAGCCGGAAGATACCGCCCATTTCGAATACAGCTGGCAGTGGGCCTATCAGGACCGCTTCAAGGAGAAGGGGCTTATGGCCGTGCTCGGTTGCGGCTTTGACCCGGGTGTTACCAACATTTTCTGCGCCTGGGCCCAAAAGCATCTCTACAGCTCGATTGAGACCATCGACATCCTCGACTGCAACGCCGGCGACCACGGCCATCCCTTTGCCACCAACTTCAACCCGGAGATCAATATCCGGGAAGTGACCCAGGTCGTCCGTCACTGGCAGGATGGCGAATGGATCGAGACTCCGCCCATCATGAGTGATGAATGTGTTCATTTCACCTTCGACTATCCGGTGGCGGGACCGCGCGAGAGCTACCTTCTCTACCATGAAGAGATGGAGTCACTGGTCAAACATATCAACGGCTTAAAACGCATCCGCTTCTGGATGACCTTCGGCCAGCCCTACCTCACCCATTTGAAGGTCCTGGAGAATGTGGGCATGACCCGCATCGACGAAGTGGAGTTCGAAGGCCAGAAAATCGTGCCGATCCGTTTTCTGAAAGCGCTCCTGCCCGATCCGGGCTCACTCGGCAGCAACTACACAGGCAAGGCGGTAATCGGCTGCGTGTTCAAGGGCGAAAAGGACGGCAAGGAATTACATAAATACATCTACAATGTCTGTGATCACGCCGAATGCTACAAAGAAGTGCAGGCTCAGGCGGTCTCCTACACCACCGGCGTTCCGGCCATGATCGGGGCGATGATGATGCTGAAAGGCATCTGGAAAGGTGAGGGTGTTTTTAACGTCGAACAGCTCGACCCGGATGTCTTCATGGACGAGCTGAACAAGAACGGACTGCCCTGGCAGGTCGTCGATTTTGAAGGCAAGCTGCCGGAATAGGCCCAACGTGACAAGTCCAACACGAACCAAGACTCTTGACCGGCAGACCCTGGCGGATTTCCCCCTGGATATCATCCGCCAGGTGCAGACACCCTGCTACCTGATCAGCGAGGACGCGGTGCGCCGCAACTGCGAACTGCTGGACACCGTCCAGCAGCGCACCGGCGCCAAGATCCTGCTGGCCTTGAAAGCTTTTGCCCTGCCGGCACTGTTTCCGATTATCCGCAGCTATCTGCACGGGGTCTGCGCCAGCGGCCCCATCGAGGCTCAACTGGGGCGTGAGGAGTTCGGCCGCGAGGTACACACCTATGCCCCGGCCTATACTGCAAACCAGATGGAACGGGTAATCAGCTACTCGGACCACATCCTCTTTAACTCCATCCGTCAGTGGCAGACCCATCGTCATGCCATCGATACGGCAGAGCGGGATATTGAAGTAGGTTTGCGCGTCAATCCCGGCCACGCCGAGGTGGAGGTAGATCTCTACAACCCCTGCCAGCCTGGATCGCGATTCGGCCTTGGTCCTGAAGATTTACAAGGTGTTGACCTCTCAGGTATTTCCGGCCTGCACTTTCATGCACTGTGCGAGCAGAATGCCGATGTGCTGGTGCGGGTGCTCGATCATTTCGAACGTCGATTCGGCAACTATATCGACAAGATGCAGTGGATCAACTTCGGCGGCGGCCATCATATTACCCGGGCCGATTATGATGTCGATCTGCTCTGTGAAACGATTATTGATTTTAGGAGACGTTACAACAATATTCCGGTTTATCTTGAGCCCGGCGAAGCTGTGGTCCTGAACGGCGGGGTTTTTGTCACCAGCGTGGTTGACACCATGTACAACGGCATGGATATCGCCATACTCGACTCTTCGGCCGAAACCCATATGCCCGACGTGCTGGCCATGCCCTATCGCCCTCACATTGTCGGCAGCGGTCAGGCCGGCGAACTGATGCACACCTACCGGCTGGGCGGTATCTCCTGTCTCGCCGGTGATGTTGTCGGCGACTACTCGTTCCCAGCCCCCCTTGAACCGGGACGGAAGCTGGTGCTGACCGATATGGCCCTCTACTCCTTTGTGAAGAACAACACCTTCAACGGAGTGGAGCTGCCATCCATCTACACCTGTTCACTGGAGAACAGTGCACCGACACTTATTAAAAGCTTTGGCTATGAGGATTACAGGATCAGAATCGCTTAACGGACGAACTCATGAATTTCCACGAAGAGGATGTGACGTCTCGGACAATTCACCACCAGCTCTTCATTTCTCCCCACAGGCTCAACCGACGGCGCCCTTGATAATCTCTTTGTCGAAATAGTTGATAGCCATGCCGGCGTCCACCACGATGGTCTGGGCATTGATCCCCGAAGCACGGGGCGAAAGCAGAAATACAGCGGTATCCGCCGCCTCCCGGGTGGTGAGTGCCGCTTTCCGCAAGATAGCCTTCTCAGCAAAAAGATAGCTGTCCACATAACCGGGAATTCCAGCCGAAGCCGAGGTTTTCAGAAGACCAGGCGCCACTGCATTAAAGCGGATATGGGAAAAGGCTGAAAAACTCTTGGCCAGAAAACAGCAGGAAGAATCAAGTGCCGCCTTGATCGGTGCCATATAGCCGTAATTCTCCGCCGCCATTCTGGTGGTGGAAATGGAAATGGTGACCATTGAGGCATCTTGGGACAACAGATCCTTGAAGTGATTGGCAATGCTGATGAACGAAAAGCAGGAAATATCGACAGCCTGGAGAAAATCTTTTTTCAGGGTGGAGTGAAACGGTTTCAACCCTTCCGAATAGTTGGCAAAGGCAATGGAGTGCACAATCCCGTCAATTTTGGCTCCGCCCTGATTTTTTAAATAGCCGGCTATCTCGTCTCTTACCCGCACGATATTCTCTTCTTCTTCGACATCGCAAAGAAAAACTGGGCAATCGGGAAAGAGCTTGGTCGCAGTCGTCCGCCGCTCCTCGGAGCGCACCACATGGATCACCTCAGCCCCTTCCGCGACCAGGGTCCGGGCGATTGCGCAAGCCACAGATTTTTTGTTGGCCAGGCCAAAGACAATAAATTTTCTGCCGGTAATATCTAAAAAGCTCATGTGTTCCGTTGTCTGTTGAGCCTCTTGCAAAAAGGTCTTTTCGCCCAAACTCAGCGTTATGCTAATAATTTTATCCTCGGAATATTATGTATATGCCTGTTGTAAAATTTTTAGCATGCCTCGGAGTCTACGCTTACCTGATTTTGAGCAAAAATCCTCATTTTGCAAAAGGCTCTGTTGGTAATGTTTCGGATGAAGGTGTGATCGGCTCAGGATACACTACCCAAATCAGCGGTACAAGGAACAATCCGCCCATTCATCTGCTCACAACCTGGTTGTTGATCGGACTTTTGCGTTGTTCTTTCTCCACAGTTTACGGTATATGAACTGCAGAAAATGACGTTTGCCTATTCCCCATCACCCTCTCTTCCCATTTAACATGCAGAAATATATTATCGGAATCGACACCGGCGGCACCTTCACCGACGCAGTTCTCCTTGAACAAGCAACCGGTAGAATTATCGCCTCAGCCAAAAAGGCAACCACTCACCAACAGCTCGCCATCGGTACGGGTGAGGCGCTGGCTGCCCTGCTCGAGACAGCGCAGATCACCCCTGAAAACATCAGTTCACTGACGGTTTCCTCAACTCTTGCCACCAACTCCGTGGTGGAAAACAAAGGGGCAAGGGTAGCCCTGCTTATCATTGGCTACGTACGTCATTTTCGGCTGCCGGTAAAAGCCGTCATCTACATCAAGGGCGGTCATACCATCACCGGGGATGAAGAAGAACCTCTCGACCTCGACTATCTGGTGGAGATCGTCAACGGCCTGAAAAACGAGGTGGATGCTTACGGTGTCTGCTCTGCCATGTCGATTAAAAATCCGACCCACGAACTGGTGGCTGAAAAAGCCATCTCGATGATCGACCCGAAGCCTGTTTTCTGCTCGCACCGGACCAGCGACGTCGCCGGCATGAAAGAACGCGCCGCCACCGCTGGTCTTCACGCCAAACTCATGCCCATCATGCAGGAATATCTGGCCGGCATCAAAGAGGCCATGCGCACGCTGGGCCTAACTTGCCCGATCTCTATCGTCAGCGGTAACGGCTCCACCATCAGCAGTGATAAGGCGGTGGAGTTTGCCGGCTCCACCGTGGCCAGCGGACCCGCCTGCACCGCCCACTTTGGTGCGCTACAGACACGTGAAGATGCCCTGGTAATCGATGTAGGCGGCACTACCACCGATATCGCCATGATCAAAGACGGTGCACCGATACTCGCGGCAGAAGGATGCCAGATAGGCGGATGGCGCACCCATGTGGAGGCGGTGGATATGGTCACCGGCGGCATTGGCGGCGACAGCCATGTCATGGTGGACACCAAAGGCAGCATCTCGCTTGGTCCCGGTCGGGTGATGCCGCTGGCAATGAGCAGGAACACCCCCGATATAGCAAGCTGGCTCGGCACCGGTGAAAAGGCCAAACTCATCGTCGGCCGTCCCGAAAAACTCGCAGGCCAGGATCACGAAGTTGCCGACTGTCTGCTCCGCCTGGGCCCCACTACCTTGCACGGAATCAAGGCAGCAACAGGTCTTGCCGGTGTGCCATTAGAGAAGACGCTGGAGCAAATGGCCAACCTGCAGCATATCTATGAATGCGGCTTTACCCCCACCGACGCGTTGCACGTTCTTGGCCGCATCGATATCGGCGATGCGGCTGCCGCCCGCCTGGGAGCCGAGATTCTTGGTGCGGCAGCAGGTCTTGATGCCGAGGAATTCAGCCGCAGCATCATCGCCAAGGCTGAAGAGAAAATCGAAAACCTCATTATCGACTACTTGATCCAGCACTACTGGGGTAACTCACTTGCCGGTTTTCTGAATGCGCGAAACGATCATCCGGTTCTAGGCGTCAACTTTTCACTGAAGATCCCGCTGATCGGCATCGGCGCCGCCGCCCGCCACCTGCTGCCGGCAGTGGCCGAGCGGCTGGGAACGAGCATCAGCTTTCCCGACAACTGCGAAGTGGGCAACGCCATAGGCGCCGCCATGATTGGCGCGACAAACCTGAATTGCTAAATGGCAAGACCGCCGGTCGAAACGTGACCGGCGGTGAAGTTGGAAGGGGTGGCTATTTGATATCGGCGATAAACGTATTTGACTTTTCAATGGCCCGGTTCATCTGGGTCACCAGTCTGTTGATTTCACCTTTGAGTGAAGCGAACTCCTCTTTCAAGGAACCAATTGCCTGAGCATTGAGATTATGCTTAAGGTAAAGCACATTGTCCTGGAAAATGCGTAACACCGGTTCCATGCTCTTTTCTGCCTGATGCATGGAGGATATCATCTCTTTATAACGCCCTTTGGTCTTCTCAAGCTTCACTTTGCTTGAACGACGAAGTTCGGCGTTCTGGTAGAGATCAAGCTCGGCCTGCCACTCCTCGAACAGGGCGCCTGCCACGGCCTCCACCTTATCGATGCGCTCTGAGACATTATCAGCGGCATCCTTCGTATCTTCATATTCAGCGTTCAGTTTGTCATAGGCCCGCTTCAGATCGGTATCCTTCAACTGCACCACGGCATTAAACTGTTCCAGCGCCGACTTGAACTGTTCCTGGGCATCCTCCTGGGCATCACGGGCATTCTCCACTCTGTCGATCATAATATCCCGTTTATGGATGCCCACCTTTTCCATGGCCCCGTAATAGGTATCGGCGCAGCCGCTCAGCATGATCGGTAGAATTGCCAACCACGCCAGTAACACCAACTCGGACCAGCTGTGATACTTCACCATCTTGTTCTCCATTGATAGAAATTGTCTATTTGTTTCCAGATGTTCGATAAGCCAACATAACCAGAAAAAATGTTTGATGCAAAAAATATCACTCTGGAAGACCATCAGGGCCAGACCAACAACAGCTTCGTATTGTACTTATAAAAGCAGTGATTTATAGTGGCAACAATACGACTTGAGGAGCAATCACGATATTCGTTCCTGAGGGCATGTAACATAGGAGGGCGAGATGGCAGAACAACAACCTACCCCCAAGAGCGCCCGCATCACATGTAATGGCTGCGGCGGTTCCGGCCAGATCTCTTTTTTTCGGGGTGTGAGCAGATTTGTCATGGATTGGGATGACTGTCCTGACTGCCTTGGCACCGGCTATATCGAAAAACCTGCGACCGAACCGAAGGCCGGCAGTCAGAACAACAGAGAAATCCCATCCGATAAATAACATATCAAGGCGGTCCACACCATGCACCAGACAACAGCAGTTGTTGAACGTATCTTTGCGATTTTCTCTGACTGGTGCAAGGATCGCACCTGGGCCTGTCGGAAGGGTTGCGCCTCCTGCTGCACCCAGAATGTGACTCTCACCACACTCGAAGCACAACAGATTGTAACGTTTATCCGTGAGAACAATAGGAAGGAGTGGCTGGCCGCCATACTTGACAGTAAACTCTCCCCTCACCGACCGAATTACACCATCAACACCCTGGCCCGCGCCTGCCTGGCTGGCAAGGAACTGGCTGAAGAAACACCATCAACACCTGTACCCTGCCCTTTTCTCCTAGAGAGCTGCTGCACCATCTATCCGGTGCGCCCCTTTGCCTGTCGCTCATTTCTCTCTCTGAAAAGCTGCAATCCGCTACAACCGGCCCTGGTAGATGGCGCTCACCTGGCCGCCGCCACGGCCATCAACCAGCTGCTCGAACATCTTGATCAGGGAAAAGCCTGGGGCAACATGCTGGATATACTTACATTGCTGCTCAATGAAAGGAAAGAAGGGGAAAATGGAAACGGTACCCGTCACACCCTCCGGTCCCAACCACTACCAGGTTTTATGCTGGGACCGGACGAATATGATCAGGTTGCGCCACTCCTCGAACGCATCTTCTTAACATCTGTGGGTGGTCGCACTATTGAGACAATACTCAATGGCAGGTAGCCGGTTTCACTTAAAGAGTTCCTGGTATTTGCCATACCCTTCAGCTTCGAGTTTTCCCACCGGAATAAATTTCAGTGCCGCCGAATTGATACAGTAACGGAGCCCGGTGGGCGGTGGACCATCCTCAAAGACATGGCCGAGATGTGAGTCGGCCGCCGCACTCCTTACCTCGGTGCGGACCATAAACAGGCTGCGGTCGGTATGTTCAACAACGTTGCCTTTTTCCAGCGGTCGGCTAAAGCTTGGCCAGCCCGTTCCCGAATCAAACTTGTCTGTTGAGCTGAAAAGCGGTTCACCGGAGACTATATCGACATAGATACCCGGTTCATGGTTATTCCAGTACATATTGTCAAACGGCGGCTCGGTTCCCTCATTCTGGGTCACATCATACTGGACCGGGGTGAGCCTCTCTTTGAGCGTCTTGTCGTCCGGCTTGACCCAACTCGTCTCAACCGTATCCTTTTTCCAGGTCTTTTCTATAAAACCAGCCCGTCCGGAGCCGACCTTATAGGCCGAATAGTGAAGCACATTTTTAAGGTAGTAATCCTGATGATACTCCTCGGCCGGATAAAAGGTCTTTGCCGGTAAAATCCTCGTTACCACCGGTCGACTGAAAATACCGGATTGCTCCAAGGCTGCTTTTGATTCCTCGGCGACCCGACGCTGCTCGTCACTGCTGACGAAGATTGCCGTCCGGTAGTGGTTACCACGGTCGGCAAATTGGCCACCATCATCGGTGGGGTCAACCTGATGCCAGAAGACCTCCACCAGCTCGCGATAGCTCACCTTCGCCGGATCAAACACAACCTGCACCGCCTCCAAATGAGAAGTCCGTCCCGATGAGACCTGTTCATAGGTGGGATCAACCTCGTCGCCACCCGAATAACCGGCCTTGACCTCGATCACCCCCTCCACCTGCTCAAAAGGTGGTTCCATGCACCAGAAACAACCGCCCCCAAAGATGGCGGTCTCCTGATGTTCCTCTGCTACAGCACCGCTTGTCACTCCAACCATGAGCACCCCCGTCAACAAACAAACAATCAATGTGAATTGCATTGTTATCCTCCATGTGAGAAAAATTCTCAGTTCTCTAACTTTATGCACGACATCTCTGGAGGACAAGTTATCTCACGCCATCATTTCACAACAAAAATGGTATAAGAATCGACCCGGTCTTTCGTGCTTTCACGCGATTTTTCTGTTTCAAAAAGAGGCCTCCATTGCTATAGTGCCGGACATGAAAACCACACAAAATACCAAACGGACCAAGTTTATTTTCGTCACCGGCGGCGTACTCTCATCTCTCGGCAAAGGCCTGGCCTCAGCCGCACTGGGAGCCCTGCTTGAAAGCCGTGGCCTTACAGTAACCTTTCAAAAGCTCGACCCGTATATCAACGTCGATCCGGGCACCATGAACCCGTTCCAGCACGGGGAGGTGTATGTGACAGACGACGGGGCCGAGACCGATCTCGACATGGGACATTACGAGCGCTATACCAACGCCGTGATGGCTCAGAAGAACAATTACACCTCGGGTCGCATCTATTACTCGGTCATCACCAAGGAACGGCGCGGTGAGTACCTGGGCGGCACGGTGCAGGTTATCCCGCACATCACCGACGAGATCAAGGCGGCGGTCTTGCAGCTCGACGGCAGCGTTGATGTGGCAATCATTGAGATTGGCGGCACAGTAGGCGACATCGAGGGGTTACCCTTTATCGAGGCAATTCGTCAGTTGCGTGGCGATCTAGGCCGGGAATACACCCTCTTTATCCACCTGACCCTGGTTCCGTATATCAAGACTGCTGGCGAGGTGAAGACTAAACCAACCCAACACTCGGTCCGAGAACTGCGTGCAGACGGCATCCAGCCCGACATCTTGATCTGCCGTACAGAGGTACCGCTCGAGGATAGCCTCAAGGCGAAAATTGGTCTGTTTTGTAACGTTCCGAAAGATGCGGTCATCACCGCCATCGACTGCGACACCATCTATGAACTGCCGATCAACCTCTACCGCGAGGGTCTCGACACCAAGATTCTTGAATTGTTGAACATCTGGACAGGTCAACCCAACATCAAGGCCTGGGAAAAACTGGTCCATACCATCAAGAATCCGAAGAATACGGTCACCATCGCCATTACCGGTAAGTATGTCGACCTCACAGAGTCCTACAAGAGTCTGCACGAGGCACTGGTACACGGCGGCCTCGCCAATGGTATCAAAGTAGAACTGCGTTATCTCAGCGCTGAAGACATTGAAGTGAAAAACCCAGGCGAGCTGTTAGAAGGATGCGACGGTATTCTTGTACCGGGCGGCTTCGGCAAGCGCGGCGCTGAAGGCAAAATTAAGGCCATCACCCATGCCCGGGAAAACAAGATCCCGTTCTTCGGTATCTGCCTTGGTATGCAACTGGCTGTAGTAGAATACTCTCGCAACGTGGCCGGACTGGCCGGAGCCAACTCCACCGAATTCGAAAAAGAAGCCAAAGATCCTGTGATCTATTTGATCAAGGAGTGGTTTGACTACCGGACCCAGAAGATCCAGACCAGAGACGAAAGCTCCGACATGGGCGGGACACTCAGACTTGGCGCCTACCCCTGCATTCTGAAAGAAAAGACCAACGCCTTTAAAGCCTATGGACAGGAAGAGATTTCCGAGCGCCACCGGCACCGGTTCGAATTCAACAACGAGTATCGGGAGCCTCTTGAGCAGCATGGCCTGACGATTTCCGGAACCTCACCCAATAACGAGCTGGTGGAGATTGTCGAGATCGCCGATCATCCATGGTTCCTTGGCTGTCAGTTCCATCCGGAATTCAAGTCCAAGCCTATGAAGCCACACCCGCTGTTCAGGGATTTCATCAGCGCTGCGCTCGCCAGAAAACTTGGTAAATAGACAGATGACAGATATCTCACCTGTCGCCGTCAATACGCCTGCTGGCCGATTTCTGGTCGGCAGTGGTCAACCACTCTTATTGATTGGTGGCCCCTGCGCCTTGGAATCAGAAGAGCTGGCTCGCGCCGTCGCCTCAACCATGCAGGAGATCTGCGCTCGGCTCGGCATCAACTACGTGTTCAAGGCGTCGTTTGACAAGGCCAACCGCACCTCCATCACATCCTACCGTGGCCCCGGCCTTGAAGCGGGTCTGGCAACGCTGGCCCGTATCAGGGAAGACCTGCAGGTTCCGGTGGTCTCCGATATCCATGAGGTGCATCAGGTTGCAGCTGCCGCTGAGGTGCTTGACATCCTCCAGATTCCAGCCTTTCTCTGCCGCCAGACCGATCTGCTTTCTGCTGCCGCGAAAACCGGAAAACCGGTCAATGTCAAGAAAGGTCAGTTTGTCTCTCCCTGGGACATGAAAAACGTCGTCAACAAACTCCACGAATCGGGCAGCGACAAAGTGATGCTGGTGGAACGGGGGGCAAGCTTTGGTTACAACAATCTCGTGGTGGATATGCGTTCCCTGCCGGTGATGCGCTCCCTGGGCTGCCCCGTTATTTTCGATGCAACCCATTCGGTACAGTTGCCGGGAGGCGCCGGTGGTTCATCCAGCGGCCAGCGGGAATTTATCGCCCCGCTCACCAGAGCGGCCATGGCAGCCGGGATCGACGGCCTGTTCATGGAAATCCACCCGGACCCGGACAAGGCGCTCTGTGACGGTCCCAACTCGATACCGCTGGATCAGGTTGAGGAACTGCTCACCCGGCTGCTGCGTATTCGCGAGGCCGTTGGAGACACTTTCTGACAACTGTTCGATTCGTTACAACTTTCGCTGCTGCCGTCCAAACAGGACCTTTTCGCACTGAGCTGAGCTGCTGTTCGGCGGCAACACATCAGCGACAATAGCCCACCAACCAAAATGACAGAACCCTGCACACCCAACCTTCCGAAAGAAGGTGAATATCTCTCAGATTGCGACGTTATGGACGGTTACCGCCAAAAAGCCAGAGAACGTGGGGAAAATACCCTGCCGGCCGGAGCCAGCTCGCTGGCCATCGAACGAGCCAAAGGGATCAGACTCCTGCTCCTCGATGTCGACGGCGTTCTCACCGATGGCACCCTGCTCTACTCAAGCAGTGGCGCGGAATACAAGGCATTCAACACCCAGGATGGTTTCGGCATAACCCTTTTGCGCCAGGCTGGCATTGAGTGCGGCATTATCACCGCGCGAAAGTCGGAGATGGTGCAGCGAAGAGCTGAAGAATTGAAGATGCAGCATATCTACCAGGGTGCCCGCAAAAAAAACGAAGCCTTTCGCGCAATCCTGAAAGCAACCGGCTTCAAACCCGTCGAGGTCGCCTATATGGGCGACGACTGGCTGGATCTAGTGCTGCTGCAACAGGTCGGCCTGGCACTTGCACCGGCCAATGGTGCCGTTCAAGTGAAAGAGAGAGCCCATTACGTGACCCCGAGAACAGGTGGAAACGGAGCAGTTCGTGACGCCTGCGACCTGTTGCTCAGCGCCAAGGGCGAACTCCAGAAATTGCTGCAGAGCTACTCGTTGGGATGATCAAACGACGCAACTATATCTGGCTCGTGCCCCTTTCGCTTATCGTCACCTTTCCGGTTTGGCGCATCCCGGTCGCATCCTTTCTCACCCCCCGGGTCACCTACGAACCACCGCGAACCGAAGACCCAAAACGCCAGAACTTCAAGATGGAGACTGTCAGAATTCTGCAAAACAAGAACGGGAAGATTTCAGCGGAAATCAGGGCAGAAAGAGCATTCACCACCGACAATCCCGACGAGTACTCCCTCGAGATTGTCGACGGGGATATCTATAACACCAAAGGCGAAGTCACTAACATAACGGCCAGACAGGGGGTCTTCAACGGGGCAAGCCAACAGCTCACCTTGATAGACAATGTGGTTATCGCCAAAGAGAGCGACAACCAGCACCTCTATACCGACCTGCTCTATTACGACGACACAAAAAAACTCGTCTTTTGCCCCAACAAAGTGTTGATCGAAGGCCAGGATGCTTCCATCACCGGCACCGGTCTCAGCCACGATATCGCCAAGGGCACCTATGACCTGGGCGGACGCGTTTTCTGCAACACACAAGGGTCTATTTCACCGTAACCTCTTCGCTGTCAAATACTTCAAAGCCCTGGTCTACCACCCGCCAGCGGACATTCACGTTCCAGAACAGGGCGCCATATTCCCGCCCTATGCTTCGTTGACTTGCCGGCCGGGGATCACTGATAAGAGTCTGGTACACCAGTTCACGAAGATTGCGACCGGTCCGCTGCTGATATTCAGCCAAGAACCGTTCTGCAGCTGTAGTAAAGGACACTGCGACCTCGGGGATAGCCTCCATGGTAAAACCGCAGGAAGCATTGGGGAGACTCTCGGCATATGGGATGTAGGGTTTGATATCGACTACCGGGGTACCATCGAGCAGATCCACCCCGGCAAGCTCAAGTTTCACCGATCCGTTGGCCACCACAACACGTACAAGGCGTACCACCGACATGCCCAGATGGTTCGGACGGTGAGGACTGCGGCTGGCAAAGACGCCGACCCGCTTCTGCCCACCCAGCCGGGGCGGACGCACTGTCGGCTTCCAACCTTCACTGACTGTGTCATGAAAGAGAAAGACCACCCAGATGTGGGAAAAATCTTCAAGGCCACGGAACATCTCCTCACGGTCATAGGGAGGGAAAAATTCGACAGTAGCCGTTGCCTCCATCACCAGGCCGGGTTGCTTGGGAATGCCGAACTTTTCGGGCCAGCAGGAAAATACCCGGCCGATGGGTGTAAGAACAATATCTTGTTGTGACTGGTTCATTTACTCTGTACGGTAGGCGTTATAAGGGGTTGTTCGACCCGATTGATTGAAATGACAACTTACACATCAACGACAAGGAAAGAAAGTATTGTGCAACGTATAGGCGCCTTTATCACGCCCCACGGATTCGGCCACGCCACCAGGTCCATTGCGGTGCTTGAAGCGCTCCAACACCGCCTGCCCAACCTTGGCATCGAGATATGTACCACAATACCGAAGCACCTCTTCGCCGAATCGCTGGTCAACGTGACCTTGCACCCCGTAGTGCCTGATGTCGGCCTTGTCCAGCATAACGCCCTGGTAAACGATCTGCCCGCCACTGTGGCAGCACTGGACGCTCTGTTACCTTTTCCTGAGGAGCAGATTGCCAGCCTTGCCCTGACCCTCAAAGACTGCTGTTGTATTCTCTGCGATATCGCTCCACTTGGTATCCTGGTAGCCGAACGTATGGGCATCCCTTCAATACTGTTAGAAAACTTCACCTGGGACTGGATCTACCAACCCTACATTGCCGAATGCCCCGAGCTGAAACCCCATGCCCAAAATCTCGCTGCAATCTACAGTCGAGCCACCGTACATATCCAGACCGAGCCGGTCTGCAATCCGATCCCCGGCACCAAAACCTGTCCGCCTGTCTTTAGAAAAGCACGAACTGGACCGGAAGAGATCCGTGAACATATAGGTGCGGGTACGAGAAGAATCGTACTCGTCTCGCTGGGTGGTATTGATTTCACACTCCCCGGATGGCAGCAGCTAAAACGGATGACCGACTGCCTTTTTGTTCTGGCCGGCCAGCAGGAAAACCGCCTTATCACCCCAAACTGTCTGGCGATTTCCCGTCACTCCCAGCTCTATCATCCGGACCTGATTAAAGCCGCCGATCTGGTGGTGTTTAAAAGCGGCTACTCCACTGCGGCTGAATGTCTCCAGGCGGGAACTCGCGCCGTCTGTATAACCAGACCCACCTTTGCCGAATCAAGGGTGCTCGGCCGTTTCGTCCAAGAAAAGCTCGATGGTACCCTCCTTGATGAAGAAACCTTTCTGGCCGGCACCTGGATCGACCAACTACCAGAGCTCCTCTTACGACCACGGCCGCAGCCCGCAACGTTCAACGGTGCAGATTGCATCGCAGATCTGCTGCTCCCTCTGATATCTCGATGACAGTCATATTGTTTTACATTTGCCATCCTTTGGTGCTGACTGGTACTATAGCAGTCTGACGACACCAACCGATCTTTTCACGGCCCCATCACCAGCAGGAAGCTTCTGTGCAGACCATTGCCGGATACCACCCCAGACAAAGACTCTTTGAGAACCACACCACGTTGCTTCTCAGGGCACAGCACTCAGCCACCGGAAAAACGGTATTGCTGAAGCTGTTGAAAGGGGAGCATCCGAAGAATGAGCGGATCAACCGTTTGAGGCAGGAATACTCGCTACTCTCCTCATTTGATTCCCCCTTCATCATCCAAACATACGGTCTGGAGAAACACCTCAACAGCCTGGTAATCGTTCTGGAAGACTGCCTTGACACGTATGACATGCTCAGCGAGGTTATTCAACACAACCCGTTTTCTCTTGAGCAGTTTCTCGAACTTGGAGCGGCAATCGCCCAGACCCTTGCCACTGTTCACGACAGCAACATCATCTATCGCAACTGCAACCCAACCGGTATCCTGATCAGCAAAGACCGGCGCCGCATCAAGTTCTACGACTTTCGACTCGCCACGGAAGAGGACGCACCGGGACCTTCAAGCAGGGAAGTGGCGCTGCCGGATGCAATCGTCCCCTACATATCGCCGGAACAGACCGGCAGAATCGAACATCCCGTCGATTACCGCTCGGATCTCTATTCTCTTGGAATCACCCTTTTTCAACTGGCCACCAGAACCCTGCCCTTTACAGGGGAAAGCGTAGGTGAGCTTTACCACGCCCACCTGGCCAGAAAGCCTCCCTTACCAGACGACATTAACCGTTCCCTCCCCAAAACCGTTTCGGCCATCATCCTCCGGCTTCTGGAGAAAATTCCTGAGCGAAGATATCAGACCAGTCATGGTCTTCTTTATGACCTGCAGCACTGCCAGCAGCAACTCCAGCAAAGGGGAAGTATTGCAGATTTCCCCCTGGGCCGTCACGATGCCTTCCAGACCCTGGAAATCCCCGCTCAACTCTCCAACCGGGACAAAGAGCTGAAATTCCTTGCAGCAAAACATGACGAAGCCGCCAGTGGACAACTGGTTGCCGTTAGTATCTCCGGTGAAGAGGGGGTCGGAAAAAGTTCACTCGTACAAACGTTTATCAACAGACAAGTCCGGGAGGAAACCTACTGTATCTCCGCCAAATTTGACCGAACCACCACGCCACACTCTCCCCTTGATATGGTTGTCCGGCAACTGGTCGGCCTGATTCTCTCGGAAGATAGTGACTCAATCAGCCGCCGTAAAACCCAGATACTCCAGGCACTGGGAAACGAAGGGTCGGTGCTGGCAGCCGTATTTCCCGAAACAGAACAATTACTCGGCCAGCAAGGATCGGTACCCCAACTCACCCAGGCCGAAAACGACAATCGGCTCTTCCGTGTTTTGGGAAAATTCCTGCGGGTTTGTTGTGAAACAGGGCCAGCACTCATTATCTTCCTGGATGATCTGCACTTTGCCAAAGCTGAACATCTCAACCCACTTCACCATATTTTAAGCTCAGCAAGAATTGGCCGCCTGCTCTTTCTTGGCGCTTTCCGGAAAAAAGCCGCAACCATTCCTGGTCCCCTGCAGAAGTTTCTCGAAGCTCTTAACGTCACCAATCCCAATGTGTATGAGTTGCAGCTTGAAAACCTTCAACTTCCCGACATCGCCGAACTGTTGTCAACCATGCTCACCAGGAATCGACGGGAAGTTGGGGAACTGGCCGCACTCTGCCTCCAGAAGACCGGGGGAAACCCCTATTTTCTCCGTCAGTTTCTTGCTGCCGCTAACAAAAATGGACATATCATCTTTTCTCACCCCGCCCAGCGCTGGGAGTGGGATATTTCCGGCATCAATTCCAGCCAGCTCACCCCTAACACCGCAGAGGCGGTGAAAAAAAAGGTCCCGGCTCTATCGGCTGCAACCACCGAATTACTCAGGACTGCCGCCGCCCTTGGTAACTCGTGCTCCCTGGAACTGGTTGCGGCAATTATCGGCCACCATCCGGAACGAGAGCTGGCGCAATTGTTCCGCGAAGGGCTCATGTTCACAACGGACGACATTACCACCCCGCCGTCCCTCCATTTCGCCCACGTCCAGATTCGTGAAGAAGCCTTGCTACCACTGAGTTTAGACGAACGCTCTGCTATAAGGCTACGAGCAGGCAGACATCTGCTCTACACCCTTTCGCCCGAAGAATATAATCACAGACTGCCGGAAATTTCCGAATACCTCGAAGGCGATGATGTGCGCCGGGTCGCCTCGCGAGCCGAGCGCATGGAAATTGCCAAGGTCCAGCTTGACGCCGGCAGACAGAAGATGGGGCGCGAAAACTTTCACGGAGCACACCAGTCCTTTCTCACCGGGCTTGCGGCTCTGCCTGAAGATAGCTGGGAGACAGACTATGCTCTCACCCTTCGCCTCCACACCCTGACCTGCGCAAGCGGGTTGCAGATAAGTGATCATATTGCCATCGACCGCTGTTTCCATGAAGTATGTGCCAACATCACCACTACTCTCGACTCTTGCCTGGTGTACCGCCTGCGAATAAAATCCCTTAAAGCCATAGGAAAGCCTGAGCAGGCCGTTGCAACCACCCTGACAATCCTGAAACAACTTGGGACTACTCTGCCCGAGACCCCGTCCCAAACCAAGTGCCTTTGGTCGCTCTTGACCACCTGGATACGGTTACACCCCTACAACGATAAAAAATTGACTGGTCTGCCAGAAATGACCGACCCAACGGCCCTTGCAACCATGGGTCTTTTGCGCGAGGGGGCCATAGCAGCCTATGCCTGCACCCCCAGGCTCCTTCCATTTCTCGCCGGCCACGCCATCCGGCTGACTCTCCAATATGGCCAATGCCAGGAATCGTACCTCATCGGCTATCTTACCTATGGCTTTTTGCTCTGCGGTCTTTCGACCAGGACAATCGAAGAGGGCTACCGATTCGGGCAACTGGCGATGAAATTTGAAAACACGCGTAACAACAGCACCGTAAAGATCAATCAGGCAATGTTTGCCTACTACAATTTTATCAGCCACTGGAAGGAGCATATTCGCAAGACGCTTCCTCCTCTCAGGCAGACCATGCTCGACCTTTTTGAACAGAGCAATCTTGAGTCTACGGCACATACCGCTTTTTTTATTTGTGCACGTCATTACCTGATCGGTACGAATTTGAGCAGACTGGGATCACGAATTGATGAACATCTTGAACTGGTTCAAACCCTCGACCAAAGAATTGCCGCAAGACGATTAAAAATAATCGGCGAAGCTGTTGCCGCCCTCCAGGGAAAAACAGCAGATCAGGCGACACTGTCCGGGAGTTTCTTCGACGAGAAAGAGGAACTTCAACGTTGCCTTACTACAGGAGACAAAACCTCCTACGCAATCGCGATGGTGCTAAAACTCGTCCATGCCGTGCTGTTTCAAGACCATGCGCACGCCATCCGTTTTTCTGACCAGGCGCGACCATACCTGAAACACCTCACCGCCTCTGCATTGCTCCCGCTCTTCTATTTCTATGATTCCCTGGCGCGACTTGCCTCCTATAACGAACAGGGCCCGATGGACAGGCTGCGTACCCGGCTGACCGTTACCAGGCAGCAGCGTACAATGAAACGTTGGGCTCGGTTGGCGCCGCAAAATTACGCCCATAAATATCTCTTGGTTGAAGCCGAGTGCAAAAGGGTACTCAGCGAAGGTGAAAAGGCGATGGAGCTCTACGACAACGCCATTCACCTGGCCCACGAGCACCAGTATACCAATGAAGAGGCGCTAGCCTACGAACTTGCCTCCCGGTTCTACAGCGAAAGAAAAAAAACCCACATCGCCCGTCTTTATCTACGGGAAGCCCGATACTGCTATTACCGTTGGGGTACTTCTGCGAAAATCAACCAACTCGACAGTAACTCCAATGACGATAACAGCACCATACTCCCCCGGCCGGAATCTCCGGCTTCCTTTAGTCCAGGAGAAGGTGCATCCCGACTTGACATGTTGACGGTCATCAAGGCTTCCAGGGTTCTCTCCAGTGAGATGGTTCTCGACGAGCTGCTGATGAAAATGATGCGAATCATGCTGGAAAGTGGTGGGGCCCAGAAAGGTGCTCTGATCTTCATGGAGGGAGGAGAATGGCTGATAAAAGTATGGGGAAACACGAGCAGAAAGGCCATCATCACCCTTACTCGCATTCCGGTCAACACCCAGAACATCGCCCCGACGTCCATTATTAACTATGTGGCCCATGCCGCAAAAGAAGTCGTGCTGGATGATGCCTGCAGAGACGGCGGCTTTACCAACGATGTTTACGTCCTGGAGAACAGACCCCGTTCCGTCCTCTGTATGCCGATTATCCATCAGGGGGAGATCTTCAGTATCCTCTATTTGGAGAACAACCTGGCTTCGGGGACCTTTCCGCCGGACAGGCAGGAGTTACTGCAGCTTCTCGGGGTGCAGTCCGCCATCTCCTTGAAAAATGCCCTGTTGTTCGAAGAGCTGGAACAAACGGTCACCAGGCTCAATCAGGAGATCGAAAAACGGCAGAACACTCAGCAACAACTGCTCCACGCGGAAAAACTCAGCGCCCTGGGCCGGCTCTCCGCTTCAATAGCCCATGAATTCGGCAACCCGCTGATGGGGGTAAAATATCTGCTGGACGATTTTCGTAAACGCGACACCCTCACCTCAGACGATCAGAAGCTGCTGGAACTGGGACTTGAAGAGTGTGACAGGATGAAAACCCTGATCGGCGATCTGCAGCGGCTGAACAAGCCCTCAAGCGGTAAAAAGAGCAGAACCGATATCCACCCGCTCATCGAGCATGTCCTGCTTTTCCAGAAAAAACACTTCTCTTCCAACCGAATCAAACTGCAAACCACCTTTGATATCGACCTGCCCCAGATAGAGATCATCGTCGATCAGATCACCCAGGTGCTGTTCAATCTGACCATGAATGCGGTGGACGCCATGGCCAAGGAAGGTGGGGTTCTGACCATTATCACCAGGCGGGACGGAAATGACATGGTTATTGAAATCGGCGATACCGGTAGCGGCATCGCCCCCCAACATCAGGAACAGATTTTCGAACCGTTCTTTTCCACCAAGAAAGAAGAGGACGGGACCGGACTCGGTCTTTCTATTTCCTACGGTATCGCCCGCCACCACGGCGGCAACCTCTCGTTTGTCTCCGAGCCCGATAGAGGAACGATCTTTACCTTGACCCTCCCCCTTGATGTGGAAAATATTGAAGCGTCGATAGAGGAAAAGACTCGGAACTGATGGACTCAGTTTCAGCGCCTGTTCAGATTGCAGGAAACGGCCCTTTCCAGTACCAGAGCCAGATGATGGAAGAAATCGTTGGCCGCCACATCATCCGGATTGTTCTGCAGCCGGGTCTCATAGGTGGAAAAGAGACCGGTCAGCACGGAGATGGACTCCAGCTCTTCCAGATCGCCAAGCTTTTCCCAGAGATCTCCGGGAGACGGTGGGTGGTGTGCAGATGACATTATAGTTCGTTAATTGGGGTAGTCTTGTACGGCTACCCCTCGCAATGAGGTGGGATGGTCGGCGGCCCTTCGAGAATCATGTCGGCAATCGTCATTTTGACCTTGGGGTAAAGGTCCCGTCGATATGTGAGCAGTTCCTGTTCGATCTTGGCCAGTTCCATAAGAAGCGATGTCCGTTCAACGCTCGGGGTTTTCAAACCGGTTTTCTCCCGTTCGTCAACCAGCTCCTGACAGCGAAAGCAACCGGGAAACCGCAACATCTGCCCATCGGGCCGACGCATCCGGGCTGGAACCCCGTGGGTCCGGCAGACCAGGAGGCGGTGGGCATACAAAATACAGAGACCATCCTCATTGAGCGGACACATGACCTGGGGACGTTCGCCCCGGGACTCCGCCTGCCGGCATTTTTCGCGGTAATCTGTTGCCCATTTCTGGATTTTTTCACGTTTCTCATCACTCAGCATTCTGAGACCGCGCCAGAGATACGCCCATTCAACGTAGGTATGGTGCTGAAAATAGGAGTCGCAGCAGTTATCGGGACATCCCACACAGCTGAAATCAAGCGCTCCGGCAACTTTATTGTAATCATCTTCCATCCGGGCATAGAGTTCGGTGATACGCTCGGCCAGATGTTCGGGTAATACCAATTCCATCATTACTTCTGCTCCTCAAAATGCTGCACCTGATACAGCTCAATCCTTGGATGCTCCTCTCGCCAGCAGCTTTCCCGAAGACCGGCCTTCCGACAGAGATGGCCAAGAAACAGCTCAGGTGTCGGCAGCTGCTCCCAGACCTGGGGAAGAAAGGTTGCTCCGGCACGACCATGGCGCAAAATGACCCCATCGATACCGGGCCTTAGCTTTGCAGCCAAATCATCACCATCAAGATACTCAAGTACCTTCGGCTGGGTAAGAAGAGAGATATCTATATGAACGCTTGCAAGCTCTTCCTCACTGAGCGGCCTGAAACGGCCATCATGAAAAGCTGCATTATTGGCATTCGACCGCACGTTGTCCCAGAGCGAACCCGACGGCTCCAGGCTACCGATACAGCCGCGCAGCTCGCCGCCTATCTTCAGGGTGACAAAGGTTGCAGCCTCCTCCTGGAAAACAGGATCGGCGGGTGGAGTATCAGTAACAGCTCTGTTCTTCAGTCTCGACTCTATGGTCCTCCGGGCGAGCTGCAGCAGCAGCTCGGCCTGACTCCTGGTTATCTCCACTATCGTCGTGCCTCCCACTCTATGCCCAGCATCAGACAGTTGATACCGCTACCGATCCCCAATAAGGCCCCTTTGTGTCCTGGCCGGAAAACATCTTCTTCCATTGCCATGGCCAGGGTGATAGGTGCTGAAACGGAGCCGACATTGCCCAAGGACCCCAGTGTTTCAAAATTTTTACCGATATCGAGACCCAGGCGTTCAAATAGCAATCGTGCATGGGCCGTGCCGACCTGATGGCAGAAAAAGGCGTCGATATCACCTGCAGCCCAGCCAGGTGTGGCCGAAAATCCCTGCCAGGTAAGCTCTGCCGTTTCCACACCACGATGCAGCAACTCCTCTGAATCGGTCTCCATCAGGGTGGTATTGCTGCCGGCCTGATTACCGTGACAGAGGTCAGAATGAACCGTATTGGCCCGCCAGGCACCATGTCTCAATAGTGGCCTGGTTTCTTCAGCCTGAGCTTTACGCATATACAAACCGATAGAACCCGAGCCGATGGTAAGCGAGGCAAAGGCGGGTTTTATCGCTTTTCGAGTGAGGGTCTGGTCCACAACCAAGGTGCGAAGAGTTGACTCCAGAAGCTCTTCCGCCGTTTCGCCGGAAACCACTAACCCATTTTTCACCTGACCCAGCTCGATCATATTGGCGAGCATCACCATGCCATCCAAAAAACCGAGGCAGGCGTTGGAAATATCGAAAATCAGGCAAGTGGTGGGCAGCCCCAGACGGTTATGGACAAAGGAGGCGGTGGCAGGCTCCATCATATCGCGGGACACCGAGGTGAAGATCAGACACTCGATCTCCGCCGGGTCGACATCGGCTCGTCGCAACACATCACGACCGGCCAAGGTGGCAGCCTCACTCGGGCGGGTACCGTCCAGCCAGAGTCGTCGTTCACGAATACCACTCATCAGCTCCAGCCGTCCGACCGGCAGCTTTAGCCTGTCATATAAGGGGGCCAGCCTGTTTTCAATCTCTTCTGAGGTAAGCACCCTGGGCGGAAGCTCATAACCAAACGTGTCTAAACAAACCTGCGTATACATCATCATGCCAATTCAGTTCCCGCCGCATTCCTTAACGTGTATTTATAGTGCCTTGTAGCGTAATCAACCGCCCACTGCGTTGCCAGCTCTGTGGTTCAACAGAAGAGCTTTTACCTGGTTTGGGTTACCTTGAATAAGTCAATGTTTCATTCAGACCCGCAATTGCTTTAATCGTTCGGTAATTTTCTCCCTGGTGAATGGCCGGGCAATATAGCCGTCGATACCATTTTCAAGGCAGCGCTGCTCTTCACCACTCCCGCCCCAGCCAATGCCGACAATATGGGCATGACGGCCGGAATACTCCTCAAGCCGGCGGATCACTTTTGCCGCCTCGATTCCACCCATCTGCGGCATGCGGGTATCAAGCAGAATGAGATCAAAGGGGTTGAGCGAGGCCTCGTACATCGCCGATCGACCCGACTCGGCGATGGTCACATTCCAACCATTTTCGACCAGACACTGGACCAGTTGCTGCTTGCTCTCCACATCGCCGTCAACCACAAGTGCCGAACTGGTGAGATATGTGGTGAGCATGTTCAAAAGCTGCTTTTTCTCGATCGGTTTAGATATGTAATCATCCATCCCCGCCTGCAGACATTTCTCACGGTCACCCTGCATGGCAAGGGCGGTCAGAGCAATAATGGTGGTCCGTCGTTTTCCGCTCTTTTTTTCCACCTGTCGTATTTTTCTGGTTGCCTCAAGGCCATCCACCACCGGCATCTGTACATCCATCAGGATGATCTGATAATCGTTGACCTCAGCTAAACGACTCGCTTCCTCGCCATTTTCCACACTGGTCACCTCAACCCCAGCCTGGGTGAGCAAGGTCTCGGTGAGGAGTCTGTTGATCGGATCATCTTCTGCCAGCAGGACCCTGGCCCCCTGCAGGGCGTACGTGGAGGTTCGGGCTTCGCGCTCTGCCGCCAGCTGATCCATTTCAAATTCGAGATCAATATCAACCACCTCCCTAAATGGTACAGAAAACCAGAAGGTAGAGCCCTTGCGGCTGCTTGCCAATCCGAGCTCGCCACCCATCATTTTCACCAGCTGGGAGCAGATAGTCAAACCGACGCCAATCCCTTCTGCAGAAGCGGTCTGTCGGGAGCCTGGTTGGCTGAAGGCCTGGAAAATCCGCTGCTGTTTCTCGAGATCGATGCCAGTACCAGTATCATGCACTGAAAAATGGAGGGATAAACGGTTACTGTCGTCGTAACCGTCATTTTTGACAAAAATTGAAACCCCGCCCGATTCCGTGTGGCGGATGGCATTGTTCACCAGGTTGGTGAGTACCTGCACCAGCCGCTTCGGGTCACCATAGACGCTTTCCGGAACGTCAGGGTCGACCTTGCAGGTGAGGGTTATCCCCTTCTGCTCGGCAGCCAGACGGAGCAGATAGAGATCGTGGTCGAGGCTCTCCTTGAGATTAAAGTCCTGGGGTTCCAGGTCAAGCAAGCCCGCCTCGATCTTGGAATAGTCAAGCACCTCACTCACCACCTCCTGCAAACGATCGACTGAAGTGTTCACCATTTCCAGGTACTGCTGCTGCTCGGAGGTGAGCTTCGTTTCAAGCACCAGACTGGTCATCCCGACAATGCCGTTCATGGACGTGCGGATTTCATGGCTCATATTTTCCAGGAATTCGCTCTTGACCCTGCTGTTCTGCTCAGCTTTTTCCAGGGCACTCTCCAGCGCTTTGATCCGTTTCTTCAACTTTGCGTTGGTGCTTTTCAGATCGACAGTCTTTTTCTGTAGTTTGTCTATCTCGCTTTCAATCAACGACACGATTTCACCCTTTTTAGAAATAGTCGGTTTCTTCACAAACCCGGTAAACAAACGGGAAAATCAAAAAAAAACTGCGATCCAGCTCTCTTGATACTCCAACACACACAATAACCTGTCACTCTTTCTCATCATAGGCGAGAACCGTCGCCATCCCTTCAGTCAAAAGAGCAACCAGAGCGCTATAGTCTCGCACCTCACCGGCTCTTGCCGATTTTTCCAGGTCTCTGGCTATCTCAGCCCATTCCGGCTCTCCCATATTTAACAGCAAGCCCTTCAAACTGTGACCAATATTCACCATCTCCGCCGGAACATTATCCGACTGAAGGGCTGTCCTGGCCTCCGCCAGAATCTTGTCGAGAGACTTCCTGGAGCTGTTGACCATCAGCTCGACCTGCTTTTCACCCAGCTGGTAAGTAGAGTGGAAATGGTTTCTCAACCCAGCTATGGTCACGGGTGCAGGATGCGGAAAGGGCGTCGTTTCAGTCATGAAATGTCCAATTGCCTGGTTGATGAGGTAAATATGTCCAACTTTTCATTATCCGTAATATATCGATAACTTTCCCGCAACATTAAACTCCTTTCTATTGCCAGGGGAAAAACTTTCAAACCTCGTTTTTTCTAAACTCCCAGCACATGTGGATTTTCCGGTTTCGTTCAAAATCAAATGGAATAGAGGCTCGGCTGATATCTGAAACCTGGTACTCCTCACGAAGCCGGGAATCAAGCTCAAACTTGCGAAAATTGGTTGAAAAGATAAGTAGACCGTTATCCGCCAACCGAGCCATGGCAAGCGTCAGGAGATTATAATGATCGCGCTGAAGGTCAAACACCCGCCTCTCTTTCTTGGTGTTGGAAAAGGTTGGAGGATCGACAAAAATAAGGTCATACTCCCCTCTCTCCTCTGCCAGCCACACCATACAGTCCGCACTGATAACCCGATTTCTCTCAAAGGCAAAACCGTTCAAGGCAAGATTCATCTTCGCCCAGCGGCAATAGGTAGTTGACAAGTCAACTGTAGTCGTCGACACCGCACCTCCGGCAGCAGCCTGAACGGTTGCTGTTCCGGTATAACCGAACAGGTTGAGAAAGCGCTTATTCACGGCCTCCTCATGAATCCGCATACGTATGGGCCGGTGGTCAAGGAAAACACCGGTGTCCAGATAATCGGTAAAATTTGCCAGGTAACTGCAGCTGCCTTCACGTACCTCAACCATCTTTTTTCTAGCCGATTTCTGCTGGTACTGCTGCTTACCGCGCTGCCTCTCTCGAGTCTTGATAAAAACCCTGTCAGCCCTGATGCCGAGAATCTCCCGTACACATCTCAACACCAACTGGAACCTGGCCGCGGCACTCTCAGCTTTTACTGAGACAGGAGGTGCATATTCCTGCACATGAACCCATTTCTCATAAATGTCTATACTGACATTATACTCTAACAAATCACGATCATAGACGCGATAGCAGCTGATCTGTTCTTTTACAGACCATTTTAGCATTTTTTTCAGGTTTTTCTTTAGCCTGTTGGCAAAATCAGCCCCATCACCCTCTGGAACCCAGCCGGTCATCTGCCAGCGAAAGTCCTGTTCTTCCGGAGGTGGAACGAGGGTTGTCAGAACCCGGCAATGCAACGGTCCATTATAGAGACGAAATTTTTCTTCCCACTGCAGGTTGAAGCTGTCGGTCAAATCCGGATTCGAGATAAAAACAGCCAGCCGCCAGCCGGAAAAACGCTCTCTCATTATCCGCCCAAGCGCCCGATAAAGCCAGGAAACCTCTTCAGTCTCCGATAAGCGTTCGCCAAATGGCAGGTTAGAGAGAACCAGTCCCTTTTCGGGAGGTGACGGAAGTTGCGCAAGCTCAGCCCGCTCAATGCGGATCCGGTCGTCAAGGCCAGCCCGCTTCACGTTCATCCGGGCCGCCCGCACCGCAAGGTGATCTGCATCATAGCCGACAATCACCGGCCAGACCTGATTGGTACCAGCTTCCTCCCGGGCCATTGCTTCATCCACCAGACGACTCCAGATATTTTTGTCGTGCCCCTTCCAGCCCATAAAACCGAAATATTTGCGGAAAAGTCCCGGAGCGCTATCCCCGAACATCAAGGCAGCTTCAATAAGGAGCGTTCCCGACCCACACATTGGATCCACCAGAGAGGCACCAGACTTCTGCATTTGCGGCCAGCCACTCACCTGGACAATAGCGGCTGCCAGGTTTTCCTTTAATGGTGCAAGCGAATTCTCCACCCGGTATCCCCGTTTATGGAGGCTGTCGCCGGAAAGATCCAGAGATAGAATCGCTGTGGTGTTCCTTACCAATAAATGAACCCGAACGCCTGGTCGTTCAGCATCAACGGAGGGTCTTTCACCAAACCGCTCCCGAAACTGATCGACCAGACCATCTTTTACTCGTAGAGCGGCAAAACGACTGTGGATAGACTCGACAGTGTCACCGGTTACCGTACAGTCCACCGCAAAGGTGGTCTGTGGATCAAAATGATTGTCCCAGTCGATTTGTCTGGCACCGTGATAGATGGAATCCTGATCGGTTATGGTGAAAGTGTGCAGTTCAAGAAAAACCCGCGAAGCAAATCGAGACCAAAGACAAGCCCGATAACCGCTCTCCAGGGAGCCACGCCAACTCACCACCCCTTTGCCGGATTCCATATCCCTGCCGCCAAAAGAAGTAACTTCCTCGGCCACCATGGATTCGGTGCCAGCCCCGCAGGTCGCGGCAAACACCAGAGATTTTTCATTTTCAAGCGTCATGAACAAATACCGGTACAAGGTTGATGGGAGAGAAACACATTGACGTCATTGTTGTTTATATATGTAATAGTATAGCAGCGACTACCCTTTCGGCATGGATAATATTTCCCAATGGATCTGTGTGTTGACTGTCAGCACATCGATCTCTCCAGGAAAACAGCCAAAAAAAACTTTTGCCAATTTACTGCAGATTCATTTCAAAAGATAGCCGCAACGATACCGACGGTGAAGGACAACCGCTGTAATTCTTCATCTTATCGAATCAAATTCTCTTGATTTCGCAAGCAATGAGACTAGAATGACGGGTTAATACCCAGGATTGTCCCGGTCTGGAATTTCTATATACTTTCCTTTTACCGTTTTACAGGAGACACCATGAAGAAGAGGATCAGCACTCTACTTTTACTCACCGCCTGTGCAGGATCACTGCTTCTGGCCGCTGGTTGCACCAAAAAACCGGTTATAGCTCCCGATGCCGGCGGTCTTAATTCAGGCAAAACCACCTCTTTTCCCCCTGCCGACGGCAGTGAATTTTCCCAGGACAACCTGCCCGCTGTGGGCAGCCTTGACGACGCATCCGGCAGCGGAGCCGGTGGTCTGGGTGATAATGCCAGCGATGAATATAAACGACTTCACGGCCGTTCATCTGAAGGTTTGAGCCCGGTCTATTTCGACTTTGACCAGTCTGCCATCCGTGGGGACATGACCGACAGGATGGTAATGAACGCTGACTTCTTAAAACAATCGCCAGGCACCCGCATCGTTGTGGAAGGCAACACCGATGAACGGGGAACCAACGAATACAACCTCGCTCTGGCCGAGCGGCGCGCACAGAATGCCAAACAGTATCTTGTCAGACTGGGAATAGATGGGTCCCGGATGCGCACTATATCCTACGGCGAGGAGCGCCCCCTCTTTTTTGGTCAGAATGAAGATTCCTACGCCCAGAACAGAAGAGCTGACTTTGTCGCTGAGTAACGACAGAATTGCCTAATGCTTCAAAAGCCGCAGACCGAAGGAATTCCCCTCTGCGGCTTTTTCATTTTGTGACGACAGTGCCGACTTTTTATACAGATCGTTTAGCTTTAACTGCGGCAAGAACCCTACCACACACTTCTGTGATGTCGATTTCGGTGGTATCGATAAGCAGTGCGTCGTCTGCCTTTTTCAACGGGGCAAGCGAACGTTCCCGGTCGTTTTTGTCCCGCTCTATAGTCAAGGCCAGAATTTCCGTTTCATCAACAATCTGGCCCTTTTCATGCAATTGTCTTACACGGCGACGAGCCCGTTCCTCCGGAGTTGCATCCAGGAAAAATTTATAGGCAGCCTCTGGAAACACAACGGTTCCGGTGTCACGACCTTCAGCCACTATTCTACCCTTGCTACCTGCCTGCTGCTGCATTGCCGTCAGCTTTTCCCGGACCGGCTGCAGTTTTGATACTGCTGATGCGGCCATGGACATCTGCGGTGTCCTGATTACCGCGCTCACATCCTTGCCACAGATGATAACCCCGACATCACTATCGGCATCCTTTGCCGGTAGAAGCTGCAAATCAAGGTTGGCCAGAGCCTTCGCAACAGCCGTTTCATCACCTATATCAACACCACACTCCTCAAGATAACAAGCAACCCCCCGATACATGGCCCCCGTATCGAGATACGTGAAGCCCAAAGCCGCCGACACCTTTCTACTTATAGTTGACTTACCGACACCTGACGGGCCATCGATTGTGACAATCTCTGCTGTTGCGGCCATGGAGCCCCTTTTTATAACCTGTTCGTGAAATTCTTTGATAATTGTTACAGTGAGGCCAGCTTTCCACCAAGGCCTGTGCCCTTTTCAATGTTGTAGGCAACCCGCAGCAGAGTATCTTCACGAAAATGAGGCCCTTGCAATTGAATTCCCACCGGTAGCCCTTCGCTACTGAAACCGCCGGGCACCGACATTCCCGGAATCCCGGCAAGATTTGCCGAGACAGTCAGAATATCGGAGAGGTATAAGGATAACGGATCATCGACATTCTCGCCTTTTTTCCAGGCTGGAGTGGGGACAACAGGGGAAATGAGCACGTCACACTGTTCAAAAGCTCTATTGAAATCGCCCAGAATAAGGGTCCGCACCTGGGATGCCTTTTTATAGTAGGCATCATAGTAACCCGAAGAGAGCGCATATGTACCGATCAGGATGCGGCGTTTGACCTCTGCACCAAACCCGACAGACCTGCTCTCTTTATACATCTCAAGGAGGGTCTCGGCCTCTTTTTCCCGATATCCATACGCCACACCGTCATAGCGGGCAAGGTTGGAACTTGCTTCGGCTGGGGCTATCAGATAATAGACGGCAATGCAATATTCGGTATGGGGCAGCGAGACCTCGACAATTTCCGCTCCTTGCTCCTGTAGTATCCGGATGCCGTTCTCAACAATGGTACGTACTTCAGGATCGAGCCCTTCGCCGAAATACTCACGAGGCACCCCCACCTTCAATCCTTTGACCCCTTCCACCAGCGCCTGGCTATAGTCTGGTACTTCCCTGTTTACAGATGTAGAATCGCGCCGGTCGTAGCCACTGATAACGTTCATCATCAATGCTGAATCGGCCACATCTCTGGAAAAAGGGCCGATCTGATCGAGGGAGGACGCATAAGCCACCAGTCCATAACGAGACACCCTGCCATACGTCGGCTTTAGTCCGACCACCCCACAGAGCGATGCCGGCTGTCGAATCGAGCCACCGGTATCAGAACCAAGAGTGACAAAACACTCGCCTGAAGCAACCGATGTTGCTGAGCCTCCGGAAGAACCTCCGGCCACATACCCTTTTTTCCAGGGATTTTCGGGGACCCCGAAAGAGCAGGTCTCGGAAGTGGAGCCCATGGCAAATTCATCCATGGTGAGTTTGCCAAGTATGACCCCGCCCTCTTTTTTGATAGATTCCACCACCGTCGCATCATAAGGCGGGATAAAATTAGAAAGAATATTCGAACCGCAGGTAGTACGCAGATTTCTGGTACAAAGCAGATCTTTTAGGCCAAGCGGGATACCAAGGAGTTTTCCATTATCTCCCTCCTTTCTCTTTTGATCTGCCTGATCAGCCTGTAGAAGTGCCGCCTCGCCATCCAAGGTTATGAATGAGTGGATGTCGCTGTCCACCTTTTCAATTCTGTCGAGGCAGCTCTGGGTTAATTCGCGTGAAGAGAGTTCACCTGCATCGAGCTTTACCAGGGCCTGAGCCATGGTCAATTCATAGGGCTGCATATCCACCTCAAAGAAAAACAGGCCGATTATCGTTCGACCGTAATTTTGTATATAACGTGTGAGAATCTTGAGAAATCAGATAATTCGCGGAACCTTGAACATTTCCCCGTTTTCTTCCGGGGCATTGGCAAGGGATTCCTCCCGCGGCAGTGAGGTAACCACCCCGTCTTCACGAAAGGCATTCACAGAATTATGGGCGTGGGTAGTGGGCTCGATACCTGTCGTGTCCAGCTCGGAAAGCTTGTCGACATAGGAGAGAATAGTATCCAGCTGCCCGGTCATTTTCACTAATTCTTCTTCATTGAGATTGAGCCTGGCCAGATGGGCTACATGCAAAACCTCTTCTACTGTAATTTTCATAATTTATTTAATAATGAATAAGCGGAATTACTTCTTAGTAACAGGATAAACCCCATCGAGATACTCGTTTGAAAAGACAGACTTATCAGGGGTGAAATCGACAATAGTTTTGGCAAAATAGTCTACGGTCTCGGGGTCGAACTGGCTGCCACTACAGTTATACAACTCTTCCACAGCTTCCTGCATGCTGAGATTTCGTCGATAGTTCCTCCGAGACGTCATGGCATCATAACTGTCAACCACAATGAGAATCCGGGTGAGCAGATCGAGATCTTTGCCAGAAAGACCGTCCGGATAGCCTTTACCATCCATACGTTCATGGTGGTGACGGATAATGAACTGTTCCCTGTCCATGAAACCAAGGGGTTCTATGATATTTGCACCGACGCTGGGGTGTTTTTTTATCAGCAGCCATTCCTCATCGGTAAGCTTTCCCGGTTTCTGTATGCAGGAAAGATCAATGACCAGTTTACCTATATCATGGAACTGGGCTGCTCTTCGCAATACTGTGAGATCCTCTTCCGAGAGATCCATAGCGCGGCCCAGCAACAGCGCATATTCCGTTACCCGCATGGTATGGCCGGCCGTGTAATAATCCTTCTCCTCCATCGCGTTCTGCAGGCTGGTCATGAGCTGAACAGTCGCCTGTTCCAGACTTTTGCTGTAAGTGAGAAGCAGCCGGTTTTTATCCTCCAGCTGTTCAGCCTTTAGCCTTACGTCATCTTCCAGGGCCTCTTTATAGCGCCTTTCCTGCAGGACATACATCCTTTTCTCAATAGCCCGGCGGATCTTGACGTTGAATATATCGAGATCCTCAATTGGTTTGGTGAGAAAGTCGTAAGCTCCAAGGTTTATAGCCTTTACCGCATAATCCATGGATCCCGCGCCGGTGAGAAAGAGAACGGGAATATCGAAATTGAGATTATTCAAGGCGGTGATGGTCTGAAAGCCATCCATATCCGGCATATTGATATCGAGGATGATAACATCAAAACTGTCGTCGACAATATCGAGCACCTTTCGGCCATCATCCGCGGTTATAACGTGATGTCCAAACATTTCCAATATTTTGGAAACTGTTGATCGGACCATCAGATCATCGTCTGCCACCAGTATTTTCGACTGCTCTTTAATCAAGTACGGATCTCCATAAAAGATGTGAATATCAGCACCGACAAGAGTACAGTTTCCGCCTGATTTTTGCAACGCCCCTCAACTTGAATAACACGATGGTCATGGCCGCACTTTCGCAGGACAAAAAGGAAGACATGACGACCAAAAAAAATCGCAAAACCCTGATGAAAAGGGGTTTTGCGATTTGATACAGCTATACTTCGTTTTTTAACGCAATATCATATATTACATTGGTACAATAAATTTATTGGTGTCCTCATTCCAGGTTACAGACAGGTACCAGATAATCATGAAACCGACGATAAGGGTCAGGGTCGGTCCATAACCCAAAACATCGGGAAGATATACATAGGATCCAAGAACTCCGTCCACCTCAAAATCATTGTCGTTGATCCAGCCAGTCATCATTGAATTGGCAACTGCGAAAAACGGAACAACCATCATAAGCTTGACCTGCCCTTCACCAACCCGCCAGAGAGTTCCCGATCCGCAACCACCGGCAAACATGGCACCAAGGCCGAAAATAAAGCCACCAACCACACCACCCCAGCCGAAAGTACCGCGGACATAGTTAATGGGATTGAGTATAGCCTCACCTTCTGCCCTGACCGGAACTTCATATTTCAGAATGGCGGCACCAATCGCCACCACGATGATAGAGAGCATGACCGATTTGGCCATAGTACAGTCACCGGTCATATGCGGCTCACGGAACCCCTGAACCATGCACCAGCGACCACGCTGCATGGAATAACCAAGGGCTGCGGCAATCAGCAGAACTCCACCAAGAGAAGCCATATAATCACTGTCTTCATTGCCGCTATATATATATGATCCCGCAATGAGAGCCAAAATACCAATGGCAGCCATGATGCGGATAACCATCGGCGTAAAAGAAATCGTTTTCGAGCCACCCTCACCCCAGCTTATATGTTCCATCTCCAGGTAAAGAAGTTTCAGACCTAAAATGACACCAAAAACCAAACCCAACATCATGGCAAAACCGTTTGCCGCTAAGTTGCCGATGGCATTATAGAATCCACCGACGTTGCAGCCACCGGCAAGGGATGCACCTACACCCATCAAAATACCTGCGATAACCGCCTTAACCATTTCACGATAAGGCGGAACCCTCAGAGCAAATTCATTGCCAAGACAGGCGGAGACAAATGCCCCGCCTATAAAACCGAGGCCAATAACGGAACCGGAATTAGCAAAAATTGCGGCCGGAGCCTCTTCGTACAGGGAAAGTATTCCGGAATCGGTGCCAAAGATAGATCCTATTCCATACATTATCCAGTCACCCCAGTTACGGATAGCACCAACCGCACCCCAGGGTCTCCACCAGGCCATCATCATAACGGAAAAAAATCCTACAACAACACCGGTTACAGTAGGATTCCACTCACTCTGGCAGAATATCTTATACAAGCCTTGAACTTTCTTCTTTAATACCGATTCTTCACTCATTATTGTCCTCCTGACGAGACATTAAAAAAGTAATTATTGGAGTCGTAAATAATGACTGCTTTACACAGCCTATTTTTTTTTGTCAAGAACCACAACAATGAATAGTCATTCATTTCTACCAAAAACACCACCCTGTCGTACAAAACAGCTATTTTTTTATGTTATACCAGTAAATTGTTCCATATTTTTTAACTCTTGACAGAATTTTGCCTCTACAGTATAGGTCATTAAATACTTCCGAAGACGCCAAAATATTGTGTTCAATTCCTAACATACTACCCAGTAGTACAACCTCTACTATTTTTTGTCAGGAGGATCATCATGAGTGATTTCAAAAAAGTTGCCGAAGGGACAACTGCCAACGCGGTTCTGGATGCCAAAGGTTTGAGCTGCCCCATGCCGCTTTTGAGAACCAAAAAAGAGATAGGAAAACTCGCCGCCGGTGAAGTTCTCCAGATCGACGGTACCGATCCCGGCTCCCGTAACGATATCCCCGGCTGGTGTGAACGTGCCGGACACGAGTACCTTGGTGAAAAAGAAGAAACCGGTTACATCTCCTTTTTTATCAAGAAAGGCTGATATCTCCCTCCCCCTCCGGTAAGAAATTTTTTCGCCGGAGGGTCTTGTCTTTTTCGAGTTCCATCGAAAACAAGTCTAGTAGAGGTGCGTCAACCTCGCCTTATCTTTCCAACAGGAGTATATCATGGCAAAAAGTTTAGGAATATTTGTCACTACCGAAAGCTGCATGAAGCATGTAATGGGCATAACCAAGGCTGCCAAAGCCAAGGGATCAAACGTCAAAGTCTTTTTCACCTGGAAAGCTACCCATCTTGCCAAAGATCCTGCCTTTCCTGAGCTTTGCGAAATTGCTGACGATGTATCCATCTGTGTCGACAGTTATAAAAAGCAGGGTTACGACATCGAGGACATCCCTAAAGGGCTGACCGTGAAAAAAATGGCTACCCAGGCGCAGCATGGCATCATCATTGAAGACTTCGACTGCTATCTCAGTCTGTAGGAGGTAAGGACAATGGAATATAAAAAAGTATGTTTGATGTACAGACATGAGGATTACGCCGTAGATGGTATCCGCTCAGCATTAGGACTGGCCGTGGAGAATATGTACGCCTACGGGGTAGTGATGGATACCGAACTGCCGCCATTTGACGAGCATGGTATGGAAACCATCGAAATGTTGAGAGATATGGAGGGTGATATTCTTACAACAGTCCCCGCCAATGTTGAAAAGTGCGATTTCACCGCCATTACCATTGAAGAACTTGGTGAGAAGCTGCGTGAAATGACCCATATCATTCCGTACGGAATTAAATAGATCCGGGGAACCACCACTATGAAAATACTCAATGTCTACAGATCAGAACCCGATGAAACCGTAAAAAAACTGGTTGAGATTGTTACCCGTGACAGGGAATCAATGTCATTTGACCTTAACGTGGAAGCTCCCGACTACGATAAATTAGTTGATATGATATTTGAAGCCGACCAGACCATCTCCTGGTGGTAAGAAGTTCTTCGTTGCAGAGTAAGACCATCCCTGCTCATATTTTGTGAGCAGGGATTTTTTTTATCCAAGCTTCTTTTCCCAAATCCATTCTTTAAAGGCATAAATGTTTCATCACCGCATCATGATAGAGCGGTCGAAACTGCCTTATCTTAATATTCTTTCGTGATGGATTAACCCTGTTCGTCAAAAGCACGACGACACATCCCCTTGCCAGATCAATCCATATTGAACAGCCGGTAAAACCGAGATGACCAATGCTTGCAGGACCAAAATATCTGCCACTGCTTGAATTTTCGGCTGAAGGTGTATCAAAGCCACAGGTCCAGGTTGATCCTGGAAAACGTGTTAGAAAGAGTTTCAAAAGTTCTCTGGAAAAAAGTTCTGTCGTCCTCCAGCCATTCCACACCTCAACCATAAATTGGCCCATTTGCAGTACACCTTCAACGGTACCGAATAGACCAGCATGACCGGCCATACCACCCATTACCCTACAGTTGTCATCATGAACGACACCACACAACGGTTTTTCCGTCCAAGGACATATCTCAGTGGCTGCACAATGGTCGATGTTTCTTTTTTCGACTGAGGGGGTGAACCAAAAATGATTTTGCAGTCCCAGGGGCTCCAGAATGTTTTTCCTATGGAATTGTTCAAGACTCTTGCCTGTCTTTTGCTCAATAATGTAACCAAGCAATATAAAACCGAGATCACTATAAATATTCATTTTTCCAGGAGAATATTCGAGAGGTTCATCCAGGATACTTTGTAAAAAGAAATCTTTTCGCCCACCCTTTTTAACAGCCAAAGCCTCTATAAAATACGGGCGGTGCGCCGGAAACCCTGAACAATGGCCGAGAAGCTGTCTGAGTTGAATATTTTTTTTATCGTCAGGAACTGTGGAAAAAGGAAGTAGGTCGGAAAGGACCATATCCAGGGTTAACACCTTTCTCTCAACCAAATGCAAGGTACAGAGCACCGTCACAAGGGGTTTTGTCAGTGAAGCCAGATCATAAACAGTTTTCGCTGTGACCTTGGTCCTGGTCCTTTCTCTTGTAGTAAAGCCGGAACTGCATATACAGCTCTTCCTCTCGTATTTTTTAGAAACAACCGCTACCCCGGCAACCGCTCCGGGCGTTACACCATCAGTAACCGCCGCTGTCAACAACTGGTCAATGACATCTTTGAGGTTAGCCCTTCCTTGAATCTCCACGCACATTTCCTCTCTTGATGGCCGTCCTTCCTGCTGCAGATTCACTACTCGTAGTTGATACCAATATCTTCTACAAAAACAAAATAACTTATTAAAAAAACACGTTAAATATGAGTTATCAACATCTATCAACAGGATATCAACAACACGTTGCTCCATACGATGTGGAAAACCCTTTAACGGATTGTGGAAAACCCTGTTGAAAAGGTATTTCCCACCAAAACCGTCTTTTTATCCTTTTCTGATTGTTTACTTTTTTATTTAAGCAAAGCAGTATTTTAAATACTTTACTAACATTTCAACAGGCTTAATAAAAATAATCTTAAAAAGATACTATAAAAGAAAAGGTCGTCGCTTAAGGTAAAGGAGAGAGGGTCTTCTTCAATAATTTTTTTACATAAAAGATTTACATGCTAAACAGTAACAAATTGATTTTATGTTTTTTTGCTTCATCATTTCTCTGGAAGTGCATCTAGACAGGTCTCTTAGGTCTTTCTTTAAAAAAAACTCTATGCAAAATACGTGTCTATTTGAAAATGAGCATGATGATTTTGTCTTCCCACCGGCCCTTCAACCCATTATTTCATTGAATTTTTCTTCAAATTTGGCTAGACTACGGGGTCATTTGACTTTTCCTTATAACTTTGTTTTAACACCGTTTTTTGCATATTGGACGAACCAAAATCAACCACGGTGAATTTGGTTATCATCAGTCACTTCGGAAAGCGAGCAATATTATCGCCATATAGGAAGTCAAAGAACCTGCTGATAGCATGATTTTCACAACCCGGTACATCTTTTTCTCCTGCATATTGTTTCATATTTAATTCAATATCAAATACATAAAGTAGTTTTTGATGTCTCCGGGTGCTAGTGCAAATATAACTTGAAAGAAATTTACGGCTTCATCGAAAGGAGTCCCCTATGCCGCTTCAATGCACGGTTGCAAAAAATGCTTTTCTGGATGGCCTCAACAGCCTGCAGAACATCACCAACAAGAAAGGCACCATGGCCATTCTTTCCAATGTTCTTATCGAAGCCCAGGGTAACGGTCTCGTACTTACTGGAACTGATCTTGAAGTGGGGTTACGGCTGTTTGTTCCGGCTGATATAGCGAGCAGCGGGAACATAACCCTTCCCTCAAAGAAAATTTTTGAGATTGTCCGTGAGTCAGGCTCCGAGAGTGTCACCATCGAAGAGACTGAAAATAGCTGGGTTGTCATCACTGCAGGTCACAGTACCTATAACCTGGCAGGGATGGCCAATGACGAGTATCCCGAATTTCCTGAATATGAGGACGATAATTTTGTTTCCTTTGAGTCCCACATATTTCTCGATCTGATCGACAAAGTCATTTTTTCAATCGCCAGTGAGCAGGAAAATATCTATTCGCTCACGTCTGTCCTCTTTGAAAAGGAGAAGAAAGAGGACGGTAACTATCTGCGAATGATATCTTCTGATGGTCACCGCCTCTCCATCATGGAAAAGGATGTGGCTGGCGAGATAGATAATCTGCGGTTGAATCCTGTAACCCTTATCCCCAAAAAAGGTATTCAGGAATGGAAAAAGTTTTGTGAGTCTCGTGACAGTGTCGAAATCTCTTTTGAAGAGAAGCAGATGGTGGTGCGCGACAATCAGGCTGTTATGGTTATTCGACTCAAACAGGGAGAGTTCCCGCAGTATAGGGCCATTGTCAATGCCGTTCAGCTGGAAAACTGCGCCAGGATCAACAGGATCCCTTTTCTGGAATCGTTGAAAAGAATCAATCTCTTTACCGAGGATATCTTTCATACCATCCAGTTGAAGATTGATAATGACAAGATGACCCTCACCTCCCAGAACGCGGATCTGGGAAACGCCAAGGACGTTCAACCTATTGAATACACCGGAACTCCGCTGACACTTGGTTTTAATTGCAGATATTTTCTGGAAACACTGCAGGTTATGGAGTGTGAAACAGTCGAAGCATATATAAATTCCAATAATAGTCCTTGTCTCATTCAATCCGATGTCGACAAGGGATTTATCAGTATCATCATGCCGATGCAGCTCTAGGAAGTGTAACGGAAAGTTAACCTCACTGGCTGCTGTTGTCTGATGCAGTTGATTATTTAGATTTTTAAGGAATGAGCGTGACAGAAGAAAAAAACAGTTATGGTGCCGAACAGATAAAGGTGCTTGATGGGCTGGAGGCGGTTCGTAAACGTCCAGCCATGTATATTGGTTCCACCTCGGAGACGGGGTTACATCACCTTATCTGGGAAGTTGTTGATAACAGTATTGATGAGGCGTTAGCCGGATACTGTTCAAGAATACGAATTACCATTCATGAAGACAATTCGGTAACCGTTGAGGATAATGGCCGGGGTATTCCTGTCGATATGCATCCTACAGAGAATATCTCCGCTCTTGAACTGGTTATGACTACTCTTCATGCCGGTGGCAAGTTCGACCATTCGACCTATAAGGTTTCCGGTGGTCTGCATGGTGTCGGTGTTTCGGTCGTCAACGCCCTGTCGTCTCGTGCGACGGCGACCATCAGGCGTAACGGTAAGGTATATCGCCAGACCTACAGCTATGGTGCAAAGACTTCAGAACTGGAAGAGATCGGTACCAGCGAAAAAACTGGTTCTACCATCAACTTTCTGCCTGATCCGGATATCTTCCAGGAAACAACAGTTTATAACTATGAAACTGTCAAAACCCGAATAAGGGAGCTGTCGTATCTCAATAAGGAAGTTCGCATCCATCTAAAAGATGAGCGAAGCGGTGAAGAAGACAAATTTCATGCAGATGGCGGACTTATCTCCTACGTCGAATATTTGAACAGAAACCGAACACCTATCTATTCTGAACCGATCTTTATTGTTGGCGAGAGGGATCAAGTTGAGGTTGAAATTGCCTTTCAGTATTTTGACGGCTATTCAGAGCGGCTATTCAGCTTTGTCAATAACATCAATACTCGAGAAGGTGGTAGTCACGTTGCTGGTTTTCGTGCGGCTTTGACCAAATGTATCAACCGTTACGCCAGTGATGATATCATCCCCAAAAGTCTCAGGGAAAAGATGGGCGGCGAGGATGTGCGTGAGGGGTTAACCTGCGTTATATCTGTAAGGGTGCCGGATCCACAGTTCGAGGGCCAGACGAAGACCAAACTGGGCAACTCGGAAGTAAAATCAATAGTTGAATCTGTCTGTACAGAAAAACTGACTATTTATCTTGAGCAGAATCCGGGCGTTGCCAAAAAAATTCTTTCAAAGGTTGTTGATGCGGCCAGAGCCCGGGAAGCGGCTAAGCGGGCCCGTGATCTTTCCAGGAAGAAGGGTTCTACCAGTCTGCTTATGGCCGGAAAATTGGCCGAATGTCAGGAAAAAGATCCGGCCAAGCGCGAAATATTTATCGTCGAGGGTGATTCGGCTGGTGGTTCCGCAAAGCAGGGACGCGATCGATCCATTCAGGCTATTCTGCCACTGCGTGGTAAGATCATGAATGTGGAGAAAGCGCGTTTTGATCGTATTCTGAACAGTGAAGAGATTAAACAACTTATAGCGAGTCTCGGCTGTGGTATAGGCAAAGATGAGTTCGATATTGAAAAGCTCCGTTATCACAAGATCATCATCATGACCGATGCCGACGTTGATGGAGCCCATATTCGTACCCTGTTGCTTACCTTCTTTTACCGGCAGATGCTACCGCTTATCCAGGGTGGCTTCGTCTATATTGGTAAGCCGCCGCTCTATAGGTTGGGACGAGGTAAGAAAGAAAAGTATTTCCTCGAAGAAGGCCATTTGAATAGCTTCCTCTTCTCCCAGGCCAGCGAGAAGATGAGCGTTATTATTCATGGTGAAGATGAGTATGAACTGAAAGGCGAGGAAATGGTGAGCATTATGGAGAAGCTCTCCGTTTACCAGCGCATCGTCAGCTACATGAATAGGATGAATATCTGGGAAGAAATGCTCTATTTTCTTCTGGAAAATCAGATTAGATCTGCTGATCAATTCACCGACGAGTCCTTTGTTGCTGATCTCATCGCCAAACTGCCTGCCGAAAAACTGATTATAGGTCATGTTCGTTCCTGCCGCTGGCGTCCCGATTGTTATGAGGCGGATATCGCTGTACGCGGCAAGGTCCAGATAATGATGACACTTGGGCCGCAGATACCGCTTATTAACGAGTACCGTACCGCCTATTCCATGTTCAAGGATATTCAGCCGTATCTTAAAAGCAGCTTTTCCATCAAGGTTGAGGGGAAATCAGGGCAGGATGCAATAAAGTCTGCCAAGGACTGGAATGAAATGGTTCAGGGCGTGCGGGATGAATCTTTTAAAGGCAGTCACCTCCAGCGTTATAAAGGTCTTGGTGAGATGAATCCCGAGCAGTTGTGGGAAACAACCATGAACCCCGAGAACCGAACCCTGGTTCAGGTCAATATCAATGATGCCGAACAGGCAGACGATATTTTTACGACACTCATGGGCGATAAGGTCGAACCGAGACGGGAATTTATCCAGAACCACGCACTCGAAGTGACCGAACTCGATATCTGATTCGTGGGTGGATGCTGCCCGGCAGAAGTTGAATACTAACTTGCTTTAGACTATTTATGACTATTGAAAACGATGTACCACAAGAACTGTTCCCGACGATTTCTATAGAGAAAGAACTGCAGAAATCGTATCTCGATTACGCTATGAGCGTCATAGTGGGTCGAGCCCTGCCCGATGTCCGGGATGGGCTTAAACCCGTTCATCGGCGTGCTCTGTTTGCCATGCGTGAATTGGGTGTTTTTTATAATAGGCCTTATGTCAAATCCGCGAGAATCGTCGGTGACGTCATCGGTAAGTATCATCCACATGGCGATTCTGCCGCCTATGACACCATCGTCCGTATGGCCCAGAATTTCGCCATGCGGTATCCGCTGGTGGATGGCCAGGGTAACTTTGGTTCCCTTGACGGTGATTCCGCGGCCGCCATGCGTTATACCGAAGCGCGCATGACCCGTATAGATCGTGAAATTGTTGCCGATCTCGAAAAAGAAACCGTTGATTTTGTTCCCAACTACGATAACTCGCTAAGTGAACCTTCGGTTATGCCGAGCAAGATACCGACCCTGCTGGTCAACGGTTCTTCCGGTATCGCTGTCGGTATGGCCACGAATATTCCGCCCCACAACCTGACTGAGGTAATAGATGGTTTGATCGCCATGATCGACGATCCCAATATTACTGTTCATGAACTGATGTCCATCATAACCGGGCCGGATTTTCCCACTGGGGCACAGATCTGCGGTCGTGCCGGCATTCGTGAAGCGTATGAAACAGGTCGAGGCGTCATCACCATGCGGGCATTGACCCATGTGGAGAAATCAAAAGGTGGAAAACGGGAATCGATTATAGTCACCGAAATACCTTACCAGCAGAATAAGGCTCATCTGGTTGAAAAAATTGCCGAACTGGTAAAGGATAAGAGAATCGAGGCTATATCTGAGGTTCGTGACGAGTCGGATCGACATGGTCTCAGGATCGTACTTGAGTTGAAAAAAGATGAAATTGCCGATGTAGTCATCAATCAGCTCTATACAATGACCCCGATGCAGAAATCGTTTGGTATCATCTTCCTGGCCATCGTCAATAACAGGCCGGAAGTTTTGAATATCAAACAGATTCTTGAGCATTTCATACTGCATCGTAAAGTTGTTATTTACCGCAGAACCGCATTTGAGCTTCGTAAGGCCGAAGAAAAAGCCCATATACTCGAAGGTCTCAATATTGCAATCAACAATCTCGATGAGGTTGTGAAGCTTATACGGGGATCAAAAAATCCGCAGGAAGCAAAAGAAGGTCTTATAAGCCGTTTCGCTTTAAGTGATATCCAGGCCCAGACCATTCTCGATATGCGTTTGCAGCGATTGACAGGTCTTGAGCGCGACAAGATTGCCAGCGACTACCAGGAAGTTCTGCTGGAAATTGAAAAGCTTCGAGGTATTCTTGCTAGCGAAATTCTCGTAATGGATATCATCAAAACAGAATTTCTTGAGATCAAGGAAACCTATGGTGATGAACGAAGAACAGAGATTATCGATGCAGTCGATGAAATTCTACCAGAAGACCTGATAGCGCCTGAGGATATGGTCGTAACCGTTACTCACTCAGGCTACATAAAACGCAATCCTGTAACGCTCTATCGTTCACAGAACCGTGGCGGTAAAGGTGTTACCGGCGTGAAGAATATAGAGGAGGATTTTGTTTCCGACCTCTACGTCGCTTCTACGCTTGACACTTTCCTCTTCTTTACCAACCATGGCAAAGTTTTCTGGCGAAAAGTTTATCAGTTACCTCTGGCTGGCAGAACTGCACGAGGAAAGGCCATTGTTAATCTGCTGCACCTGGCCGAAGGTGAAAAAGTTGCCGCTATCCTGCCGGTTTCCTCATTTGAAGATGAGGGAATGGAGAAAACCATCATGATGGTTACCAGACAGGGAAGGGTTAAAAAGACCAGTCTTCAGGAATTCAACAGGCCGTTGAAAAAAGGAAAACGCGCCCTGACCATCAATGAAGGAGACGAAATTATAGCCGCCAACATCCTGGGTGGCGACGACACCATTCTGATGGTGACCCGTAAGGGTATGAGTATTCACTTTCACGAGGGCGACGTTCGTACCATGGGTCGTACTGCTGCCGGTGTAACCGGTATGCGGCTTGATGAAGATGATTATGTGGTGAGCGCTAATGTTGTTTCCACCGATAATTCTATCTTGATTATTACTGAGAATGGTTACGGCAAACGTAGTCCGATAAGTGAATATCGTATACAGAAACGCGGTGGAAAAGGTATTTTCGGCATCAAATCCAGTGAAAGAAATGGTGATGTCATTGCTGCCAAGCAGGTGGATGATGACGAAGAAATTATCCTTATAGCAGATTCAGGTAAGATGATCCGTATGGATCTGAGTACTGTCCGTGTTATCGGTCGCTCTACTCAGGGTGTACGCCTTATCAATCTTGATGATGCGGAAAAGGTTGTCAGCATGGATTCTGTTGCAAAAGATACATCCAGCGACGACGATGACGAAGAAGTAGATGGCGAAGAATAATACCAGAATAGCGGTAATAGGGGCCGGATCCTGGGGGACGGCCCTTGCCATGGTACTGGCCTCAAAAGGGTACACAGTGCCCCTTTGGGGTCATGATACGTCACATATTGAATCAATCCGGAAGAAAGGTGAAAATACCAGGTATCTTCCCGGATTGTCTCTTTCGAAAAATATTATTCCAACCGAAGATATCGATAAGGCTGTACGTGGCTATGACGTTATCTGTATGGTTGTCCCCTCCCACGGTTTTCGAAAGGTCTATGAAAAGGTCATCCTGTCATTAAAAGATGGGGCAAGCGTCGTTTCAGCTGTCAAAGGTATTGAAAATGATACGCTCATGACCATGACACAAGTCATGGAAGATGTGCGAAATCGGCTGACACCTGAAAAAACAATCCATACGGCAGTGCTGTCCGGCCCTTCCTTTGCCAAAGAAGTTGCGGAAAAGATTCCAACAGCCATAACCATGGGCTGTAAGCGTCTTGACATTGCAGTAATGCTGCAACAGCTATTTGTAACCGAGACCTTCCGGGTTTATGCATCCACTGATGTCATTGGGCTTGAAATAAGTGCAGCCTTAAAGAATATCGTTGCGGTAGCGGCGGGTATCTGTGACGGGCTTGGCTATGGTTTGAACACGAGGGCGGCGCTTATCACTCGTGGACTTGCTGAGATAACCAGGCTTGGGGTCGCTATGGGAGCAGAACCTGCTACATTTTCCGGTTTGAGCGGATTAGGGGATCTGGTGCTTACCTGTACCGGCAGTCTCAGTCGTAACCGGACGGTGGGGTTGAAACTTGGGCAGGGTTTACAACTCGATGATATAGTGAGTGAGATGAAGATGGTGGCCGAAGGTGTGAAAACCACCCGTTCCGGCTACGAACTTTCCAGAAAAATAGGTATTGAAATGCCCATTCTTGAACAGATATACGCTATTCTCTATCAGGGTAAAAACTGTTCTGATGCCGTGAGAGATCTGTTGAAAAGAGAGCTGAAGGTTGAGTAAACGACCCTTCAGCTCTTCAATAGCGTTTTATTTTGACCAATCGTTATCCATAAAATGGTCATGATCAGGTTTTGGTGGCTTTGCTTCAGAAATTCGCTGATCAAGCCATTTCAATACCTTTGGTAACTCTTCGCGAAATTCGGCCAATGCTTTGCCTCGGTGACTGACAGCGTTTTTCTCTGCCATGGACAGTTCGGCAAAGGTTTTGCCATACTCCTCAAAAAAGAAGAGCGGATCATAACCAAAACCGCTTGTTCCCCGTTTTTCTGTAAGAAGAACACCTTCACAACTTCCCTCATAGGTGAGGGCCGGACCTGAAGGAACGGCGATAGATATAACGCAATGAAAGCTTGCTTTTCTGTTTTGCACACCCTCCATTTCCTGTAACAGTTTCTCGCAATTCTTCTCGTCAGTGGCGTCCGGTCCGGCATATCTTGCTGAATAGACGCCAGGCCTTCCTTCTAACGCATCAACAGCCAATCCTGAGTCATCGGCGATGGCTGGAATACCTAATATCTTTGCCGTATGCAATGCCTTCTTATATGCATTGTCGTCAAAGGTTTCCCCATCTTCCACAGCCTCCGGGATGGGGCCAAAATCGTCGAGTGAGCGAAGATCGACATCAAAGCCTTTTAACATCTCCCTAAATTCACTCACTTTGTGTTTATTTCGCGTCGCAAGCACAATCATGGAACCCATGAGTTACCCTTCCTTATATTTTCTTTGATTTTGGTTTTCGTTTTGCGGGGTCGTAACGGTCCTGCTCACTATAGATGCATCCGCAATAGGACTGGCGATACATGCCGTATTCCCGAGATTTGTCGATACCGTACTGCCATCCGACCCGTAAATCCTGATAGACATAGGTGATACCATATTTTTCGGCAAGATCGAATCCGCATTTTTTCAATTCTTCATGGTCCTGATAGCGGCTGTAGAGAAGCGTTGTTGAAAAACCGTCAAAACCATCTTCTGCAGCTCGCCTGGCAGTTTCTTCCATACGCCATTGGTAACAGATCTGACACCGTTTATCCTCGTTGAATGTCACTTTTCTAAGATATTCTTCAAGACCGTAGACTCCCTCATCCACGACAGGGATATTTTCACTCTTACAAAAGGCCAGAAGCGTTTCCTGACGACGTTTGAATTCCAGAAAGGGGTGAATGTTGGGATTAAAGAAAAAAGCGGAAATTTCGTAGTCCTGCCGCAGTTGCTCCAAAGGATATATGGAACAGGGGCCGCAGCAGGTATGAAGGAGTATTCTCACTATCAGATCTTATACTTTTTCGGGTCAATGTTATACTGGTGAATCTTGTAGTTGATGATCCGAAGACTGGTGTCAAGGTATTTGGCTGTCTTTGTCTGGTTTCCGTTATTTTTTTTCAACCCGTCAATGATAAGTTCCTTTTCGAAATTTTCAACTGACGCTGTCAGCGAAAGCGGATTATCTTCAGTTCTGGTCTCGGATATCTGGAGGGTCGGCGGAAGATGAATAGCTTTGATTGTATCAGTATCACAGATCAAAACAGCTCGTTCGATGCAGTTCTGCAGTTCGCGAACATTTCCGGGCCAATGATACTGGATGAGCATATCGATAGCGGAAGTGGAAATACGGCGAATCTTCTTTTTGTTTTCTGTGGCAAACTTCTCAAGGAAAAATTCAGCTAAAAGAAGAATATCTGTTCGACGCTCGCGAAGAGGAGGCATATAAACCGGAAACACATTTAATCGGTAGTAAAGATCCTCTCTGAAAGCCCCTTCCCTGACGGCACTTTCCAGATCGCGATTAGTGGCAGCAACCAGGCGGACATCGCATTCGATGAATTTTGTTGATCCAAGTCGTTGAAAACTCCTTTCCTGGACAACGTTTAAAAGTTTTACCTGGACAGAGTTACTTATCTCTCCAATCTCGTCGAGAAAAAGGGTACCACCTTCTGCCTGTTCGAATCGGCCTATCTTTCTCTCATTGGCGCCTGTAAAGGCACCCTTCTCATGACCAAAAAGCTCACTTTCAAGAAGAGTCTCTGGGAGTGCAGAACAATTCACAACCACAAAAGGTGAATCCTTTCGTCTGCCGTTATAATGTAAAGCTTTTGCGACCAGAGTCTTGCCTGTACCCGACTCTCCGCGCAATAATACTGTTGCATTAGAATCAACAACACGATGCACCATTTCGAATACATCCTGCATTCTGCTGGAATTACCGACAATGTCGTTGATTCTGTTTTTTTGCGAGAGCTCACGTTTCAGTTTAAGATTTTCGGTGTGCAACTCTTCTTTTTCCTGGTTGACCGCCTGGATACGCATGGTCGTCTGTGCAATGAGGCCACTCAGTACTGTCAAAAACTGGAGATCGGTATTGGCCTGTTCGCTGATACCATCTTCATATACCCGGTCAATGGAAAGAGCGCCGATTACATTGTTACTATGCTTGATCGGAACACAAAGAAAGGAACGGTTTTGTTCCTTGATATCGCCCCGTGAGCGGGTTCTGTTTAAAAAGAGCGGTTCTTCGGAAATGTGTGGAACTATAATAGGTTCGCCGGTTGCAACAACTCTGCCGGTAATGCCCTCACCTATCTTGTATTTCCCTCTTTTCCTCCCCTCGGCGGTGATACCATACGCGACTTCAATTTCAAGTTTTCCTGTCAACGGATTGATAATGGTAACAGTGCCATTCTCCATCTGCTTCATCTCAGAGAGTAGCCCCATGGTTCTCTCGAGGCAGTCTCTGAGATCCATGGCAGAAGCAAGGCGTTTAGATATCTCATAAAGACATGACAAGTCTTGAAGTCTCTCTTCAATTCTACTATTGTGCTCGGTAATCATTATATATAACTAGATAGTATGCGCGAGTTAAAAGCGGGTTTTTCACCTGTTGCTGGTTGTCGTACGAGTTGAGAGAAGTGTGACTCGATGTAAATTGCTCATTATCCCCTACTTGGCAACCTCACGGTACAACAGATCTCAAAAACCCGGCCAGAAATTTCCAAATTGGAAATATTTCAAAAATAATATTACAAAAATGTGATCAAAATTTAAACACTTTTCTCTATATTCTTTTCAGATTGTTGACAACAGGATTCTTCAATGGTACAAGGATGCTGCACGGAGGGATGGCCGAGTGGTTTAAGGCGGCGGTCTTGAAAACCGTTGTACGAAAGTACCGTGGGTTCGAATCCTACTCCCTCCGCCACAACAACTAATCCATTTGGAGAGATGACCGAGAGGCCGATGGTGCTCGCCTGCTAAGCGAGTGTGGGGGTAAAACTCCACCGAGGGTTCAAATCCCTCTCTCTCCGCCAATAAAAAAGCCTGGTGTCTATTATACGACACCAGGCTTTTTCTTTTTCATTCTTTACGAGTGGAAGCTACAAGCCCCACAGTAAATTCGAGCTTATCCAGCCCTCAAGACCCGATTCGTGACGAACCCGAACCCAGTCCTCCTTTCGTTCTATCACTTCAAAGACAACGCCGTAAAAGGCTTTACCGACGATATCAGTTTTTGTTGAAGGACCTTTGCGGATATTTATCTTCTTATTTGTGTTTTTGTTGACCTTAACTATTGCGTGGGGAGTACTCGAAAGCAACGATCGGTTGATCCAACCGGAATCCTGTTCAAAATCCGATACTTTGACCCAGTCGCCCTTCTTTTCAATTATCTTTAAAGGAAAACCTGAACCATACTGCCACTTAATAGTCGAATTCGTATTCGGCTCCGTCCGCAAGTTCACGCGAGTTCCTTTAACGCTTAGGACTTCAGCCATGACAGGCAACGAAAATAGAAGGAGCAGAAACAAAGCCAAGACAGAAGAAATAACTCTAAAAATCATGTACTTACTCTACAGGTAATATTGTGACGCGAGTACGAGGGCTCCATATACTGTTGGCGTGGCGCCCTTGAGATATTGTTGAGTCTCGTCCTCATCATTTTTCAGCTTCGTTCATAATAACCGAAATAAGCCGTTCAAGATCATCGGTTGAGTAATACTCTATCTCGAGTTTGCCGCGATTTCCATTCTGATGGATTAAGACTTTGGCAGAGAGACGGTTGGTCAATTGATTAACCAGAGCTTTGCAATAGGTCGAGGGCAAGCCACCACCCTCTTTTGTTGCTGATGGTGTCGTCGCACCTGGTGAGGCTGCGGTCGCTTTACGGACAATCTTTTCTGTCTGGCGAACAGATAGGGCTTTCTTAACGATGAGATCGCGAATCTCCTTCATTGCAACAATATCATCTGAAAGGCGTAGAAGTGCCCGAGCGTGACCCTCAGAGAGTATTCCATCAATTACATCTTGCTTTACAAAGTCAGGAAGATTTAATAATCTCAACATGTTAGATACTGTAGAGCGTTTTTTCCCCACCCTTTTTGCTGTATCTTCCTGTGTATATCCAAAACGTTGAATGAGCTTTTGATAGGCTTCAGCCTCTTCTATTGGGTTTAGATCGGTTCGCTGAACATTTTCAATCAACGCCAATTCAAGGAGCGTATCCTCACCGGTGACATCCATCACAACGACTGGGACCTTGTCAAGTCCAGCCATTTTTGATGCACGAAGGCGTCGTTCACCAGCAATCAGTTCATAGCCCCCCTTACCCTCTGACTGGGTAACAATGAGTGGTTGTATTACCCCATTTTCCTTTATAGAATCAGCCAATTCCTGGAGGTCTACTTCGTTGAAATGGAGTCGTGGTTGAAATTTGTTCGGCGAGATTTTATCAATGTCACATTGAAAATATTTCTCTTCTGCGTCGTCACCGAAAAGAAGTCCAACACCCTGTCCTAGTCCTGTTGTTTTTGCCACAGTGATTTACCTCTGGTTTTTAAGGAATTCATTGGCAAGCTGAATATATGCCTTCGCGCCAGTTGAGCGAATATCATAGTCTATAACCGTCTGACCATGACTTGGACATTCGCTCAATCGTACGTTTCTCGGTATGACCGTCTTAAAGAGTTGTTTCGAAAAATGTTTAGACAATTCTTCTGCGACCTGATGAGTCAGCTTATTTCGCTTATCAAACATGGTCAGCAACAGCCCCTCAATAAAAAGGTTACTGTTAAATGATTTCTTTACGGAGCGAATCGTCGATACCAGTTGGGCCAAACCTTCCATAGCAAAATATTCACACTGCATTGGTATGAGTACAGAATCCGCAGCTGTAAGAGCATTTATGGTTAACAACCCAAGTGAAGGAGGGCAGTCGATAAGAATATAATCATATTCATCCGCAACCGAAGCAAGCAAGTTCTTAAGGGTAGTTTCTCGCTCAGGTTTGTTAATGAGCTCTATTTCAGCAGCGACGAGATTGATATTCGACGGGACAACATCAAGGTTTTTGACTCCTGTCTGGATAACTGTCTCCGCAAGAGGGCATGAGCCAATGTAGCTATTGTAGAGATGACGCTCCAGATTGCGTGAATTCACCCCTACACCACTCGATGCATTTCCTTGAGGATCCGAATCGATAAGCAAAACCTTTTTTCTTTTTTTTGAGAGAGCCGCTGCAAGATTGATAGAGGAAGTCGTCTTCCCTACCCCGCCTTTCTGGTTGGCAATCGCCACCGTTTTGCATCCTGTGTTCATGAGAATATCAACCTCCAGAGTTGAAAAAAATGGATACTGCTTCAAACAAATACTCGATAGTTGACCGAAGAACAATCATTTTCGCCTAAAAGACGGAGAAAAGGAGAAAAATTGTGCAATTTATCTTCAAAAGCGGTAAAGCTTGAAGAAGAAATTTGACCAATTTAATTTTTTCTCAATTCCATGTTTCACGTGAAACACTCTATAGAGGTACGCAATGAATTGCGATTTTCTGGTTGTTGGCAGCGGCATAGCCGGTTTGTCCTTTGCAATCCGAGCAGCGGAAATTGGTACAGTTGTTATCGTAACCAAAAAAAAAGAAGTCGATTGCGCGACAAATCTTGCACAAGGCGGCATAGCTGCGGTCCTTTCAAAAGATGATAGTTTTGACCTTCATGTCCAAGATACACTCAAAGCTGGAGCAGGACTTTGCGATAAGAGTGTCGTAAAAATTGTTGTAGAAGAAGGTCCGGACCGGATTAAGGAACTCATTGATATAGGTGTTGGCTTTATCCGAGATGAAGAAGATCAAAACGAATTAAATTTAGGTAAGGAAGGTGGTCATTCGCGACGCAGAGTTGCGCACGCCTATGATCTCACCGGACGAGAAATTGAACGTGCCCTACTCGAAACAGCTAAAGCCCACCCAAACATCAAAATTCTTGAGAATCGTAATTGTATTGATTTGATTCTTCAGCAGAATGGAGATTATCAAGGAAGTAAAAGGTGTGCCGGTGCGTACGTCTTAGATAAAGATACAGTCCATACATACCTTGCAAAATCAACCATTCTATGCACAGGTGGGATTGGCAAAGTTTACCTTTACACAACGAATCCAGATATAGCTACTGGCGATGGTGTTGCAATGGCTTACCGAGCTGGAGCTAAAATTGCAAATATGGAGTTTGTTCAATTCCACCCTACCTGCCTATACCATCACCAGGCGAAAAATTTCCTGATCTCAGAAGCTGTTCGAGGAGAAGGTGCATTTCTTCTCAACAGTGACGGTCAACGGTTTATGCAGAAGTATGATCCTGATCGTATGGAGTTGGCCACTCGAGATACTGTCGCACGCGCTATCGATCAGGAAATGAAGGAATCGGGCTCTGACTGCGTCTATCTCGATATCTCACATAAAGATGGTTCTTTTCTTAAAAAAAGATTTCCAACCATTTTTGCACGCTGCCTTGAGCTAGGCATAGATATAACAAAAATGCCGATACCCGTAGTACCGGCTGCACATTATCTCTGCGGTGGCGTACTTACCGATTCGAACGGCTGTACGAGCATAGAAGGCTTGTTGGCCTTAGGCGAAACGTCTTGCACAGGACTTCATGGTGGAAACCGTCTGGCTTCGAACTCCCTGCTTGAAGCCATCGTCTTCGCAGAGCGGGCGTTTAAGTTTTGCCGAAATAATATCGAAAATTGGCGACATATTCCCATTCAGCCGGTTGACCCTTGGCAGAGTGACAAGGCTATCGATATTGAGGAGGAAATTCTTATAAATCACAACTGGGACGTTCTGAGACGGACAATGTGGAACTATGTCGGAATTGTCCGAAATGAGCGAAGACTCAAATTAGCGGATGAACGGGTTGCCGGAATGTTGCAAGAGATTAAACAACACTATCTTGATTTTCGTGTGACGCCAAATATGATAGAGCTTCGAAATATTGCGATCATTGGTCACCTGATAATAAAGGCAGCCCTCCAGCGTCCTGAGTCGATCGGATTACACTATACACTTGATTGTACCGAGATTGACGATAAATACCAACCATACTGGAATATCTTTCATCGAAAGAGTGGTGAAAGTGTTACACCTTGGGAGGCGGAGATGGATGAGGTGAAATTAGTTATTTGATTATTATTACATTATTGAATATTTGTCATAGTAAGGGTTGTGTTTCACGTGAAACACAACCCTTTTTTTATATTCAACCTATAAAATTAACTACAAGTAATTGTAATTGTTTGATAAACTGAACAAGGGTGCGTGCTGATCTAACGGTTGTATGTATCAGGGGGAATCTCTTCAGGCTACAAGGAAATGCCGTGTGAAGAGAGTATCCCTGTTGTTGACTAAAAGTAGCTCAACGCAGCGTCGTGTTATAAAACCAAATGATTGTCGTAGTGAAAACAAAGATGGGTAAACAGAAAAAGGGCACTTAACTGTTTGAGTTAAGTGCCCTTTTTTATGTGGCGTCCCCAACCGGATTTGAACCGGTGTTGCCGGCGTGAAAGGCCGGTGTCCTGGACCTGACTAGACGATGGGGACCTCGTTTTCTGGTGGGTCGTGTTGGACTCGAACCAACGACTCTCTGCTTAAAAGGCAGATACTCTACCGACTGAGTTAACGACCCGCTGAGGCCCCGTTATTTACAAAACAGCGGGGTATATGTCAACAGAAAAAAGCATGCTATTTATATTTTTATCATCGCAATTTTTCGGGGTCAAGGCAAAAGGAGTGCTTTCACGCGGTGTTATAAAAGGTTTAAGGCAAGTAGATTAATAGGTACGAGAATATTTTTCTTATGATGAGATACTGATGATATAGAGTGGAGCAAAAAAGTTGATTTTAGAGTATGTTTGCTTCGCAAAATGTCGCGATAGCCTACAGTTGCCCTCTGCAACATGTTGAATTGATATCAAAGGCCTGCGCCTGTTGTAGGTGTTTTCTAATATTTCATCGTCTGGCAGGCTCTTTGTTGCGTTTTTTCTCTCGGTGTCCGGTCCTGCCGTGAGAAGAGAATCAGATGGATCGTTTTAAGGTGAACAATGGGATTTATAAACGGGTCTGCCAGCTTCGTCCGTTTCAGTGTCGAAGGTGAGCTTCCGGAAAACCCTCTGGATTTTATAGCTGACAGGGTAATAGCTTTCTCCTTCAGGGATATAGATGACACCTATGATGAATATTCAATAGGCTGGGTTTCTGTTCTCAATATGTTTGATTCTCAGTTTCAATATGCATCCTATGCTGCCGGCGATTACATCACCATCACACTCAGGGTTGATGAGAGAAAGGTTTCTCCTGCCATCTTGAAAAAGTTCGTCCAGAAGGAGGAGGAGCGGGTAAAGTTAGAAAAACAGGTACCAAAGCTCGGTCGTGCCCAGAAGGTTGAGATAAAGGAGCGTATCCGCACTGAACTCATGCGAAAGGCAATCCCGATTCCAGTTATTTATGACCTTTGCTGGAGTCTTTCAGAATCAACGCTCTATTTTTTTTCTACAAATAAGAAAGCTCACGCTGTGCTTGAGGACTTCTTTAAGGAGAGCTTCGGACTGCTGCTTCGTCAGCAGATCCCTTATGTGGTCGGTGAGCAACTTCTTGATGAAGATGGCCTTGATCGCCTTGCGAGAATCAATCCGGATGTCCTGGTCTAAAACAACAGCATGAGCAAACGGCGTCAGGCCGTTGAGGGATGGTAATGGATTTAGTAGATCTTATAGCGGAAAAGCGGTTCGTTGGTCAGGAGTTTCTGACATGGCTCTGGTTTAAAAGTGACGAGCGAGGTGGAAGTGTTGAGTTACCTGGCAAGGGCGATATAATCGTTGTTTTTGAAAAGCATATGTTGCTCGAATACGGTGAAGGCGAATCTAACGAAAAATGCATCTGCAGCGGCTTGCAAACTGAGCTGCAAGAGGCTAGAACCGGCCTTAAGATGGGAAAGAAGTTGGAGCAGGCACGTATCCAACTCGTCCTCGGCGATTACGAATATAATTTCACGCTTGCCGGCGCGATGATGGAGTTCAGAAATGTCAAACTCCCGAAAACAGCTGGGACAGAACAGGAAGAAAGGGATAACCCTGAGGCGGTAGAAGGCATGATTCTCGAACGCATTTTTCTCTTTGATGAGCTGGTGCGTACCGTAAACGAGCTCTTTCGAATGTTTCTTGAGATTCGCGTCGGCGAGGCATGGCGTGATGAACTGGCCAGAGTTCGAGACTGGATTCATGCACCGTCTCACCTGATCGGTGAAGAGTAAACCAATAAGGAAATAAAGAAGAATGGAATTTGAAATAGTTATAGGACTGGAAATACACGCCCAGCTCAAAACCGAGTCGAAGATATTCTGTGGATGTTCAACGAAATTCGGTTCTCCACCCAATACCAATACCTGTCCGGTATGTCTTGGTCTGCCGGGTGTGCTACCAGTTTTGAACAAAAAGGTTGTAGAGTATTCGATAAAGATGGGGCTTGCCACCAACTCGACGATTAACCGCTTCAACCAGTTTGCCCGAAAAAACTATTTCTATCCCGATTTGCCAAAAGGTTATCAGACCTCGCAGTTTGACTTGCCGATAGTGGAGCATGGTGAAGTGGAGATCGAGGTGGATGGTACGACCAAGCGAATCGGTATTACACGTATGCATATGGAAGAGGATGCAGGTAAGCTGATGCATGACGAACGGGACCCGGTATCCTATGTCGACCTCAATCGCACCGGTACACCGCTCCTTGAGATCGTTTCAGAGCCGGATATGCGCTCTCCCGAGGAGGCCTACGCATATCTGAAGAAAATCCACGCTATCCTCCGCTATCTCGATATATGTGACGGCAACATGCAGGAGGGGAGCTTTCGTTGCGACGCCAATATATCGCTCCGACCGTGGGGGCAGAAGGAGTTTGGCACCCGCACTGAGCTGAAGAACATGAATTCGTTTAGAAATGTTCAGAACGCACTAGAGTATGAGGTGCGGCGCCAGCGTGATCTGCTCCTGGATGGCGAGAAGGTTGTGCAGGAAACCTTGCTGTGGAACCCCGACACCAATCGAACGGAGTCGATGCGCGGTAAAGAAGATGCCCATGATTACCGGTATTTTCCCTGTCCAGATCTGGTACCGATAGAGATCAGCGATGCATGGGTGGAAGAGATCAAGAAGACTCTTCCTGAATTGCCGGATGATCGAAAAGCCAGGTTTATCAGTCAGTATGAATTGCCCGACTACGATGCAGTTATTCTCACCTCAGACCGTGAATTGGCCGATTACTTCGAATCGTCGCTTATCCCTGGTGCTACCCCCAAGAAGGTGTCCAACTGGATCATGACCGAGCTTTTGCGAGAGCTGAAGGGTGAATCCATCGAGACCTGCAAGGTGGCGCCCACGCAGCTTGGTGGTTTGATCGCCATGATTGACAAAGGTACAATCAGCGGCAAGATCGCCAAGACCGTCTTTTTCGAGATGATGGCAAGCGGCAAGGATCCGGAAGTCATCGTCAAGGAGAAGAACCTGGTTCAGGTTTCCGATGAAGGCGAGTTGATGGCTATTGTCGAGGAGATTGTGGCGGCAAACCCTGAGCAGGCAGAGGATTTTAGAAACGGCAAGACCAAGCTCATGGGGTACTTTGTTGGTCAGCTGATGCAGCGGACCAAAGGCAAGGCCAATCCAAAGCTGGCTAACGATCTCTTCAATAAGGCTTTGAACGGCTGAGATTGGCCCCTGGCAATGGATAAGGAGCATTGGCAGCAGAAAGGGGAGGGGCATCGGGGACGCTTGCGTGACCGCTATCTTGAGCGCGGTATTGATGGTTTTTCCGATGCCGAAGTCCTGGAACTCTTGCTCTCGTTTGGTACCCCTCGGTCTGACACCAAGGAACCGGCACGGGACCTGCTGAACCGCTATGGTACACTTGCCGCGGTGCTGGAGGCTTCACCGGCCGGACTACAGGAGGTGAAAGGCGTCGGCCCCAAAAACAGTTTTGCCATCAGTTTTGTGCAGGCGGTGGCAGGCAGGTACTTACAGCAGCGTCTCACCGGTCGCCGCTATCTCCACAGTTCAAAAGATGTGCGGGAGTATCTCGAGCACTCTATGCGAGGACTTAAGCGCGAGGTGCTGACCGTTATCTATCTTGACTCGGCCCACGCCATTCTCGGTTCAGAGGTGGTGGCTGAGGGCACGATCAACGTCAACACCGTTTATCCGCGAGAGCTGGTCCAGCGCGCTATCAACAACCATGCGGCGGCTATCATCATGGCTCACAATCACCCCTCGGGGTCACTTCAACCCTCACCGCAGGATATCAGCCTGACCAAAAATATCTATTTCATCTGTTCTTTTCTCCAGATCCAGCTGCTTGATCATTTTATTATCGGCGATGGGGTCTACAGTTTTGCCGATGATGGTCTGATCGACGCTGTTGCCTCTGAATGTCTGAGTCTACGCGAGACGTTAAATCGCCGCTGATGGTTTCTGCACTCTATATCCATATTCCGTTTTGCGTCAGTAAGTGTCGTTATTGTTCCTTTTCATCTTTTGCCGGTCTGAATGGATTGTACGACCGTTATCTGTTGAATGTTAAGAAGGAAATGGATCAGATTTCGGCCGGATGCTGCAAAAAGATGGAGCTCCAGACTGTGTTTTTAGGTGGTGGCACCCCGACCGTTCTCGATCCAGAACGGTTGGTCAACCTGCTTGATCATGCGGAAAAACTCTTTGGGTTCGCTTTTGATGCTGAAATTTCCGTTGAGGCGAATCCTGGTACGGTGGATGGCCGTGCATTAGAGCTTTTGCGGCAGGGTGGTTTTGATCGACTGTCTCTTGGCGTCCAGTCTTTTTCCGCCGATGAACTGGCTATGTTGGGGCGATGCCATTCTCCCATGGAAGCTGACGCAGCTTTCAAGGCGGCGAGATCAGCCGGTTTTACCAACATCAGTCTTGATCTGATGTACGGGTTACCAGGCCAGACGATTGAGAGCTGGCGTACAACCCTTATCACAGCACTCACCCTTGAACCGGAGCATCTGTCGATGTACCAGCTGACGGTGGAGGAGGGCACTCCTTTTGGTGATCTCTTGGCCAGCGGGAAGTTGGAACTGCCGGATGAAGACACTGTCGTGGCTATGGATGAGCTCAATCTTGAGCTTTGCGGTGAGGCAGGCTTGGAAATGTACGAGATCTCAAATTTCTCTCGTCCCGGCTACCGATGCCGCCATAATATCAATTACTGGCAAAACAATGAGTATCATGCGGCAGGAGCGGGGGCGGTCAGTTTTTCAAGCGGAGTCCGGGAGAAACGTTTTGATGACCCACGAGAATACTGCCGGAGGGTAGAGGCTGGCGATACTGTTATTACAGAACGCGAGGAATTGACCCTTGAGGCGTCATTTCGGGAAACGGTTGTCATGGGGCTCAGAATGATGGATGGCGTTGAAAGAGAGTGCCTTGTGGCGCGTTTCGGCCTGGATCCTGAACGGTACTATGGTGAAGTGCTCGAAAAACTGGTGGCACAGCAATTAGTGGAGCTGACACCAACACATTTGAAAGTAACACCAGCCGGCCGGCTCTATTCAAATATCATTCTTGCCGAACTGGTGTAAAAAAGGGAATTACAACCCTTCCTTCCACAATTTGTAGGGGTTGCGTGCCAGGTTGGAGTTATAGAAGCGGGGATCATCGGTCACCTCTCGACCGATCCAGGGGGGCAGGGAGAATTGCTGCCCCGGGTGCTCGAGTTCTATTTCTGCAAAAATTAACCCTTCATTTTCTCCTAAAAATTCATCAACTTCCCAGATAAAACCCTCGTATGGAATGACGTGACGCAGCTTTTCCACGATGGGTGAGGCGGAAAGTTTTTCCAGCATCTCGATGGCGTCACGAATGGGTATCGTATATTCATACTCCAGCCGTGAACCGTTTTCGTTTGGCCCCTTGATTGTGAGATATCCTTCTTCGCCGATGGTGCGTACCCGCACGGTTGCGTCCTTATTCTGATTGAGGTAGCCCTGGCGGTAATGTTTCCCTTTGGCCAGGCCGCGCCAACTCTCGTTTTTCATCAGAAATTTTCGTTCGATTTCAAGTGCCATGGTGGTGCCTCCAATCGATATTAACGGGTTCTGCGGGCAACGCTTCTCTCGTTGAACAGTTCAATCGCGCTGAAATTCAAGGTTGAGTAGATGGTGAGCAGCGGAAAGAGCAGCGACATGAGAAAGACGTTCAACAAAGGGATCATGCTGATAAACGCCGGCAAGAGTCCGATGCGCAGGGCTGTGCCGCCATGTTCGCGGAGCCAGCCTATTTTCCTGCCCAACGACCAGCGTCGACGTGATGATGGATAGTCGATGAACATCAGGGCCGAATAGAAGGCGTAAAGCAGAAAAACGACTCCCTGACCAAGACCAGGGATGAAATTGACCATCAGGGCGACAATGGTTACTAGAACCCCGAAAAGGGCAATTTTGACGCCTTCAAGAACGTCTACGAGCATGCCCATGATGCTGAAGCTGTCATCGGAGTTGAAATCATTTCCCGCATGGAGCTTTTCAGCGGCAGTACTTAAAAAAACATAACCGGGTGAGGTGAGGCAGTAGGCCACCAGAAAGGCGAGATAAAAGGCCATGATTCTGGTAATGATGAAAAAGAGTATTTTGCCGGCCTTCCAACCCTGAAATTTGATCCAGCCCCAGATTGTTTCTGCTGATGGGGGATCCATCAGGAAACTCCCGGCGATCTTGTCGACATGTTCAATACTCAGCTGATATCCGGCGGTGGTGAGACCAATGGTGGCAAGAAAAAGCAGAATAGACCAGCCAAGAATCCGCTTTTTACGAAACATGAAACCAAGGCAGTAGCTAAGTGAGAACCATTCGGGTTGAAGAGGCGGTGGGGAAGTCTTCGGTGTCATTTGTTGTCGTGCTCAGACGAGGTAAAGAGGAATAAAGAAGGTCTATTGTATTTCATGAGCTATCACAGCTCTGTAAAACATAACTGATAATAGAGCGTTTTGACGTTCTGTAAAGAGGTTCGGGGGATTTTTCCCCCTTACGTACCCATAAGACGCAAATAACAAACTGTTATGAACAAGCAAAAGAACAAGACCATTTACGTCTGCCAGCAATGCGGCTACAAGAGCAGGAAATGGCTGGGGCGCTGTACCGATTGCGGTGAGTGGGACAGCCTGGTGGAAGAGCTTGAGATGAAGGTTGGAACGGCGCTCACATCTGTGAATAAGCCGGTGCCGTTGCATCTGGCGCCGGACGGGGACGAGGAGCGCACCAGTACCGGCATGGCTGAACTTGATAGAGTGCTGGGCGGGGGCATTGTGCCTGGTTCGGTTACCCTGATTGGTGGTGAGCCGGGTATAGGTAAGTCGACCTTGCTGCTCCATTTGTTGGCAGAGTTTGCTGAGCAGGGCAAAACTGTGCTCTATGTTTCGGGTGAGGAGTCGGCGCGACAGATAAAACTCAGGGCCAAACGGTTGGAGGCCATTCAGCCAGGGGAGTTTCTTGCCACAGAAAATGCGGTGGAAAAGATTATTGCCATGACCCGGGAAATGCGGCCGGATCTTCTGGCCGTCGACTCGATCCAGACCCTTACCTGTGCCGAGATCGCCTCCGCTCCCGGTTCTGTAACGCAGGTGCGCGAATCGGCCTATCGGCTTCTGGAGATGGCAAAAAGCGATGATGTGCCAGTGGTCATGGTGGGCCATGTCACCAAGGAAGGGGCCATTGCCGGCCCGAAAGTTCTGGAGCACATGGTGGACACTGTTCTTTATTTCGAAGGTGACCGGAGCCACGCTTTTCGCATCCTGCGCACGGTGAAGAACCGGTTCGGCTCGACCAATGAGATCGGGGTTTTTGAAATGAAGCAGGAGGGACTGGTTCAGGTCAGCAATCCTTCTGAAATATTCCTGGCCGAACGGCCCCTTGATGAACCGGGCTCCGTGGTGCTGCCCAGTGTCGAGGGCTCTCGACCAATCCTGGTGGAGGTACAGGCGCTGGTGAGCCCGACCAATCTTGGTACCGCTCGTCGAACAGCCATCGGTGCCGATCAGCAGCGTCTCTCCCTGCTCTGTGCGGTGCTGGAAAAGAAAGGTGGTATGGATCTCTATGGGCATGACATTTTTTTAAACATCGCCGGTGGAATGCGGATCGATGAACCAGCCCTTGATCTGGGGGTCATCTGTGCCCTGGCCTCAAGCCTTCTTGAGCGCTCCATTCCCTCCACTACCGTGGTATGCGGCGAGGTGGGGCTGGCGGGTGAGGTGCGGGCCGTTGGGCAGGTGGATATCCGGGTTCGGGAGGCTGAGCGGCTTGGTTTTACAAGGTTTATCATGCCGCGTTCAAACCGCGAGCGTTTGAGCCGGCAGGGCGAGATTGAGTGTATAGGGGTAGCAAGCCTGTCAGAGTTGTTGGAGGTCGTTTTCGGCTAACGGTGAAAAGAGACCGTTATAGAGCAAGCAGCCATGCATCTGATTTCACGGTCGTATTGCAAAACCCGCACTGGCGGCGTATAGTGCCTTAATAGTGGTATAACAAGAGAGCAGTTTCCTTTTGGTGCTGTATTCTATTTTCTGGTCAACATGGAGGGAAAAAGTATGTCCGACAATCATCATCATGAGCATCATGAAGACCCCACTGTCTGTTACCGGGTTGCCCTTGTTTTTGTGGCGGTGATCGCCGTTATCGCCATAATCGGGGTTTTCAACTGACCAACAAGCTGAATTGTAAACGCTGAATATCGGTGACTTGGCGAATAACATGAACAGCCTGAGAGTTCTATGACAGGCAGTATACTAGAAAAGAGCGTAGATGGTCAGAGACCAGGAACAGGACGGACCTGAACGGGAAGTCGTTATTCTCATGAGCGACATGGTGGGCTATTCCCAGGTGACAGCCCATATGCGCCCAGATGAGGTGCGCGATTTCATTATCCATTACCATCAGGTTATTTATCAGCTTGTCGGGCAGCCCGAGGCTGAGCCGGTGGAGATTGAACCGCTGGCCGGTGACGGCGCCCTTATGGTCTTTGAGCGACTGCCGGGAGAGGAACGTGCCGAAGTCTGCACCCGAGCCCTGAGAGCGGCATTACGGGTGGCACATGCTGTTGCCGAGGGAAAACTGCAAGCGACCCGAATGGGGCTCTATCTTGGAGATATTATCGAGGCCAGTCTGGGGGCGCGAAAGGTAAAGTTTGGCTCGAGCTTTGCGGTGGCAACCCGTCTTGAGGAGTTATGCGATTATTTCGGCACCTGTCTGCTCATGGACCGGGAGGTGGCAGAAAACCAGAGCGGTGATGATCGTTACCTGGTCAGTGTGGGCAAGGTGATGCTGAAAAGTTTTTCACATCCTGTCCATGTCTACAGCGTCTATGAGCCGGGACTGCAGAATCTGCCCCATGATGTGGATACAGAGTTGCTGAACAGGTATGTCCAGCTTCGCAACGAGGCAATGCTCCTGTTCTGTGGCAATTCGCCTCTTGGTATAACGCCCAACTTTCCCAAGGTGCGGGAGATGCTGGCAGAGGCCCAAGAGCTTTTTGTGGAGATGACAGGCCGGGAGGATAAATCGAGTGACCGGATTCTCGAATACATCCGCGAAACTCCGCTACCAGATGAACAGTTCTTTACCAACGGTATGACCCTTTCAGAGAAAAAGCGGGATACCCTTGGCTCCAAGTTATTTCATCTGTCAAGCGAGCTGTTGAAGGCCATGAACCATGAGTTCTACCATGCTTTGGTGGTGGATACCGGTTGGGAGAAGCATTTCAAGCTGGAGTGGCGCAAAAAAGGCGAGCACATCATTACCATCCATGACTTGCCGGACGGCGTATATTTTATCGATCGGGGCGAGGTGGTTACCTTGAATGAGGACGGCGAGGAGATTGCCATTCTCTCCGCCGGTACAATCTTTGGTGAGATGGCGTATTTCAGTGAAGAAAAACGGCGAACAGCCACAGTCGTTGCCAAAACCGATGTGGTCATTCGCCGTATCACAAGTGAAGATTTTCAAAAACTTCCCGTTATAATGAAGATATTTGAGCGGATCGCCATGGCGCGCCGCTGAGTATCCACAAGGGTTTGCAGATACCCAGCATTATCTTTTTCTCTACACTTATTTCGCGATCAGCACCACATATTGACTGAAGTTACCGGAACGAACTCGCAGTAGCAGCCGTTTCTGGTCATCAGATTTTTCCATGGCCTGCTTCAATTCCTTCACATTGTGAACAGCTTTCTTGTTGACCTCTTCGATCAGCTGGCCAGGCATGAGACCTGCAGATGAGGCGGGGCTACCGGGCTCAACCTGGGAAATCACCACGCCCTGCTTATCGTCGTAACCCAGCCTTTCGGCCAGCTCTGGGGTCAGATTCTGGAAAGTGAGACCGAACTGCTCGAGTGCTGAGCCGGAACCCTCAGGGGTGTCAGTTGAAGACTGGGAGATATCGTTTGGTCGCTCGCCGATATTTACCTGTACCGAGACATCTTTCCCGTTCCGGATCACATCAAGCTTGGCACTGCTGTCAGGCGACATAAGTGCTACCCGGTTGCGCAGATCGGCAACATCTTTCAACGTTGTTCCATTCAGCCGGACTATTACATCCCCCTGTTTCACGCCTGATTTATCAGCCGGAGAACCGGGCTGAACTTCGCTTACCAGGATACCTTCCGCTTTATCTAAACCAAAGGATCGTGCCAGATTCTCATCGACATTCTGGATGACGACACCGAGCCAGCCACGGGTCACTTTACCGGCGTTTTTCAGCTGCTCCTCGATGTTTTTCACCATGTTGATAGGGATAGCGAAACCAATGCCCATATAGCCGCCTGTCCGGGAGTAGAGGGCTGAGTTGATGCCGACGACTTCGCCATTGATATTCAATAGAGGTCCACCCGAGTTTCCGGGATTGATGGCTGCATCGGTCTGAATAAAGTTTTCGTATTCGTTGATCCCGACGCTGGAACGGCCGGTGGCGCTGACCACGCCGGCGGTAACGGTCTGGCTGAGGCCAAAGGGGTTGCCGATGGCGATAACCCACTCACCAACCTCAAGGGCGTCGGAGTCGCCGAGTGCCAAGACTGGAAGTTGGGCTTTATCCTTTATCTTGATCAGAGCGACATCGGACTGGGGGTCACGACCAATGAGCTCTGCCTTGAACTCTTGTTCGTCCGAGAGGATAACAGTAATCGTATCAGCCTCCTCGACCACATGGTTGTTGGTCAAGATATACCCGTCTTTGCTGATAATAAATCCCGAACCTTGTCCCTGCTGTTTATATTCGCGCCGGGGACTTCGCTGTGGATTTTGTTGTGGATGCTGTTGCCGGAATTGCGGTCCGAAAAATCGCTCGAAAAATGGGTTGTTGAAAAACTCTTCATATTGCTGGTCATAGCTATTGGCGGCAACCGATTTTTCCACTCTGATGTGGACAACGGCTGGTTTGGCTTTTTTCACTACCTCGGCAAAACCTTTATCACTCGAAAAGGCATTGCTGGTTGAGGCACCTGTAGTCAGCAGGGTGACCGTCAGCAACAGGACACCGAGCAGGCTGAAAGAGTGTTTAAGGGGTAACGTTCTGTACATGGCACATCTCCTGTTATGTGGGGTTACTGCATGGTGGACGCACTGACAAGGTGACATCCCGCAACTGTGGCATGCTGAAACTCTAAGCGGGAACAGGTGAGGGTCAAGAAAGATTACTGAAATGTAATTTTCAAGAATACAGGGGGGATAAGGAGAAAAAAGGCCGCACACCCAGGGTATGCGGCCGAAGTGAAGGAAATGGTTCCTATCTTTTATCAGGAGCGGATCATGTCGGCGATCTGGAAGGCGACTTCCAGACTCTGCTCGGCATTCAAGCGGGGATCGCAGGTGGTGAGGTAGTTGTTGGCCAACTCCTGGTCGATGATGTTGCGGGCGCCGCCGGTACATTCGGTGACGTTTTCTCCGGTCATCTCGAAATGGACACCTCCGGGTATAGTACCTTCTGACCAGTGGGTCTCAAAAAAGCAGGTAATTTCTGAGAGGATGTCGTTGAAATTCCTCGTCTTATGACCGGTTTCTGCCGTGTAGGTGTTGGCGTGCATCGGGTCGCAGCTCCAGACGATATTGAATCCTTCCCGCTTCATCTCGCGGAGCAGTGGAGGCAGAACTTTCTCGACATTTTTCAGGCCAAGCCTGGTGATGAGGGTGATGCGGCCAGCCTCATTTTCGGGATTGAGTTTTTCCACCATAGCCTTGACGTTGTCAAGATCGTAGGTGGGCCCGATTTTAACGCCGATCGGGTTCAACACACCACGCAGAAACTCTACATGGGCGCCGTCAAGCTGCCGGGTCCGTTCGCCGATCCAGAGCATATGCGCCGAGCAGTCGTACCAGCCGCCAGTGGTTGAGTCCATCCTGGTCAGTGCCTCTTCGTATCCGAGGAGCAGTGCCTCGTGGGAGGTGAAGAGCTGAGTTTGGATGACCTGGGGAGAATCAGCAGAAATACCGATGGTCTCCATGAAATTCAGGGCTTGGGTGATCTGTTTGGCCAACCGTTCGTATGAGCGGCCCATGGGGGAGGCGGCGACAAACTCATGGGTCCACGCCTGGACCCGCTGGAGTGAGCCGAAACCGCCACGTGTGAAGGCTCGCAGCAGGTTCAGGGTGCAGGCCGCCATGTTGTAGCCCTTCATCATGTTATTGGGATCGGGGATTCGGGCCTCCTGGGTAAATTCCGGCTGATTGACCATGTCGCCGCGGTAGGAGGGCAACTCGACGCCATTTACAACCTCGGTATCTGCCGAGCGGGGTTTCGCGAACTGACCGGCAATACGACCGACCTTGATCACCGGTTTGCCACCGGCATAGGTAAGTACGACAGCCATCTGCAGTAAAACCTTCAATGTCTCCCGGATTGTAGGGGCTGTCACTTTGGAAAAATTTTCTGAGCAGTCTCCACCCTGCAACAGGAACGCATCGCCCTTGACGGCCTTGGCCAGCTGCTGTTTGAGGGCGCGAATCTCACCGGCGAAAACCAACGGCGGCAGGTTTGAGAGATCATGCAAGACCTTCTTGACCTCTTTTTCGTCCGGCCAGTTGGGTTGTTGAAGTGCCTGGAACTCTCGCCAGCTGGACTTCGTCCATTCATTGATGAGCTGTGTCATTCGTATTCCTTGAAGGTTGCAATGGATTATATGTGTTGGGATGCGTACGGAGGGCAAGCTGGGGTGTTCTAGACGCAACACCGTTCCACGTCAAACGCATTAAGAATTCGCATTTCCCGTTCCCGGGGTTGACCCTGGCGGGGAGGGAGGAATTCGAGATGGTCCAGCATGTTTCCCGCAGTTACTCTGTCAGGAATGGAATGTAACCCATATCCAAGAATCTTTCCAGTCGAAGTATCAAGGAGTTCCGCATCTTTTCCATTGGTGACGACGGCAAGAGGAATCTGGTAGTCGGGATTGAGGACCCGGGCGGCGGCGATTGCGGCGCGTTCCCTGCTAACCAGGGAGCCGGGGCCATAGCGGAGAATCATGATATCTTTACCGCCGATCCTGACGGTAAGCTCAATGGTGGAACGGACATAGCAGCGGGCAAAAAGGGTTTCAATATAGAGGCGCGGCAGCAGTTCTTCCTTTTCAAAGCCTTTTTCCAGCACCATCATTCGGGAAATATCCTGGCGGAGCCGTTCGTCATCGGTGTCGGTGAGCTCTTCGCCGGTGAGGTAATCGTTCAATACGCCGTAAATCAGATGATGGGATGGGTGTGCCGACATGGTACTCCTGCGGGTGGAGACTTTTGTCTTCTATATGTTTTGTTGTTTTCAACACTGTAATTCTCTGCAGTTGTTTTGCAAGTTGGTGGTAGATATCAAACGCGGCAATTCTCCATCTTGGAAAAAAATACGATCTCGCATAGTATAGATGATTTTGCTGGAGCATTGTCCTTGATATACGCTGATTGTACCAGAGAATGCCTGGTGGTCTGTAATGTCTTGTAATAGAAGGAAATGCTACACTCATTTATAAGCCTTCGGCACATCTCGAGTCTGTCGATGTTTCACGTACAACATTGGTCCCGTTTTCGGGAACCCACGATTGAAAGGAAAAATCATGTCCAAGACAACACGATGGCTGGAGCTGACCATCACCTGTTCGACACAACTCACCGATGCGATCACCGATTATCTCATAGGGGTGTTTGATGCCGGGGTTGAGGTCGGTGTCGATGATCATCTGCTGGAACACACCATTCATGCGTATCTGGAGCAGGAGAACCCGACTGAGGAGTTTATTGCCGGAATCGTCGGACAGGTTGGCGGTTATCTCTCCGAACTGGCAGATATCTTTCAGGTGGAGAGCCCTAAGTTGACCACGTCAGTGCTTGAGGATGAAGACTGGTCCAGCAACTGGAAAAAGCATTTCACCCCTTTTGCCGTTTCGGCCGGACTGATTATCAAACCGACCTGGGAGGAGTATCAGCCAAAAAATGGGGAGGTGGTGATTGAGATGGACCCGGGCATGGCCTTTGGCACCGGTCACCATGCCACCACCAGTCTCTGCCTTGGCTTTATCCGCTCGGTTGTTGAATCCCGGCCCGGTACAGTTTTGGATGTCGGCACGGGTACCGGTATCCTTGCCATGGCTGCCGCTCTCTTTGGGGCACCGTCGGTTATGGCCATCGACAACGATCCGGAAGCAGTTACAGCCGCATTTGATAATGTGGCTCATAATGGCTTGCAGGACCGGGTTGCGGTGGAGATTACTCCCCTTGAAGAGCTTGAAGGTTCCTATTCACTGGTGGTGGCAAATATTATTCATGACGCGTTGTTGATGATGGTCCCGGCCCTCACCAGATTGACGGAGGTTGGTGGGGCATTGGTGCTTTCCGGAATCCTGAAGGAGATTCAAGCTGACAACATCATCCAGGTGTATGAAAAGGCAGGGTTTGTCTTGGCCGGTCGAGAAGAAAAAGACGAGTGGGCGGCTTTGCACCTGGTAAAAAAGTGAGCCTGAAGTATGAGAATCATTCAGACCCCGGCTGCATGGGGCTGAGCTGGTAGTTCTGGTCAAAGATGACCGCTACACCGTTTGGCTCCTGACGGATAACCACTCCGGTAGCCTGAACCCAGACCTGCTTTCCTTTGGCCAGCTTACGGAGGATATCGACAGAGGCGACGACTTTTAGCTTTTTTAAATCCTCGATGGCCAGTAAAAACTCGAGGTTGACCCTGCTGGCGAGCGGCAACTGCTGGTCTGTTTCCAGAAAGGCGCCACCGCAACTGATATTGGCTGCCACTGTGGAGATGTATTCCCCATTGCTGGAATCATCGAAGCTGTAGGTCATTTTTGCCTGCAGATTCAGAGTGAAACGTTGCTGGATGCGCTTTTCGTTGGCCATCTGGGCTCCTCTGAGGATGTCTCGCGGTCAAAATCCACTGCGAAAACGGGAAAAAAGGGTAACCTGATACATAGATACGAAATATATACCGATGTTGTCAAACGGTTAATCCGTGCTGCTCTCTTTAAGAAAATACCACATGGTGGCACGGAAAAGCCGCCAAATCAGGTTGTAAGCCAATGGACATGAACGAAAACAGGGTGGACGATGCGACGTTTTTTTGTTGATAACGGCGGTGCTGTGGGTGAGACTCTCCAGTTGCCGGAGAGCGAATCCCGCCATATCAGCCGGGCCCTGCGCCTTGGGATCGGTACGGTGGTTGAGTTGCTTGACGGCAGCGGCCTGGTCTACTCTGCCGAGTTGGTGGAGGTAGGTCGACAGGTGTTGGCCAGGATTACCGCTGTCCGTTCTGAAAAGAAGAAAGAGGCGGTGGCACTCTTCATCGGGCAGGGGCAGCTGAAAGGGCAGAAAATGGATACCGTTGTCCAGAAATGCACGGAGTTGGGTGTCAGTAGGTTGATGCCTTTCTGGTCCAGTCGTTGCCAGGGCAAGCTGCAGGAGTTACAGGGGGAAAAAAAACTGGAACGCTATAAGCGCATTGTCGAATCCGCCTGTAAGCAGTGCTATCGTTCCGATCTGATGGTGGTTGATCCACCATGCACCTTTACAGATCTGCTCCAGGCATTTCCTATCGAGGAGGGGCGATTGCGGCTGCTGTTCTGGGAAGAGGAACGAGAGTTTACCCTGCATGATCTGGTGATACCAGAGATAGTGCAAGAGGTGGTGATTCTACTTGGTCCGGAAGGTGGATTGTCGGTTGAGGAGGCTGAGATGGCAAAAGCGCAGGGCTGGCAGACCGTGTCGCTTGGTCGGCGGATTTTGCGAGCTGAGACGGCGACGATTACCGCTGCTTCGCTCGTTCAGTTCCTGGTGAGAAATATCTGAAGCATCTTGCTGGCAGGTCCAGAGGTTGAAACCGCGTATCTCGCAGCTATTCAGGTTCTCCGGCAACACCCCAGTTATACTCCCGTTTCAAATAATTCAATATAAGAGAAACTTCGGCACTGAGTACCCCGTCGATTGTATAAATCTGCTGGTAGAGCAAGGTGTTTAGAGCCTCGATCGAGGGGGCAACGAATTCAGCGTGGATATCTGCCTCCCCCGTTGTCTGTACGGCAAACCAGACAGCCTTTATTTTATGTAGAGCTTCAATAACCGCATCAAGCTTCTTAATGTCGGTCCGTATCTTCAAAATTCCCACAGCTTCATAGCCAATCTTGAGCGGATTGCTTACCGCAACGATCTGGATAATTCCTTCTGCAATTAGCCTGTTTAAACGATTTCGTACCGTAGTTTCTGAGATGCCGAGCCTTCTGGCGATGACCGTGTTGGACAGCCTTCCGTCTTCCTGCAAGAGTTCAATGATATGTCGGTCAGTGGGATCGATGGTATTCTTTTTGCTCATTTCATTCTTCCTTAGGGGCATTCTGGCCTCGCCTGATTTTCATCCGACATTGAGTGCGATATCTGCCAAAAATGTACATATAAAATTCGAATATCGAATTCTGCGCAACACGAACAGCCCACATTCGTCGCTCAGACAGGCTTTTTATTTCAAAAATGTAAAACACATTTATAGATTCATAACAATATTGTGCTGTTTCCACCTGCTAGGCAACAATTTTATACTCTTATCTCATTTGAAAATTATCGAAATGTATTTGATATAAGGTATTTAGTTTGGTGTCGGATTTCGTGTCGCAGCTTGGCATTAATCTTGTATTGATGGTTGCATTGGCGGTTTCAGCCGTCTGTCGTGGACGGATACGTGCAACATATAACGATTAGACTCGAAAGGAAAGACTATGAGTAAAACCATCTCATCAGGAGAAGACGGGTTGTCCACTATGTCTATTCTCAAAAAACAGGAGCAGTTTCTCTGGCCGAGTCACATCCTGTATTATCGGGATCCCTTACCCTTGGACCACGGCAAAGGTTCATATGTAACGGCTGTTGACGGTACGGAATACCTTGACTACTTCGGCGGAATCTTAACCACCAGTGTGGGCCACAATCATCCCCGGATAATTGAGAAGGTTACAGCCCAGATAGGGAAAATTATACACTGTTCCACCCTTTATCCTCACGAAAACCATGTGCAATTGGCAGAAAAGATAGCTGAAATTGCACCGGGACGTCTGGAGAAATCCTATTTTACCAATTCCGGAACAGAAGCGGATGAATTGGCAGTCATGGCGGCCCGGGGGTATACGGGAAATTTCGATATCCTGGCCCTGCGTCACGGCTACAGTGGCAACTCCGCGATGGGCAAAACGCTTACCGCCCAGTCCGCCTGGCGACTGGCGACTAACATTGTTCCGGGAATCAAGCACGCAATAAACCCCTATTGTTACCGCTGTCCTTTCAAAATGTCCTTTCCATCCTGTGATCTGGCCTGCGCCCAGGATGTCGAAGAGGTTATTAAGACCACTACTTGCGGTAGGGTGGCGGGAATGCTGGTGGAACCTATCCAGGGCGTCGGCGGTTTTGTTACGCCTCCGCCCGGATATTTTTCCATGGTTGCTGAAATTGTTCGTCATTACGGTGGGGTGATGATTGCAGATGAGGTGCAGACAGGTTTTGGCAGGACCGGTAATAGATGGTTCGGTATTGAACACTGGGAGGTTGAGCCGGAGATCATGACCATGGCCAAAGGGATCGCCAACGGTTTCCCTATGGGTAACACTATCACCACTCCCGAAATTGCTGATTCTCTTGTTGGCAAGGGACATTTTATCTGCACTTTCGGCGGCAATCCTGTTTCGACCATGGCATCAATAGCGACCATTGAAGTTATGACCGAAGAATGCCCCCCGTCTGTTGTTGCCGAAAAAGGTGAGCTGCTGCGAAAGGCGTTGGAAAGGATGGCGGAGAATTCGCCCATTATTGGTGAGGTTCGCGGTATGGGCCTCATGCAAGGCATTGAGATCGTTACAGACAAGACATCGAAGACTCCAGCACCGGAGCTGGTTGTAGAAATATTCGAGGCAACAAAGGCCAAAGGTCTGCTGATAGGCAAGGGTGGAATGTTCAACAATGTCATTCGCCTGACTCCGCCTTTGAATACAACGGAAACGGAACTGGATACCGCCATAGCAATCCTTAACGAGGTCTTCACACAACTGCAGTAGAACCAGTAGTTTGCTCTGTTAAAGTGGAATTTATTATCTGAACGCGAAAGGAGAAACACCATGAGCTACACAACTGACCAAGCCAAAACCCAGGTGAAAAAAGTTGGGGGGTTGTATGAAATGGAACCGGGCAAAGATATCTGCGAGAGCCCGTTGTATAACGAAGACATTGCCCCGACGAGAGCCGGCGAGCGGACATGGCATAAATGGAACGTTGCCGCTCTCTGGGTTGGTATGGCTGTCTGTGTGCCCACCTATACCCTGGGAGGTGTCCTGACCGCATATTTTGGCCTTGATGTGACCGAAGCATTAATCACTATTTTTCTGGCTAATGTGATTGTCCTTATCCCTCTTCTCCTGAATGCCTTCGCCGGAACGAAGTATGGTATTCCCTTCCCTGTGCTGCTGCGCTCGTCATTTGGTACGTACGGTTCGAATATCCCGGCAGTTATCAGGGCCTTGGTGGCCTGCGGCTGGTTTGGTATCCAGACGATGTTCGGCGGCATGGCTATCAACTTGCTGCTTTCTGAAGTGTCGACAAGCTGGGCAGCCCTGGGCGAGAAGGGCACAGTTATCGGTTTTTTCATCTTCTGGTGCATGAATATGTACGTTGTTCTTAAGGGCTCTGAATCTATAAAAAAACTTGAAACATTTGCCGCACCATTGCTTTTGCTGGTTGGTGTTGGCCTCTTGATGTGGGCCTCGCCTAAAATTGATGCTACAGCTCTTTTGAGTGTCGCCCCCAGCCGCCCAGCTGAGGCTTCGGTCTGGAGCTATTTTTTTGGGGGGTTAACTGCGATGGTTGGCTTCTGGGCGACACTCTCGCTGAACATTCCTGATTTCAGCCGTTATGTGCGTTCCCAGAAGGACCAGATCGTCGGTCAGATCATTGGCCTGCCGTTGACGATGCTCCTTTTTGCTGCACTTGGTGTAGTGTTGACGGCAGCTTCTCCCGTGTTGGTTGGGGAGTCAATATCTGATCCCATCACCTTGATCGGCAAAATTGACAGTCCGTTCTGGGTTGTCCTGTCAATGATCATGATCATAATCGCAACCATTTCAACCAATACTGCTGCAAATATCGTTTCACCCACCAATGATTTCCAAAACATCTTTCCCAAAATGATCAACTTTAAGCGTGGGACTCTGCTTACCGGTGTGGTGGGTATCGTGCTCATGAGCTGGGAACTGTTACGGAAGATGGGCTGGGTTGTTTCCGAGGTGAGTGTAGAATCTATGTATTCCAACTGGCTGCTCGGCTATTCATCATTACTGGGTCCGATAGCCGGGATCATGATTGTCGACTATTTCCTTATCAAAAAACAGGAGCTGAGCCTTCCGGATCTCTATCTGCCTAAAGGGTGTTATCCGGCGTTTAATGGTGCTGGCATTATCGCTTTCCTGGTGCCCGTTGCCCTGACAGTCTTCTCCATAACTACCGGTTTTTTGCCCTGGTTCTACAGCTATGGCTGGTTCACTGGTTCTGCGCTGGGAGGTCTGCTCTATTTTGGCCTGATGACCGCGAAGGGGGCCGAGGCAACAGTGCCCGCCTCAGTCTCCTAATCTCGGTATATCCCGTTTATCCGGCAGACTATCACCGGATAAAGTGGGAGTCTTTGGCTGTGCTTTTGAACTCTTTTTTTCTGATGAAAACCAGATTCATAGAACAGGGGATAAACCTATAACGACCGGAGTGATTCTCATTTCTTATTATGATCGACAAATTACGTGTTAGCAAAAAAGGTAGAATCGGTAATTGGATTGGCGGTGAACATTCACAGTCACAGGCAGATGCATTTCTTCCCATCTTTACCCCCTACACCGGGGAGAGTATTGGTGAGGTTTCGCTGGGAGGTCGAAGCGACCTCGACCGGGCGGTGGCTGCAGCCGAAGCGGCTTTCCCGGGCTGGAAGAACACCCATATTAAAGATCGGGTTCAGGTGATGTTTCGTCTGAAAACCCTACTTGAAAACGATATTGACGAACTGGCGAACCTTGCTTCACTGGAGTGTGGAAAACTGCTGGATGAGGCGAAAGCCGGTATTCTCAAGGGGATTGAAATTCTTGAATATGCCTGTTCCGTCCCTAATATGATCGCTGGCGATTTCCAGGAGGTGAGCCGGGGTATCACCTGTCGATTCAGTCGTGAACCACTTGGGGTTATAGCCAGTATCGCCCCTTTCAACTTTCCCAACATGGTCCCCATGTGGACCCTGCCAATTGCCCTTGTCTGCGGCAATGTTGCGATATTGAAACCTTCAGAGCAGGTACCGCTGTCTGCAATTAGGCTGGCGGAGTTGTTTCATGAGGCGGGCCTTCCGGCGGGGGTCTTGAACGTGGTGAACGGTGGGGTGGAGATGGTGGAGGCGATCTGCGATCATCCTGGTATTGCTGCGGTCAGTTTTGTCGGTTCAAGCAAAGTGGCACGTATCGTATATGCGAGAGCAGCTGCCGCCGGCAAGCCAGTGTTGGCACTTGGTGGGGCAAAAAATCACCTGATTGTCATGGATGATGCTGATCCGGATTTTGCACCGGAGCAGATTGTCAATTCGGTGACCGGCTGTGCCGGCCAACGATGCATGGCCGCGTCGACGATTGTGGCTGTCGGTAATTGTGATGGCCTGATTGAGAAAATGGTCAGCTACGCCAAAGGATTCGATTTGGGGCGTAGTATGGGGGCAATTATCAACGCGCCAAGTGTTGATCGTATTACGTCCTATATCGATGGCGCGGAGAGTGGAGGTGCAAAGGTGCTGGTTGACGGTCGCGGCCTGAAGCCAGTGGCTGAGCTAGCCGGATGCGAGAACGGATACTGGATTGGCCCCACAATCCTCGATCATGTCCGGCCGGATATGCCAGCGGCCTGTGAAGAAATATTTGGGCCTGTAATGTCTATTGTTCGGGTGAACACCCTGGAAGAAGCTCTGGCTCTTGAAAACAAAAGCGCCTATGGCAATGCTGCGGCAATTTTTACCTCATCGGGTGCACCGGCCGATTATCTGCTGGAGCATGCCAGTGCCGGTATGATCGGTATCAATATCGGCGTGCCCGTGCCGCGCGAGCCGTTTTCGTTTGGCGGTTGGAATGATTCAAAATTTGGCAGCGGTGATATAACAGGCCAGGATGGTGTCAATTTCTGGACCAAAAAGAAGAAGATAACCACCAAGTGGGTATCGCCGAAGAATCCGAACTGGATGTCGTAGCTTGCAAACGACTCTTAGGTAAATACGATCGGAGAAAAATATGGGATCACTACTTATCAAAAATGGGGAGATTGTCAGCCCTCTCGACTGCACTTTCCAGGATATCTATATTGAAGACGGTAAAATAGCTGCACTCGGCAAGGATCTGGATGTCAGTGCTGACCGGGTTCTCGATGCAGCCGGGCAATATGTGCTGCCCGGGGGTATTGATGTGCATACCCATCTGGATATGCCGTTTATGGGTGAAGTGTCCGCCGATGATTTTGAGTCCGGAACTGCTGCGGCAATGGCGGGCGGTACCACCTCGATTATCGACTATATCGTGCCGGGCAAGGGGCAGTCGCTCTTGGAGGCGCTGGCCACCTGGAAGAGCAAGGCGAAGACAGCTGTTGCCGACTATGGCTTCCATATGGCGGTGACCTGGTACAGTGATCAGGTGGCGCGTGAGATGGCGGTGTGCGTCCGCGAGGAGGGTATTCCCAGCTTCAAGGCCTTTCTCGCCTACAAAGATGCGATCATGGTAAATGACGAGGAGTTGGTCGGTCTGTTGAAGTGTTCCCGTGAACTGAACGCACTGATTATGGCCCATTGTGAAAATGGCGAGATCGTGGCCGAGCTGCAGGAGAAACTCTTTGCCGAAGGTAAGGTCGAACCGAAATACCACGCCTTGTCCAGGCCTTCCTATGCCGAAGGTGAATCGGCGTTCAGGCTGGCCAGCCTGGCCAGAGCGATTGGGGTCCCTGCCTATTTTGTCCATATGAGCTGTGCCGAATCGACCAGGGTTCTGGTGGAAGCTCGGGCTCAGGGGATGGATATTTACGGTGAAACATGCCCCCAATACCTGCTGCTCGATGATTCGGTATACGACAAGCCCGACTTTCTTGGAGCCGCCTATGTCATGAGTCCGCCGATCAGGCCGAAAGGACATGCTGAATCGCTCTGGGGAGCTATCCGGGCCGGGCAGATCCAGGTGGTTGGAACCGATCACTGTCCGTTCAACCTCAAGGGGCAGAAAGAACTTGGTCGGGACGACTTTCGCAAGATCCCGAATGGTGCCGCCGGAATCGAAGACCGGCTGAAGCTCCTTTACACTTATGGCGTTATGAAAGGCCGTATCACCATCAATCAAATGGTGGCTATCACTTCAACCAATCCCGCGAAGATTTTTGGGATGTACCCGCAGAAAGGCAGCATTACGGTGGGAGCGGATGCCGATCTCGTTATCTGGCAGCCGGACGGTGAAGGGACTATCTCGGCCATGACCCATTACCATAGGGTGGATACCTCTATTTTTGAGGGATACAGAACCGTGGGCGCTCCCGCAGTGGTAATAGCCAACGGTCGGGTGCAATGTGAAGATGGCAAGCTTATGGTCGAGCCGGGGGCGGGCCGTTTTATTCCCCGCAAGCTTACCGTTTAATCTGACGCGGCCTTTGGTGCAAAGCGAACTCGATACAACAGGAGATGTACCATGAGTGATCTTTCCATTGATTTTTGTGGAATATCCAGCCCCAACCCGTTCTGGTTGGCTTCTGCTCCCCCGACCAACAGTGGGGAGCAGATCATGCGGGCTTTTGATACCGGCTGGGGGGGAGCCGTCTGGAAGACGCTCGGCAACCCGGTGGTGAATGTCAACAGCCGCTATGCGGCCCTCAGTCACGGGCGTAACCGGATTGTGGGGCTTAACAATATCGAGCTGATCACTGATCGGGGGTTAAGCATTAACCTTCGCGAGATGGGGGAAGTCAAGAAACGCTTTCCCAAGCATGCCCTGCTTGCCTCGATTATGGCTGGCACCAGAGCGGAATGGCAGGAACTTATCCGGCGGGTGGAAGATACGGGTGCCGATGGTGTGGAACTAAATTTCAGCTGCCCCCATGGTATGTGCGAACGCGGTCTCGGTTCGGCAATCGGCCAGGAGCCTGCCATTGCCGAAGAAATTACCCGCTGGGCAAAAGAGTCGTCATCGATTCCAGTGCTGGTGAAATTCACTCCGAATGTGGCCGATATTCGTGATCAAGGTCGTGCGGCAATGGCTGGTGCTGCCGATGGGGTTGCATTGATCAATACCATCAAGTCTATCATTGGGGTGGATCTTGATGATTTTATCCCTTTTCCGAAACTGCGTAATGGATCGACTAATGGGGGTTACTGTGGCCCGGCGGTTAAGCCCATAGCTTTACATATGGTGGCATCCCTTGGCCGGGAAACGTGGTTTACCCTGCCGATGTCCGGAATCGGTGGCATTAACACCTGGCAGGATGCGGCAGAATTTATTGCCCTTGGCTGTGGTTCGGTCCAGGTCTGCACGGCGGTTATGCACCATGGTTTCGGTATTATTACCGAAATGATTGACGGACTGTCCGGTTATCTGGATGAAAAAGGTATGACCAGTATTGGTGAACTGCAGGGCCGGGCCCTCGGCAATTACAAGGAGTGGGGAGAACTCGACATGAATTATAAAGTCGAGGCATCGATTGATGCGGCTACCTGCTCCGGTTGTGGAAAATGCTATACTGCCTGTAATGACGGAGCGTATCAGGCCATCGATTGGTCGGACAAGAAGACCCGCAAGGGAAAGCCGATTCCGGAAATTAACACGGTGAAATGCAAGGGGTGTAATCTCTGCTCCCTTGTCTGTCCGCTCGATTGCATTTCAATGATGGATGTGTCGCACACCGAGACGGTGGAAAGCTGGCAGGATATCGTTGCTCGCGGCGGTTATGCCGTTTCAGACGGAATAATTGTAAATGATCTCTGAAAGAGAAGAAAAAGGTGAATGCATGAGTTGGAAAAATTTGCGGGTCAATGGCCGTCGGCTGCAGGAATCTCTTGAGACAATGGCGAAAATCGGGGCAACCCCAAGTGGCGGGGTGCAGCGGTTGGCTCTTTCAGATGAAGATAAAGCCGCGCGCGACCTGTTCTGCAGCTGGCTCAAAGAGATAGACTGTGAAGTAACGATTGACGAAATGGGTAATATCTTTGGTCATCGTCCCGGTCGTAACAGGGCGCTTCCGGCGGTAATGAGCGGCTCTCATATCGATTCCCAGCCGAAAGGCGGCAGGTTTGATGGAATTTTCGGTGTGATGGGCGCCCTTGAGGTGATGCGGACCCTGCATGAAAATAGGGTTCAGACCGAGCGGGATATCGTTATTGTCGACTGGACAAATGAGGAGGGCTCGCGTTTTGCTCCGGCTATGGTGTCGTCTGGAGTCTGGGTGGGCAAACTGGAACGGGACTGGGCCTATGCACGTACCGACATCAATGGGAAAACACAGGGTGAGGAGTTGGAACGGATTGGCTATAAGGGAACGGTGCCGGCCAAGGCATTTCCCCTTCATGCCAATTACGAGTTGCATATTGAGCAGGGACCGATGCTTGAACGTTATGGCAAAACAATCGGGGTTCCTAAAGGAGTACTCTGTCTTCACTGGTACGATATCTATTTGACCGGAACCGCAAATCAGGTCGGTCCGACGCCCATGGCCGGGCGCAACGATTGCCTTCTGGCGGCCGCCGAGATGATTCAGGCGGTCAACAAGGTTGCACATATTCAGGGTGATATGGTGGGTACGGTGGGTGAGATTCATAATTTTCCAAACTCACGAAACATCATTCCCGATGGTGTCCATTTTACCGTGGATGTCCGTTCCTGGGAGGACGCCCATGCACTGTCTGCCTGGGAGATGATGGCCCGTGAATTTCAGGTTATTGCCGACCGCCATGGTACACATCTCAGAATGGAGACCACCTGGCGGGTCGAGCGTGCTCCGTTTAACCCGGGACTGGTTGATAACGTCCTCGAAGCCGCAGACAGTCTCGGCTATTCTTCCCATTACATGGTGAGTGGGGCAGGCCATGACTGCAGCTATATTAACCAGATCGCACCGGCGGCCATGATTTTCATTCCCTCCAAAGGGGGACGAAGCCATGTCGAGGTTGAGGAGTCAAGTTGGGAGGATTGTGAGAAAGGGACCAATGTATTGCTGCAGTGTATGTTAAAATCAGCCAACGAGAAGTAGCCTCTCACCGTGTCTCTTTGTTTGTCCAGGCGTGCCTGATATGATAAAGAAAAGGCCAATGGCTTCCAGCTGGAAATAATGGTATAAAAACGAAGTCAGGATTTTACAAATTAATACCATACGTTCCGGATGGAGAGTTGAAATGGAGAGAATCGTTGCCAAGTTCGGCGGCTCAAGTGTTGCAGATGCAAACCAGATAAAAAAGCTGCGGAGTATTGTCGACCATGACCTTAGGCGCAGGATCGTCGTTGTTTCTGCGCCTGGTAAACGGCATGGTGGCGAGAGCAAACTCACAGATCTGCTCTACCTCTGCCAGGAGATGGGGGCGATGGCCACCAGTATCGATGAACCGTTCGGTCTTATCCGGGGGCGGTATATGGAGATTGCTGTTGACCTGAATCTCGATCAGACAATTCTTTCAGATATCGACAGATTCGGAGAAGAGTTGACTGCCGGATGTACCCCTGATTATGCCGCCTCGCGCGGTGAATACTTTTCTGCCAGGCTCATCGCAGAGTACCTGGGTGCGGAGTTTATCGATCCCGCCGAATATATTGTCATTCGCGCCAACGGCACCATCGCTCCGGAAAGTTACGATCTGCTCGGTGCTCGCCTGGCCAACCTCGATTCACGCTATGTTATGGCCGGATTCTATGGCCGTGATCGTAATGGCGAGGTTAAAACGTTCTCCCGTGGCGGCTCGGATATCTCCGGGGCCATCGCCGCTCGAGCGGCTGGGGCGGCATGCTACGAGAATTGGACCGATACCTCGGGGATCCTCATGGCTGATCCCCGCATCATTGACAATCCCAGGCCCATTGACGAGATCAGCTTTCGTGAGATCCGGGAGATGGCCTATATGGGCGCTTCGGTGTTTCACGACGAAGCGATTCTGCCGGTACGCGAAGCCTCCATTCCCATCAGAATCAAAAACACCAATAGTCCGGAAGATCCTGGAACCCTTATCACCGCAACACTCAGCGACAAAACCATCTCCAGCACCGAGATTGCCGGTATTGCGGGCAAGAAGGGCTTTTCCATGATCAGTCTTGAAAAATCGCTGATGAACCGCGAGGTGGGTTTTGTCTACAGGCTGCTTGGCATTTTGAGCGAGCAAGGAGTGAGTTTTGAACAGTGTCCCTCCTCCATCGATTCGGTGAGTGTTATTTTCGAAGATGAGAAATTGCGCGGGCTTGATGATGTGCTGATCGATCAGATCTGTCGTCAACTGCAGCCGGACAATGTTGCGGTCGAAAAAAATATCGCTCTGGTGGCGGTGGTCGGTGAAGGTATGGTACGCACCGTCGGTATAGCCGGCAAGATCTTCGGCGCTCTTGGAAAGGCCGGTATTAACGTGCGGGTAATCAATCAGGGGGCTTCCGAGATGAATATCATCATCGGGGTGAGTGATGATGATTACGAGGCTACGGTAAGGGTTCTTTACGAAGTCTTTGTTGGCCAGGGCAAACAGAGCTGATTTCAACATGTAAAGGTCCGGCAGCAACGTGTTGTGCTGCTGCCGGGACCTCCTGCTTTCTTCCTTCCTAGCCCCAGTATGGCTGCAGCCACGGCTGCTGAGCCTGCCAGAGTTCATCAAACATTTTTGCAATCTCATCAAGCGTACAGACAGCCGCCGTTAGTGGATCAAGACAGATGGCATGAAACGCGGCCTCTTTCCTGTAATTGAGTGCAGCTTCGACGATCAGTTCCTGGACACTGATCATTGACCGGTTCAGGGCGGCGCACTGCGGCGGCAGGGTTCCTACCCTTGTGGGGTGCAGTCCTGAGCGGTCCACAAAGATGGGTACTTCGACAATACATTCCGGCGGAAGGTTTGATATCAACCCGTTGTTTCTGATGTTACCGTTGATTTTTGCCGTTTGACCGGTACACATTGCGTGAATGATTTTCGGGGCGTTGAGTACCGTTTTTTCAACCCGTATACTCTGTTCCCCTCGCAACTGCCGGTCGATGATTTCCGTATCCCGCCGGTGGATCTGCTCCTCTAGCTGTAAGAGATTCCAACGGTGGGGCACAAACCGCTCGATCATTGCCGCATTTTTACGAAAATACGGTACGTAATCGCTACAATGCCAGTGATTTTCCGTCGACCAGTAGCCAAAATGTCTGAGTATCTCACAGCGGACGCCGTCCGCTGCCAGGACTTTAGGTTTCGCGAGGATGCCTGCGATTTCATCGGTCCGGTCCACGCCATCCACCAGCATCTGCAGAATCCAGGTCATGTGGTTAATGCCGCCGAAGAGCACATCGATATTGTCGGGAATGGGTGAATACATCAACTGATCCCAGGCTTCCGGGGTGTGCGGATGCTCGACCCATGGGCCAAAACCGAGATAACCGGCAAGCTGGGCAACGGTGTAGGTCACCCCGTAGCAGAGACCGATGGAGGTGATATCAGAATATTGGGTTGCAGCCCAAGTGAGTGGGGCGAGAGGATTGGCGTAATTGATAAAGAGCGCGTCCGGACAGAGACGTTCCATATCGTCCAAAATTGACAGCATAGGCGGAATCTGGCGCAAGGCCCTGAAAATTCCACCTGGGCCAAGGGTGTCGCCAACTTCCTGATCAACGTTGTATTTTCTCGGTATTTCGATATCAAGCTTCCAGGGGGCAAGGCCACCGACCTGGATGCAGTTGATCACGCAGTCAGCACCAGTCAGGGCTTCCTTCTGGTTTGTTGTGGCGGTGATCAGCTTGGTTGGGAGACCTTCTTGAGTCAGCATTTTGTGGGCGAGGGCCAGTGTTCGTGATAGTGCTGCTTGATCGAGATCTTCCAGTGTTACCTGTAGCTCGGCGAGTTCACGGTAGCAATAAAGAGAAGAAAGGATCTGACGGGTGAACATGGTGCTTCCGGCACCGATGATGGCGATTTTTTTCATTTTATGTTCCTGAACCTGTTATTTGCGGCGTGTGGAAAAGGCCATGGCATAGAGGGAGACGGAGAGGACAATCACCAGGCCATGGACCAATCTGGTCCAGTATCCGGAGAGGCCTGCACTGATGATACCCGCCTCAAGGATGCCGATAATAATCGAACCGACAACTGTCCCGAAGATGGTGCCCTGTCCACCAAAGACAGAGGTTCCGCCAAGGAAAATTGCGGCAAACACCAGCAAAAGATACCCTTCGCCTTGCGTTGGCCACCAGTTGGCCATCTCAAGGCAGACCATGACTGAGGCCAGGGCGCTGATGAGGCCCATGATGACAAACAGAGCGATACGGACAGTGTCAGTTTTTACACCCATCATCTTAGCAGTACCGATATCGTCACCGATGAAGCGAACATCATCGCCAAAGATATGCCGGTTAAGCAGTAGCCAGAACAGCAGGGCGACGAGCAGGCACCAGATGGTCTGCATTGGGATCCAGTCAAAAAGCCTTCCCACCAGGATGTCGTGAAAGGTGGTGTCCCGCAGATTCGTCAGATTCCGGGCCAGGCCATCTGCGAGCAGGGTGGAGGCGCCTCGCCAAAAAAACTGGGTGCCGATGGTGGCGATGATGGCCGGAACCCCGATCCACACTACGATCAGGCCGTTGCATAATCCGGCGAATGCCCCGGTGGCAAGAGCGGCAAAAAAGCCAAGCAGCGGGCTGCCGGTGGCCTGAGCAACGTTTGAAAAACTGAGCCCGGAGATGACCATGATAGAGGGAAAGGAGAGGTCCATTTCCCCGGCAACAATGAGCAGGGTCAGTCCCAGAGCTAACAGGGTGGGGAAGGGGATGGTCGACATAAAGGCGACATAGATGCGCCTGTGGAGAAAGGTCTGGGGGCTGAGGTATATGAAAAGGCTCAGAAGACCGGCAAGGAGCAGCAAAAGGCCAAGCTGAAGGCGGTAGTTGTACAGTGTGGTTTTCATGCTACCGTCCGCTCGTGATCGTAGGGGGCCATGGAGAGGGTTTCCAGCTGTTCAAAGAGTTCGGCAACGCTCATTTCTTCTCGTCGGCATTGATAAGCGATTGTTCCTCTGGCGACAAAGAGAAACATATCGGCTACTTCATGGACATGGTGGAGGTTGTGTGAGATGAAGAGAGCTGAGTTGCCCCGGTCTGGGATCGAACGGATAAAATCCAGCACCCGACCAACTTCTTTGACCGAAAGGGCGGTTGTCGGCTCGTCGAGAATGGTCAGGGCGGAGTTGAAGTGCATGGCGCGACTAATGGCGAGCCCCTGGCGTTCTCCACCAGAAAGTGTCGAGACCAGGGCATCAGCCGAGATGCCTACTCCTTTTAGGCCGATGGAGTTGCGCAGCATGGCAAGCGTCAGGTCTTTTTCCTCCTTGACCCGAATGAAGCCGAGCGCATTACGCAGATGCCTGCCAACAAACACATTGCGCCACAGTGGCTGTTTCTCTCCCAGAGAACGCTCCTGGTAGACCGTTTCCACCCCCAGTGACCGGGCCATTCGCACGGAATAGCTGCGCATGTTGACTTCGTTGCCATTTATCCACAAGGAGCCGGAATCTGGACGGTGGACTCCGGAGAGGATCTTGATAATGGTCGATTTACCGGCACCGTTGTCGCCGATGAGCGCAACAACCTGGCCTTTCGGTATGGAGAGATTGATATCAGTGAGGGCTTGTATCGACCCAAACGATTTATAGAGGGACTTGGCGGTGAGAATTGTATCCATCGGTCCAGCAAAAAGATGGGTGCAGGCGATATTAATGATCGCTTGCACCCGTGTAAGGAGTACTGATCGGTAAAAAAATCAGCGAATGGCTTTTTCTGCCAGCGGTGCAATGAGATCAATATTGGCAGTGTGGATGAAACCGCCGCCGGTTTCGATCTCCAGTCCCGAGAATCCGAAACGCTTGGTTAGAACGATTTGCAGAACCGGCAGATAGCCTTGGAGATAGGGCTGGCCGTCACCGACCAGGTCGACATATCCCGCCTTGATGGCTGAAGCGGTTGCGGGTGAGAGGCTGAAGCCGGCACCGATAATTTCATCTGGTCCAATGCCTGCGGCCCGGAAGAAGTTTTCGAGCTGGGCGGTCAGTGCACCGTGGTCCATAATGACAATGTCACAGTCCGGATTGGATGAGAGGTAGGCGGTGATGACCGGGGTGCCAAGGCTGGCGTCTTTGTCAATTTCAGGAGAAATCTCCATGTAATCGACGGTGAGACCACTGTTTTCAAGGGTTTCGATCAGCGCCTTGGAGCTGAGGCCGCGGGTAGGCTGGCTTTTCAGCCCCCAGACGAGGGCCCTGTCGCCTTTTTTGAGGCCAAAACGGTTGACCGCCTCGGTGGCAAGAGCTTTGCCGCGGGCATAGTTGGAGACGCCCGCATAACCAAATCCGGATGCCTGGTATTTTTCCATGAGGTTTGGCAGCTCAGTATCAGAGGAGCTGACAATGATACCTTTATCGACTGCTTCCTTGATAAAGGGGGCGTAGGCGTCGTCGCCTGGATGTCCCATGACGACGATTCCGTCAGGACCAGCGGCAAGAGCCTTCTGGAAATTTTCCAGCATCTTCTGGGGACTCCAGTCGGAGTACATGAATTCGATGTCACAGCCCAGATCGGCAGCCGCCTGTTCGGCACCATGCTGAACGATGGTGTTATAGGTTTCGCCTACGGGGCCTCCTGTATCAAACCAGATTTTGATACCCTTGCCGCTTTGCTGCAGGGTATCTTTTGCCAGTACGGTGCTGCTGAGCATACATACTGCCAGCAACGCCATCAACAATCCTGTTTTTTTGCCAATCATAATTGACCTCCTTGTGAGTGGTTCTTTGTCTATTGTCAGGTTGTTTGTCAGTAAAAAAAGGCTGACATATGTTCATGGAACACCATATACTGGCATTGTTAAAGTATCACAAATACTTATTGCCTATGTCGTTTAGTGCTTCGATCGGTAATTCCTATCGCCGAGATTTGTGTACAGCATTGTTCGATGAGAGAGATGTGTGACAATTGTAGGAGATGTCACTCTGCGGCAGGTTACCGAACCCAGATGGAATTCGAACATTATGTGGAAAGCTGACAAGGTGTGGTTGAACTTTATATCCACTACTTTGGGGAACGATCAGCCTGTGGTACAATATTTTGCCTGCGTACGTATTTACGTGTACCTGATTTTGAACGAAGATCAGCATTTTGTTAGAGGGTCAATCATTCCAACACTATGATACCAAGACGATGATACGGGATATAACCGCAACACTCTATGCCGATGTGCCGCAGGAGAGGCTCTATCATTACACCAGCTTCAACGGGTTGATGGGGATTGTCGAGAGCGGGGCTCTGTGGGCATCCGATATCCGTTATATGAACGATTCTGCTGAGCTGAAACATACCGCCGATCTTATCCGCACCGAAGTGAGCCGGCGAATTGCCGAGGGCCATACCAGACCCAATCTGCTCAACCAGTTCCTCGATTGGGTTACCCACCGCATCACCAATGGCCATATGCTCTTTGCTGCCTCCTTCCGGGCCAACGGCAACCTGCTCAGTCAGTGGCGCGGCTACAGCCGGTTGGGGAAAGGGGTGAGTCTTGGTTTTGATCCGGCATATATTCTGCGATGCGCCGAGCAACAGTCGTTTGAGATCGGCCGCTGTGTGTACAGCTGTGATCAGCAGGCTCTGCTGATCAGTCAGGTGGTCGATGCGGTGGAAAGACTTGCTGCCGATCATCTCCCCGTTGCTGTCCCGGAGCCAGGTGCGGGGAACGGCGATGGGTATCATGTCATCTTTGAACAGATCGAAAGTGACTTGCTCCGGATCGCCGCCCTGTTGAAGCACCCGTCGTTTCGAGAGGAGGAAGAATGGCGGATTGTTTCGCCGGTGATCACAGACTATCTCGATGCACCGGTATTGTTTCGCGAGGGGACATCGATGCTGGTCCCGTATATCATGTTTGACCTGAGCCCCATTGCACTGCAGCACCTGTTCCTGGGGCCAACGCCCAATAAGACGATTTCCATGAATTCGCTTACCATGTATCTCGCCAAGAACGGGATCAGGCCGGAGCGTGGGATATCGTATTGCCAGATTCCGTTTCGGGGAAAGTAAGCAGTTGGGTGGTAACGGTTAGTGCAGATGTGGGAACGGTGCGGTAGTTAGAGGGATGAGAAGACTGGTCATGTCAGGACCGTGAGGCTTGACGGGACCAGTCTTGCTATGGGCTTATCTCTTTGAGGTGTTAGAATCCACTGTTCTTCATCAGCTCATCCAGCCTGCCACTGTCTTTGATCTTTTTTAACCCATCATTAAATGCTTGCATTTTTGCGTCTGCATTGGCCGTCTTCTTGGAGATAAGGACGTGCAGAGTCTTTTCTTCGAGAGCTGGCGATACGAATTCGATCTCTCCAGCCTTGTCCGGCATCTCCTGCTGTATCAGGTAGAGTCCGACAAATTTATCGATGACAACAAGGTCGAGACGTCCAGCGAGGAGTTTGCGAAGATTGGTGATATCGTCATTTGCCTCTTCTTTCTGCAGATAGTCCGCTTTGTCAAAATCTTCTGTGTTAACATATCCACGGACGACACCTATTTTCAAAGCTTTGAGATCTTCCAGTTTCGAAAAGGCAATGTTGTCCGATTTTCGTTTCATAAAGCCTAGCGGTCCTCCAGGAAAAGGCTCGGAAATGAGAAAATCAGCCTGATCTTCTTTAAGATAATATTCTGGAAGACAACCATCAGCTTTGCCGTCCTTGGCTGTGGCTTTTGCTCTCACCCATGGCTGGAAGGCAAACTCGACCGTATACCCTGATGCAGTAAAAGCTTCTCTGACAAGTGTTGCCACAAAGCCATTACCGTCCATTTTCTCACCAATGTATGGTTCCCAGTCCAGGGTGTTGAGTTTGACAGAATCTGCAGCCTGGGAATTGATGCCGACAATACAGAGCGAAACGATTGAACATGCCATAAAGAAACGCTTCAAAAACATAATCCCTTCTCCTTGTTAACTGCGTTGATGAGTAAGCTGCGGTAATTGGTTTTGAATGCGTCAGACGCCTGACCATATGAGTCTAGCAAAGAGCAAATACTAAAGTCAAAAAACCTTACTAATAGGATATGTGAAAAGTTAAATAATTATCAAAATTATTGTTGCTTTTAATTTGGTAGCTTGGGGGAATAAGGCTGAAGATGCTATGGCTTGCGTCTGATACATGTCTTCATACGGGCACGGCAATGAACAGGAGCAACTTTTCTCTTTGTGGCCAATGAAGATTGTGCAATGATTGTATCACGAAGGCTGCATCGTGTTTGACACCTAAGCCATTGCAATGTGGTGGTAACACCCTTTATTTATATCCCCTCATTCGCTGCTTTCCAGCAGCAAAGGAAAAATGTATCATGGCGAACCCATCTGCTCGCCCGGCCGGTACGCTCGGCACCTTCGCTGGAGTTTTTACGCCCTCTATCCTCACCATCCTGGGGATCATTCTTTTTCTCCGTCTGGGGTATGTTGTTGGCAGTGCCGGACTCCTTACTGCTCTGTTGATTATCGCCATCGCTAATCTCATTTCGGTACTGACCAGTTTTTCGTTGGCGGCCATCGCCACCAATTTGAAAGTGAAGGGTGGAGGGGACTATTATCTTATATCCAGGACTCTTGGCCTTGAGTTCGGTGGTGCACTTGGCTTGGTACTTTTTCTCGCTCAGTCGGTGTCGATTGCCTTTTATTGTATAGGTTTCGGCGAGGTTGTTGCCTCTTTCTTCAGTGGGGCTCCGGTGATACTGCCTCAGCTGATTGCGGCTGTTGCGGTCGGGTTGCTTTTCGTGTTGGCTTGGTTGGGGGCGGATCTTGCCACTCGTTTCCAGTTTGGGGTCATGGGCGTTCTTTTTCTCGCTCTGGTCTCTTTTTATCTGGGCGGAATCGAACACTGGGATAGTCAAATATTGCTGGCAAACCTAAGGCCTCCTGCAGAAGGACCTCCGTTCTGGACGCTCTTCGCTATTTTCTTTCCGGCGGTTACTGGTTTCACCCAAGGGGTGAGCATGTCGGGGGATCTGAAAAATCCAGGGAAAAGTCTCCCGCTTGGCACCTTTTCCGCAGTGCTGCTTTCCATAATTGTCTACTTCTCTGTCGCCGTACTTTTTGCCGCCGGTGAGCCCTTGTCGAAACTGTCCAGCGACTATAGTGTGATGGCAGACATTTCCCATTGGGGGGGGCTTATTACCGGTGGTGTAATTGCCGCGACCCTCTCCTCGGCTATGGCATCATTTCTGGGTGCGCCGCGTATTCTCCAGTCACTGGCAAAAGATAAAATATTCTCATTTCTCGGTCCATTTGCCAAAGGTAGCGGCCCGACGGACAATCCCCGCCGTGGAGTGTTGCTATCGGCAGTCATTGCCGGCATTACCATTGCCCTCGGCCAGCTTGACCTGATAGCCCGGTTGGTTTCCATGTTCTTTCTCATTTCTTATGGGTTGCTGAATTACGCCACGTACTATGAAGCCCAGGCCGCGAGTCCTTCGTTTCGGCCTCGGTTTCGTTACTATCATCGCTACGTGAGCCTTGTTGGTTTTCTGTTTTGCCTTGGAGCGATGCTGGCAATTGACAGTATGAGTGGGATCGTGGCTATTGCCATTCTGACAGCTGTGTATCTCTATTTACGAAGCACAGATATTCCAGCCCGTTGGGCCGATGGCAGACGTTCCCACCTGTTGCAGCGGATACGCTCCGATCTGCTGGCAGTCGGTTCCGACTCTGATCATCCGAGGGACTGGCGTCCTTATATCCTTGCCTTTTCCGATGATCCCGAACGGCGTCGCACCCTGCTGGAATTTGCCTCACTTATTGAGGGAGGAAGTGGGCTGACTACGGTCGTCAGGTTTCTCACCGGTGAGGGAGCCGTTATGCGTAAAGCACGGCAGGAGGCGGAAGAGGAACTCCGCCGGGAAATCAGGCCCTATCGTAAGGATGTCTTTTGCAGGGTTGTGGCCGGCGGCGATATCAGGACCTCGCTTGAAACCCTGCTGCAGTCTTTTGGCATGGGTCCCCTCAGGGCGAATACTATTCTGCTTAACTGGATAGGCGATGGCTGGGATGAAGAGCGCAGGGCCATACTCTACGGAAAGTATCTGCGTGGGGCGCACCGGTTGGGCTGCCATCTTGTCGTTCTCAGTTCAGCCGAAGAATGCTGGGAAAAAATGGCACATACGATAAGTGAGGAACGACGAATCGATGTGTGGTGGCGAGGTGATGCGGCCAGCCGGCTGATGTTGCTGCTCGCCTATCTCACCACTCGTCAGGAGGGATGGAGTGAGGCGAAAATACGTCTGCTGGCTATCAATTATCCCGAAGACAGTGCAGAAAACAGGCAGCAACTGCAGGAGTTGCTGGACGAAAGCCGGATTCCCGCAGAATTTGTGTTGTTGCCATCGGCCGATACAGATACGGTCGTGAAGTTCGCAGAAGATACGGCTCTCACCTTCATGCCCTTTGGTTTGAAAAAAGACGAGCCTGTAGATATGTTCGGAGATCCCGCCGGCAGGCTATTGGCCCGCCTCGGTGTTACCGCTTTGGTACTCGCTGGGCAGAAGGTGGATTTGGATGCTGAGCCGGAAGAGGGTAGTGAAGGGGGGCTGGCTGTTGCGCTTGATGCGCTTGAGCGGGCTGAACGGCGGGCTGCCCTTGCCCGTAAAGAGGCGGAGGAAGCTGTTCGGGTTGCTGAGAAGAAGATGAAGGAAATCGAACTCTCCGGCGGGTTGTTTGACTCGTCGGTGATGAAACAGCTCAAAACAGCTTTGCAGGCACGTGAGAAGGCTGATGAAGCGGCAAGAAAGGTTGCTCGTGAGGAGAGTAAGTCAGTCATGGCGGCAAAGGATCTTGCATCACACGGTATTTCGCAGGGAAATATTGACGACTGAGGCTGTTCCTGTGGCCCGTTGACAGCCATCGGTATATCCACTAATGTCTTGGTTTAGCGTTTATCTAGTCTGATTTTTTTGTTATCCATCATCCGGAGATTGCGATGGAGTCGTTTTGCTGGAATAGTAATTTTGAGACGGGATTACAAGACGTTGACGATCAGCATCGCCGGTTGGTTGACATCATTAACACCTTCGGCAGCCATTTGGCTGAGAACGACATCGCCGAAGAACATGTGGAGTCACTACTCAAAGAACTTATAGATTACGCACAGTTCCATTTTGAGGACGAGGAGGAATTGATGGCCGACAGCGGTCTCGATTCCAGGCACTGCGAATTTCATATTGTCGAGCACAACACCTTTCTTGATGATGTTCTCTTGTTTCGAAATCATCGTCGCAAAGGTGACGCAGAAGATGCCCGCTCAATTTTGGAATATCTGATCCACTGGCTTGCCTATCATATTCTCGTTATGGACAAAAATATGGCGAGACAGATGAGCCTGATTGCCGGTGGTATGACGGCAGCCGATGCCTGGCTGGCAGAGGAGCGCGAAGCAGATGCTTCTACCGAGCCGCTGCTGACGGCGCTGAAAGGGCTCTTTCAGCAGGTATCACAACGTAACCGGGAATTGGCGGTCCTCAATCAGAACCTTGAGAGAATCGTGGAGGAGCGTACCCGGGAGCTGGTCAAGGCCAATGCCAATTTAGAGATGCTGGCGATGACAGATGTCCTCACCGAGCTACCCAACCGTCGTCACGCCCTGCGTCAGCTCCAGGAACTCTGGAAAGAGGCGCAGCAGCAGAACGGACATCTTGCCTGTATGCTGGTTGATGCTGACGGCTTTAAGGCGATTAATGACACATACGGTCATGATGCCGGTGATGCCGTGTTGTGGCGTTTGGCGCGGGAACTCTGCCACTCTGTACGTAGCGATGACATCGTCTGCCGTTTGGGCGGGGACGAATTTGTGATCATTTGTCCTTTTACCCCGCTCGAGGGGGCACTCCATATTGCCGAGTTGACCAGGGCAAATATTGCCGCGTTACAGGTCCAGGCGGGAGAGGGGGTCTGGCATGGTTCCATCAGCGTCGGAGTGGCGGCGAAAACAGCCGACATTGCTTCTGTTGATGAGCTGGTCAAGGCAGCCGACGAAGGTGTCTACATGGCCAAGAGGGCAGGACGAAACTGTGTCCGGTCCTCTCAGGCCAAGGTGGCCGGAGAGGTGCAGAATACACCGTGATCCGGTAAACCGAACGAATGTTTCAACACCTCTTCCCCTGGCTGTGTCGGTCAATCCTGCTGTAGGAAAATTTCCTTATACATCTTGCGATATTCGCCGACTGAGCTCGGGTCGAGCCAGCGCTCATATGCCGCCCGGTACCGCTCAGTTGGCCGTTCCTGGGTCAGGATCGTATTGATGGTTTCGATGGTGTTTTTGCCCCAGTCAGTTTTAGAGCAGGCTACATAGGTGAGCATCGACTCGCGGTCTTCCAGATTCTCGCTAACGCTGATGGTCATTATCTTATCGCGAAATCCCATGGTCTCAGCGAGGTACATAGCTTCTTCGGGAAGACCCGGCAGAGCGTCCACGCGTCCGGCAAGCAACATCTTGAACAGGTTCAAGGTGAGCTCCGGCCCTTCATAGGCATAGATGTTTTTATCATTCCCGTAGTCGTTTAAGCTTTTGTCGAAGCCTGGGCCATAGGAACGGTTTTTCGAGCGGCCTATGACCATTTTGCCCTCTTTCAACAGATCTGCCAGACGAACCACTTTTTGTCCGCCAAAATCCTCGAATCGGTCTTTTTGGATAATGAGGACCGGCGGCAGGGTGAAGACCGATGCCTTACTGAAATAGACGAATTCATCCCGCTCAGGGGTCTTGTACATGGCCAGGCTGCAGGCGTTTTCCCCCTGTTTCCACTGCTGGTAATGGCGGGAGATGGTTGCCTGCATATGTACATGCTCAAACTGGGGCATTTTTTCTTCCAGGATGTCGGTGATGAGATCTTCATAGCCCTGCCCGGCCAGAGGCCCTTCATGGATAAAGAAAGGTGGGGCCACCGCTTCGAGCCAATAGAGTTTTTCCTTGGCCGTTGCCTGCGATGGTAATAGTAGGCCGCAGGTAAAAAGCAGAAGAAATAATGCATTGCCGTAATGACGTTGTCCACTCATCGCGAATACCTCTCTTTAGGAAGCCATATCATGTTGTCGCGCCGGGGCGCGGAGGGTGTCATACACTGCCCTGCTGATCGAGTTCATGGTGTAGGGCTTGGGAACAAAGGCCGTCGCTCCCATTGTCAATGTCTCTCGAACATCGTCGTCTTCTGCATAACCGCTGGCAATTATCGCTTTTTGGCCAGGATTGATTGTCAGTATTTGTTGATAAATTTCCTTGCCATTGGGCTGGTTCGGGCCCATGAGCATATCCAGAACCACGAGGTCGGCAGGGTTTTTCTCAAGATAGCGCCAGGCCTCTTTGCCGGTGGATGCTGTCGTTACCTGGTAACCAAGCGAGCGGAGCAGGGTTGTGGCAATTTCGCGCTGACGGGGCTCATCGTCGATGACCAGAACCGTCTCACCGTTTCCTTTAAGGACCTGGAGGTGGTTTTTTCCCTTCAAGGGAACAGCATTGCTGGTGCCGGGAAACAGGAGTTCGAAGGTGGTGCCCAGTTCAGAGCTGGTGACCCTGGTGGCGCCGTCATGATCGCGGACGGTATTATAGACAACAGTCAGACCTAATCCTGTTCCGGATCGGCCCATCACCTTTTTTGAGTAAAATGGCTCGAAAATATGCTCAAGCTCCTTCTCCTCGATTCCCTTGCCGGTGTCGCTGACCGTGATCCGGATATAGCGTTTATCATTCGGTAAGCCGGGATGGGTGGTCTGTAAATCTGTGGTGTTGACATTTTCCGTGACAATCCTGATGCTGCCCTTGCCTTCGATTGCCTCAAACCCGTTGATAACCAGGTTCATAAGACATTTTCTGACGTGAATTGGTGAGCAGGAAAGAAACATGAGATCGGAAGCTGGTATAAAGCTATGTTCCACGAGGGGAAATCTCCGGCGCATATCTTCAAAATCGGGGGAATCGAGATAATCCTGGATAAGTACGTTCAGGTCGATAATCTCCAAGTCTCCACGACTGCCGCGGGCGACGGTCAACAGATCGGCCACAACCTCGGAGGCGTCCAGCCCCGCCTTGCGGATGATGGAAAGGGGGCGGCGCAAGGGGTTCTCTTCGGTCATGTCGAGCATGAGCAGCTCAGGATAACTGACGATGCCGGAGAGGATGTTGTTCAGGTCGTGGGCAACACCACCGGCCATAAGCCCGATGGCTTTCATTTTGTGATCACGGTTGAGCTGCTCTTCCATCCGTTGGCGCTCGGTAATATCGATGAGCAGTAAGCGGGCACCGATGCATCCGCTTGCATCGACGATTGGCGCAGATCGCAGCAGAACAGGGAATGCGTGATGATCCTTGTCGTGAAGAATGTCCTGGTACAGGGTTCCCTGTTCAAGATTCCTTCTAAACTGATCCTGTGCGCTCTGGCGGGTATCGGCTGGAAAGAAATCGAACAGGTTGCAGCCGTCGCTGTTTTCATGGCTGATCCCAAATCGCTTTCGTGCTTCGCTGTTGGCATAGCGGATACTGCCGTCGATATTGGTCTCCAGTACCATCTCCGGTAACAGATTGACCAGATCATGGAACCTGCGCTGGCTCTCGAGCAGGCTGTGGGTTCTTTCCCGAACCAGGCTTTCAAGGGTTCTTTTTCTGTTTGAAAGAAAGAGGATGAACAAGGTCAGCAGGAACAGCAGAAGGTAGAAGGCCAGCAAGTTCAAGAGGGGAAAAATGAGTTGCACATACTGAATCACCTGCATTTTGCCTATATGCAGATCTTTGTGGGTGATATCTTTGCTCAGCTCTTTGGTCCAGATCAAACCAGTCCTGCTCAAAAAGCCTGCAAGTCCCGTCATCTCGGGGCTTTGAAGGGTGATAAAATGGTCGTTTCCGGGTATCGAGACGCTGATGCTTTTGTAGTGCTGGGTCTCCATTGCCAGTCGCAGATAGTTTTCCACGCCTGCTGGATTGATTGCCCAAACATCATCGGCGATAATCCGGGCATGATTGGAAAGTGTTTTACGATCGAGCGTCTGCTGATATTTATAATAAGCCACTGCCGATACAGCGAAAAGCGTCGCGAAAACCAAGGAGATGATCACGAATTGTCTGTATCTGGCAAATAACGGCAATTGCATCTGGTTTCTTAGGTTATGCTGGGGAAATGGCGTAATACTGGCCGAACAAGGAGTTCCGGCCAATGGGTGAGAGAGAATAACCGTTGGTCTTTCCGGTTTTTCACGAAGTCAGTAGTTATTGTCATCAGTTATTGGCCTTTCCTGCATTCGCAAAGGTAACCGGAATTACCTGCATTATGTTCCTCATTCGATCCTGCTGCTAGTACGGCGAAGGTGTCGTTTTCCTGTATCGTCTTCATGGCGGTATCAATCTCTGCAAGGCGATTGGCCAGAGGAGATGCCTTACCGATCATCAAGTGTACTTTCACATTACCAAATGACACACCGGTATCAATGATTTGCTCACTCAGTCCAAGTTTATTTGCCAGGTGCGCCATGGAGCTCGGGAGGTCAATGAGTCCATCACCTCGCTGCATGGCGACGAAGTGAAGAACCTGTTCATCTGTCGGCAGCCAGGTGGTCTTCACCCCCTTGCTCTCAATATTTTTCTGATACCAGCCGTTGCCGATGTTTGATACCAGCGCGAGATCCATGACCGCGAGCTCATCGACGGTCTGAATACTTTTCATCTGTTCCAATTTTGGCTGACCCTTCCAGGTAAACAGATGTAAAGGGAAACAACAGAATGTGGTGGGGATGGGGGAAGCGTATTGCAGCCTTTCTTCGGTTATAATTGAGATGAAGCCATCCGCATTGCCCATCTTGACTTCATACTGGGCCCTTTGCCATGGTCTGATAAGGTAGCGTACCTGCCAGCCCAGCTTTTCGATAAAGAGTTCATCCAGCATCTTACGCCATGGTCCTCCGATTTCCTGTGCCTCACCTGAAATGGTGTAATACGGCGGCATAGGTTCAGTACTAAATGCAAGGGTGATTGTCGGGGGAGGGGTTGCCGGGGAGGAGAATGCCTTGCCGGGGAGGAGGACTATCAGCAATAAAATAATCGAGAACACCGTCTGAAGACGAAATATTCTACGGTAATATGCGTACATCTGTTTATATGTTAACTGAACATGATTCATGCGTCAAACCTATCGTCTTCCTACAGTCTACGCAAGGAATTTTACATGAATGTCAGTTCATGTTTTCATTATTCAAAATAGTAATGTCGTGGATGAGGACAACACGGAAGTTTGGCCCATTGCATGGGAAGCGGAAATTTTAAGGCTTAGAGAGCTCCAGCAATTTTGCTGAAAAGATCCGGGGAGCCCATCTGTCCACCTTTCAGCACAATCTGCAAGTCGTCAATTGCTGGATTATTTTTACAGTGAAGCTGACAGAGACATAGCCCTGGTTCGATGTCAGCCAGAAAGGAAAGGCTATCTACACCGAACCATTGAAGGGCGAGACTTGAGGTATCACCACCTGCGATGCAAAGTCGATCCAGCTCTCCTGATAAGGCTATTTTTGCTGCCAGTTTTGCTGTGAAGGAAGCCACATCCGTCCTGGTCAGGTGGTGCTCCATGGAACTTTCGACAACAGCCATAACATGATTACCGTCACTCAGTTGCTGAAGACTTGTTCTGGTAAGTTGACTGAGCAGATGTTCCCTGTTTTGTTCGATTTTGGCAGGATCAATTGATACCTTGAAAAAAAGGTCTTTGGCATTCTCGACCTGAATGGCAGTTGCCTGGGAACGGCTGCCAGCCAGAATGAAGACAGGTCTTTTGGGTGTTGAAGGAGTACGGGTGCTTGGAAACATGATCTGGTCTGTCATTGCGCTGCTATACGCTTCGGCGACACTGCTCGAGCCGACAACGAGGAGGGGTTTTGGCAACTGTTCCTGCATCAGTCGTCCAATCAACTTGAGGTCAGACGGATCATGGACGTCAAAGAGCAGTGCTGTATGAGCGGCGAGGAGCGATCGGACTTTTTCACGCACTGTTGCAAAATCATCCTGGTACGCAGGTAAATGGATGGCGTTTATCGATGTAACCCCTTGGGCCGTAAGTACATCTCTGAGATCGGCTTCATGCATGGGGGTCACGGGATGGTTGGCCATGGTCGGATGACGATCGATCCGGTGTATTTCACCATTTGTTGCGGCAGCAAACAAATTGCTGAAAACACAGTAACGACGAAGGCTTGGCTGACCTCCGATGATCATAACCTTTCCGTTCGGCAGTATTTGCCTGAAGGTGTTGATGGCCGTGCCGATACTCCCGATTTCGGGACTGCTGTCAAAGGTCGAGCAGACTTTGTAATGGATAAGGTCAGGACTCAGCGAGGCAAAAGCCTTAGCAATCTTTGTCAGCTCTAAGGTAATGGCAGCTGGCGGGAGTGAGCGGGTGGCTGTGGCAATACCGATTGCATCAAGTTCATGCTGTTCAGGACAATTAAGCACTGCGTCCGGCGAGAGAAAAAGCCGGCAGTTCAAACCGGCACGGCTTAGCGTCGCCAGGGTATCTGACGCGCCGGTAAAATCGTCTCCACAAAAAAGATAAGGCGTCTTTGGGCTCATGCTGGTCCGGCTCCAGGCGCCACAGGCGAAGGCGAGTTCTTCTCTCCAAAAAACGAGAGGGCTTTGGCGAGCTCCGGGCGTGTCGCCCCGTACTCTTCCACACTCATGCCAGCGCATAAGGCTTCCCAGCCCTGACGAAGGCTTGCAACACCGGCAGCGGGTCCGTCCGGATGGGCAAGGATGCCGCCTCCGGCGAGAAAGAGGAAGTCTGAGCTCTGGTGCAGGGCTTCGTAAGTCGTGGCGATGTTGCCTGCCCACTGACCGGAGGAAAACACCGGCATGACCTTGTCTGTTTCAGGTCCATTCGTTGTTAATGGCTTCAGGCATTGCAGGCCGGATGCCGCAACCTCGTCTGCCGGGTTGCAGAATTTTCCCCCGATTCCATGTACATGCAGGTGGTCGAGGCCGCAAAGCCTGTAGAGGGTTTGATAGGCGTGGTAGCCAAAACCGAGTAGAGGATGCCTGCTCATTGAACCAAAGCCGTTGCGGTGACCGTGGATAATCAGGTCTGTCGAAGCACGGAGGCTTTGCAGGGCGGCAAGGCCGCACCAGTTGAGGCTGGCCATGACACAGTTGCCTCCTTCGGCCTGAACAAGCTCAGCATGGCGCCGCATGGCGTCGGTTTCATCGCTGATGTTAAAAGCGATCAAAATATTGCGACCGGTTTTTTCTCGAAAATCCCTCACCCTGGCCATAACCGCCTTAACCCGTGCCGCAAGGGGCGCATGGTCGGGGCTGGCGCACACTTCATCATCTTTTATGAAATCAGCTCCGGCGTCACACAGGGTTGCCACCAGATCTCCGGTCTGTTCAGGGCTCATACCGAGATTTGGTTTTATGATCGTGCCGAACAGTGGCCGGTCATACACCCCCAGCACCTCACGTGTACCAGCCACACCTTTAACCGGCATGGCAAAATGGCTGCGGAAAGAGGCTGGTAGATAGACAGCCTCCAGGCGCAGGCCGCTCACTTCACCAATATCAAAAAGATTGCCGCCAACGGTTGCGGCCAAGGCCGTCAGGTTGGTGCCGACATTGGCCTGCGGAAAACCAATGGTGACCCTGGCCCGCTGAAAGGGTCCGTTCAGACCCTTTCTCTGCAGGTATTGGCTTTCCAGCGAAGGGTCTGTGACTATATCAAGCAGTTCGATCTCCATGACTGTCGCTGCAGCCCGGGATCTGAGTTCATCGGTTTCACCGGCTACCCTGGTGAAGGTACCGCAACTCTGCTCGCCGGCCATAACAGCCGCCACTTTCTCAATGGGGAGCGGGGTTTCGACCAGGTATTCAGCAATGATCTGTTCTGTAGGCATAACTGTTACCCACGTACCTTCAGAGTAGTGAGATCCGGAAACGGCCGGATCGGGTCGGTACCGTCCCAACCCACTGCCGATTCGCGGATAATGCGAAACAACTCGCCTTTTGGTCCCATAACCTCCGAGAGTTCAATGACGGTGCCGGGGTGGTATTCCTTGTCAAAATAGACAAACCGTCCGTTCTCTCCCACCTCTCCGCGCATTTTCACGACATAGCCCATCTCGAGCATCTGCTTGAGGTCGGCATCGAAGGTGTTGGTCCAGAAGGCAACATGCTGCAGTCCGCTACCCTGGAGACTTTTGAAATCTTTGTACATGGATGGGGTGGTATCCCGAGTCTGAATCAGTTCGACCTGAACATTGCCGGAATTGGCCAGGGCAACCGAGTTATGCACTTGATATGGTTCGTCGCAGTAGCGGTAATTTTTGATCGGAACTCTTGGGTTATAGTACCAGGGGCCCACTCCCATGACATCGGTCCAATATTTCATTGCCGCTTCGATATCGTCGACGACATAGCCGAGCTGGCGTATTTCTCCTAAAAATCTGCTCATAATATCTCACTTCATCATATAGTTTGGCAGCCAGGTTGATAACGACGGTACCAACGTGACCAGTAGTAGCGACAACAGGAGGGAGACCAAAAACGGCAAAACTCCCCGGATAACTTTCGGCAGTGGTATGCCGGCGATAATGCTGACCATGTAGAGACTCATGCCAACAGGCGGGGTCAGCAGACCGATCATCAGGTTCAGCACGAAGACAATGCCAAGCTGGATGGGATCGACACCGGCATGGGCAAGGGCCGGCGTAACAATCGGGGCAATGATCAGGATGGCGGCAATGGATTCCAGGACCATACCGGCAACAAGAAGGAGGCCGTTGACGATCAGCAGCAGTACCACCGGATTGTCTGATACGCCTAGGAGGAACTCGCTGACCGCTACCGGAACCCGATCAATGGTCAACACCCAGGCAAAGAGTGCCGCCGTGGAGAAGATAAAGAGGACGCTGGCAGTGGCCTCGACCGTTTCTCTGGCCGAGCTGACCAAACCTTTCCAGGTGAGTTTTCGATAGAAGAGCTTACCAATCAGTACCGCGTAGATGACTGTGACCCCTGCCACTTCCGTGGGACCGAAGAGACCACTGACCAGCCCGCCGATAAGCAGTACCGGGGCAAACAATGCTGGCAGGGAAATAATGAATTTCCGGACGATCACCTTCAATGAAGGAGTGGTGGTGTCACGGGGAAGCTGATAGATCCTGGCCATAATGGCGATCTGCCCGACCAGCATCACTGTGATGATAAGGGCCGGGATGATCCCGGCCAGCAGCAGTTTCACTGCCGACACCTGGGCTGCGGCAGCGAAAATGATGATCGGGATTGAGGGGGGAAATATAGGGCCGATGGTGGCTGCTGCCATGGTGATGCCGGCTGCGAATTCATCCTTGTAGCCCTGAGCACGCATCATCCTGATCTGCATGTTGCCAAGCGCACCGATGTCGGCCAGGGCTGCTCCTGAAATTCCTGAAAAAACGAGACTTACTAAAACCGTCACCTGGGCGATCCCGCCTCGGATCCGGCCGACAAATAGGCGGATCAGTTCAAAGATATGCTCAGTGACCCCTGAAGCGTTCAGGATGTTTGCCGCAAGAATAAAGAGTGGTACGGCCAGAAGCGGAGTAGAGTCGAGGGCGTTGATCGAGCGCTGGGCCAACACCGAGACCGGCAGGTCGTTCAGGAGAATGACAACCGCCGATGAAAGTCCCATTGAGACGGCAATAGGAGCGCCCATGAGCAGCGTGAGGAAAAAGAGAACCAGCAGTAGCAGACTCATGAGATGTTCCCCCGATGCAGAGATGAATCCATGGTTCCGGTATCGCCGAAACCAATCTGGCACACCAGCCGAAGGACAGTTACCAGGGTGCAGACAATAAGACCCACCAGCGGCGGTGCATAAAAAAGCCAGTTCGGCATGCCGATGGCCGGGGTGGCGAAATGGGCTGCGCGTTGAAGAAAGGTCGCGAAACTGAGCAGCAAAAGGCCGCAAAAGAGCAGAACACTCATTTCATTGATAGCGGTGAGAACCTTGGCTGGCAAACCACTCAGGCGGCTGCTGAAGACATCAACAGCAATATGCCGCCCATGATACTGTAGCAGGGGAATGGTGAAATAGACTGTTGCAAGTCCGGTGAAACGGGCTAGTTCGTCCGCCCACGGCAGTCCCAGGTTGAACAGGTTGCGGCTGACAACCTGTAAACCTATGAGGAAAGTCATCACCACCAATGAAACCATCGCGATGATGAGCATAGACCTGCTGAGGCCGGACAGCAGCCTGTCGCAGAATTCAAGAAAGGCGGGGCGGACGGATGATTGCATGATGTAGCTCTACTTGATATCGTTGATCTGCTTATACAGGTCGCCATATTCAGAAGAAAAACGTTCTTCAACCAGCTTCTTGACGTTTGACCGAAAAGCTTCCACGTCAAGACCATCTTCCGGGCCGATGATGGTCATGCCGGCTTTTTTCAGTTCGGCCAGTTCCGTTGTTTCCTGATCCTTGACTGCGGCAGATGCTTTGGCCCGAACCTCTTCAGCAGCCTTTTTGATACCTTCCTGCTGCTCAGGGCTCAGCTTCTGCCAGGTGTCTTCATTGATCACAATAACCTGCGCAGCCATTATATGACTGGTCAGCATCATATGGGACTGCACATCATACAGCTTGTTGGTGAGTACAACATTGACCGGGTTTTCCTGGCCGGATACGACACCGGTGGCGAGAGCCGTGGGGACTTCAGACCAGTCGACCGGAACTGCTACAGCGCCCAGACCTTCAACGGCAGTGGTATAGATCGGAAACGGGATGGAGCGGATTTTTACCCCGGCAAGATCCGCAGGGCCCTTCACCGCTTTGTTAGCGGTTAACTGCCGGGTACCAAAATAGTAGGTATAGAGCACCCGGACACCAGCACTTTTGATAATTCCATCATTGATTGACTGCATGACCGGGGAGTTGATGTCGGTTACCTTCATCAGGTGGTCAAGATCTCGGTACAGGTATGGAGTATCAAGGGCGGCAAAGGGTTTGTAGAGAGAACCGAAACCGCCGGCGGTGTTATGGGAAAGGGCGATGGCACCAGTGGAAACCGCCTCGGCCAGTTCCTGCAGCTTGCCCAGCTGGGATGATGGATAGACCACTACTTTCACTTCACCATTGGTGTTTTTTGCAATGGCTTCGGCCAGCCAATCGGCCTGTTGGCCGGCAACGCTTGACGGCGCGTTCATGTGGCCATAGCGAAGTTCCAGGCTCTTGGCCTGCGTATTAAGAGCGGTTGCGGCGATAAACGTCAGGCAGACAACCGCAGAATACAGTGCCGACCGAGTGTGTTGAATCACCTTTCCGGAGTAGTTGTAACGCTGAAGTGTGTGCAGGAATTTCATGGCCGCCTCCATTTTTGATTGAATTTGATGGTATTTGATTGGACAATCAACTATTGAATATCTAATTTTCTTGTCATTGTCAAAATATTTCTTTATTTTAATTATTGATGTATTTTGATGTACATATAGGTGATGAAGTCGGAATACATCTTCACCCACTGGCTGATTTATGGCATAGTGGTCCGGTTTAATACGTTTTTTTGATTTCCGTAGAGCAGGAAAGCAGGGAGGTACAGGTATCAATTCGCAAAACAGCAAACGACCACGCCCGGGTATTGTTGAAGTCGCAGCTGCGGCGCAGGTTTCCACGGCAACAGTCGACAGAGTTTTAAACAACAGGGGAGGGGTTCGTGAGGCGACCGTGAGGAGGGTGCTGAAGGCCGCCGAAGAACTTGGATACATTTTCACATCACAAACGCCAGCGGTCCCTGGTGTGTCCCGTAAACTTGTTTTTTTACTGCCGGAAGGAACAAATCCATATCTTGAGCAACTGGCGGGACTTATCCGTTCAGCAGAGAGCGTTCCCCCACCTTTTCAGACACGTTGTGACTGCCAACTGGTCAAAGGATTTGATCCGTCAGCCCTGGCAGAGGCAATTCGGAGCAATGAGACAAAATATGATGGCATTGCGGTGATGGGACTGGAACATCCGGTGGTGCGTGAAACGATCAATGAGGTAAGCAGAAAAGGTACCCCGATTGTCACCATTATTTCCGACGTCAGTCATTGTGAGCGCACCGCTTTTGTCGGACTTGACAATCGCGCGGTTGGCCGGACTGCTGCTTTTCTACTGGGCAGGTTCTGCGGGCGCAGGGAGGGCGAAGTTGCCCTTATCGCCGGCAGCTTGAGTTATCTCGCCCATAACGAACGCGAGATGGGTTTCCTCAGCCTTATGCAGGAATCCTACCGGGGGCTTAAAATTATCGGGGTGCGGGAAGGTCATGATGATTTCGTTGAGAACTACCAGTTAACCGTATCGCTTTTGCAGCAGCATCCGGACCTGGTGGGCATCTATAATATTGGCGGATCTTCAGGCGGAGTGGCAAGCGCCCTACGGGAAGCGGGAAAGGCGGATTCCATTGTCTTTATTGGTCATGGACTGAGCGACGACACACGGTCCTTACTCATCGACGGGACGATGGATGTGTTGATCAGTCAGAATCCGCTAACCATCGTTCAAAATGTCTGTCATATCTTTTCCAACATCCATAATGGGTTGAGCCCGACGGAGCGTATCCCGGATATAGCAATGCGCATAATCTGCAGAGAAAACCTGCCGTAACGAGGAGACGGGATATCGAGACAGCTACTACCGAATGGGGTGCTACGTATATCTTGACCAAACCTTATCCTGTGAGGTTTTACCTCCTATCCATTTGCTGCAGTCTAATGACGAGGGTTCGGGTTTCCATTGCGTGATGTCCTTTCCCTGGGTCACCTTTTCAAGAAAGAATCTTGTTATCTATACGGGAACAGGATAAGATTTCAACACCTGTCAGCCTGAAGCCGAGTTGATACAGCCACGGCTTCTTCAAGTATGAAAAAACGATTTCCCTGACCGAAGAGGCGACCATGAGCGAAAAAGTGTATTTCATTGAAGCGGCTGAAAACGAAGATGATTCGAGCTTGTGCTGGCGAATGGAGGTGGCAATCCAGGCAGAACATTTACTTGATTCCATAGTTGAAAGGGATGTGGTAGCCGTTAAGACTCATTTCGGAGAATCGAAAAAGCTTGGTTACGCCCGGCCACTCCACCTGAAAATGCTTGGAGATGCTGTTAAGAGCAAGGGTGGGGTTCCCTTTCTGACTGAAACCTCGACGCTGTATAAAGGCCACAGAAGCGACGCTATCAGCCATATTGCCCATGCCCATAGTCAGGGGTTTGACTACAGCTCCACCGGCATGCCCATCATTATGGCTGACGGACTGTTCGGCGATGAGGAATCGGTGGTACCAATAGAGGGAAAAGTCTACAGCGCTGTCCATATTGCCGCCCTGCTTGCCAAATGTAATAGTTTAATCGTAGTTTCCCATTTTACCGGCCATTTAGCCGCTGGCTTTGGTGCGGCTTTGAAAAACATCGGTATGGGTTGTGCAAGCCGTAAAGGGAAAATGGAGCAGCACTCTAACGCCAAGCCAAAAATCGTGGTCAAGAAATGCACAGGCTGTGAGACCTGCGTTAAATGGTGCCCACAAGATGCCATTACTATGAATGATGAGGTGGCCGTGATCGACGATGCAAAATGTATCGGTTGCGGGGAGTGTTTGGCTATGTGCCGTTTTGATGCGGTGAAATTTAACTGGGGTGCAACCTATGAAGAGTTGCAGAAAAAGGTGGTGGAACATGCTATGGGAGTCTGCTCTCTTTTTCCAGAGAAAGGTCTCTATATCAATGTCCTGACCCGGATATCAAAAGATTGCGATTGTATGGGCCACACTTTCGAACAGATCGTTCCGGATATTGGCATTCTCATTTCCCGTGATCCGGTGGCTTTGGATGCTGCTTCCCTTGACTTGGTGGAGAAAAGGGCAGGTAAGGTCTTGTCACAGTTGGCGTATGATATCCCCTACCGGTTTCAGCTTGATTATGCGGCGGAACTGGGATTTGGCAGTCTTGAGTACGACCTGATCAAGTGTTGATGGTGTTGTAGTTTTGAAACGGAAACTTGCCGTTGCACATGAATTTGCAACTATTCAAATTGATAAGGAGAAAATATCATGGCCAAGGCGCTTATCGTTTATTCGAGTCGATCCGGAGAAACCAGAAGCATTGGTGAGCTGATCGGGGAGGGTTTGCGCTTCTCTGCAGTTGACGTTACTCTTCGAGATGTGGTTGAAATCAGACGGGAAACGGAGCTGGCCGGTTTTGACATCTATGTGTTCGGCTCATCGACCTATCATGGGGAAATGATGGACCGGATGAAAACCTTTCTCTTCCTGGCCGAACGGGCGGAACTCAAAGGGAAAATAGGTGGAGCTTTTGGCTCCTATGGCTGGAGCGGCGAGGCGGCTGAACGGATCTTTGATACCATGAAAAACATCTACCAAATGGAGATGGCCAACGGTCCGCTGATGCTGAAAACAAGCTCGGTGGATGGCGGCATCAAGGTGGCGCAGGCCTATGGGAAGGAACTGGCTGCCAAACTATAATAATGAAAGAAAACCCAGATAATTAAGGCGTAAGAATCATATGTCATAGAGAAGGGTAATCGTTGCTCAACCCTTTTTCACATAATATCGGGGTAGTGTGTATGCATACACTGCGGACAGATGGAGTGTGAAAAGCGTATATTCTGTTCTTCTGAGAAGTAGGCTTCAACTCTCTGCCACTCCCCGCTTTTGTTGTGTATTTTATTACAGTAGCAGCATATTCTGAGAAAATCGTTTGCAGAGAAGTACTGTTCTCGTTTTTTTTCAGTATGAGCTATTCGTGTGAGATTTATTCCGACTCCGAGAACTCGAGCGGTCTCTTCGATATTGCCATAGGGAATATCGTGTACCTGATACATATTACCTCGCAGCGTGTCCTGCCACTGCCATACCCGCTCTTTGTTGTCTGAAAAAACGTCCATAGCTGGGCACGGATTACAGGGTTCATTAGATTTTCTCAGGATGGAATAACAACGGGTAAACTGATCTGGTATTCCGAACTCCTTACGGAAGGCGTGGTTCACGTAAGAAAGCGTATAATCTTTGGTGAGAAGGTAGATGAAGACCGGGAGATGCTCGAGTATTTGGAGATTGTCTTCTTGGTTGTTGAGAGGGATAGCAGGATTTGCCGTAGGTGATGTTGCCCGACAAGTGAAGGCTGGACTGCAGGTATTTTGAAGAGCATGCTTTTTTACCAGATTCCTCATGTCGTCACCTCATAGAGTGTTCATTGGACGAGACTACCATTGTCTTTTAAACGCATGAGGACGACCATGGTTACATGAGCAGCCCTTTTATTTGCATGCAGAAAAATCAGGGTACCGTTCACTTTTTCTGTAACTTTCTACATGCATAAACGTGTCTATCTGCAGAGCCTATGTTGCAATAGTCTATTTATTGGACATGAGGCTAAAAGCTGGGCAAGGCCCATGAGAATAATGATCTGAACAGCTGGCAACATTTAATATCGAATGTTGCAGCCGGGCAGTATTGTTCTATTAGTGTGTCAGGCGAAGTGGTGTGTTGATGACTATCTCAACCCAGTCAAAACAGACAATGTCAAGAGAACATGAATCTCTTCAAGGATTTCTATACAAGCCAGAAAGACAGGCTTTTCGGCTACATCCTCAAGCGAACGGGCAATCCGTCTCTTGCTGCAGATCTTGCCCAGGAGTCTTTTGTGAAATATATCGGGGCGTATGGGCAGTCGAGTCCGACTACCTCACTTCTGTATACCATCTGTCGTAACCTTATCATCGATCACTTCAGAAAGCAGAGACCCGAAGATCCTCTCGAGGATCATCATCAGTTGGCGGGAATGAATCAAGAGGAAAAGGTTATCCTGCGTGAAGAGACCAGGCAGGTGCTGCAGGCAATTGACCAGCTGGATGTGGTGGATGCAAAACTGCTTCGTCTTGTTGCGGGGAGTAATCTTTCCTACAAAGAGATCAGCAGGATCACCCATCTCAGCGAATCAAATATCAAAGTCAGAATTCACAGGGCGAGAATACAGTTGAAAAACATTTTAGGTAACCGGCCATGAACGATCATCTTATCAGTCTCTTTATCGATAATGAGTTGACACTGCACGAAAAAATTGATTTCATCGAGGCAGTGGCCGATAATAAACAGTTTTCTGATACAGCGCGGGACCTGCTCCGGCAGGAACTCACCCTGGGTACGGCATTGGCCGATCTGCATTCTGTTTCCAATGTAATACAGCCGCAACCCGAGCGTGTGAAGAGGCGCTGGCTGCTTAGGCCCGCTTCGTTTGTCGGTGGATTTGTTCTGGCCTGCTGTCTTGCGGCACTTTTTCCGTTTGTTCGATATCCAACGGTACCGGCTGTTTCGGGGGATGAGACATATCGTTTTGTACTGTATCTGCCGGATGCCGGAGAGGCCAGCGTTATTGGGACATTTTCCAACTGGTCTCCCATCCCCATGGAGAAAGTAGGGAATAGTGGCTACTGGACACTGAAGATGCAACTTCCGCCGGGTGAGTATCGTTACAGCTATCTGATTGAGCAGCATACCAGGATCTATGATCCAACTGTTTTAGACCGTGAAACTGACGATTATGGAGGCGAGAACTCCATCTTGAATATTGCCGGTCTCATCAATGATGACCAGACCAGCAGTTGAACCGGAGTATGGGTAGATTTCTCGCATTTTTCCTCTACGATGTTGAGACTCTTACCAACCGTTACGAAACTGGTGCACAGACCTCCTTCGATCCTTTTACAGGTGAAGCAATTCTCCCTGCTTTTTCTCTGCCTTCTGCCCGCATTGAGCAGCTGTGTGTCCCCTCGTGTTCTCCAGAATTCTCAAGTCCCTTCGACATTGACGCTGTTCCAGCCGACTGCCCGTCAAGTGACTTTCCATTCATCGCTGAACGGATTTATGGCAGAGCCGGCTATGCTTACACCAGACGGCTCCTGGCAGATTTCTTTGCCTGGCAACGAATCGTTTCGATATTTTTATATGATAGACGGGAAAAAATTTCTCCCAGATTGCCTGCTTCGGGAAAATGATGATTTCGGTGGCGAGAACTGCATTTATTCACCTGAATTGTAACCTTATTTTCTTTGATCCGTTTAATAAAGCAACACGCCAACCATTTACCCCGGCGCAGCTGGGATATGGTGTTGAACAAGACGTTTCGCTGGTAATTTAACGGGAAGGTTTGGACAAAAAGAGAGGGGAAGAGTTGGTTTTCGATTTCAAACCGACAAACGAGGAGAGTATGAAAGGTCTTTGTCTTTCAGTTGTTTTAGGATTTTTTCTCATACAGGGGACCGCTCTGGCCGTAACGGGGAGTGGTGGGAACGCTGGTTCCCCAACGACTACCGAACGATTTCTCGGCGAGAGTATTGCTTCCGGCGAGCTGACGCAGCTCAAATCAGCCATGCAACGTTCAGGATTCACAGAAGATGAGGTTTCGCGGATTCACGCTGGCCTCAGTGAAGCGGTCAGTCATGGGGTACCTTCGGGGCCACTAATGGGGAAGATCAACGAAGGCATCGTCAAAGGCGCATCTGCAGAGCAGATAATACGGGCCGTGACTATGGTGGGTGAAAGATACACTCGGGCTGGGCAGTATCTGCAGGAACTTGGATTACAAAAAAATGGTGGAGGCGCTGTCCTGGAGCTACTGGTCAATGCTCAGTCTGCCGGGATGGCTCCAGAGGATCTGGGTAGGGTTATTTCACTACTGCGTGATGAAACACGCCGCAACAACGACCGAACCCGTGATGATCGACTCATCTGGGAAACGCTGGTCTTTACCCAGGAGCTCAGAAGGCTTGGTGTCAATTCAAAGTTGATTGCCGATATGGCCTCAAGCTTGTTGGTAAAAGGGGCCGATAGCGTTGATTTTGGCAATATGACAGCCAATTTCAGAAAAACAGGTGATCGACGCCTGGTTGGAGAACAAGCGAACTTCTTGTTTGGTAAAATTGAGGCTGGTGCGGATATTGTCGAGGTGCGAAAATCTGTGCAGACCGGAATGAACGGCCGGGTGGAGCAGATAACGAAGCCGGAGTCGGATACGGGTGCTGGTAAGGGAGGGCAGCAGGGGCAGGATAACGGCGGCGGCCAACAGAATAGTGGGCAGAATAGCGGGGGAGGCGAAGTCAGTGGAAGCGGTGGCGGCGGAGGTAATGGCGGTGGCGGTGGATCAGCTGGCGGAGACAGTGGAGGTCAAGGTCAGAAAGGCAAATAAGTTGCAACTGCCGTTGTACTTTCTGCCAACCTTCTGATCAGGCTACCGCTTCTTTTTTCTCAAGAGACAAACTCTCAGGTAGATTCTTCCAGGTTGCGAAGACGAACCTGCAGATCTTTTTCCAGCTGTACTGCCACCCGGGCCATTGCCTCGGATTCGCGGATGGGGCCGGAGTTATTCCAGCCCACTCTGAAGGCGGTCTCTTTCTTTTCCCTGAACTCAGCCACTGAGTTAACGAAATGTTTGTAGCACAGCAGTTTCTGGAGGATGTGCCTCTCCTCGGAGCTGAGGTCTCTGTCTGTATCTATTTCGGTATTGTCGGCTAGGCGAATGATCATATCCGTTGTTACAGCTCCCGGCAGGTGGTGCAGTATAGGCAAGGGTTTCAAGTTGTCCTTCATGTTAACCATAGATGGTGTCTGTCGTCAAATTCCTCTTTGGGACAAATAGCGAACCATGAACACAGAACATTTCATCTTTCGCTGTTTATCCAGGGCAAAAAAGTTGGAAGGACCTGTCTCTACGATGGTGCCGAATGCATCCTTGTTGCTCTACTCTTCGTATGCTAAAGTACTCAGGATCTATGTGAATGTTTCTGTCCTGGACTGTCAGGCAACAGGTTATAAACTGTATGCAGGGATAACGGATGTGCCTGGTTCAACAAAGCGGGGAGAGCTGGATTGTGGAACTATCTCGATTAAGATACGCGTTGTATGGCTGCACTTTCACAATTTTGCTGGCAACTGCTCTTTTCTCTGGTGGTTGCACGGCCCTAAAGAGAGCTGAAGACCGGGAAGCGAAAATGGCCGAGCAGAATCAGGTGCTGCAAAGCAAAGTGGACAACCTGCAGGCTCGGCTTGAACTGCAGAATGTGGTAACGGCCAGGCTGCAGATGGAATTGGTCCAGAAAAAGGAAGAGATTGCCCGCCTGCGCGCGGCCGGTCTGGGATTAGCCAAGGGGATTGCCAGTAATACCATCCGCACTCCGGCTGCAAACACCAGGGTGGAAACAGTAGCCTACCTGGCCGAAGTCACAACGGAAATAGAGACGGCACGGGAGAGAAGCAGACCGGAGGATCAGGAACTTTTTGCCGAAGCAGACAGATTCATGACCCAGAGTAACCGTGAACTGGAAAGTGATCGCTATGAGCAGGCCACTTTGTTGGCAGCACAGGCGTTGGAGCTGATTAGCAGGCAGCGTTTCAACGATGAGGGTGAGGCAAAGATCGTACCGGAAACCTACAACGATTTCATCGCCCCGCTTGACTTGAAAGTTGCCAAAATGAGCAATATCAGAAAGGCCCCTGGCAAGAGAGGGAAACTGGTCACGACGGTTGAGCCGGGGACAAGCGTTACCGCTATTGGCCATAAAGGGTACTGGATCAAGGTTTCACTGCAGGACGGCAGGGGCGGATGGATATATTACTCCCTGCTTTCTATTCCCCAAAAGCTGCAATGATGGGTTTTCCATAGTGCATTCACTTGCGAGTGCACCTCATGCCTGATTCAGGACCTCTCCTGTTTCCATAATGGTTGGGATACACACCCGGTTCCGCCCTTCCGATTTTGCCCGATAGAGAGCTTCGTCTACTCTGGCGATCAGGCTGTTCACTGTTTCGTCGCTTGGGTGTATGGCGCTGGCCCCGACACTGATGGTTATCCGCAATTCATGCCCATTCCAGGAAAATACGTGCCGCTCCACGGCTCGCCGGATACGCTCTGCGCTCTGTACTGCCTGGGCCTGATCTGCGGTATCGAGGATAACCACGAACTCTTCTCCGCCATAACGTCCTGCGGTATCGAGGGTTCGAAGGATGGTGCCAAGAATACTGGCTATCTCTACCAGTATACTGTCGCCAGCCTGATGGCCGTAGGTGTCGTTCACCTTTTTGAAAAAGTCGATATCAAGCATCAGCAGGGAGAAGCTGGTGCCATGCCGATAAAATCCTTCCAATTGCAACTCAAGGCTGGTCATGATTTGCTTGCGGTTAGCAAGACCGGTGAGTGGGTCAGTGGTTGCCAGTTCCTCAAGCCGGGTCTGGTTTTCCTGCAGTCGCTCGACCATCTCGTTGAACATGGTGGTGACTAACCCGAGTTCATCTTTTCTACGCACCGGTACCGAGACCTGCAGATCACCGCCAGCCACCTGCTGCACACCTTTGATCAATTCCTTGAGGGGGAAAATGATTTGACGGGCGATGATGACTGCTGTCCCGCCGATAACAACGGAGAGCAGCGCAGTGATCAGCAGAATTTGGTTGCGTGCCTCCATGATCGTGGCATAGACGTCATCCCTGTTTTTCTCCATGAGAAGATACCAGGGAAGCTCGGTAAAGGAAAAACCCATGCCCAGAACGGCGACCTGCTTCCTGTTCACATATTCATGGAGAATGCCTGGCTGTTGAAAAAGTTTCAGGGCTTCTTCCGTTACGATATCGGCGGTGTCAGCGGAACCGGTCGGAGTGCTGCTGAAGATGATTCTACCGTCTTTTTCAAGGAGTGTGACGGCGCTGCCATTCTGAATTCTGCGGTCTGGAAGCGAACCGGTGACCAGGCTCCGTATTGTGTCGAGATGGGCTTCCAGCACAAAAAAGCCGATAACCGCGTTCTCAGTGCTTTCAATCAGTGGAATACCAATCAACACCAGCGGGCCGCCCTCCGGGTCGGTGAGAAAATAGTTGCCGATGAAATACTGGTTGTGTTGTACCTGCTCCTGCCAGTTGTCCGGCAACATTACAAATTTTTCCTGCAGCACAGGGCTGGAGGATGCAAGAACTTTTCCTCCCGCATCCAACACGGCAAGGGTTTGATAATTCTGAAATTTGGTGATAATGATCCCGAGATAGGTACTGATCTTTTTTAGGGCCTCTTCCGTTTTTTCTGATGGCCCGGTGGTGCTGGTTTTTTCACGCTGATAGATCCCCAGGTTTTCCGGAACCACGAAAGAGTTGGAGAATACCCGCAGGTCGTAGTTGCGTTCCTTGAACCAGAGCCCTATTTCGCGCTCGATGATATCCGCCGAACCGGTGAGTTGCTGTTCAATCTTGGCGGTGGTGGTCTTTCGGGATATGTCATACCAGAACCAGCCCATACCAATGGACGGAACGAGGGTAACGAGAATGGAAAAGAAGAGAATCCTATTCCGGATCGAACCTGGTCGCTGCCAACTGTTGTCTATGTTCATAGCGTGAGTCGGTGAAGCCGGTTTTTCTGGTAATGTATTTTCCGGTGGTGTGGTCAAGCTGTGAAATGTACCAGTCCGACAGGCAGGTAACGGGTTTCCGAGACATTGGCGGATAACACTGTCTGCCTGACAATGTAAAATACCGGTAACCTTCTCAAGTTGTAGCAGATTGCTGTAGGGAACTCAAGGGAGGGGGAAAATATCGGGGCCGGCAAGATGCACCAGCCCCGTTTTGATGGGCATCAGTTACCGGCAGGGTCAGCCGGAACAGGAGGAACTGCCGGCAGGGCCGATTGCGCCGGAACAGCCTCTGCTGCTGATGTCTCGGTTGCGGCCGCAGCTGTTGGTTCTGGCTCCGCTTCCGGTTGTATCACAAGAAGTGCATCACGATTGTATTTCTTGAGCTGTTCGACACTTGCTTTGCTGACCACAAAAAGCAATTCCTTGTCCGAACGCTTTACGGCAAAGGTGTTGTCGTCTTTTTGGGCAAAGGCATACTCCAGATTCGTGTCGTTTACAGTGTGCACGGTGAACTTCAGTTCCGGTTTTTCAATGGCGATCTTGCTGCTCTCCTGCGGATCGATGACCGAGGTGATTGTCAGGCCGGTAATGGCGTTGGCCAGTTCGCCTGCAACCGTAACGTCGAGATTCTCGCCATCTTTTTCCGCCAGCCGCCAGGTGGAGGGAGAATCCTTCTTTTCCACCTTTTTCCGGATGAGTGAGAAATCAGCATACTCGATACCGGCCAGGTCCTTGTCGCTCACCTGTAGCAACGTCTTGTCCAGCCATTTGTCGCTATCGGTCTCCAATTCATAGGTGGACAGGTTCACGGCGACGATGTCGTCGCTACCCGCATTCCTGGCGTGGACCTGGCGGAAGGCCGGTGAGGTGCCGATAAAGAGGTCACCGGCCACGGTATCGTTGCGGTGCACCACCAGATGGCGTACAAAGCTATCTTCACTTACCTGGAACCGTTTGGCGGCTTCCCTGGAGCTGGCAACCACAAAGCCCTGTTTCAGTGCCACGAGCTTATCGATCAGGGTGGTCGCCTGCTTTTGATCAGCGGGCAGGTCGAAGGTTTCCGGCAGAATCCAGGCGCCGTTTCTTTTCTCCAGTATCACTTTTTCATCTTTATCTCCGATAATCGTAAGACCGGTGACTTCTTCACCTTTCACCGCGAGAAAAGGTGTCTCCGGCGAGGTGCTCATATCCTTCCGGTTGGTGATCTGGCTGAAGGCCACGAGTCCCAGCTGAACCAGCAGCAGGATGGCCGCCGCAATAGTTATTTTTTTCATCGTTTATATCCTCCCAAAGCTCTCCTGCAGTAAGGCGAGAGAGTGTTTCTCGTTTCGCCGCACGATATTTCGTTTGATAAACCAGATCAGTACCAGACCAGTCGCCGCCAGTGCATAATTCAGATATTCGCAGACCATCTGCATATCCCTGGACATTGGCAGCAGAGTGCGTGAGAAGTGACCACGGCCACGTATAGAGAGCAGGCCACGGTCCTCCAGCGACCAGTCGGCGGTGTTGGTCAGCATCTGAACCGGGTTCAGGTAGCTGGTCTGCATGGTGCTTGAGCTGATGCTGATGGCGTCATCACTGGCAAAGGTGGAGGAACCGAAGACGATGATCCGGGCGCTCTCTGGCGAATGGTCAATTTGCCGGGTGATCACGCCCTTGGTCTCTTCACTCTTGTCAGTGGCAGTAGCAGGATCTGCGGCTGTCATGGCCTCGGCGGCTGCCAGAGGTGAGGGTTTACCTGCGAAATAGGAGGTGAACTTTCCTTCGACAGAAACGGCTAACAACTGACGATCGCGGTCGTCGCCCGCAGCAAATCCGGCTTCACCGTAGGTCTGGAAATCAGGAGTTATGGTAGTAGAAGTGGAGAGCCAACTGTCATCCGAGCTTTCCAGCAGGCGGGTGACCTTCCGCTCTTTGTTCTTGTCGTGATCAACACTGATGGGTGAAGGCCAGGTCATGGTCAGTTGGTTTAAACCGGTCATCAGCCCGCTCTCCTGATTCATACCGTCCGGACGGATATCGACAAAATAGGGGTAATTCACCAGTTTGGTCTCCTGGACGGTGAAAGCACCAACTTTTCGCTGCACCGGTATCGGGAAGGCGCTGTTTCGGTCATCCATAACCAGCTTATCGCCAATGGTGATACCGTGGAATTTGAGCCACTCCTCCAGGCCGGTCGGTTTATTGTCAGCGGTGAGGCCATTTCTCACACCTATAGTGTAGGGTGAGGCGGCGATTACCACCGTGCCGCCCTGCATCAGGAACTGGTCCATGCCAAAGAGCTGCTTGTCCGTCATTGATTCTGGAGACACCACCATCAATAGATCGGCTTCTTCCGGCATATGACCGCTGGCAAGATCTGTGTCCACAATTTTGTGTTCTTTTTCCAGCAGTTGATGCAGGACGTTAAATTGCGGACCCGGGGGCTCCATCATGCCGTACTGCGGCATGGGGGGCTGGGGCCGTGGGGTATTGAGGGCGATGGTTTTGGCAAATCCTGCACCAAACCGTTTCAGACCCGTTTCCATGGCGCGCTTGATGCTTTCTTTGGAAAGATCTTCCGGTAGCGGGATCTCGACGATCTCGTCGCCGCTTGAAAGGGTCATATAGAACCAGAAGCTGCGGGTATCGAGGATGGAGAGGGCCATCGGCCGAAAACCGTACTCGTTTTCTAGCTTCTTGGCGATGTTGCCGTCACCTCCATCGGGGTCGACAACGGTTGCTGTAAAGTGTTCGCCACCTTCCTTTTTCATCTCGGCGGTAAGTTCGGAAATCGATTGTTTCAACGTAACCAGTTCATTCGGTAACCGGTCATCGGGAGAAAAATACCCAGTGAAGGTCACGGGCTTTGCTATGGTCGCAAACAGGTCGCCGCCGCCCTGATAACTGTAGAGCACCTTTTTGATCGAGCGGGTGATGTCATATTCGGGATTACGCAGCTCTACCTGCAGATCCTGGTCGCCCTGAACCTTTACTTCGATAAGGTCGCGGAAGCCGAGCACCTCAAACTGGTCGCCATACTGGATCAGGAGGTCAAAATAGGAGTTGGTCACGGCTGCCTGGTATTTGGAAGCAGTCTGGAAGGGAACCGGCCTGATGCCGTATTTCTGGCCGGCTTCCTGCTCAAGATCTGGGTGTTCAGTGGGATCGATGAACTCCACATGGACCCGGTCACCGCCAGCAACCGCGTATTCTGCCAGCAGATCGCGAAGGCGCGGCACTAGCGGCGCCAGCAGCGGATGGGTTTGGGCGGAGAAGTAACCGCGGATGAGCAACGGCTCTTTTAATTGGCCGAGGTAGCTACGGGTGGTTTCAGAGATCGAATAGATCTGGCCGTGGGTCATATCGGCCCGTAACTGGCCAATCGGGGCGAGCCAGAAGTTGGCAGCAATGAAATTTGCGATCAGGAGAGCTGTTGCGAGCTGCCAGCTGCGATGACGGCTGTTTACCGGGTTGTCCGCCCAACGGATTTTCTCAAGGGCGTAGATGTTGAGGCATATGAAGACGCCCATGATGGCCAGGTAGTAATAGAGATCGCGCAGGTCGATAACTCCCCGGGTTATCGACTCAAATCGTGAGCCTGAACCCAACAGCTGCAGAAGTTCGGCGCCTCGGTTGCCGAAAAAACCGATCAGCATGTCGGAGCCGATCAGGTAGAAAAGAAAACAGATAAGCGAGCTGGTGATGAGACTGACGATCTGGTTATCCGACTTGACGCTCACAAAAAGCCCGATGGCGATATACGCAGCAGCGAGAAACATGGTGGCAACATAACCGCCCAGAACCGGGCCCCAGTCCAGAGGTCCAAGAAAACTGACGGTGACGGGTAGCGGCAGGGTCAAAATGAGCGACACACCGACCAACCACAGGCAAGCGAAAAACTTGCCAAGCACCAGATCGCAGGGCGATACCGGCGAAGTGAGCAGAAATTCCAGCGTCCCCGCTCTCCGCTCCTCAGCCCAGAGGCGCATGGTTACCGCTGCGGTGAGAAAGATCATCAGGATGGGCATCCAGGAAAAAAGTGGACGGATTTCTGCGATATTGGTGGCGAAAAATTTCTCGACCCAGAAGAAGATAAAGAGGGTGGCGGCCAGGAACACCCCGATAAAAATAAAGGCGATCGGTGAACTGAAAAAGGCGCCGAACTCCTTTTTGGTTATGCGTAGAATGGTAGTCATTGGTCATTTCTCCTTTAGGCGCTGATCTCGGCGAAGACCGTTTCAAGATTGCGGAACTCGAAATGCATTGCAAAGAGCTGCCACCCCTTCTCATGGACGGCGGCGGCAATTGTGGCGGCAGTCTGCTGCCGGTTCTCGGGAGTTTCGAGGTTGAGGGCGTAGGTATGGGTGCTGCTGCCATGGGCCGTACTGACCGCTACTGAACCGACTCCGGTCATCCTGGCCAGTTCTTTTTCCGCTATGGCTGGCGGGGCGTCGATGATGATGAGCAGACGATCATTGCGGTTCAGTTCGGTCAGGCGGGCATCGAGCGCCTTCCTGCCGTCTTTCATGATGATCACCCTATCGCAGATGGCCTGTACCTCCTGGAGGATATGGGTGGAGATGATGACCGTCGAGTGTTTGGCCAGATCGGTGATGAGCGAGCGCATTTGTTGGATCTGGGTCGGGTCGAGTCCGTTGGTGGGCTCATCGAGAATAAGGATGTCAGGCCGGTGGAGGATGGCCTGGGCCACACCCGTTCGCTGACGATAGCCCCGCGACAGCTTGGCTATGGGCCAGGTTGCTTTTTCCTTCAGACCGGTACGGGAAATGGCCTCAGTGATCATAGCTAGCCGCGCATTTGCTCTAATTCCTCGTAAGGACGCTGAATAATCGAGATAATCGATGACCGTCATCTCTGGGTAGACCGGGCAGTTTTCCGGCAGATAGCCGATCTTTCGCTGCACCTTGCGGCGATCGGAAACAACGTCGATTCCGTCCACGGTTACTGAACCGCTGGTCGGTTCGAGATAGCCGGTAATCATCTTCATGATGGTCGTCTTGCCGGCGCCGTTATGGCCGAGCAGACCGACTATCTCCCCCGGAGAAATTGCAAACGACACGTCATCGACCGCCGTGAAATCTCCGTACTTTCGAGTCAGTTTGTCGAGGTTGATCATAGGTTTCACTCCAAAATGATTGTTCGTGGATACAGCACATGGGGCAGCTGTGAACAGGAGCTTTTCGCCGAAGGCTTACACAGGCAGGCGGAGAGGGAGTTTTACTGGGGGACTGAAAAGGTCTTCCGCAGATAAAAACAGACAACGTTCCGCGTCATGGAAAGCGCAAAAGCGAAGTGTTGATATTCACGGTTGCCGAAAATTCCGGTATCCGCCTGAAAAGGGAACTGTTCAAAACGGAACACGCCTGGGACACTCTGTGCCGCGACTGGTGTGCAATACCCTTTTCGATTTGGTTACCGGGAAAGCTGAGAAGGCAATCGAGGATCGGTTGCTATGTCTTTATCGTAGTCCGAGAGCGATTTGGCGTATTACCGTTCATCGTTTATCTCCTGGGATCCGAAGGAATCACCGGCTCGATGGCGGACTGGACAATCCACCCCTTGCGGCCGGTTTCATCTTCAACAAAAACGTATGTTCCATGCTCTTTGCCGGAAGAGACCATCCGCCCTTCCTGGATATTGCCTGCTGTAGCGGCACCTTCAAAGGGGGAGATCAAGAGGCGCGATTCATGCACCACCACCGAGCCGGTCCACTCAACATGCAACTCCAGAGTGGCGATGGTCGACGCGAGCATTACAACTGAGCAGGCAATACCCAGCCCCATCATGGCCCGTGGTGAGATTTTGAGTTGGAGGGAAAGCAGCAGACCCACGGTGAGGAGCACCAAGGCCAGGCCGCCGATGCCGATCCATTGATTCATGGAGAACAGGTGCAGCAAATGTTCCAGTGTGGTTGCTTCAGGGTTGAAAATTCCGTTGGCTGCCCGCACCAACTGCAGGTTACCAAGGATGTCAGGGTCATTGGGGTCAAGTTGTAAGGCCCGTTCATAGTTCAGCACCGCCTTGCCGGTATGACCTGCCTGGGCATAGCTGTTGGCGAGGTTGTAAAGGAGCCCCGCGCTGTAACCATTGTTGCTGATAAGTTCTTCATATATGGCGATAGCGCTTTCGAAATCATTACGGCTGTAGGCACCATTCGCCTCCTGGAAACGACTGTTGTCGACTCCGGCAAAGGCGGCAGATATCAGAAAAGATGCCGTCATGACGCTGAGCAGAAGAGGGAGGAGATATCGTTTCATACCAGTTCCTCCAGTTCTTTTTTCACCGCTCGCGCATAGTCCTGCATAGTTTCACGGTCGAGCAGGGCGCCGCTGTATGCAGCCTTCTCGGCGATGGTGAAAATTTCCACAAGCCGATTGGAGGAGGAAAGACGTGCTGTCAGATCTGCACTGGTAATGGCGCTCGCCTGACAGTGCCAGATCGCCCCCAGGTGCTGTTGGATGGCAGTGCGACAAACGGCGAGGAATACGCTGCTGTTCTCTTGGGCCAGTGCCTGATCCATGCTCTGATATGAATCCTGCAGAGCCTTACCCAGCTGGCGCCTGCGGCGGTCCTCCGGGTGGGCGTCCTCACGCAGTCGATATATCTTGAGCACGGTCAGCATCAGCAATGCCAGGACGCAGATGGCCATAACGGCCAGGAAAGGCGGTCTGGTATAGAGCGGGGTAATGGCGCTGGTGGTGTTTCCCGACTCCAGCCGCAAGGGAGCGAGACCGCCAATAGGTGCTGATGTCGATTCCGGTTGTTGCTTAGGAGCGACAGTTGCTGCCGGTGCAGCTTCATTACCCCTGACCGGCGGAGCCGGAGTCGGAACGGGTACAGAAGTTTTGGCGGTTATGGATACGGGAATAGGGGACGATTCCCTGGTGATATATTTTCCTTTTTGCGGATCGAAGTAGGAGAAGGCAAGCGCCGGGATCTCGGATACCGAACCGCTTTTGGCAACAATCGCCTGTTCGAACACCTTGTTGCCGGTGTGATCACCGCCTGTTCCTTTTGTGAATGTAGCAGCCGGGGTATAGGTCTTCCACTGATCTGATTCAGGAAAAGCGGGAGCTTCAACCCGGTCAAAATTGCCAGTTCCGCTAACGGTCATGGTCAGGGTCAGCGGTTCGCCGGTTTCAGCCTGAATAGGCGTTGCTGCGACCTGCAGGTTAAAATTACCGATTGCTCCGGTGAAGCCGGCTGGCCGGTTTTCGTCCGGCAGCGGCAGGATAGTAAACGTCATCTCCTCGCTCACAGGCTTGATCGGCTTTTCCTTATAGCCGCCAAAGACATTATCGAAAAAGTCATCGTCAAACGGTGACTGGCCGAAAATGGAGGTCGACATTCGTCTCTCCGGGATCAGGAGGGTGGCATCCAACTCGAGGTGAACCGTATACTTCCCTTCCTTGATATTGGATATATCCGTCTGCCAGGTGAGGACCGAGTAACGTGAGTTGCCAAATATTTCCTCGGTTTGCACTGGCTTCTCATTCAGCTGCGGCATCACCAGGCCGTCACCGACAAGAGTTGGCGCACTGTTGAGGCTGGCGCGCAAGCCCTTTTTGAAATAGGCCTTTACCTCAACGGGAATAATCTCGCCAACATAACTGGATGTTTTGTCTATGTTGAGACGAAGAAAGGCGGCGTCGCCACCGGCTGATGCACCCGAGGCCGATGGTGAAGGCAGTACGGCAGTGCCGGAACCGCTCTGGCCCATCTGGCCGCTATCGGTGATTTCAAAGGGGATAGCCTCGGTGGTGCGGCTGGTGCCGTCACTTTTTATGGTAATCGGCGGGATGGTATATTTACCCGACTTATATCCTCTGACGATACAGGTGAAAGTGATAGCTGAGGAGAAATTTCCGTTGATCATGTTGATCTGACTACTTCTACCGCGTTGGATGATCTCGAAGCTGCTGGTGTCTGTCTCGGGAATTTCCAGATCAGCTGAGCGAGTACCGTTGACGGTGATGCTCAATTGGGCGCCGTCGTCAACTGAGAAGGTGGTGGAACTGAGCGTGGCGTTAACGCTGAATTCGGCCCGGCTGGCTGCCGGCAGCGAGAACAGCGCGATAAGTGCCAGCACTGCAACCACCCCTGCGCCGAGAATGGTTATTTTTGGGTTGTGACGTTTCATTACCAGTCCCTCTCTACAGATCGTTCGCCCCTGGGTACGAAATTCAGTTCACCCTCCTCATTTTTCAGGGCATTCAACAGATTTTCCGCCTCTTCTCTGGTCATCTGGCCAAGTTCTCGCCGCTTGTTGTCGCGGTTCTGCTCTGCGTCCTGATCGGCAGCGGTTGCATCCTGCTCTTTATCCTGGCTTGTTGCTGGCTGAGGCTGTTCTTTATCTTTGTCGCCGCCACTCTCCTGGTCGGCTTGCTGATCCTTTGGCTGGGCATTATCTTTTTGCTCTTGCTGCTGTTGATCATCAGATGATTGTTGCTGCTTTTGCTGCTGGTCATCGGACGGTTTGTTGTCCTGACCGTTGTCATCCTCATTTTGCTTTTGCTGCTGATCCTGCTTTTCGTTGTTCTGTTGCTGGTTTTGTTGCATTTGCTTATCAAGTTCTTCCAGTTTCTTGGCGACATAGGCCCGGTTTTCCCGAGCGAGAGCGTCTTCGGGATCAAGATGCAAAGCTCCATCGAAGGAGTCGAGTGCCTCCTGCCACTTTTCCTTGGTAAGCTGCGGGTTACCCTGCTGGCTTTCAGCCCCTTTCTGGAACAGGGCGTTACCTCGGTTGTAATAGGCCTTCTCCTGCAGTGAGAGGTCGTCGCTTTTCAACGCCTCGTTAAAGGCGGCGATGGCTTCGTCGTGGAGATTGTTCTTGTAGGCCGTGGTCCCGAGATTATAGTGAAGCTGCGGGTCATCAGGATGCTCTTTTAATGCCCTATTGTAGAGCTCTGCAGCCTTGAGGTAATCGCCACTGTTGTAGGCATCTTCGGCGGCTGAGGCTAGGGCACGCTGTGGTGTGGAACCAAGAGCCAGGGCCAGAAAAACCATCGGCACCAGTTTTTTTATTCTGCGCCCGGCGGAAGCGATTCCGGAAAGTGAGAGCTTAAGGCCGGATTTCCTTTCAGGTAACAGGTATTCGAGGAAGAGCAGGAAAATGGCTGCGGCCAGCGGCCAGCTGAACCGCTCGATCGGCACCTTCTGCCGCCGCTCCATAAGCTCTTCTTTAGGAATGAGCTGCAGTTTCTGCTGGTAGATTGTTTGAAGTCCCTCGCCACTGTTGCCAAGTGGAGCGTAGATGCCGCCGGTGACCTCTGCGATTTCGGTGAGACTCTTTTCATCGAGTTTGGAGGTGACATATTTGCCGGTCTCATCCTTGACAAAACCGGCCTTGCCTGTTCCTGGAAGAGGAATCAATTCGCCGCTGGCAGTGCCGACCCCCACCGTGTAGATGGTCATTCCCTTCTCTTTGGCTGCTTTAGCCGTCTGGATGGCATCGCCTTCAAGGTTCTCACCATCGGTGAGGAGGATGAGAACCTTATGGTTGGCGTCGTTTTTCAGCACTGATTCTGCTTCTTCGATCACCTTGGAGATATTGGTGCCGCCAAGCGGAATGATGTCGGTGGTGATGGTGCCAAGGGAGTTGTTGAAAGCGTCATAGTCGAGGGTGAGTGGGCACATCAGATAACCGGTGCCGGCAAAAGGCATGAGCCCTATCCGATCGCCCTCGAGTTTTGCGACAAAATCCATGATGCCGAGCCGTGCCCGTTGCAGCCGGTTGGGCTTGGTGTCCTCGGCTAGCATGCTGTTGGAGGTGTCGAGAGCAAAGAGGATGTCTATGCCCTTACGCTTTACCTCGATCCAGGTCGAGCCGTATTGTGGCCTGGCCAGCGCCGCAAAGAGCAGGAAGATGCCTAAAATGAGCAGGATATTTTTCAGGCGGCGGCGGGTGGTAGAGACATGCCGGGTCAGCCGTCCAAGGAGCTGGGCCCCGGCAAATTTTTCAAGCGTGGCCTGCCGCTTTTGCTGCAGCATGTGCAGAAGCAGAAGGGTGGCACCTGAAAGAATAAGGCCGGCAAGAAGCCAGTATGGTTGGGCAAACTGCAGAAGGTCCATGTCGTTCGTTCTCTACGGCAACTGTCGGCGCCGGCCACCGATCTCAAGCGCCAGCAACCCAAGGGCTGCCAGCACCAGATAGGGGAACAGCTCCCGGTAATTTTCAAATTTCTTGATGGTCCGGGTAGTGGTTTCCATCCGGTTGATTTCGTCGTAAATCCGGGTGAGCGATTTGGTGTCGGTGGCGCGGAAATACTGGGCGCCGGTCTTTTCAGCTACCGCTGTAAGGGTCTTTTCGTCGATATCGACCCGGGCCATGCGAATTTGCTTACGGCCAAAAGGATCGGTAACCGGCATCGGCGCTTCGCCCCGGGTACCTGCACCGATAGTGTAGACCTTGATATTGAGTGTCTCGGCCGCTTCAGCTGCGACCAGCGGCGGGATGCGGCCGGAATTGTTCATACCGTCGGTGAGCAGAATCAAAATGCGCGATTTTGAATCCTGGTCACGCAATCGGTTGGTGCCGCTGCCGATGGCGGAACCGATAGCCGTGCCGTCTTCTACCATGCCGATGGAGAGCGATTCCAGTCGCTTACGCAACCAATCGTGATCAAGGGTGAGCGGGCAGACCAGATAGGGCCGGCCACCAAAGGCCACCAGGCCGATACGGTCGTTGGGCCGTTCGCTGATAAATTCATCGACCACCTTTTTCACCACCTCAAGTCGGTTCACTGGCTGATTGTTGAGGGTAAAGTCCATGGCTTCCATGGAGCCGGAGACATCCACTGCCAGCAAGATATCGATGCCGCTGGCCTGCACCTCGGTGGTGGTATTGCCCTGCTGCGGGCGTGCAGCGGCGAGAATAATGAGGGCGAGCACAAGAAGCCGCATTCCCGACAGCAGGGCAGCCGGCCTGGTTTTCTTCCCCCTGGCAAGGGACGAGACCAGGCTGGTGGAGGAGAAGAGGAGCGCCGGTGCCGCGCCCATCCTGCCGCGCAGTACGGCAAGTAATGGCAGCAGCATGAGCAGCCAGAGGAGGTGAGGGTAGAGAAAACGCATTACCTGGTGCCTCCTGAACTGTTTTCAGTTGCAGGTTGCTCGGTCTGGTTGACGAAGTTGAGCACGCTGTTTTCCATATCCTGCAGATAACTGATACTGGCGGGCTGATGGGCGAATTTCGCCATGTCGCACTGCTCAAGGCATATTTTCAGTTCGCCGCTGAACGCCGCAAGCGTTGTCGCTTTTGGGGTGGTTCCAGCGATATCCTGGAAGAATTCGCGGGTGGTCTGTCGGGTGGTGGGGAGACCAAAGCGTGCTTCCAGATAGCGTCTCAGAATCCCCGAAACACGCTCCATATAGCCAAGGGCTTGTTCAGGGTTCATCATTTCCCTGGCCCGCATCAGTTCGTCGCGGGCCGCAACACCGGGGGGAATGGGTGGCGGGTCTGGCTTTTTGCGGCGGAAAAACCACCAGTAGAGCACAAAAAGCAGAACCAGTGTGGCCAGCCCGATAAGGCTGTAAAGGAGGTATGGCACCGGCTCGGGCAAGTTGATCGGCCCGTGAATATCGTGCAGGTCGGTGGGGACAACATTTTGCGGTCCTTTCTGACCGGGGGCTTGCTGCTGGAGCAGCTGGAGAGAGGAGGGCTGCTTGTCGTCAGCAGCAGCAATACCCGGCAGAAAGGAGAAGATCATCATTTGGCACAATACGGCAAGCGATACCCAAAAAACTTTCATCGTCCCGCCCTCCGCATGCGTGATTGAAAAAAACCGAGAAGTGGCGGGATATAGGAGGTGTCTGTGCTCAATTCCAACAAATCTACCCCGGAGGAGCGGATCGCCCGATTGAGCTGACTGCGCCGCTGGCGGGCAAGTTCGGCATAGTTGTGGCGGATCGCCGGATCGGAGGTATTGAGATCCACCTGCTCACCGCTTTCAGCATCTTCCAGGGTGATCCAGCCCACGTCCGGCAACTCAGCTTCGCGGGGGTCGGAGACGATCAGCGAGATAAGATCGTGCCGGCGGTTACTGACCCGCACCTTTGGCAGCAAGGTTTGTAGCGAATCGATGAAATTACCGGGCAGGCAGAAGTCGGAGATGAGAAAGGCCACACAGCGTCGTTTGGCAACCTTATTGATGAAATCAAGGGGTACCTTCAGCTCGGTTCGACTGCCCTGCGGCTGGAAGTAGAGAATTTCGCGGATAACCCGCAGAATGTGCGAGCGGCCCTTCTTGGGTGGGATATAGAGTTCGACAAAATCAGTAAAGAGGATCAGTCCTACCTTGTCGTTGTTGCGTACCGCGGAAAAGGCCAGCACCGAACCGATCTCCGCCATGATCTCCCGCTTTGAGGAACTGCTTGAGCCAAAATCGCCGGAACTGCTGATATCGATCATCAGCATGATGGTCAGTTCCCGCTCCTCTGTGAACTTCTTGATGTGGGGGATGCCGGTGCGGGCCGTGACATTCCAATCGATGGTGCGGATATCGTCGCCAGGAACGTATTCGCGCACCTCGTCAAAGTTCATGCCTCGTCCCTTGAAGACGGACTGGTAGCTGCCGGCCAGGCTGTCATTGACCAGCCGGTTGGTGCGAACCTCAACCTGCCTGACCTTTTTTAGAATCTCTTTGGTGAGTTGTGCTTCCATGCCGTGTTGTCGATGAGAGTCGCTGAAGAGGTTTTACGGTACCGGCACGGTATCGAGAATTTTTCGGATGATATCCTCGCTGGTCACTCCTTCGGCCTCGGCTTCGTAACTGATCCGTAACCGGTGGCGCATCACATCCATGGCCGCGTCCTTGACATCGTCCGGGGTGACGTAGCCGCGTCCGGCAAGAAAGGCGAGACTTTTCGCCACCAGCTTGAGGTTGATTGTCGCACGCGGTGAGGCGCCCGTCTCGATATAGCCCTGAAGATCGAGCTGGAATTTTTTCGGCTCCCGGGTGGCATAGACCAGCGACACGATATAGTCGCGGATTTTTTCATCCATGTAGATACTGTTCATGACCTTGCGCGCCGCCAGGATGTCTTCGGGCTTGGCTACCGGAATGACGTTGATCTCCGCTTCGGTACTATCCATGGCGTCAAGTATTTTCCGCTCTTCCGCCATGGAGGGGTAGTTGACCACCACCTTCAGCATGAACCTGTCGACCTGGGCCTCGGGCAGGGGATAGGTGCCCTCCTGCTCGATGGGGTTCTGGGTGGCCAGCACCAGAAACAGTTCTGGTAGCCGGAAGGTCTCTTCGCCGATGGTCACCTGCTTTTCCTGCATAGCTTCCAAAAGGGCGGACTGTACCTTGGCCGGGGCCCGGTTGATCTCGTCGGCCAGGATCAGTGACGAGAAGATCGGCCCTTGCTTGACCACAAAGCTTGTCTGTTGCGGGTTGTAGATCTCGGTGCCGATGATATCGGCCGGCAGCATGTCAGGGGTAAACTGGATGCGGCGAAACTCAGTCTGCACCGCTTTCGCCAGGGTTTTGACAGCAAGAGTCTTGGCCAGACCCGGCAGACCTTCCAACAGGATATGACCTCCGGTCAGCATCCCCACCAATAACCGCTCCACCAGGTGTTCCTGACCAATGATCATTTTGCCAATTTCGCGGCGCAGGGGAGGGAGCCACGCGGAGCTACGCTGGACCGATTCATTGATCTCCTGGATGGAGCGGTATATGGCGTCACCCGGAGGGGGGGCCGGGTTCGGAGAGGCAGGAGGAGCTGCCGGAGGGAGTGTCGTCTGCTGATTCTGTCTGAACATCGCGATCCTCGATATGTATTCATCTCAATAGGAAACGTTTTTTTCTCTGACGACTGCACTATAACAACTTTACATTACCACGCTCTTTCCAGAGCATTACAATGCTGTAATGTTGGGAGGGCTCGCGATGATTTCGGGAGCTAGTAAATTGATTTTGTAATGATAAGTTGCTGGAGTTGTCAAATATACTGATGGTGATAATGGGCAAAATAGTAATTACAGAAGAGGCCATATTGTGGTTGTTTTTCTGATCAGCTACCCAATATCGCGCAAGGTGCCATATTACAGTAGTATTTTATCTGCAACATGCGAATATTTTTGGAAAAAAATTTTCATTTCGGTGAGACATTGGGTATGCTGGATGTGGACAGGGACAGGGGGGCTTGTCTGGTGTGTTTTGGATGTACACAGTTCCTTACTAGGGACTCAACCAAAATCTGCTATGTCCAGTGTTGTGTCGAAGGCGATGACAGCAATTGATCAACGACAACCTTTTTCCAGCCTATCTGATGTCCAGAGCCTGATGCATTCGCTGCAACGGCTCATGAAGATTGGGTTGTATTATCCTGATGGCCATTCTGTCCTAACGAAAGCTACGGGCAATTTCCAACGCGATCTTGCCAGGGTGGCGAGGGACAACTCATCGGTTCACCTTTCTCTTCGGAACGATCAATTATTTCTGGAAAATATCGAAATTCCCAGGACCAGTGCCTTTACCAACGAACTGGTCTCAATTTTGTCAACTCTTGGAATTGACGAGCTGGAAATTGATCGCGAGATCGAGGCGAGTGAGATCACTTCCTTTCTCCAGAAAATGCTGCAGTATCAAGCCCAAGTCCAGTCGTCCCGTTTTTTTCAGCAGATAGATTTTCATGATCTGCCCTATTCTATTCGGATTACCCAGAAAGAATTTCTCACCACACAGGCTGCAACTGTGTCCGGTAAATCTTCGTCTGATGAAAGAGCACAGCCGTCTCTTGAGCAGTTTATGGAGCGACTGCAGAAGAAAGGCGTTGCCGGGCAACAGTTGGCGCGCTGCCGGGCGGTGATGGAGTCATTGGCGGCCAAGGATGTAGCGGATATCGCCCCGCAAGCCGATATACCCCATGTTGACTGGCAGGATATTGAAATGATGTTGATCCGGATAACCGGGGAGGAGCAAGTTGGTCCCGGTACGGGCAGCACCTCATCTGCTGACAGTCTGAATTCCCTGGCATCGATTCTTCAGGCCCTTGAACAGCATACCTCGGTGAAGCGTTCAAAGGAGGCTATAAATCTGCTTGTTTCAATGGTAAAAAATCAGCCGGCAGGCCAAGAAGAGGGGTTGAAGAAAATCTCGCCTGACAGGAAGGCCGGGGAAAAAGCATTTCCCGTGGTGCCATTGGTGAAGCTGGATGAGTTCGTTCGTTTGAACCACCCGGGGAAAATACAGCTCAGCAAACTCTTTGCACCTGATCGAAGAGAAGAGCTAGGGATACTGCTTCTTCAGCTGGAGCGAGGACTACCGCTGGACATTGAAGCACGTATATTTCAATCAATGCGGAATATCCTCACCAGCAAGCTGGATCAATCGGAATGGGAAGTTCTGGTGCAGGGAATGAAGTGCATTTTGCGTAGGGTTGAGCAGACCAGATTTGCCAGCATCTTGAAGATAGTTTTGCCGCCCCTACGACGTTCTCAACCGGCTTCTTCCATCGTGTTGCTGAATCAGATAATTGATGACTGCAGTCCCCAGGATTTGCGGAAAGTCTGGCCTCATGCGGTGAATGAGCTTATCCGTCTTGGCAGCAGGAGGGCTCCTGCTGACTTTCACTATCTCTGTTACAGGGTCAGCAGTCTGCCGATGGAGGCTCAAAAAAGTAGTCTTCCTCTTTTGCAGGAGCTTGATAGTTTTCAAGAGAATACCGTGGCCCCCGATGTGTGTTCGAACCTCCAGCCAGATAGTTATCAGCTGTTTAGCCTGTTGTTAAACACCTCGCTGCAGTCGCAACTGGTATCGAGAATCATTCAGGATTTCACCTTGCATCCTCCTGGCGAAACCATCGAAACGGTGGTCCCATTTTTTGACAAAAAAAATCCGTTGCATGTGCAATTTCTTCGAACCTATCTGCAACAATCGAAGCCCCATGCACCGGTATCAGTAGACGCCGCGCGGCTTGCCGGTGAGATAATTGCAGAATCTCTCTTGGCCTTGCCTCGGGAAAATCGGTCTGAATCATTCGTGTTGAAGGCTATCTCAATTATCGGTGAACTGCATGCGGAAGCAGGAAAACCGACCCTGGAAACGATTATCGAGTCCAAGCGATGGCTGTTGATTCCGGAATGGCCGGTGATGTGCCGAAAGAAGGCTGCCGATTCCCTCAGGGCGTTGCGGCGCTCGAAGACAATAAGAAAGAGTGTGTCATGAAAGTCGATAGCGAGCTCAATGATTTCTTGATCCTCCTCTCCCGGGGAATGGGAATCCGCAAACTGTATTTTGCCAAACACAATAAAGTTCGGGAAGTTGTGTCTAATATTATAAAAAGCCTCAACGCATATTTTCAAGCATCCCAGGAAGAAGAACTCTTTGTCGGGATAATTGAGGGAACCCTTATTTACAACGGCAGGAGACTCACCGGCCCCAGTGTGGTCGGACATCAACTGGTTCAGCTGGCAGACAGGCTCAGTTGCGGTGGCTTTACTTTCCTTCGCACCGTGTCTGTTCAGGATATAGCGCGCCTTCTAGATCTCAATGTCGAGCTTTCCCAGCCGGTGGGGAGTTTGACGGAAGCCCGACAGCTGCTGCTTTCCCGTGGCATAAACAATATCACGGTTGCCTACAAGTATAGCGATCCTTCCGAGATGGTTCCCAGGGACAGGAAGTTTACGTGGATGGGTAAAGACGCCGATTTGGTGATGCAGTCTCCGGATCTTCTTTTTCAGGCACTGTTCGATGTTGTGGAGAGCGCTCACGGCAACGCGTTGCTCGGGTGCAATATCGATATTGAGAGTGCCAAGTCAGTCAGTGAGTATCTCTTGCAATATACCCGTTCAAATTTCTCGGATATTATGCAACATATTCACTACCCGAATTTCGATACCTACACAGTGGGGCATTCAGTACGGGTTGCATCCCTGGCCGTGTATATTGGCACCACCCTTGGACTTGATGATACGACCCTACTCGATCTGGGCACGGCGGCCCTATTGCATGATGTAGGAAAGAGCAAAATTCCGGAAGAGATTCTTTTCAAACCCGATCGGCTCACTGACAATGAATTTGCTGTTATGAAGGGCCACTCTCCACTCGGAGCCGAAATACTACTTGGTCACACGAATACGACAGCCATGGATATTGCTGTGGCCTGGGGACACCATATCCACTACAACGGTAAGGGGTATCCCGAGTTGCCGGATTGGCTGCCCCGTCATCCTTTGACGGCACTCATGCAGATCTGTGATGTCTTTGAGGCGCTGACAGCCATCCGGCCCTACAAACCGCCGTTTTCCCCGCATGAGGCCTATTCGATCATGCTCGCCGATAAAGGTACCTATCATCCGGCCCTGCTTGCCCATTTCATTGCTGTCGTGGGCCTCTATCCTCCGGGAAATGTTGTAAAGCTATCGGACGGTCGCAAAGGAGTTGTTGTTTCGGCGGGGAAAAATCTCTCGCGTCCGCAGATCGAGATCAGTGTTGCGGAAGACTCAGAAGAATACAAAGGATCTCCCGGATATCGACTTGATCTTGCCAGTCCCGAATCTCAAAAATTGTATATAACAGGGCTTGAGCGGGAATGCTGAACGGAGCAAAACCGGTTTCACTTTTGTCGACCCGGTTTTGCTCCGTCATTTGGGAATAGTTCATCGTGCTGCATGGTAAATGAGACGCAGTGCCAGCGGAAATACAGCATATTTATCTCACAGCTCATTCCTCTTTTACAGGCAGGGCCTGCTGCTGTTGCTCAGCTTCAGCGGCAATCACTGCGGCAGCACCGGCCTCCAGAGCTTTTTTTCTTGTCTCTTCACTCATGGTGTCGCGGTGGCTGTCTTCGGGAAAATCAACAATGACCTTGCGATGGGCATAATGGATACCGGCGGCGGTGAGTGCCTCGGTAATACGTCGGAATGCTTCTCGTTTAATGGTGAACTGCTTGCCGGGTTTGGCCGTGAATTTGACCCGGATGATCATGACGGAATTGGTGATTTCATTCACGCCCTGGGACTTGACCGGCAGGATGAAATCGTTGCCCAGCTCTTCATCCTCGAGCATTGCTATACCGACCTTCTTGATAATCTTTCGCACCTTATCGATATTGGTGTCATAGGGGAATTCCAGCGGGAATTTCACGATAATGCCACCTCGCATATAGTTGGTGATTGCTCCCAGATCGCTATGTGGCACCACCTGAAGCATGCCGCGATGATGGCGCAGCATAACATTTCTCAACGTAATTGCTTCAACGGCTCCTTTTATTGATCCTGCCTGAATGTATTCACCGACACGAAACGCGTCGTCGAGCAGGAAGAAAAAGCCGGAAAGAACGTCTGAGACGAGCTTCTGGGCGCCAAAGCCTACTGCCAGACCAAGCACGCCGGCACCGGCGAGAATTGGGGCAATATTTATGCCTAAGGCCGAAAGGATGGTCAGACTCACTATGAGAATAAGGGTCGAGGCAAGCACCTTGCGAAGCATCGGTAGAAGGGTGTGGCTGCGGCTGGCAGGGGCAGCGCCGCCGAACTCATTGTCGTCATCTTCGGCGTTTTCAGAAGGTGGCGGGGTCGCTTCTTCAATCTTCCTTGCAATATAGGTTGATGCGAGGCGCCAGACCAGCAATGCCAGGGCCAAGGTGATGAGTGATTCAAATATGGCTTTCATGGCATCCTTGGCAAAAGGAATATCGTATCCCCAGAGTGTCAGGGTCCACGTTGCCATTGCAGAGACCAGAATAATACGAAAAATGAGGTAGGTTTTCGATTCAATCTCTTTTTTACGGGCAAGTGCCCCTTCCATGGCGGCTGCTGCGTCGTCATCTGTTTTCTCGCTGCTCGTCGCCGGGCTGAGCACTGTCCCGACGCCGAGAGAGTCTATTACGGACCGGATGATGGATCGGCCGGCGTAACTGGCTACGATGTAAATGGGGATGATAAATAAACTGATGAGAAACGAATTGTCTCTGACGATGGTTCCCGAAAGCTCCTCGCCTAGCCAGATAAACCACGCGAAAAAAAGATAGAGCATCGCTGGGACATGCCAATAGGAGACAAGTTGTTCCCTGATCCAGCCGTTTCCTTCCCCTTTATTATCTGCCTGCAATGATTCTGAGACAGGGGTTTTAAGATAGATCACCAGACTGCACAAAACGGCTATGACGGTGGTGCCGATAATGATTGCCACCCAGGAAACGGTCTGAGGCTGAGCGCCGAGGTCGAAGATGAAACGACCAGTCATTTTACCTGACAGGATAACGACAGTTGAGATGACGGTCGCGCGGTAAAGGGATTTTGCGATAGAATCGTTGAGGGCCATTGGCCGCACCATCCTGTCCTGTGGGGCAAAAACAATCTTGCTGAGCAAGGAGCAGATTACAATAGCGAGCACGATACCCAGGATGAGCTGAAACAGCATTCGTCCGGCGACCGTTACATTGTCACCCAGAAAGAGAAAGATGAGTGTTGATGACACTGCCAGCAGGACGACGCTGGCAAGACGAGGTATTGATTGCACAAAACCTGCCCAGAGCGCGGAGATGCTATCGCCTGCTGGAGGGGAAATCTGTTCGAGTTGGGCGATGACTTTTCCAGCAAAACGTTTGGCCGTGAAAACGATGAGAAAACCAAGGGCGAGGGAGACAACGACAAGAAACAGCGCGTGAAATAACCCTTTTGCACCATTTTCGCCCCCGACGGATGCGAGAACCCGAGCGAGGTCGCCTGGAACCTGGGGCGCAAAGGCTAATACACTACTGTTTTCTATTTCGGCGTATTCATTTGTATCCAGCATATGCAGCCATAGGGCGACAGCAGGAGATTTGTGCTCCTTCTGGGCAACTTCCTGGCTTGGAGCTGGAGTAGTTGCCTGGGCAACTGTTGTTGTCTGTTGAGCAGGAGGGGAGAGTGGTGTACTTGCGCCAAATGCAAGTGGAACGAAAAGACACAGATACATGAACAGTACTGTGCAGGATATACGTGTGAGATTGTGGTTCATAGCACCTCCCATAACTAGAGATAATGTATCGGCGGAAATTTTTTATCAGTCAGAAAGCAGAGGTTCCTAACACCTCAGGGGTGATGATACCGGAGGACAAGGGAAAGGAAAAGAGTAATTATGATATCAGTTGAATATGAGATGTTGCAGCAGGTGAAAATGTCGAAAGCAAAAAATCGCTCTCTCCTTGGAGTAGATATTTTTTTCACGTTGGACAGTAACAGGAAAATGGTTCATACTCTTGATAGGCATTCGTTGCCTTTGCCCTTCATCCAAGAATTGTGCGACAACGTTCTCGAACATCGAATTTTTTAAAAAAGGAATGGCTCATGAATATGGCTCCCAACCCTGACCATGAACAGGAAAAGCGCATTTCCGCCCTGCTGCTGGATGTTTTTATCCGGGCTGGAATGCTCCTTGCGATGATCATCCTCTGTTACAGGATATTTTCACCGTTTCTTTCGTTAATGTTGTGGGCGCTGATCCTGGCGGTGACCACCTACCCGATCCATCAGCAGATTGCTCGCCGGATCGGTGGCAAGCAGGGGCTTGCTGCTACCTTGCTGGTGTTTTTCAGCATTGTGGTGATCGTCATTCCGACCACGTTGTTGGTCAGTTCGTTGGGTGATTCCATCCATGGCCTGATCAACGATTTAAAGAACAATACCCTGGAGGTCCCAGCGCCTCCAGCTGGTGTTGGCGAGTGGCCTATTGTTGGTGAGCAGCTGTATGAATTCTGGTCGGAGGCCCATAGTGACCTGCCGGCTGTGCTGCAGTCCATGCAGCCGAAAATTGGTGAACTGGCAAAAAAAGCCCTGGGAATCGTTGCCGGACTGGGGGGGACGATGCTGCTTTTTTTCTTCTCGTTTATTATTGCCGGAATCATCATGGCTTTCGGAACGTCGGGAGGAAAAGCAATGCAGAGGATTTTCCAGCGTATTGCCGGTGTGGAACGGGGGAAGGAATTCACCAAACTTGCAACAGGTACGATACGGGCGGTGGCAGCAGGCGTTATCGGCATCGCCTGCATTCAGGCACTATTGATCGGCCTGGTGCTGATCCTGGCCGGTATCCCCTGGGCTGGAGTCCTGTCGTTATGTGTCCTGGTGTTAGGGATTGCCCAGTTGCCGGCGCTGCTGGTGACCCTGCCGGCCATAGGCTATATCTGGTTTATTGGTGATTACTCAACTGTCGGTGGAATCAGTTTTACCGTTTTGCTGATAGTGGCCGGTACTGTGGATAATGTCCTGAAACCGCTGATGCTCGGTCGAGGGGTTGATGCGCCGATGCCGGTGATTCTGCTCGGTGCATTGGGAGGTATGGCGAGCAGCGGGATCCTTGGCATGTTCATCGGGGCCACACTCCTCGCTCTTGGTTATCAAATCTTCATCAGGTGGGTGGACACAAACCCGGATGTGGAAGCGGAGCCTATCGATTCATCGGCTTCATAGGGCATCGTTATCGGCTATGATCATCTTTTTCATATCTATTTTACGTGAACGTTAATATCTTGTTTTCTATACGAACCTTCCTGTGGTAGATTGCAGTAAAAACAAAGGAGGGGTTAAAAGATGACGACGACGTTCTATCATGTTGAAAAATCGGGACCAATTGCGGTGGTTTGGCTGAACCGACCCGAAAAGAAAAACGCCATGGGAAAGGCAGCGTGGCTGGAACTGCCACAAATCTTTAGTGAGCTGTCGGCTGCCAGAGAGATACGGGCTGTGATTCTTGCCGGTAAGGGGGATGATTTCAGTGCCGGTATAGACCTTCAGGAGATGGTTCCCGAGTTGCCGGAGTTGCAGAACAGGGACCAGTCGGGAGCGACCAAGTGGAGTCTCTTGCCGAAGATCCAGGTGTTGCAGCAGGCAATTAGTTCGGTTGAGCGCTGCCGGAAACCGGTCATTGCCGCGATTCATGGATTCTGCCTTGGGGCTGGGCTTGATCTTGCCACGGCTTGCGATATCCGCCTCGCTTCAAAAGAGGCTCTATTTTGCGTCAAAGAGGCTGCGGTCGGTTTTGTCGCAGATGTTGGGGTGCTGCAACGGTTACCGCTGATTGTTGGCCAGGGATTGGCGAGGGAGCTTGCCATGACGGCGAAGACGATCGATGCCGAACGTGCCTGCCGGATAGGCCTTGTCAATGACGTTTATGCATCTCCGGAAGCACTCATGAGCGCGGCCCAGGTCATGGCAGAGGAGATTGCCGAAAACTCACCTCTTGCTGTGGAGGCCACCAAGGATGTTCTCAATACCGCAATTGAGGGCGCGATCGATAGCGGCCTGAAATATGTCGCATCCGTAAGTACCAATATCATTCCTTCGGCAGATCTTTTTGAGGCTCTGGCCGCTTTCAGGGAAAAACGAAAGCCCAGGTTTCGTGGGATGGACTGAGAGTTGATGGGTGACTGATCATGTCTTTTGCCTGTCAGTCTCAACTGAACTGTCAGTAGCTATGAATATGCGCTGTATCAGTTAGCTCTCCAATGCCTGGAAGGTGCGCATGAATTTTCGGTCGATATAATCTTTTATCAAAAAGGCCAGTCTGCCACCGAACTGGATTGACCATTTATGGAGGATGCCGGTATCGTCCCCGAGATTGAAGATGAGCAGATAACTCCCGCCCGGTGAAAATGGTTGCAGTGCGTCTCCCTTGAGAGCGGCCAGGAGGTTATGGAAGATGACTGGATTCTGACGTACTGCGTAGACCCCGACCTTGTTGAGCGGTGATTTCTCGAAACAGATACAGTCCCCGCCGCCAAAGATGTTCGGATATTTCGGACTCTGCAAAAACTCGTTGACCAGCATACCTCCGTCCGGTCCGGTGGGAATGCCTGACTCAATAAAGACCTTGCTTGGCTTTACGCCTACCGCAACCATAATGATATCAAAGAGATATTCGTTACCGTTGGTGTCGGTTACCTTCCCTTTCTTGATACTTCCCACCCGACAGTTTTCACGGATCTCTATGTTGCGCGCTTGAAGGGAGTTCGTGGCCCGGCGGCGAACGCTGTCGGGGTGATGCGGCATCAATTGCTTGCCGGCAAAAACGGTGATGGCGATGGCGTGCATGTTGTTTTCCTGGCCAATCCTCCAGATATTGCCTGCAATCTCCACCGCAGAAGGGCCCCCGCCTATCACCCCGACCCTGATTGGCTTTTCCGCACCGAGCTCAATGATTCTCTTTCTGGTTTCAAGGAGCCGCTCTATGGGCTTTACCATGTAGACATCATCAAGCGGCCCCTCGACTGCTTCTTTGGGAACCTGACTACCGAGATTGCAGGAGAGAACATCATAACCAATGACCTCACCGGAATCGAGATGGACCAGTTGGGCAGAGGGATCTATTTTTTCGACCTGACCAAGAACAAAGCGGCCACCCATCTTCTCTGTGACAAGTTTCGAGGCGAAGCGGATCTCTTCCGGTTGGTATGAGCCGCCAAGCATACCTGGACCCATGCCGGAATAATAGTGATATTCGGAGGGCCCGATCACCGTGACGTCATAGCCTGCATCGACAAACTCCCGCAGCCTGGCCATGGTCAGCATGTGGGCGTGGCCGGCGCCTGCTATTACCAGTTTTTTGGTCATGGTTTTCCTTGATCAGCAGAAAGTTAGTCCAGTAGGGCTCCAAGCTGTCTCAAGTGGGCCCTTTCCTCATCGGCGATTTTCAAAAGACTGTTTTTCACCTCTTTGTTTGAGGCCCTGTCCGCAGCCCGCGAGTAGAGGTCAAGTGCCTGACCTTCGATGCCCATGGCCAGTGAAACCACATCGCGAATCGAATCGAGATCCGGTTTGTAGAGCGCCAGGTACTCCTCAGTGGTCAGCCCGCCTTCCATCATGGTTGCAGCCGGCTGTTGTTCAAATTCTTCACGGGTTATGTGGTTCTTTTTCAGGTCGTTGTACTCGGCGAGAACCCGCTCCTGATGTTTGATCTCAATGGTTGATAACTGGTTGAAGAGCTGTCTGACCTTGGTGTCTGTTATTATTTCCGTCATGGAGATGTAGAAATCAAAAAGACCCTTCTCCAGTGAATACGCGATAACCAGGACTTCTTCAAGAGACTCATGTCCGGTGAAAAGCGACAGGCCAAGGTCTTCCGGTCCCACCGCTGTCTCACTGTTCCAGCCTTTTATGCCGCCGGCCATGTTGATAACCTTGCCAAACCCTTTTCCTGCCAGCATCTGCGCAGCAACCCGGCTGCGCCCTCCGATGGCTCAGTAGACCACGGTTGGTTTGTCCGGATCGAGTTCTCTAGCGCGATCGGCGAGATCGCCAAGCGGTATCAGTTTGGCTCCGGGGAGGTGGCCATCTTTATATTCGCCCGGCTGACGGACATCGATGAGATTGTAGTCATCTCCAGAAAGCTGTTCCAGAAATTTACGTGTTTCAAGTCCATCCATAGATTGGACCGGGGTGAAGAACTGCTTCCAGCGCATGATGCACCTCCACCGGGCTTTAGGATAAGGTTTAATGTAAAAACCTGTAACGTCAAGATGTATGTTCTTTCTTATTAAGGTAGGGATACCATATAAGCCTAACGCTTTTATGCCCTTGAGACAATGGAATTTGGCGAGAATGGTAGGTGAGTTATCCGATTTTACTGCTAAGGGTTGTTTCCCATGTTGTCACCAACTCTTCAAATTCAGCTACAGGAAGCGGTTTGCTGAAATAGTAACCCTGGCACATCGGGCAACCGTGCGCGCGTAAAAAGTTGAGTTGTTCCAGAGTCTCGACGCCTTCTCCTACCATGTTGAGCTGCAGACTCCTGCCGAGGGAGAGGATGGCTGCAGCCAGTGTGGCTTCGTTGGAGTCGGGAAGAACGTTTTTGAGAAAACTGCCGTCGATTTTCAGGGTGTCGATATGAAACTTACCGAGGTAACTCAGCGCTGAATAGCCAGTGCCGAAATCGTCAAGGGCTATTCGCAAGTCCATCTGCACCAATTGCTCTATGATTTTTCGGGCGTGGTGCTCATCTTCCATCAGGGTGTTTTCGGTTATTTCAAGGCAGATACGTGATGGTGTAATATCCGTGGTGGCGAGAACCTTACGAACAGTTTTGGGGAAATCCTCGTCCCGGAACTGGCGGCCAGCGATATTTATACAGATATCGATGAGGGTACCTGTCGCATTTTGCCAGCGTTTGGCTTCACGGCAGGCTTCAAGCAGGGCCCAGTTGCCAATATCAACGATCAGGCCCGACTCTTCCGCGATAGGGATAAAGGTTTTCGGAGGGACTTCGCCCAATTCCGGTGAGAGCCAGTACAGAAGTGCTTCTGCTCCTGCCAGACGACCGGTTTCGGTATCAACGATGGGTTGCAGGCGTAGCTGCAGTTCATTGCGCTCGTGGGCCGTGCGCAGATGATGTTCGATTCTCGCTCTTAACTGTGCCTGTTCATTCATCTCATGAACGAAGAAGCGGTAGGTATTGCGGCCAGCGGCTTTGGCCTGGTACATGGCGGCATCGGCGTTTCGAAGGAGTAGCGCGGGGCTGTCTCCGTCGCCGGGATAGAGCGCGATACCAATACTTGTGGATGTAAATATCTCGGTTCCAGCGATCATAAACGGTTGGCTGAAGGCCTCGATGATCCGGCGCAGGATATGGTGGGCATCGTCTGTGCTGCTCAGTTCCGGCAAAATGACGATAAATTCATCGCCGCCGAACCGTGCAGCGGTATCACCTTCACGCAGACATCCGCTAAGACGCTGTGACGCTTCCCTTAGCAGCTGATCGCCCGCCTCATGTCCCAGGGTATCGTTTATGCGTTTGAAATGGTCGAGATCGACAAACATCAGTCCGGCAGACGCGTTGCGACGACGGGCCTGCCGGAGCACCTGGTTGAGCCGGTCGATGGCCAGCATCCGGTTGGGGAGGCCGGTCAGGCTGTCGAAATTGGCCTGGCGCAACAGCTGTTCTTCATATTGTCTGCGCTGGGTGATGTCCTCCTTGACCGCAAGGTAACGGATGGTTGCTCCGCTTGTGTCCTTGATTGGGGTAAGCGACATCTGTTCCCAGTAAAGGTCACCATTAGGTCGTTGATTACAGATTTGGCCTTGCCATTCATGACCCGCTCGAACAGTACTCCACATTTCTTCATAGGTGCTGTCGGTAGTACGGCCCGATTGGAGAAAGCGGGGATTGCGGCCGATAACGTCATGGGCTTTGTAGCCTGAAACCTGTTCAAAACGGGGATTGACGTATTCGATGAAACCATCACAGTTACAGATGATCACCGATGCAGGGCTTTGTTCAATGGCGACGGAAAGCATCAGCAACCGTTCATTGCTTTCCTCCAGCTTCCGTGTGCGGTCGCGGACTTTGTCTTCCAATGTTTGGGTCAATCGGTTGATTGCCCGCTGTTTGATGGTGAGGAGGATCACCAATATGCCACCGGAAACGAAGATGACCAGCACCATTGACATAGCCCGTGAGCTGGTTTGCTCAAAATTACGTCGTCGTGCCTCCTGCTGCTTGAGATTCAAGGCTGAGGAGCGGCGGGCAATCTGGTAAAACTGCTCCACTGCCTGGTCGACCTGGTTGAGGATTCGGTCGCGGGTGCTCCGATCTCCGGGCTGCAACTTGGCCACCTCCGGTTCGAGATCGTGGAGCATGGTGCGTCCGTATTGCAGTGCTTCTGCGGAGCCTTCAAGCTGCAGGTACATCTGGCCGAGTTGTCCCTTATCCATGGACTCGATCCGGCTCCATAGTACATCGAAGAGCTGATTCATTTCTTCATGGGATACCGAGTTGTTGCCTTCGGAATAGATCAGTACGGCGTGTCGGAACATTCTCGCTTCCCGCTCCAGCTGGCCGGCAAGCCACACCCTATCTTCACGAAAGATGCGGCGCTGGATAGCCAGCTCTTCCTGCAGGCTGGAGAGCAGCAAGATCAGGCCGACACCTCCGGCAACGATCGTGAGAAGCAGTCCCAAGGAGGTGATATTCAGACGGCGGGAGATCATCGGCAGATGCCCATCAATGCTTACTGAATCTCGATTGCTTTGAGCTGCCAGATAGAACGGGAGTAATAGGTCTCGGTTCTGAGGGCATCAAACGTGTCCCAGGGATAAATCAGCCAAAGGGGTCCTTTGGTGCGTATGGTCAATATTTCACCATCTACTGACATCGCAAGGATGCAGTTAAAAAAATTTGCATCGGTCACTGGCACTTTCACCTGGTACTCGTTGATGGCGGTCATAAGCAAACTGTCACCATTGGCACCCACCATTTGCAGCACATCTCGCAGCAGCGGACCGGAGAATTTGGTGACACCTGCGGTCCAGGGTGTTTCGGCTTTTATTGTCTTTTGCGGCAAGGCCTGGAGCATGGCCACATCAAACTGAGCAGCGCCTTCGGTGTTGGTGGTGGTGATTTTTCCGTTGATGGTGAGCAGTACCGTACCCTGGGGCGGGTCAAGAGCCAGGGCAATGGTTGTAGGAAGAGCAACAAGCAGGAGGATATAGGCCAAAAGCGTTTTCATCGGAACCTCCAGTAGATTTGGTGTAGGTTCTTTCAAATATAAGATGTGCGTAATGATATTACAGGGGAAAAATGAATGGAGGCGGAGAATGACTATACGAGTCCTGATTTCTCATCAATGTCGCTCTATTTTACCCTTCGGTTTTGCCAGCAGTCCTGCCGTACCTTCACTGAAAGTGCATTTTCCCCAACGAGTTGATGATAGATTGAGGGCGAGGTGGCTCCTTCGGTATTTATCAGCAGAACATGCGCGTTGTGATCAAGCCGGGCCTTTTTTTTCAGCTGCTCATCTGCCAGCAGCGTCTGTAATCCGGCAAGGCCCGCTGCGCCTGACTCACCGGCGATTATTGGAATATCCTGGTCTCTGCCGGCTGCAAGCACCTGCATTGCTCTGACGGCTGCTTCGTCTTCGATGACAAGAAAGGCGTCGATGCACGGCTGCAATATTTTCCAGGCAAGCGGGGAACATTCCCCGCAGGCAAGACCCGCCATGAGTGAGTCAACCGCACCAGTTGCCTTGGCTGGTTGACCGGCGATGCCGCTCTGGTAGAGACAGTCTGCTTCCCGCGGCTCAACCACGATCAGCTGGGGCCGGTGCTTACCATGATATTGCCAGAGAAAACTCGCCACTCCTGCCGCGAACCCGCCAACACCGCCCTGGAGAATAACGTGGGAGAAGGCAGGGGTCTCCTGGCGACATAGGCACTGTTCGATCACTTCGGCCCCGATAATGGCGTAGCCCTGCATCACATCGCGGGGGATATCCTCGTAGCCTTCATAGGAGGTGTCGGATACCACATACCATCGGTTTTCGCTGGCAAGGCGGGCCGCCTCTTCGACGGACTCGTCATAATTCCCGCCGATGCGGATGATTTTTGCACCGTAGTCTGCAATGGCGTTTTCCCGTTCGCTGCTGACGCCACCATGCAGCACAATGACACAGGGGCAGCCAACCGACTGGGCGGCAGCCGCCAGGGCCCGGCCATGGTTGCCGTCAGTGGCGCTTATGACAGTTATATCCTGCAGGAGCTCTCGATAGCTGCCCATGAACAGGGCATCAATGTTCAGTCGTTTCTCCGGCATCAGCCGAAGCAGCAAGCGCACCAGGGCTATGGGGGCACCCAGAGCCTTAAAACTGCCGACCTGAGAACGGAGTGATTCATCTTTTATGACGATATTCTTCATTCCGAGTCGGGCTGCCAGCCCTGGCAGCTCCCGTAACGGAGTTCCCTGCATGTTGATACGATCCCAGTGCTTCAGCCAGGCTCTGCTTTCGGCAGCTGCTCCAATGTTAAGAATATGCTGCAGTTCTGGCGGATAGGGAGCGTGAGAAGCACGCGGGTTGAGATAGAATGTTGGCATGATGTACCTGATACTATAAGGGACAGAACGACAAACTCATTGTCTTGTGCCTGCCCGGGTCTGGATAAGCTGGGCAACGATGCTGATGCCTATTTCTTCCGGAGTGTCGGCACCGATGTCAAGCCCAATCGGGGAGTGGACCCTCTGCAGTTCTGCCTCGGAGACCCCCTCGTCACGAAGCGACCGATAGATGGCCTCGCGTTTTCTTCGACTGCCGATCATGCCTATATAGCCGGCATCGGTGTTAAGTGCCTGGGCCAGGACATTCCGGTCATGGAGATGGCCCCGCGTGAGGATGACCACATAGTCCTCGGCTCCCAGTTCTTTGGGCAGGCAATTGTTGAAGGAGGAGAGCAGCCGTATGTCATGAGCCTTGGGAAAGCGGCTTCTGTTGGCAAACTCGGCCCTGTCATCCATGACCACAACATCAAAGCCGGCAAAGGCTGCACAGGTAGCGGTCGCCAGTCCTACATGACCGGCACCTGCCAGATAGACTGTGCCGGGATTGAGGAGCGGTTCGATAAAATACTCTCGTCCTGCATAGGTGGTGAGGGAAGTGTGTCGACTGTTTTGGCGGAGTATTTCTCGCCAAATGTCAGTGGGGAGCTCACCGCGTTCGTCTGAAGTGACCAATGTCAACTGTGGGGGGACATCAGCAAAAGCAAGGGCCGTTACCAGAAGAGGCCGCTTGCGGCTTCGATATGTTTCCTGCAGTTTGACAAAAAATGGATGTTGTTCCGGTTCGATCCGCATAAGGAGGATCGATACGTTGCCTCCGCATATGAGGCCATCCTTTGCTGCCAAGGTGGCCGTGAGTTGAAAAGTCATCTCAGCAAAGGTTTCAGAACTCTCGAACATCTGCCTGGCCCTGGCCTGACAGGCGTTTTCGAGGGCACCCCCGCCAATGCTGCCTGCCAGCGCTCCACTCCTTGTCACCAGCATCCGTGCGCCAGAAGTACGGGGGGCTGAACCGGTATTGCGGATTATCGTGCATAGAATTGCGGATTCATCACGGTTGAGGGTCTCTACGAGATGATCAAGAACGTGTCGCATTGCTTACTCAAGCCCGAGAGTGAGTTCAGTGAGGGAGTCGATGGCCCAGGTGGGTTGTACAGGCAGCGACGAGCGTTCGATATGGCTCCAGTTGACAAAGATGGTGTCGACCCCGGCACTGGCCCCGCTGCAGATATCGTAGTGGGCATCACCGGTGAACACAGTGCTTGATCTGTCAGCGCCAAGAAGTGCCATGGCCTTTAATGCTGGCTCTGGCTCAGGTTTGTGCTTGAGGGTATCTTCGGGGGTTATCAGTACGTCGAAATATTTGGCGGTATCCGTTGCGTCCAGGATCTTATCAAGGCTGAGTCGTCGGCGTGAAGTGACCACCGCCAGCTTTTTGCCTGCATTTTTGAGGGCAGCGAGGGTTTCGGTCACATGGGGAAACGGCGTGATCTTATCTTCCATGATCGACAGCTGGTAATGGAGATAATCACTCAAAATTACTTCGTGGTCGAGTTCCGGACCGAGATGGGTGATGAGCTGGCTTCTGAGCGGTGCGCCGATGCCACTGATGATGGTGGCTCGGTCCACGGTTATGTTAGCATATTTTTGAGAGATATAGTCAAAACAGGTGCAGATGAGATCGACGGTGTCAAAGAGGGTACCATCTGCATCGAACAGATAGCTGTCATAAACTTTCATGGTGCTTCTCCACATGGTAAGGGTGAGATCTGAGGATACACCAGGGAGCAGTTCCGGGCAATTCTCATCTTTCGTGGAAAATAGTGGTTTTTCGGTGTGGCGTTGCTTCAATGAGCATGATGAAACATTTTTGCCCCGTAGCGCATGAAAAGAGGTATGGTGGTTTTCGTTCCTGCGGCGGGTCAATTGTGTTGTCCAGGTCGTACAGATCTCCATCATTTTTCACAGGACCAACCACACCATGGACATTTCCCGAGAAAGCTGCCAGGAAGACGAGCTGAATCGTCTTTTCGCCGGGGCCTGCACCGCTCAGACAGAAGGGCGTTTTGCCGAGGCTGAAAAGGGTTATCTGCTGCTTCTGCAGTCATTTCCTGACGCGCCTCTGCTGCACTACAATCTTGGACTGGTCTACTACAGTCTGGAAGATTTTTCTAAGGCGCTGAGAGAGTTCTCGCTGGCCCATGACCTGCAGCCTGATGACGCCGATATGGGTTTCAATCTCGCGCTCTGCCTGAAGAAAACGGGCGACATCACAGGAGCTATTGACGTTTTTCGCCAGCTTCTCGTGACAATGCCGGATCATACCGACTGCTGGTATAATCTTGCCGGTTGCTATCGTGAAATCCATGATGACAGCCAGGCAATTACCTGCTATAGCCAGGCACTGGCTCTTAATGCCAATTATCTGCCGGCGTTGAACAACCTTGCCTATCTCTATCATCGCCAGGGGGATCATGAGCAGGCAGCAGTATGCTATCAACAGCTTCTTGCTCTACGACCGGAAGACGAGTCGGCGAAGTATATGCTTGCCTCGATTTCCGGTAAAACTCTTGATTGCGCTCCTGATGTGTACGTCCGCAGTTTTTTTGATGCCTATGCGGAAGGGTTTGAACAAAGCCTGGTGGACGGACTGGGTTATGACAACCCACGGCAGCTCTATAGCTGTTTTGCAAGATGCCAGACACGTAAGATCATCTATGACCATGGTCTTGATCTCGGCTGTGGAACAGGGTTGGCCGGCGTTGCCTTCCAGGATGTGTTGCGCGTGTTGGATGGGGTCGATTTATCGGCAAATATGCTCCGACAGGCGGCAGAAAAGGAATGTTACAGTGCGCTCTACCAGGACAGTATCTGTAATTTTCTGCAGACAGCCACTTGCAACTATGATCTGTTTCTCGCCACCGATGTTTTTATCTATGTCGGGGAACTGCAGCAAATATTTTCATCTTTGGCCAGTATTGCCCTGCCCGAAGCACTGTTCTGTTTTTCCACGGAATACCTGGAAGGCACAGGCTATTGTCTGCGGCAGACCGGAAGATTCGCCTATTCCTCAGATTATATTCGCACAACCGCCGCCAACACCGGCTGGACGGTGTTGGCGGAAGAATCTACCAGATTGCGTAAGGAGCGAGAAGAGTGGCTCGAAGGCAGGCTGTGGATTCTCGGGGCTGACAGCAGAGTAATATAAAACGCTATTTGCAGGTCAGGTCAGCCGGTTCGAAGAGTTCCTGGACGAATTTTGCCGTAAACTCTATAGCTTCACATGTGAGTTTTTCACATAGATGAGGAGGGAGTTTCGGCGAAAATCCTTGGGGACGCAGCTCGCGGCAGATAAGGCTTTTGAACTGCTGCTCGAAATCCTGTGCAAACTGGTTGCATGTCAGCACCGATCGTTCATCTGGCAAGCCAAGTTCTCTGCCGAAAATGGTGATGAACATCAGCCCGCCCTCGACCAGCCCGCATTGGGCGCCATATTTGCCGGCGCCATGTAATCCCAGTGCTGCGTCAAACACCTGTTGGGATATCTCCACATCATAAATTTCCGATAAAATTTTCAAGGTCGTTGTGGTGCAGCTCAGATTATCGACCCTGTAATAGTGGGCTACTCGTGTGGGTATGAGTGTTGAGTCGGTCATTGTAAGTGTTTGTCCTTTTAAAGAATTGACGGGTTACGTTCATGATCAATGCGTGATCAGAACGAAACCGATCGGGGTGATTATTGCGATAATTGTCCAGAAGATTGCTTTCAATATCCGCACCCGGATAATGTTGATCTCCATGTTTTTGAGAGACGACGGAAAATTCTCTGCAAAAACGGTTGAAGTGTCTTCAGGCTGGAGAATATAGATCAGGATGTGGCCAATGAGTGCTCGTCGTTTCATGATGCCCTTCCGGCAGATGATGGTGAGGTGTTTTGTCAAACCCATGAAGTCGAGAGAACAATAGCCCGGTGGCGATGCTTCGTCCAATTGTGCTTTCGGATGACGGTATTCAGATAAAATGATCGCTTCTGTCGACAGATCTCAGGTATATTCTCAATACATTTGTAAAAAACCAATTCACGAGCTGATATGGAACTCTACCAACTCAAAACATTTACGGTGGTTGCTGAAGAGGGGAATCTTACCAGGGCTGCCAAACGGCTGTATGCCAGCCAACCTGCTGTCAGCGCTCACATAAAAGCGCTGGAGGACGAACTGGGACTCAGCCTCTTTCAGCGAACGCCGAAAGGTATGCTGTTGACTGCCGATGGAGTGAAACTGAAAGCACATGCTGAACGGGTACTCACAACCATCGATGAGATGACCAGGGAGGCCGATAAAATGCGGGGTGTGTTGCAGGGAGAATTACGTATCGGCATCAACGCTGAGCCCGAGACGCTTCGCATTTCTGAGCTTTTTTCCACCATGAAGGCACATCATCCGGAGCTGCATATTCATCTGCTGCAGGCTATGTCTGGCGAGGTGTTGCAGAAGTCGGAAAACGATGCTCTTGATGCCGGCTTTATGTATGGGGACATTGATGGAGAGAGGCTTTATGCTGCTGAATTGCAAAAACTCCCCCTTGTTGTGGCCGGTCCTGGCGAATGGCAGGCTGATCTTGCAGGCGCAACAGCCAAGGATCTCGGTACCTTTCCCTGGATCATGACACCTGACGACTGCCCTTTTCATACCGTCGCTTCCGAGCTGTTCAACAGACATGGTATTGCACCTCAGCGGGTGGCTTTGGTCGACCAGGAGTCAATTATCAAATCTATGATCCGGGCAGGTGTTGGTCTATCGCTGATGTTGAAGCAGGATGTGGTGGAGGATGCCAATTCCGGTAAACTGGCAATCTGGGAGGGGGAAGAGTTATACCTCAAGCTCTCGATCGCCTGTTTGAAGCGACGTCGGGACGAGCCAATATTACAGGCATTGTTCGCTAATCTTTCCCGGATATGGGAGATGGATGCGCCATGATGCTTGTTGCTATACTGCTGCTGCCGGAAAACGCAAAGTAAAGACCACCCCTTCCCGACCATCGGTGAGGTTGTCGACCGAGATGCTGCCCTGATGGTGCAGCATGATGGTCCTGGCTACGTAAAGACCGAGGCCCAAATGAGGGCGCGAGTCGTGTCGTGTGCGCCGTGAGACCATAGAGTTGAAGATCTGGCCCCGGAGCTCTTCAGGGATAGGCGGTCCCTCATTAATGACGGTCAGCACAATATCTCGATCCAGTTGTTTAAGGCCGATGACGATCGGAGTCCCTTCCTTTTTAAAACTCACCCCATTTTCAATGAGCTTATCGAGCAGCTGACGGATACGGCCAGGATCACCATGGAGAATGATGTCGCCTTCCGGTCTGTCGTAGTAAAAGTCCACTTCTGGAAAAGCCTGCCGCCAGCTGTGTTGAAGCCAGACCTGGAGCGCCTCTGCGAGGTTGAAGTCTTCGTGGCTGTCGCGGTCGAGTGCTTCCTGGAGATTGGTGGCATCTCTGATCGCACTCAGGAGTTTTTCAAGACGCATCACGTCACTGAGGGCCCAGTCCAGATAGTTGCGGATCCGTTCCGGCGGATTGTCTATCTCGCCGCGCAGGTTTTTCAGCGAGGCGGAAATACCTGCCAGCGGCGTGCGCATCTCATGCTCGAGGTTATCGGCCATGGTCTCCCGGTAGATACTCTGTTCGCGCAGCTGGCTCAGCATGGAACTGAGCGTACGGGAAAGGTCACCGATCTCATCACGGGCTTTGGTGCGAATGCGCGAAACCTGGATCTGGCCGGTTTTACTGATGGCCCCGGCAGCTTGATCGCGCAGCTGACGAATACGCGAGGAGAGACGTGAGGCGAAAAACAAGAGGCTCAGGGCGCCGAAACAGAAGGCGAGGATGGTGAGGCTGAGCGCTTCCTCGATAACTCGATTCTGCAGGGCGAGGATGGAGTTGGTAGTCTGCTCCACTACCACTGCCCCGATCACCTTTTCGTCTTCTTTCAAGGGGGCAATGGCCGCCATGACCTCGACCTGGCCTGCGGCGATGCGGTAGCGGGTAATGGTACTTTTGCCCTGTAATCCTTCTTTTACGCCGGAAATGTCCAGGGTGGTCGGCATGGCTACCGGGGTTTTGAACTCCTCGGTAAAAGGGGTGGTGAAGATCCGATAGAGCGGATCTAGGGCACCGTAGATGGCTCCACTCACTGAACTGAGAAGAGATTTTGTCTCTTTTTGTTCCGGTTGTTTCTCAGGGGTGAGTGAACCGAAACTGGCTCGTACCCGCTGGTTGGAGTCGACGATCAGAATGCGTGACTGGGGCCTGCCAATGGACTGGAGAATATGCTCGATAGTCTTTGACGGTGAGAGCAGCCACCCCAGTTTCTCTGGGTGATCCGGGTTGGCTGTGCCGATCATGGCCGTTGTCTGGCGTGTTGTGGTCTCGTCCACATCGGCAATGGCAAAGGCGAATCGCTCGCCGATGAGATCCCGGGGGATGCGCAGTTCAATGATATAGCCATCCGTCGTCTCCGACCACATTCCCTGAATACGAGGTTCTCGTATGACCGGCAGACGTTCTTCAGGGTTTTCCGGCATGAGAAAGCCGTTGACCCAGCCGGGTTCGCTGGTCGAGACAAGATAACGGCGCATTGTACCATTCTGGCTCTCAAAAGCGATCTGCAGGTGGTCCGCAGAGTCGATATCCAAAGACTGTTCAGAACGGTAGACCAGATGGTCGTCGGTGACCAGAAAGATAGCGTAGAGATATTCGCCCTGAACACCAAGCATATGTTTGAAATGCAGGGAGTTGTAGCTATAGCTGCTTTCAGGGGTCAGCAGGTGTTCGCCGGCAAATTCCTCTGCTTCTTTCAGTTGCGGCAGCCAGTCGTCGCTCTTGCCGTTTAAGCGGATCGGGTTGGTGAGGTGAAACAGGTAGAGATCGCGGCTCTGGTTGAGCGAGTGAAACAGTTCCTGGTCAAGCAGACCGGTACGGCCGGCCAGGGCCGAGGCCACCGCCCTGGCGGAAAAAAGTAACGTCTCCTTGCGGCTCTCTACCAGATCTCGGGTGATGATTTCACTGAAACGAAAACCGATAAATGGAATGACGAGCAGTAAGAGAGAGGCCAGGGTCAGTTTTACACGCAGGGAGAATCGCATCGCATTTCACCGATCCTTCAGGCCTGCCAGCGGTATCCCATCCCGTATTCGGTGCGGATGGCGTTGAAGTCGGGATCGATTTCCTGGATTTTGTCGCGGATTCGGCGGATATGGGCGGTGATGGCATTGTTGGTCACAACCACGTTGGCCGCTTCCATTAACTGTTCGTGTGACTTGACATGGCCCGGCCTTCGAGCCAGTGCCAGCAGCAGCCAGTACTCGGTAAGCGTCAGATTGAGCAGTTGTTCCTGCCAGTAGATCTGCTTTCGCTCTTCGACGATGCGAAGGCTGCCGCTTTCTATCACCGTTTCCTGGATGTCAGTTTTGCCCTTCAGCGACTCCACCATCTTAAAAAGCGAAGAGATGCGAACCGGCAGGAAATCAAGGGTGGTGGTGTTCTTGGTGAGATAATCCCAGGCGCCGAGCCTGAGCCCGGAGACCCGGTCGAGATCTGAATCGCGGGCGGTGAGAAAAATGATCGGGATGGTGGGTGAAAGCTGCCGCAGCTGCCGGCACAGTTCAAAGCCGCCTTCCTTTTCATCCAGCAGCATCACGTCGAGGATAGCCATGTCGGGCAGTTTTCTGGCAAAGGCGGCCTCGGCCTCAGGCCGGCTGCGGTAGCTGTCGACAAGGTAGCCTTCACGCTGCAGTGCCTGGGTGTAGTTGGCCCGGAGCATTTCGTCATCTTCTACAAGTGCGATGGTATACGCCATGACTGCCTGTCCCTGAAAAAATGTTATGTTGAGCGCTTTGTACCTGCAAAAGCAGTCCGACAAAGAAGTTCAGCGTAACCAAATCAGTCCCGTTTTACCAGCGGTACCTTCCCTTTGTCATAATCGATCATTTTTGCTGGTTCAGATGTCATGATCGCTTCAGCCCAAAATCACATTTGTCGTGTCTACTCATTATACGTGAAAAAGAGCTCATTACCGAAGAGACACTGCAAACAGATTACTGGAGTGCATCATGGATAAAAATAAAGCGACGATTATGGAAGAACCAAAAGAGAAACATGTAGTGCTCGATCCGGGCAACCTGATGCTGCTGATTTATACCCTGGTGATCGGGCTGATCATCCTCTGTGGTGGTCTGTTGCCGGCAGGTGCGGCGATACGGCCCGACGATAAGCAGACTGAGACTGATGCGTTTCGGCTTGATGATATCCGCCAGGGCGAGCTGCTCATTCCCGACGCTGCTGGCAACGGCTCTCCAGCCCTGCATCTCGGCCAGGATGTTGCCATCACCGTGAGTGGGATCGCCGCACGGGTGCGAGTGGCCCAGGAGTTCCAGAACAGTGGACCGGACTGGGTGGACGGCGTCTATGTTTTTCCGTTGCCTGATGAGAGTGCAGTGGACCGGCTCCGCATGAAGATCGGCGAGCGGGAGATTGTCGGCGAAATAAAAGAGCGTGAGGAAGCAAAGGCCATCTATGAAAAGGCCAAGGCGGAGGGCAAAAAGACCTCGCTCCTTTCCCAGAACCGCCCCAATATGTTCACCACCCGTGTTGCCAACATCGGTCCCGGTGAAAAAGTGACAATCATCATCGAATACCAGCAGCTGGTCCAGTACACAGACAACACCTTTTCCCTGCGATTTCCCATGGCCATCACCCCGAGATATATCCCCGGCAGCCCAATCGTGCCGGTGGAAAAACACACCGTATCGTTCACCGGTGAAGGTTGGGCCCAGGATACCGACCAGGTTCCCGATGCCTCGCAGATCACGCCGCCGGTGGCTCCTCCGGAGTCGGGTGAGGGGCCGCGGACCATGTTGGCTGTCGATCTTATGAGCGGTTTTCCCATAACCGGCCTGAAGAGTCTCTACCACCAGATGGACAGCAAAGAGTTATCGGAGGACCACCATAGCCTCACTTTTACCGGCAAGGTACTTGCTGACCGGGATTTCGTACTGGAATGGCAGCCGAAGAAAACCGAACAGGCAGGTGCCGCCCTTCTTGGCGAGGTACGGGGTGATAACCGCTATCTGCTCCTGATGCTGATGCCACCGCAGCAGCGAAGCGAGGTACATGTTCCACGTGAAGCCATCTTTATTCTTGATGTCTCCGGCTCAATGGCCGGGCCATCCATCGTCCAGGCCAAGGCGGCCCTCCGTGAGGCGTTGCATCGGTTGCAACCATCCGACCGGTTCAATGTGATCTGTTTTAACGATTCGGCCCGGTCCTTTTTCTCCTCTCCTGTGGCGGCCAGCAATGAGCGGGTTCTCGAAGCAATCGACCAGCTCGACATGCTTCAGGCTAACGGCGGCACCGAGATGCGCGAGGCACTTGAAATGGCACTCGATGCTTCTGATGTTAGCGAGCGGATCCGACAGGTGATCTTTCTTACTGACGGGGCTGTGGGTAACGAGGAAGAATTATTAGCGCTCATCCACCAGCGGCTGGGCGATTCCCGTCTCTTCACCGTTGGCATCGGTTCGGCGCCTAATAGTTATTTCATGACCCGGGCCGCCACAGTCGGTCGGGGAACGCATACCTCCATTGGCGATGTCGGAGAAGTGCGGAACCGAATGGATGCCTTGCTCACCCGGCTGGAAAGCCCGGCGTTGACCAATATCACCATGATGACAGCCGAAGGTGTATCTGTGGAATTTGAATCTTACCCGGACCCCATCCCCGACCTCTATTTTGGTGAGCCGTTGATGGTGGCGGTGCGCACCCCGAAAGAGGTGACCACTTTTACGATCGTCGGCGAGCAGAACACTAAGCGGCTGGAATTTTCCGTAAATGCCGAGAATCATGGTTCACGTCCTGGAATCGCGGCGCTCTGGGCGCGAAAGAAGATTCGCTCGGAAATGGAGTCACTGGCTCTTGGGAAAGATGAAGCTGAAGTGAAAAAAACAGTGCTGGCGACGGCGCTCGACCACCAGCTGGTCAGCAAATACACCAGCCTGGTAGCAGTGGATAAACAGGTTAGCCGTCCCCAGGGTACGCCATCGTCAAAGGCTATGGTGAAGACAGCTGCACCCTTTGGCCTGCAGATGGACAAGATTTTCGGTGGCGGATCTCAGACGGCTACACCGGCGGCGCTGCAGATGCTGGGTGGTTCCATCGCCCTGATGCTGGCTGGGCTGTTACAGCTGTTACGGAGGAGGTTCAAGTGAAAATGATTATGACATTAGCATTGTATGCGTTACTTGCCGGTGGGGGGCTGTTAATCTGCGACGGCATGTGGCTGAAGGCAAAAGCCGTGCTGGCCCAGCATCTGCTGCGCCAGGCGTGGGAAGAGACTGTCCGCACCGGCGTGGCGGTAAAAGCCTGGCCCTGGGCAGACAGTTGGCCGGTGGCGCGGCTAAGGGTTCCGCGTCTTGGTATCGACCATATCGTGCTGGAAGGCGATAGCGGTGAAGTCCTGGCTTTTGGTCCGGGACACCTGAGTTCCAGCGCAGCTCCTGGCGGGCAGGGTAACTGCGTTCTATCTGGTCATCGGGATACCAGCTTTACCTTTTTAGAAAAGCTCAAGCCGGGCGATACGCTGAGTATTGAGGCTGCAGACGGGAGAAGTCACACCTTTCAGGTGACTTCAACCCATGTCGAACACAATCAGGGGCTCTATTTCGAACAGTCCGACAGCCCCTGGCTGACCCTGGTTACCTGCTACCCGTTCGACGCGATACAACCCGGGACCGACCAGCGGTATGTTGTCTTTGCCAGGTTGCAGGAGGGTCGAGGTGTTTGAGTTCTGCTGCTGCCTGAAGGCTACCCTTGTTCTCTATGATGTTTGCTTGTACTCTTAATCGAGGTCAAGAGTGGTGCAACAGTCAGCAGTGCGAGGCCATCCATGTCAATGTTCGTTGTATTGGCATTTGCCATCCTGATTATCCATATCCTGACCCTGGCCGATATCGGCTGGGGTCTCTTGCGAATGCAGTGGCTGGGTGAAATCCCGGACGAAGTCGTCGAACCTTTCCCCCTTGTCTCCATCATTGTGCCGGCCTGCAATGAGGAGAAAACCATTGAGCCTGCCCTGAAAAGCCTGCTAGCCCAGAACTACCCTCATCTTGAAATAATTGTGGTCAATGATCGCTCAACTGATGCTACTGCGCAATTGCTCGAACGGCTCCAATGCGAATCCTCCAGACCGTTTTCAGTTCTTACCATCAGCGAACTGCCGTCAGGGTGGTTGGGGAAATCCCATGCCTTGCAGACCGGTGCCAATCATGCCACAGGCGAGATCCTGATCTTTACCGATGCTGACATTGAGATGGAACAAACGACGGTGAGTCGGGCCGTACGGGTTCTGGAAACGGAACAGCTGGATCACCTCTCACTGATGTTCCAGCAGGTGGGTGGAAGTTGGCTGTTAAACGGGATGATTCTCGATGCGGCAAGCGGGCTGCTGGCTGTGTTCAAGCCCTGGCGGGTAAACGATGAAAAGAGCCGTTACTTCATGGGGGTGGGGGCCTTCAATATGTTGCGGGCCGAGGCGTATCGCGCTGTATCGGGACATAGTTTGATTGCCATGCACCCGATTGACGACATCATGCTTGGCAAGATTGTAAAAGAGCATGGGTTGAAACAAAAATGCCTGCTCGGCCAACCATATGTGACGGTCTGCTGGTACTCCACCGCCATCGAAATGGTGGCGGGGCTCATGAAAAACGTCTTTTCCGTGGTTCACTATCGTGGTTGGCTGGCATTCTTGTCGATGATGCTGGTTTTCATCCTGAACGTCCTGCCACTGATAGGTCCCTTTTTCTCCTCTGGCTCGGTACGCCTGCTGTTCGGCATAACTGTCCTGCTGCGGCTGTTGGGACTAGCATTGGGTGCCAGGCTTTCCGGCATGCCTCTTTCTGCCGTCGCCGGTGGGGTGCTGGCACCGTGTATGAGCATCTACATCATTGGCCGCGGCGCCTGGATAACCCTGAAGAACGGCGGCATATCCTGGCGCGGTAGCCATTACGACCTGCAAGAGCTTCGCAAAAGCAGGCCGCTGCTCTTTTGAGTGAAGCGGTCTCTCCCTTTGTCCGTTTATCGGGGTGGATTCACCACAACATAATTAACCTGACTGCCAACGTATTGCGGCTGGTACCAGGTGCTACCGCACTGCCTGTAAGGATAGCCGTTCACATAGACCGTTCCGCAGGACGGCGACATGGAGGAGGAGGCGATGATGGTACCGACCATCAGACCGGTAAGTGCTCCTATCGCCCAAGCCCTTCCCACGTCATTATGGTGATGATGATGCCGATTATAATCATAATAATGCCGTCCGTCATAGTACCGTCTGTCGCCTTTCACATTGACGTTGACGTTTTTGTTGACATTGACATTCCTGTTGACGTTGGTGTTGCGGTTGATATCCCTGTTGCGCTGGACATCCCTGGTATTGATATTTGCCCTGTTCTTCTGATGGACACTGGTGCGGGTTCTGCCTTCCGTCGTTCTGGCTTCAAGGGGGATAGCGCAGGTAGCAATGAGGAAAATGGAGGCAATGGCAATGGTGTTGACGCGAAAAAAAAGTGATCTTGTCTTCATGCTGATGTCCTCCGCTTATTGTTGTGTTGATTCTTCTTCGGGATCGTCGATAACGGCGAACTCGATTTTATGAGCACCTTCCGGCGGAGTGAACACGAAGGTGCTGTCGGTCAGTTGCGGGGCCACATTCCAGGTCATGGTGGAGATATACTGCGGTGCGCCTATTTCCAGTTTGCTGGTTATAACCAGTCGGAGTGGCAGGGGGGTGTCGTCATCCTCGATCCAGATCTGCCAGTCCACGTCTTCCTGTCTGAAGGCGTAATGTTTACAAGGTGTACCGTTGATCCGGCTGGTATCAATAAAATAGGCGGCCTGGACATCTTCCCCCCGATCCTTCTCGGTTCCCCAGTAGAAAAGATCCCGCAATGGGATTTCCACATCATAACGATCCTCGGCAATGTCGAGCAGCTTGCCGATGGTATCCGGCGCCTCGAAGGTGGCGTAATACTTGTCCAGGTTACTATATATAGTAAAGGATTTACCGTCGTAATAATATTCGTTGTCTCTGTCCAGCCCCTCAACTTTTGAGGAAACCCGTAGACGATCGGGGAGTCTGGTGCTGTACTCGGTGGTGCCGGTGAGGAGGATCTTCTGACCGGAAAGGAGTACTTCATCCATGGACATTTCTGAACTCACGGTAAATGATTTGAGGGTTCTGAGGTAGTTGCCCATTTCGTTGAGGGCTGTCATTGCTTCCGGCTCGATTTGAATCTCATCGCCAGGTTCCGCGGCGGTGGGTTTTGCTGCCAGACATCCCGTTGCGGAAAGCATCAGAAACGGTGTTGAAACCAACAGCATTCCGATACGATTTCGCCATCGATTGGTCATGGTTTCCTCCATGTGGTTTCGTGTTGAGCGGCGGTGAGTGCCGAGATCTGGATAACGTGAACTGTTCTAAATTCAAAGAGATTTGAAGAGTTCTGCGTAATGATAGAGTTACTATACCATCCGAACATCGGGGCGCATAGATGATTCAACAACATGTTATAAAAAAAGCCGATTGCCAGGGATGGCAAAAGGGGAAAGCGGCTTTCTCTCTACCAAGCTTGATCAGGTATTTGTGAAGACCGACTATCTATCCGATTTGTTACACTATGCTATTTCAAAACAAAAGATAAAGACGTTAACAATAATCTTCGATTTGATATTTACTTATCGTTTTGCTAGGCTCATTTGAGGACGAAGGGAATATAATAATTCCCTGGTAGGTATCAAACACTTACAGAAGAGAGTGCACCTATGAAAATGAGACTTATCGCTGTGATGATGGTGTTATTGTCGGTTGCTTCCATGTGCATGGCCGAAGAAAAAGTGATTACGGCAGCTGCAGATCCATATCCACCTTTTGTGGATCAGTCAGACCCGCAGGAGGGCCTGTCACTAGCGATTATCCGAGCTGCGTACAAGACCCAGGGATATACTGTGAAAATGGATTTTATTCCGTGGGTAAGGGCTAAGACTCAGGTCGTAGAGGGAAAAATTGATATCCTCCCTGATGTTTGGATGAACGATGAGAATCTGAAAATCATGCAGTTCAGTGAGCCATACGCCGTTAACACTATTAAATTTATTAAAAATGTTGATGACCCCTTTGACTACACAGGCCTAGAGAGCCTGAAAGGTAAAAAAATCGGGACGATAAGGGGCTACGTCTACAATGAAGATTTTGCTGAGCCAAAAGATTTTACCCGGGATGATGTCGTCGACTTTATCACCAACGTGAAAAAATTACTCGTAAAACGCATTGACCTGACATTGGAAGATGAAATCGTGGCAAAGGCGCAGATCGCGAAAACCGACCCGTCAATGCTGACGAAAATAACGTTTGTTGAAAAACCCCTGGATAGTAAAAATTTGTATCTGACCACCGGCCTTGCCAACCCTCGCCATCAAGAGATCGTAGATGCCTTTAACAAAGGGCTGACAGAGATAAAAGCGAGCGGGGAGTTTGCCAAGATCATGGAAAGCTACGGTATTACGGATACTGCGAAATAGATAGAGCGAGACAAAACAGCAAGAAGGTTTTGAGCGATTGCCTTCATGATGCTTTTTCAGGGGACAGAAAAGATTTTTTTCTGTCCCCTGAATTGTTTGTGCAATTATCTATTTGGTTCAAGTAAAGACCAGCTCACGATAACTATTTGGTTTCGAAAAATTGATTGTACATGGTAGAGAGGGTGAATAATTGTTCCGACGGTCGGAACGCGACGTGACAACCTTTTGAGACTTTTACTCCAGGGAGGATATATGCTGGAGACAAACATAAAAGAGATACTTGTAACAGAAGAAGAAATAGCAAAAACTGTTGAACGGCTCGGTGGTGAAATTACCGCCCACTATCAGGGTATTGAGCGAGAACTGGTGGTGATTGGGCTTTTGCGTGGCTCTTTTATCTTCATGGCGGATCTGGTGCGGGAGATCAAGCTACCCCTGGTAGTTGATTTTATGACTGTTTCCAGTTATGGCGACGGCACGGTGAGTAGTGGCGACGTCAAGATCGTCATGGATCTTGACATGTCCATCGAGGGTCGCGACGTGCTGCTGGTTGAAGATATCGTCGATACCGGTAATACCTTTTCCAAGGTGATCCGGATGATGAATAACCGTAAACCGCGCTCGCTTGCGATCTGCAGTTTTCTGAACAAACCTGAGTGCCGAACCGCTGAGGTGACGATCGATTTCTGTGGGATGGACATTCCCAACAAATTCGTGGTGGGCTATGGGCTTGACTGCGCCCAGGTCTACCGGAATCTTCCCTATGTTGGTGTGCTGGGAGAATAGGTGATTCTTTGCGACTGCCGCCTTCCGGTTTACCGGTGTGGCGGCAGCTTCAGGCCGGCCAATACCATGGCCAGCCATCCCGCCAGGAAAAACGTGCCGCCAAGCGGAGTCAGGTAACCTGCAGAAATCCCGGTAAAGACCATGAAATAGAGACTGCCGGGAAAAAGCAGCGTACCGGCAATGAAGCACCAGCCGGCCGCAGTCAGCAGTCGGCGCGGCTCTTGCCAGACACCTAAGGCTATGGCTGTTGCAATGAGTGCCAGGCCATGGAGAAACTGGTAACGAACAGCCTTTTCCAGCCAGACCCTGGCCAGCTCGTTGAAGGTGCTTGATTCGTGGCCGGTCGCGGCACCCATGGCCACTGCCAGACCGGCCAGCAAGGCGCCTGTAGTGAAGAAAAATCGATGCATAGGGATTGTGTTGGATTAAAAAAATGCAACGTATTGATGTTATGCTGCTTCTGTTGGTTCAAGGCACTGGCGAAGCGCAGTGCCGATCGTTTTTAACAGGTACGGCTTTTTAATATACATCAGCGCACCCAGCCTGAGCGCTTCCCGGACCCTGACGGTTTCCGAGTAGCCGCTGGCGATGATCACTTTCTGTTCAGGATACAGATCTCGGATAAGCCGGTAGGTGTCAAGACCGTCGATGCCAGGTTCCATGATCATATCGAGGATTACTATATCCGGAAAAGATGAGGAGTGCTGCAGAAAGAGAAGCGCTTCCTCACCGCTTGCCGCCAGGTGCACCCTGTAGTTGAGAGCGGCCAGGGTGGCCTGGGCAATTTGCCGCTGTTGTTCGCTGTCATCAACGATCAGCACGGACTCACCTTTGCCGAGGATTTCCCTGTGCGGTTCAATAGTTTCCTGTTTGACCAGACTGTCACGGGAGCTGGGAAAGATGAGCCGGAAGGTGGTGGGGGAGCCAGGTTTGCTGTCGATGGTGATATGGCCGCCATGATCCTGGACGGTCCCCCATACCACGGCCATACCGAGGCCTGTGCCACTTTTTCCCATCACCTTTTTGGTGTAGAACGGCTCGAAAATGCGCTGTTGATCTTCCTCCGAGATGCCGGAACCATTGTCGCTCACCTGGAGGATAACATACTCCCCTTCAGGGATCTTGTTGTCCGTAAAGGTCTTCCCTTCCAGACAGGTGTTTTCGGTGGTGACGATGATACGGTCGGCACCCGCTTCGACGCTATTGAGCACCAGATTCATCAGTGCATTTTTCAGGTGCAGTGCTGATCCTTTCAGATTGAGGAGATCCGGCTGCAGTTTGGTGATGATGGTGATGCCGTCATGGCTGCCGATAAGCCTTTCATGTTCCGGTGATTTCAGATATTCGGCGACAAGGGGGTTGAGGTTGATCGTCTCTTTCTGGACCACGCCTCTTCGCGCCATGTTCAACAAATCCTGGACGATAGCAGCCGCTTTTTCACCGGATTCACGGATAGTGGCTATGGGGCGCCTGAGCGGGCTCTTGTCATCGATCATGGTCAGCAGCAGGTCGGGGTAACTGACGATGCCGGAGAGTACATTGTTCAGATCATGAGCCACACCGCCGGCAAGGAGACCGAGCGCTTCCATTTTTCGCGAATTCTGCAGCTGTTCTTCCAGCACCTTTTTGGACTGCTCAATATCATGCTGCTGGGTTATATCCCTCAGTGACCCGACGATCTGAAATAGGTTACTACCAGAGCCCATGGTGAGAATAGCGTTCATTGAGAAGTAGTGGCGAACCCCGTCCCGGGCATGCATGCTGATCTGAAAATCTTTCACGTTACCATACGTTTCCAGCTGGTGAGAGAGGTGGTCGATGTCTTTCTGGCGAAAACCGAGAAAGCGGAGCGAGCGGCCGATCAACCTGGAACGGGGATACTGCAGGGTCGTCTTTACCGATGGACTGATCTCGAGGATTCTGCCTTCCGGCGAAAGCGAAAAGAAGATATCCTGAATATTGTCGAAAATGGCCCGATAGCGTGTCTCACTTTCCCTGAGGGCCTTTGTCCGTTGACTGACCTTTTGCTCAAGATTGCCGAGTAGTTCTTTCAACTGCAGTTCGGCACCTTTTCGTTGATGTATTTCATGGCTGAGCTGCTGGTTCATTGCCTCAATTTTCTCTTTTTGGAGACAGGCAATGCAGGAGTCGGCGAGTTTTTTGTTGAGCTGTTTCAGCGAAAAGAGGGTTCTTGCCTCGAGAGGTTGGCTACTGCGGATAAGCAGCAGCAGGCCGAAATCGGGAAGCAGGGTGATGTGGAAGTGGTGCCGGTCGTCGATCGAGCCGCTGAGCGGCAGGGTGTTCTGAAAACTGTCCAGCTCTTCATGGTTGAATGCTGTCGGTAGTTGGCCAAGGATAGAGGTGTAGACAGGGTTTTTATTGGTGTTTCTTGGAATCGCGAAACAGGGGACATAGTTATAGCAACCGTTTTGTAATTGCAGTTCCAGTACCATGCCGGTGGCGCAGCTGAGCTTGCGCAGGTAGGCCGACAGGGCGGTCTGCAACATTTTCTGCAGGTCCAGGCTGTTGCCAATGGCCATGGCAATTTCAAAGTAAATCTGTATTTCCAGGGCCTTAAAGTTCATCGTTTTGCCAGGACTGCCATAACCGAAGTTTTGTTGTACAGCTCAAGATAGTCGGTGCCGGAATTGGCGATTTCACCCATGGAGCAGATGCCGACGAGGGGTTGGCCAGTGGTGCTGACCACATCGAGTTCTTTTTGAAAATTTGTGTCCAGAACAATGACACGTGAGATGCAATCGACAAAAAAGCACAGGCCGACGGTGTCATCGGCAGGCAGTGCCTGCAGGCTCAGACGGAGGGATTCTGCAGCTGCCTCAATGAGATGATTTTCCTCAGCCTGCATGATAGAGATGAATGCGCCTTCCTGGATCTCACCGATACAGACCAGTGATCCATCAGTTTCGACCTGATAAGGGTCTCTGATGATCTGTTCCCCGCCCAGCCGACTGATGCCGAAGGGATGATATTTGGAAACGTCGAAAAAGCTTTCCCTGTTGCAGTGGATTCCTGTTTTTTCAAAGATGGTCTTTCGGTAAAAATCAAACGCCGGTTCCCATTCGATAGTCTGGACGGCACTTGGGCCGATGCCGGTCACCTGATATGGACCGGACATTTCCTGCCAGCCATGGCCGACACCGATCCCGCTTGGTGTGGACAGAAAGGTCAATACCGCGGCATCCATCACCATGCCTGCATTGGTGAGGATATAGGGCTTTCGTTCCATGGAAAGCGAACCGGCTCCACCGCCGACATAGTTGAAGTCGAGGCCGAAGACATTGAATAAGCTTTCGATAAAGGAAGAGATACGGGGAGCAAAACCGTCCACCAAGAGGATGAGGGTACGCACTTCGCTGCTGTCTGGGAGCTTTTGATCGAGAATATGTTCAAAATCGGCATCCGGGTCCCTGAGGTGGTGGATGGTCTCGATGGTGACCACATCCGGCAGACCGATCACCAGAGTTCCTTTATCATGCAGTTTCGTGTTGTGAATAATTCTTGGAAAGATTCCGCCTGCCAGCGCTACCTTAGTCTGCTGTAGGATCGGGTCGATCGCTTCCGGGGTAAAATCATTAGCAGCACAGCTGAGCACAAGAAGGCCGGAGATGTTGTCATCTTGAGATGCCTGACGCAGGCACTGTTCGAGCCCTGTGGCTGTTCCTTCCGGATCAAAGTAGATCGTCATGTAAGTCCTCCTGGATATCCCCTTACGGGTACTGTGCTGGAACCTCTATAATCAGCGTATCATAAAACGTGTTTTGATCACAAATGCTTTAAAAAGAGGGGGCCTGAGGGGAGATCGAGTCAACCAAATGTGCGAATCAGCACCTGGCTGAGCCACGGGAAATAGGTGATAACGACAAGTGTAATGAGGAGCAGGGCAAGAAAAGGCAGCGTTGAGCGGTAGAGCTCTACGATGGGTTTTTCAAACCGGTAGGAGGCGAGAAAGAGATTCAACCCCACCGGTGGGGTGCAGTAGCCGATCTGCAGGTTGGTGAGAAAAATGATACCAAGATGGATGGGATCAACCCCATAGCCATTGGCGATAGGCAGGATGAGCGGCACCACCAGCACCAAAGCGGAAAAGATGTCGAGCATGGCGCCGACGATAAGGAGAAAGATGTTCAACAACAGCAGGAAGGTGTATTTGCTGTCAATATATTCACGGATGAACTCAAAAAGTCGCATCGGCACTTCCTGGTCGACCAGGTAGTTGGTCGAGGCCATGGAGGCTGCCAGAATCACAAGAATGCCGCCAAAGAGCATCATCGATTTACTCATGATACCGGGCAGGGCCGAAATCTTGATGTCCCGATAGATGAGTACTTCGACGATCAGTACATAGAGGCAGGTGACGGCCGCTGCCTCTCCGGCCACGAAAAAACCGCCATAGATGCCGCCAAGGATAATCACCGGCAGTGGCAGTTCCCAGGCGGACTGGCGCAAGGCGGAAAGTGCATCTTTGCCGGAATAGCGTTGCTTGTTATCTGGTGCTGTCGGGCTTTGGCGCATGGAGTAAGCCGCCAGCAACACGAGCATCAGGAGGCCCGGCAGAATACCGGCCAGAAAGAGATGGTCGATACGGGTCTCGGAAATGACTCCGTAGAGTATAAGCGGCAGGCTCGGTGGAAATAAGAGACCAAGGCTGCCGGAAGAGGTGATTAACCCCATGGAAAAACGTTCGTTATAGCCATCCTTAATGAGAGCGGGGAGCAGCAGGCCGCCGAGAGCGAATATGGTCACGCCCGAGGCGCCGGTAAATGCGGTGAAGACCGCGCAGACGGCAAGAGAAACCACGGCGAGCCCGCCGGGCATCCAGCCCAGGAAGATCCGGGAGAGCATGAGGATACGCTCTGGCGCCTTGCTCTCTGAGAGGAGGGTACCGGCGAAGATAAAGAGCGGCAGGGAAATGAGCATCGGCGTGTCGGCGAGCCGCGACATCTCGATTACCACCACTGAAAGGTCAATATCCACAGAAGAAAAGGAGATGAGGGCCAGCGCCGAGATAACCAGAAAAAGTGGCGCACCTAAGATTGCGAGGAGAAGGGTAATGATTTTAAACAGTGTCATTGCCTCACTCCTGTGGTGCTCTTATGGCCCTGCAATATGGTTGTAGTGGTGGTGAAAACCAGGGCCAGATAGCGCAGGGTGATCAGTAAAAAAGCCAAGGGAAATATCATGTTCCAGCCCCAGGTGGGGATATCCAGGAGACCGGGACTACCGTATTCGATCTCACTTTGTATGAAAAGGATCGAAGCCCAGGTGAGAAATCCGGAGGTGATCAGGGCGAACAGATGGCAGGCCAGTTGAACCAGTGGTTGCAGTTTTTCCGGCAGCAGGTAGCCGGCGAGATCAAGGGCGATATGTTCACCGCGCGAGGTGGCCATGGAGGCCCCGAGCAGGCCGCTCCAGAGAACCAGATACCGCAAGAGCGGATCGGCCCAGAGCAACCCGCCACCAAAGAAGGTCCTCAGTGCGATCTGTACGCATGCCAGTACGATCATGAAGCCCAAAAGCAGGCAAAGCACCAGCTCCTCGAATCGGGCTCCTTTCTGCGCGAGCGATGATCTCTTCGGTTTGGTCATGGCGGATGGATCAATGCCCGCTTGTTTTATGGGCAGCACGATATGTGTCGAGAATCTTCATCATCTTGTTGTAGGTTGCTTCCGAGAAAGCGCTGCCCATTGCTTTATCTATCGTTTTCTGGCGAAAGGTCTGGAGCTCTCGGAGCGAATCGGGATTGGCTTTTACAAAGGTGACACCCTGCTTTTTCAGCACCAGGTTTGATTCGTCGTTTGATTTACGGGTCTCCTCGATCAGTACCGAGAAATGTTTGGCGGCCGATTCCCGGATAATCGTGGCATATTTTGGCGGCAGTTTGTCAAATTTCTTTTTATCCAGCAAAAAGACGCCATAGGCGTAGCCGAAGGGGTTATCGGTTACGTATTTGGCCTTGGTGAACCATTGCAGCACAATCGAGCCGTAGAGCGAATTGAAAACGGTATCGATCAGCCCGGTCTGCAATGAGGAGAGGACATCGGGGATGGAAAGCTGTACCGGAGAGAGGCCGATCTGGTCTATGAAGGTTGCCGCCAATGGGTCGCCGGCGGGAATCCATATGGTGGATTTTTTCAATTCTTCGGTACTGACCACCGGTTTGGTGGACATCGTATAGATAAAACCGACCTCGGTTCTGGCGATGAATTCAAGTCCCTGTTTGCTGAACTGCTCTTGGAACAGTGGCATGAGGCCTTCACTCACCGCATCAACTTCCTGGTAATTGTTAAACAGAAAAGGAATGGACATGATGCGGAAATCCGGGACAACCGAGGCGATACCGGTCATGGTGAAACCGCCGCCGTGGAGCTGGCCCACCCGCATTTTGCGATACATGGCCTGATCGTCACCCATGATCCCGCCGGCATAGACCCGAAAACCTACTTCTCCGCCGGTTTTTTCGGTGACTTCCTTGGTGAACTTTTCAAACTGGGTTACCCAGACCGAGCCATCCGGAGCAAGGGAGGCGATCTTGAAAAGGTGTTTGGGACCGGCCTGAGCACTGTTTACACCGAGACTGCTGTTCAGCAACAGTGTCATGAGTACAACTATAATGAATCGCATATTTTTCTCCGCTTTGTTTCCATGTTGCAACTTAAGTATTTCTCTCTTCCTACTCCGCAAAAAAGTCTTCTTCCAGCAGCCGCTGGGCCCGTCGTTTGGCGATCTGATTGCTGAGGGCCTGGTCAGGGGCATTGCCAATGGGGAAGTCCATCACTTCCTGCAAAAGCCGATCATGAAGTTCACGGTCAAAAAGTTGCCGGGCCAGCGTTTCGGCATAGGTTGCCTGGACCATCAGGAATCTATGGTGGGAGAATGCCAGGGCCTTTTCAAAATGTTGGGCGCTTTTTTCCGGATCTCCACCGAACATGGGTGGCCGGGTGGCATAGTAAGCCCCGAAAAAGAGGTGAGGACTACCCATCTGGTAGCTTTCATCAAGCTCCAGGAGCCGGGCCATTATTTTTTCCACCGTGGCGAGATCGGCCATGGCCGCTGGTGCGCCCTGTTCAGCCTGAATCCACCCAAGCCAGGCGAGTGTGCCCCAGAACAGATCGGGTACCTGGGAAGAGCGGAGACCGGCAAGGCGCTTTTCAAATTCGGCTGCATCGGTACCTGGTGCGATGGGCAGCATCTGGGCAATCAACGTGGTGCCATACAGCCGGCTCTTTTGGGCCACCGCATCGATACGTTCTTCAGGCAGGCCGCACTCCGTCATGGCGGCCAGATAGCCGCTGTAAGCCTGGGAGCCGACTCTGAGCAGATTACGACTTTCCGGATCGGAAGCAATCAGGCTGTCGATCATGAGCAGATAGGCCGGTGAGCCTTCGCACACCAGATCGAGATCTGTCTGTTTCTGCAGATTGGCAACAGTAGGCTCGATGAGCGTGTTGGAAAGTAATGTCGAGCAGGAGCTCATAAAAGGCAGGATTGCGAGCACAAAAACAAAACGACATATGACAGCGCTGGTCCATCCTGATGACATGGTGGGTGCCCCCTTGTGTGGTGTTGAGATAAAAACAGCCTTCTCGCAGGAGAACAACAAACTCTACTCTTTATACGTTGTCTGCACAAAAAAGACTATAGCCACAACAGAGCAGATGACAAAGGGAATCGTAACGGATTGAGAAGCTTATCCTCGTGAGATTTTTCCAAATCCCCGTTTCTTTCTCAGGTCCATTCGAGTTATGCCGGTTCTACCCGTAGAATGTTGCCATGGTTTTGATTTCCCCTGCCACCTTCTGGCGAAGGCTTTTCGGGGCGAGAACCTTTGCCTGCGAGCCATATTGCAGTACCTTCATGGCAATTTCCCGGTCATCGCTGACCGGCAGTTGCAATATGACCCCGTCTTCGACCTCTGTAATTATCTGATCCCGGTGCCAGTGCTGGTGCCGTACAAGTTCCGCAGCAGTGCCGGTAAAGAGGATTTCCGCTGTCTGCGGAGTTGTACCTTTAAAGATGCCAAAGGATGACTGCAGATAGTCCTCTTCAAGACCTTGAACAAAGGTGATTTTTTCGTTGCCGAGTTCTGCCCTGGTGATTCTCGCGATATGGAACATGCGCATTTCACGGCGTAATCGGCAGTGAGCCAGCAGGTACCAGCGTCCCTGGTAATTGCAGAGCCTCTGTGGCTCGATGGTCCGTGAAGAATTGGTAGTAGCCTTGGTCGAATAGTCGATGGCGATGGTTCGCTGCTGGACCACTGCCTCGAAAATCACTCGAAAAATTTCGGTGTCGATATGTTCAACCTCGATCCATTCGCAATAAAGGCTCTGCATCAACCGGGCATGGTCGGCGGAAAGCATGGAGGAGAGCTTTTTCTCAAGCTGCATTACTTCGGGCAGTTCGCGCAGTCCCGCTTCGTGGGCAAATTTACTCAGCATACCGAGGAGCAGGGTGACTTTCGGGCTTTCGGTAAAGGGCAGGGAAAAATCGCTTTCCGTGTAATAGAAGCCGTTCCGACGGTTGTCGAAGGCGAGCGGAGCCATCAAACGGTCCCGCAAGTAGGCGATATCGCGCCGGGCTGTGGCTAAAGAGACCTCGAAGCGGTCAACGAGGGTGGTGGCGTTGGGGTAGCTGTTGGTTAAAAGGTCCTGATGAAAGGAGTAGACGCGTTCGAGCAGGCTCATGAACTATTCTCTCCCCTTTGTTGTTACAGGATGACTATCTGTTCTGGCGGCGGTGCTTGACCGGCAGTATCTTCATCTGCTCCCGGTATTTGGCCACTGTGCGCCTGGCAATCTGGATATTTCTCTCGGCCAGCATATCGGAGATGGCACTGTCGCTGAGCGGCTTGGACTTGTCTTCTTCCTGGATCATCTGGCGGATCCGGGTCTTTATCGACTCTGCGGCAAGTGCATCTTCCCCTTCTCGCGGGATGGCAGTGGAGAAGAAGTATTTCAGCTCGTAGATACCCTGCGGGGTGTGGGCATATTTGTTGGACGTGACCCGGCTGATGGTAGACTCGTGCATTTCGATGTCTTCAGCAACGTCGCGCAGGATTAGCGGCTTTAAGTACTTCGGTCCGCGTTCGAAAAAGTCGCGCTGGAACCTGAGGATTGACTCCATGACCTTGTAGATGGTGCGCTGCCGCTGGTAGAGCGATTTGATGAACCATTCGGCGCTTTTCACTTTTTCAGCGATGTAGCTGCGCGAGTCTTTCTGGAGATCCTTGGTGCCGCTTTGTAATAGCTCAAGGTAATGACTGGAAAGTTTTAAATTCGGCAGGTCGTCATCGTTTAAGCGGATCACGTAGTCGTCGTCGACCTTCATGATGTAGACGTCGGGCACGACATAGTTGGTATCGTCGGTGGCGTAGGGCAGTCCCGGATAGGGGGTGAGCTCAGAGGTGATGAAATCGATAGCCTTGAGGATATCGTTTTTCTTGCGGCCTGTGACCTTCATCAGCTCTTTGTAATTGCGCACCTCGAGCAGGCTCAGGTGGTCTCGGACAATGACTGCGGCCAAACTCTTGCCTTTGCCCATCCGCTCCAGCTGCAGAAAGAGCGACTCGCTGACGTCGCGGGCGGCAATGCCTGGAGGGTCAAGATCCTGAATCACCTCAAGCACATAGTCGACCTCATCGGGGTTCGACTCGGTGCTGGCGATAATCTCGTCGATTGTTACCTCGAGAAAGCCGTAGCGATTGAGGTTGCAGATAATATAGAGCGCCACCTCCATCTCTTTTTCGTCCAGTTCGCAGTGGGCGAGCTGCCATCGCAGATAGGCGATCAGGCCTGGCTTTTCGGAGATGAAATCGAATTGAGACGGGGCGTCGGCGGCCGGTGTTTCGTGGGCAAACGAGAAGTTGGAGTCGAAGTTGTTGGAGTAGTCTTCCCAGTTGACATCGCCCAGACTTTCACGTACCGCTACCTGCTCTGTGTGATCTGCTTCCTGAGCCGGTTCGGTGTGTTCGATGCTGGAACGCAGTTCAGGGGGTAACTCAATAGTCTCTCCTATGGAGAGATCTTCTTCCAGGGCGGGGTTCTGTTCCAGTTCCGCCTGCAGGGCGCCGGTCAACTCGAGACGGTTCAGCTGGAGCAGCTTGATCGCTTGACGCAGCTGGGGCGTCATGACCAGTTTTTGTGCCAGCTTGAGTTGTTGTCTGAGTTCCAGTGCCATAATTGCGCCGTACCTACATGGTGAAATTTTCGCCCAGATACATCTTTCGGGCAACTTCGCTCTCGATTATATCATTGGCAACGCCGCTTGTTAAGATCTGCCCGGCATTCATGATATAAGCAAAATCACATACCTGAAGTGTTTCCCGAACGTTATGATCGGAAATCAATATTCCCAGCCCCAGGTCTTTCAGGCTGCGGATCAGCTTCTGTAGTTCGCCTACGGCCAAGGGGTCGATTCCGGCAAAAGGTTCATCGAGGAGGATGAACTGTGGCCGGGTCGCAAGGGCCCGCATGATCTCAACCCTTCGCCGTTCACCGCCTGAAAGAGCATGACCAAGATTGTTGCGAAGATACTCTATCTTCAGCGTGGCCATCAACTCCTCAATGCGATTGTTGATCTCATTTTTATGTAAACCAAGTGGTTCCAGGATGATCCGGACATTCTCCTCGACTGTCAGTTTACGAAAGACTGAGGGCTCCTGCGCCAGGTAGGAGATGCCCTTTAAGGCGCGCTTGTGGATGGGTAGTTTGGTAATGTTCTCGCCATCCAGCAGAATTGAGCCTTTCGTCGGACGGATAAAGCCGGCGATGGAATAAAACGAGGTGGTCTTGCCGGCACCGTTTGGTCCCAGCAGTCCCACAACTGCGCCGGTGTGGACCTGGAGACTGACGCCGTTGACAACAGTTCGGTTGCCATACGTCTTGATGATATTTCGGGTTTCGAGCAATGCCATGTGCTGTGTGCTGTCCTTCAAATAAGGCAGTGCCTTACTCCTGAATAATGGTCATTTTGACCCGGCCCTGATCCTTGCCTTTACCGTTCTTGGCGCCGGCAGGGGCCGCAACGACCTCGGAGCGTCCTTCATCGATATAGTAGATGATCTTGTCGCCACTGACCATGTTCTTTCCCTGCCAGGCCTTGGCATCGCCGATCAGGATAAACTGCCGTTCGGCCGAGAGGTAGACCATGTCTTTGGAGGTGCCGAGCCAGTCGTCCCGGGTGATCTGGACATTACCGTTGCAGACCATTTTCTCGACCTTCTGCTTTGCTTCCGCTTGGGCCTCTTCTTTGGCCTTTTGCGTGTAATAGACGATCATCTTGTCGGTGCGAATCCGGACATTGGCCTGGCGGGCATCGACATCACCGGTAAAGATGACGGAGCTTTCCTTTTCCACCGATGTCATGTGATTCGCTTCGACGGTGATGGGTGATTCCTCTTTCTTGGCGGCAGCGTACAGACTTGTGCTACAGAAGAAAAACGCGCTGAAAATCAGCGCGGAAAGCAGTCGAAACCGGATAGTCATGCCTGTTCTCCATTATCATTGAACCGCTAGGCGGTCGTGTTTCATGCAATTACCGGACCCAGTGTAGCCCACGGTTTGTAAAAAGTAAAGGGGAGCTATGAATGGCCAGGGAGCCGGGCTGAGTTTTTTCCACTCCGTCAGCAGGGAGCGCCTGCATTGTAGAGTGTTGTATATATTATGCAAGAGAGAGTTCTTTACTTGCGTTTTCGGAGTCAGTACTATAGATGTCTGTTTTCGGCAACGTCTTTTCCCCGGTACCTCAACTATCTGATAACACGACTTGAGCCCGGATGTTTCATGTGTTGTTCATGAAAATTTCCACTTATTATTTTTTAACCGGCTTGACGCGTCATTGCGGACTACAGCCATGGATACGTCTATGAAGGAAAGCATTGAGAAGGCCAAGGTCCTGATTGAGTCGCTACCGTATATGCAGGAGTTCCGGCACAAAACGGTGGTTATTAAATACGGCGGGCACGCCATGGTGGACGAACATTTGAAAAAGCAGTTCGCCCTCGACGTCATCCTGCTCAAACAGATCGGCATCAACCCGGTCATCGTGCATGGCGGCGGGCCGCAGATCAACCGTTTTCTCGACAGGCTCGACATCAAGCCGAGTTATGTCCAGGGTATGCGGGTGACGGACGGCGAAACCATGGGTGTGGTGGAGATGGTGCTGGTCGGTAAGGTCAATAAAGAGATCGTCGGCCTGATTAACCACTGCGGCGGTAAGGCGGTGGGGCTTTCCGGTCGTGACGGCGATCTGGTATGTGCCCGCAAGCTGCAGATGAGTGCTAAGGCCGAGAGTGCCGAGATGGAAAACAAGCCGCCGGAACTGATCGATCTTGGCCGGGTTGGCCAGGTGACCAAGATCAACGCCGGAGTGCTCGAAATCCTATATAAAGGCGATTTCATCCCGGTTATCGCGCCGGTTGGTGTCGGTGAGGATGGCCAGGCCTACAACATCAATGCCGATCTGGTGGCGGGTGCCATTGCCGGAGCGCTGAACGCTGAAAAGTTGATCCTCCTGACCGATGTTCCCGGGGTAAAGGACAAGGAGGGGAATCTCCTCCAGAGCCTCTCCCGTGATCAACTCGAAGGGCTCATTGATGACGGAACGATCGCAGGTGGCATGATTCCCAAGGTGCGCTGTTGCGAAACTGCGGTGAAAAACGGGGTAGGCAAGACCTACATCGTCGATGGAAGAGTGGAGCACGCTATTTTACTGGAAATGTTCACCCGGGAAGGGGTTGGCACGGAGATCTACTGATGGGAAAGGCAAACGAAGAGTGGAAAGAGAAGGGTAACCGGGTATTTGTCGGTAACTATGCCAGGTACCCGGTGGCCATGGTGAAGGGTGAGGGGTGTAAGCTGATCGACGCCGACGGCCGTGAATATCTCGATTTCCTGGCAGGCATAGCCGTGGCAGGTTTAGGCCATTGCCATCCGGCGGTGACCGAGGCCATCTGCCGCCAGGCCGGCGAGCTGGTCCACGTCTCGAATCTCTATTACACCCGTCCCCAGACCGAGCTGGCCGAACTGCTGGTAGCCAATACCTTTGCCGATAAGGTGTTCATGGCCAACAGCGGTGCCGAGGCCAACGAGGCGGCGATCAAGCTGGCTCGAATCGCAAGCGGTGAGGGCAAATACCGGGTAATTTCCCTGGAAGGTTCCTTCCATGGGCGAACCCTTGCCACCGTGGCCGCTACCGGTCAGCCCAAATTTCACAAAGGGTTTGAGCCGCTGCCCGATGGTTTTGACCATGCCCCCTTTGGCGATCTGGCTGAGGTGGAGAAGCGTATTAGCCCGTCGACCTGTGCCATTCTCTGTGAACCGGTTCAGGGGGAAAGTGGTGTCCGTCCGCTGGAAAAGGAATACCTCCAGGGATTGCGGGCTCTCTGTGATAAACACGGATTGCTGCTCATTTTCGACGAGGTGCAGACCGGCATTGGCCGTACCGGAACGCTCTTTGCCTACCAGCAGCTGGGAGTGGTGCCGGATATCATGACCTCCGCAAAGGGCTTGGGTAATGGTTTGCCGATCGGGGCCATGTTGACCACCGAAAAACTGGCGGCGTTTCTGGTACCGGGAACCCACGCCTCTACCTTCGGCGGCAATCCCGTTGCTTCTGCCGCCGCTGTGGCGACCCTTAAAGTGATGTTGGCAGATGGGTTTTTTACCGATTTGCAGGCGAAAGGGCAATATTTTATCGAGAAGCTGAAGGTGCTGGCGGACCGTTTTCCAATGCTGGCTGCCCAGACCCGCGGTCTTGGCATGATGCTCGGTTTGGTATTAACCGAGCGTGGGGTCGAACTTGGCACCGAGATTGTCAATCGGATGCTCGCCAAGGGCTGCATCATAAACTTTGCCGGTAATGCCGCACTCAGGTTTGTGCCGCCCCTTGTCGTCAGCCGTGAGGAGATTGACCAGCTGATGCAGGCGCTGGAAGAGACCTTTGGCGAACTGGCCTAGTTCCCGGGTTTTCCTGCCGGCTCTCACGAAACCGCGAGAGCCGGTGGTTCAATATTGCAATGAGGTGATGACGTTCCCGTTACCAACCTCTTTCGGCTTTTTCCTTTTGACAAATTTTGTCCCGTAACACCCTCGCAATGGGGAAAAACTTTGCAAATCCCCGTCATTTTATGTAATGATACTTCTTTTCTCCTTGGTAGGTGTTGGTGCAGAGGTTTGGGGAGGTACTATCCTGCGAACCAGGCCCGGTTCAATGTTCCTTTCAGTTTTTCATCTTTAGATTTCCCGGTCCTGTTAATTGTGGTATTTCGCAGGTTGTTATCCTTGTCAAAACCTCAACATCTTCCACTGCTTCATGAAGTTATAGATTAATCGTTGGTGCCAGCGGCTTTTTGTGAGAAGCAGGCAACAATATAGCGGGGTGCTGACAGCACCTTCATATGCAAACAAGTTGCACTTTCCCTTTGAGGTTGTGAGATGGACGTGAAAAAAATTGTGCTTGCCTATTCCGGCGGCCTCGATACTTCGGTAATTCTGACATGGTTGACTGAACAGTATGACTGCCCGGTTGTGGCTTATTCCGCCAATATCGGTCAGGAGGAAGACTGGGATGCAGTAGAGAAGAAAGGTATGGCCACTGGCGCGGAGAAGGTGATCATCTCCGACCTGAAGAAGGAATTCGTCGAAGAGTATATCTTCCCGGCTTTCCGGGCCAACGCTATTTACGAAGGCTCCTATCTGCTTGGCACCTCTCTTGCCCGGCCGCTGATTGCCAAGGAGCAGGTCCGCATTGCCGCCGAGGAAGGCGCTGATGCGGTGAGCCATGGCGCCACCGGCAAAGGCAACGATCAGGTGCGTTTCGAGCTTGGGTATATCGGCCTTGATCCGAAATTGAAGATCATCGCCCCGTGGCGAACCTGGGATCTCACCTCTCGTACCAAACTGGTCGAATATGCCCAGAAGCATAATATCCCGGTCCCGGTCACCAAGGAAAAACCCTACAGCTGCGACGAGAACCTGTTGCATGTGAGCTACGAGGGAGGAATCTTAGAGAATCCTTGGAATGAGCCGGATGCCTCCATGTTCAAAATGACCGTCTCTCCCGAAATGGCGCCGGACACCCCGACCTATATCGAGATCGAGTTTAAAAACGGTGATCCCGTGGCTATCGACGGGGTTGTAATGGAGCCTCTGGCGCTCTTTACCAAGCTGAACAAGGTTGCCGGTGCCAATGGTATCGGCCGTCTTGACCTGGTGGAAAATCGTTTCGTCGGTATGAAATCCCGCGGTGTTTATGAGACTCCTGGCGGCACCTTGCTTCGTGAATCGCACAGGGCGCTTGAGTCGATCACTCTTGACCGCGAGGTTATGAAGATTCGTGATTCGCTCATCCCGCGCTACGCCGAGCTGATCTACAACGGTTTCTGGTTCTCTCCGGAGCGCGAATTGCTGCAGGCCACCATGGACGCCGCCCAGAAAACCGTCAACGGTACCGTGCGCATGAAGCTCTATAAGGGCAACTGTATTACCGTTGGCCGCAAGTCAGACAACTCGCTCTATCAGGAGAGCTTTGCCACCTTCGAAGAGGACATGGTCTACGATCAGGGTGATGCTACCGGTTTTATTCGCCTCAATGGCCTTCGTCTGAGAATCCAAGCCTTGCAGAACAAATAAAAGATCATGGCAAAAAAAGAAAGCGGTTCCAAAAAACTCTGGGGCGGTCGGTTTGCCGAAGCGACAGCCGGATCGGTGGAGGCGTTTACCGCCTCCATCCACTACGATTCACGGCTCTATAAATACGATATTGCCGGCAGCAAGGCTCATGCCACAATGCTTGCCTCGCAGGGCATTCTGTCAAAAGAGGAGCTGCAGGCGATTGTCGATGGCCTCACCTCGATCCAGCAGGATATCGAGGCGGGGACTTTCGAATTCAGGCGCGAGCTCGAAGATATTCACATGAATATCGAAAAGGCACTGGTGGACCGGATCGGTCCGGCCGGAGCCAAGCTGCACAGTGCCCGTTCACGTAATGACCAGATCGCCCTCGATTTCAAGATGTACCTGCGCGACCAGTGTGACATCCTGGCTGAGCTGCTCGATGGGATCCGCCGGGCCTTTGTTCTGCTGGCCCGGAAATACATCGGTCATGTGATGCCGGGTTATACCCATCTGCAGCGTGCTCAACCGGTGCAGATCGCCCATCACATGCTGGCCTATTTCGAGATGTTTGGCCGTGACAAGGAGCGCATTCTTGATTGCAGAAAGCGGTTGAACCTCTCGCCGCTCGGCTGTGCTGCCATGGCCGGTACCGGCCTGCCCATTGATCGTGAGCAGGTGGCCGAGGCCCTTGGTTTTGCCGGAGTCACCGCCAACTCCATGGACACCTCGGGCGACCGTGATTTCGCCATTGAGTTCGTGAGCGCCTGTACCCTCATTCAGCTGCATCTCTCCCGCCTTTCCGAGGAGCTGGTGCTCTGGTCGTCGAGCGAGTTCAGGTTTGTGGAGATTGCCGATAAGTTTTGCACCGGCTCCTCCATCATGCCGCAGAAGAAGAACCCGGACATTCCAGAGTTGATTCGCGGCAAAAGCGGCCGGGTTACCGGCAGCCTGATGAGCCTTATAACGCTCGTCAAAGGATTGCCGCTCACCTACAACCGCGACCTCCAGGAAGACAAGGAACCGGTATTCGACACAGTCGATACTGTCACTGCCTCGGTATCGATCATGGCCGAGCTTCTGGAAAACCTCAAGTTCCGTACAGAGGTGATGGAGGAAGCAACCAAAACCGGCTTTATCACCGCCACCGATCTCGCCGATTACCTGGTGTTGAAAGATGTGCCGTTCCGTGAGGCCCACGGCATTGTTGGTAGAGCCGTGGCCTATTGCCTTGGCAAGGGCTGTGAGCTGGATCAGCTTACGATGGAAGAGATGAAAAAATTCTCCCCGATTATCGAAGAAGACGTGTTTGAGGTGCTGACGGTTGATGGCTCGGTAAACAGCCGTATCTCTACCGGTGGCACTGGCCTGGCGCGGGTCGAGGAGGCGCTTGAAAAGGCGGAAAAACTGATGGGGATTTCGGTATGAATTCAGTCAGCGGGGTACGAATTGCAGGAGGCCTGCTGCTGGGAGCACTTCTGACAGTAGGCGGCTGCGGTTACAAGACTCCGCCTGTGCCACCGGCAACGGTGGTGCCGGTGGCCATTGAGGATCTCCGCTACACCGTTCAGGAAGACCAGGTTCGGCTGAGCTGGACCTTTCCCGGAAAAAACATCAAAGGCGAAGAGATCAATGACATTGCCGCTTTTGACCTTTACCGGGCCGAGATCCCGCTGGACGAGTATTGTCCGACCTGTCCGGTGCCCTTTGTCGAACCGATCGAGGTGGATGGCGGCATGACGGTGGTCGATGGTAAGCGGCGTATTGCCACGTACGATTACGATCTGTTGCGGCAGGGCCATAAATATTTTTTCAAGGTCCAGGCCAAACGTGACTGGTGGGCGGCGAGCGCAGACTCTAATATCGTTACCTTTGTCTGGCATGTCCCGGCGGTGCCCCCAACCGGGCTTACCGCTTCAGCTGCCGATTCCAGTGTGCAGCTGAATTGGCAGCCGGTTACCAGTCGCCGCGACGGCGAGCCGGTGCAGACCGATGTCCTCTATCAACTGCTCAGGAAAACCGGTGAAAACGACTATACCCGCATCGGCAGCCCGGTTGCCGAGACGTCTACGGTGGATCGCAAAGTTGTCAATGGTCAGCAATACAGCTATCAGGTGCAGTCTGTATTGCGTTTCGGCGAAGACCTGGTCTTTGGCGGAGCGTCCGAGCCCGTCATCGTTACCCCGGTGGACACTACCCCGCCACCCGTACCGACCGGTGTCGAGGTGTTCAATACGGGTAAGGGAATCCGAGTGGTCTGGGAGCCCTCCACGGCAGCTGATGTGGCCGGTTACAACGTCTATCGGCGGTCGGAAGGCGGTGGCTTTGGGCTGATCGGGACCGTCGCTGTGCCGGACAGCACCTTTGTTGACGAAAGTGCCGGTGAGGACGCGTATTTCATCTATGCGGTGACGGCATATGACCGAACAGGCAAGGGCAACGAGAGTAAGAAATCGGCGGAGGCTAAACCCCGCTACTAATGCGGATTTGACAGCTTTGCCGACAGGTGGGTCAGGCCCTTCAGTCACGGTCGGCTGAAGGGCCTCTTCTGTTGATAGCCTGCCAATAAAAGAGTACAACTGCCACAAAAGACTCTCTTGTAAAAAAGTAAGCCTTACCATGCAGATGGACTCTGGAAAAAGTTCGAAGGAGATCGGGCTTTTTACGAGTCCATCAAAAAGGAGCGTACAATGACCGTACAGTTTCCAGTAGCCTTTGAAAAGATGAGCGGCACCGGCAATGATTTTATTATCATCGATAACCGGGCCGGTCTTATCCCGCATGAGGAGCAGGCCCAGTTTGCCGTCAAGGTTTGCCGCCGGAAGTTTTCGGCGGGGGCAGATGGCCTGATTCTTATCGAAAATACTGAAACCGCCGATTTTAAATGGCAGTTTTATAATGCCGACGGCTCGGTGGCTGAGATGTGCGGCAACGGTTCACGCTGTGCCGCCCGCTTTGCCTTTCAGCATGGCATTGCCGGCAGGACCATGAAGTTTGAAACGATCGCCGGTATAATCGAGGCGGAGATCATCGGCAGTGAGGAAGAGGTCCGTATTCTTCTGACTGAGCCCCTTGATTATCGCTTCAACCTCGAGATAAACCTCGACGGCGAAAGCCATGAGGTGAGCTTTGTGAACACCGGCGTGCCCCATGCCGTGATTTTTGTGGACACAAACGACGTTCCTGTGAAAAAATGGGGCAGAAAGATTCGCTATCACGAACTGTTTCAACCCGCCGGGACCAACGCCAACTTCGTGCGACTCCTCGGCGACAACACCATCCTTTCCCGCACCTATGAGCGCGGCGTTGAGGATGAGACCATGGCCTGCGGCACCGGTGCGGTAGCCTCGGCCATTATGGCCTCGATTCACAAAGGACTGGTTTCACCCGTTGAGGTACAGACCTCGGGCGGAGACCGGTTGACGATCCATTTTGACATGAAATCTGGCCCGGAGGCGCAGAAAGTCTACCTGCAGGGCCCGGCACGAATAATCTATTCAGGAAACCTGACGGCCGAATCGCTGCTGTAACGACACCAGCTCTTCGACCAGCAAAAACACGAGAGAAATACCAGGAGGAGTCATGAAACAGTTTCACGGAGCATTTACTGCTATTGTCACACCGTTCATCGACGGCCAGGTCGATGAGCAGGGGTTTGTGGACCTGATCGAGTATCAAATCAAAAGCGGTATCCATGGCCTTGTTCCATGTGGTACTACCGGTGAATCCGCTACTCTTGGTTTTGATGAGCATAAGCGTGTGGTCGAGCTGGCAGTGGAGACAGTGGCTGGCCGGGTCCCGGTTATTGCCGGTACCGGCGCCAACAATACGCTTGAGGCCATCGAGTTTACCGAAAGTGCCAAAGAGAGCGGTGCAGATGCGGTACTTTCCGTTGTGCCCTATTACAACAAGCCGAGCCAGGAAGGCATCTACCAGCACTTCAAGGCCGTGGCCGAGGCAGTCGATATCCCGATGTTTCTTTACAACGTGCCGGGACGCACGGTGATCAACATGTTACCGGAGACCGTTGCCCGGTTGGCAAAAATCGACAATATTATCGGAATAAAAGAAGCCTGCGGCAGCCTAGAGCAGGTGAGTGATGTTATCCGCATGTGTCCTAAGGATTTCATCTTGCTCTCCGGTGACGACTTCACCTCCATGCCGACTGTTTTTGTCGGTGGTAAAGGTGTTATCTCAGTGGTCTCGAACATGCTGCCCGGTCCCATGGCACAAATGGTAGAGGCCGCTTTGGATGGTGATATCGCCCGTGCCAATGAGCTGCATTATAAACTGTTTCCACTCATGAAGTGCATGTTCGCCTGCCCGAGTCCGGCTCCGGCCAAGCAGGGTCTGCAACTGATGAATATCATCAGGGACGCATCACCGCGGTTGCCGATCACCCCGGTCGATGAGCCGACCATGGCGAAACTGAAAGCGGCAATGACTCAGCTCGAGCTGCTGTAAAGCTGGTACCCGTGTTTACGGGTCCCTGTTGCAATAAGGAGAACACGACATGATCAAGGTTATCATCGCCGGCGCCGCCGGTCGTATGGGGCAGCGTATCGCCCACATGGTCAACATCCATCCTCAGCTGACGATTGCCGCCGCCTTCGAGGCTGAAGGCAACCCCGCAATTGGCAGGGATGTCGGTGAGTTGGCTCTTGGCCAGAAAAACGGGGTGCTGATCGAGCCCGGTCTCGAATCCGTGATCGATAAGGGTGATGTTATTATCGACTTCACCTTTCACGCCGCCACCATGGGTTTTGCCCGCATTGCCGCCAAAAAGAATGTGGCGATGGTGATTGGCACTACTGGACTCACCGAAGAGAATCTGGCTGAGCTGGCTGAACTGGCGAAGAACTTTCCGTGCGTTCAGGCGCCGAATATGTCGGTCTGTGTGAATGTGCTTTTCAAGCTGGTCAAGAAGACCGCCGCCATTCTTGGTGACGACTTCGATATCGAGATTGTCGAGGCACACCACAACAAGAAAAAGGACGCTCCGAGCGGCACAGCCTTAAAACTTGGCGAGCTGGCGGCAGAAGGCGTGAACCGCAAACTGGCCGAAGTCGGGGTCTTTGAGCGCAATGGTATTATCGGTGAACGAAAAGCCGGTGAGATCGGTATCTCTACCATCAGGGCGGCGGATATCGTGGGCGAACACACGGTCTATTTTGCCGGTCCAGGTGAGCGTATCGAGTTGACCCACCGGGCCCATAGTCGCGATCACTTCGCCAAGGGCGCGACGACTGCTGCGGCCTGGCTGGTCGGTCGGCCAAACGGTATCTACACGATGTTCGATGTGCTCGGTCTGCAGGACCTTTAATATGCAAACCGGAGCAAAACAATGAAAGCGGATGAAAGTGCCCGGGTCTTTATCGGCATGGGCTCAAATCTGGGCAATAGCCCCGAGACCCTGCTTGCGGCCTGGGAGATACTCGGCCAGGACAGTAAAATCCACCTTGTCGCCCTGTCCAGCCCATATGTGTCCGCCCCAGTTGATATGCACAGCCAGCACTGGTTCACCAATGCGGTGGGTGAATTACGCACGGCGCTTGGCCCCGAAGAGTTGCTGGCCAAGCTGATGGAGGTCGAGGCCACGCTAGGCCGGGTACGTGATGAGCAGGCCTTTGGCTATCAGGATCGCACCATCGATCTCGATCTGCTCTACTACGGGGAAGAACAGTGCGACGACCCGGAATTGGTGCTTCCGCACCCCCATCTGCATGACCGGTTGTTTGTTCTCAGTCCGCTTCTTGAGATTGCTCCTGACTTCTATGACATCAGAAGGGGCAAAACAGTGAGGGAACTCAAAGAAAGGCTGGAGATCAGGATGGCTGAGGGAGCCGTGCGCAAACAGGAAATAAGCCCATCCAACTGGCCCGGATAACTTTCGGCTGTGGGTGTCGCCATCATCCCGGACGCAGATATAAAAAACGCAGGTCATGGATGTGGTTGTGGTTGATGCAAAAAATAGTTTGGTGAATGTGAATATTTGGATACAATGGCAGGTGATAGAGTGTGAAACAGCGAAATAACGCTCAGGCTGAAAAAGGCTGTCAACCTGTTGGTCTTTCACCAGAAATGACGAGCCGTTCAGGGCTCTTTATCTCTTAGGAAGAGGTCGAATTGAGCCCTCTACGTATACTTGTTATCGCAGTTCTCCTGTATATCGGCTATCGGCTGATTACCGGAGGTCGTACAAAGAGCAGCAGGGATGATACTATTTCATCAGACCCCCGCAAACCGGACGAACCGGTGCAGGACGTGCTGGTGGAAGATCCCATATGTCACAGCCTTGTTCCGAAACAGCAGGCAATACACCTCAAGCATCGCGGCTCGATGGTCTATTTCTGCAGTGAGGAATGCTGTAATACTTTTGTTGCCCAAGAAGGGTCGGAGTCGTAACAAACCCGGAATCTGCCTGAGCAACACACGAAATCAACATTAAGGAGAAACGAGATGAAATTTTTCATCGATACAGCGAACATAGAAGAAATCAAAAAAGGTGTGGAAATGGGGATGGTGGACGGTGTTACCACCAACCCTTCACTGATCGCCAAAGAAAGCCAGCCGTTTGAAGAGATCCTGGCCGGTATCTGCAAGATCGTCGACGGCCCGGTAAGCGCCGAAGTGGTCAGCCTTGAGGCTGCCGGTATGGTCGCAGAAGGCCGGGAATTAGCCAAGATCAGCGACAACATCGTCATCAAGGTGCCGATGATCGTTGAGGGTCTGAAAGCCACCAAGATGCTCGCTGCCGAAGGTATCAAGACCAACGTTACCCTCGTCTTCTCCGCCAACCAGGCACTTCTGGCGGCCAAGGCTGGTGCCGCTTTCGTCAGCCCCTTTGTCGGCCGTCTCGATGATATCGGCGTCTCCAGCATGGACCTGATCAGCGATATCGTCACTATCTACGACAATTACGGTTACCAGAGCGAGATTATCGTCGCCTCCATACGCAGCCCCCAGCACGTTCTGGATTCTGCGTTGCTCGGCGCCGACATCGCCACCATCCCCTACAAGGTTATTGCGCAGCTGGCCAAGCATCCACTGACCGATAAGGGCATGGAACAGTTCCTGGCCGATTGGGAAAAACGGGCTAAATAGAACCAACGTAGTGGCCGGATGGTGGTACTCTATCCACCGTCCGGTCTTGGAACTGAGGGACTCGTGCAATCAGACACCGGTAAAACACATCTCATTACCCTTGTGACCGCAGCCGTGCTGCTGTTGTCGGCCGCCTGTGCTTCGGCGTCGGATATGTACATGTGCACCGCCCGGAACGGTTCGATCAGTTTCACCAACACCCCCACAGATAGCAATTGCACAGAACTTGTTGAGAAAAAGAAGTTTGCTACTGCAATTAAACCGTCTGCCAGCACCTTTGGCGCATCGTTCTACTATCCAACCACGGGCTATAGCGGCTCAATTGATAAATATATCAGCTTTGCCGGGGCGAGGTACAATATTGACCCTCGACTGCTGAGAGCGGTTATCCAGGCTGAATCAGGCTTTGATGTCCGCGCCACCTCCAACAAGGGTGCAATTGGTCTGATGCAGCTGATGCCGGAAACTGCCCGTGAGCTTCGGGTGCGAAACCCTCTGAACCCCTGGGAGAATATCGACGGTGGCGCCCGCTATCTGCGCCAGATGCTTGATACCTTCAATGGCAACCTCAGATTGTCTCTGGCTGCCTACAATGCCGGGCCAGGTGCAGTCAAGCGGGCAGGCGGCATTCCCAGCTATCCTGAAACCCAGAATTATGTTCGCACCGTTCTTCGCCATTACCGCAGCTATCGTGGTGAAGGTTAAAAAAACAGAGCCTGCTGTTTGCCTGACCATTTTTCACCAACACTGTCAGCACTTTACATTTCGTCACACGATCTGACCAATTCCTCGGAAAGAATTCCGCTTTCCTCTTGACTCGTAAGGAAAAAGTACGGTATATACAACCTCTACCGCCGGAGTGGTGAAACTGGTAGACGCACTGGACTCAAAATCCAGCGACCGCAAGGTCATGTCGGTTCGATTCCGACCTCCGGCACCATAGGAATAACAAGCACTTATCCTGGTTGCCGGGTAAGTGCTTTTTGTTTCCAGGTGTTTTGGGTGTAAGCTTTTACTCCTCATCACACCCGATTTTCATGCATTTCCTCTTCAGTACATCTTCAGTAGAGGAGCATGGAAATGTCCAAAATCACTTCAAAGCTTGTCAGTTCCGCTCGTCCTTCATCTTCAGAGTATTTCATCCGTGACAGTGAACTGAAGGGGTTCGCACTGCGGGTCTTTCCTTCTGGGACCATCAAATACCTCGCCGAGGTTTGGCACGAAGGCAAATCGCATAGGAAAACCTTGGGGTCTCATCCGGTGCTGACGCTTCAGGACGCAAGGAAACAGGCTCTTGCTTTCATCCGGGATGTTCAGTCAGGTCAACGAGAGGAGAGTCGGAAAGCCAAGGTGACCTTGGGGGATCTGTTCAAGGATTACACCAAGGGCGACCGCCTCAAGCCCGGCACCTTAAAGAACCACACGCAGGTCGTTCGGTTCTATCTCAAGGACTGGATAGATAAGCCTGTGACCTCTATCACCAAGGAGATGGTCGAGAAGCTGTTCTTTCAGATCAGAGACTATGGCGTTCATGAGGGAAAACCGACCTACTCACAGGCAACAAAGACCATGAGGATACTGTCGGCGTTGATGAACTATGCCTGTGCCGATGAACTCATTGAGAACAACCCTGTGACCGTTCTGAAGCTCAAACGCATCGACCGGAGCATCATCAAGCGGGAGCATTACCTGAAAGCCGAGGAGGTCAGGAGACTGCTCCAGGTCACCCGTAACGAGACACACCCTATGACCCTTGCTGTTCACTTGATGCTCTACACTGGTCTTAGGAAGAACGAGGCGCTACGGTTGAAATGGGAGGATATCGAGACGGTCAATGACGTGTCTTGCATCGTCATCCGGGATACCAAGAACTGCAGGCCGCATTATCTGCCTATCACGCCAGTCATTAATGAGATTCTCAAGAAGGCCAGTAATGGTTCTATGTACGTTTTCTCTTCTCCCCAGCATAGTGACCGCCATTTAGTAGATGAGAGGCCCACCTTGAAACGATTGTCAAAGGCTATAGGGGTTGTTTTTAAATGTCATGATCTGCGCAGGACGTTCGCTACAAGAGCTTCTGAAGCTGGTGTTGACTTTCTCATGGTGAAGAGGCTCCTTAACCACAAGAGCAATGACATCACTGCTCAGTACATCCAGTGGAACTCAAAGCAGAACCTACTCGTAATGAGAGATGCACTAGCACGGGTTGAGTATTGATGAAAAGGATAGATTGTATTGCTACCTAGTCTGCATCTACAGGTACGTTCTGGCACTAGCTACAAGATGCAGGAGAGGCAAGCTGTCCTAGCTTACTTACCTCTAACCTGTTGGCTACTGCCAACTGGCTCCATGCAATGGAAAGCTCTATCTAGTTCTAGTAGATGCAGGAGAGGCAAGCTGTCCTAGAACGTACTAGAGAGTACTAGAGATACTTGGTTGTATAGAGAGCTTAGTACCCTACCTACTTACGTACTTAGGTAGGGTTTCTATAAAGAGTGTAACCAAGAGAGTACTAGAGAATAGTAGAACGTACTAGAGAGTGCTAGTAGATGCATAGAGGTAAGCTGCTCTCCATCCTGCATCTTGGCATCTTGCTGCCATAGAACGTTCCAGCACTCTCTGGCACTTAGCTTCCTTAGAAGCATAAAGAATTTAAAACAAGCAGGGAGACCTGCACACCTTCGCTCAGGATCAGCCATCCTGGGCGACTCAAGCCTGCCATCCTTGGCTACGCCAAGCCTGTCATTCTTGCTACGCCAAGTCTGTCAATGATCCAGAAGCTCGGCGCACGAATCATCATGGCTGGTACAGGATGTACAGTCCTAGATATGGGCCAGAATGGGATGGATGTAGCAGAATTTCCAGGGTATCCCTTTCTAAGGATTCTGTCTAGAACATACTGTAATTATTAGAATAAAATAGGCGACTGCGCACATCGTTTGCGCATTAAGTGTGAAATAGTTGTTAGGCGCATCGAGCCCCATCTAGGATGTACAGTCCTGCCAGGAGCGCCTGAGAGCCATATAGGTGCAACGGAACTCGCTCTCTGTATTTCTTTAAGACGTAGCCCTATCGGCTCGCTATGGAGCTGCTAGGGCCAGAATGGGCAAGATGCAGAGAGGATCAGATAGAGGCTATCCAGTCCTCCAGGAGCTTCCGCATTCTTGGATTGACGATCATTATTTTGATTGGCTCTCCCTTCCTGATAGCAGAGCGCCATATGAATTGCAGGAGAGATGATAGAGCGTGCTCATCTTCATTCATCACCATTCCATGCTTGCTTAGGTGCTTAGGTAGAGCAGGATGAAAGCAGACATTGCAGAGGTATACTATAAAGTTCCTGCCTGCATAGTCGTTAGTCCCTTTACAGTTCCATGGAACATGCTGGGTAGGGCCACCCTTCTTGTACGTAGCGTAGCCTTTGATACCTATGTGCTTGCCCTTACCATTTGCTCTGGCATCTTTATAACTAGATGGGCACGTCCACATAACATCCTCCCTAGGCACCTTATGCGTACGCTTCAGGCTGTCACCTATAGAGTTTCGTATCTTCAAGAGAGTTCCAGGTGTAGCCTTGTCGTACCAGCTCATGCTGAGTGAGTATTTGGAATCTGTTTCTGCCGTAACTCCTCTAGGTGCATCTACCAAGGTGATCAGCTCCTTGGCCTTCTCAGCTATTTCCTTCTGTCTATCAGGGTCTGGCTTCTCTATCCTGTACTTAATTCCATTGAGCTTAAAGAATGCTGCCATGTCTGAATGCTCGAACCGATAGGTCAGGATGGTATAGCTCCTTGCAACTCGAAAGAATCCAGCAGGGATAGTCCAGACAAAGAAGAGGAACTTAGCATCTTCGAGATTACCATGAGTTATAGTCAAATCTGGTGTTTGAAGAATCATTCTTAGATATTGACCACCCTGGTCAGCTCACCTTCTTTTACTGGTTCAACCCTCTCGC
>NZ_FRFE01000054.1 GCF_900143695.1 Desulfopila aestuarii DSM 18488
AATTATACAGATGAGGTGATTTGGAATGCCTTCAGGTTAGCAAATATCATGCTCGAAGAAATGGATGATGTTAGCATTTTTCTCAATGGTCCGTCTGTCAAATACGAGTCGCTCGATTCAATCCAATTTCCATTGCTGGAACTCGCTAAAATCTTCACCCTTTCTGAAGGGCAACTATTTGCCTGAGGTAAGTTAATGGACCTCCACGGTGTGGAGAAAGGCTACCATAAAAGAGGAACCCAGAAGGAACTGTATCAGCTGATAAAAGAAAGTGATAAAGTGCTGGCTTTTTGAAGTCTATTCATTATTGATTAGTTTTTCGCTGCGATCATGGCCAATGAGCCAACATAGAGATATGGTCCTGGTTAAGGTATATGGTGGCAATGTTTATCATATCATTAAATCTGTAAATTCACTTTGTTCCTGATATGGTGGAATCGGCCAACAACCTATAATTGCACCAAAATGGAGCAACTGTAAGGAAGAGATAACCAAAGACTCTCAAAAGTGCAGCCAAACTACAACTTGAGGTGCCTACTGTTGCTTTCAACGGGCAAGGAGCAACCCTCACCCGTTTTGGCACGCCTAGTCGAACTTCTTACGCAGCATTTCATAGGCCACCACGCGATGGTCTCTTCATTCCCGAACGGTGTCGAGGGAGTATGCATTAGGATCGTGCGCCATCTTCACCAGCCACGAAATAGAATTTACCGAAAGATCCCTCCTTTCCTGCCTCGCGCAGCGGCGTGTACTCAGGGCTGTTGTAAAAGCCATAAGCTGCCTCCCTCGAGGGAAACTCAAGAATGACCGCTGTCTGGGGGACGGAGTCGGTGCCTTCAACCTGGTCGATGTTGGATGTCCGGGCAAGGTATTTCCCCCCGTATCGCTCGACGATCTGATTGACGTGGGCGAGGTAGGGGCCAACCCAGTGCGGGCTGGTCACGTTCACTTCTGCGACAGCATAGTATTTCATAGGGTGTCCACCCTCTCTTTATTCCCGTAGGTTGTAAGCAGTTCCTCGACAAGCCTCTCCTCATTCGGGAATCTACCGGTTTTGGATTTCGAAAAGACAAGGTGATCATCGACCTTGACATCAAACCTTCCGACTCCCCTGGCCAAAAGATGAGGTTGAATACCCAGGGCACTTTCAATTTTTGCAGCCAAACTGACTGCCTTCGGCTGGTAGTTTCACACCGAGCAATAGGTGATGGTTACTTCCATATGGTTGTCCATGGGGTATGTATTTTCCAATAGAAGGCAGAGGTCTCATGTTCTACCTCTACCAGGGGGAAGTGAGCAGTACTTCCTTTTTGGTCACCGGGTTATTGGTGATTGCGTATTCGATTTTCTGCAGGAAGAAGTCCCTGTAGGCCGGTAACATGCCTCTCAACGTCTCAATATTGTTACCGTGATCGCCCCAATACATCATTTTGAAATCTTCGAGATTTTCGAGCATATACTTCTCTTCTTCAAGGATCTGCATCGGGGTGGCCTGGACAAATTCGCCCGATGCCACCTGCTGGGCGAGGATAGTGCCCGGCTGAATCGTCAGAGCCATCGGAGCAAGTTCCTCAGGCTGGAGAATGTTGAGCAACTCGGTGGTTGCGACGATATGCTCCCTGGACCGTTCCTTGCCGCCGATGCCGAAGATTATGGAGATAAGCACCTCGATTCCAGCGGATTTGGCATGGGCCATGCCTTGCTTGGCTTGCTCAGGAGTCAGTCCCTTGCCTATGCACTCAAGGACCACGGGATCGCCGGACTCAAGACCGGTGTAGACTTTGGACAAGCCCGCCGCCTTGAGCTGCTTCAGTTCATCGATTGATTTGCGCCTGAGGTCGTTGAGTCCTGCGTAAAGTGAGATTTTTTCCATCTCCGGGAAAGTTTCAGTGATCTTGTTGAGAACTTTCAGAAGAAAATCCGTTTTCAGGGCCAGGACGTTGCCATCAATAAGGAAGATTGAGCGGAGGCGGCGAAAGCAGGTCCTCGCCTCGTCTATATCCCTGAAGATGTCATCGAGGTCTCTGATACGGAACTTTTTGTCCCTGAACATGTCGCAGAAGGTGCACTTATTATGGCTGCAGCCTAGTGTCGTCTGGATTAGAAAGCTGTCGGCCTCTATCCAGGGGCGGTATACTTTTCCTTCGTAATTCATGGTGCACTCTCTTGGTTTCAGGCAAGTTTTTCGGCGAGTATCGTCTCAATTGTGGCAACGATATCCGCACATTTTCCAGGATGAAGTGCATCTGGATGGGGAGAAGAAAACTGGCTGATGTCATTGTCGAAATATTTGCCTGAAGCTTTCGCAAACTCATCGGAGAATGCCGCCCGGCAGAGGATATCTGCGCCGATGCGAAGATCAGCACCTTCTACTCCGTAGGCCTCCTTGACCATCTTGCTGCCAAGCATTGACATGGGGTTCACCGCGATAATGGCCGGTCCGTTTTCTCCCAGTGAACTGGCCAGGTCGATCGACCACATGGTGAGTGCCAGCTTACTCTGAGCATAGGCCAGGTTATCTGAGGTAATGAAACGCTCACCTCTAAGGGCCTGCGGAGCAACCGATGCCTGGGCGGCTGAAGAGAGATTGATGACTCTCCCTGAAGCGTTCATCAGCGGTAACAGCTTCTTAGTTAATAGGTATGGGGCAAGGGTATTGACGGCAAACCGGATATCGAACCCATCTTCGGTAGTTTCATCTGGCGCTCCGTACACCCCGGCATTGTTGATGAGCACATCCAGCTTGTCATGTTTCTCTGCAATGGCTGCCGCCAGGGCAGCGACGTTCCGCATAATCGAGAGATCGGCGGTGTAGGTTTCAATTTGACCGGCCCCTGCAACCTTTTTCAGCAAATCGACTACCTTTTCCAGCTTTGCGCTATTGCGTCCGTGTAGCAGGAGGGTGTGGCCCATGGGGGCCAGCATTTTTGCTGTTTCAAGGCCAATACCGTCGGTTGCGCCGGTAAGTAGTATTGTTTTTGTCATCGTCTCATGTTTTCCGTGTTTATGCTGCCCGGCCAGATGGTGCGGCCAAGCAGCAGTGGTGTGTTGACTGGGCAAATCAGCGGCTTCCCATCATATAGAACTGGTCGTCCGACCGTATGGCCGAAAAGTTTATCATTCTTTTGGAAAGATTAAAAATAAGGTGATTCCGGCAACATTCAAAATATCTTCATCGGAAAAGCTGTGTGAACGAAGTGCTTCGAAATTTGCTTAGTTTTCATCAACAAACACCTTTTTGACATGGCAAGTATCCATGTATTCCTTTACCAAAGCGATCTTGCCCTCTTTCATGATGACCAGGAAATGGTAGAGGTTGTTATATACCGTCCCGTTTCCCTTGATGCCGAAGGACTCCATCTCAACAGCAACTCTGCCCCCTTCTGCAGTCCAGCCAATCGGGGTGAGATTCATGCTGTCCGGGAAGGCGTCTTTCACTGCGACGATCAGGTCAGCTATCGCCGCCTTGTCCATCTCGCCTGACATGGGCAAGCCGCCATCCCGACCCATGGCCCGCCAGACGACACTCTCGTCGAGGAGAGAGAGGGCGCCCTGCACATCCGCTGCAACAAAGCGTTGAAAAAACTCGCGGACCTTTTCCTTGTTGTGCTCGGAATCCATCACTTGATCTCCTGGATGCCTATCACTGCGTCATTGAAATTGCGCTGATTGGCGATGTCGTTCTGGAAGCCGGACTCGTCTGCGGCAGTAAACCGCTTGATGGCAGGGGTCTTGCTGGTGGCCTGGTAGAGCCAGTAGGCTTCTTCTTTAAGTGCCTCGCCAATCGGCAGGTCGATGGAGGCATAAACAGCGCGCTTGCAGGCCTTTATGGAATCCGCTGGGAAGTTGGCGATGCGTTTCGCCAAAGTATCAACGTAAGCGCCGATCTCTTCCTGGTCGAGGGCTTTGTTGATGGTGCCGTAGGCCTCGGCCTCGTCGGCGTCGAAGTCACGGGCGCTGAGAATGATCTCTAGGGCACGGCCCAAGCCCGCCTGGCGTGCCATACGGGAGGCACCACCACCGCAGGGCAGAATGCCCATGCCGACTTCCATCTGCATGAATTTGGCCTTGCCACGAGCAGCAAACCGCATATCGCAGGCGAGTACGAACTCATGGCCGCCACCACGAGCGAATCCCTCGATCTTGGCGATGGTTGCCTGGGGCAGATTGGAGATGCGCTCCAGGGTGGTCTGGAGATCAAGCAGTTTGACCTCTTCGCGTGACACTACCTCTGTTGACATATCTTTCAGGAAGTTGGTGTCGGCGTGGGCCACGAAGATCTCTGGGTGGGCCGACTGGAAGACCACAACCTTGATGCTGCGGTCAACTTCCAATTTATGGGCCAGCATGTTCAGGTCCGCGATCATCGGCAGCCCCTGGATATTTACCGGCGGGTAGTCGAAAGTGACTGTCAGGATCGCGCCGTTTCTCTCAGCTCTGAATGTGGTATAGCCTGTGTATTCCATGATGTTTTCCTCTATGTTGTTTATAAACGGTGGTTACGTGGCAAAATGGCACTTGCTTTCCTGCTCTACTATGATGCAAATCCCTCGAGGACGTTCTTGCCGATGACCCGTCCGCTTTCCTGTTCGATATGGGCCTTCTTCAGAGTCTCAACGCTCAGTTTGCCCAGGTTTCCGGTGACGGTTGAGATAAGCGTGCCGTTATCTATGAGTTCAGAGACCCGGTTGAGCAGCTCATGCTGTTTTTCGATATCTTCCGTCTGAAACATCGAACGGGTGAACATGAACTCCCAGCTGAAGCTCAAAGCTTTGAGTTTGATGGTATTGATGTCGAGCGATTGAGGATCGTCGATCAGGGCGATGTGACCGCGGGGCTTGATGAGCTCGACGATTGCGGGAAAATGACTCTCCGTCCCGTTGAGCGAGGCGACATAACGTGGCGTCAGCCCAAGCTCGCTTATCTGCTCGGAAAGTGATTCCCGATGGTTGATTACCATGTCGGCGCCCATCTTTCTTATCCAGTCAACAGTATCCTGGCGCGAGGCCGTGGCAATAACTGTGAGGCCGGTCAGCTTCTTAGCTAGCTGGATCAGAATCGAGCCGACCCCGCCGGCTGCGCCGATGACCAACAAGCTCTCTCCCTGACCTTCACCTTCTTTGAGTCCGAAGGAATCGAAGAGGATCTCCCATGCAGTGATTGAGGTCAGCGGGAAACCTGCGGCTTCGGCAAAACCGAGAGTCTTTGGCTTCTTGCCGACAATTCGTTCATCGACAGCGTGGAACTCGGCATTGGTCCCTGGGCGGGTCAGGTCGCCCGAATAGAAGACCTCATCTCCCACGTTGAACCTGCTGACCTTGCTGCCAACCTCCCTGACAACACCTGCAGCATCGTAGCCGATGACCTTGGTCTGCCCTTTCTCTGGTCCCAGCGCGGGCATGGCTCTCACTTTCACATCCACAGGGTTCAGCGATATACCCCTGATTTCAACCAAAAGGTCTCTTGGGCCAATTTGCGGGGTCTCGGCATCAAACTCAACAAGCGCATTCTGAGCGGTAATTGGGCCAGCCTGCGTATATCCGATTGCTTTCATCTTTTTTTCCTCTCTGCTACGTTATGATTTTGGCTAAGATTCGTTTTGCTTGACTGGAGCAAATATAGACTGTAGCTTTGAATACTCAAGTAGGCAAAAATTAATGACGTAGTATTAAAAAACATACTAATGCTGTAATATATAGGCTTTTACCGCATTTAAAAAAACCAACTGGCAAGGAAATCAAATGCGGCACAGTACGTATGAATGTAATAAAGGGTGTCCCGTCGAGGCGACACTGGAGATAATCGGTGGCAAGTGGAAAGGGGTCATTCTCTACCACTTGCTGGAGAATACCTATCGCTTTGGTGAGTTGAGGAAGATGATGCCGGGAATTACCCAGCACACGTTGACCAAGCAGCTCCGTGAGCTCGAGGGAGACAATCTTGTCCTACGCAAGATTTATGCGGAAGTGCCACCGCGAGTGGAATACTCACTTACCGAACGAGGCGAAAGTCTGAGAGAAATCATACTAATGATGCGTGACTGGGGGAGGGTACATTTAGGATTGTAGCATGTCACGGAGGTTTCTTATCTGATGAGCTACAGTTTCAATAAATTGAAATGGAAAATCCACACTGGTTTGGATTCCCAGATTATAATGGGAAACATTGAAGATTTCAGCTGCCCACCTAAAATGGTTTTCAGCGAGGACAGTTGAGAAGAATCCTGATATGTTGGGATCGACCAACAACCTATAATTGCGCCAAAATGGAGCAACTGTAAGGAAAAGATTACCAAAGAAAGTTTTTAAAAGTGCAACAGAGTTCCAACCAGAGGTGGCTACTGTCCTGAAAAAATCTGTCGTTTTGGTAATCCTAACACAAAAAATGCAGTCTCAGATGAGAGATTTTCCCTGAGTTGCTATTTTGTATTGTGTAAAAATTATTGTGGAAAAAATTGAGGTTACACCTAGGAAATGATGCACTCTCTCCAGACAACTTGCATCCCCACCTCCCCCTGCTATCAAAGAAAGAGTGGACCTCTTTGTAAGTGACTTTGAGTACCACACGGAAAAGACGTTGCCTGCAGCGAAAAAACCTTTGTAGTCATAACTGTGAAGAGTTATCATTCTCTGTCATTGGTTTTCCCCCACCTCTTGTGAAGTCGACAATAAGGAACTGACTTTATGCTGGTACGCTCTCTGGCGACCGTGATTCTGGTGCTGCTTGGTTTGGCAGGATGTACCACATTTCGTCCATTAACAGACGTCAACAACCAGGAAAAACGAGGGCCAAAAGCAGAAGCATGCGCTGAATGTCATTCTGCTCAGCATATGGAGTGGCAGAGTTCCCCCCACGCAACAGCCTACACCAATCCGGCTTTCCAGAAGGCTTTCAACGACGCCGGGGACAATGAATGTCTAACATGCCATGCCCCAATCGGTATTCGGGAAGATACCCCCCAGGCTCGGACCTTCAACCTTACGAGCGGCGTGGATTGCATATCCTGCCACTACTCTCTGGGAAAGATGCACGGACCTCATCCTTCTTCGGCGCTGTTTCAGCCACACCCGATCGAAGAGAACGACCAATTCTATCTTACCAACGAGTTCTGCGGGCGATGTCACAATGAAACCGTAGCTGAACAACCAACCGAGGTCCCGAATTCCGCAAAGATGCCCTGCCTCTCCTGTCACGCTGCCCCTGAGAGCAGAACTCCTAGCCAGGGTAGCGGGGTATTCTCCAATGCTCTTGTCGCTTTTGAGAAAGAAGTACCGAGCCACAGTCACGCAATACGGCTGGCAAACCTCAAGTCTTCCGCAATGGCGGTAAAGCTCGTATTTAGTCAGCAACAGAACAGCCTCACACTCATCAACGACCTGCCGCACAACCTGCCGACCGGCACCTATGGCGACAAGGCGATCGATTTGCAGACACAATTGTTCAGCGGAGAGCTGGAACTTGCCAGCCAAACCATGCGGTTTTGTGACGCTTCGCACCCACTGACGCCGCATCAGCAAAAAAACGTCGAGATCACCTTGCAAAGGACAGGAGTTCAGCCGGATACCTTACTGATAACACTCGTCCGCACTGACGATGGAGGCGGTTTTCGTGAACCGGTTGTCCTGCTCCGGCAACGGATAATACTTTCCTCCCAATAATCCTTATATTTCGATATGCTATTTCTGAGCGCACCGACACCATTTACCGCATCATTTCTTGAGCAGATCAGTGAGCTCAACAGCCAGTTTGCCGGAACCGGCTCCAGGGTTGGCGAAGTCTATGGCTCATTCCAGTCAGGTCTCTTTCATTCCGCACGGCCGGCCAAATACCTGCCCGGCATCAGCCACCAGCAGTTCACTCACCATATAGCCAAAGCCAAACAACTCGGGATCCAGTTCAATTACCTCCTCAATGCTCCAAGCTATGCCAACATGGAATACACCCATGAGGGGCGAGTGCAGTTGGAAGAACTATTGTCGTTCCTGGTCGATTGCGGCGTCGACTCTATCACTGTCGCCATCCCCTATCTGGTTGAAATCATCAGTAAACGATTTCCATCTCTCAAGGTCGTCGTGTCGACCATCGGTTATGTCAACAGCATCGCCGGCCTGCAGCAATTCACGGAGGCAGGAGCCACCAGAATCGTTCTTGATGTCGAGGTAAACCGCGACTTCGCCTTTCTCGAACAGGCCAACCACGACACGAAGGTGCCCCTGGAAGTCATTGCCAATCCGGTCTGTGTCAGCCAGTGCAATTTCAAATACAACCATTACTGCGTAGCCTCAAGCGGTGCCCAGAGTCATCTCTATGGCGGGGCGGGAAGGCCCTACAACCAGTATTATCTCAACTGGTGCTTTCTCAAAAAGCTTCGCGATCCGGCAGAATTCCTGAAAAGCCCATGGATACGGCCGGAAGATCTCCCATTGTGGACCTCCGCCGGAATCCGTTTCTTCAAGATCGCCGGCAGAGGACAGGGGGAAAATGCCATCGTTAGTCTTTGTCGAGGCTACCTGGACGGCCATTACTCCGGCAACCTCCTCGAACTGCTCGGCTGGCCGCACTGGCACGCCTTTCGGGATAATCCGGACGGTACTAGACTTGCCGAACTCGATATCCGGATAAACAATGACCGACTCGACGGTTTCCTCGATTTCTTCTCCAGCAGAAAACCAGAGTGCCGCCTTGGCTGCGACCGCTGCGGCCACTGCAGGAAATGGGCAAAAAAGGTTATCGAGATAAGCGACCAGGCCCTGCTGCAAAAATATGTCGAGAATATGAGAGCAAACTCGCTGCACCTCGTGACCGACATCCCCGGTGAGGATGAAACACAGCGGGAACATTCCCATTGGCAGGCAATGGCAACTCGGCAAGAGGTACAGGAATGAATGGCGCAGTCCTTGTAACTGGCGGCACCGGTGTCGTCGGGCGCGCCCTGGTCAGTGGACTGGTAGCTACTGGTCGCAGGGTTATACTGCTTAGCCGGGGCATGCAGCCCATCAGATTTGCAAATGGGGCTGAACATCTCCATGGCGATGTTGCCAAACCGGCTCTCGGTCTCGAACAAACCGCGTATACCCAACTGGCAGAACAGATTACGTCTATATATCACCTGGCCGCACGCACCGACTTCAAGAGTTCCGAAGTCGAGGAATACGTACCCATCAACATCGATGGCTGCCGCAACGTTCTCGCTTTAGCCCATCGGGCTGGAGCACATCTGCATCATGTTTCGACGGCGTTCGTCTGTGGCACCCACGCCGGCCGTTTCGGCGAACACCAGCTCGAATGCGGCCAGAAATTTCGCAACGGCTACGAACACAGCAAGTTTGTCGCAGAACGCGAACTCCGCCGACTTGCTGACCAGAACGGCGTACCCCTGACCGTATATCGTCCTTCGATCATCCTCGAACGCAAACCCGACAGCGCCTCCGCCATCGGCTTTGGCCCGTTCGTCTTTCTGGACGCAGTCTTCAGGTTGCTGCTCAGTCCGGCCTACCGGCAGCATGGCAGCGGAGTCATCCGGATTGCCGGTTCGAGTATAAGCCAGCTTCCCTTTATATTCGATGACGACGTCGCCCGGGCCCTGCTCGCCATCTCAGCCTCCGATGCCTGCAAAGGGCAAACATACCATCTCGTAGCGAAGCAGCCCTTTGCCAACACCGCTCTTGAGGACATATTCAACCGAGCTTTCGGCCGCAAGGTGGCCTGCTGGGTTGATCAACGGGAATTCGAATCCCGTCCTCCGGATAAAGGTGAGCGTATTATCGCCCGCAAGACGGCAATGTACTCCCCCTATCTCGACCTCACCGTTCAATTCTCCCGGACCAACCTCGATCTGGTCATGGGCGAGGATTTTTGCCGATCAGTTACCCCAGATGAGGTCTTCCGGGCTTTTCACTACTTCCTGCAGGCAAAAAAGAATAGCGACAACGTCGTTGTCCATTCCACCGAGCAGCAGGCTGCAGTGCGAGAATACTTCACCTCTTTCCTGCCAGTGATCATGGGAAAGAACCTCATCGATAATCTTGTCTCCCTTTCCTGCAACTTCTGGATAACCGTTGAACAACTGGGACATTACAGCCTGGTCATCGACAACGGCAAGCTGACTGACATCAACACCAACAGGCAGGGAGCCTTTGGTTATCGGATCGGAGCGGAAACATTTCTGCAGGTAGTCACCGGCAAAATGACACCGCAGCAGGGCTTTTTCAACGGCAGCATCGAGATCGAGGGCAAAATGCTGGAAGCGTTGCAGACAGCCGTTGCCCTTGAGGAGTTCTTTCGGCTCAAGCCATTCATTGTATAATGACTTTTACCAATCGGATGACATAACCATGGACAACAGCTGGATTCACGTCAACGAGGTTGCAGGCCGCGACTACAGTAAATGTGTTGAGGATTTCAGGAAATTCATCAACCCTGGCCTCGTCGCCCTGCTGGAGATGGGCGAGTATACCACCATCCGTCCGATAAACGCCCGGGGAGCCACCATCACTGACCAGAACGGACGGAAAATCCTCGACTTCGTCTCATCTTACGGAGCCCTCAACCTCGGACACAATCATCCTGAAGTACGGCAAGCCATGGAAATGCTCCTTGGCGAGCAGCGGGTCGACCTTTCCAAGGAACTGCTCTCCCCCTATGCAGCCTGCCTGGCACGAAACCTCAGCCAACTCGCGCCGGGAGATCTCAATCGTTTCTATTTCTGCAATTCCGGCACCGAGGCCGTTGAAGCTGCCCTGAAGCTTGCGGCCCGCTATTTCAAGGGCAAACGTCCGCAATTCATCTACGCCGAGAACTCATTGCACGGCAAAACGCTGGGTTCATTGTCAGTGACAGGCGGCGAAAAATTGCGGCAGTACTTTCCGTTGTTTCCAGGGATAATGGTACCATACGGCGAGGCTACCGCCGTTCGCCGAGTGCTTGAAGAACAGCAGACCCAAGGAGTAAACACGATTGCCGGAGTCATCCTCGAACCGATCCAGGGGGAAGCCGGCGTCATTGTACCGCCACCTGGATACCTTCGGGAAATCAGGAAAATCTGCGACCAGTTCGGCGTGCTGCTCATTCTCGATGAAATTCAGACCGGGCTCTGTCGCACAGGAACATTCTTTGCCTGCCAACATGAGAATGTCGTGCCGGACATCATGGCGATCGCCAAGTCCCTCGGTGGCGGCATGGTCTCCATAGGCGCAACACTTTCCACAACCCGAGTCTTCCACACCGCCTACAGCAACCCTCACGACTGCCTGGTCCAGACCTCCACATTCGGCGGCAGGAGCATCTGCTGCGCTGCCGCCATGGCCGCCCTGGAAGTCTATCGGCGCGACAATTTGGCCGATCAGGCAAAAATCCTGGGAGAAAGGATGATGACCGGGCTGCTGGCAATACAGGAAAAATATCCGCAATGGATTAGGGATGTCCGGGGCAGAGGTCTGATGATCGGCATTGAATTCAATGAGGATATCATTGATTCGGCACCGTATCTTCCTGCCAGGATTCCGGGCTTGAAAAATGTCCTCAAGGAGCACCTGCCTGGCATGATCGCTGCGGCGCTGCTCAAACACCACAATATTCTCGGGACCCTGATGCTCAACAACCGTTCGGTCCTGCGCGTCTATCCGCCCTTGATTATTACTGCAGCCGAGATAGACCATTTCCTCAGTTCCCTTGACTCACTGCTCGCCCAGGGCCCGAAGATTCTGGTAAAAGAACGGGTCAACCACGCCATCGGTTCCTTCGGTATGAGATTTATAACTCCCTGGGTCAGTTCGTTGGGAGCGAAACAGGGATGATGGACCGACTGTTTGTGAGGTGGTCGCAGTGGGTCCTGGGGCATCGTATGATTGCCGTCTCCGCCCTGGTGATGTTCACACTGGGCTGCATAATGCTGTCGACCAGATCCAAGGTCGACAACTCACTCTCCGTCTGGCAATCGAAACACGATCTGCACTGGCAGCATTATCAGCAGTTTCAGGAAGAAAATCAGATCAGTGATCCGCTGGTAATATATTTCCCGTCTCTCAGGCAGCAGGAATACACCGCCTTAAGGGACCAGCTGGGCCAGACCTGCGAATGCGCGCTTTCAGGTTTTTTCATTGCCGGTCAGCCGGGGTCGGACAAAGCCATCCTGCTGCTCAAGCCTCCGGCCGACAGTCCGCCCGACGTCCTTGACGGGCTGGTGAAGCTTGCCAGGAGCGTTCTCGACCAAAGTGGCAAAAACTACCATCTCGGCGGCGTCTGGTATGTAACCGCAATGCTTGACAGCTATTCCGCGAGATCGGTGTCCCTGCTTTTCCCCGTTGTGATTGCAGTGCTCTGGCTCGGCGTATGGTATTTTCTGCGGCATACCGGCAATGTGATGCTGGTTATGGCCTGCGGCATTATTCCGGCAATGCAGATTATCGGCCTTATTGCCCTCTGGCAGGTCAAGCTCAATATGGTACTGCTCGCCCTGCCGCCGATGACCATGATCCTCGGTATAGCGTACGCCATTCACCTGGCAGCCAAAAGGGCAGCTCAGGAACCAATGGCACGTCACCGGTTGTTTGCCTCCATCGCGGCGCCGTGCCTGCTCGCCGCAATGACCACCGTCCTGGGATTTCTTTCGCTGACAATCTCCGATTACGATCCGGTCCGCCAGCTTGGTGTCTGGGGTTCAGTGGCCACTACCCTGGCCTTGATCAACGCCCTGATCCTGCTGCCAGCTTTCTACCGATCTGACCATCTCGGCGTGTCAGTTCGCCTGTCGTTCCTGAATGCTGCATTCCTGAAACGCCGTCGACTGCCCCTGCTGGTTGGGTTTACCGCCGCGTTGGTAGCGGCTGTATTCGGCCTGCATCGCCTGAAGACCGGCTCCCTGATCCTCGACTTTTTCTACCCTTCGGCAGAGGTGTACAGAAACTATTCCGCCATCGAATCCTCGGGGCTCGGGCTTACTCCGTTTGAAATCGACCTCAAAGATAGTCATCTTGACACCGTCAAACTGAACCAGACTCTGCTCACCTGGGCAAAACAGCAATCGGTAATCACACACTTCATCTACTTTTTCCCGGAAGGTCAGGTGGTTGTCCAAACCACCGACCATGGGCTGCCCCTGCCCTCACCGAGCGATCTGCAATACATCACCAGCCCGGCACAACGAGCGACGGTCCTTCTGCGAACGGTCTCTTCGGAGAAGACCCTTGACCTTGCCGATGAACTCAACGCCTACCTCGTCAACACCTTCGGCCCGCTCCCCCATCCGTATGTCACAGGATCGGTTCCACTCTACACCCGAGGGCAAAGTGCGCTGTTCTCCTCCATGGCCAAAAGTTTCAGCTTTGCCTTCATTTCCGTGTCACTCATTATTGGTCTTTCCTTGAGATCATGGCGTTACGGATTGATAGCTATTTTCCCCAATATCCTGCCGGTTGTGTTCATCCTCGCGGCAATGGGATGGGTTGGGGTACCATTGAGCGTATCCACCATCACCGTGGCCAGCATCGTCTTCGGTATTGTGGTCGACGATACCATCCATTTCCTTCATCGCCTGCGAACTGTCGAGGGGAACCTTATAGAACGCCTGCAGTTGAGTCTTGACCATGTCGGACCAGCAATCATCATCACCTCAGTTGTTTCAGGAATGGGCTTTGCCGGCTTTGCCGCCTCCCCGTTCATCCCTCTCAGGGATTTCGGTCTCATAATCAGCGGTGCCCTGCTGCTTGCCATGCTCTGCGATCTGTTGCTCTTGCCTGCCATTCTCTTCACCTGGAGATCTGAATCATGACCCATCTTCAAGATATTCTGGACATTCATTTCGAACCTGCCGGAGGCACGAAGTACTGGCTCGAACAGCAGGAGCGGTTGCACATCGATGCACGCCATACAATTACCTCGATTGAAGACCTGTCTCTTTTTGGTTTGATGGATGTCGAAGCTCTGCGATCCCGTCCATTGTTGGATTTCGTCCCTCGCCGCTACCATGATCAGCTGCAGCAGATGATTCTCTCAGAAACAGGGGGAACCTCAGGGTCACCCTGCCGGCGGATCTATTCCGAAGAGGATTTCAACAACGGCTTCGTCAAACCATGGCTTACGGCAGTGGAGCGGCACCACTTCCCCCGCGGTGGCCGGTGGCTGTTCGTCGGCCCTTCAGGACCACATATTATTGACCGTTCGGCACGGACCATGGCCCGCTCACTTGGCAGCCTCGAACCTTTTACCCTTGATTGCGATGTACGCTGGATCAAGCGACAGGCAAAAGGTTCGATCGGTTATACCCTCTATCTCGACCATGTACTGTCCCAGGCCATGAACATTATCCAGACCCAGGAGATCGACACCCTCTTTACCACCCCACCCCTCCTGCTGCTCATGGGCGAGCACATGAGCAGCGAACAGCGACAGGCAATACGAGGTATCCATACCGGCGGCATGGCCATGGATGAAAACAGTTGGCATCACGTCACCCGTCTCTTCCCAGAAGCAGTGGTGCTGCCAGGTTACGGCAACAGTCTGTTCGGGGTCTGTTTTCCGCTCTCACCCGACCAGCCGGATGTTTTCGAGTCCGGAGATGGCAAGAGACTGATCATCGAGTTAGTACCGTGGACAGGACAAGGACAGGATGGTTTCGTGCCGACCGCCAGAGCAAAAGCAGACGAAAGGGGCCGCGTCTTCTGTCATATCCTGGACCCGACCTTCCTACTTATCAATATGCTGGAAAGAGAAACCGCTGTTGCAACCCCTCTGCCAAACGGGACAACAGGATTGACCGATATCCGGCCTATTGCCCTGCCTTCCATCAAGCAGGAAGGCGTCTACTAATCGTGTCCATACGCCACTCACAGGATACAAGCGCAAGCCTGTTCCAGCACAGCCTTGCCATCCCTTGTCCCTTCGGCGTCCTGGAAGGCCGAATGCTCTTCACGGATGCGCACCATACCGGCCCGGGAGCTGTGATTTGTCCACCCCATCCCCTCTTGGCCGGCAACATGGACAACAACGTCATCACAGCCATTGCCTCAACCCTGGCAAATCATTGCCCAGTGTTGCTTTTCAATTACCGAGGGGTCGGCAGCAGCGACTCTCCCCAAAACCACCTGCCGCTGTTTGAACTCTGGAAGGGGATTGACACTACTGCAGCGTATGGTGAGATTGTGCAGGATCTCCGCACGATATTGGCGTATACGGCCAGGCTGTTCCGGGGAATCCACCTCGTCGGATATTCCTTTGGCAGCTACATAGCTCTCGAGGCAGTCAATGATACCATCGCAAGTTTTACCGCCATTGCACCTCCGCTGAGCGAACACGACTATTCCGCGCTCTTCGACCTGACCATCCCCACCCTGATGCTTCTGGCCGAACAGGACACACTCCTTGGCACTTTACCACCTCTGCCTGAATCGTTCAGAGGGCGGTGTCATCACATCCCTGCCAGTGATCATTTCTTTAGAAACAGGGAGCAGGAACTCGCAACCCGAATTCTCACCTTCATTTGCGAGATTCCCAGAATGAACAGCCACAACGAGGCAACGAGTAGCGGCAGATAAGACCGGTGGCCACACGAAAATCGGTGTTTCGGAAGCGAGGACTGCAACCTGGGCAATCCAATCTGTCTCTCTCAGAAAAATTATAAAGGCAGGCCATGCAGACATATAGTCTGTCGTTCACAACCGCTCACCCGAGACCTAGAGAGACATCTCAGATCATTCGAACAGTCGTTACGACTGCACAGCATGTTGCAAACGTTGGTGCCAAAGTCAACGTGACGGAAAAAGTTCGAAACCTCAAGATGGAGGCAATGAACCTGCCCGCTTTAGTGAAGATAGGGTGCTGGGATAACTTGCAATGTCTTTTGAACGCTCAGGTATGGCTTGAAAAACCTGTTTCCGAAAATATTCAAAGTTTAAAGGATGCCTGTTGGGATTCTGGTGAGAAACCAACAAACTAATAGATACCATACCACATTAAAAGACCGGCACGATTTCAGTAACCATGATGCTTGCGTACATTTTAGAGTAAAGGAACAATCCGTAGTGTTTTTTTCGCTGGTGATCTTTAAGTCGAATCAAATATGGTCGTCGTGATTTTCGTAAATACCTTATATCCTTGAATGAGTACAAATAATACCGGCGCTAAAACATTGTGGCGGACCGGTCAGGCAAAGGAGGCAACATTTTGGATAATGCAGAATTCAATCAAATCCGGAAAAAGTTAGGAAAGAGTCAAAAACAACTTGCCGCCCTGTTGGAAGTTTCATTGAAAGCAGTTGGAAGCTATGAACAGGGGCTACGTTCTATTCCAGCCTATATTGAAAGAAATCTTTTTTTCTTTCTGATTTATCATGGAGGAAAACCATGAAAAGATTTTACTTGCTGGGAAGTGAAAAATTGTCATCAGAAGGAACAATGCCCAGCATGGGAGTTTCAGAGCGGAAATATGTGCTGGTTTATGTATGGTACCCTTTGCAATGGCACTTGCGACTCTACCTACACTGAGAAGATAGAAAACTGTCGATCATGTATCATTTTCAATTCACTTATTCAGCAAGACAACTAGTCACAACCAATCGTCAGCAAACAGCAATCGGTGATGTGGAGATTGTGATTAAGATACTGACTACTGTAATTGTAGGGAGATACTTTCCACAACAACCAAGAATTGCCGCCGTATTGGGTATTGTGGTGCGTTTTATTCACCAAAGCTAT
>NZ_FRFE01000072.1 GCF_900143695.1 Desulfopila aestuarii DSM 18488
ACGAACGTATCTGAGCCGGGTAATCCGGGATATTGAGAGAAAGTGCCCAAATCCACATGAAGATCTTCGGTCTCTTTTGGAGACATCGAAACGTATCTTTAGCCAACAGCGAAAAGACAGGAACAAGGTGTACAGTGTTCATGAACCTGCAGTTGGGTGTATCAGCAAAGGAAAAGCCCATAAACGTTATGAATTTGGTGCAAAGGTGAGTGTTGCCACCACAAGTCGTGGCAGTTGGTTCGTTGGTGCTCAAGTTTTTCATGGTAATCCGTATGACGGACATACCCTTTCCAAGACGCTTGCCCAGGTCACCAAACTGGTACAATCACCTGAGCATGTTTTTGTCGATCAGGGGTATCGAGGCCATGATTATACCGGAGAGATCGAGGTGCATGTTGACAAGCGTCGAAGAGGCCGAACGCCCAAAAGTCTCTGGAGCTGGATGAAACGCAGGGCAGCAGTTGAGCCTTCAATTGGTCACCTCAAGCAAGAACATCGAATGGATAGAAATCGACTCAAAGGTAGAATGGGTGACTGTATTAATGCTATCCTCAGTGCTGCTGGAATGAACTTCAGGAAGTTGATGAAGTTCGTTGAGAGTATTTTGCGCTATTTTCTTTGCTTGCTTTTATGCCAGTTACTGCCATCGAGAAAATGGAACTGGCAGCAACTGGCTTAAAAATGAGTTTTTCAAGATCGACTAATGAGATTTGTCTTTCGCCAATTTATTTGAACCTGGAAACCCTTGCCCTCAGGGCAAGGTAATTGTTCAGAGGCTTTGCCGAATGAACGTGAGATGAAGTAAATTGTTACTCTGCGATTGGGTTACCCCGCTAAAGCTAACCACAACCAAGAGTAACAATGAGTAGATACCGTAAGTTATTAATTCAGCGGGCATTTTGTGATACAAAAGCAACTTTTGTTACAGTTAAATCAACGTTATATCGGCCATATAATGAAGAGGTCTGTATTTTTATTTGCCCGCCGGTTTAATACCGTGCCCCTGAAAGGGGCAAACGGCAAAGTATCCCCTTTAAGCGGTTATCAATACCGGCCCCTTTTATCTTTTAAAGTAAAAAAGTATTTTGCACCCTTTATGGAAATGATGAAAATCTTTTTTGGCCGAATAAAATTCCTTGCCCAGCATACCATAATTCTTTTAGTTATATTTCTTTTGGTTAGCTGTGCAACAAGCTGTTTCAGTGCCCTTCTCACTACCAAGGAGAGAGAATGGCTTAAACAGCATGAGGGTAAAATAACTTTAGCTCTCGAGAGCAATTATGCACCTTTTGTATTCATTGATAAAAACGGGAAAAACAGTGGACTCGCAACCGATTATCTCAAATTAATACAGAAAAAGTTGGACTTCAGCCTCCAAGAAATAAAATTTGAGTCTTTTAATAATATCTTTGAATCCGCTAAGAAGAATGAAATTGATATAGTAAATGCGGTAACTGAAACTGAAGATCGATCACGCTATTTGCTCTTCACCAAACCGTTCATAGAAATACCTAACGTCATAATTGTAAAAAAAGATAAATATGAATCTCTTACTGTTGAGAAATTACAAAAATTCAAGGTGTCGGCAGTAAAAAATTATGCAATTACAGAATACTTATCCAAAAACTACTCTTATCTGGATATGGATCTTGTTCCAGACGACTTAACAGCATTGCTGAGCGTTTCTTTTAATCGCACTGATTGCACAATTTTGGATTTAGCGACAGCTTCTTACCTGATTGAAGAAAATGGTATTACAAATCTTCGTGTCGCGGGAAATGTTGGATATAGCATTAAACTTTCAATTGCTTCAAGAAAAGATTGGCCCATATTAAACCAGATTTTGAATAAAGGATTGGAAGCCATCAGTGCAGATGAACGAATATCTATCAGAAATAAGTGGATTCCTATTGATCATATCATTTTCTACAAAAGTAAAGCTTTTTGGGTTATTGTTGTTTGCATATCTTCAATTTTTTCGTTTTGTATTTTGTCTGCGTTACTCTGGAATCGTGCTCTAAAAAAACAAATTCTTAAACATACAAATCTGTTAACATCAGAATTGGAAGAAAGAAGGAGAATTCAAGAAGTCCTGCGACAAAACGAGATAGATTTGAATGCATCTCAGCAGATTGCACATTTGGGAAGCTGGCGCCTCAATGTGGAGACAAATGAAGTGTTCTGGACAGAAGAGCTTTATAGAATGTATGGTTTTGACCCGACCCTACCACCACCACCCTATACCGAACATATAAATTTGTTTACTCCTCAAAGCTGGGAATTATTATCGCGTTCCCTGGAAAAAACAAGAAGGACCGGCGTTCCATATGAGCTTGAGCTGGAAATGCTAAAAAAAAATGGACGCAGAGGATGGATGTGGGTTCGAGGCGAGGCGGTAAAAAATCCAAAAGGCAAGGTTATAGGGCTTTGGGGAGCAGCTCAGGATATAACAACGCGAAAACAGCGTGAGGCTGATTTAAAGATAGCACTTGAAGAGGTACACCTGATTCGAGAAGAAGAGTTAGCACTGCTTGAAGCATCCCAAGCTATTATTTTTTGTACTACGTTTGAGGAAGCCGCCCGAAATATTTTTGATAAATGTGCAAAACTAATCGGTGCGCATTCTGGGTATGTTGCCCTTTTGGCTGAGAATGGTCAAGAAAATGAAGTCCTGTTTCTTGAAGCCGGCGGGCTGCCATGTGATGTTGACCTAAACCTTCCAATGCCAATACGGGGACTCAGAGAGGTCGCCTATCGGACGAATAATGTTGTTTATGACAATCACTTTGCTGATAGTCAGTGGGCAGATTATATGCCTGAAGGCCATGTGCAGCTAAAGAATGTTCTTTTTGCTCCTATAGTCGTTGATAATAAAACGCTTGGGTTGATTGGCATAGCTAACAAGCCTGAGGCTTTCACTGAAAGAGATGCCAAAATTGCCAAATCGTTTGGCGAACTGGCTGCTGTTGCGATCACCTATGTGAAAACCCAGGATAGCTTGAATAAAAGCGAAGAAAAGTTTCGTCTTGCATTTCTGACAAGTCCAGACGCTATTAATCTCAACAGGCTCGAAGATGGTGTGTACACTGAGATTAATGAAGGCTTCACCAAAATTCTGGGTTATTCAAGACAAGATGCTATTGGTAAGTCTTCGATTGAATTAGGTATATGGAAAAATACAAATGATCGGGAACGCTTAGTCGAAGGATTACAAAAAAATGGTATTGTCGAGAACCTTGAGGCAGAATTTGTAAATAAAAGAGGCGATATTAGAATTGGCCTTATGTCTGCCAGGGTTCTGGATATAAATAATGAAAAGACTATTTTGTCAATTACACGGGACATTACGGATAAAAAAGAGATCGAAAAAAAATTAATAAAAAGTGAAGAGCAATACAGAGAATACTTTGAAGAAAACCCAGCAGGTTCTTATATTTCAACGCCTGAAGGTCAGTTGCTAGCCTGCAACCGGGAATATTTAAATATTTTCGGATTTAAAAGTAAAAAAGACGCTTTTGAAATGCCCATACCCCAATTATTTATAAAGCCTGATGAACGAGTTAAATTCATCAATAAAATATCAAAATGTCATGATATTGTTAATAAGGAAACAACTCTTAGAAGGATTGATGGGCAATCGATTATAGTTAATGAGAACGCCTCTGGATTATTCGATGAGGATGGAACACTGAAACATATTAGAGGTTTTTTACTTGATATTTCTGAACAAAGGCGGCTTGAAACTCAAATTCAGCAGGCCCAGAAAATGGAATCCATCGGGACACTTGCGGGAGGGATTGCCCATGACTTCAATAATATCCTCGGAGGAATCCTTGGCTATGCAGAAATGGCCCAGGAAGCTTGTCCCGCAGGATCGACGGTAAGAAAAGACCTTGATCAGGTCGTCAAGGCGAGCTACAGGGCCAAAGAGTTAGTAAAACAGATCCTTGCCTTCAGCCGTCAGGATGAGACCGACCAAATCCCTTTGCAACCTGAGGTGATCATAAAGGAAGCATTAAAGCTGCTTCGCTCCTCATTGCCTACGACTATTGACATCCAACAGAATATCGATACTGAATCTTGGCCAATTCTTGCAGATCCAACCAAGATCCATCAGATAATAACTAACCTTTGCACCAATGCGTTCCACGCGATGGAAGAAACGGGTGGCACTCTCACCATCTCCCTTAAAAACACAACATTGACCCGGGCAGAGTTAAAAAGCGAACCACATGTGCATCCTGGACATTTTGTAGAAATCACTGTTGGAGATACGGGTCCAGGAATAGCACCAGAAATCATGGATAAAATTTTCGATCCTTTCTTCACTACGAAAGAGGTAGGCAAAGGGACGGGAATGGGTCTTGCTGTGATCCATGGCATAGTCAAGAAATCAAACGGCTTTGTTTCCTGCAGAAGTTCAGTTGGTGAAGGGACGACTTTTTATGTGTATCTTCCAGTTCACTCAGATACAGCGTCACCAGAAGCCGAACCGACCCCTTCAGAATTAACCCAACTTGGAGCTGAGCGTGTTCTCTTTATAGACGATGATGAGATGGTGGCCCAAATGGGCAAGACGATGCTTGAGCGACTTGGTTATAGGGTGACCGTAGAGACAAGCAGCCTTGAGGCACTAAAAAATGTACAAGATCAACCAGAACGCTTTGACTTGGTCATCACCGATCAGACGATGCCGGGTATGACTGGAAGTGATCTGGCACGACGCATACTCCAAATAAGGCCGAAAATGCCGATCATTCTCTGTACTGGGTACTCTAATCAGATTTCAGAAGAAAAGGCCACAATCTACGGAATAAAGGGATTTGCGATGAAGCCACTGGCGAAAAAGGATCTTGCTGCCCTTGTAAGAAACGTGCTCGATGGCCAATAATTGTAAGCAATGCACCATAGCCAACGGCAAGCTTTTCAGCTCCGGTCCGGCCCATTAACATTGCCACATCAAACGTCCGCTCCTTCAACAAGAACTCCGAGTCAACACTAATTAGTCGACCTTGAAAAAATCAATTTCTACCCCAGTTGCTGCCACTGCCATTTTCTCGATGGCAGTAAAAGGAATAAAAGCGAGAGAACAAAATAGCGCAAAATGCTCTCGATGAACTTCATCAACTTCCTGAATTTCATTCCGGCAGCACTGAGGATGGCATTAACACAGTCACCCATTCTGCCTTTGAGTCGATTTCTGTCCATTCGATGTTCTTGCTTGAGGTGACCAATTCAAGGCTCAACTGCTGCCCGGCGTTTCATCCAGCCTCAGATTCTTTTGGGCGTTCGGCCTCTTCGACGCTTGTCAACATGCACCTCGATCTCTCCGGTATAATCATGGCCTCGATACCCCTGATCGACAAAAACATACTCAGGTGATTGTACCAGTTTGGTGACCTGGGCAAGCGTCTTGGAAAGGGTATGTCCGTCATACGGATTACCATGAAAAACTTGAGCACCAACGAACCAACTGCCACGACTTGTGGTGGCAACACTCACCTTTGCACCAAATTCATAACGTTTATGGGCTTTCCCTTTGCTGATACACCCAACTGCAGGTTCATGAACACTGTACACCTTGTTCCTGTCTTTTCGCTGTTGGCTAAAGATACGTTTCGATGTCTCCAAAAGAGACCGAAGATCTTCATGTGGATTTGGGCACTTTCTCTCAATATCCCGGATTACCCGGCCCAGATACGTTCGTAACTTTCTGGTACAAC
>NZ_FRFE01000075.1 GCF_900143695.1 Desulfopila aestuarii DSM 18488
TGCAGGCCGGACAGGCCTCCCCGGATAAGGACGTGATCTGTCGTTACACGACCGCGGCATTTACCGTATCTCCTGAACCCGGGGCTTTGTCATGTTGTGCTGACTTACCCGGAGACTCGGCCTTGTATGCCATTTCTGTTCGTCGGCCCATAACTTTGTACTCCAGCTTCCTCCGGACGAGCCCTCGCAGGATCGCCCTTGCTTTCGACTAGTATTTATGTTCCTGTCATTACGACAAGAACAGGGTTTACATACAGGGGACTTACACCCCATAAGATCACGCCCATGCCGGGCGTACACAAAACGCTGTAGCAATACAGCCCTAAATTCACCGCTTCGCGGCGGGCTGTAGGATTCGCTCCTTCGTCGCTCACCGCTAAGCTTGGCGTTCGAGTGAAACATGAAAAAAGATAAATTTCTTACAGCAATAGATACTCTTAAGCTATATAGGCGAGCTGAGCTTGTAAATGAGCAAGGAAAACAACTCATCACTAAGCTCTATGTAGACCCACTTCCAAATGAACATCTTCTACATACCGTATTAAAACCGAACACAACTTTTCTCGTAGGTAGAAAAGGTACTGGCAAATCTACAATTTTCCAAAGGGCCCAAGAAGCTCTTAATTTAGAAAAAAAATCCACTTGGGCTTATATCGACATTAAATCATTGTATGAATCATCTACTTCTGAGCTGGTTGGTGGCATACCACCAGAGTTTGAAGCAGCGCTATCATCAGAAACCATTCAAAAAATATGTGTATTTAAAAGATTTACGATTGATCTTATTAAAGAAATCAAGAGTCAAATTAAAATAAGAGTAAATTCCAGTCTTTTAAGCCAAGTGAAAGAAGTTTTTACGGGATCAGCAACTGAACTATTTGAAAAGTTGGATGAATTTATTGAAGACCTTGAGACTGAACAATATCTTGATGTTACTGGAGCCATACAGGCACAAAAGCAAGATGAAAATTCTGAAAAAGATAGTTTTAAAATAGCTGCTGAAGCAGCTGCAAGTTTATCAAAAAATCCTTCTGTGCAAGCAAAACTTGTTGCAGAACTCTTTTCAGAGCACGAAAGAAAACGAAGCAAGAATTATTCACAAATTTTTATTAAAATATTGAATATTCGTAGTTTGATTCTACGCTTACGCGAAATACTTTCTGCTCTAGGATTACGCCACTTATATATATTTATAGATGATTTCTCCGAATTACCACGTAGTGACATGGAACAAGTAGTTGATACAATTCTTGCACCATTCAATAATTGGTCTGAAGAGTTTATTAAACTTAAAATTGCTGTATATCCAGGTAGGCTTTATCCCGGCGACATTGATTTATCAAAGGTCGATGAAGTCTATCTAGACATATTCAGAGCATATGGTCGCAATGATGTATCGGGAATGGAAGAAAAAGCAATTGACTTTACGCAAAGGCTAGTGACTAAACGTCTCCAATTTTATTGCCAAGAAGAACCGGAAACTTATTTTGAAACCGAAAGTGATGATTTCTGGAAAATAATTTTTTACTCCTGTCTGGGTAACCCCAGAATTCTTGGATATATCCTTTATTATTGCTATGAAATGAGCACTATTTATGGACAACGTATTGGTATCCGCACAATCCAAGCTGCAGCACGAAGATATTATGAAGAAAAAATTTTCCAATATTTTCGATTAAATAAATTTCTCCATGAGACCTTTGAAGAAAGATCATCCATTTATAGCCTGAAGGAACTGCTCGAACAAATTGTTAAAAGGGCCAAAGAGTTACGTACCTACAAAGAATCAAAAATGATGCGTGAAATTACTGGACGACCACCTACAAGTCATTTCCATATTCTTTCTGATTACGACCAAGTTCTTTCAACACTTGAATTGAATTTTTTCATCACAAAATATTATGAAATGAAAGACAGGGATGGCCGCGAAGTATCAATATTTGCTCTCAATTTTGGCCTTTGTCAGCAACAAACTATTTCATTTGGAAGACCAACTGAAAAGAGAGAACAGCGCCTTTATTTTGTTGAAAGAATTTTCGATTATAGCCCAATAATTGCCTCATATATAAAAGTAAATCAGGAAATAGTTTGTGACCATTGTAGTACTCGCCATCCACATGAAATGTTACCAGCAATTCAAGCATTCGACATGCTATGCCCTGAGTGCAAAAAAGGTTCATGTAGATTGGTAAACCTTTCGAGAAAATACGAAAAATTAATAAAAGACGTAGCAGATGAAAATTTGTTGCCAGATACAGAGTTAGGTATCCTCAAGACTCTTCATGATGAGAGAAAGCAAATGTTCGCCAAAGAAATCGCTGAAGAGCTTGACTGTTCATATCAGTTGGTCGGCAAAAGAGGCAGAAACTTAGCTGAAAGAGATTTGGTTGAAAGAAACGAAAACGATAAAGGCCGAAGAGTGTTTGAAATAAGCAGTTCGGCAGATGAATTGTATTTCTCTGAAATAGCTGGCGACCAAATGGATTTTGGAGAAGAATGACTCGAACAAAAGCATACACCAGCTGGCGAAAACTTTTGCAGCGCTGACACACAATGTCATTGCCGCCACTCGTGATGCCGGTCGTACTTGCAGTTATCAAAAGTCCAGATATCTCCTATTGACCAATCCAGACATGGGGCGAGAATCTGTTTCTTTTATAAGGTCAAAAATTGCCAGTTTAATTTTCAGCAGTATCAGTAGAAAATTTAACCAAAAACATCACTCTTAAAAGCAGAACTTCGATTTGGCAATAGTAATGTTCTAGTTTCAGCTTCCTTGGTCATAGTGAAATTCTTCGTGTGCGTACAATGGCAGAATTGTATTGACAGATGAGTGTTTTTGGTATTAACTACCAATTATAAATTACTAGAATAATTCAGCAATTAGAGCATGGGAGAGGTTGTTTGAATTGTTGCAATCCATAGTGCAGGTAATTATATTTCTCACCGATTTTTAAAAACTAGGGGCTGGTGTGAAGAAGAATCCCTGCTGTAAAAAACATGAGCAGATTTCACGTCACGACGGTTATTATCCAAACTTGATCAGACTTTTGCCATGAAAACTACAGACAGGAATGCTCTTTAAATATCGCATTTGCCAATATATTTAATTCTTACTAATAGAGTGTATTCAAATGAATCATTTACGTGCATATTGTTTCCTGTTGTTGTCGCTACTGATAATCACATATCCACATTATGCATTATCCTTCGAATATGATTTTCTCAATTCTGGAATCAATAAAAATCAAGTTCTAAATTACTTGAAAGAGAATAATATAGAAATACCTATTAACATAGATCTTGCCAAAGAGTACAAAAACCCTACAAACAACATTTTAATGTATAGAGACACCTTGTTCGACAAGAAAGCATCTGTGATGCTTACATTTACATGCAACACCGAAAAGCTATACAAAGCTGAAATAAGGATATACAGCAACAAGAAGGAAGTAAAAGAACTTCGCTCGCTGCTTGACATGAAAATTCGCAATAAATACGAGTCAAATACTAGCTTAGAATACTTCTCCGGAAGGGGGCCTGAAAAGAATATTGGGGGAGGGCTTTTCTGTCCATCCACTGACTTTATCAGATATCGTACTAATAATGATGAAGTTTTAATCGAATTATTAAGTTGCAGGCCAATTATAGACATTACATATACTGATGTAAATATAAAAAAGGAAAATATGAAAGAAGAGCGAGAAAGGTGGGGATTGAAACATGGAGATAGTTCAAAATTTTAACCTGAAACCAGGTTTTAATATTAATGATTAATTTATTTTTAGGATTCGGTTATGGATATTCAAATATCCCTATTGGCTTTAATTGTTGCAATTTTTAGCTTTGCCCTAGCATTGGCTAGATTTGAGCATTTAAAAAAATCAGGCATGAGGCCTGTATTAGTTTTTAGTCGAAAACAAGATGGCTTTTGGTATCTATCAAATGTAGGGAATGGTTCCGCAATCAATGTTGTGGTATCTGATGGAAATAGCAAAGGAGAATGGGTAAACAAAATTCTATGTCGACCTCTAGTCAAAGAGGAGGCATACCCTTTAACTTGGCTCAAACACTCATGTATGCTTTGTGTTAACTATTCAGACTCTGATGGCAGGAAGTACCATAATATTTGTAGCAACTACATAAATTGCAATAAGAAAGGTCATATTAATATAAAAATGCAACTTACCAGTGACTTCTATTTAGATCCTGAAAGTGCTTTCAATAAGGGGGAGACGAATCTGTAAACAAAGAGATTTTTAAATCAGGCAATCATTTCAACTTACACCCACTGGGAACGAGAGACGTGAGGTGAATTGGATGTTGTTTAATTGTTTTTATTTAAGCCCATACACTGCAAATTTTATCGTTGTCTTGTTTCTTTTTCTCATCTCTCACCAGCGGCAAACTAATTACCGCCCTTGACCTGAAACACAACCCAATCATGCAAATTTATTAACCCGGTGGGGATTTGTGCTACAAAAACAATCTGATAAACGTATGTGACAACACAATATTGGCGACATAATGCAGGTGCAAGTTCTTCTATTTGCCCGTCGGTTTAATAAGATCAAGATATTTCCTGTTACGTGTAACAAAATCCCCCTACGTCTAGCAGCTATCCATGTCGACTTTCTATCCACCTGATTGCTTAATAGTCGGACGCTTTACCGAGATACATTTGAGTAGTTGACAGATCTGCATGACTGAGGAGCACCTTAATTATTCTCAATAGAAACTTCTGATCTTGAAGTGAATGTAGCCGCATGACCACGAAGGTCATCTGGTCGAAATTTGATGCCTACCATATTAGCTATTTTTAAAACTATTTTTCAGGCACCTGCATAGCCGATCTAGAAAATTAACTGGTTCAAGGGAATCGAAGTGCCTAGGACATAATCCAGCAGGTGAGTACTCAATTTCTTGGGTAAGAAAATAATCTCCAACTCCCGTGTTAAAAGTCCAGATATCCTATCAATGCGAATTTCTAAAAATCTTTTTTTTAGGTTTTCGTTCCCTTGAAAAAGAAAATGTTTTCTAAAGCGAACAATTTTCTGGAATCATACTCCGACAAACATAATAACCTCACGGCTGACACCGCCCACAAGGTCGGTACCCAGCGTTTACCGCAGACTGCTTGCTGTCAAAATTTTGGATGCAGTTTTTGCAATTGAAATCTTTACGTATCCGCTAATTAAACCCCACTTATTGATTGCGGCAAAAGGAGGTCGGCGGCTTTGAGCCTGTTCGGTAGCAGCTCTTCGTAATCGCTCTGCGATTCTGCGAAAGGAAGTTTTTCGAAGATAAAACGAAGATATCTGTACGGTTCCAGGCCATTTGCTTTCGCTGATTCGACGAGACTGTAGAGGCTGGCACTAGCTGCCGCTCCGGCAGGATTACCGGCAAAGAGCCAGTTTTTGCGGCCTATCACAAACGGCCTGATGGCATTTTCAGCTGCATTATTGTCTGGGCCGACTACGCCTTGGTC
>NZ_FRFE01000029.1 GCF_900143695.1 Desulfopila aestuarii DSM 18488
GACAGACCGTGGTTAAGTGTAGGAGCTGAAACCATATCTTCAACTCACTCACTTTTCAATCTTCAGTCTGTTGCACTTATTGTATTACTCCAGCCAAAATCTATTACAAAAAAATTATCCATGATTCTTCCGAAGGCAATAGCTCAAGCAATTTCTGCAATCTGTGTCGCTATACTATGCAGCATTTCCACCTTTTCTCATGCTGAGACGATGAGAGTTGGCTATTTCATTACTTCTCCCCATGTCATCATTGAACCTGAAACGAACAAACTTACAGGAGCATGTGTTGAATTTTTTGAAAAATACATAGCGCCAGAAATGGGTATAACTGTTGAGTGGGCAGCAGGTGCTTCGTCTATTCCACGTCTATTGAATCAACTTGAAAATCACACTCTTGATGTCGGTTTGGTTTTTGCCAAGAATGCTGAAAGAGAAACAATACTCAATTATCCACAAAACCCGTTTCTTACATCCCATACAACACTTGCTTTCCTGAAAAATCACCCCATCAACAAAATTGAAAAACCTGAAGATATATTTGGATTAATAATTGGATATGGAAATAAAGCACATATATCCCCATTTATGAGGAATAAAAAAATAATATTTGATATTGTTTCTTCGCCTGACTGGATGGACGTCAATCTTCTGAAACTTTTATCAGGAAGAAATGATGCGATTTTTCAACCAGAAAGCTCTTCCCTTCTATACTATATTAAGAAACATAAGCTTGAAGACAGAGTCAAACTTATTAGCCTACCTGAAACCGTCGGTTTATATACTACTTTTTCTAAAAAAGCTGATAAGAGTTTGACAGAGCGATATGATCGAGCTTTTGAAAAAATTAATGGAACCGAGCTCTACTTGCAAATTCTTTCAAAATATATTGATATTAACAGTCTTCGATAGCTTTCCGTATCAGAATCGACACCGCGGCAAAACGTCAGTATTTCAACGGAATCAGTCATCCAGTGCGCTTCTAACTTTTGAGGCAAGCGCAGTGGTGGTGAACGGCTTGTGAATAAAATGGGCCCCATCACTGAATATCCCGTGATGGGTAACTACATCACTTGTATAGCCCGACATGTAGACAACCTTGAGATCCTCCCGCCTCTCCTTCAACGTTTCATAGAGCTCCTTACCATTCATGTTGGGCATGATGATATCGGTCAGGAGCAGGTCGATTTCCTCTGCATGGGTGTTGAATATTTCAACCGCCTGCGCTCCGCTTGAGGCAGCAAGAACAGTATAGCCCAGTGACTGCAAGAGCTCCAGAGTCACTTGCATAACCTGCTCGTTGTCCTCTGCAAGAAGTATTTTTTCATCCCCTCGGAGGTTCGCAGGTTGTATTTTTGCGGCCGTAGGCAGCATGTCCTGCGAGTCTGAAACGGGCAGATAGACATGAAAGGTCGTCCCCTTGCCCTGCTCGGAGTAGAAGTTGATAAACCCCCCATGCTGCTTGACGATACCGTATACGGTGGAAAGCCCAAGGCCTGTCCCCAGCTCTCCTTTCGTTGTAAAGAATGGTTCGTAGATCTTCTCGCAGGTTTCTTGATCCATACCTGTACCGGTGTCGCTTACTGTCAGTCGCAGATAGGAACCGGGTTGGGCTGTCAAGTGAGATGAGGCATACAGCTCGTCCAGTTCTATCGATGAAGTCTCGAGGATTAGCTTCCCTCCGTCGGGCATGGCGTCTGACGCGTTGACGATCAGGTTCATCACCACTTGCTCAAGCTGACTGACATCTCCGAGAATGGGGCTGAGGCCGTCCCCTTTATTGACCGTAATTTCAATATTTTCTCGAACAGTTCGATAAAACAGATCTTCCAGGCCCGAAATGACACTGTTGATGTCGACTGGTTTGAATTCGAAGGTCTGTTTCCTGCTGAAGGCGAGGAGCTGTCGCACAAGATCCCTCGCCCGTTTTCCTGCGTTTGCTATCTGTTCGATGGCGAATTGCTGTTTCTCTGCCGGGAGCACTGCCTGTCCCAGCAATTCAGCATACCCGAGTATCGGGGTAAGGAGGTTGTTCAGATCGTGGGCGACCCCACCGGCTAGCCGGCCGATTGAGTCCATTTTCTGGGATTGAACCAGCTGATCCCGAAGGTTTTTTTCCTCGGAAAGATCCCTCAGGAAACTGAGAATTGCAGGACGCTCCTGCCAATCGATCAGGACGGAATTCACTTCAGCAAACCGAACCTGCCCGTTTTTGTGAAGAATACGACAGGAAAAGGTTGGCGACAGGCGTTCCCCCCTCAGGCGCCGGCTTATCCTGTCCTGAACAAGCTCCTTGTCGTCCGGATGAACCAGGTTGCTGATCGGGATATGGGATAACTCATGAGCGCTGTAACCGGTTATTGATTCGGTTACCTGGTTACAGAATCTGACCGCACCATCCTGGATTATATATATGGCATCATTGGCATTTTCGACAAGCTTTCTATAAGCTTCTTCTCGTAAAAGAATCTCCTTTCGCGCTTTATCCCGCTCTTCCATTCCTGATTCAAGCCTGTCGAGAACCTCGTTGATCGCCTTAACCAGCTTGCCGAGTTCATCCTTACCGTTGCCCGGGTTGACAGGCAAGCGGCTGTTGATCCGCTCGGCGTCGATTTCTGAAGCAAAGTTTGCTATACGGGCAAGGGGTGTAGCGATGAAGCGCCGAAAAAGCATTGAGACGACAACAGCCAACAGGCAAAGAGCGATAAACAGGGAGACCAGCCTGACCGAAAGCCAGTTCCAGACCACCTTGTTTACCACATCATATTTGACTTTTACTTCAAGCCTTCCAAGATACAGGCTCTTGCCGGAGGGGTAGATGTACTCCAGGTCGTAATTCTGGCTTTCGTCATCACTTGTGCTCCTGGGAAGGGGGGAGTCGCCTTCGATGATCGAGCAGGAGGCAACTCCGTCAAGTCTTTGTATGGCATCGAGAAGAAGGCTCAATTCCTCCTGGTTATAATTATAAAGGCTAAGAGCGACGGGTTTAAGGTAGCTCCGCTCGATGAATTCAAGATTGCTTTCTACCTTCCTCACCCCGGCCAGGTAACCCTGGTATACTTCCAGCAGGGTTGAAACCGAAAACACAAGGAGGCTGCTGAGAAAAATAAAGCCAACAAATTTGGTATTTAGTGACATTGAGTTTTCAGTTCATGTTTAAAATGTCGGCGAAATGCAGATATCCGGAACTCTTGCAAATCTCTATTTTGCAACTGACATTGATATTTTAGCCTGACTGGAACCGGAAAACAAGGTGAGGTGATCGCAGACAGTAGATCGGCATGTGAAACGCTTTCCTTCAGTCAATATACGCATTGTCGGGTACCGCGCCCCCCTTATGACTTTCACTTGATACAGCATAGTGCAATAAGTAGACTAAAATAAGATATCCACGGTTAAAAAAGGTTAGAAAGTCTGAGAGGCAACTGTTCTTCATTGTCATGAAACCACGATCCGCATAGCGGCCGACTCCGGACTTCGACCTTCAAGCTATGGCCTTGATCGCGCTTTGCGGCATACCTATCAAGCTTAAAGCATAAGCAGAGTGGTGGGTTGCCCTGTATCACCTAGCAATTTCAGAACCAGATAAATCTTCCCCAAATAGGTGGCAAAAGAAGAGATTTTTTCATGTTACTCAAAAAAACAGATCGGTCTTTCTGGATACAATGAACAAGAGAACCATTCCCATATACCAGGCTATCATCCCAAGGCGCATCATGGGTTATCAAATTTTTTTCTCGTGCTTTCTGCTTGTGTTATTAATCGCACCTCTCTCCTATGCAGAAGAAGAGATCTTGATAGCCACTGAAGACTGGCCCCCATACAGCTATGTACAAAACGGGGAGATCACCGGTGTATCGGCAGACATCGTGAAGCACATTCTTACAATGTTGAACAAGAGCTATGAAATATTCTTGTTTCCAAGCACTCGAAGCACATATACTCTCAACAACAGACCGCACACGATGATGTTTACATTGTTTCGAACACCTCAACGAGAATCTCAATATAAGTGGATAGGGCCGCTCAGCAACGGTTCAATCTACCTGTATAAACGGAAAGATACCTATGAAGAAATCAAAAGCCTTGATGATATCAAAGAGGCAAATCTACTGATCTGCTGCAGGAAGGAAGGTTTGATCCACGACTTGCTCACAGAGAAAGGTTTTAAAAATCTAGATGATACGGCGGCACTTGGCCCGCAAATCTACAAAAAACTCTTGGCGGGAAGATGTGATTTTGCGATAAGTGAGACCGACCTCGGCGTTCGATACATTCTCAAATCATTCAACCTTAAGGTTGAGGATCTCCTCGAAAAAGTACCATTCCCCATCTTCGAGGCGGAACTCTATATTGTCGCGAGTAGAGATATTCCTGATGAAGAAATACAACTCTGGCAATCTGCACTGGAGTCCATGAAATCCACCGGCGTCTATGAGGAAATCATTCAGAAGTATCGTTGAGAGCAATAACATCTTCAACAGCGACGGCCGTTACTGCTCTGGGAGCGGTCTCAACCCCTTAGGTAAAGGCGATAACAAGCTCTTTTATCCAGAATCATTCCTTGACTGAACCGGCCAGCAATCCACGAATAAAGTACCTGCCAAGAACAATATAGATAAGCAATACCGGCAAAGCCGCGAGAATGGAGCCAGCCATAGGCAGGTTCCAGCTCACCGCCTGTCCACCTGCCAGTTGGGCCAGCCCAACGGTGATCGGATTGTCGGCATGCCTGGTCAAACAGATACCCCAGAGGAACTCATTCCAGATCTGGGTGAACTGCCACAGCGATGTCACCACAAAACCGGGAATCGAGAGAGGAAAGATAATTCTGGTATAGATCGAGAAAAAGCGGGCACCGTCAAGGGTTGCCGACTCCATCAGGGAATCGGGAATCTGGGCGTAAAAATTTCGAAAGATGAGCGAGGTGATCGGCAGGCCGTAGACCACATGGGCAAGGATCAGTCCCGGCAGGCCGCCATACAGGTTCATGGCCCGGAGTGTCTGAAAAAGCGGGATCAGGATGACCTGATAGGGAATAAACATCCCGAACAAAAAGAGAGTGAAAATAATTTCACTCCCCGGAAACTTCCATTTGGAAAAGACATAGCCGTTCAATGATCCCAACACTGTCGAGAGCAGTGTCGCCGCAACAACCAGGATGACGGAGTTGGCAATATTGCCTTTCAACAGGGCAAACGCTTCCGAAAAGCTCGAGTAGTTGACATCCTTGGGGAATTCCCAGGATTGCGGCAGACTGATGTCCGCCGGGAATTTCAGAGCAGTGACAAAGGTCAGATAGGCCGGCATCAGATAGGCGACTGCCAAGAGCACCAGCAGCAGATAGAGACCAATGGTCGCAGGAGTTATTCGTCGTCTCATCTATCTGCTTCTCCTCTGCCGGTAACTGCTGATCATATAGGGGATGATAAAGGTCGCGGCGATAATAAACAGAATAATCGCTATGGCAGCGCCCCTGGCAAAGTCGTTGGCCCTGAAGGTGGTGAGGTACATATTCAGGGCTGGATGGCCGGTCTGGCCGTTATCCGGCCCGGTCATGGCGAAGATCAGGTCAAACATCTTCAGGGAGATATGCGACAAAATGATAATGGCACTGATAGTAATGGGTTTCACCATCGGCAGAGCAATATAACGGTAGTATTTGGCCGTGCTCGCTCCATCCAGCATGGCAGCATCCCGGAGATCCTGAGATATCCCGGTAAATCCGGCAAGGTACAGGGCCATAGTATAACCGGAATATTGCCAGATGGTGGCCATGATAATACCGAAAGTTGCGGTATTAAAGCCGTGTATCTCTTCCATGAAAAGTGCCTGGGGTAAGAGATCGCCCCAAAGCCAGACACTTCCCCCAACAACGACACCGGGAATAAGTAACACCAGCGCCTTTGCCGGATTATTTTTCAGTCTCCATAAACCCCAGATAATCAAAACGAGCGATACCAGATATAACGCAATCGGAAGAAGATTCTGCCAGTTAAACAGCAGGATTGCGTCGGTACTCGACAGCCAGGGAAAGCGCAGCGGTGGCAGCCCCACATAGGTCGGCAGGATATTGACGCCGCCCTGGGGCGCAAGCATCCAGCGCCAGATGGTGCCGGTAACGATAAAAGAAAGGGACATGGGGTAGAGAAAGACGGTACGGAAAAACGATTCTCCCCGCGGTTTATTGTCCAGCAGCATCGCCAGGATCAAGCCTATGCCGATAGCCCCGGCGAGCAGCATGACGGAATAGAAGACCGCATTCACCAGGTCCTGGCGGAACCCGCCGCCCAGAAAACCGGTAAAGAGATCGAGATAATTGGCAAAACCGACATAGCTCTTCACCGGATTTTCTGCCAGGGCGGCCGCCCCACCCCAGTCGCTCAGCGATATCCAAAAGGTATTGCCGATAAAACCGTAGACGAAAATCCCGATAAGAATGATCGACGGAAGAAGTGTCAGAAACGCACTGATCCTGTCCTTATTTCTCATACTCGTCCCAATAGCCTGGTCCGGCATCACCGGACCAGGCATCTGTGTTCCTTCTTACTTGCCGATACCGTTCTTTGTCGCTACCTGCTGTGCCGCCTTGGCCGTGGCCACAGGACTATGGGTCTTCAGAAATACTTCCATAATGGAAGCGAAGTCATTCATGAACCCTTCATTGGCGGTAACACCATGTGCCAGAGAACCGACAATACGATCCTTCTTAAAATCGGCTGCTGCCGACTGGCCATAGGCATTATATTTCTTGAGATCACTATCAGTTCGGGCCGAAATGGAACCTTTCAGAGGATTAAATGCATCACTCCCCTCACGGCTGCCAAGCAGCGCCAGCCACGCAAGAGCGGTTTCGCGATTCTTTGCCCCTTTCGGCAGACCAAATGAGTCGGCAAGGAACATGAACTTTCCGCTGGTGCCAGGAGAAGGCGCCCAGCCGAAACCGGTCTTCGGTGCAAGTTGCTTTGTGGTGCTCAGGTAACCGGCGGCCCAGTCGCCCATGATGTTAAAGGCTGCCCGGCCATCAACCACCATATCAGTAGCCTGCTGCCAGCTGAGCGTGGAAGCGTCGGCGTTGGTAAACTCCAGAACCTTGGTAAATTCCACCCAGGCATTCATTGCTACCGGGCTGTCAAAAGCCAACTTGCCGGACCAGAGATTGTCCCAGTTCTCCGCTCCTAAAACCGAAAGGGTAACGGATTCCCAGAGATGGTTGACGGTCCAGTTTTCGCCGAGCGCCAGCGGCACAATGCCCTGCGCTTTCAACTTCGGAGCGATCTCAAAGAACTCATCCCAGGTGGCTGGAACCTTTACACCCCATTTCTCAAGATTGGCAGGGATATACCACATCACATTCGAACGGTGGATATTCACCGGTACAGACCAGATGCCTTTATCGGTACCAATGTTTTTCAGCAACCCTTGCGGAAAAACGGTCATCAATCCCTGTTTTTTGAAAAAGGGTGTGAGGTCTTCCATACGATCAGCCTTCACCCAGGTACCAATCAGTTCCTGACCTGCGTGCACCTGGAAACTGTCCGGCGGCTCGCCGCCCAGCATACGTGTCTTGAGCACAGCCTTGGCATTGACGCCTGAGCCGCCGGTGACAGTAGCATTTATTACCTTCACGTTGGGATTCTTCTTATTATAGATATCAATCAGCGCCTGCAGGGCTGGACCTTCGTCTCCGGCCCACCAGGAAAAAATCTCCAACTCACCGGAAAGCTCCTTGGCCTGAACTGCCGGAGCACCTGCCAGCAGCACTGCTGCGAAAGCAGCAACGCACGCCCGTAACACAAGCCTCTTCATAACAGCCTCCTTCAAAATACAGATAGTTTGATTTTACGGCAGCCGGCACATCCCGAACTGCCCATTCACAACATCGATTCAACAGCACAACATCAATACAGCGCTAATTCTGTCTCGGGATCAAAAAACAGCAGTCGGTTCAGATCAAAGCCCAACTCCATGCTCTCACCTTGACGGGCCAGGATCCGCCCTTCCAGTTCGGCGATCATGGTATTTTTTCCGGCAGTGAACTCCAAAAGCGACTGGCCGCCGAGAATTTCTGCAACAACAACATCCACGGTGAACCTCCACTCCTTCGGGAATCGGGTCACGCTATCCCCAGCTTTGATTGCATCGGGCCTGATACCGACCAGGACCCGCTGGTTATCCTGTAAATTCCTGGCTTCTGGCACCGGCAGGGTCAACGCTCCCATGGTAACGGACGAACTCTCACCCTCCCGGTGGAACACCCCGGGAAGCATATTGATTGGGGGATTGCCGATAAAACCGGCCACAAACCTGTTTGCTGGTCGCTCAAAAACTTCGACAGGAGACCCCACCTGCTGGATAAAACCATCCTTTAAGATAACGATCTTGTCGGCGAGTGTCATCGCCTCGACCTGGTCGTGGGTGACATAGATGGTGGTGGTCTTCATCTTCAGATGCAGCTTTTTCAACTCCATCCGCATCTGCGTCCGTAACTGGGCATCGAGATTGGAGAGTGGCTCATCAAAAAGAAAGACACTTGGCTGACGAACAATCGCCCGCCCCATGGCAACCCGCTGCCGCTGACCGCCTGAGAGTTCTGCCGGCTTTCGGTTCAGATACGGTGACAGCTCAAGAATTTCTGCCGCCTCATTCACCTTACGAAGAATCTCCTGTTTCGAATCACCAGCCATTTTCAGGCTAAATGCCATGTTGTCAAAGACGGTCATGTGCGGATAAAGGGCATAGTTCTGAAAAACCATAGCCACATTGCGATCTACCGGATCCACTTCGTTAATGGGTTTGTCGGCAATACGTATTTCACCGCCACTCACCGACTCAAGTCCGGCAATCATCCGCAGAATGGTCGATTTGCCGCAACCCGACGGGCCGACAAGGACAATAAATTCATTATCCTCTATGGTAAGATTGGTCCCATGCACCACCTGAGTGCTGCCAAATTTTTTTACAACATCCCTCAGTTCCACCTGGGCCATAATAGCAACTCCCAATACTTTCGAATTACCTATGCATATCGGGCAACAACCCGATTATCGCACCATGAATTTCGCCTGTGCCAGTAAGAACGGAGCTGGGGTACATCACAGACCTTCAGGGCCAGCACGTAAGAGTAACCACCCAGTCCCAGCATCAGGACAGAACACCCCTGTAAATACCCTCCAATCCAAGTAGGGTTACGAATAGCAGCCCTTCAGGCGTTTGGAAGTTTCGCACATCTATCTTTCGTGTTCGCAATGAAGATACGTTGCCGAAAACGTTTGCAATTGTGAATTTGTATAACAACAATAGCTGATAGGCAAGGTAAGACAATAAGGATCGGTCTAGTCATAATCCATTGAAATATAAAGCAACTCTCCCCAGTGGCTATCAACCTGATAATATTCTACCGGATCAATGCAGCCGAGTCCACACTTCTTCTTGATATCCTGAGTAATTGTCGAACCACCTGCCTAGGCCCTAGCGAACTGGCAGCATTACGGTAAACAGAGAGCAGGATATCTTGTGCTTTTAGAATAGTACAGCTATCGAAATGTTAGGGAATTCAGGCATTGACACATTCACCAAAGAAGCCTTACAGGTGAACGTCCAACAATCATTTCAATGCGGAGAGATTAAGAAGAATCTTGCAGGTTGGTCTGGGTTCTCTGATGAAGCAACTGCCAGGTATTCGCAGAAAGTTGATGCGAATACCCGGCGATATTGGGCTGCTCTGACCTACTCGGAAATGTGCAGATACTCTTGTTTCAGAGCGGCCATCTCCCCTTTCAGGATCATCTCATCCATCATGAAGTTGACCGAATCCTGCAGACGCTCAGCACTGGCCGGCATGAGATAGCCAAGCTCTGAACGGGTAAAGGGGGTATCGGCAAGCGGAGCGGCCAACTTTGCATCGGTTGCGGCGTAATAGAGTGCCTCAACGCTGTCTGTAATCATCACATCCACTTCTTTGGCAGCTACCGCAGGAGGAATGGCCAGATTGGATTCAAACATCACGATCTCGGCATTCTTCATATTTGCCTTAACGAATTTCTCATTGGTACCGCCGGGGTTCACGCCGATACGCACGTCTTTCACATCAATGTCGGCAAGCGACTTGAATTTTTGTGCATTGTCGGTGGCCACCAAAATCGTTTTGCCAAACATCACATACCCCTGGGAGAAGCGAGCCTCTTTCTGCCGGGCAACGGTACGGGTTATGCCGCTCATGCCGATATCATATTTCCCATCATGCAGGTCCTGTATCAACGTCGGCCAGGTGGTGGCAACCAGTTCAAGCTTGAGTCCCAGTTTTTCGGCAAAGCTCTTGGCTACAGCAATATCAAACCCTTCGTATGTTCCATTATTGTTAAAGGAAAAGGGTTTGTAATCCCCAGTTGTTCCAACCTTCAGCGTGCCACTGGCGACGATCTCATCCAGATCGCGTGAATGGGCTGTGCCCACAAGGGCAAAAAACATGGCGCAGGCTATCAACCAACATATTTGCTTTCTCATCTACAGGTCTCCTTAATAATTAAGCCAAACATCAATACTGCCTCATTATGCGAGGCGCCATTATACAAATCGCCATACAAATAACAACACAATTCATAATTTTCTGAGTATTATTCGGCAGACACATGCATCCATATCGACCTTGGTATTCTTGGGGACGTTGAAAATACATATCGATCATCACATTTTACAGAGAAAAATCTTGCCAGGCTGTTCCGATCATGTTAACAGCTGTTAACATGATCGGAACAAAAGAAACAATTCTTGCGGCGGCATGCGATATCTATCTGCTGGAAGGCTACAAAGGGATGAGCATGCGGAAAGTGGCCGACAAGGCCGAGATCTCAGCCACAGCTATCTACCGCCACTTTGAGAACAAGGAGGCCCTCCACCATCAGGTTCTCCGGGAAGGTTTCAGGACTTTCGACTCCTACCTGCAACCGGCCCTTGTGGGCAAAACCGCTATGGAGCGACTTAACCTTGCGGCCGAACTCTTTTTCGCCTTTGCTACCAAGCAGAAGAAATATCATGAGATCCTCTTTCTCACCATGGATCATACCGTTGAACATAAAGTAAAAGGCGCCCTCACCAAGGATGCCACGGTGAGTCAGAAATTCATGGTAGACCGTATCAGGGAATGCATGGCCGAGGGAAGCCTGAGGCAGGATGATCCAGAAGAAGTGGCCACGCTGCTACTCTGTACCTGCAATGGATTTTTCGCCCAGTATGTGTCAAAGAAGGTTGTGGATACTCCAGTTGTGATGAAGGAAAAATATTGGCGGATGTACAAGCGTTTGTTGCATGGATTAAAACCTTAAAGAATATAGATGTACCTAGAATATTCACTGTACTCTTCTCCCTTTAAGAGCACGTAATAAAGATTTTTTTGGCCATAAAGTTAACATGCGTTAACTGTGTCAAGTAAACGAAGTTGCCCATAATCACCACCAGGAGATAACACCATGTTACTCAACAACGGGAATACGACAATCAAGAACAGCCAGAACCATAAAGATCCCATCAAGGCAACCCAAAACCTTTTATTAAACCCCAAGACAACGTCGTATGAGGAACTTGATCACGACTCCAGACAACTGGTAAAAAAAACCATCGAGTTCTTTGAACATAAGGGTAAGGAGCAACTCAAACACGATGATCACGAACGCGTCTGGTACGCAGATTTTCTTGAATTCTCAAAAAAAGAGCAACTTTTTGCCACCTTTTTGACTCCCGAAAAATTGGGCAGCGCCCCCCAGCGCTGGGACACCTTCCGGAATTGCGCCATCAATGAGGTTCTGGGTTTCTACGGCTTGAGCTACTGGTACACCTGGCAGGTCACCATTCTTGGTCTTGGACCGATCTGGATGAGTAACAATACGACAATTCAGCAAAAAACTGCAAAATTTCTCAAAGAAGGAGCTATATTTGCCTTCGGTTTATCTGAAAAAGAACATGGCGCTGATATCTACACCAGTGACATGATCCTCACTCCACAGACAGATGGAACCTGGCTGGCCAACGGCTCCAAATATTATATCGGCAACGCCAACGAAGCAGCCCTTGTTTCAACCTTTGGCAAGTTCGGCGATTCCGGCGAATACGTCTTTTTTGCCGCCAACTCCCAGCACGAAAAGTACGAACTGGTCAAGAATGTTCTGAACTCGCAGAATTACGTAGCCGAATACAAGCTCAACGACTATCCAATTGCAGAGCAAGACATCCTCGCTAAAGGAAGGGATGCATGGGATATGGCACTGAACACCGTCAATGTCGGTAAGTTCAACCTCGGCTGGGCCTCGATCGGCATCTGCACACACGCCTTCCATGAGGCACTCAACCACGCTGCCAACCGCTATCTCTTTGACCATTACGTCACCGATTTTGTCCATGTTCGGCAGCTCTTTGTCGATGCCTATGTACGTCTTGCCGCCATGAAACTCTTTGCTCTGCGTGCCATCGACTATATGCGGATCGCCGGCCCGGAAGACCGCCGTTACCTGCTCTTTACCCCCATGGTGAAGATGAAGGTCACCACCCAGGGAGAAGAGGTGATCAACGCGCTCTGGGATGTCATTGCCGCCAAAGGGTTTGAAAAGGATATGTATTTTGAAATGGCCGCTCGTGACATCCGGGCCTTGCCGAAGCTGGAAGGAACCGTCCATGTGAATATGGCGCTTATCGTCAAGTTTATGGCAAACTACTTCTTCAAGCCAGGAAAATATACCGATACGCCGCGACAGACCGAACCGGCCAATGACGATTTTCTTTTCCAGCAGGGGCCGACAAAGGGCCTCGGCAAAACCCGTTTCCACGATTACCGCAAGATCTACAATGAGTACGACCTGCCCAATGTCAGGATATTCAAGAAGCAGATTCGATTGCTCAAGCTGCTGCTCGTTATCGACAAGCCAAGTAAAGAGCAGATTAAGGATTTTGATTTCCTCCTCAATCTAGGCGAGCTTTTCACGCTGGTGGTCTATGGCCAGCTGATCCTCGAAAATGGGAAACTCATGCAGATCGACCATGCACTTATCGACCAGATCTTCGAAGTGATGATCCGCGATTTCTCGAAATTTGCCCTGCAACTCTACACCAAGGGTTCCACCAGTTATATCCAGCAAAAAATCTGCACGCGCATGGTAAAACGGCCGGCGGTGAACAAAAAACAGCTGGACCATCTCTGGGAAACCTATGTGTATAGCATGAAAGATCAGTACACGATGAATCCTTGAAATCGATTATCTCAGCGCACTGTGATTTTTAGCATGGTGAAGACATCGTGACAATCAGCCCCGCCGCAACCTACCGGGTTGAGCGCGAAACCGGTTTGCCAAACAGTTCAAACTCAAATATACTGTCAGGCATGCTATACTTCGTTACCTAAGATAAATACATAACCGGATCGAGAGGGTATGGGCAGAGAGAATCAGAACGGTTTGCATCTCCTGGGGTTGTTCGTCGCAATCGGTTTGTCAGTCGCTGGCTATTTTATTGGCCAGACACTGTATAACGCCAAAGTCGGCCTTAATACTGCTGTGGTTAAGGGATTAGCGGAGAGGCGTGTCGTTGCGGATCGTGCCAATTGGGAAATTGTCTACAAAGTAAAAGGAACGAGTCGAGAAGAGGTGCCCAAACTCTATCAACAGGCAGAAGAGAACCAGCGTAAAATATCAACGCTGCTAAAAGACAATGGTTTCAGCGACAGTGAGATCCAATTGGGCGTGATAAATTATGAGTATTTAGAATATCGTGATGATAATCAGAACCTTGTAGACCAGACACACACTCTTGTTGGTAATATCAGTGTGGAAACTGATAAGGTTGAATTGGTGAGCAAAGTGCGCACCAGCGTGAATACCTTGATAGCCCAGGGGCTTGACATTGAAAACAGGTCTCCTGCCTATCGTTTCACAAAACTCAACGAGATTAAACCGGAAATGTTGCGTGAGGCCACCCAGAATGCTCGCATTGCAGCGAACGAATTTGCCGAAAATGCCGGAGTAACAGTTGGCAGTATTCAAAGCGCATTACAGGGAAGTTTCTATGTGCGTGACGCCGGTGAAGAATATGGAGATACGGTGAAGCTGGAAAAAGATGTCCGCGTTGTCACCACTATCACATTTTTCTTAACAGAATAAGCACCTCAAATACACCTTGCCGGAAGCGCAGAAAGAGCTCCCGGCAAGGCCTCCATTGTACCTCTCCTTTGTTCACATTCTTGCCCTCCTTTATTTAGCTGATCACAATGGCTGACATCTCCCAAGCCATTGAGATGGCGCTGCCATACCACAGGGAACCTGAAAACAATAGCTTTTCTATCACTATTGCCTGAGTCCGCATTGACATCCATATAATGAGTGGAAAAATTATCAATTAAGAAAGCCTCACGAGAAAGATGCGCGTTCATCTCAATCGCAGGCTGAAAAAATGCCGGACCGCAGACCACCCCCACCGTTGCAGTGGTATTACGCAAAGATGTAATCGTGCTCCAATGCAACCCGATATCAGGAGACTCGTTTCGTATCAATGTACGGCCGGCTGTAAATCACGCCTGGAAATGCGATTTTGAATACGGTACGTCCAGGCCTTGTAAAGGAAACAATGACCATGCCTGATTTTGTATACCGTCTTGGCCCGCTGGTGAAATATGGTTTCATCGGCTTTTTCGGTGGCCTTCTCTTTTTTCTCATCTTCTCCGCTACCAACTCCCAGTCGGAGATTCCCTGGATAAGTATTGCCGGAATCACTTTCGGCGCCGCGATCGGAGGTCATATTCTACAACGGCTCAATACAAGCGATGATACTGGCTCATCAAAAGACAATTAGACGAATCCACGCGACCTTTCTCACATTTTGATTGTATCGTTTATTGGTCCTCAGACAACAGAGGGGATAACGAAGCCTGTATTACCTCGTCGTCCCCTCTCCACTATTCCATCGGTCACAATAATGACCGATGGAACTGTCAGAAATCCCGGTTAGATTTCTATCTTGGCCCCAAGCTTCTCAACAAATTTCGCCAACCAGGCAGGATGGGCAGGCCAGGCAGGTGCGGTAACAAGATTTCCCTGCACATGGGCCGCATCCATTTCGACGGCGACGTAGGTCCCGCCTGCTGCCGTCACCTCCGGTGCACATGCGGGATAGGCAGAACACTCCCTCCCACTCAGCACGCCGGCAGCACTCAACAGTTGGGCACCATGACAAATAGCTGCAATTGGTTTCTCTGATTTGGCAAATGCGCGCACAACTTCCAGCACATTCTCATTTAAACGCAGATACTCCGGAGCACGTCCACCGGGAATGACCAGACCGACATAGTCATCTGTCTTCACCGTTGCAAAGTCCGCTGTCAGGGTGAAGTTATGGCCACGCTTTTCGCTGTATGTCTGATCACCCTCAAAATCATGGACAGAGGTACGGACAAAATCACCAGCCTTTTTGTCGGGACATACCGCATCCACCTGGTAACCGAGCATCGCCAGGGCCTGGAATGGCACCATTACTTCATAATCTTCAACATAATCACCAACCAGGACCAAAATTTTTTTCACTGACATGGCAAACCTCCGTGTTATGTATTTTTCAAGAATTCATTCTGCATCACTCCCGTACAGATGCTTGTAACCAAAATTAACGAAGCAATTCTGGTGCCACAACACTATGCGAGCGCATATGATCTTTAATTCATTCACAATAAAAGCTAAACATACCATGCATTGACACACCCTAAATGTTCGAATTTCGGACATGCACGACCCGTTTTCGGACATGTCCGAATAATATGGCCGAAAAACACCCTTCCTCATCCGGTCAGCGCCAGTTCCGGTCGCCTCGGCGCAGATCAGTCAGCTCTATCTCAAATTTTCTTAACTTTTCATAGAGGGTAGAGCGGGCAACACCGAGCAACTCGGCGCTACGGCGGATATTACCATCCGTGGTGCGCAACACATCCATGATCATGCTATACTCGCTGTCCCGAAGCGAGCGGGAAGCGGTCACTGCTGCGGATGTCCTGGGACGATCTGGATACTGAGGTACCTGCGATGTGGCCAAGGACTCTTCTCGTCCGCCGGCAACGCCGATATCGCGACCCAGATCTGCTCTCCTCACGATACCTCCCTGTTGGATGTGAACGGCCCTCTCAATGACATTCTCCAGTTCACGTATATTGCCCGGCCAGCTGTAACGGGTAATAGCCAGATATGCTTCGTTATCGAGCTGGGGACGTTTGCTGCCAATTGCATGACAGACCTTATCCAGAAAATAGTTCAGCAGCACCTCTATGTCCCCAGCCCGCAATCGGAGGGGTGGCAGATTGATGGTCATGACATTTAATCTGTAATAGAGGTCTTCCCGAAAGGTTTTCTCGGCAATAGCCTGCGTCAGCCTGCTGTTGGTGGCAGCAATGACCCGCACATCCACGGGGCGGGAATAGCTATCCCCCACCCTGACCACCTCCTTATTCTCCACCACTCGCAGCAGATTCACCTGGTCAGCAAGGGGCATTTCACCGATTTCATCAAGAAAGATGGTACCACCATCAGCCAGTTCGAACTTACCGGGATTACCCTGGCGCCTGGCGCCGGTAAAAGCGCCCTCTGCATAGCCAAAAAGCTCACTCTGAATAAGTTCTCTTGGCAAGGCCCCGCAGTTGATAGCAACAAAAGGCCCTTTGCGTCTATCGCTGCCATTGTGAATAGCCTGAGCAAACATCTCCTTGCCGGTACCGCTTTCACCGAGAATAAGGGTATTGGTGTTTGACTGCCCGGCAATTTTCGCCAAACGGATCGCCTCCCTGATCTGCGGGGACGCGCCAATAATATCATCAAAAGTGAATACCGCCTTGGCCCCCGCATATCTGTTCACCATCCGGCGGACAGACTTGGCCTCACGCAAGGTGATTACCAATCCGCCCGAGGTTGAGACAGGGGTAGCCGACAATGTACAGTTTACCACCCCACCCTCCAGGCGCAGGGTAACATCCTGATCATGGATACTTTTGGCCGATGCCACAAGCGCTTCGAAATCAAGCCCGGCAAGAACAAAATCGTACACCGGTCTGCCGCAGCCCAGCTCAGCCCCAATCCCCAACATTCTCCGTGCTTTGTCATTTATATCGGTGATCAGCAGACGGCGATCGACAGTGAGCAACCCATCCTGGATCAATTCAAAAATCACCTGCTTTTCCTGGAGAAGCGCCACTTTGTTGGCCAGTTCCGCCTCTATACGTAACTGCTGTTCGATGGAAGCCGCTGCCGCCATAACCATCCCAAGGGTATGGGTATGCACACTGTTCCAGAGACAGGAGAGGTTCAGGCAGCCAATCACCTTCCCACCAGGATCGTGAATCGGCGCAGCGGAGCAGCTCAGCTCATGATTGCGTCTGGCAAAATGCTCTTCTGCCCAGATCTGCACCGGACTGTCCAGATACAGCGAGGTGCCAATGCCATTGGTACCCACTGTACGCTCTGAGTACTCAATGCCCGGCTCGTAGGCTTTTGAATTGGAGAGATAATCAGGGTCCCCGGTTCGGCTCAGGATGATACCGTTCTCATCGCTCAAAATGATGATGGAACGAGAGCCTTTGATCAAGCCATACAGGTTCTCAATCACCGGAAAACTGATGCGAACGAGATGGCTGTGATCGGCAAGGATCGTTTCGAGTTGTTGTGCTTCAACCCTATGCGGTTGAACCTTCTCCGGATCGACGCGGAAATTTCGGCTTCTCCGCCACGACGCCAGAATAAAATCCCGCACCAAAGCGGGATCGGCACTGCCATCCGTGCAAAAACGTGACCACTGCTCGGCTATCTTTCTCTTTGCTGTGTTATCGACCATATGGTGCTCATGAATTGTTTCCTGAAAACCTTGTCGAACTCATCCTCTTGAAAACGTATCAGATAGTATTGCTTTTCCTAGTCCATCACATGATGAAGAACGAGCAATGGTGAGCAGAAGATAGAATGCCGCTCAATGGGAATCGGACTTCAACTTCCTATACAGCGTTGCCGAGCCTATCTGAAGCGCCTTGGCAGCCTTGGTCTTATTGCCGTTCATCATCTCCACCACTGAGCGGATATATTCCCGTTCAATGTCAGCAAGAGGACGAATCGGTCCGCTTCGCGCAACATATTGAGGAGCAACAAACTCCTCCGGCAGGTCGTCAATCATTATCTGTTCGCCAGAGGTCAGGGCGATTGCATATTCGACCGCGTTATGAATTTCGCGAACGTTGCCAGGCCAATCGTATTGCAAAAGCATCCTGAGCGTTTCCTGGCTGAAGGTGATGGGCTTTCTGCCTAAACGCCTGATATTCTCTTCAAGACAGGCCTGAGCCAGAGGAAGAATATCTTCCACCCTCTCCCGCATCGGTGGAATTTTCAATTCTATCACTCGCAGCCGATAATACAGATCCTGCCTGAATCGCCCGTTTTCCACATCGTCTGCCAGATTGCGATTGGTGGCAGCGAGAATACGTACATCAATAGGCCGGGCACGGCTTTCCCCAATTCGCCGCACCTCCCGCTCCTGTAATACACGAAGGAGCTTAACCTGCATCGCATAGGGCATATCCCCGATTTCATCTAGAAAAATCGTGCCGCCATTTGCCGCCTCAAACAAACCTGTCCGATCAGAAGTGGCATTGGTGAAAGCGCCCTTGATGTAGCCGAACAGCTCGCTCTCCAGAAGCGTTTCGGTAAAAGCTCCGCAGTTGACGGCGATAAACGGCTGCTTGGAACGAGGAGACTGATCATGGATGAGACGGGCTATCTTCTCTTTTCCTACACCACTTTCACCGCTGATAACAACCGTCGACTCAACATCGGCAATCTTTTTGGCCAGATCGATCACTTTACGCATAGTTGCGCTTCGCGCAGAAAACTGGCTATACAGCTGTTCATTGTCGATCTCAGAGATCTGCTTTTTTCGCAAATGCAGCTCTCTTTCCAACTTTCTGAGTTTTTTATTAATTTCCGGAAGAAAAGAGTCAATGGCTCCCGGACTGTAATAGTTCAGATGCTCGGCGTACTCCTCCCCCCAGTTTTTCTTCAATCGGCCTTCAACCCGGCAGACAGGATCACCGTTTGCGGTACATTGGGTTTCGATGAAGACGAGCTCTTGGCCCAGACGGTTCGAGGCATACCCTGAGCCAAATGCTGATATTGTCCAGCAAACAGGTTCTTCAGGGGAACCGAAATGCAGTTGGTGCTGTTCCACCTCATACGAATCTTTCCAGGTGTGGATGACAAACGGATCGCCATTCTCATCCGTCGTTCGCTCCATGCTGATATGGGTCAGCAGGCCCTGCATGGCGTGAAGACGCGGACCGGTCTCTTTGTCCTTATAAAAGAGCTCAGACCAGTTTTTTTTTAAACTCTCGGCTGTCCTCCAGCCATGTGCATACGCAAACCTGGCCAAGATGGTCCGGGCAACGTGCATACCCATGGAATCTATCAGCTCTTTGCGCAACAATCCCAACGCCATTGCATCAAATATCAGTATTCGGTGGTCCAGCAAGCGGATGATACCGCTATCTGGGGCATACTGCAGCAGGTCTTTCAGATGGAGATCTTTGGCTTTCATATATCAACCCTATCAAAATGAAACGCCACTCTATCAAAATGAAACACTTTGTCAAGACAAAACCATAAAATATATCGCAAACACAAGGCACTAGCATTTAGGCACGAATAGTGCTTTAGCGGGATGTTTTCCAGTTAGCGCGACCAATTTGGTCACATTCATCATTACACGCCGAATGGGCTGATTGAATCGCGGACAGGAAAACTGATTCGTCTCTGCTTCAGGGGCAGAGCAATATGAGCAATAGCAGTAATTGTAATCAGCCTGCTATGAGCTAGTTGTTTTTAAGGAGCCTGTACAAGAAGGAAGGAAAATGAAAAAAAGCTTACTGTTACTGTCCGCACTACTGCTGCTGTCGGCTTCAGCTTCGGCTGAAGAGATTGGCGGCGCGCACGCCGGCATGGATTTCAGTTGCGCCGACTGTCACCAGACCGATACTCCGGAAAAGTCGCCGACCACCAAGAATTGTCTCGAATGTCATGACAGCTATGAGGCACTTGCCAAAGCCACTGCACCAGAGCATATCGACCCAGAAGACAAAGAAAGCGCTGCCAATCCTCATGATTCGCATATGGGACCGATTGACTGCTTCAACTGCCATAAAACCCATTCCCCATCAGAACTGGTCTGCGCCGAATGCCACAGTTTTGAGTTTGAGCCCAAATAACTACAATTTTCGACCCTAGAAGGTCGGGAAACACTTCAATACCATATTTTTTTAGGAGATTGCATGAAAACATCGTGGAAAATGAGTCTTGCCGCCATGCTGGCGGTACCGGCCGTCATGGCCTTCGGCTCCCTCTCTTTTGGGGCGGAGAAGACTATGGAGTCAGACATTACTATCATCGGTGGCGGTACCTCTGGACTTGCAGCCGGTGTTCAGGCCATCCAGGAAGGGGCCAAAGTCATCATTCTTGAAAAGCAGGCAAAAGTTGGCGGAACAGGCCAGTTCTGTGAAGGAATTTTTGCTGCGGAGAGCAAAATCCAGAAACGCATCGGCATCAACGTTTCCAAGGAATTCGCGTACAAGACCATCATGGATTACAGCCATTGGAAGGCAAATGGCGCCCTGGTGGCACAGGTTGTTGATAAATCAGCTGAAACCATCGACTGGCTCGACGCACTTGGTGTCAAAATTGAGTATGTCGGTGTCGGCGGTTTTGGCGGCCCACTCACCTGGCATGTTATTGCTCCAGGCCCTGATTACCCTGACAAGGATCCAAAAGATTATCATTGCCAGCGCATGATCAACGTCTTCAACAAGTATATCCTTGATAACGGTGGCCAGATTTACACCCAGACTCCCGGCACCGGCCTTATCAAAGAAGACGGCAAAGTCGTAGGCGCGACTGCAACAGACAAAGAAGGGAATGCCATCACCATCAAGTCGAAAGCGGTTATTGTAGCAACCGGTGGATTTGCCAATAATAAAGAGATGATGAAGCAATATGCACCTGATCCTGACATCATCCCGGTAGGACAGATCGGCAAGGATGGCGACGGTATCAAAATGGCATGGAAAGCTGGTGCCGCCGAGGAAGGTGTATCTGTAATGCAGCTGTATCGTCCCGGCCTGAAAGGATTCCATCCTGCCGATCAGATGATCGCCCTGGCTGTTCAGCCATATTTCTGGGTCGATCCACAAGGAAAACGTTACACTGATGAAGCAAGCGTACAGTTGTGGCCATACTCAGGCAACGCCCTGCTGCGCATTGGTGGTGTAGCCTATTCCATTTATGATGATGCCACCCGCAAGAAGGCCGTCGAAGAGGGCATCGAGATGCCTCTTGGTGAATGGGTACTGCAGGGAACCAAGTTGACCAAGTGGGAAGACTCCTTCAACAAAGAACTTGCCAAGAAGAAAGGTAATGTTTTCAAGGCTTACACGATTGAAGATCTGGCCAAGCAGCTCGGTATGGATCCTGCTGCCCTCAAAGACAGTGTAGAGAAGATGAATACCTGGGCTGACTCCAGGCATGATGGTGAGTTCAAGAAGGAAAGCAAATTCCTGCGCCCGGTTGCTACCCCTCCGTTCTATGCGACCAAGCTGAACCCCCGTCATCTCGGAACCCTTGGCGGTGTACGCATCAATGAGAAAACAGAAGCTGTCAACGAAGAAGGCCATGCGATTCCCGGCCTCTATGTTGTCGGGACAGACGCCGGCGGCATGTACGGTGACAGCTATGACCTGCTCCTTGGCGGTGGTACCGTCGGTTTTGCTGTCAACTCAGGTCGAATCGCCGCTGAAAACGCAGCAAAATTTGTAAAATAAGCAGTTGATCCATCATGGAGCCTTCTCCCTGGAAATACGGGGAGAAGGCTTTCGTCGTAAAAGGTTGAGGTGGATCGGATGAAGTCATGTAATAACAGAATGTTCTTCCAAGGGCTGTTCGTCATGAATTTTGCTCTCACCCTTGGCTTCGGAATTGTTGAGACATTCTTTACCGTCTTTCTGCGCGGGTTTGGTGCTCGTGGGCTGACGATCGGAATCGCCATCAGCTGCTATGCGGCGGCCAAGATTCTCTTTGGTCCGGTGATGGGAACGCTTGCTGATCGTCTGGGCCAAAAGACAAGCATCCTGCTCAGCCTTCTTCTCCTTGCAACGACCTCACTTCTCTACCTTTTTATCACCAACCTCACCTGCATTATCATACTGCGAATGCTGCAGGGAATTGGCTTTGCCATGTATCGCCCGGCGGTCGTAGCCCTGATCGGAGATCTTGTCGGGACAAAGCAGCGCAGTACTGTCCTTGGCACCTTCGACATCTCTTTTTATACTGCGATCGGCACAGCACCACTCTTTGGTGGAATAATTAAGGATCTATGGGGCTTTGATGGCATATTCCCTTCGCTTTCCTCTTTGTGCCTCCTTGCGTTGTTTGCCTTTCTTTTCGCTGTCCATTCACTGCCTCAAGAGACGGGTGAGCTTTTTCGAAAACCAGGTCGGAAACCTGTTCAAACCACCAGGAATCCTTCCGTACGCTACTCCAGCAACCGGGTTTTTTCCGGCCTCCTGATCTACATCTTCGGCCGTTCCTGCGGAATTATCGTTTTCGTTTCGTTTTTGCCGGTTCTCCTTATCTCACAGCTGCATCTGAGCGGCACTGAAACCGGAATCGTCCTGGCTTCCACCACCATCATTACCGCCATGATGTTGCGACCAATGGGCAAGCTTGCCGACTGTGTCCCTCGCAAAGCCCTGGTTGTTGCTGGTGGCGCTGCCGTCTCCCTACTTTATCTCTTTATTCCCAGTGTGAATAGTTTTGCCGAAGTGTGTCTCTTAGGTATCGGCATCGGAGTTTTCAGCGGAGTCGCACAGCCTGCCAGCAGCGCTATGCTGTTTGAAGAGAGCGTCCAACTCGGTACCGGTTTTGCTCTTGGCATCTTCAACACCACGTTAAACCTCGGATTTGTCTGTGGTTCGCTGGCAGGTTCTCTCCTGCAAGGTTTCTCTGGAATTTCATCAGCATTCTATGGGGCAGGGATTATAGGAATTCTTGCAGTGGTTCTGTTCTCTATTCTCTCAAAATCAGAACCGGTGCAAGAATCTGTAGAATTTGCCAGGCCAATTCCAGGATTGCACAGGGTTGGGCCTGACTTCCTGAAAAGACTCTACTCGCCAGGCAGCAAGTGATTATCGCCTCTTTCGCTTTTCGTTTTTCTCATTGAGAAAACTGGATTTTTTTGTATTCTCAAATCCATATGATTTACGTGTGACACTTTACCGCATCTGTGGCAAAAGGACGGTTGCAAATAGTTGCAAGGCTCACCGGAACAGACGTCTACAGCGTTATGCAAACGGAGCGCATCATGAAAAAAAAGATATTGTCACTATCGTTCCTCCTCTACGCCCTTACCATGGTGCCGAATACAGGATATTGCGCTCAAAAGCCGGAAGATATTGATCCCTGCGGGCTCGTCACAGTCGAAAAGATGCGTTCAGCCTTTCCCCAACTGCAAAGGGCAGAAAAAAAACAGGTCGGCCCAACCATTGTCTGTAATTACCTCGATAAATTTGACATCCCGGCACTCATCGTTTCTGTCAACCAGGCTGGGGAACATGCCCGGGACACCTTCGCCCTGCTCGATTCAGGCTATGTGATACAGGAAATCGCCGATCTTGGCGACAACGCGGCCATTGCCATCCAGCAGGCCAATCCCACCTTTGGACTTCAGGAAGGAGTTGCCGCACTCCAGATCAATAAAGGCGATCTTGCCCTTAACCTGTCATTTACACGTTTGACCATTCAGCCAGAAGGACCTGAAATTGAATCGGTGAAAAGCCTCGCAACAGAAATGCTGTCGAGTTTATAACACGGTAAGCCCCTATGAATGGCAGGACCTGCGCCATCCTCCAGCTGCTCGCGACACCGATCTATTTAAATTATAATTACACTAGATAAATACGCCGTTTTTCAAGTCGGCCGCCCAAAAACAACTATTCATTCAGCCCCCCACATGAACGGCAATGAACCGTAAAGATATAACAATTGCCTTCCTTGTGGTAACAATCTGGGGAGCAAACTTCACAGTAATACGGCTTGGCCTTGACGGAATCCCCCCGATGCTTTTGGCATCACTCCGTTTTCTTTTGGCTGCATTTCCAGCTGTTTTTTTCGTAAAAATGCCGGCGGTAAGCTTTCGCTACTTGCTGGCTTACGGCATGTCCGTTGGTGTAGGACAGTTTGGTTGCCTTTTTTACGCGATGCACATCGGCATGCCTGCGGGGATAGCCTCAGTTGTCCTGCAGGCACAGGCTTTTTTCACGCTTTTCTTTGCAGTTACGTTGCTTCGAGAATATGTCGCCCTCAGGCAGCTCGCCGGGCTTGCTCTTGCAGCAACTGGCCTTTATCTGGTGGGAGGACTATCCGGTATGGCAAGTGAAATAACTCCAGGGGCACTCACGCTGACCCTGGCAGCAGCCGCCTGCTGGGGGATGTCAAATATCGTTGTGAGGAAAGCAGCAGCATTTTCCGCCTCTCAAGGTGAAAAGCTCGATATGCTGAGTCTGGTGGTTTGGTCGGCGCTGGTGCCGCCAGCCCCTCTCCTTCTCCTTTCATACCTGATTGAAACCCCGGACAAAATTATTCGCGCTTTCACCCATCTCAATGCTGTTTCGCTGTTTTCAGTTACCTATCTCGCCTTCGGTGCCACGATCTTTGGCTACGGCGCATGGAGTTACCTGCTATCCCGGCATCCGGCCAACCGCGTTGCCCCCTGGTCCTTTCTGGTGCCCGTGGCTGGATTGATCACCGCACGCATAGTCCTCGATGAACGATTGTCGGCAATACAATGGACCGGCTGTCTACTGGTTGTGACCGGTCTGCTGGTAGCTTTCTCCAGCTTTGTTTCATGGAAGCCTGCTGCCCGTTCGCTCTAAGCAATTAGTATAACTGTTTAAAAAGACAGGATGCATGGAATTTTTGAAGTCCATATATCCCTATCGATCAATTCAGACTAAAAGGCAACATCACTCATCAAATGAAGTTTCAAGCTAAATCAATGGGATTTCAACTTATTCCATGCGCCTCATGATTTTTGTTATTTAGAAGAAAATGATAAATCTCGAGAAGTGAACGACCAATAGAAATACAGCGGTGAATCAGTAAGGCGGTAAGAAAAAGCATCATAAGGGGGAGATCAACGGAATAAATATTGCGAAATATTTTAATCTTAGAGAAACCGGAAGAAATTCCCCCACACGAAAAGAGGGGAAATGCCAAAATTGACATTTCCCCTCTATTAACAGCCATAGAGAGCAACTATTTGCCCTCCCTCTCAGTGTAAACAGATCAGAACTTTCGGTTATCGATCACGCGTGCGCCTTTCCCATCAAAGCGCTCCAATGTGCGTTCTTCCACCAGCTTCACATCCACACCAACTCCGACCTCAGCGGCCAACCTTTTTTTAATGGTATCAACAAGGGTGCGCTGCTGTTTCATGGCGTCAAAGAATATCGATTCCACCACCTCGACCATAACCGTCAACTTATCCTCGTTGTTCTCTCGATCAACAATCAACCGATAATGCGGTTCGGTTCCTTCAATATCAAAGAGCACCGCCTCGATCTGGGTCGGGAAAACGTTGACACCCTTGATGATCAGCATGTCGTCAGTTCTCCCCATAACCCGATTCATACGGGTAAGGGTCCTGCCACAGGGGCAGGGTTCCGGCATGAGTCGTGTCAGGTCTCTGGTGCGATAGCGGATAACAGGGAAGGCCTCTTTGGTAAGCGTGGTAAGTACAAGCTCACCAACCTCGCCGGGAGCAACAGGCTCAAGGGTCTCAGGATCGAGGACCTCAACCAGAAAGTGGTCCTCGTTAATATGCAGGCCATTACATTCCTGACATTCACCAGCCACACCCGGCCCCATAACCTCGGAAAGCCCGTAATTGTCAGTGGCGATGATACCAAGCCGCTCATTGATCTCCTTACGCATCCCTTCAGACCAGGGCTCGCCGCCAAACAGCCCGTACCTGAGCGATAAGCCGCTGGGGTTGATGCCCATGTCCATCATGATGTCCGCCATCTTCAGTGCGTAGGATGGGGTGCACACCAGCGCGGTTGTTTTGAAGTCCCTCATGATCTGGATCTGCCGCTTGGTGTTGCCTGATGAAATCGGAATCACCGAAGCCCCTACCCGCTCAGCCCCATAATGAAGCCCGAAACCGCCAGTGAACAATCCATAGCCAAAAGCAATCTGAACCACGTCATCGGGTGTCACACCGGCACCGCAAAGAATGCGTCCCGCCAGATCTGACCAGGTATCGATATCCTGTCGGTTATAGCCTACCACCGTGGCCATACCGGTAGTACCGGACGATGAGTGAACCCGGACGATATCGCGGAGCGGCACGGCAAAGAGGCCATAGGGGTAGTTGTCCCGCAGATCCTGCTTCATGGTGAAGGGAAAATCACGAATGTGCTCAAGTGATGTTACTTGTGAGACATCGAGTTTCTTCTCCCGAAAAGTGTTCCGATAAAACGGTACACGAGCAGCTACCCGCTGCAGGGTATGTTGCAAACGTTTCAGTTGAAGCGCCCGCAACTCTTCTACAGGCATACACTCGGACTTCTGTTGCCAGATCATATTTTCATTCCCGAAAAGGCTGTTACCTCAGTTGATGTCTATCTCTCGTCAACAGGCTATAAAGAGCAAATCTGCTCGCCAGTCAGTAGAGTGTAACCTTCAGCCATGAGTGAATCGATCGCCTTGTCCATATCTTCGAAGCGAAAAATAAGAACCGCATTTTCCCCGCTTTTATTGACAAAAGCATACATATATTCGACATTCAGCCCCGCACCCTCTATTGAGCGCAGCACCTTAGCTAATCCACCTACCTTATCCGAGACTTCCACCGCCAGAACATTGGTCTTACCGACGGTAAACCCCTTTTCCTTCAGGGCATTCTGGGCTTTATCAACGTTGTCGACAATCAGCCGCAAAATACCAAAATCAGCTGTATCTGCTACAGACAGGGCCCTGATATTCACCCCTTCCTCAGCGATGATGGAGGTAATCTCGGCCAGTCTTCCGGATTTATTTTCCAAAAAAACTGCGATCTGCTCAACGCGCATCATCATGTCCTCCGTTAGATTTTTGGCCTCGTGATCAAACACGAAACCGAGCGATATATTCAAATAATCTGCGTATGTACTGTCGGCCTATGAAACTGAGTAAAGCCCAGTACTATTCTATCACATTTTACGTCGGTCAAAAACGCGCTGTGCTTTTCCTTCGCTCCGCTGAATGGTCTTCGGCTCAACCAGCTTCACGCTGCAGGTGACCCCAAGATAATCCTTGATATCGGCCTTGATCTTGTTGGCAAGATTCTCCAGCACCCTGATCTCGTCGGAGAAGATGTTCTCACTCACTTCAACCTGGACCTGCATGGTATCGAGGTTTCCTTCCCGCTCAACCACGATCTGGTAATGGGGCTCAACGCCATCAATTCCCATCAGCACATGCTCGACCTGGGACGGGAAGACATTGACACCGCGGATGATGAGCATGTCATCGGTACGGCCAGTCACTTTTTCCATTCTTACCAGAGTCCTACCGCAGGCGCAGGTCTCATACATAAGCCTGGAGATATCCTTTGTCCGATAACGGATCAGCGGGAACGCCTCTTTGGTGAGTGTGGTGAAGACCAACTCGCCCTTTTCACCCGGCGGCAGGACTTCGCCGGTTTGTGGGTCGATAATCTCCGGCAGGAAATGGTCTTCGAAGATATGCATGCCGCCCGAACTGGCCACACATTCCATTGATACGCCGGGACCGATAATCTCGGAAAGCCCGTAGATATCCACAGCCTTCAGGTTCAGTTTGCGCTCCACCTCTTCACGCATATTCTCGGACCACGGCTCCGCCCCGAATATGCCAACCCTCAGCGACAGCGATTGAGGATCAACCTCCATCTCTCCCATGGCATCGGCCAGGTTGAGGGCGTAGGACGGGGTGGACATCAGGACAGTGGAACCAAAATCGCGCATGATATTGATCTGTCGTTTGGTGTTGCCGCCTGATACCGGAATAACTGTCGCCCCCAACCGTTCAGCCCCATAATGGGCGCCAAGACCGCCGGTGAACAACCCGTAGCCGTAAGCGTTATGGACAATATCGCCGCTATGCGCACCGGCACAGCAGAGAGCCCGGGCCATGACACTAGACCAGAGTTTTATGTCGGCTTCGGTATACCCAACAACCGTACTTTTACCTGTAGTGCCGGAAGAGGCATGAACCCGCACCACTTCATCAAGCGGCACGGTAAAGAGACCAAACGGGTAATTGTCGCGCAAGTCATCTTTATACGTAAACGGCAGCTTTTGAAGATCAGCCAGACTATTGATATCTTCAGGTTTGACCCCAGCTGCATCCATCTTCTCTCGATAGGGTTTCACCTTTTCATAAACCCTGGCAACCAACCGCTTCAACCGGAGCAACTGAATCGATTCGAGCCCCACCCGGGGCAGGGTTTCTATTTCCTCTTCCCAGTATCTGGTCGTCATGATGTGTCCTTTCGCTCTTATTTACTTTGATCCCGACCAGCGCGATACGCCTTGAGGTTCACCTCAAGAAAACGCTCAGGTACCCGGGTTCGGATTGCTTCTTCGAAAATCGCCCCATCCACCGGCATAAAAGCGGCCATAGCTCCAACCAGTACCACATTGGCGGTACGCACTTCACCAACCGACAGCGCAATGTCAAAGGCATCCACCGGGACAACCTCGATGCCGCGTTCAGTAAGTTGTTCGACCAACCCTTCCGGATAAACGGCCTTACCGGTAGCCACTGCCGGAGGTAGAATCCGCTGGGTATTCACCACAACCTTGCTGCCTTTGTGCAGGTAGGGCAGATAGCGAACCGCCTCCATCATTTCAAAGGCCACCTGGATATCGGCGCAGCCCGGTTCAATCAGTGGGGAATAGACCTTTTTCCCATAACGCAACTGGGCCGTAACCGAACCGCCACGCTGGGCCATCCCATGCACTTCGCTCTTTTTCACATCAAAACCTGCACCGAGAAGCCCCAGCGCGGTGATCTCGCTGGCCAGGAGAATGCCCTGGCCGCCTACCCCTGAAAAGAGGATGTTTCCTGTCGTTTCCATTATTTTTCCTCCTTCCTGGTGATCGCGTTGAACTTGCAAAGAGATGCACATTGACCGCAGTCATTGCAAAGAATCTCATCGATCTTCGAAACACCCTTTTGTTTCGCTTTAAAGCCTTTAGCCTCGGCCTCACCTTCACCAAAGGCGGTCCAGCTGATGGCCGGGCAGCCAAGACGGATGCAGGCCATACAGCCCACACAGTTCTCCTGGTTGGTAAAGTAGGAGACCGGCTTGCGCTCCTTCATCTCGGGGAGCAGCACACACGGGGCTTTGGAAATAACAACAGACGGCTCTTCAAGTGCGATAGCCTCTTTCAGTACCTTTTTGGTCTCGGGCACATCGTGAGGATTGACGACAAAAACGTGCTTGACCCCGATGGCTCGACACAGTCCCTCGATATCGATACCGTGGGCGTGCTCACCCTTAATCGAACGACCGCTGGCCGGGTTCTGCTGCTGACCGGTCATGGCGGTTATGCTGTTATCAAGAATGATGGTGGTGGCCCCCGAGTTGTTATAGACGGTATTCATCAGACTGTTGACGCCTGTGTGCATAAAGGTGGAATCGCCGATAACGGAAACAACCTTATTATGCCCATCGGCACCGAGAGCCTTCGCCATGCCGTGCGCGATGGAAATTGAGGCACCCATGCAGACACAGGAATCCATTGCAGAAAGAGGTGGTAAAAAGGCAAGGGTATAACAGCCAATATCACCTGAAACAAACACCCCAAGTTTTGAGAGGTTAAAGAAGATACCGCGATGAGGGCAACCCGCGCACATATTGGGAGGCCGCATCGGCAGAGGAACCGGCGCAAACAGATCAGCTTTCTTTTTGCCTTCGATAGACTCGCGAACAATGGCGGTGTTCAATTCGCCCTGGTTTGGAATAAGATCCTTACCGTGACAATCGATCCCCATGGCCTTGATGTGCGTCTCAAGAAACGGGTCCAGCTCTTCAACGACATAGAGTTCATCAACAGAAGCAGCAAACTCGCGGATCTTCTTTTCCGGCAATGGCCAGCACATACCGAGCTTTAACACCGTCGCCTCTGGAAAGGCCTCTTTCACATACAGATAGGCAACGCCGGACGTGATAAAACCTCGCTTGGTGTCACCAGGTTCGACCACATTGAAGTCGGCGGTTTCCGCCAGCTCCCGGCATTTTTTCATCCGCTCTTCCACATAGACCCGACGGCCCCGGGCGAGTGCCGGCAGCATAACCATTTTCTCCGGCACCTTAGTAATACCGCAGGCAGGATTCCCGCTTACCGTTTCGCCTTTATAAACCACACCTTTAACGTGGGAGACGCGGGTAGTGATACGCAGCATCACCGGAGTATCCAGCTCTTCGCTCAGCGCATATGCTATTTTCAAGAACTCTTTGGCATCTGACGGATCAGACGGTTCCAGCATAGGCAACTTGGCGGCAAAAGCGTAATTGCGATTATCCTGCTCGTTCTGGGAGCTATGCATCTCTGGGTCATCGGCGCTCACCAGCACCAGCCCGCCACATACGCCAGTATAGGAGGCTGTAAAGAGCGGGTCGGCAGCAACATTCACCCCGACATGTTTCATCGTCGCCAGCGCTCTTGCCCCGGCAAAAGAAGCACCAATGGCCACCTCCAGCCCGACCTTTTCGTTCGGTGCCCATTCAGTATATACCCCTTCATATGTTGAGAGGTTTTCCATAATCTCGGTGGAAGGCGTGCCCGGATAACCGGAGGCGACCTTCACGCCTGCCTCGACAGCACCCAGCGCGAGCGCTTCGTTGCCGGACATCCAGAATGCATTTTCGCGTATTTGTGTCACAGTAGCTCCTGATGGTTGTACGTCTGTCTTTCCTCGCCCGATAAGCATGTGAAATCAGGCAACCGATCGTTAGATTGACTCAGCAAACTACTCCGAAATCAGGTTATCAGGCAAGCTTTTTTCAAAATTGAGAAATCGGAAATCGCAAGGTTATACGGGAATTGTCTGACAGGATGCGACGGCCCGGTAGAAATCTTCTAAAGAAGCCAAAGGGGTTGATTTCAATAGCGAGGGGAACATCTTGTTTTGACAACTGTAATGTTTAGAATATACTGCAGATCGTTATAGCGGCGAGGAGCAATGGCCATTTCCGGTCTGACCGAGGCGCACAACTCTACAATCTGCCAGAATCATGACCTGATACTGGTTGAATGATTTCACTCTGGAGGATCACCACATGTATATCGGCAGAATCATGCACACCGACCTGGTCACCGTTTCGCCGGAAACAACCCTTGAAGACGCCCGAGATATTATCGCAAAGAAAAATATCGATCACCTGTTGGTGGTGAATGACAAAGGCAAGCTGGTCGGTATCCTCTCCGACCGCGATCTCAAACAGAACTGGGCCTCACCAGCCACGTCGCTTTCGACCCACGAACTCAACTACTTGCTGTCAAAGGTCTTGGTCAAGATGATCATGATCAAAACCGTCGTCACCATCCCGGTGGATACCACCGTTGAGCGAGCCGCCTATATCATGCAGCAGCATAATATCAGCGCTCTGCCGGTGATGGAAAACGACGACCTGGCCGGTATTATCACCTCCACCGATGTCATGGGCGTACTGCTCGACGCCATAGGCATGAGCGACGAATCAATGCGGCTTGGTGTATTTGTCAAAGACTCCATCGGAGTGCTCGCCGAACTGACCGCTATCTTAAAAGACGAAAAAATCAATATCCAGAGTCTGCTCAGCTGGCCCGAGAAAAAACATCCTGGTGTAGCCCAGCTGGTCATGCGTGTTGCCGCTCAGGATGGACTCAAAGCCATTAACGCCCTGCAAGCTAAAGGTTTCAAAGTAAAAAGCGGCTATGTGAAAGATATTACGCCGTATCTCCCCGCATAATTGCTTCAATCCCTTTTGTAGTATGCTGCATGAAAAGCCCGGTTTCCCTGCCGGGCTTTTTCTTTTTCAGCTCCCGAGACTGTCATCTCCGGCCAAATCACGTGAATAGAAATTGAAAAGCCTTGCGAAAGGGGCTAGGATCAGTGCGTATTTTCTTGAAACAACTCCATCCTGGACACTGCACGAACGGCAGACAACCCTGAGCTCAAGACATATCGACGTGAATAGCAGCAACGAACATTTCCTTCAATGGTTCCGACACGTTTCCCCCTACATCCATGCACACAGGGGAAAAACTTTTGTCATCATGATCCCAGGCGACTGCCTCGCCCAGGAGAATTTCACCAACATTGTAAGCGATATCGCCATTCTCCATTCTCTTGGCGTGCGGCTGGTGGTGGTTCACGGGGCACGTCTGCAAATCGAGGATGAACTGACCCAGGCCGGATACAGTTCCAATTTTCATCACGGCGCCCGGATCACCGAGCGTGAACATCTGCCCTACATCGTCAAGGCAGCCGGTACCGCTCGCTGTCAGGTCGAAGCTCTTTTCTCCAGCGGACTACCCAACTCGCCAATGTTCGGTGCTAAAATAAAAGTGCGTGGCGGCAATTTCATCGCCGCCCGCCCGCAGGGTATTATTGACGGCATCGATCACCAGATGACCGGCAAGGTCAGAAACGTGGATCGACAGGCTATTGTTGAAATCCTGCAAAACAACTGTATCGCCCTGCTCTCACCCATCGGCTACTCCATTACCGGCGAGGTGTTCAACCTCTCGTTTACCGATGTCGGCATCAGTGTCGCGAACGCCATCGGCGCCGACAAAGTGCTGATTTTCAACGATGACGGTCCGATCTACGACCGGAACGGCACCCTCTTCCGGCAATTGAATCTTGCCCAGTGTGAACAATTTCTCGCCGAATCGTCCGAGCACGCCCCGGCCAACTCATACTTTTCGCTGAGAGCCGGTTACACTGCCTGCAAAAAGGGCGTGGCGAGAGCACACATCATCTCCTCTACCGAAGATGGCACCCTGTTACGGGAACTCTACACCCGCGACGGTTCCGGAACCATGGTCTACAGTGACAGTTATGAGGTGATCCGACCGGCCGGCCTGCAGGATGTACCAGGTATCCTCAACGTCATCAGTCCGCTTGAACAGAAAGGTATTCTGGTCAAACGTTCCCGGGAACTGCTCGAAAACGAGATCAACTACTTCACGATCCTGGAAAAAGATAACCTTATCATCGGCTGCGCTGCACTCTATCCGATGCAGGATTCAGCCGCAGGTGAACTGGCCTGCGTGGCAATGATGAAGGAATATCAGAAAGGGGGCCGTGCCAGGACGCTTCTTGAACATGTTGAAAAACAGGCAGTGGAACTTCAGCTTGACGAAATATATGTGCTGACCACCCGCACCGCCCACTGGTTTATCGAACAGGGCTTTGTCGAGAGCACGGTCGAGGCTTTACCAGCTAGCAGAAAGGCGCTTTACAACTACCAGCGGAATTCGAAAGTGCTGGTCAAGAAACTCGGCATTTAGATTTTTAACTCTGCCCGCGTCCGGGCAGAGAGCAGAGGCTGACTATCCTGAGCAGCCGCATGCAGCTACCCGTTCAAATTGAGGCGCCTCCCCCTCCGTCTGATAGCCGTCACGCTTCCACCAGTCCATGCTCCATAGAAGATCTCGAACATTGAAGCCGATCTCTATGATCTTTATTGCCTTATTAGTGAAAGCATTGCAGCTGATACCGTCACAATAGGTAATATACTTTTCTGGGGAATCGAAGATCTTTATACAAGCAAAAACTCATGTTCGGTAGGGAAGGTCGACGGCAGTAGCTAAATGTTCTGCATCATGTGCCTCCTTCCCAAACAGCTACTTCGGCGCATACTTCGCCATATGCAATATTTTAGGCATCGCCTCTTTGCGCCTCCACATCCACAGAGACTTGCGATAACGTATATTGTATTCAGGTGGTAAGACATTCAGCCTCAGGTTACTTTCGTACAACAATTGTCGCAGCGTTACCTGATCTTTCGTCAAACCTGCACTATGAAAAGCTGTTTTCCATTCTTCAAAGAAGTTGATAACAGCGGGGTCCTTCCGAAAGGCAATAACACCGCCGTTGAGCTGAGGGAAACTATAAGGGATGGGCTTTGTCCATTCCCTTAAGGTGTTCGGATGGTTTCTACGATGAGCATGAGCCAGAGCTATATCAAAGTGGTCGAGCATGTCAAATATCTCTGAAATGTCGACCAACACCCTGGTATCGGAATCGAGATACAAAGTTTTGTAAAAGGGAGACTGACCTATATAGTCAACCTTTGAACGGTAGTGACCGTTTTCAATAAGACTATGACTGCTAAAAATTGTCTCATCTACATTTCTCGAGTCTGTAAAAATATGAACATCCAGGCCTGGATTGGTTTGCCTGACACTTTCTGCCGAGCACCTCGCCGCCTCAGCATGTTTCTTACCAGCGGCAATGTATAGTACTCCCCTACTCTTCTTTGAGGTGAAAGTCATTATTTACACCTTTTTGTAAATTTATATAATCGAATCATTTTTTTCATTTACGATAGGCTTGAAACTGCCACGGATGAATGAAAAAGTAAAAGGTTGATAAATAGTTGACGAGATCGGTTTCATGATAGTAAGTGATTTTCCTTGGGTGGTGCTCATCCCATCACGCCTTCTATATGCTACATACAAATAATGGTGAGACAATGGTACAGTCTTGTGGTCGGTTGATCATGATTCTTTCAACAGAGCGCTCCGGGTCGACACTACTGGCCGCAATTCTTGGGGGCAATAAACGGGTTGTCGCTCCTCCCGAAATGCATGTGTTACGCTATGCCGACTTCTCTGCCTGGCGGCAGGCGAAACCCGAAGCTGTTTCGTCCCTCTCATGGGTTATGAACGTCCTTGGTGAACCCTCTAGCCCTCAGGAACTCGATAACCGCTTCGGAGGACTTACGACAGAAGATGTTTATCGAGAATTGCTCAAGCTGTGTGGTTCAGACCAATTGCTTGTTGACAAGACACCCGCATATGCCCGTAAAGATGACGTCCTCGAACGAATCGAAAAACTCGAGCCATTTTATATCTGGCTGGTTCGCCACCCTCTTGCAGTACTTGCTTCCTCGCAGGACCGACGCATACAGCGTTATACTGAAGAGCGGAACAATACCACAAATTTGGCTCTGAAAGTCAAGCTTGATCTACGGCGAGCATTGGACCGCGTGTGGCGATTTCGCTATGGCCACTACAGACGCGAAAAGCTCCGTTACTGGTGTGATATAAACGTTCGAATCGACGCCTTCCTTACTGCTCTTTCTGAAGAACGTTTCATAAGGATCCATTACGAGAAACTGGTCCGAGCGCCGGAAGAACAACTCGACCGACTTTGCGCAGCGTTGGGTTTGGATCTGGAACCGTCCATGCTCAATCCTGGAAGCAATGTGCCAGAACCTCTCGCCTGGGGCCTGGGAAGTGAAAAAGTTCGCGCACATTCCAGCATCAATCCCCAGATCGCTGACCGCTGGAAAAATCGTTTTGATGAAAGCCTGCTCGACAAACAGACCTTGAAAATCATGGAACGTTTAGGTGTTGAATAGGTTGAAGAAGACCACAATATCAATTTCGCCGAATATGATCAGGACACTCTCCTGACAACCTGTGACAATACCTTGATATATTCATCTGCTGCATTGGTCACTGAAAAATCTGAGGCCCTGGCTCTCAGGAGCTGTTCCTCTCTAGGGGAATCAAGAGTCGCCATGATAGCCTGAGCAAGGGCAAGGGGATCTTTGACAGGCACCAAGCGGCCGAACTTGCCATTTTCCAGAATTTCAGCAGGGCCACTTGGACAATTGGTGCTGACGATCGGACAGCCCGCAGCCATAGCCTCAATAAGAACACCTGGCAACCCTTCGCATTCAGACGACAAGACGAATACGGAAGCTCTCGACATCCATGCCAGGGGATTTTGTACAAAACCCGGCATATCGACATCTTTGGAAACACCAAGGTCCCTGGCGAGATCTAGAAGTTCCCCGCGTTTTCCACCTTCTCCAAGAATTATAAGACGTACCTCCCTTTGCTTTCTCACCACAGCAAAGGCTCGTATGAGATTGTTAAAATCTTTACGACTTGTTAACCTGCCTGCCCCAAGGATTACCTGCGGCCCTTTTTCGTCGAACCACGGATGATCAAACGATTCTAACGATCTGTCAATCAGATCAGGAGTGAAGGTCGGGTTGTAGATGGTTTTTATTCGTTGAGGTGAAAGCCTCGTATTTGCAGCGATGTCTTCTGCAATTCCATCAGCAACGGCAATCACTGCATCAACCTCAGAAAACCATTTGCAAGCTGTCCTGTAACGAATTCTATTGAATATATTCAGGGCACCAGCATGAGAAGCTGTAAGATGGCTGCTTAAACGGAGCACTAAAGGCGTTTCTGTCCCTGATAGCCGTCGGGCAGCAATAGCTGTCAGACTCGTATGACTGGCTGCAGACAACAGCACCTCCGGTTTTTTCTGACACAGGTACTCAGCAAGAGCATTTCGACTGCAAAAGAGTTTCAGCTTCCTGAAATTTTTACCAGGCAAGAACCGTATGAATTTGTTTTTCAAAGAGAACCTATGCACTTCTGGTGGGACTTCCGACGATAGCACGCCCCCATCCATAACGGTAACAAGATCAATGCGATGGCCCCGGCGTACAAACTCCTGCATAAGTGTCAGGATTCTGCGCTGAGCACCACCACCGGTCATCTCATATATAAATATTGCAATGTGCACAGGTCGAATTGATTTTTGTAGAGTTTGAAAGAGTTGAAATGTGATAAAGGTGTATCATACGTATTGAAAATCACGTTAACGGCACAGCCGACTACTGTAGGATAATCCTGAAGCACTTGTCAATAATTGAGGCTTTGACCAATTGCTTCTGTCTGCAGGTTTAAAACTCTGCAATAGGCTATCGGCTGTAAACCAGCAAAAGCATGGCTGCCGGTGTGCTTGCCGCTGCGACTCGACAACTTTTGCAAAAAATGTATCACGTATTGATAATGCGACAATTTACGAACCACAAATTCGCCCTCACCCTTATTGTCCTTGCAACGGTATTGCTCGTGCTCTATTTGCATTATTACAGTTCGTCAAATCAAAAATTCAGGCCTGAACAGATTTCCACCGATACCGATCTTACTCTGCAAAAAATTAAATATACCAAGACACGCGCAGGCAACGCCCTGTGGACCCTCAGCGCTGAAACAGCAGACCAACGAGAAGACGGCGTCATTTCGGCCAGAAAGGTTAGAGTGACATTCTTTGACAGAAAAAAAGGGGATATCCATATTTCCGCCGATCAGGCACAACTTGTCCCTGAGCTAGAGAAGGTCTCGTTGAGTTCAAACGTCAAGGTCACTACGTCGCAGGGAGAAACGTTACTAACGGATTTCCTGGAATACAAAGAAAAGGAACATCTCCTTCATAGCGACCAGCCAGCTCATATTTTCACCGATAGTTACGAAGCAACTGGCAACGGCATGAGTGTAGATTTGCGATATCGGACACTGGTCCTTTTCGGTGGTGTTAAAGCTTCAGTTCCTAAAAATAGTAATAAGGGTCCAGTTTCCGTCCCCCCTGAACAAAAATAGGCAAATTTCGTCAACAACCCGGTAAGAATGTCAGCTTTGGGGGGACAAATACGGGGAAATCGCGCAGAAATGATGCACGTCATGCCAACCGCAACCAATTCGGCACACACCGATTGTCAGGAATACCTGAAACCATAGACTCCTTTTTCAAACATTTACCGCATAGCGAGTGATTAATGGCAAGAAAACTTTCAGCACAAGGCTTGGAAAAATCCTACAAAGGAAGAACAGTTGTTAAAGGCGTCAGCCTGGAACTCAACGCTGGTCAGGTCATCGGCCTGCTTGGCCCAAACGGCGCAGGAAAAACTACAACATTTTATATGGTCGTCGGACTGATCGAACCCGACAAAGGCCACGTTTTTCTCGATGAGAGGGACATAACCGATCTGCCGCTCTACGCCAGGGCCAAGGCGGGCATTTCATACCTGCCCCAGGAAAAATCGATTTTTCACCGCTTGTCGGTTGAAGACAACATTATGGCAATTCTGGAAACCCTCGATCTCAGCCTGGGCGAAAGGAAATACCGGCAAGAGCAGTTGTTACACGATTTCAGGTTAACACATGTGGCAAAAAGCCTGAGCTTTACCCTCTCTGGTGGAGAGCAAAAACGTCTCGAATTTGCCAGGGCAATGGTCATTGAGCCAACGTTTATCCTGATGGATGAACCTTTTGCCGGAGTCGATCCTATCGCTGTCATAAACATTCAGAATATTATCAGCGAATTGAAGAAAAAGGAGATAGGTGTCCTGATATCCGACCATAACGTTCGTGAAACATTGGAGGTCTGCGATTCCGCCTATATTCTCAACCACGGAGAAGTGCTGGAGTTTGGAGAACCAAGCCACATTGCTGCCAGTTCCAAAGCAAAAGAAGTGTATCTTGGTGAAAAATTTACTCTGTAAACCTGGGACGGCTAGGCAGTTGCACATCTCAATTGTACAGTTGTCAAATAACATCCTGAGGAGACGGACTCATTCTCATATTCCGCAGCAAGAATCCCTCATACCCCTACTTCTGCCCTAAATACTCCTTACCGAGCCTCCTTCGACGCGATAGGCCCGGTCTGATGCGTTAAGCAGGGCTGTTTGATGCGAAATAGCAAGGATGGTCAGTTTACCGCGCAAACGGCCCAAGCTCTGACAAATTTCCGTTTCGCTCTCAGGATCAAGGGCACTGGTTGCTTCATCAAGAATGAGCAACTCCGGCTTGCGAACCAGAGCCCTGGCGATGGTGATGCGCTGCCGCTGCCCTCCGGAAAGACGGCTGCCCCGCTCACCCACGATCGTATGCATTCCATCGGCTAAGCCCTGGACAAATCTCCATGCACCTGCATCACGCAGGGCGTTCTCCACATCCTCTTCGGTCAACTCGCTATCACCGAAGGTGACGTTCATATATATGGTGTCATGCAGCAACAGGGTTTCCTGGGGCACATAACCGATCAACCGCCGCCAGGCTTTCAGGTCCACGGTGTCAAGTCGCTTCTGATCAAGCCACACATTCCCCTGCTGTGGCAACAGCAGACCGATTATCAGGTCAACTATGGTCGTTTTGCCCGCCCCGGAAGGCCCGATAATTGCTGTAAATGTACCCTTGGGTATCACCAGGGACACTCCCTGCAGAACCGGCTGCTGGCTGTAGGCAAAACTGACACTCTCTAATCGTATTTCCGTATTGAATGTGGGCCTGTCGGTGCCGGAGATGACCTCTTTTTCCTTTTCAGTCTCTTCAATGATGGAGACCAGCGACCAGTACGCACTCTCGGTAACCACCATGGACTGGTAATCATTCTGGGCTTTCTGCATCGCCTTGAGGATTTTCACCAGCATGAACATCATGAGGAGAATCGTGGCCAAGGGGATCTTCCACCAGACCATGGCCACATAGAGTGCCCCGGCAAAAAAAATGGTGATCAAGGGCTCCTGAAGAGCTTTCAGGGCCTCCTTGCTGAAAACCTGATTCTGCAGGGCGCTGTTGAGCTGTTCCGTCTCCTTCTGCAACACCCGGATAGCAGTTTCTTCACGGGCCATTGCCCGCAACGGCTTTATTGACTGAAGAGTATCAGTTAGAAGGGTAAGTACAATCTTCAGGATACGAGTCTGGTTTCTGCCGGCTGCTTTTGCTCTAGTAACCAGCCGCCGGAGAACAAACAGAATAATCACACCTGCACCCAGAGTAGCAATAGTTGCCTTCCAGGCCAGTACAAGCGCAATAACAGCATATACAACCGCAAATACCAGCGAAGCAATAAGACGAATACTAAACGAATAGGCCTCGGCAGCCCGGTTGGCCTCAGTGGCGAAAGCATTGCCAAACCGACCTATCTGCTGATGGACATAATATTCCCATCGTGATGCAAAAAGAGCATTGATTAAAGCAAGCCGCAAATCGGTGGCAACCTGCGCAACCATATAGCCGACCCGCTTGTCTGCCAACAAAACCAATAACGCTTTGAGCAGAATACTCAGAACAAATATAACAAGCAGCACACCTACTGTCGGCGACAGATCAACGCTATCCAACAAGCGGATGACCAACCCCTCCAGCGAAGACTGCTTCTGCGAAGCAGCCCCTAACGTTTCCGGGTTGTCAAAGGCGAGGCTCAACAACGGCACCAGCATGGAGAGCCCAAAACCTTCTGCTAAACCAGCAAACAGCACGGCCACAAGAGTTATGACGCTTTGTGCCGGGTACCGTCTGAGAAATGTGAAAATGAAGCGCACGACTGTTCGAGCTCAATCCTGGTTCTTGCTCAGGGAAGCAAAAGCATCGGCTATTTTTTCCACCTGCTGTGGTGAATGAGCGGCACTCAAACTGCAGCGAAGCAGCACACCACCATCCGGTGTGGCGGGAGGCAAAACCATGTTGACGTAGATGGAACGCTCCAAAAGCCCATTCCAGATAGCATAGGCCTCATCGATATTGTCATAACGGATGGCAATAATCGGGCTTGGTTCCGAACCTACCTTGTATCCCAAATCCTGGAGTCGCCGATGCAAATTTCTGGCGTTATCCCAGAGTTGCGTCCGCAATTCCGGCTGAGAACGGATAACCTGCAGGGCTGCACGAGTGGAGGCGATAGCCGAGGATGCGGATGAGGCGGTAAACACGTAAGGCCTGCTCGCATAACGGACAAGATCAAGTTCCGGGTGATTACTTGAGCAAAATCCGCCAATCGCACCAAGACTTTTACTGAAGGTGCCAATCACAAAATCCACATCCTCCTCAACCTTGGCCTCTTCAGCCAAACCGCGCCCATTCTCCCCGAGAACGCCCAGAGAGTGTGCCTCATCAACAATGAGGTTCACCCCGTACTTTTTCTTGAGTACGACGATCTCTGCCAAGGGCGCTCGATCACCCATCATGCTGTAGATTCCTTCAACAACAATCAGGATATTGGTTTTTCGTTCTGCAAGGCGCTGCAGACGCTTCTCCAGATCCGCTGGATTGTTGTGCCGGAACCGAATCACTTCAGCACCACCGAGTTTACAACCGTCGTAAATGGAAGCATGACAGTCACCATCGAGAAGAATAACCTCTCCAGGTCCAACCAAGGTAGAAAGAATCGCCAGATTCGCCACATATCCCGTTGAAAAAACAATGGTTTTCTTTCTATCTAAAAAATCGGACAGTTCCTGCTCCAACGCGACATGTCCTGAAAGTGTGCCATTCGCCATGCGGGAACCTGTAGTGCCAGTCCCCTCTTTCTTCACAGCCTGGCATGAGGCCTGGATGCACGCATCATTAAATGTCAGCCCCAGATAGTTGTTGGTCCCGGCAAGGATGACAGGTTTACCGTCGATCACCGCTTCGGTCGCGGAGCGAATGTCTTCCATCACGATATTCAGGAACCTGCCGTGATGTCTCTCCAACTCCTCACGAACTACTGCCAGCTTTTGAAACTTATCGAAAATAGCCACTCTTATTCACTTTTAATTATTTTTTGTAATTCTCTGGCCAAATCATTCGCCGTGCGAACCCCAGGCATAACATTCATCGGAATGGAAATATCAAAGCTGTCTTCCAGGGATTCCAGGATTTCAAGGACTTTCATTGAGTCGAGACCCAAATCATCAATCAGATCCAGGTCGGCTTTTATCTCCGGTCCACCTTCCGGCAATGTCACTGCCAGTATTTCAAGAATCTTTTGCAAAACATCATCATGTTCCTTCATGGAGCCTTGTTCCTTCTTCAGTCCTTATGTGTTAGCAACAACACCTTCACTTTGACAAGCATATTATCTATCTCTATGAAGCTGCGATACAATCTCAATTTTCCATCAACCGGCCCCCTCGCACATCTCCAGAGGACGGCCGATGACTCAGGCAAAGGTATTTCTCAATCCTTCCATGAGGCCAACCTCAGGTTTCCAACCAGTCTCAAGGCTGAGTTGCGAGTTGTCAGCAACCCAGTCAGGATGTATCAATTCCCGCACCTTACCAGGCGTCAACATCGGCATGCCGCCAAACACCTTTCGCGACAACAGGTTGATCGATGCCAACCGATCGACAACAGTAATCGGAATATGGACCCGATGGATATCTTTCCCCCGCATCTGCTCAACTACTTCAATGATTTCCTGCCAGGAATACCCATCCTGTTTTCCGTCATGCAGTTCATATATTTGTTGCGGCCGCCTGCCATTCTTCAACCAGCTGATTACCGCACACGCCAAATCCTCCACATGGAGAAGAGAGACACGGCTATGGTCCCCACCAATCAGCGGAGCCACTCCGCGGAACATCCATTGAAACAGTGGTCGCATCTCCCGATCCCCTGGTCCATAGACAGCTGGCGGCCGAAACGCCCCCCAGAACATATCTCCCGCATGAGCGGCCAACGCCTCCTCCCCTCTCCGTTTACTCGCAGCATAATGCGATAGCTGTGGCTCTCTGGCAGCAAGAGAGGAGATCAGTAAAAAGCGCGGAGCCGTCTCCTGGCTGGCTGCTATCCGTGCCAAATGGGTGGTGCCCTCAACATTCACCCGATCAAAATCCTGCTGTGCAGCACCTCGAACAGCGCCGGCGCAGTGAACCACCGCGGTTGTGCCTGCTACCAGCCGTTGCAATGCTTCCGAATCCTGCAACCCACCGACCACCCACTCTATCGCCAGGTCCTGTGGTCGCTTAGGGTATGATGCTGCCCGCACAAGCGCACGGACACGCCAGCCGGTTTCTGACAGCCGCTGCGCCAACACACGGCCTATAAACCCGGTCGCTCCGGTTATGGCGATGATATTATCCATGAATACTTAAAAGTCCCTTGCGCCATGCAAAGGTATGGCGATATCTGCTGTTAGTCTGGATGTAAAATGGTCATCAGGAGAATGCGGCAACAGTAACAACAGTACCTGGAAAGCCAAGCTTCCCTATACTGCAAAGGGAATTCAAGACATCTGGCTATCGGTTGCAATCTTTTGAAGATAAATGTTTTTTGTCGCGTGTCGTGATGGCTTCCCTGATGTCGTACGAGTCAACGTTCCTCGTGGCACCAGCTCAATGACACAGTCAATACCCAGCTCCTGCCGAATTTGACGGCTCAAGCGGTTGATGAGATCCAGACGCGGCTGTTGTTCACTGATTCGGCATTCGACCATCATAACAGCCAGTTCCTCTCCTTGGGAATTATGAACGAAGAAGGCCATCGCATCTCCGGTCCGAATCTCATCCTGGCATTCTGCAATGTATTCGATGTCCTGAGGCCAGATATTACGGCCATTGATGATGATCATATCTTTGGCGCGGCCGGTGATAACAATCTCTGAACCGATGCGGTAAGCAATATCACCGGTATTAAACCAGCCATCTTCAGACAATACTTCACGGGTAAGCTTCAAATTGCCAAAATAACCGGACATGAGGCTTGCCCCACGCAGAAACAATGCCCCACATTGTCGCTCGGGAAGAGTATGCCCTTCACTGTCCCGGATTTCGAAATCATAATCCGGCATTAAGACCCCACAATTCACGAAGGAAGTTGAACGATACTCCTCCTGGTCCCCCGCCGGTGGCACCGGTATGGCCCGGCCATGCTCCAAAAGCTGATCGCTGTTAACATGATCGATCTTCAGCCCGTCTTCCAGGGAGCCGAAGGTTACAGCCAGAGAGCATTCCGCCATTCCATAGCAGGCCAGGAATGCCTGCTCGTCAAAACCAGCAGGTGCCAGTCTTTCTGCAAAACGGGCCAAAGTCTGCGGCCGAATGATTTCCGCGCCGGCACCTGCCACTCGCCAGCTCCGTAGATCATATGCCTCAACATCGCCATCTCGGAGACGGCGAGCCACAAGATCATAGCCGAAAGGTGGGCTGAAGGATATTGTACCTTTATTCTCTGAAAGCAGCTTCAGCCACAACCTGGGCCGCATAGCAAAATCCCTGGTACGCAGAAAATCTACGGAAAGCTGACATGCCATCGGAACCAGCAATAAACCAATCAACCCCATGTCGTGATAGAAAGGCAACCAGGATACGGCACGATCCCCAGTGCGTACCTTGACGCCATGCTGAATGATGATCTGGAGGTTATGGCAAACAGCCTTCTGTGTTATCATAACCCCACGGGGAAACCGGGTACTGCCTGAGGTATACTGCAGATAAGCAAGCTCTTTCGGACCTTTGGGCTGCAGGTCTTCTGCTGAATCGGGAAGATTTTTCACATCTTGCAGACTACCAATAAAAGGTATCATCAGGTCATCGGCTGCCTCGGTCAAAAAAGGCATGAATTCATCAGTAGCCAGTGCAACCTTAGCCTGACAGTCATCTAACAGCCGTCCAAGCTGCCTCACATACTCCTGTCGGCCATTTAATTGAATCACCGCCGGCAGGGGGACAGGAGTCAACCCAGCATATTGACAGGCAAAGAAAAATACGACAAAATCCGGATGAGTATCGGCGATAAGTGCAACACGCGAACCTCGAGATAACCCAATAGACAGCATTTTTTTTGCCAGGGAGCGGGCCTCAACTTGCAGATTGGCATACGGCAAAACGGAACACAGTTCACCACGTCCGGAATAGAAATTGTAGCCGGTTTCGCCTCTTGCAGCATAGTCCAATGCTTCTACCAGTGTTGTAAAGCTCCCTTTCTGCAATGGTAAGTTATGAAAAGTCGGCGTTGCCTGCATGATGTGTCACATCTCCAACATAAAGCATCTATTTATTTTGTTCACATTACTGAATAGTTAATTTTCCCTTTGACTACATAACAAATACAAGCATATTCCACCAGCCAAAAAACAGGAAACTGGCCATGTCATCACCCTCTTCTCTCCTTATTACAACGTGTTTACTGGTTATCTTGTGTATTACCCCTCATCCCTCCTACGCCCAGGAGCAAAATAGCCACGGAGCACTACCGCGGGAGACGAGCCTCTGGCGGGGGCTCCAATTTACCTCTTCAACCCTTCTGGCCAAACTCAAGGTAAAGATCTTTCTTGACTCCGTCACTGTGGAAACTCCCTTCAGTTCATTGGCAAAAGATCTGCCTGATGACTCAACAGTAAACGAGCACCGTATGCAGCTAACCGTTGACTTTGCTGCTCAAGGTGCGTTTCTGGGCGAAACCCACTACAAGGAGAGCACGATTTTCAACGAGGAGAACCTGCTCCCATATCAGCGAAATCGCATCATGGATAATGGTACGGAGAAATGGGCCAAGGTATACTTCTGGCAGGAAAAAGGAGTGCAAAGATATAGAATTATGCCGGCAAATGGAAAGGAGAAAAATCTTTCCCCAGAGAAGTGGACACGAAAAACCGCAACTTTTTATCCATACCCGCAACAGAGCATCAACTGCGGTACTATATTAGACTCTTCTCTTCTTCTCTACCTTCTGTCTAACCGAACTACAGCTCAAAATCAGGAACCTTTCACGATATGCGTCTTTGGCAAGAAACAGCTGCACCGCCTCTCAATCACTCTGGCAAACAGCAAACCACTATCAGTATCCTACCGCAGTCGTTCTGCTTCACAAAACATCACGGTGAAAAGGGAGACACTTCCGCTCGTCTACGACATCGCTGTGGAGACGATCCCAACAGCAAACGAAGAGCCGGAAACATTTTCTTTTGTGGGTTTGAACAATGACATCCGGATCGCCATGGACCGAGACACCCGCCTGCCACTGAAAATCCAGGGAACAAATAAGAGCATCGGCCGGCTGGTACTGGATCTCCATGAAGTATCCTGGGGACCTGGAGGTGAATTAAACCAGATAACAGATTGATTACTCTGACAAATAAGTCAGACGTTCATCATTTATGCAAAGCTATTTGTCGAACGAGTTGCAAGTCTTCCGCGGAGTCGACATCTATGGCTGCCTCTGGGTATGGCATAACAACAACTCCGGCCCTACAACCTAGTCGTTGTGACAACTGTCCCATTGCATCAGAAAGTGTCAGCCGTCCTGCCAAATAACGAAAGACAGTCAGCCAGCCGAGAATGGAGATCACCTTGAAAGGATTCTTACGTTGCTGCTCAACCTGCCGCCAGAACGACGGAACAGTTCTGGATTGCGGGGTTATGAATGCAAAAAGGTTGCAGGAGCAGTAGGCTCCATCCCGAAATCTGTAGGCCGTCCTCGAGGTTTGCGGGTACGCGGACATGACCGTTTCACGTCTGGCTACCGCTGCAATCACATCACATCCCGATTTCTCTGCTTCATCTAAGAAATACGTAACTACCCTGGGACTCAACAGGGCATGATCACTGGTCGTCAACAACACAGCTTTGTCCGCCGGTTGTGATTTCAGCGCCTCGTACGCACTTAAGCTTGGAGTGGCCTGGCTTTCCATCCAGTCGGCCTGACCGGACGTAAGATAGTCATCAAGTTCCCGTTCCTCTTTGACAATAGAACCAGGAGGACCGCAAAGAAGCACACTGTCAATCTTCCCAGAAGCAGAAAGTGCACCCAAGACCCTGAATATCATGGGAATCCCGTTCACCGAAGCCAGCGATTTGCAACGAACACCGGCAGCGGCAGCCACCGGATTCTCCGCTTCCCTGTCAGCCGCGAGGACAATTGCCGAAAAAGACTGCCCTATGCTACGCATGGGACCCCATCTTAAATATCCCTGCCATAGATTCGATAGGTTTTATAAACAGTACCACCAAAATCCTCGATTATATCCCTCATACCGATATTATCTTCAAGTATCCAGGAAAGCTCTATATCTTCCATACCGTATCGGACCACGTCGCTCTGCATGTCGTTGATCACCCGGTATGCAAGTGCCGCACCCAGAAGAGTCTCATGATATTTGGTCTTGACCCCCATCAGGAGTATCCTGCCGCTCCGCGGTGATTTGACTTTCAGGCGCCAGAGCATCTTCAACCAGCCAAAAGGCAGCAGGGAGCCATTCAAGTCGTGGATAACCTCGTTAAGATTCGGGAGCAGAACAACGAATGCAGCAGGTGCATCATCGACATAGGCAATCCGGACAAACTTGTCATTGATCAATAGTTTCAGATCCTTGGCAAGATGGGAAAATTCAGCCTCCGTGAAAGGAAGAAAGCCCCAGTTCCGAGACCAGGCATCGTTGAAAATGGAAAACACAATATCCAGATCTTCATCGAATTTGGACTTTCTCAACGTCCGGGTCGTTATACGGTTTGCGGTGGTACGAATAATCCTTTTCCGTGAGGCGGATGGCGCTACATCTCCGTGAATCATGTATGCCAATAAATCTTTAACCTTCGAGTAACCGCATTGCTCAACCCTCTCACCATAATAGGGCCGGGCATGACCCATCATCATCGAGGGCTGGGTTTCAAAACCATTGACCAATAGGCCGCATTCCTGATTTATTGACAGGTTAAATGGCCCTTGAGATCGTGTCATCCCCTTCTCACGCAACCATGATTCCACTGTACGCAATAGCGCCTGAAATGTCTCGGCTCTATCTTCAGCCTCAAGCAGGCCCCAAAAACCGGTTGCGTCCTGGTATCGCTCCAGGTGCAGCTGGTCGACCTGACCGCTTATCCGTCCGACCACCTTGCCGTCGCGGAGCGCAATCCACAAGCAACACGTCGCATGCTCGAAATAAGGATTTTTAGGGGAAAGTTGCATGCTCCGCTCGAGCTTCAACGGCGGAACCCACTTGGGATCATCCGCATAGAGTTCCCAAGGGAGATTGATAAAAGCATCACGAGTCTTTCGGCTGTCAACCTGCACAATCTGCAAACCGTCCTCAATGCTAACCGTATTGCTCGCTTGCTTAATTTTGCCAGGTGTAAACTTTTGCATAAGGTGTACACTCATGTTCACAAAAATTGGGGAGAGTCATGAGCCGCCATTGCTTACGTGCGCCTCTCCGGCAATTGCTTTGCTGTCACAGCTGAACGTGTGCAGCTACATCGCCCTCTCTTTTGGCAGGTATACATCTGACCACAGATGATCATAAAAAAATAGAGAGCTGCGAGACTACCACAACAGCATCCTGGCAACAAGCTGAAAGACCCTGCCGAATACACCTCGCAATAGTGTAAGACATTGTGTCCGTTACCCTCCAGGTATTGTGAGTGGCCATATAAGAGAAAAAACTGGCTTCCTCATATCATATTTGCTATTACTGCTGCAGAATTCTGCATGCTGAAAAGAGAATGGATCCACCGAAAATCGAGTTAGCTTAGAGACACAATATGAGACTTCATGATGCCAGCAAATGCCATCCTTAGCTGCTATTTTTTCAAATTCGGCAAGTATGCCACGTTGAATAAGACTCGAAATTTCTTCGCCAGGTCAGTCACTGACACATACTCCCTGGGGCACTCCAATCACCTACCAACATAACTAGACTATACCCCCATGCCACTCTGCATGCATTCTGAAAACCATGTATGAAGAGGGGCTGAGTTCATCATGATGGGCAAAAACGACAACAGAAAAGGATGCTGTAAATGAAGGCAATTATCTTAAGTGCCGGGCAGGGCAAACGTTTGTTGCCATTCACTGCTGATCTCCCAAAATGCCTTGTAAAGGTCTCGGGTAAAGCAATTTTGGAGTGGCAGATCGACGAATTGGTAAAATGCGGCATTAGTGAGATAACTGTCGTCACAGGTTATGGTGCCGACAAGGTTACAGCTCTTCTTGAGAACAATGACAAGCCGCAGGCTATTAGCACCTTCTATAATCCAGATTATGCCACAACCGACAACCTGGTCAGCTGCTGGTCAGTTCGTGAAAAGATGAATGAAGATTTCATTCTTCTTAATGGTGACACCCTGTTTGAAGCCGCAGTACTGAAAAAACTACTCACATCACCAGCCAGTCCGATCACCGTGACAATCAATCACAAAGATCGTTATGATGCGGATGACATGAAAGTCAGCTTGGATCAGGACCAGCTCATCAGGATCGGCAAGAAACTCTCAACTGATGAAACTCATGGTGAATCCATTGGTATGATCCTTTTTCGTGGGAATGGCCCGGCAACATTTCACAAAGAGCTGGAAAATGCCATGGCCGAACCCCAGGCATTGAACCGCTGGTATCTTTCAGTTATCGATGCAATCGCCCAGAAAAACACAGTTTTGACCTGTTCTATCAAAGGGCTCCGCTGGTGTGAAGTCGACTGCCCTGCAGACCTGCAGGAGGCTGCCAAAGTGGTTGCAGGTTTCCACCCAAAAGCCATCTCCGATATCAATGTGGAGGCATATGATCTACACGAAGCTGTGGCATTCTAAAAAGCAGACAGTCCGGAGCAATGCTGTAACCTACTGGTCTTGCAGGCCACGGGAATAGCGTGATCATTCAGCGCTATATCATTCGTGAGATACTTAAACCTGCTGCAACCATTTGTGCAGTGCTGGTCTGCATTTTCGGTTGCTACATCTCTACCCGTTACGGTGAAGATGCAATCCAGGGACTGCTGCCAGGTTCTTCGGTCTTTCAGCTGATTCTTCTCCGAATTGTCATTGCCCTTGAAGTGCTGCTACCGACAGCGCTGTTCTTTTCTGTAGTGATCGCGCTCAGCCGCCTCTACAGGGACGCCGAACTCGTTGCCATGTTTGCCTGCGGCATCAACATAACACGGGTGATCAAATCGGTTTTTCTTGTCGCCCTCGCCGGCAGCATGCTTGTGGCATGCCTGTCTCTCTTTCTTCGCCCGTGGGCCTGGCACCAGTTCTTCCAGATCAAAGCGGAAGCGGAAGCGAATTTTGATCTGTCCAGAATGACAGAGGGCAAATTTTACAAAACTGGCAACCGAACAATTTTCGCAGGGAAAATAGACCAACAGAGAAACCAAGCCAGTCAAATCTTTATTGAAACACAACGAGCCAATTCGCGGCGACTCATTTACTCCGACCAGGCGATACAGTACCGCGATAAAACTACCGGCAAACCGGTCCTGCTCTTTCAAGGAGGCCATCTCTATGAATTTTCCAACATCAACGACAATGGCTTGATCTTCGAGTTCGAGAGTTCGGCAATGCCGCTTGAGCCAAAGCAGATTATCGAGCAGGAATACAAAGTAAAGGCGGCCGCAACGAAAACATTGTTCCACTCAAGCAACCTTGAAGAACGAGCTGAGCTCCAATGGCGCCTCACGGCCCCGTTGTCGATTATACTGCTCGCCCTTCTCGGCATTCCCCTAAGCCGTTCAGCCCCCCGACAGGGCAAATATGCCAACACGTTTGGGGCAATAGGAATATTTGCTGTGTACTATAATTTCAGTGTACTCACCAAAAAGTGGATGGCGCAAGGTGTTATCGCCGCACTGCCGGGAATCTGGTGGGGACAGCTACTGCTGGCCACCTTGGTCTGGGTACTTTTATTGCAGCCACTTTTTTTCCCCTTCAAGCGAAAGCGGTAATCTTCACGATGCGCATACTCGATTTTTACATCGGCAGAAGCTTTCTCCGCCATTTTACGCTCATCGCCACGATTCTCCTCACACTGTTCAGTCTCCTTGAACTGATAACCCAGCTCGACGATGTCGGCAAGGGGAGCTACCATCTGTCGGACGCACTTCAGTTTGTCGCTCTTACCTTTCCCAAACGCTTGCTCGACCTGATGCCCATCAGCACCTTGCTTGGCGGTCTTCTCGCCTTGGGCATGATGGCCGATCACGGAGAACTTGTCGCCATGGAGGCTTCAGGTGTTTCGACTCGTCGTATAGGTGGCACAGCCCTGGCAACCGGCATGGTACTCATGGTGCTAGCTGGTATTTTGGCAGAACTGTTAGTCCCAGGCATGGAGCAGATGGCTCGTAATTCGAGGGCGCAGGCGTTGTCTGAAACCGACATCACGCTCACCAGGCAGGGCTTCTGGGCACGTAGCGGTGAACGGTATGTCCACGTAGACAAGATGTTGAGCCATGGGTTAGCTGCTGACATTTCCCTCTTCAGTTTTGACAAAACCGGGAACCTGCAGAGCTTTATTCATGCTGAAAATGGCCACCTGGGAAACGATGGCAGCTGGAATCTTACAGGTATCACCGAAAAGACCGTTGCCAACAATGAAGTGACAACAACACGCCGGCAGGAGTTGGCACTGGAATTCTTCCTCAGCGCTGATCAGGTCAGAGTTCTGGAGTTACCGCCCTACAGCCTCTCCACCCCTGATCTTGTCCGCTATATCGAAGCGTTACGGCAAAGCGGCCAGAATCCTGATCAATACAAGATCGCCCTGTGGCGCAAGTTCACGATTCCCTTAACGACAGGGGCCATGGTTCTGCTGTCGCTCAGCTTTGTCTTTGGTTCAACGCGCAGTGTCAGCGCTGGGTATCGTATAACCTCTGGCACATTGTCCGGCATCATTCTCTACTTTTCTGATCAAATCCTCATCCAATGGGGTATGCTACTCAACCTGCCCCCTGGCATCACCGCCCTGCTCCCCGTCCTGCTTATTTCCGGCATCGCCCTTACCCGATTGCGCAACGTCCGCTGACAGGGGCAAAACCCCAGACCAGTTATCCTCGTTGAACAGGAAACGAATAATCGTCTATTTTCCCATCAATAAACCCGAGCTCTTCTCCCGAAAAAAAACGTTCCTTCATCCTCAGCTGCCAGGTTTTCTGTGAAGACATCGTCACGTCATATAGGAAATAGCTCGCCAACCGTCCTTTTTGACGAGTCACCGAGGAGGCTGATGGAGCACCGATAGCCGGAATAACACCTGCAGCCGTATTGAGGCTCAGCCTTACCGATTCATGGGCATGCCCAAAAAGCACCAACTCAACACCGTACCGTTGCAGCAGCATCTGCAATGCGTCCATGTCAGTAAGACGTTTGCGACGGCTCACTACGCCCTGCATAGGGGGATGGTGAAGCAACAGTATCCTGAAAAGCTGTTGACCGGCAAGATCTCGCAAAATCATCTCCAGTTTTTCCAACTGACGGTCGCCAATTGTCCCCGTGGCGAGATGCAGACTGCTTGGCCGTGCCGTATTGATGCCGATCAGGGCAATTGGGTCACGTACCCGCAGAATAGGATACAGATCCTCCAGGCTATCCGGCAAAGTCGGTTGGGTTGGAGGGTCGGCAACCATATAGTCCAGACAGCAGGCAAAGCTATCATGCCATCTGGTCCTGATATAGGCATCATGGTTGCCGGGAACGACGGTGACCCTGTCCGCCGAATCGAGAGCCTTCAGCCAATCACGGGCCATTGAGAATTCAGCGGGAAGTCCCAAATGGGTCATGTCTCCTGTGATCACGGTATGATCCGGTTTTGTTCTTTGCAAATCACGGCGCAGGATGGTAAGAAGCTTTGCATTGTGTCCGGCTTGACGCTTTAACTTCCATCGAAGATATCCGAGCAATCTTTTTGTTATAAAATCATGTGGTTGCATGCTGGAAACACAAGCAAAATGCAGATCGGAAAAATGTGCAAGCAGACAACGTTTCCCGCTGGCCGCATCATGGGCAACATGGTCTGATATCCGCTCGGAATAAAAGGAAGAAGAGCTTGTCATTGAAGTTCAATCAACACAAATAAATAGAATGGTGCAAACCGTAATTTCCGCCGCACCACCACATACCGGGAAAAAACATTATCATGAGTAATTTTGTGTATTTTTTCCAGCCCTGTCCTGAAAAGCTCTGGGGGCTGACTTCAGCCGACCGTATAGGACGGATTCTCAAGAAGAGCGGCGTGCAACAACTTGAAGTGTCCATCGACAGCCTGAATACCAACGATTCAGTCCTGATCGTCCGGGGTGATTATCTCTTTGACGATCGGCTCATAGAGTATCTGGCCAAAACACCGAAAATAATTCTTCACAGCGGTGACCAGCGCAACGACATTGTTGCCATACATTCCCCCGCGCATTCTGCCGCACAGGCCATGACGGTCATAGAAGGAAAAGCGGGCATTGATTCCCTCTCCGACTTTCTCTCTCAGACCCCGGCCACTACTTCAATCGCCTATCAGGAAAAACTCCACAAATCTGAGCCTCCATTTCTACTCCCCATCACCTCAGAAAACAAGGAGGAGTTGGAGAAGCGACTCTTTGACTGGTCCTATAAAGGAATCACCGACCTCGTAACAAAGTGGGCCTGGCCTCGTCCAGCCCGCCGGGCGGTCGGCCTTTGTGTACGTTGGAATATCCGCCCCAACCATGTCACCTTGCTGAGCCTGGTTCTGGTTATCATCTCTGGTCTCTGCTTTATCAAAGGACAGTATGGCTTGGGCCTGCTGGCCGGCTGGTTAATGACCTATCTCGACACTGTAGATGGCAAACTGGCACGCGTCACCTTGCAATCAAGCAAATTCGGTCACTATTTTGATCACCTCATAGACCTGATCCATCCCCCTGTCTGGTATATTCTCTGGGGGTTGGGACTCACCACCGCCCAGCTGTCCGGCCTCACCTTTCCTTTATCAACCGTATTGTACGCCATGCTTTTGGGCTATATTGCCGGTCGCCTGGTCGAGGGTTCGTTTAACTGGCTGCTTGGTTGCAGCTTCAGCATCTTCAGCTGGCAGCCGATCGATGCCTATTTCCGCCTGATCACCGCCAGGCGAAATCCCAACTTGATTCTGTTGACCTTGAGTATTCTTGTGGGGCGTCCGGAAATCGGTCTTCTGGCTGTGACGTTCTGGACAGTCACAACCAGTCTCTTTCTCGTGGGAAGGTTGCTCATGGCTGGCTGGTCACGCTATCATGCAGGTACGCTCAGATCCTGGCTGGCAGATGTCGACAGCCCTCGGTACAACACGTCACGTGCAGCCCGGCTGTTTACCCAACACTTCAAAAAGTAGCAAAACCTGCCAGGCATTGTCCGGCTCTACGGGAAAAAATGACCTCGCCGCAATCGTCATCAAATGCCATCTCGCGCATCGGGCTACTCACCAATCCACTGAGCGGAAAAAACCGTCGGCGACCTGAATCGCTGTCCATCGTCATTGACGAATACCCGGAGGTCATACGGCAAGATGCCACGACAATAGAAGAAATACATGATGCCCTTCTCTATTTCGCCAATCTTGGAATAGATATTCTGGCTGTGAATGGCGGTGATGGAACGATTCAAGCTGTTCTGACCATTCTCTGCCACGATGCCACCCCTTTTGTCACTCCTCCGCAACTCATGGTGCTCAAGGGGGGCACAACCAACATGATCGCCGGAGATGTTGGAATCAATGGCGACCAGATGGAGGCATTTAAGCGGCTACTCCAATGGGCCGAAACCGGCAAAGGCACTATTGGCAGGATTCAGCGGCCTGTTTTGCGCCTGCTTGTACCTGGCCACGAGCCAAAATATGGAATGTTCTTCGGTGCTGGCTGCATTACCCAGGCCACCAGCTACTATCACCAACACCTTCACAACAATATATTTGGTGGTTTTCCTGGGATATGCATGACCATTGGCCGTTTTCTCTGGGCGCTTATCCGAAAGCGGAAAAACTTTGCCGGCCTGACGTCAATGACCATAAACCGGGATGGACATCTCACCCCACGCGACGATTATATCCTTTTTTTGGCCAGCACCCTGAACGGGCTCATTTTCGGTCTCAACCCTTTCTGGGGAAGTGAAAACGGACCACTGCGATCCACTGCCATCACCTCGCAGGCACGATACATGCCGTGGGTGCTTCCTTTTCTGGCATTCAACCGCATGACGCGAACAGGCACCGCTGAAAACGGCTACTATTCCAGCAATGGCCATGAGGTGGCACTGCATCTCATGGACAGCGTCGTCCTCGATGGAGAGATGTACACCCCACAATCCAGTAAACATCCAACTGTATTGCAATACGGTGGAGAAGCGACCTTTATCCGGATATGAACGAGACTATTCCACCAAAACTTCTGTCAACAATTCAAGAGAGCTACCGGTGCCAGCCGTCCCCGGCCGTCGAGCTCCTGGTACAACGCCTTCTCTCGGATTACAGTGACGCAGTGCAGGGCATCCTGTTTTACGGCTCCTGTCTCCACAAGAAAGAAGACCTTGAGGGGCTCTTTGATCTGTACATCCTGGTCAAAGACTATGATGCAGTGAACCGCACCACCATGCATGCATTGCTCAACCGGTTGCTGCCACCAAACGTTTTCTATATGGAAGTCCCATATGGACAACAGACTGTGAGGGCCAAATATGCTATTCTGTCCTTGGATGACTTATTAAAAGGAACCTCCCGAGCCTGGTTCCACTCCTACCTATGGGCCCGGTTTTGTCAGCCGACACTCCTGGTATGGGAACGAGACAGCACAGTTGCAGAGATCGTCAACAGAGCCTTCGCCCAGGCTGTCATCACCTTTGTTGGCCGGGTCCTGCCTTCTCTCGAACAGGATTTCTCCATCCGGGAACTCTGGCAGAAAGGGCTCGAACTCACCTATCGCTCCGAATTACGACCAGAGCAGGCGAACATGCAGGTCCGTTTATTTGACAGCAAACCGGAATATTTTACGGCAGTTACCCGCCACGCCTTCGACGGCATATCCTATACAGTAAGACCTCATCCTGGTCACGATCCTGACCGCTACATCGCCGACATTCCGTCTGCTGTACGGTTTTCCGCCAATCTGAGTTGGGCATTACGAATAATACAGGGCAAGATGCTTTCGATAGCAAGGCTGATCAAGGGAACTTTAACCTTTGATGGTGGCGTGGAATATATCACATGGAAGATTCACCGCCATACGGGAGTCCGGGTAGAGGTAAGTCCCTTCTTAAAAAAACATCCCGTTCTCGCCATGTTTGCGCTTTCACTGCAACTCTTTCGCCGGGGGGGAGTAAAATAGAGCCGAGCCAAAACGATGAGTTTCAGCGCCGTCAACGATTTTGCAGGAAATGAGCGATTGCATCCGCCCCGCGTTCTGCCGCCGTGGTATTCGATTCGGTATGGAACGTGTAGTTGAATGCTTTCTGCTGTTTTTGGAGATATGCCGGATGGCTTACAGATGCCTGACCAAGGGCCTGCCCTAATTCAGTTTGTACATCACAGACTACCTGCCCCAGTTCCCAATGCCGATAAAAGGGGTTATCCCGCCATGTAATGCCGTGACCGTTGATAAAGATACATGGTCGTGGCTTCATAAGAAATTCATACACCTGACTGCTCACGTCACCCAAATAGATGTCGGCGGCCAGCATATAGGTCATGTCGCTTGATGCGCTGCTACCGGTATCAATATGGATATTTTCTATAGTGTGATATTTTTTCGGCAGATAGGCCCCATGCCGCTTAGCCCGCTTAAAAAGAACGACATGAGGGGCAAAAATAAGATTGTAATCGGTGCAGCCGGCAAAGAAATCAAGAACGTCCAGGCCTGAAGTCGACCAGGAAGACACCCGCTGGTCAAAATGCGGATTATACACAACGATCGGCCTGTCATTATTGAACCATCGAGGAATTTTCCGCTTAAGCCCCTGAATTACTTCAAATTTTGGCCACCCTGCGACCGCATACCTGCCATGATGCAGAATCCCGAGTTCGGTGAGCCTATCGACATACTTCTGTCCTGGCAGGAGCGTCAGATCAAAAGCCCCTGATTTATGATCAAAACCACCCTCGCGATCCCCTGCTCCATGACGGGTGTGGATCATAATCAGATCTCGGATTCCGTATCGTGTACGGAGCTGCAGGCAATTGCGCTCAGGCGACACCAGCGCATCAAGACTTTTGAAAAAATCCATATTATTTCGGAGAATAAGCCGCTTGCGTATCAAGACCCATTTCGATAGCAACGGGTCGATCAGGCTATAATAGAATGGCACCGACAACAGCAGAAATTCACATCTATGTTGCGGGTATAACGATGCAATATCTCTGACAAATGCCATCTCCTGCTCTGATGAGCAGGCAATCACCACCTCCATCTTCGGATACTTCCTCGACAATTCAAAGGCAAATGGGACAGCCTGAGGTATCTGGTGGGTAAAGTAATGGTTAAATAAAAAACCGACTTTCATGTCACTACACTTCAAAATAATTGAATATATTTTCCCTGCGCGAGCCTCCCAAGAATTTATCTGCCTCATCGACATTCTTGGCTCTAGCCCCTGGGATTATACCTGTATTGCCTTCCAAGCATCAGGATAAAAGAACTTCCGAAGTATCACAACCGATACTGGGCATACACATCGCTACGAATCCATCCACAAGATGAAATACACAGCGCTAGGACTGTCTCACTGATTCGACCACGGGCAGAAAACCTGCTCAGCAATCTACACTCCTGTCATTTCGATTATCACCGGAGATAATAACGAGGTTGGTAAATATCTCAAGGATCACGATGCGGGCGTCTCGCTTGCTGCATTTTTATGGTCATCGGCATTCGTAATTCTTCAGCATAGTCCAATTCTCAGGGAAATACACACGCACAACCATGCCAACCCCTCATCCATAATCGTCACATCAAAAGAATGGTGCTTTACCGGTATGTGCTTCGTACATACTCAATCGGACGGCGGATTGAAAATAATCACACCTGATGTTATCCAAACCCCTACAAGGTGAGGCCTCAACACAAGGCGCGCTCCATTTATGTATTATTGTTCTTCCTGGAGATTCTTGGATCCCATATGATAGGAGATACCAAGCCCCATGATGAATTGATTTTTATCTTCAACGATAGGACTATCAGCCGCATCGCCTACTAACCTTTTGTACATAAGCATACCACCAATCCGCCAGCGATTGGTGATTGAATAGCCGCCTGTCATGCTGACATTGACATCCTTGATGCCTGACTCCGCATTATACCGCTCATACCCTGAAGCTGCCGACTGCCGAGAGTTTATCCCAAAATAGCTTTCCATATACTTGTCACTGGCCCAGGTCGTACCTAATCCGACGAATACACGAGGATTCTCAAACGGCAGGGTTGTTCCGCCTTGTAGTTCCACAAGCGCTCCATCATGGCCAGAACCAATATCCTGCCGTACTTCGGCTCTAAATCGCAAGGTTTCTTTGCGATAAGCAACATATCCGCCTGCTTCGACACTACTATCGATATCACCCAGACCATCCAGGTTGTCATTGTCATCCTCATCACGACCTGATGCCCATGACAGGATAGGACCAGTCTTGAAATTTTTATCATTTATGATATTAGCGCCTAAGGTTTTCCCCTTGTAAAAGATTATATCCCTCCAAGAGGCAGATATATTAGGCCCATATCCAAAATCGTAGTCGTCTGAGCCCTCATAATCTGGGGAAACGCCACCGCTCAGTCCTATGCTGACTGTCCAGTTACGATCTTTATCCGCTGGGTCCTCATACCCTGGAGCCTCATCGATATCTTCCGCAATTCCTGCCCAAAGATCGGCTTCATCCAAAGCGTCACTTTCAGCCGATACGTTATCAATAAAGAGCATGGTCGAAAAAATCGATGCTATGAATAGATGTGAAAAGCAGCGCAATGCATTTTTCATGGCAACCTCTGTATGAAATGGATTCTAGTAATAGAGTAGTCGATCTTGAAAACTCGCCCCCTAAGCCTCTAATATAACATAAAAATAGGCCCACCAAATACTTGATGCTATAACAGGGGCCGATTAAGCGGGTTTATTAAGATATCTGAACCATTGATAAATATACTTAACACCTAATCTGAATGCAGCCAAATAATACACCATTTTTTTGTCATGACGCAAGTTGTCCGATGGTTCATCCGCTGATTAAGCCACGGATTGCAGTTGTTTAACTTTAAGAGAAGATTTTGAGAAGTTCTTCATAGAAGAACTTACGATATGGTATTTTATGCATCATCCGTATGTTTCTTGCACAAGTGGCTACCGTTTGCGAGCAGCGCGGTTCGAGTTTGAGTGGGTGTTCTGCAAAAAATGATATAGCTCTAAATGTCAGTTATTTTTGCAAAAAAGGAGATTAAGCTGAACTGCCGGCATAGCATCTTTTCCAAGTTGGCCATCAAATCGACAGATAGCTGCGAGAATTTGGAAGTCAGCGGTAACATAAAAGCGCCATGGAAAACAGAGACCCTTTCGGTGCCTGACAGATTCCCTATACTTTTTCTACTAATAACTCTGTAACATTGTTTTTGAAAGAACCGCTCCACTGATCAAATTCCGTCCTTTGATTTTGATTTTCATTGCTATGAGTGACGATCTTGTTCTGATCGAGATAATCAGCAATTGTGACCGGGCCAATACCGACGGCGAGATCTAAAATGGGATGATTACCCTACCATTGAGCTTGTTTCTCAGAAGTTGCATACTGCGATCAATGTCTTTAACCAGTGCATTAATACCTCGTGGCTTCACACTTTCCTACAGACAGAAAAGGCCGGATTCCCTACAGGGAACCCGGCCCGCCACACATCTTGGACACGCTGCTGCATCAAACGGCCATGAGTGACGAATGAGAGCAGAGGCTGGCTATCCTGAGCAACCGCATGCAACTGCCCGGTCAAATTGAGGCGCCGCCCCCTCTGTCTGATAGCCGTCACGCTTCCACCAGTCCATGCCTCCCAGAAGTTCTCGAACCTTGAAACTAAGCTGCGCAAGTTTCAGCGCCCCTTTTGTTGAAGCATTGCAGCCAATACCATCACAATAGGTGATATACGTTTTTTCTGGATCGAGTCCCCTCGTTGAAGCAAAAGTCATTGTAGGGTGAGGAAAACTAACGGCAGTAACTATGTGTTCCGCTTCATATGCCTCCTTTGACCGGGCATCAATCACAACTACATCCGCATCGCTCTTCATCATTTCAGCCAGATCCCACGCATCAATCTCATACGAGAGCTTATCTCGATAAAACTGATGCTGTTTTTCTTCTGTTCGCGCGAGATTATCGAACTCACCGTATTCAATCTCACTACCGCATTTCTCATAATCGAGAAGCTGGGAAATTTCTCTTAAATGAAGGTTCAAATGTCTTGGATAGTCGACAATCATATCAAACAGCGTAATATTTTCGCCAAGGGCTGAAACCCAGATGTTCTCCAGCGCTTCCCCATTTACATTGCCGATGACATGGGACAGGTGCAGATTGGCGTATTGCCAGAATTGAAGAAGCAATTTCCACTCTTCGGCCTGATAGTTCTGTATGGCTATCCACGTATCGTTGACTCCCAAGTTGGCATAATCTGGAAACTGGAGGGGAGACTGTTGATATTGTAGATGGATGATTCGATGAAGATTATTGGATGCTGAGTCAATCAGATGCCCGACAATCTGTTTGACAGTTCTGTTCTGACTGTTTCTCTTTTCCGTCAGTATCTCCCCATCCAATTCCCCCAGCCGCGGTGCCCACATTTTCACCAGCCAGACAATTTCGTTTTGAACCTGTTGTAATTCCTGCATGATGTCCCTCCTCGTAATTTACGTTGGTTGCTACCAGTCTTTACGAGTACTATAGATTTCTCAGGGAGAAAAAGAACTTCAAAGGTTTGCAAGTGGGGTTTCACTCATGGTGAAGGTGTTACTTCAACAGAGCCAATGTCCTGAATTTTGACCGACTGCCCATGCCATGTGGCTGTCGAGATTTACAACAGCGAGGTAACGGCAATGGAATTGTATCAACTTGACAGCTTTCTGGCCGTGGCCCATTCAGGGTCGCTTTCAAAGGCAGCTGTCATCCGGAACATATCACTCCCAGGAATAAGTAAGCATATCAAGATGCTGGAGGAGCATTTCGGGCAAGCCCTCTTCACCCGGACCCCGAAAGGAATGATACTTACTGAAAAAGGGGAGCAAGTGCGGAAGTACGCCGAACGTATCCAGAAAGACATCGACAGCCTTAATGGGCTTGCTCGGCAAAAACCACCTCTTAGGCTCGGCTTGAATATCGCTCCTGATTTTCTTCAGCTGTTTCAATTGAAAAACATGCTGGAGCAGTATCATCCAAACCGTGAAATTGTTCTTATAAACCACAATTCCGGACACCTGCTGGACCTCCTGTATAAAAAGGAACTTGACCTGTGCCTGGCCTTTGGCAGTATTCCAGAACATCTACAGAAAATTTTGATTCGCAAGGTGCAGCTGCCGCTTATGCTACCGCAAAACTTGCCAGACGACCTGCCAGACCTCAACGAACTGTGTTGGATTATCAACACCCAAGGTTGTCCTTTTGCGGATCCCTTGAAAGCATTCTGGCGTGCCCATACTATTCGACCACAATCGACCATCCTGGCCCAGGACTTGTCAAGAAAGGAGCTGGTAGCACAAGGACTCGGCATTGGTTTTCTTGAGCCGCAGGACGCCCTTGCCCTCAGCAGAAACTCACAGGGAAAACGTTATGGAGAATACTGTCTGACCATTCCCCTCTGGGTCGTTTTCCAGGATGAGATCTTTCGGGATGTTGCAGAGCATCTTCAACATCATGTCCAGGCTCGCTATGATACCCTGCCACCGTGCCCCAATGGCTATCCGCAAATGGATATGGTGGCCAGGCGAAAAACGCCCGCTCATCTTTTGTAAACACGCTCACACCATGGACAATAGCTTGGTAGTATCGACTAGTACTGGCAGGCCGTTTGGCAGCATCCGCGTTGGCACAGCGGTTTCATCGTGGCTTGGGTCGATCATGAACTTACCAGGACAATTGATGACTGTCAGAAATTCTACGCCTGAGGCGGCGATGACTCCTGGCACCCGAGCGTCCGTAAGGAATTTTTGCCACATGACCTAAGGACATTGAGCATCTTTTCAAGCGACCCTTATGCAATCACACCGATATTCTGCATTTCAAGAATCAGTCGTTCACTGTCAATTGGTTTGACAATATATGAAGTAGCCCCCCCTTTGTAATAGGCTTTCATAACAGTTGATGCATCATCAATTGCCGAAAGCATTATGACCTTTACTTCTTCAGGACCAGTTATCCCAAGTGATTTCTCTACCTCACGAATTTCGACCAGGGCTTCATGTCCATCCATAATAGGCATCATGATATCCATACAGATAAGGTCGTATGGTTGCTGCTTGCGCAAGGCGACTCGAAAAGCCTGCACAGCCTCTTCCCCATTCACGGTAATATCGACAATAGCCCCATT
>NZ_FRFE01000076.1 GCF_900143695.1 Desulfopila aestuarii DSM 18488
GATGCACTGATTAACATGCTCGGTAAAGTACACTCTGCACTGACAGTAACACTGGATAATGGTGGCGAATTTGCAGACCATGCTCGAGTCTCAAACAAGACTGGGGCAACAATATACTTCGCCAGGCCATATGCAAGCTGGCAGAGAGGGACGAATGAAAACACCAATGGCAGACTCCGCAGATTCTGGCCTAAAAGGTTCGATTTTGCCACTCTCTCAGAGCAGGAGATTCAGGACGGAGTGTTCGTGCTAAACCTAACACCAAGAAAAGTACTGAACGGCCTGACGCCTCTGGAGGCGTTTACTGGTCGACGCGTTGCACTTATTACGTGACTCCAGCTGTATTCATAGATTCTTCCTTGATGAAACATTTCAGGCGCCTGCATAACATAACGTTCAACAACACCCGGTAGCTATGGAGCGCATCGGCATTGCTCGTCCGAGAGAGGATACGGTCGATAGCCTATTCAATTGTATACTGATCGAGAAAGCTTTTGTACTCTTCTGCGTACTTCCTTATTTCATCATTGGTGATGTTCTTGAACCCTTCTATTCCTTCCGGTAAAACACTGTGTACAATGAGTGGGGGCAGCCATTTCATGCCACATAGGTTTGCAGTTTGTTGAAATGGACGTAGCAACTCGCTGATCGTGTAGTTGTTGAATCCACCCGAACGATAAGCATCTTCGGGGCCACCTGTTGTGAGTACAGTTAGCCAATGCTTTCCATTCAATTTGTCTCCAACACCTGGAGGATAGGCAAACCCTTGCTCCAGGACCCTGTCTAGCCATTCTTTCATCAAGGAAGGGCAGTTGTACCAATAGAACGGATGCTGAAATACAATGAGATCGTGATCCACCAACAACTGCTGTTCATTTTTCGCATTGATTTTAAAATCTGGATACTCTGTATAGAGATTCCGAAATGTTACATTTTGCAGATCGCGAACACTCCCGGCAAGGATTCTGTTTCCTCTTGATTCATGAATATGTGGGTGAAACAGGTTGATGAGAATGCGTGGCTTTTGCATGGTTACTCCCTAGTAAGGTTGTGTATTGAAGCTCATGGGTTGAGGGAACAGACGAGCTTCAATGAGTCCAGCGGAGCGTAGTCGAACGATATCCCATAAATTGGTAATTTTTTACTCCATTGTTTCACAACGATTGATACAGCCATATTAACTAATAAGGATCCGGAATGTTGTCTGTCAATATGGTAGTGGACTTGATATCCATCCATCTTATGAGACTGGCCTGAAAAGGCGACTTCATAATATCATCATCACTTTTACCATCGGTACCTGTAACCTATAGGCCATAATTTCTGCTCAGGGCAACGATGACAACCCCAACAAGCATTGAGAGAAAAATGTTGCCAGTGCGGAGACTGCACAGTGCGGTGCAGATGGTGGCAATCCATCCCCACAAGCCGGCTGAAAGTGCTGCCGGCATGATGAGCGAGAGGAGAATGGTCCCTGGCAGCGCATCCATGAACTGCTTGAACCTTCCGGTCTTGGGCAGTCTGTCCGAAAGAAGCAATCCGCCTAGCCTGAGAGCATAGGTGACCGTTGCCGCCGCTGCTATCGCCAGCAGGGGCAGGCTTGTTTCACTGGACATCGCCGGCGTCCTCCCTGTCGTTCTTTATCAGTACCGCTGAAGCCAGCGCTCCGCTCAGCCCACCCAAAAGTATGTACCATTTGCCAGGCAATAGTTTTTCGGCAATAAGTGCTATAACCGCAGTTATCAGCCATGGCACACTATCCCGCTTGCCACGCCAGAAACTGAAAACCAGAGCTGTGAAAACCGCGACAAAGGCAAAGTCGAGACCAAATTGTTCCGGATTTTTGATAACGGTACCCAGTCTATGCCCTGTAATTGTCCCAAGTGACCATGCAGCCTGAACACAGAGCCCTCCTCCAAGGAGAAACCAGGTTGTTATATGGGATCTCTGAAAGTGTGCCATCGTCATTGCCCAGTTTTCATCTGCAACGAGGTGCATGAAAAATATCTTGTGTCTCAGGGAACACCCTTCGAATAACGGGTTGAGTGAAGCGCCGATCAGCAGATAGCGGAGGTTGATGACCAGAACAGCCATCGTAATTTCGGCAACAGGCAGCGGCGGCAGCCACATATCAACCATGACGAATTGCGCTGAACCAGCAAATACGCTCAGGTTCATCATCAGCAGCTCAGCCCAGGACAAGCCCTTCCTGGCAGCAACGATCCCCAGCACACTGCCGTACGCTGCAACACTGGCCGCGACAACAATGTTGGCGATGAAACCGGCCTTGAGCTGGTCAACATTATCATGAATTTGGGTTGTAGTTTTCATACGACAGAAGATACTGCACACCCAGTATGGAAATCTTGTACGATATTGCTGAATGTGGCTCGAATGGAATTGAGAGTCACAAAAAATAAAAATGCATATTGAGACTCTATTTCGCGGGGCTTAAATTGCTAAAAAAAGCGGGCGGATGCAGGGCTGGATCACCCTGTCTGAATCTCTCTTCGGCTGAGGTAATAATGGTAGAGAAGTCGGGCAGCGGCTGAACGGTACGGAGCCCAGCGAACACTGATAGTTTCCATAGTCTCGCTAGAAGGGCGCTTTTCAAGCTGTTTCAATTCCCTGTAGGCGGCAGCCAGGGCGATATCACCTTTGGGCCAGATATCCGGTCGCTGCAGAGCCATAAGCAGATAGATGTTTGACGTCCAGATGCCTATACCCTTGATCTTTGTCAACTCCCTGCGTACATCGTCATCGTTACGAGAATGAAGGGAGTCCAGCTTCAGCTGCTCCTCTTCAAGGGCTGTGGCAAGATGCCTTCCGTACAGGGTTTTCTGACGACTGAACCCTATTTTCTTCAGTTCGCTGTCACTGAATTGAAGAAACCGGCCGGGAGTGAGAGGATTTGAGGCTTTTTCGAGTCGATCGAATGCAGCCTTGGCTGATGCCAGGCTCACCTGCTGCTCCAGGATAATCTGTATCAATGTGGCAAATCCTTCCTCCCGATGCCAAAGAGGTGGAGTACCGTATTGTTCAATAATCTGAATGAATGAGGGTTCGACACTGCAAAGTGTCTCCATGGCCTGCTGTTGACTGATCGGCGGGTATGCCATCTTTTTGGTACACATGTTTATTGTCTGCTGGCAAAACTGTTAAGAACAGCACCGAAACGGGGAGAGGCTGAAATCGTATTGTGGTCTGTTCTGTTTAGTACTTCAACTTGAACCTGTCCGGGCCGAAACGCTTCGGCCAGGCGGACTGACCTCCTTCTTGGGATTATTTCATCGTACTCGGCAATAAGTATAAGAGTTTTGGCAGTAATATTCTTTACCCAGCCAAGCGAGTCATATTTGTCCTTGAGGAGTAGGGAAACAGGAAAAAATGGATAGTGATTTGAGGCGACTTCCGCCATTGAATCGTAGGGGGTGATCAGGATGAGTGACTGGACATTTCTGCTGCCTGCGAGACAGATTGCTACCCCTGTTCCAAGGCTTCGGCCGATGACGGTAATATGACTATGGCGCTTCTGGATAGTATCAAAGAGTGTTTGCGCATCTGTGAACAAACCCTGTTCTGTCGGTCTGCCGCTGCTGCCACCGTACCCACGGTAGTTGAGCAGATAGAGTGACTGGTCGTGGAATATATTGATAAAAGAAGGAATGTTGAGCGCGACATCTTCTGCATTTCCGCCGAAATAGATGATTGCCCTCTCACTGTTACGGGAGACATGCCAGACCTTGACCTTTTCATTTGCGCTTGAAAGCCAGATAACCTCGGCCAGATCACTGTCTGTCGGGGGCGTGGGGAAATACATCATCCGCCTTTGCATCAGGTATAGCAGCAGGCAGATGCCAATATAGGCGATAGAACAGATGAGGAGTAGTGAAACGGAGAATTTGAGCATAAGCTTTGTTTCACCTTGAATCAGCACCTTTTTAGGCTGTTGTCAGCAGACAGCCTTTTGGTATTGGCGGGGAGTAATGCCATATGCCGCTTTGAATTTTTTGCTCATATGGCTCTGGTCAGCAAAACCGGCAGCCAGAGCGGCATCTGCCAGCGAACAGCCTGCTCGTATTTGCTCCCGGGCAATCTGCAGTCTCCTGTGAAGGAGAAACGCGTATGGTGAGACTCCCATGGCGTCCGAGAAAAGTCGCAAAAAGTGGTACCTCGATAGAGCAGCTGCGCTCGCAATATCGTCGAGGGTGAGAGGCTCCTGTGCCAGATCATTGATGAACTCGCATGCTTTTGCTACGGGCTGTGGTTTTTTCGTGTAGCAGGGCAAACGGTCTCGCTCGGTGCCATGCCGGCTGAGAATGGTTGCGACAATAGGGTAGAGACAGGATTGAAGTTCAAGAACTTCACTTTGCGGGTCAGCCTGCATCATAAAGAGAGCACTCAGCTTAATGGCAAGCTGTCGGTCAAATGTTACGGGATTTTTAAAGCAGTGGCTCCGCCCTTCGGCCACCATTCCGTGACCGATCCGTTGAAGCAGGGCATAAGGGATATACAGGATCCTATAGCGAAACTCACCCTGGTCAGCTGACATACCGTCATGTATTTCATCGGGATTGACAGTGATGAGTGTTCCTTTCGGTGCGCATTGCTCGATCCCGCGGCAGTGAAACTTCTGCACCCCATGTTCCATTACACCCAGGGCGAATTCGTCATGAAAATGCCTGTCAAACCTGAAGTGCTGGTATCGTGCCTGAAAGAGCAGCAGGTTGTCCAGATTTGCCGAGCGGCTGAGAGTGGCTTTTTCCTGTATCATTTCAATCGACTTTTGGTGGCTGCCAGTTCTTTGATCGTTGGTACTTTGTATAAATACATATACGATAACCGGTAAGGAGAAAGGTGTCCACGTCCTATCGGCAGTTACGCATGAGGTTGGGGTGTCACGGAGCTAGAGGGAAAAAGGTACAGATGTAGTATTTGTTCTATAATGCTAAGAGATGAAGAAAAGAGGTGGTCGTTTGGAACCATCTTAATTTCCTTTAGGTAGTCCCCCGGCTTTGCCGGGGGACTACAAAAGTTTGACGGTTCCTGCAAAATGAAGAAGCCTCCGCTCTCGTGGACCGCTCAAAGTCACGAGAAGGAGGCTTCATGAACAACACACAATGTTTAAGCCACTCGAAGTGGGAATGCAAGTACCACGTCGTGTGGATACCGAAGTGTCGAAAGAAAACGCTTTATGGGCAGCTGAGAAAACACCTTGGTGAGGTGTTGCATGATTTGGCTCGGCAGAAGGAGAGCAAAGTGCTGGAAGGGCATCTGCAGCCGGACC
>NZ_FRFE01000093.1 GCF_900143695.1 Desulfopila aestuarii DSM 18488
CTGAAGATTCTGCTGCGGTGACTTTTTCGGTTTCATGGCAAAAAAATGCAAGAAAAAGAAGGTTAAAGAGTAGATATCTTGCATTTTTTATAACAGTCGAGTAGCCCGAAGGGATCTCACCCCCAGGCTCTCACAGATCCGGACATGAGTCTCTCGACTCATCCGGCTCTTATTGTCCAGCCGGAGGCCTTATACCAAGTATCTGCCAATGGGCAAATAGATGGGAATTCCGAAGTGCAAAACGCCCTAGACAGTGCGTTGCTTTCCGTTGTTGGCCTCTAAGTTTCTTGAATTTCCGCATTACCCATTTAACTAATATACGATTCAGAACGCGAAACACCTTTGACATCTCTGATTTATAAAACTTCGCATAATAATTAATCCAGCCTCGCAATTTGGTATTGAACATCCTTGAAAAGTCTTCGAGCGATTTGTCTGTGCGATTATGAAGCCGCCAGCCCCGAAACTCATTACGTATTGACTTCGCTGCTTTATTACTCATTGCTGGCAAAAATCCGACGAAGAATTTCCCATTCTTGCTAGCTGCAACCCTTGCCCTGAACGTATACCCCAGGAAATCGAATTTACAGATCGGGTAGTCCCCTCGCCGGTTATCCTCCTTGCAATAGACAATCTTCGTCTTTTCAGGATGGAGTTCCAGCCGGCAATCCATTAGCCGCTTTTCAATAGCAACTCGTAACGCTTGAGCCTGTGACTCACTTTTGCAATGACAAACAACATCATCAGCATACCTCTCGAACGGGGTCTGCGGAAATTCCCGCCCCATCCACTTGTCAAAGGCATAGTGCAAAAACAGATTGGCCAACAAGGGACTCACAACACCACCTTGTGGAGTTCCTTTGCCGCTAACTTTGGTTTTCCCATCCGGATACCGAACAGGGCATTTCAGCCACCGCTCGATATACAACAAGATCCACCGGCAATCTGTGTGCTGACGCACAGCCTTTAACATGAGCTCATGGTCGATATTATCAAAGAATCCTTTGATGTCGAGATCTACTACCCACCCATACCGCCAGCACCGTTGACGTGCTGCTGCAACCGCATCAATGGCAGACTTTCCGGGACGATATCCGTATGAGTCTTCATGAAAATGTGGTTCCAAAAGAGGTTCCAGGTGTTGCTTAACCACCATCTGAGCGATTCGATCTGCTACTGTTGGTATCCCCAACGGCCGCGTTTTTCCGTCGCCCTTTGGTATCTCAACTCGACGTACTGGAGGGGGGAAATAGCTCCCCGAAGACATTCGATTCCAAAGTTTATAGAGGTTATCTTTCAAATCCTCTTCAAAGTCGGCTATCGTCTGCCCATCTACACCAGCTGCTCCACGATTTGCCTTTACTTTCTTGAATGCATCCCAAATCTGCTGCTTAGTAATTTGGAACGGCTTTGCTTTATCCAAAAAGATCCTCCCGAGTTCCGGTTGTCTCAATGTTAAAAGCTGAACAATGTAGCCCCTTCGCTCCATCTCCATTACAGAGATCTCATAACTACTACAGGCTACTCCGCCCCTGTGCTCCGCATCAGTACTCTCATCCTTGTGGGGTCCCCACTTGGATTTCTCCCTTAACATCGGAACGGCAGGTTCCCACGTTCCACACGAAAGCCAAGACCACGTTCACGCCACCTTTATGCCGGACGCCACTCAGGCAATAAACAGGCACCCCCTGAGCTCATCCTGGGATGGAAATAGTTCCCAGTTTTGACGCCATCATATAGTTTCGACACCTCATCAGTGGTTCGCTGTTACTCGTCTCCATGATCCATACCTGACCCGGTCTTGCCGTGCCTTTTCCTTAACGCTCACCACCACGACTCTTAACCGCAGCAGCTTAAGGTGGTTTGGTGCCTGCTCCTGCAAGCCGACCCCGAGGGACCTACCCTCATCTTTCGTATAGTTACGAGCAAAAAAATTATTGCTCTCGTGGCACACTATTTCCGCCAAATTATCTCATTTTTCAGCCATATAACTATTTATTCAGATTCGACTAAATTATTTACTTCATTCAGCACTTTCCTTATAAGGGTGGCAAGATCCTTTTTCGCCAGTGGCTTCATCGCAAAACCCTTTATTCCAAATAA
>NZ_FRFE01000077.1 GCF_900143695.1 Desulfopila aestuarii DSM 18488
TATTCGTACATCAAACCCTATCGAGTCAACGTTTGCCACTGTACGACTTCGGACAGCAAAAACAAGGGGATGTGTCGCAAGACATACTATCTTGTCGATGGTTTACAAACTCGGCCAGAGCGCCCAGAAGAAATGGCGTCGGCTAAGGGGATTCAAGCTACTTGCTGAGGTCATTCGAGGGGTGAGATTCAAGGATGGCGAGAGGGTTGAACCAGTAAAAGAAGGTGAGCTGACCAGGGTGGTCAATATCTAAGAATGATTCTTCAAACACCAGATTTGACTATAACTCGTTATTCCATCAAGGGGCTCTCTTGCAGCGGCAATCGCTGAGTACAATAAGTTGAGCACTGCCAGTGCTAACTTGTCGGCACCGTAGCCTGATGAGGATACTTTAAGAGGAGGATGGCCCAGCACAAGCAACCCAGATCCTCCCTCTTTCACAAGTTGCTCCATTTACAGGATATGTGAGTGTGTGGGATAGTATTTTCCAATCGAGCATGAGGTTGGCATCGTAAATCTCTCGATAACCAGCCAAAGCCACCAGTAAACCTTCCTACTATCCTGAAAAAACGGTCGGTTTCGTAATCCTAACAGCAAAAATACAGTCTCTGACTGTAGATTGTCCAAATAGTAGATAGATCAAAGGGGGACTCCTCAATTGAATAGTAATGAACTCCAGCAATTGGAATGGTCTTTGAGTCTTCCATGGTTCAACAAACTCGAGAGTGAGAACAGTAATAATTCAGTTATCCCCTCGAGTTTCGCTGCACTCGAAAAAACCTTGTTGACCGGCGATTAAACAGTACAATAGGCGTATTTACATGGTTTATCCCATAGCTTAGGGGGCTTTGTTGAACGTTTATTAAAAATCAACGAACATCAGCCTTTAGCTTCTCGTTTCCATGAAACATTATCTCTTCAAGCGCCTTTCTTTGTGCCTCAAAGGCTTCGCTAGTGTCTGTTTGCTGAAAGACAATTTTCTCGCCAAATCGCAGCACAACCTTACTGAAAGGTTTAGGTAAGGAAAACTTGTCCCAACTTCGAGCATACCAAGCTCTGTCAGTTCTGGTATAAAACGGCACAATTGCAGAATTGGTAGCATGCGCAAGCCGTATCGCTCCAGGTTTTACAACACCAAAAGGTCCTCGAGGGCCGTCAATAATATGGCCGGCCAGTCTATACATGGCAAGATGGTCGATCATACCTTTTAAGGCTTCTTGTCCGCCCTTTGATGAAGATCCTCTTACCGTTGTCCAGCCGGATCTGTTGGCAACTCCTGCTATAAATTCGCCGTCCTTGCTCTGACTGATCATGAGACCTGGTTTGTATTTTTTGTAGCGCTGGAAGTAGCGAATGGCTGGAAAAAACTGCTGGTGATGAACGCATAGGACAATACTAGCATTGTTATGCAGATAATCATCAAGCCACTCACCCTCATTCTGCACTTCGAGTCGGTATGTTAAGGAGTATAAGCGAATGAATTTATACAACAGCAATTGCGCTGATCTTGAAGCCAAGATTTGATTTATTTTTAATGTCATAGAGAACCAAAATGAAAGGAATAGTCTCAATTTCTATATTTTAGTTGATGGCTTATGTTTACCAGGTTGTATCTCATTCTTTTGGAAAGACGACAGGCCGCTGGACAACATAACAAACGATGCAATGAAAAAATGAACCAAAAACTCAGCATTAAGTTGAGTAATGGCCCAGTCCGTAGCAGATAATTGAAATTATCGTTTCCAGCGCCGATGGATATTACGTCCTCTTACTCAGAACCTCAATGGCTATAAAGGCTGTATAACCTACGTAGACTGCTAGCAGAGTGGCGCCTTCGAAACGGTTGATCCGGCCCGACCCGCGAAAGCCATACCCAAACAGAAAGAGGAAGAGGGTCAGACCGGTCATGACGAGCATGTCCCTGGAGAGGACCTCCGGCGGCACTGTCATCGGTTGGATGGTCCCGGCAATGCCGATCACGGCCAAGGTGTTAAAGAGGTTCGATCCAAGCACGTTGCCTAAGGCGATATCGTGTTCCTTTCGGCGAATTGCAATGATCGACGAGGCCAATTCAGGAAGAGATGTGCCAACTGCCACAACCGTCAGGCCAATGATCAGGTCGTTGACACCAAGCTGGCGTGCGATTTCCACCGCGCCCCACACCAGTGCCCGGGAACTGGCAATAAGCAGCAACAGTCCTATGCCGAGGCAACCGAAAGCTCGACCAAGGGGCATAGAGTGAACAACAAGTTCATTTTCCATCTCCATTCCCAAAGCATCTGCCCTCTGCCGAATTCCTTGGCGGATGCTCCATGCTATAAGCCCGAAAAATACAACGAGAAGAACTAAGGCATCGTTCCGCGACAGTTCTCCATCCCAAAGTTGATAAACCGCTAGACCGCTGATCAGACTGAGGAGCGGAAGTTCCCTCCTCAGTACCTGTGAGTGAACGGTAATCGGGCTGATCAGTGCGGTTAACCCGAGAATTAGGGCAATATTGGTGATGTTAGATCCGTAAGCGTTGCCCAGGGCTATACCTGGGTTGCCTTGGGACGAAGCCAAGGCCGAGACAAACATCTCAGGGGCCGAGGTGCCAAAGCCGACGATCAGCATGCCGATAAGCAGTGGGGGCATGCCGAAATGGCGGGCTACAGAGGCAGATCCTTCAACAAATCGATCAGCGCTCCAAACAAGGAGAACAAGGCCACCTACAATAGCAAAAGCAGGGATTAGCATATTGAGACTCTATGTCAAAAAAGGAGGACGAGGCTTTAATTAATTCTTTTATCTACGAAATTCCAGTCCACATGATCGCGTTGAGTGTTACTTCTTGTTACTCTTTATTTGTTTAAACAGGCTGACTTAATGTTGTTGAAATTTTCGACAATGGGTTTTTGGAACCAAACCTCTGCATTCATAAAGTCTTGCACTGTGGCCCAACACCCAACATCATTAAGGACTGGCATATTCTGGATCTCAGTTTCGAGATTCAAAATCTTCTCTTGAATAATAGGGGTTGTGGCAAATGTTGAAATGGTTTTAAAAGCAGCTATCCCTCCCCAGACAACCAAGGCGCCTATCATTAAGCAACCAACAATGGCAGCCCCAATAAAGACTTTGAGTGATTTTTTTAACTGACGGTTTGTGTTGAATTTTCTTTTTGATTCTAAAAAAATGAAGCTTTTCATGTGAAATTCCTTTTTTAGTTAGGATTTTGACAGACTCTGTAAACTATTCACATTCCAGTTATACTGAAATGTTCAACAAACCTGCTGGCCTCCGAGGCAAAAAAAAAGACCATTACTTAGGCTTGATTAGCCAAGTAAAGGTCTTGTTTACAGAATATCTGTTCTGGTCCCGGGTCTTTCGACCGTATTGACGGAATCCAGGTTAGCCATTTCTCCAGCTGATAACTACTCCCCTTTGTTGAATTTATAGGATAACAACAAAGCAGACGTTGTCAATCCGTACACATGTGCTTCAACCATTTTAAAAACATAGAATCTATGTCGGCTTGTAAAAAGCCGTCGTTTAATCGTTCTACTACTGTTCCTATTTAGCCCCTTCCAGTTTTTGATTGACTAAGTCAATTATTTTAGGGACAATTTTTATCATTGCTGCCATCAGAATATTACTATAACCATAGAGAAACACATATGACAGAAATGTTTAGATTAATAACTCCAATTACCTATTGGGTACTGATTTCTCTTTGGTCTTTCATTCTATGTTTTTATGTACAGAAGATGTGGAATAGCAAAACAAAGGATCTGTTTCGCGCTCTTGTGATCATTCTTGCCATAGATGCATTCCGCACCTTGTTTGAAAGTGTCTATTTTGGACTCTGGTACACATCTCTTTCGGGACTGATACCTAAGCAGATCGGGGACTTTCTGACACGCCCGGAATTTGTGATCATCCCCAAAATAATCAACGTTGTTGCCGCAGTAATTATTATTGTATTGCTGCTCAAAAAGTGGCTTCCCAGGGAGGAACAAGAAAAAAACAGAACAGATGCTGCCTTGCATGAGAGCGAGGAGGAGTTTAAATTATTTTTTGAAAATAACCCAATATCCTGCTGGCTCGAGGATTGGTCGGCAGTACATAAACGTTTCGAAGATCTTCGCGAAAAGGGCATCTCTAATATCGAAACCTTCTTGAATGAGTCTCCCGAAGAGTTAATGAAATTTGTTCAAGCCATCAAAATCAAGGATGTTAACCAGGCCTCTTTAGATCTTCACAGGGCGGAGAATAAGGAGCAATTACTTCAAGGTCTGGAAAAAACATTTACATCTGAATCATTCGAATGTTTCAAAAAAGAGTTGGTAGATTTGTGGAATGGTAAGAATCAAAACAGCTGTGACGGCGTGGTGAAAACCCTTGATGGTGAATTACGTTATGTTCAAATCAGCTACAGAGTGCTACCCGGATATAAGGACACTTTAGAAAAAGTCATAATCTCAGTTGTCGACAACACCCTTCGCAAGCAGGCAGAGGATGCTCGGATCAGAAGTGAAGAAAGGTTGACCTTAGTTGTCAAAGGTTCCAACGATGCTCCCTGGGATTGGGATTTGCTCACTAATGAGTTGTATTATTCCCCCCAATGGTGGGCTCAGCTTGGTTATACTCCAGACGAAATCCAAGCAGATGCCGGACTCTGGGAGAGGCTCATACATCCTGAAGATGGTACGCATGTAGACGCTGTATTCAGGGATGCACTGAAAAAAACTATTAACAGCTACGAAGTTGAATTCCGACTGTTGCATAAAGACGGTCATTATGTGCCGGTTCTGTCTCGTGGTTTTATTACAAGAGATGAAAAAAATACTCCAATACGTGTAACCGGCACGAATATGGATTTATCAGTAAGCGCTCAACAAACGCCATCTTTTCATATCGTTAACAATCTGTTTCATTGTGGCAAACCAGACCACGGGAGGGCACAATGAAAACAGAGCATAGCAAGAATCGGTCGGCCAAGCAGGAATATTGGCAGGAACACATCCGCTCATGGGAGAGTAGCGGCCTGACGCAATCATCATATTGCCGGGAGAACATGCTCTCTTTGGCGACATTTGGTTACTGGCGTCGAAAGAGCTCATTGAAGGTTTCTCACGAACCGCAACCGCGTTTTTTTCCTCTTGCGGTACAATCCCAGGTCCAGGAAAAGCAGAGTTCAGGTTT
>NZ_FRFE01000079.1 GCF_900143695.1 Desulfopila aestuarii DSM 18488
CTTGACCGGCCCAAGCCCTGTGAGAATTTCTCTTTCAGGCAAATAGCCATTGCGCACAACCTGCATGTGCCCTTTCTCATTTCTCAGCTCTGCGTAATGCTGGAGCAGGTCTTGCAATTCAGCCTCAACCGCATCAGCAATGAGTTGTCGGGCGCCGATACGTAACAGTTCGGTCAGCGGGTCTTCGACAAACTCTCCTGGCTTTTTCAGTGTGATAACTTTACTGTTGATCATGACGTATCCTTTTTTGTTGGAATTCTGTTTTGGCAAACTGATTCCAACAGGATACGTCATTTCTTTTTTAATTCTCCCTCAAACACCACTTTTGAGCATAACTCTTTAAACATTGTTTTCTACCTCAAAGTTGCGGCAGTTAAAAGGCACCACCATTAGCCTAGCAATTCAGGTAACTCGGCAAAAGAAAGAATTCGCCCGGACCTGTCAGCTATATTTCTCTTGCTGCCAGATCCGGTCAGCTTATCGGCTTTGTATTCGAGTAGTTAGTAATTCAGGAAGCCACCTTATTTTTTCTGAATAGCTGAACTTCCTCCATCAAGACCATAAGCTGTTATGCCATCTGCAGAATAATAATTCCTATCTTTTCTACCTTGTGTGATAAGTTCGACCATGCCATCATCTTGAACCTTCCACGTTGCGTTGATATTTTTCCCATTCTTCTTGACAAAAATATCGGCCTTTCCTCCTTCCATATAAGTAACTATTGCGCCGGGGCCTTCAATCTTTGAACCTGAAAGAAATTTTGTTACCTCTTCCTTACCCATAAACGAAACACCGGGATTAAGTTCGTGAATGGATTTGCTCTGGACACAAGCGGTGATACCACAGAGCAGAGAGAACAGGACAAAAACAAGCAGTGCAGACTTTTTCATAACATTCTCCATTTTGGTAGTTGTTTCGTAATATTAAATACATATTGCTGCATCTATTCATCTAAAATTCAATGAATCATTATCGGATGGTATTGAAACTTCGGCACGATAGTAGCTCTACCAGCTGAATTTTCCAACAAATATTTATTGAAATTGAAGGGTTATAATTGCAAAGGGCAAAAAGGGCTGTGTTTGTATGGGCTTTAGCGTACGGGGGCTGTTGAGCTCTGCAACATAATGGAGGGAAGTGCCATGGTCTTCATTTCATAATGCATGCAATAGGCAATTTGAGTCGCATCACGAATGACGATCCTGACATAAGATTTAGGACTGTAAGAAATTTGTAAGTGAGACCAGTTATGCTTCAAAATATTAATTTAATTCAGCCTGTTATTGGTGCTATGACTAACAAGCAACGAGAAGACACTGTTGACTGAGTGGCGTGTTACCAGCACAAAAGTAAAACACTTGATCACCAAACAATATCAAGCGCAGCATGGTAGCGACCGTGAGCAAGATCACTGGGAAAGATATCTGGTTGATGCTCTCAATCTACGGCAATCTTGGATGTGGAGAGGGCTGCTATAGGTTTTATTTACCTGAGGGCGTGAACGATACTGTTGTGGTAATCGGTTTTTGTGCAAAAAATTCTGTTTCATGCAATTGACTCATACGAAAGTACAATCGATCATCGTGAGAAGGTTAAAATGGAGTAATATTTCAGCGATCTTTTGCATGGAATGGTGATGTATAAGGCACACAAGATCTCAGGAACCTCAACTTTAAAGATGGACCTGCTTTATGGCAACACGAATCTTTGACACGCCACCATTATGTATGTGCATCAAATTAGATGCTTTCATGAATTGATTCTTTAACCTTGCACAACATAAAAGCACTTACAGGAAAGTTGCTGTAAGTGCTTTTATTATCTGATCGTCCAAGGGAGGCAGGTCCACCCGAGGCATGAGATGACACTGCAGGCTTCACAAAATGTTTTTACCTTTATTCATATCTTTTTGTCTATTTAACAGGAGTTGGGGTCAAATCTTCAGCAATACCGTATTTCAGATAATGATTAAGAGAGGTCAAGTTTATTGAGGAAAGAAAGGCTCTTAGGTCATCAATGGTCTTATTATCCCATTGATCACCGGCTGCCTGCAGAGCTGCGAGCTTATCTGTCAGGTAAGCCTTTTCATCAAATGCATTTGAGGGGTTTATTCCTTCTGCTGCACCGTAGAGAAGGTAATGCTGATAGGCATCATATGGCCATGCTGCATTAAATGCTTCCTCAGCTTCTACTACGGATGAATATCCGCCACCATTATACAGAGCCAACGCTTTTGCATGTATATACTCAGATTGATTGAAAAACCGATTAGGGCTCAGCCCCTCTTTGTAACCCCATAGATTATAGTGAGTTTCGGCTGTAAATCCTAAGCCATTTAACGTCGCTTGCAGATCACTAACGGTTGCATTGAGCCATTCTGGGTTGACAGCCTTTAGAGCAGCAAGTTTAGCCTGTAAATAATATGCAACATCGAAACCTTGAAGTGTGCTACAGGTTTCATCAATGATACCATCGCAATTGTCATCGACATCGTTACATGTTTCTGTCGTGCCAGGATTAATGTTTTCATCATTGTCATCACAATCACCATATTCGGCAACATATCCTGTAGGTTGAGATGCAGATTCTACGGAGATCTCCTGATCGCCGTATCTATCTCCGTCATTATCCCAGTACCACGTAGAAGATGAATCTCTCAATACATATACTTCATCGACAAATATAGTACATTCACCCTCACCTGTTATGCTCTGTGTACCAATACCTATCCAAGATTCTTCTTTGCTTAATTTGTTTATGGTAGTTTCCGCTGGAAACATATATTCTAATTCACCTATATTATCGGTCGAATATCTAAATGCAGTACCAGATAATATTGTAGATATTGTAAAAGGTACACCGATTGCTTCATCAACCTGTTGAAAATTTCCCCAAAAATAATCATATAACCATTCATAATTCGGTGGTCCACTATTGCTAGATGTTCCTGCTTTTAACTGTTTGTCATAAGGTCTAATTTGTTGAGTAGAACGGATGTATTCATTCCCGACCTTTCCCAAAAAAGCGTTAATTCTTACTCGTACATCACCACTATCACCACTACAAGACTGAACGGTAAATGTCGCCTTAACTCCAATAACAGTTTCAGGAGAATCAGCAAAAGACAACCAGCTAGAGTCTTCAGGATATCCACTTTTATGCTTAAATACGGCATGGCCATTGTCTACGGTTATAGTCGCACTGGAGTCATCAATCAACCATTTTTCCGAGCTGATAGTCCCTGTGCTGAAGTCATCATATAGTTGCCAATTATCTTGACCGTAAACATTAGAGAAGATTAACACGTTCAAAAACGTTAATATGCAAAAAATCAATGTCTGTATTTTCATCATTTCCTCAAATTAAGTTAAATTATTATATTGAATATAATGATATTGACACTATAATAACGGTTGACTTCACCTTATTTCCTTAAAACATATACATTATCAAAATAGACTGTGCATGGCCCATCACCATTAGTTGCCCTTGTACCTAAAACTCTCCAATTTTCAGTAGAACTATCTACTGGTATGGGATATTTGAAATTAATAGCACCTAACCCTTCTACAGCATAAGATATTTTGTCATCGCTGAACATAATACTTGCAGTATAGGTGTTCCCGATCAAATTTATTGGGTTAGGAAACTCTGCAGAATGAGTGTCAGCTATGGTTTCATAATTTGGCGGAGGACCCTGGAGGGTAGAACTGGTTGTAATTCGATTCACTGATGGTCTTATTTGAATAGCCGTCCAATAATGATTATCATCTATTGCCCCTGCATAAGCAGCCATTCTAGCACGTACGTCTCCAGAACATGAAGAAACTTTAATTGATGCTTTCATCCCAATTATTGTTTCAGGGTTGTGTATAAATTTTAAATAAGCAGATTGAGTGGACGTTCCTTCAGGATGTATAATTTTCAGCTGACCGTTTTCAATGCTAATAGTGGAGATAGTATTAGTATTCACCCATTTTTCTTGATCAATGGTTTCAGAGTTGAAATCGTCATACAATTCCCAGTTAGACGCTGATGACATGGCAGGCATGCTTAGTGCCAAAAGAACACCGCCGAATACGACCATTCTTCCTTTCATGTTTCTCCTCCTTCAGTTGATGATTAGTTGGGATTTTCCCGCTTAAGCTTCTTTTCCATATCAAATCGGGTGAATGTTCCCTATTGATTATTGATAGCCATCAGGTTGCTTAGAATAATTCATGTTTTTGCTTTTGAACGGTGATGGTTCCAACTATCTGAATTTTAATTATTTAATAGCATTTTTTTGTCCAATGAAAAAGCCGAGTCTACATCCTGCAAAGATGCAACCCGGCTAGCTTATAAGCCCCGTAGCTTTCCGTCCCTGCCTCGCGACAGGTTTGGCATTGAGTTATATCTAATTTCAGTCATGTGAACATATTTCATCAGAGAAATCTATAGGCATAAATACCTAATATTTGCTAGGCAAATATGCGGAGGACAGTCTCGACTGCAATTATAAATTTCTGCCGTTTTCATCTTTAAACCATTTTGTTTTTTTGATTTGTCTATTACTGCATGTACAGCCGGCGGTGATTATCGGATACGGCAGATCGACGCTCATCGATGATGCTAGGCAATTTGCCCGATTACACGCCAGAGTCGATCAAATTTCAAGTGCATCAGCAGATGACAGATACTGCTTTCAAATTGGTTCCTTTGTTGGGTATCAACAAAGAAGACACGCCCGACCAGGTGGTATCCCGTTATGCTTCATTAAAAATGATGGGCATACAGTGAGCTACTTGCACAGTAGAAAAAATAGGAGTCGCAGCTATCAGTTTCTTGTATGTGAAAATAGTCATGTATCACAAGTGTATCACACGCATTTTTAAATTTTCGTAATATCATTATATTACAACGCTGTCGTGAGGTTCGAATCCTCCGGCTTCAACACAAGTTGTACAGGCAGGAAAGGTATCAGCTAATTTTAAGAGAGTTATGCTCAAAAGTGGTGTTTGAGGGAGAATTAAAAAAGAAATGACGTATCCTGTTGGAATCAGTTTGCCAAAACAGAATTCCAACAAAAA
>NZ_FRFE01000010.1 GCF_900143695.1 Desulfopila aestuarii DSM 18488
CTTGACCGGCCCAAGACCTGTGAGAATTTCTCTTTCAGGCAAATAGCCATTGCGCACAACCTGCATGTGCCCTTTCTCATTTCTCAGCTCTGCGTAATACTGGAGCAGGTCCTGCAATTCAGCCTCAACCGCATCAGCAATGAGTTGTCGGGCGCCGGTACGTAACAGTTCGGTCAGCGGGTCTTCGACAAACTCTCCTGGCTTTTTCAGTGTGATAACTTTACTGTTGATCATGACGTATCCTTTTTTGTTGGAATTCTGTTTTGGCGAACTGATTCCAACAGGATACGTCATTTCTTTTTAAATTCTCCCTCAAACACCACTTTTGAGCATAACTCTTCTTTGTATCGCAAAGATGGATTTTCATACTCGAAGATGGATACATTTTCCTTCTAGTTGAATAGTTGTTGATAGTATCAAAGTCGACCTTTCAGCAATATTGACAATATGATATATATAGTATATATAAAATGAATATATGATATAATATATATAGTATATATATTATATAATGACTATGCAGAGGTAACTGATGGGTATTACGGTGTTTGGTGGAGAGAAAGGTGGGACCGGCAAGACCACATTGGCCACGAATATCGCGGCTATGCTGGCAAAAGATGGCAAAGATGTATTGCTGTTGGACACCGATCGGCAGGGGACGGCTTCGCTCTGGGCGACGGTTCGGGAAGAAGATGAGATTGAGCCGCGGGTTCCCTGTGTACAGAAATTCGGTAAAGGGCTCCCCGCACAGGTGCGTGACCTAGCAGAGCGATATGAGGAAATTATCATTGATGCCGGTGGTCGAGATTCTCTGGAATTGCGCTATGCTCTCGGAGTGGCCGACCGGGCGTATATTCCGGTTCAACCGTTTCAGTTTGATATCTGGACGGTCCGCCAGATGGACACTCTGGTGGAAATGGCAAAAGGCTTAAATGAAAAGCTGAAGGCCTATCTGGTATTGAACAGAGTCTCGACAAATCCGGTAGTGCGAGAAGACCGGGAAGCCCGTGATTTCATCGAGCAGGAAAATTTCCAGAGCCTCATGCTGCTGGAAGCAACGATTCGTGATCGCATAGCGTTTCGTAAATCGGCTCGTGATGGTTTGGCTGTGGTGGAATTTCGCACAGACCGTAAGGCAATTGCTGAAATAGAAGAACTGTATGAGGAAATCTATGGCAACGAAAAAAACAACTAGTCCGTTACGTTCCACACCAGGTCTCAAGGACAGGGATGCAGCTTTGGATGCCTTTGCCGCCGGTGCATTGCCTCCGGAGAATTTAGAGCCTGTACAGCAGGTCTACGCCTGGGAAGAGCCCTATGTGCGTGAGGATGTCATGAAACAGGTACTGCTGAAAATGCCTGAGCCCCTCTACCTGAAATTAAAACACATAACGAGTTATACGCCATACAATATGACCTCGTTCATTTTGGAGAAAATCGCTCCGGAAATCGACAAGGAGATTGATCGGTTGACTGGAAGCAGGTGAGCTAGTGTAGGGCTTTGCCTGTGCTACTCATGGCAAGATTGCCGTCGCGTACGCCGCGCAGGGCAATGAGTCGATCGGCAAGTTCCTGTACCTCTTTGGCTTTTCCCTTGACGACGATCACTTCCAGGCAATTATGGTGATCCATGTGCACGTGGGTAGTTGAAACTATATGGTGGTGGTAGTCGTGTTGCACCTCGGTGACTTTTTCCTGCAGCTTGTGCTGATGATGATCGTACACCAGACTGATAACGCCCATCACATATTTGTCAGCCTCCCATTCTGTTTTGACAAAGGCCTTCCTGATCAGGTCCCTGATCGCTTCGGAGCGGTTGTTATAGCTGTGGGCAAGGATATGTCTGTCAAAAATATCGAGTAGGGACTCTTCCAGAGAGATGGAAAATCGTTTCAGCATGGCTGGCAACGCTCCTGTGGGAGAAGATGAATTTGATGGGTTGTTGTTATAGGTATTTTCTCTGACTATGCAGCGTACTATAGCATATCCTCACAACTGTGCCTACGCTGATTACTTGTAGTCATCACTCCTTAGCACTAACAGGTTTTCCCTGCAGTCTTTGGTGGTTAAGCAACAGCATACCGACAAAGAGAAGTAATGTGTACCAGGGGAACCAGCCAATGGACAGCATAAAGCTCTGCTCTTCAATGATCGAGCTGCTCCAGTTGGGGTGAGCACCGGCAGTGACACCTCTCATCTGTTGCATGAGCAGAGCGAACAGTATTCCAATGAGACCATACCCAAGATTAAACGCCATGCCCTTGAAACTGAGAACAGTGGCCCGCTGTGATGAGGTGGTAATCTGGTTCAGATAGTGGCTGGTGAAAAAGCTCACCATGGTGAGTCCAACATAGACAAAAGCAATGGCTACCAGACCTATATAGGGATAAAAGCCACGCATAATAAAAATTGCCGCCAGGGTAATTGCCAGAAGTAGGAACATGTTCTGGCGTGGGCTGTAACGGTCCACCATCTGTTCACAGAGTTTTGGAATATAGAGGCCAAAGAGAGACATTGCGGCTCCGAGGACCCCAAAACTCGCTTCGGGGAGTTCTATCAACCGGTAATACTGGCTGGTCAGGGTGATCAGCATCCGCAGAATATGGTCATAAAACATGCCAAATAGAATGACTGCAAGGGCAAACGGTGTCTGCATGATCCAGTTGCCGGCCTGAAGGGTTACGGCCATGGCGGCTTTCATGTTGCGGATAAACCCCTGCCCTTTTATACGCTGTTGTTGCTGATCGTCGGACTCCTGAAAAAGAAAGGCGGTAAAGGTGGCTAAAAGTGCAAGTATCAGGGTCAGGTAAACCGGATAGCGCATGGTCTGTTGTTGATTAACCGTAATTCCACTGCCTATCAGATTAAGGAGCCGATTCATCATATTCGGGTCGTAGATCAGGGCACCGAGGATTCCGGTGATGATGCTGCCTATGGATTTCAAACGCATCTGCAGGCTAAGCACTTTGGGCCAGCAGCAGGCGAGTCCCTCTTCGCTCAAAGAATCGAAGGCGATTGCTTCATCAGCGCCACTGGCCATAGCCTCGGCCAGGCCGCTCATGACCCGGTTGATGAGAAAGGCCCAGAAAACCAGGGTAATGTTAACTACCGGCACAAAGGCAATGATGCCCATCTCGACCACCATCAAGAGCGCTGTGGCCACCAGCAGTTGTTTGCGGCCGAGTACGTCGGCCAGAGCCCCGGAAGGTACCTCGGCGCAAAAAATGGTGATGGCCCAGACGGTGTTTAAAAGCGCGAATTGTTCAATGGTCAGGCCGTAATCAAGAAAAAGAATGGTGAAGATTGGATAATAGAACCTGCAGTTGAACAGAATACGAAACGCAATAAAGAGTCGGATATTAGGGATGGCAAAGGGTGAGGTCGCTGGCATTATGGCGTGTATTTGCTGAGGTTCATGGTCGTTATCGGATGAGGTGCAAAAACGGTTATGCTCATGCAGGAGTTTGACCACATATTGTTCGGAAGTCCAGGAAGAAAAGGTGTTTGGTGTAAAACGCGTGTAATGCGGAACTACCGTGCGTGGTTGTTCAACCGCTGTTCCAGTTGGCCGACCATCAGTGAAAGTACCAGGCAGACGAGGAGGTACATAGCGGTAATGGTCAACCAGATTTCGATCGTTGCCTGGGTAGAGGCCATAACCTGCATGCCCTGGAAGGTCAGTTCCTGGATAGAGATGATGGAGACGATCGAGGAATATTTGATGGTGTTGATAAACTCGTTGGCCAGTGGCCGCAGCATGATGCGTATCGACTGCGGTAAGATGATGTGACGCATCTGCTGGAAACGGTTCAGGCCGAGGGCGCTGGAGGCCTCCCATTGACCGATATCAATGGCCTGGATGCCGGCCCGGACAATTTCGGTGATATAGGCACCCTGAAAAAGACCGATGGTAAGAACGCCGGAGAGAAAAGGAGTGATGAGTTCGGGGCTGGCTGAGATATAAGCCAGCTGCTTCTGTAACGCTGGCGACGCATTACGGTAGAAATCTTCTATTCCGAAATGGGGCAGCAACTGGTCGCTCACAAAATAGTAGAAGATAAAAACCAGTACTAGAGGCGGGGTGTTCCGGATCAGCTCGACATAAGAAAGACCGACCAGCCGGGGCAGCAGGCGTCCGGCAACCCGCATAAGCCCCATGACTACACCGGCAAAGGTAGCGAGCACCATGCCCCAGATGCTGAGCTTGAGGGTAGTGAGAAACCCTTCGAGCAGGACGTTGGCGTGCCAGTGGCCCCCTTCGTCAAAACGGATCATGTAGGTGGGGATTATCCCCCAGTTCCACTTGTAATTGAGGGCAAAAAAGAGCCGGTAGCCGATATAGCCTAGAAGTCCAACCACCAGAGCTATGGCCAGCACGTCAAGAGAAGAAAAACGTCGTGTCTCGGAGTTCATGAGAAAGAGTGGTCCCCCTGAACAAACTCCGGGCGCGGCCATGGCTCAAGACATGAAGGATACGGCGGGAAAAGTCCAGATAGGACGCTCCCGCCGTGAATGCTAATGCGAAAAATCATCAGGTCGATCTACTCCACCTGATCCTTCCAGTTCTTGGTGCCGAACCAGTAGTTGTGGCGCTCCTGCAGCCAGCCTTCCATTTGCACGGTGGTGATCCAACTATTGAAATAAGCCAGGGTGTCGGGATCGCCTTTACGCATGGCAAAACCGATCGGTTCTTTGGTGAAGGTGCCTTCGATTGGCAAAAAGAGACTGTCGGGGTAATCGACTGCCTCATATGCCGGTCGTGGGGCAGAACCGACCACGGCATGAACCTTGCCGTTACGCAGTTCCTGGTAAGCCTGGGTCTCGTTTTCAAACATCCTGAGCTGGGCATTGGGCAGGTATTTCTTGGCGGCGGCTGCAGCGGTGGTGCCGAGCTTTACCGCAATTTGCACATCCGCTTTATTGAAAGCTTCCAGCGAATCAAACCCCGCAGCTACCTGCTTGTGGGCAACTATCCCCATGCCGGAGTAATCATAGGGCTGGGAAAAGTTCACTTTCAGACCACGCTTAGCGGTGATGCCCATGCCGCCGATGATGACGTCGAATTTGCCGGTCAAAAGTGCCGGGATGATGCCGGACCAGGCTGTGGGCACGAACTCGACTTTCACTCCCATATCCTCGGCCAGCCGGGTGGCGACATCGATTTCAAAACCGATCAATTTACCGTTTTTATCTTTCATGGCCCACGGCTGGAAAATATCCATACCTACCCGCAGTACCCCTCGTTTTACTACCTGCTCAATTGTGCTCTCGTTGATGAGTTGTTGCTGCATTGTAGCGGCACCGGCGATAGTGGCCAGTACCAGCATTGCAAGGGCAATGGGTAAAATGAGTAAGGTGTTTTTCTTCATGACTATTCATCCTGTGTAATGGTTGTTCGGATGCATTCGGCATGCATGGTATCCCGGGCTTATCAGGGCAATTTCATGCGGTGCTCTAAAAAACTGACGCATATCGACAGCAATATGGTGACCATGAGGTACATGCCGGCCACCGTGAACCAGATCTCAAAGGTGAGATAGGTCTCGGCGATCAGTGCCTGGGCCTGCATGGTCAGGTCGTAAATGGCTATGGTGCTCACCAGGGCGGAATCCTTGACCAGTGAGACGGCCTGGCTGGTGAGGGGGGGCAACATGGTACGTACCGCCTGGGGTAAAATTATGAAGCGGTAGGTGTAGTAGTTACTGAGCCCAAGGCTTTTTGCAGCCTCATGCTGCTCTGTTGCTACGGAAAGTATGCCTGAACGAAAAATCTCGGAAGCATATGCCCCTTCGAATAGACTGAGAGCAAGGATTGCCGAGGCCATCCGTTCCAGGCCGAGAACGGGGCCGAGGACGAAATAGATGAAAAAAATCTGGATAAGCAGCGGGGTGTTGCGGCTCAGTTCGAGATAGATTCGTGCAAGTGCGGCTGCCACGGGCGAGCCGGAGAGCCGGAAAATTGCAGTAATAAGACCGATGACAAGCGAGAGAACAAGACTGATGGCGGAAATTTTCAGAGTGATGAGAAGTCCCTTGAGCAAAGGGCCGGCGGTGAAACCATGCTCGTTCCAGCTGTAGAGCATTTTCGGGATCTGGTACCACTGCCAGTTATAGCCGATGTTATCAATGCTTATGGTGGCAAGCCAGTACAATCCCCACACCAGTATCAGGAACTGCATCACGTCAATGAGCGGTGAACGCAGAACTGACTGCATTCGGGAAAGTCCCGGAATATGCAATAGTCGCAGAATAGGCATGTGAAACGAATAAGATATCAATAGTAATGGGTTTTCTTCTCAGTGCTCATCAACCTACCTGAAAATGCATGAAAATGCCAGGTTCTATTTACCTCTCTCAGCAGTGGTTGGTGGTTGCAGCCCGAGAGCAAAAGATGCGAGCTATATGCTTGTGTCGATTTGATTTCGTCTCCGCCAGACTATACAATATAAACAGAGGATGGAAGTTGTTCACGGACCATTGCGCTTAATCAAACGGTTTTCAGGCTGACTCAAGGGTTTACGAGAAATTATACGAAACCAGGACTTCGGAGCAAACATGAGAATTGTAATCGTTGGTGGCGGGGCAATAGGCAGGTTGTTTGGTTCTTTACTGGCCAAAGCGAAAAATGAAGTAACTCTCCTTGATATCGACGCGGAAGTGGTCGACGCCATGAAGGACAAGGGTATCGGGGTGGTGGCCAGCAGCATGGGTGATCCCGATATGGTGACACCGGTACCGGTGACGGCAATCACAGATGCCTCCCTGGTGTCCGGATGCGATCTGGTAATGTTGATGGTGAAGTCATTCGCCACCCGGGTGGCAACCGAGTCAGTGGCGCATCTCATCAACAGTGACTGCCCTTTGCTCGGGGTGCAGACAGGACTCGGCAATATCGAAATAATGGAGCAGCTTGTTCCCCGGCAGCATATCCTTGCCGGCTTCACTTTCATGTCCGGAACCGCGCTCGGTACCTCTAAGGTCCGTTATGGCCGGGAAGGCAAAACCTATATAGGGGAGCTGGATGGGCAGATTACCGAACGGGTCCAGAAAATCGCCAACGTCTTCGAGGCGGGCGGCATCACCACCCAGGTGGCAAAACGGATCGTCGGCCGTCTTTGGTGCAAGGTGATTGTCTATTCGGCCATCAACCCTCTGTCATCGATCTTGAAAGTGCCAAATGGTTGTCTGACCGGCAAGATGGAATCCATCACCCTGATGAAGCGGCTACTGGACGAGGGCAAGGCCGTGGCGGATGCCTGTGGTATCGACCTGGTCTATAAAGATCTCTATGAGCTCCTCTTTGATGCCTGCCAGCGCAGCTCAAATAACCTGTCATCGATGCTGCAGGATATTTTGAACGACCGGATGACCGAGATCGATGCTCAGAACGGGGCGATTTGCCGCTATGCGGCTGAACGTGGAATCTCTGTACCAACCCATCAGGCCATGGTTGAACTGGTGAAGCTTTTGGAAAAATGGCGGCCTGGCATGGAGCAGTTTTAATGGGAATGATTCAGCTCTTTAAAAACCGTAACAGCGGCGGAGAGGGCGACGATGAAAAACTGGCAGAAGATATTGCTTGCGGTGGATGGCAGCCCGACCTCGGAGCGGGCGGTGCGCTATGTTTGCAACATCGCGCCGCTTATGCGAGAGGCGGAAGTCTGCATCTTAAACGTCTATCCCGAGCCACCACCCGATTACTATACCCAGGGCGGCCGGCTGGACAACTACAAAGCCATGCGTGAAGCGCGGGCCAAGGAAATGTTGGACGAGGCTGTCACACAGCTTCTGGCTGCGGGGGTTCCTGAATCGCGTATCAGTCGTCGGGTGGAAATGGCTGAAGGGAGGACCATCAGTGAAGTCGTTCTCGAGGCTCGGGCCGAGGGGGATTTCGGCACCGTGGTGGCGGGAAAACGGGGCGTTTCCAAGGCCGAGGAGTTTCTCTTTGGTTCAATCTCGAACGCGCTGGCTCGCCACTCCAAAAACTTCACTTCTTGGATTGTCGGGTGAGGACCATGATGGATTGGAGCCTTTTCCCCGAACATATCCTGCCACGGTTGCAGGGCCATGTAGCGGTACGCTCCATGCGTCGAAAACCGCGGCTCTGGAAGGATACGAGTGATTTCGTCAATATCGACTATGGTGATGTGATCCATGTCGACAATCGTTACCTGCTGGTTGTGGGATATACCCGCGAGGGGCGGTTTGGCGTCGATGAGCAGCCGAAACAGTGGGTGCCGAAGGTGTATGATCTGGAGAGTGAAGAACGAAATATTGTAAAACTCGTTTTTCACGAGACCTACACCATCCGCCTGGGTGGCCTTGAGGTCACTTGTTATCGCAGCCCGGAAAAAGAGGCGCGGGTCATTGAACTCACCCGTGGCAATCCCTCCTTTATGCAAGGCTACGCGACACTGGACGATGCCGGAAATCTGGTACGGATACTGAAAATTGTCAATGGTCAGCGGTTGGATAAAGAGGTGTTCAAGATGGGAGCGAGTCATCTTGAATACTTTGAGCACTATCTGTCGGATGTGCTGCGCCGTTTTCTCGTTTCTGTGGAGTCCATTGCCATGCTCCATTCCCATGGCTTAAAACATGGGGATATCCGGAGGGACCATATCTTTGTCGATCGCGAGGACGGCCATTTTATTTGGATCGATTTCGATTACGATTTCTACCTGCCGGAACGTCCCTACGCCATGGACCTGTTCGGACTTGGCAATGTGTTATTGTTTCTCATTGGTCAGCAGAACTTTCGGCCTGGTGATCTCATGAAAAATCCGGCTTTCGGTGAGAAGGTCTTCGACCGCATTACCGATGGTGATCTTGCCCTTGTTGCCAAGGACCGGATCTTCAACCTCCAGAAGATCTATCCCTACATCCCCGATGCCTTAAACGACATCCTGCTCTACTTCTCTGCAGGTACCGAGGTGATGTACGATACGGTGGATGAGTTTTGCGCTGATTTGCACCGGGCGGTGGCACGAATCTGGTGATGAGGATGATCTGGTGCTAGTATGAGGAGTACACATGGTGAAAATCGCGCTTCTACCTGATGATACAACGATCCGTGCCTGTTATCTGAACGGCAGATTGCCTGAACGGTATATGGAGGATTTCTCCCTGACAGGGATTGTTGTCGATCGCTTTGAAGAGGCATGTGTGCTGCTGGCTGACAGAGGGTACCAACTTCGAGAAGAAGAGGGTGGTTTGGAAATTTCTCTTGGCACCTGCCAGCAGTTGCCTGCGTTGATGTCGATTCTGACGGCGCATCAGATCCATTGCGAAATTTCGGATATTGCCGATACCATCTATCAAGCCTGATGATTGGATGGCTGCCCGGAGGGTGGCCTACTCTCACTCAATATCTCAATATTCCTGACTTTTTATGTAATTTCACCTCCTGGTAGCCTGCCGATGAGAGACCCCCGCGCTCTCTAATTTGGGATCCAACATGCCGATTTGCATGGCAGCAATTCTTTGGGGTGCAGATTAAGCGGGTAGTCTGTTGTGATTCGTGGCATGATGCGACCAGTGTTGGAGAAGGTACACCAGGTTATTTGCGGAGGATGGCATGAGAAGAAGGACGGTTCATCAGTGGCGGGATTGGCTACTGGAGAATATCGGTGATGACAGCTATGAATTGATCAAAAAAACTGATCTCTCTGTCTTTCGCACGATTACGGCAAAAAATGATATGGATGCGGAAAACGAGTGTCAGCGTATTATCAAGAGTGTGAGGGAGGGGAAGGCGTAGCATATTACTCACCCGAGACTATGAAGAGAATCATCTCGCAGCTCTGTGACGTTTGAAATGTGATTGCAACTTTGAACCACTATCACGGCCTGTGCTATGTTATCGACCGGCAGGGAGATCTATTTCCCAGCCGGTTTTTTATTGTCCCTTTCTCAATTATCCTACAATACAGAGTGCTTGTTCCTTGGCCAGTTGAACGAGCTTGTTGGTTACCCGGCCCATCGAAAAATCGCTAACCTCGGTGACACCTCTTCTACCCACAACGATAGTGCCGCAACCTTCTTTTTGGGCTTCGTCGATGATGGAAGCCGCTCGGCTGCGGACACCGGTTGCGATCCGAGTGGCAATGCGATCGGGGGCGATGTCGAGTTCGTTTAAGAGGGCCTCGGCCTGGAGGATCACCGGTTGCATGTCCCTTTCAGCATCACGGATCAGCTGCTCTTGGTAGGAACGTGGAAAGATGTCTGCCATCTCCGGTGGCGAGATCGCGGCAATACCGCGAATGGCGTGAAAAAGCGTGATGGAGTTTGTCTTTCTGTTCAGAACGGTGGCTCCATGGCGAACAACCTTCAGGGCACTGGCCGAATGGTCCATGGCGATCAGTACCCGGTCGGATATTGGTTTGGCGCCGACCAACCAGATTGCGGGAGCCGGGCCGCTGCCAATAACCTTGCTGGCTACACTGCCCAGTACCTGATCCTGCATCGAGGCTGATTTGCCGCGGCCAATAACCAGGATATCGTACTGTCTTCTCGCTTCAGCAATAATGTCGCGGGCAACACCTTCCAGTTGAGGGCTGATCTTGGTGGTTACCTGGGCCGGTGGGAAGCCATGCTCCGTCAAAATCTGGAAGGCGCTGTTGATAGTACCCACTGCATGATCCAGTTGTCTCTTCTCCCATTTGCGGGCGGCCTCGATCTTTGGTCCCCAGAGGGAATCTTTACCGCTATCCCAGAATGTTTCGGGAATTTTGCTGAGTACTGTGTAGAGCACAACTTCCGTACCGGCAGGTTGCGCCGAGGCGCCGACGTAGCGCACAACATTGAGGGACTCGTTTGAGCCGTCAACGGCGATGAGAATTCTTGTGGGTGTTTCGCTCATAATGATCTCCATTGTCTTGAGTTGTTTTAGTCAAAAGGGATTCCTCCGGAAGCAGATTGTGGTGCCCTGCAACCTGGGATGTTACCGTTTCGTTACGTATCTTTAAGCAACTCTTGGACCAGGAATGTCGATAAAGGTAAAGACAAGCAAATTCAGGACATTACGAACTGGCATTTAAGGGGGTAGGCCGGGAAGGATGAGAATGGTGCCCGGCATCTGTAAAGAGGGTGTTACAGCTTAAGTCAGTTTTTTTGACACTGGTTGCGGGGGAATCAATTGTTTTCGGTAATTCCCAGGATGGTGTTCCATACACCATTCTGGTGCCACTGTTTGAGCAGCAGTACTGGCTGAGTGCGCAGATAGTCCCTGATTTGTTCAGCTTCGCTGTTCAAGAGGCCGGAGAGGACAAACCACTTCTGGCGAAGGAAACCTTCGCTTCTGACGATGTCCTTCATAACCGCATAATGGATATTCGCCACCAGGAGATCGCTGGGGCAAGAAAGCAACTCCTCAGCTCTACCGTTCACCACCAGGATGTTCTCTTCAAGGCCGTTGAGCCGGACGTTGGTTTGTGCCGTGGTAGCGGCCAGATGGTTGAAATCGACAGCCAGACATCTGGGACATCCGAGCTTTGCCGCAGCCAGAGCCAGTACGCCTGTGCCGGTGCCGAGATCGTACATGGTTTGGACCTTATTGCCCCGGCAGGCGATTTCGATTGCTTCAAGGCAGTCGTGAGTGGTGGGATGGGTACCGTTGCCGAACACCACGCCAGAGTTGAGGGTGAGGGCAATTTCGCCTTCTTGAGGAACTACCGTCTCCCATGGTGGCTGGAGGATAAACCGACCGATGTGAAGCGGCTCAATCGATCCTCCTTGCCAGTCGGCATAGGTCATCTGGTAGGTATCGAGTAATTGCAGTTGCGGCCACCGGGCGATCAGGGTTTCGACTTCGACTGGTGTCTCTTCAAGAAAAAAGAGAAAAGAAAAATCATCTTCTTCCCAGTTACCGAGAAAAGCATCATGGCTGATCCGGTAGTCTTTCGGGATTTTGCCTGCCAGATAGTAGATGTATAAAAGGGAGTCGGGCCGGAGTGCGTCGGTTGCTCGTGTCATGATCAGAAGATGTTTTTCTCCGTGAGGATATTGTACTTTTTGGTCCGTTGATGCTAGGCTAATACGTAGTGTTTATATCGCACCTGCTCATTTTGTTAAAGTGTGATGACGCTTGGAACTGCCAAAGTAGTCAATAACATCAATTCTATTTGAAGAGCAATAGTGCCAAACTCTTGTTTTGTGCGTTCTACTCCTGTTTTGCTATATGCTGCCAGAAGAGCTTTTTGCAAAGGTTCAGAATTTTCAGCGGCCCGAAGAGATGAGACTGGTGTTACCAGCCGGTAGCACGCAGGGGGAACGGCATGTTACCTTGCGGTAACGCCATCGATTATTGTATCTCGTAACATTATGTAAATACGTTTGAAAATAATAGGTATGGTCATTGCAACGAAAAGATATCACGTGTTTTGGTTGCTCAGTGCGGAGGTCGATGGATCTTTGCGTCAGACCCGCCAGAGCCAGTAGCGATAGCGGCCGTTTTTTGGGATGGGAAAATGGCTGAAGACGTTATCTCGAAAGTAGGAAAAAATTTTCAAAGGAGATGTTATGAGAAAAACAAGTGTACTGCTTGCCGGTTCGCTGGTTGCGGTTGGTGCCGTTCTTGCCTTCAGTGGCCCGGGAATAGCTGAGATGGCAAAAGGCGGAGTTTTGGAGAAAGGAGTAGAGGGGCGTAGCGATAAATGGGCCGAAAAATATCCGAACCAGTATAATTCCTGGAAGCAGACCTCTGAAAATGACTCGATAACCGACATGATCGCCAAGAAACCGCAACTGGCAATTCTCTGGGCCGGTTATGGTTTTGCCAAGGATTACAATGCGCCACGCGGACATTTTTACGCTTTACAGTCCAATGTCAATTCTCTGCGCACCGGTGCACCGGTAGGTCCCGATACCGGCCCCATGCCAACCGCTTGCTGGACCTGTAAATCACCAGACGTTCCGCGCATCATGGAACGTGACGGCGAACTCGAATACTTCACCGGAAAATGGGCCAAGTACGGCAATGAGATTGTTAACTCTATCGGTTGTGCCGACTGTCACAGCAGCCAGACCGGCGAGTTGCAGATCTCCCGTCCATATCTGACCAAAGGTCTTGAGGCCATTGGTGTCGACACCAAAAAGGTCGACAGTGAAGATATGAGAACCCTTGCCTGTGCTCAGTGCCATGTAGAATACTACTTCAAGAAGACTGAATGGACCGACAAAGATGGCAACAAGAAGACCGCCGGCGTTGTCACCCTTCCCTGGGATAACGGTCTGTCAGCAGAGGCGATGGAGAAATATTACGATGATATCAACTTCAGCGACTGGACCCATGGTATCAGCAAAACCCCGATGTTGAAGGCCCAGCATCCCGGTTATGAGATCTATTCCACCGGCATTCACGCCAAAAGTGGCGTAAGCTGTGCTGACTGTCATATGCCAAGCAAGAAAGAGGGTGATGAAACCTTCAGTGATCATCATATAGCCAGCCCTCTGGCCACCGACGATATCGTTTGTGTCGGTTGCCATGACCAGGACGCCGAAGTCATTAAGGCGGTAGTTGAAGAGAAGTTGGAACGAAAAGAGCAGCTGATGGAAATTGCCATGGATAATCTCGCCAAGGCCCACCTCGAGGCTGGCAAGGCCTGGGAAGTTGGAGCCACCGAGGACGAGATGAAAGACATCCTGACCGATATCCGTCATGCCCAGTGGAAATGGGATTACTCTATCGCCAGCCATGGTTCATTCTTCCATGCTCCGGAGGAGACACTTCGTCTTCTTGCCGTTGCCAACGAGACTGCTCAGCAGGCCCGTCTGAAGCTTATTCCGGTTCTGGCAAAGCATGGCGCGGCCGGTTTTGCTGCACCTGATTTCTCCACCAAAGAGAAAGCCCAGGCGTTGGCCGGTGTAAATCTGGCCAAGCTTGTGGCCGAGAAAGAGCAGTTTAAGGCAACACTGGCAAAAGAGTGGGAAAAGCAGGCAATAGAAAAAGGTGTTTTAAGCCCAGATACCAGAAAGGGTATGTCAGATAATAGTTCGTACAGCAAATAATACTGCACTGCTGTAACAAGACTCCCCCAAAAAAAACACCCCACACTGATTTCAGTGTGGGGTGTTTTTTTTTGACCTGTTACAAAGGCTCCTATTGTATCAGCATTTCCGGTTTGCAGCCGATAATGAACGCACCCCAGTGCTTGCCGTCGATAAAGATCGGCAGGGAAAGATCGTTCAAGACTTCGCCTGTATCCCGCATATAGGTCTGGAGCAGCATTGGTTTGGTGTGAGAGCACCGCCTCTTTTCTGCAGAGTTACTGAGAAAGATGCGTTGATGCCGGCTATAGAGCAGATCGCGCTGTGGATCACCGGTCATAGGCTTGGAAAAAGGACCGTGGTGGATCGGCAGATAGCCGTTTCGGTCAATAACGAGTGTGTAGATTGCCCCGTCCAGTTCTTGTAATGCCCGATCACATAACGGCAGCATTTTTTCCCTGAAGGCGGCAGTAAAGGCCGTTTCGTACTTTTGCGGGTTGGTGTTGGGAACTTTACGGTAATTGTTGTCAAAGACATTCACACCATTTTTCTTCATTGCCTGGACCTCGGCCTGGAACAGCTCATGGGTCTTTTGGGCCCAGGAAATAATGCGATCAAACGTTCCTTCACCGGTTGAGAATCGAGAGACCATTTCCAGCATCTCTTCTGTGACACCGGTGAGTGTCGCTACGGAAGATTCTGAAACCTGCATATTTTCAGCAACCTGTTGGCTCAAGGTGTTGACGATGTTGATTTTATCAGCCACTTCGTGATTGTTGGTGGAGAGCTCCTCAATTGCTGCGGCGATCTTCATAAGCTGTTCATTGGCTTCTTCGAAGTCGCCCATCATTGAACTGAAATTTTCTGAGGCCTCACAGACCGTGGCGGTGGTTTCACTCGCATACTGACTGATCTCGGCAGTTTCCTGTCGGGTTCGCTCGACAATGGAGATCATTGAATTGATATTGGCGGTAATATCCTGGGTGGCCGGTTTGATCCGCCTGGCCAGATTCCGTACCTCCTCGGCTACCACTGCAAACCCTTTTCCATGTTCTGCGGCGCGGGCCGCCTCAATAGTGGCGTTGAGTGAAAGCAGATTGGTCATTTCCGCAATGTCGTTAATGATCGATACCGCCTGCAGAATATTGGATGAGCTGGTGGCCAGTTCATCCACCGTGCTGCGAAAGGATTCGACAGAGGTGTTGATCTGCTGGGTCTTGCCGGCGGCAGCCATCAGTTCTTTGTAGGAGCCCTGGGCGAGATTCAGGTTCTGTGATGTTTTTTCTGCCACATACTGGGTCGACGTGGAAACCTCGGCAATAGCGTTGCTTGCTTCGGCACTGGCGGCAGAAACAATACCGGATATTTCCCGCTGCTCGGCTGTCTTGCTGGTGGTGCTGTGTACCGAGTTGGCCACCTTGGCAGCGTCTACGGCGATATCAATACCGGTTTTACGGATCTGTTCGATCAATTGGCGGATGGAACAAAGAAATTCTTCATGCTTGAGGTGAATATTGCGGGTGGCGTCACTGTTATCTGCGGTGTTGCGGAAGGAAAGATCCAGCATACCGTCCTGCATTGTGGAAAAAAGTGAACCAATTTCGTCCACCGTGACCTGCATGCTCTCCTTGAGTGCCTTGCCAAAACTCAGACCAAGGGGAATGGAGAGTATACACAGCACCCCGGCCAGGATGAACAGTGGAACCTGTACTGACGGCAAAAAAATCGCCATGGCCATAAGTGCAAGGCTGGTGAAGTTGGCGACAAGTAGCAGCGCAATCGCGCCTTGGACCTTACCTGAAAAAGTTGGGAAAAATCTTGAAACGGACCTGAAGGAAAACGACGACGCAGCCATACACCTCACCTCTTCTAAATCTGTTTGCCTCATACAATCTCATAACATGCTGAATATACTTGGCTGTTGCAGGTAACACTGCAGGCGCACCCCTGATATATTCAGGGATGTGCAACAGATACAACCGAACTGAGGGTGGGGGCACAGATTGGGTGTTCTGATTGCTGCAGAAGCCCGGAGTTACTTACGGGCCAGTTCTTCGCGGGCCATTTCAGTGATGGTCCGAAAATCTATTTTGCCGCTGCCCATCTTCGGCAGATTCTCCATAACCATAAAGGTTTTCGGCAAGGCGATGGCCGGCAGGTACTCCGCCATCTGCTTGATGATGTTTTTCTGGTCCACTGGAACCGTGGTGACTGCGACGAGCCGCGCACCTTTCATGGCATCGGGGATTTCGACCACAGAGCAATGAGCATCTTCCGGGAGAAGCTTCTCTAAAGTGTCCTCAATTTTTACCATCGAGACCATCTCACCGCCAATTTTGACAAACCGTTTTAAACGGCCAACGTGCCAGAGGTAACCGTCCGCATCGAGATTACCCATGTCGCCGGTATCGTACCAGCCATGGCGAATGTGAAGTGAAGTCTGCTCAAAGTCGTTGAAGTAACCTTTCATAACGCTGGCGCCCTTGATGAGGATACGGCCATCCTCGCCGGGGCCGCACTCTTCACCGGTTTCGTAGTTTTCGATCCGGACCTGAACGCCATCAATGGGCTTGCCGACACTGCCAGGGCGATTGTTTTCGGGACTATTGGCTGATATGACCGGTGAACACTCGGTGGCACCATACCCTTCCAAAAGGGTAATGCCGTGTTTTTCCTTGAAGGCTTCGCGCAGAGAGTCCGGGCACTTATCGGCACCAACCAGGGCGATGCGGAGCGATTCAAAATCACCGGTATCTGATTTGCGGAGATAGCCCCAGAAAAAGCTTGGCGTTCCAACCATCAGGCTCGGTTTATTATTCCGGGCGATTTCACATACCTTTTTATATTCGAGCGGGTTGGCGTAGGTCAGGATGGTGTTGCCGTGATGAATCGGGATCCACAGGTTGACGGTCATGCCGAAGACATGGAAGTAGGGCAGAGTGGCAAGAAAAATTTCGTCCTTGGTGAACTTGAACCGCTCGGTGCAGCTGGCGACATTGGCGCTGATATTGCTATGGGTCAACTGCACCGCTTTGGGGTCTTTCTCACTGCCGCTAGTGAACAGAATGGCGGCATTGGCATCTTCGCGACCGTTGAAGACCAGTTTCTTGATGAGCCCGGCAGGAAGTTTGGAGAGGAGGGCGGCCCGCACCTTCTGTAGTCTGCTTATCCCTGCCATGATATCTTCGATATAGACCATGCCATCCACATAGGGGCAGTCGATCTTTTCCAGTAGGGCTTTCGAGGTGATAATGGTTCGGAAATCGCATTTCCGCTGGGCGTAGCGGGCGTTCTGTTCGGCGCCGGTCGAATAGTTGATCATCACCGGGGTCCGGCCGCTCATCAGGACTGCTATCTTGCTCAGGATACAGCCGGCTGAGGTGGGGAGCATCAGGCCAATGTTACCGCGCTCCAGCTTCCGGAAAATCCTGGTGAGGATCAGGGTCGCAATCAGGGCCCGATCGTAGGTGATCTTGCTGTTGGTGGTGAAATCGTGAAGCGCCAGCTTTGTTCCGCACTCTTTGGCTACATCAATAAACTTGTGGTGTAAAAGCACAAAGACCTCCTGCAGTTCGTGAAATGCTGCCTTTTCGGAAGCATTGTTGGGCTTGGATTTTTTCCCTGACCTGAAAGATATGTCCGCAGTATGAGCATGACCTAAACTTGCTATGCTTCTGTTTGCTCATTGGCGAAATGTGAATCGTTGCTGGTCAGATGGTGGGCATCTGCCCTAACTGTAAATATCATCTAATAGCCCAGATTTCCGACATCTTCCAAGGTTTTCAAGTACCATTTTCCGACCGTTTTGGCAACGTCAAGAGATACATTGGGCAAGGCGAATATACAGTTTCAGACTGAAGAAGGCGAGCGTATGTTCGACAATATTGTCGAGGCGGGGCAGCTATTGTCGTCCGATGAGGTGAAGTCGATGGCATTGATCTTTGTGAAAGTCCAGTGAAAACAGAGTGAAGGGCTAAGCTGTATGAATGGCACGCTTCTTGGTTAATCTTTTTTAATAACCGTCAACGTTCATTTTTTTCATCATCAAGGAGATCCACCATGAATATCCGCAAAATTACCTCAATGACCATGCTTGTTTCATTTATTCTGCTGCTGGTGAATTCTGTTATTCTCTACATCGTGCCTGAGGGCAGGGTCGCCTATTGGGCCGATTGGCATATGGGCGGGCTCACCAAGACCCAGTGGGGCGATCAGCATGTCACTGTCGGTGTACTTTTTCTTGTCGCAAGCTTTTTGCATATGTTCTTTAATTGGCCGGTTATCACCGCCTATATGAAGAACAAGGCCAGGGAAATGAAAGTCTTTACCGGTTCGTTTAATGCTGCACTGGTGATTACCCTCCTGGTGGCGATTGGCACGTACTATGAGGTGCCTCCCATGAGCACTATCATTCATATCAGCGGCGAAATCAAAGACGGTGGCGCAAAGAAATATGGCGAGCCGCCTTATGGCCATGCCGAACTTTCCTCGTTGAAGCTCTTTTCCAAAAAAGAGGGGCTCGATGCCGATAAGGCTCTTGAGCTCATGAAGGAGGCCGGTCTGAAAGCAGAGAGCACCAAAGAGACACTGAAAAATATCGCCGCAAATAACAATTTGACCCCGCAGCAGGTATATGAGATTATTAAGGTCGCGCGTATTGAAGGCGAAGCTGCTTCAGCTGGGGATTCGGTTGCAACGGCTGCAGTGTCGTTTCCCGATCATCCAAAGCCAGGTTTTGGCAAACGCAGCCTGGAAGAGGTCTGTGTTGAGCTTGGCATCAATATGGATCTGATAGTGAATGGGCTGAAAGCCATGGGCATCGATTGCAGCGGCTCCCAGTCCATCAAGGATATCGGTGAGGCCAGCGGCAAGGAGCCCATGGAGATTTTCGAGGCGATCCGCTCACTGGTAGTGAAGGACTGATTTTACGCATGAGACGGGCAATTCTCTCCATACTCCTGACAGTTCTCGCCTGGCCCGCGTCCGGGTGGGCCCTTGATTTTCTCCACGGCGAAATTGAGACCGTGGACAGTGCAGCCCGGATCATGACGGTGCGCGCCGACCAGGAGACGGGAGGTGGGCAGCTGATTGAGGTCACGTTGCCGGAAGCAGTTGCAGAAGAACCGAACCCGTCCGGTGGACAACTACCAGGATGCATTGTGGTGGGGCGGCATGTCCGGGTCTGGGGCCAGGGGAACCGTAATGACGGTGTGGCCTTTAGAGCTGAAGAAGTAAGAGGCTGTGGCATGGTCGCCTGCGGCGATCCCACCGGGGTGAGATCGCGCCTTTATCGTAACAGAGCTGGAAAACCCATGGGGAAAATGTGCCAGTAATGCAGGAAAAGACGAGTTGTAAAATTCCAGCCGAACAGAGGTGGCGAGGTTGAACATGCTCCGCCAGCCTATGTGGAAAACGAACCTGGCGATCTGTGTCACCCTGGTGGCACTGGTCGCCGGGTATTTTTTTTATCAGGTCCAGGCGGCGTCGGAACAGTTTCGCAACAACTCCCGTGAGCATTCGAAAGTGCTGGCGGCGGCGGTGGAATTAAATATCCGAAACGCCATGCTCAGTAACGATGGGCTGGAGTTGATTATCACCGACTTTTTAAATAACAGCGCGCAGTTCATTGCCTACCTCAATATCATTGAACAGTTCACCGCAACCGAGCTTTCCGCCTTTGCCAGGGAAGCGGGTCTTGCGGGCATTACTATCATCTCCGATAATGGAAAAACGCGTATAGCGGGACCGGAAAACTGGGGCCCGCAACTTACCTGCGATGATCCGGCAGGCCTTGTCCGTCATGAGGCGGCCCAGCTTTACAGCCTGATATATGGCGTGGAAACGGATAATCCGGGTGATCCGAAAGAGCGCTGCGTTATCGTAGGTTTTTCTTCTCGTGATGTGGATAAAGTCCAGGAGGATATTTCGGTCCAGAGCCTGCTTGATCATCTTGGTGCTCTACCCGGTATTGACTCGGTGGAACTGGTCCCTGCCGACCTGTCGACAATTACAGATGCCACCGAACCTTCGAAGTTAGTGGAGAAGAATGGTCAACGCTATAGCGAAACCCGCATCCGGCTCGGTGATCGGGACCTAATTGTTACCCAGGTGGCCGGCCATTTTGCCAAGCGGCTGCACCAGATGCGTACAGAGTTTTTTCTCTTTGTCGCCTTTCTGGTGGCGTTTGGCGCTCTTTCCAGCTGGTGGCTCTATTACGGCGAGCGATTGCGTCTGAAAGAGACCCGCGAATATGAACAGCAGATGGCTCGTCAACATGAGGCGGCGGCCCTTGGCCGAGCGGCAGCCACCATCGCGCATGAAATCCGGAATCCCTTGAACGCCATCGGTATGGGGCTGCAGCGGCTGCAACTGGAGGCGGGAGGGCTCGACGAGGAACATCGTAAACTGCTTCTCGCCATGCGTGAGGCGGTGACCCGCTCCAACACGATTATCACCAGCCTGCAGCAATATGTCCGCGCTTTTTCCATTACACCTGATCAGGTTGATATTGCGGGGCTCATGGGGAACGTGGTGCAGCTCTACGCTCCCGTTTGTGCTGACCAGGGTGTGGAGGTTGTCCTGCAAGGAAATGGCGGCTATACTGTTGCCGGTGATCGCGGTCTGCTTGGCCAGGTATTTGAAAATGTCGTAAAAAATGCCGTGGAGGCCCAGCCCAAGGGCGGGTATTGCCATATCCACATCAAACCTCAAGGAGACCGCATCACGGTTGTTATCCAGAGCGGCGGCTTTACACTTACCAAAGAGGAGAGTGATAATATTTTCGAGCCCTATTTCACCACGAAAACGCAAGGTACTGGTCTTGGACTTGCCATCAGCAGAAAGATTGTCGAGGCCCATGGAGGCACTATCACTGCAACACCGAATACATTGGAACGCACTCTTACCCTGGTGATTGAATTACCGGTGCGGCAGTCCGGCTCCAATAGAGTAACTCCATCAACACCAACAGGAGGAATTCCTGCCTGATGCATATTCTGATTGTCGACGATGAAAAGATGCAGCGAGAGATGCTGCAGGGCTTTCTGGAAAAACAGGGCTATTCGGTGCTGACCGCTGCCGACGGCGAGGAGGCATTACAGCTATTCCGTGCCAACCCCGTACAGTTAGTACTGATCGATCATCGTATGGAAGATATGAACGGTGACGAGGTGCTGGCCAGGATGCGGCAGGAGTCGCCATTGGTCCGCGCTATTATGATTACCGCCTATGGCAGTGTGGCCACCGCCGTGAAGGTGATGCAGATCGGGGCCGATGATTTTCTGGAAAAACCGGTCGATCTCTTGGAGCTGCTGGAGAAAATACGAAAAATTGAGCAGGATGTGATCGCCAGTGAAGAGGCCGAGGAGGTGGCCGGTTCCTTGGCCCGTCAGCCTCTTCCGTTACATATCATAGGCTCGAGCCGGGAAATGCAGGATGTATTGTCCCTCCTGCATCGGGCTGCGCCTGTAGAGTGGCCGATTCTTATACGCGGTGAGACCGGCACTGGTAAGGAGATGATCGCCAAATGCATTCACCTCTTAGGTCAGAGGAAAAGAGAGCCTTTCATCGAGGTAAACTGCGCGGCGATACCGGAAAATTTGTTTGAGTCAGAACTGTTTGGTCATGAAAAGGGCGCGTTCACCGGTGCTTCGGCTCGACGGCGCGGCCGCTTTGAGCTGGCACACAAAGGCACTATCTTTCTTGATGAGATCGGTGAGCTGCCCTTGCAGATGCAGGCCAAGCTGCTGAGAGTATTGCAGGAAAAGTCGATCAGCCGAGTGGGCAGTGAAAATCAGGTCTTTGTCGATGTGCGGGTTATTGCCGCCACCAATCGTGATTTGAAACAGATGGTTGCTGACGGCTCCTTCCGGGAAGATCTCTATTTCCGCTTAAATGTCCTTGAGCTCTTTATCCCGCCGCTGCGCGAACGGCGTGGCGATATCGTTGAGCTGGCCGACTATTTCCTTGGTAAATACAGTGCAGGTGTCAGCTTCGATAGCGAAGCCCAGGCGATCTTTGTCAAATATGATTTCCCCGGCAATGTCCGGGAACTTGAACATATTATCCAGCGACTGGTCACTTTTGTGCGCGGCAAGGTGATCCGGGTAAATGATCTGCCCGTCGAAGTGCGGGAACAGACCGACAGCGGCGGCCTGTTGAGTGACAGGTTGGCGCGGGTGGAAAAAGAGATGCTGCTCTCATCGCTTGAACAGCATGACTGGGTCCAGACCAGGGCGGCTGACGCGCTTGGTATCAGCGAACGGGTGCTTCGCTATAAAATGAAAAAATATGGGCTAGAAGGGCGGTCGGGCTAATACGCCATAGACGGTATTGATAGTATATTTGCCGATCTTTAACCTTTCGACCTACTCCTTCGTCGTTGCCTCTCCCTCCTGTCCGACCCCAATCTGAAAAGTACCGGTAAAATACCGTGTACGTATTGTGGTTGCCTCTTCTCGTGCCCATTGGTCAACGCCTACACTTTTGATCCGGCAGAGATTGTACACTTTCATGTTATGCGGGAACTTGCCGGCCTGATCTGCCACGGGTGCCAGCAGTGCACAGGGAAAATCTGCGCATTCATGGCAGAATTCAATCTCTCGGTCCTCAACGCATTGACGCGTTTTACATGGACCTGACAGCATCGGGCAATTTTGCTGGCGACATCCCTGGCAATTGAGACCTGACATTTGAGGATGACGCTCGTTGAATGCTTTTCGCTCATTGGATTGCTGCATGTCCACGAAGAGTAGACAGTTGAAGCAATCGATTCCGCAGGGCGCGGTGGTAATTGTGTAGTTCATGCTTGCTCGTTATCTATTCTATTTTGTTGTGTTTCTGAAGGTTATGGCGGCCGCAAAGTAACTGGATATTGTCTACTGTATCGGAAGAGCCTCCCTTAGAAAAAGGGATAATATGATCAAAATGTAAATCCTTATCAGCTCCACACTTTGTACATTTTCCCCCATCTCTTTTCCATACTTGAAGTTTCACCTGAGTTGGAATTATACGGCGGTGCTTTGCATGTTTTTGTGTAGGAATGTCAAAGTTCTCTTCTCCCTCGACGGCGATTAATTTGAACTTGAAAACCTTTCTTCCGTTGCATTTTTCCAACCAAGAATCGACAAGATGGAAGATCCCATTATAAGACCATATGCCTTGTTTGATTTTCTCATAAACCCTGACTCTCTCAGGATCGCTGTTGCTATTTTTATAACTTTGAGCAGAAAAATGAAATTTCCCATTCTCTGTCAAATTATTTGCCGGGGTAAATTCAGGCTGGTCTAGTGATTTTGGATCTGGGTATTGTCGTGATCTCGGGACATCGTGGCCTTCATAGATGATTGTTGAACCATCGTCTTCATATCGATCTTCATAAGGAGATCCTTGGCGGACAGACATGAGAATGACAGAATGATTCTTGCCTATTTGAAAATTCATACCGCGTTGAAGACTTACACCTTCTCTTAGGCACATTTCAATGTAAGGTATTATTTCATTTGGCATCTGGTATTCAAGTCTTACTGTGATCGTGGTTTTATCGTTTTTTTTGCTGGCTTTTCTTATTCATATTAAAGACATATTTAGCCTAAATGTGACATTATCCTAACTGATTACACCATACAACAGAAAACCGAATATTGACGTGTATGCTTTCAGGAGTTCGGCTGGACAGGTCTGACAGGAATGACGAGTTGAGAGAGAAAGAAATCGCATTGGTATCATAACATATTGACCTTTCTGTCATTCAATGAAAGAATCTTGAGGTGGAACAGCGCAGCGAAGTGCTGTGAGATTGATCAAGAACGGCGAGGCTATTATGACCGAAAAAGAAGCAAAAGAGATTGTACCAACCAAAAAGAAGGTACGGCTCAAGATGCCGGGTATACCGAAAATTCCGAAGCTGCCATCTCTGCCCTTTCTGGTGGTGATGGCGGTGGTTGGTCTTTCAGTCTTTATCTGGTTTTTTTGTCGGATTGAGCCGGGGGCGGATGAGATTGCGGTACTCATTCGCAAGACCGGCAAGAATCTGGGCCCTGGGCAGGTGATCGCCCTGGAGCACAACCAGAAGGGTATTCAGCTCGATGTTCTGGCTGAGGGCCGATATTTCAAGAACCCCTACACCTGGAGTTGGCGAATTCATCGCATTCTTGATGTTCCTGCCGGAAAGCTCGGCGTGATGACAAGGCTTTATGGTGAAGAACTGCCGGCCGGACAGATTATCGCCGGGGACAACCAGCGGGGCATCGTTCAGGATATCCTTCGTCCAGGTAAATATCGTATCAACCCATATGCCTTTCATGTGGCGCTTTTTGACGCCATCAGCATCAGTCCGGGCAGTGTCGGTGTCGTCACCTCACTTACCGGTAAGGATGTATTGAACGACAATCTGCCTGCAGAAGACCGCAATACCTTTATGGTGAAGGATGGGCTGAAGGGCGTTTCCGGACGATTGCTTGATCCCGGTACCCATTATCTCAATCCCTATATGTACAACACAGTCGAGGTGAATACCCAGAGCCAGCGTTTTGAGATGTCGGGAGACGATGTCATCAACTTCCTGACCCTGGACGGTTTCTCGGTGACGGTTGAGGGCACTATCGAGTTCGGCATCGAGCGCGACGAAGCAGCATTTCTGACCCATCGGGTCGGTGATATGGATGATATCATCAAGAAGATCATTCTGCCAAGAGCCCGTGGATTTAGCAGGATCGAGGGCTCTAAGCATCCGGCGGTAAACTTTATTGTCGGCGAAACCCGCCAGAAGTTCCAGGCCGATCTTGAGACACATCTGCGGGACCGTTCCAAGGGCTGGGGAGTTGATATTAAGTCTGTACTGGTGCGGAAAATTATCGTGCCGGATGAGATCGCCAGCATTAATAGGGATCGCGAACTGGCGGTGCAGGATGCCGCCAAATACGAGCAACAGATCGTCCAGGCAAAATCCAAGGCCGAGTTGACCAAGCAGGAAATGCTGGCTGTACAGTCAAAAGAAAAGGTCGAGGCGGACACCAAACGGATCCGGGCGGTGATTGACGCCCAGCAGGATCAGTCGGTGCGAGTGATCGCGGCGGAAAAAGAACTGGGGGTGGCAAAGCTCGAGTATGATGCGGCGTTGTTCCAGGCAGAATCGATCCTCCTTACTGCTGATGGGCAAAAGGACGCGATTAAGGCAAATAATGAGGCCGAGGCATCGGTACTCAGGAGTCGGGTCGCAGCCATGGGCGGTGGCGACAACTTCGCCCGCTATACCCTCTATGAGAAGATCGGTCCGCAGGTCAATGCTGTGCTGACGAGCGACACAGCGGAAGGTATCGGTAATATTTTCAGTGGCTTTGCACCGGCCAAAGGAGGTGCGAAATGAACAGTAAAGTCAAACTGATCATAAAGGTAGTTGTGATTCTTGCCATTGCCGAAGTGGCCTGGCTCTGGGGCTTTTGCCGATTTTATGTCGGCCCCAACCAGATGGCCATTGTCACCGCTAAAAACGGCGACCCGCTGGGCCCCGGCCAAATTCTGGCTCGACCGGGTCAGAAGGGTATTCAGGAAGAGACCCTTGGTGAGGGCCGCCATTTCCTCAACCCGATTTTTTATGATGTTGAGATTATCCGCGCCATCGTTGTGCCGCCGGGGAAAGTGGCGATGGTGACCTCCAAGGTGGGTAGCACCCTTGCCGAGGGGGAGTTTATTGCCGATCGTGGCCAGAAGGGTATCTGGCGAAGTGTACTGGGGCCGGGGAAATACCGGATGAACCCGTATGGCTACCAGATCGATATCGTCGATGCCATCTCCATTCCCATCGGGTATGCCGGTGTAATTACCTCGCTGTCTGGTGAGCAGGCTGCCAGCGGTCAGTTTGCCGAAGAGGGGCAGAAAGGTGTGCGCCGCGATGTGCTGCAACCCGGGCTCTATTATGTGAACCCGAAGGAATACAAGGTCGATGTACTGGAGATTGGCATCAACCAGGTCTCGCTTCTGGGTCGTACTGGCGGCAAGGTGGTGACCAAGGCAAGGCAGCTGGGCCAGAATGAGGCGTTAAATGAGCTGCAGTCAGCGGTGCTGCAAAAGCAGGAAGCCAAACGGCAGGACTATTTCAGTAAGCGTTCGTCTTCAAGCCAGATGCAGCGAGGGATGCAGGGCGAGCAGGTGAGCTTCGATGCCGGAAAACCGTTGGCCAGTGTGGCACCGGCACCACTGGAGGAAGGGGAGATGAATCTCACTGAGCTTGTCAGCTTTCCATCCCGCGATGGTTTCCAGATCAGCCTCGATATGACGGTGGAGTTTGAGCTGGCCCCTGATTCCATCGCCGGAATTTTCCGTCGCTATGGCGATCTGCCTGCGGTGGTGGATAAAATCATTATGCCGCAGATTACCTCTATCTCCCGGAACAAGGGTTCGGAATACAGGGCCAAGGATTTTATTGTAGGTGAGGGACGTGAAAAGTTCCAGAACGATCTGACGGTATCACTTGAACAGACCCTTGGCGCCAAGGGCATCAAGGTTTACAACGCCCTGATCCGCCATGTGGAGGTGCCGGACCAGATTCGTGAGCCGATCCAGCAGGCGAGTATCGCCGTCGAGCAGGACCTGACCAACAAGGAACGACAGAATACCGCTAGAAAACAGGCGGAACTGAACACCGAGCTATCGCTTATCAAGCAGCGTGGTGAGCAGGTCATGCAGGAGACGGAGAAGATCAAGGCCGAGATCGCCGCAGACCTGCAGAAGCAGGTTGCCGAGATCCAGGCCGAGACCTTAAAGAAAACAGCTGAAATCCAGAAACAGACAGCAGCTATTGCCGCTAATAAGGTCCGGGTACTGGGAGAGGCAAAGGCCTCGGCTCTGCAGAAGGTGGAGGGAGAAAAGGCCAATGGTCTGCAGCTGAAGACCACGGTCTTTGGCGATCCGGTGGCTTATGCCCAGTGGCGCTTCGCCGATACCTTGAACCCTGAGATGCAGCTCAATATCATCCATTCAGGTGAAGGTACACTCTGGACAGATCTGCAGAAGACGGGTTTTGCCGAACTTGGCGGGGCAAAGCAGCTGAAAGAGAAGAAAAAGTAACAGCAGCAGTGCTACTTGGATTTTCGATGTTACTAGCAAAAAAAAGGGGCGGTCTCATGGTGAGATCGCCCCTTTTTTTGTCGCAATCTGAGGATTACAGCGATTTAGCCCCAAAGGTATCGCAGCTCTGCAGCTTGCCCGATTGCAACCCGGTCGTAAACCAGCGCACCCGCTGGGCGGAGCTGCCATGGGTAAAAGAGTCGGGGGTGATATAGCCTCGTGCCTGTTTCTGCAGTCGGTCGTCGCCGATCATGCTGGCGGCGTTTAAGGCTTCATCCACATCGCCTTCTTCCAATATCTGCCGGCTTCTCTCGGCATGATTTGCCCAGAGCCCGGAGAAACAGTCCGCTTGCAATTCAAGACGGACAGAGAGCTGGTTGTAGTCGGCCTGGGACAATGTGCTGCGCATCTGATGCACCTTGTCACTGATGCCTAAAAGGTTCTGAACATGATGACCGACCTCGTGGGCAATGACATAGGCCTGAGCGAAATCGCCCGGGGCTCCCATCTTATCTCTCAGATCCTGATAAAAGCTCAGATCAATATAGACCTTGCTGTCGGCCGGGCAATAGAATGGTCCCATGGCTGCCTGGGCAAAACCGCAGGCCGAATCGACCGCGCCGGAGAAGAGTACCAAAGTGGGCTGCCGGTAGCGTGAGCCACCTTTGGCAAAGACAGCATCCCAGGTATCTTCGGTATCGGCCAGAACCACCGAGACGAAATCAGCGAGTTCGTCTTCAGCGGCTGTCGGGGTGTAGCCGGACTGGCGGGCAGGTTCTGAAAAGCTGCCGCCTTCTTGGAGCACTACCGAAGGATCGATACCGAAATACATTGCGACCAGCGCCAGGAGGATAATGCCAATGCCACCACCCTTGGTCTTTCCAGACAGTCTGATGTTGCGCCTGTCGTCGATGTTGTCGCTTCTTCGTCCGTCTTTCCAGCGCATTGTTCCCACTTTTTCCTGATCGTATTCTCTTGATCTGTTTGTCTACTCCTTCGTTACTATCGCCATTTATCCATTTCGGTCAATGATGCGATATGTGTTTACCGAAAACAACACGAATCAATATCTTTTGGCCAGGTGTATGCCGGCTAGCATGCAGCGTACCGATCCTCCGGCCAGTTCGATGGTCGGCACTGATAACTCGACGATCTTGGCGGATCGTTCAATAATCTGCTTTTGCTCTTGTGTAAGCGAGGCCGCGGCCCGGCTTGATAGAGCCAGAATTCGCTTGTCGGGGGTGGCAAGTTCAATGGCGTTACCGGCAAACTCATCGATCTGATGGTTGCTTAAGGGGATGACGGTCCTGCCTTCGTCGGCTATCCGTTCACGAATCTCCTCGCGCCTGGCCGGGTCGGTGATAATGTCAAAACCCACCAGAGCGAAATCGGTGGCGATGCACATCATCACATTGGTGTGGTAGATCGAGTTGCCGTTGGCATCGGCGGTGTCAAAGGCCATCGGCTCGAAGTTGAAGTGGGTGCAGAAGCGCTCAAGCGGGATGGGATCGGCACGGTTGGACCTTGCAGTGTAGGCCACCCTGGCGCTGTGATCGAGCACCATAGCTCCGGTGCCTTCAAGAAACAGGTTGTCGTATTCAAGGCAGGAGTAGTCGATGACATCCTGCACCCGATATTCAGATTTCAGCATCTCGATGACATCATACCGTCGCTCCCGCCGTCGGCTGGGGTTGAACATCGGGTATATGGCTATATGGCCACCGGAATGGGTGGAAAACCAGTTGTTGGGAAAAACAGAATCGGGTGTTTCTTTTTCACCCAGATCGTCGAAGACATGAACTCTCACCCCTTCGCGCTCCAGTTTTGCGGCGGCTTCTGTTACCTCGTTGTAGGCTGCTCTGGCAATTTCTCTGGTCGGACCGTCGCTGTCTTTTCGCTGAAAGGCGTTATCAGATGCTGTCTCCGGGTTGGGATGAAAACGGTGGGGGCGAATCATGACCACCGCGCCGGGGGCCTGGATAGATTTCGAGCTCATACGGATCTCTCCTTGAATAATAAAACGGGAGTCGGTAGCTCCATCTTTACCGACTCCCCTGGCAATTGGTAAGACTATCTGTAGTTGCAAATTCACTCAAAACTACATTTCAATACCTGTCAAATGTGAAATGATAGCAGAGCCATAGTTTGTCAATACACGATGCGGGAGGGGCGATACGTTATCCAGCCAGAGAGTTGGTAGATGTCCGGCAGCTTGCAGTTTACAAAATGGTATTTACGTTGTGTAACGAAATGCAATCGCACCGAGGCCCAAGGGACAGGTAATAACCACAACAACGTCGGAGGAAGACATGGAACTGAAAGGTAAAAAAGTGGCCATCCTGGTAGAGGATATGTTCAATATTTACGAGTTCTGGTATCCCTATTACCGATTGCTTGAAGCCGGAGCTGAAGTGGTTGTGGTGGGTTCGGGGCGAAAGAGCCAGTTTACCGGTAAGCCGGCAACCGACGTGAAGGCGGATGTGGCAGCGGATGCGGTTTCAGCTGCTGATTTTGACGGGGTGGTTATTCCAGGCGGCTACGCACCCGATATGATGCGGCGCTATCCGGCCATGGTGAAGCTGGTGGCCGATGCTGTCAACTCGGGAAAAATGGTCGCCTTCATTTGCCATGCGGGCTGGATGCTCTGTTCAGCCGGAGTGTTGAAAGGACGAAAGGTGACTTCCTATTTTGCGATAAAGGATGATGTGGTGAATGCCGGTGCTCAGTGGGTCGACGAAGCGGTGGTGATTGACAAAAACCTCGTGAGCAGCCGTACCCCGGATGATCTGCCGGTATTCATGCCTGCGGTGATCAAGGTACTGGCCGGCTGAACCCGCAAGCAACATACTCAATTTACTCCGGCAGCCGTTCTTTTTTACGATAGACCATGCCGTTGAAACGGGCGACAATAGTGTTCTTCTCGTCGGTAACCATTACGTCATAGGCGCCAAGTCGGCCCGGCTCGGTTACTTCGGTGGCTGTGGCGTAGAGAACGCCGTCTGCCACCCCGCGGAGAAATGAGATATTGACGTTAATAGCCAGCGCCAGTTGGCCCTGGCTATTGGAGGCAACGGCAAAGGCAAGGTCGGCAAGGGTGAAGATGGCCCCGCCTTGTACCATATTGTTGGCGTTTTTATGCTTGTCCTGGATCTGCATCCGGGCCTTGCAGTAGCCTATGCCGGCCTCGATGATCTCAATGCCGGTGAGGGCTGCGTAGCGGTCACGGGCAAAAATGGCTTTTGCTTTTTCGGTATCCATTACTTGCCTATTTCTCAATTTCAGTGGTGGTAGAAGATGTGAGTTGTTTCTGCATGCAGACACTGTTGGTATTGCCGATATACGGGCCAAAATTTTCTGTGATAGCAAAGCCGCATTTTTGATACAATCCTATCGCTTCCGGCTGACCTTTACCGGTCTCCAGAATCATCGTGTTAATGCCAAGTTCTATACACCATGCCTCAAGGGCTTGGAGCAGTGAAACGGCATAGCCCTTTTTTCGATGTTTTTGATCGACATACATCCGTTTGAGTTCGACAGTTTGTGATGCAATCAACTTGAGGCAACCGCAAGCGATTGGCATCTCATCGATGTAGCCAATGACTGTCTTCACCAGATCGACGACATTATGCCGGTCATATTGCGCCTGCTGTCGGCCGTATCTGGCGTGCAGCTCGGCATCGAGTTTTCTTGTCAAATCCCGGAAAGCCGGATTATTGCTGTCTGTACGCACCAGTTTCATAAGGCTCATTTTGTAATAGGCTGATCTTTTTTGCTTATCGACAATACCTGCTTAAGAATGTATCCAGATTATTGGCAAAGGTCTGACGGTCCCTTTTCGTGAGTGGTGGCGGGCCGCCCGTTTCGATACCGTCAGAACGGAGTGAATCCATAAAATCCCGCATGCTGAGACGATCTCTCACGTTTTCGACACTATACATCTCGCCCCGCGGGTTGAGGGCATGGGCTCCTTTTTCAACCACAGCCGCAGCAAGGGGGATGTCGGCAGTGATCACCAGGTCACCCGGAGTCAGTTCAGTGACGATAGCCTTGTCCGCCACGTCACTGCCGGCCGCCACCCGAACAAACCGGATATACGGTGATGATGGGATGCGGATTGGGGAATTGGCTACCAGGGTGAGTTGCAACCTGCGGCGTTCCGCAGCCTTGTAGAGAATTTCTCGTATCGCCACGGGACAGGCGTCGGCATCAATCCATATTTTCATTTTTTCAAGTCTGTTGAGAGTTGTTTCATACAACGAGGCTAGCGCAAGAGATGTTTGGCTAATTGCGCAGCTCCGACTCTGTCTGTTCGGTGACGGTGCGCGGTAGTTCCTTTTTCACCTGCACCCCCAGTTCGGTAAGCTGCTGGGCCTGGGAAATGAGGTTGCCCCGGCCCTGGGTGAGTTTGTTCATCGCGCCGTCGTAGGTCTGTCTGCAGGTCTCAAGCTGTTTACCGATTTTGTCCATGTCTTCCACAAAACCGCGAAACTTGTCATAGAGGGCTCCGGCCCTCCGGGCGATTTCCAGCGAATTCCTGCTCTGGTGCTCATAGCGCCAGATGCTCTCCACGGTGCGCAGTGTGGCAAGCAGGGTCGTGGGGGTGACGATAATGATCTTTTGGCTGAATGCCTCGGTGAGAAGGTTTTCGTCATTGCCTATGGCAGCGGTGAAGGCCGCTTCGATGGGCATGAACATCATGACGAAATCGAGGGTTTGAATACCCTTCAGCTCTTCGTATTTCTTGGCACCGAGGCTCTGGATATGATTGCGGACAGCGGTTATCAGGTCGTTCAAGGCCTGTGCTTGGAGGCGGTCGTCGTCGGCTGTGCAATAACGCTCCCAGGCCGAGAGTGATACCTTCGAGTCGATAATGATATCTTTTCCTTCCGGAAGATGGATGATGACGTCTGGCTTGAACAGCCGGTTATCGCCATCACGATAGCCCAGCTGGGTCTCGTATTCACTGCCGCGCCGCAAACCCGACTGTTCCAGAACCCGTTCCAATACCAACTCGCCCCAGTTGCCCTGCAGCTTTTTATCACCTTTCAGCGCCCGGGTCAGGTTGACGGCCTCTTCACCCATCTGCTTGTTCATCTCCTGTAACTGGTGGAGCTCTTTTTTCAGCGAGGCTCGCTCCCGGGTATCATTTAAAAAGGTATCCCGTATCTCGTTTTGCAGGGCGTCCAGCTGAAGGTGAAATGGCTTCAGCATGGCTTCGAGCCGTTCTTTTGACTGGTTGCTGAAGGTCGCACTTTTATCTTCGAAGATTTCCTGGGCAAGGGAACCAAACTGCAAGCGCAGCTCTTCCCGTGCTGTTTCGAGCAGGGCAAGCTTTTCGGCGCTGTTGCGACGCTCGGTCCGGATAAGGGTGACAAGGCGTGCTTCCCGGATCTTGTGACGGGTGATATCTTCCCGTATTTCCGTCAGCTCTTTTTTTGCATCCGCCAGTTCGTTTTCAGCTTTTTCCAGGTCGTGGTGTAGTTCCTTTGCTCGACGTCGTATGGAGAAAATGACCAATACGAGCAGGCAGCCGAAAATCGCCAGGATGATTACCGGCCCATTACCCGTCAATACGGTCTGCACCAGTTGCTCAAAAAAATTTCGTAAATGAGGAATGAACGTGTTCATGCTATGCCGTGGTGGGGTTGAATCCCAAAAGTATGTATAATTTGACCTTTTGAGCCGTTTTTTACAGATAACAGGAACATAAAGGTATGGTGATGGCAAGCGGGAAATGGGCTAATCGTTGGCTCGGTGGGTCTCGAGTGTATTGACTTTAGCGGAAATTCCGGTAGATTTAAGCCGTTTCCATACGACAGCTTGCTCTGTATTGTTGTAAGGAAATAGAAAATTCTGGCGCGCGGAAGATACTTGATATTGTTGGTATTGTTTCGCGTAAACTATTCTCAGGGCGGGGTGAAATTCCCCACCGGCGGTGATTTCCGATGTATGACGGAAACAGCCCGCGAGCGCCTGCGGCATTTGCCCAGGGTCAAGCAGATCTGGTGTGATTCCAGAGCCGACGGTTAGAGTCCGGAAGAGAGAGGATAGCTGACGGGGAAGGTGTAATTTTCATTCCAGGGCCATTACGCTTCGTTGCAGTCGACGACCGCGTATGGAAAATGGAAGTGAATTTTACGGTTATCCCGCAGTAATGGTCGTGTGTTCACATGGCTGTTCGTTACTCCTGTCTGCCCTGGTTCTGGTACATTAAAGGAGAGTTACCATGAATCAGTCGTTACTGGCACAATTTGGCGATCCGCGTGAGCGGGTAGAAAAAGCACTGGCCGCTTTACAGGCGGGTGAGGGTGTTTTGGTGGTGGACGATGAAGATCGCGAGAATGAAGGCGATCTGATTTATTCGGTCGAGCACCTGACTGCGTCACAGATGGCGCTCATGATCCGGGAATGCAGTGGCATCGTATGCCTTTGTCTGCCTGACGAGAAGGTGAAAGCCCTTGGTTTGCCGCCAATGGTGAGCGACAATACCAGCGCCAACGGCACGGCGTTTACCATTTCCATCGAGGCCCGACACGGTATAACCACCGGAGTATCGGCGGCGGATCGGGTCACCACGGTGAAGACCGCCGCATCAGCTGATGCAAAACCCGAAGACCTTTGCCATCCCGGCCATGTCTTTCCCCTGAGGGCTCAGGCCGGCGGAGTCCTGGCCCGGCGTGGTCATACCGAAGGCACCGTCGATCTCATGATCCTTGCCGGCCTGCAACCGGCGGGTATCCTCTGCGAGCTGACCAACCCGGACGGAACCATGTCCCGGTTGCCTGAGATAGTTGCCTTCGCTAAGCTTCACGATATGGTTGTTCTGAGTATTGAGGATATTGTCCAGTATCGTGAGGAGATGGAGCTGGAGACTGTATAAATTCAATATTTCCAGTCAGGTTGTTTCCTGCTTTGACTTGAAATGAACAAGAAAGAGTCGTATCACCGATGGAGTGGTGATACGGCTCTTTTGGTAGTGCATTGTGCGATTGAGTGTTTTCAGCCTGGGGGCCATCCCATCGGCCGCCCGCCCAGCACATGCATGTGCAGATGGAAGATCACCTGACCGGCGTCGGCGCCGTTGTTGATAATGGTTCGATACCCCTTTTCGATACCGTTTTCTTCGGCAACCTGAGCCGAAACCCGCATCATCTTGCCGATGAGCCGGTCATCTTCCTCGCTGAGGTCGGAGAGGTTGATCCGGTGCTTTTTCGGAACGATGAGAAAATGTTTTGGGGCGGCTGGTGAAATATCCCAGAAAGCGATGACATCGTCATCTTCATACAGCTTCTGGGCCGGGATCTCCCCGGCGGCTATCTTGCAGAACAGGCAGTCACTCATGGCTTTTCCTCCTGTTTACTAGTGACAATTGCGGGTGTGTTGTTACGAGTTGCATTCGTCTTGTCTATGATGGCACACATGGCTTCGAGATTTTCAAATTTTTGCTGTGCATTTCTATCTTTACCTGCATTGTAGACGACAATCAAGGTCTTGCGTACTTTTACCGCCACTGAATCGACCAGCGACCCAAAAAGAATTCGCTCGACACCGCTTGCCTCTCCGGCCGTCATGACCACCACATCGGCATCTTCGGCCGCATCTTCGATAGCGTCCAGTCGTGAGTCAACGGGTGATACCAGGATCGTAGCCCTGAGTCCATTCGATTGCTTTTCGAGCCAGTTGGCGACCTCTTTCTCAAGGAACCTGATCTCCTTTTCCTCCGCATCGGAAGGTACCAAATACATGAGTCTGAGCTTGTGTTCGCCGATGCTATCCAGTGCCGCAATGATTTCATACATGGCAGCCAATTCATCAATTTCCGTGAATACCACAAGAATGTTTTCGGTGTGCAGTTCGCCGTAAAACCGGACCATCAGCACCGGGCATCGAACGTAATTGGCTACAGTGTCGAGCAACTTGCGAAATTTTTCTGCCGCTTTCTTCATAGGGTAACCAAGCACTACAGCGCGGGCGTCGTTGCATTCCACCGCGGCGACAATACCGGCGGCTATGTCAGGTCCCGGTACCAGTTCTGTGGCGAGGCTGTAGCCCATGTGGTGCACCTCTGCATGTTCTTCGAGAAACAGATGGTGGGGGCCGTGTTGTTCGACGGGAACCACATGGACAGCCATAGGCTGGGCTCGATAATGGCTGGCCAGGATGGTGGCAGTTCGGGCAAGACCCCGCGCGGCAGCTGGTTCTTCGGTATGAAAAACCACATATCCTGTGGCATCGGGTTCCATTTTCAGTTTCTGCCATTTCCAGGGAATGATGCGGAATGTGTCATCCAGGGCGCAGATGGCGGCACCCCGCATTTCCAGGTTCTCGTCACCTGAGGTGTCTGCACCGGTTTCTCCTGCGCTGGTGAGAGCAAAGCGGGCACTGATGGGACCGATAAGTTCTGAAAGAAAGACACCGGTCAGCACCACAGGGGTGATGACGGTGGCGTAGGGGGCCAGCCGTTCATCGGAGGAGAGGAGGAAAATCAGGCCGATGGCAACTCCAGCCTGGGGCAGCATGGCAAATCCCAGATATTTACGGACCAGTGGCGGCGAGTTTGCAATGAAAGCTCCCAGATTAACTCCTGCTATCTTACCGGAAACGGTGCCCAAAAAATAGACAATGCCAAGGACGCCGGCTGTCCGCAGCGAGTTGATATCGAGATGGCTGCCGGCCAGGGTGAAAAAGAGAACGTAGATGGGCGGCTCAAAGCGGTTCAGGGCACGAAAGATGCGGACGTCGCGCTCGGCTTTGTTGACCAGGGTGAAGCCGGCTGTCATACCGGCAAGCAGCGGTGAGAGATGCAGGGCCAGTGCTATTTCGCCGAGCAGTAGGAGGATGGCGAGGCCTGCCGTCATCAACTCTCCGAACTGTTCCAGTCGATCCAGAACCACAATGAGAACAGCTGCGGTGAGCAGTCCCAGCAGAATGGAACCGACAATCTCCATGATGCTTGCTCCCACCGCCCACAACGCCGGATCTCCCGACTGACCGAGGAGCTGGTGTGCTATCGAGACAACCAGGCCGAAAAACATTATGGCGATACCGTCGTCGATGGCGACAATGGCCATGAGTGTCGAAGTGAGAGGGCCTTTTGCCTTGAGCTCACGGATCACAAGCAGCGTAGCTGCGGGTGCGGTCGCCACTCCTATCGCACCGAGCAGCAGACTGAGCACCAGATAATTCCTGTTCGTCCAGTTATCAACTGTAAAACCGGTCAATTGGATGGTGACGAAAATGAGGATGCTGACAGTCAGACAGGCACCGGCTGCCTCGCACAAGCCGATCCATTTCAAACTTCTGGTGTGTTGCCGTAGCTTTTTGATTTCAATATGCTCGCCTATACCGAACGCGATCAGCATGAGGGCAATTTGGGTAAAGTGAGCAAGGTTGTGACCGACCCGCTCGTCAGTAATGAAGCCGAGACCGGTGGGGCCAAGCAGCAGGCCGGCCAGGATATAGCCCGTTACTGAAGGCAGGCGGAACCGTTGGGCAATTTTGCTTGCCGCGAGTCCTGCAGCGAGAAGAATGGCGATGCCGAGGGTGACCATGGGCACACTCTGCGTAAATGTTGATGGCGTCGTGAACTGACGTGTTGAGGAGATGATGGTGCTCCGGGTAAACTGGCCGGAGCACCATTCGGTTCAGACTGTTACTTGGTGTAGGTAAAGCTCAACTTGTCGTCTTTGAGATCGACTGCTGCTTCACCGCCGCGGTTAAGCTCACCGAAGAGGATCTCTTCGGTCAGGGTGTCGCCGATCTCCTTCATGATGAGTCGACGGAGTGGCCGTGCGCCGAAATCGGGGTCGTACCCTTTGGTGGCCAGCCAGGTACGGGCTGTATCGCTCAGCTTGATGGAAACCCGTTTCTCAGCGAGCTGCGACTCGAGTTCACCGATCAGTTTATCAACAACCTTCTCGACGGTTTCCGCACCCAGTTTGCCAAAGGAAACGATGGCGTCGAGGCGGTTTCTGAATTCCGGCGCAAAAAGCTTGTTGATGACCGTTTTGTCCTTGCCGCCCTCACTGGTGACGAAACCAATGGACTTGGTGGTCATTTCCCGAGCGCCGGCATTGGTGGTCATGATGAGGATGACATTTCGAAAATCCGCCTTGCGGCCCGAGTTGTCGGTGAGGGTCGAATGATCCATCACCTGAAGGAGGATCGAATAGATATCCGGATGGGCCTTTTCGATCTCATCAAGCAGCAGTACCGAGTAGGGATGCTTTCTGATCGACTCGGTCAACAGCCCGCCCTGATCAAAACCAACATAGCCTGGTGGTGAGCCGATGAGCCGTGAGACCGCATGTTTTTCCATATACTCGCTCATGTCGAACCGCTCGAAATGGACCCCGAGCACTTGGGCGAGCTGGCGGGCAACTTCTGTCTTGCCGACGCCGGTGGGGCCGGCAAAGAGGAAGCAGCCGGTGGGCGAGTCGGGGTTGCCGAGCCCGGCCCGGGAGCGTTTTACCGCTGATACCACTGCGTCTATGGCCTCATCCTGGCCGAAGATCACCTCCTGCATTTTGGGAGCGAGTTCCTTCAGCTGGCTGACATCACTGCTGGTTCCGCTCTTGGCCGGGATTCTGGCCATGCGCGAAACCACCTTCTCGACATCGGTCACCTTGACCATGGAGCCCAGCCGACCTTCAAGGCGGAACATGGAACCCACCTCGTCCATAATATCGATAGCCTTATCCGGCAGGAAGCGTTCGTTGATATAGCGTTTGCTCAGCTCGGCCATGGCCTTGATGCCGTTTTTCGAGTACCTGATCTGGTGATGCTTTTCATACTTGGACTGCAGACCCTGGAGAATAAGTACGGTATCTTCCACCGAAGGTTCTTCGATATCGATTTTCTGGAAGCGTCGGGACAGAGCCCGATCTTTTTCGATCTGGTTCTTATACTCTTCATAGGTAGTGGATCCAATGCACCGCAGGATGCCCGCCTGCAAGGCGGGTTTCAGCAGATTGGAGGCATCCATGGAGCCGCCGGAGGTGGCACCGGCGCCGACGATGGTGTGCATCTCATCGATAAAAAGAATGGCGTTCTTCTTGTTTTCAATGGCCGAGACCACACTTTTCAGCCGCTTTTCAAAATCGCCGCGATACTTGGTGCCGGCGACCAGCGTTCCCATATCGAGCAGGTGGATTTCCACATCCTGCAGCAAGTCGGGTACCGTCGACTTGTCACCATTCTGGCGGGCAACTTTATCCTCATGGATGCGGAGCGCAAGCCCCTCGGCCATGGCCGTCTTGCCGACACCCGGCTCTCCAACCAGGAGTGGATTGTTCTTCTTTCTGCGGCAGAGTACCTGCATGATCCGGTTGATTTCTTCGTTTCGACCGATAAGCGGATCGAGCCGTCCCTCTTCGGCTGAACGGGCCAGGTTGACGGTATATTCCTTCAGGGCTTTGTCTTCCTTGATGTTTTCCTTGGTGTCAGGTCCTTCAGGTGGGCTTGGTAGCGGTTCCTGCTGCAGCCCGTTGGGTATCTCGTGGGAGATGAAGTTGACCACCGCCATCCGGCCGACGCCTACCGAGCTGAGAAAGAAGACCGCATGTGACTCCGCCTCGGAAAATATCGAAACCAACACATCGCCGCTGTCCACCTCCTTTTTCCCGCAGCTCTGCACATGTGCCACAGCCCGTTGCAGCACCCGGTTGAAGGCGAGTGTCTGGGTAGGTTCCTGCTGGCTTGGGTGGGATATCGTTGGAATATCGCCTAAAAAGAACTTTTCGAGCCGTTCTTTTAGAATGTCGATTGAGCCACCACACTCATTGATGATGTAACTGGCCAGATCGTCATAGAGCAGGCCGTAGAGCAGATGCTCCACCGTCACATATTCATGATTATGGTTTTTCGCTTCCCTGATTGCCCGGATCAGTGTCTTTTCGAGTGTCTTGCTCAGCATAGTATATCGTCCTGGGTATCGCCCCTGTTGCGTTAGGCTCGTTCCATTGAGCAGCGCAACGGGAACTCGTTTTGACGGGCCAACTCGTGGACCAGCGCTATTTTCGTTTCACAGATTTCCCGGGTATAGACGCCTGCTACCCCGATCCCCTTTTCATGCACATTCAGCATGATGCGGGTCGCCTCCTGGGGCGACTTGTGGAAAATGTTTTCCAGGATGGACACCACAAATTCCATCGAGGTGTAGTCGTCGTTGTGCAGCAGCGCTTTGTAGAGCGGTGGCTCCTGAACCTCGACCCAGTCCCTGGTGGCCACCGAACTTTGGCGGCCTTCTTTTCTATCAGGCATTGTTAATGTTTTATATTATGGTAGAAATTTTCAAGTGTTACTTGTGGTTGATCCTGCGGGCCTTCACTTACAATAATGCTTAACCGCATATTTTCAATGCGCAACAGCCCATAGTTTATAAGGGTCTTGCATCAAGCGGAGTTCAGCCGCGCTGAACATGGAGAGGTGGTGCTTCAGGGCCTTTTCAGCATGGTCAGGAACATCTCTTCCAGAACGATATGCTGTGGCAGCGGTGAGCCCTTGAGGCGGAACTCAGCTTCTAAAAGAAGTGTAAGGCATTTTTTCAGCTGATTACAGGAAAAATCTCCTGCCTTGGTAAAACTCATGTAAAGAGCATACGGATGTCCGCCTAAGAGCTCGTCCCATTGACCTTTTTCTTTTAAGGCCGGCAGGTAGTGCGACTGGAACTGTTTGGCGTTCATCCCCTTATGCCAGGGAGGGGAGGGGGAGAGCTGGAGGGAACGGAAAACCAGCATCTTGCGAAGGTAATTGCGCATCGTGGCCAAAATGGCCAGTCCATGGGTGCCGTTTTCCTGAAGGCGGCCAAGGATAGAGAGTGTTCTGCCAACCTGGTTCTTTCCGAAGGCATCGGTCAGCTCAAAGAGCGCGTCTTCTCGACTGCGGCCAACCATTGCTTCCAGATCAGCGCAGGTGATCATCGGCCGGTCATCGGCATAGAGGGCTAATTTTTCGGTCTCGGTCACCACCGCCACCGGATGAAAACCCACCCGGTCAAAAAACATTTCCACAGCCCGGGGTTCGATTTTCTTGCCGAACCCGGAAAGGGTTTTGTAGAGCATCTCTTTCAATACGTCCTTTTGCTCCTGCTGGGCCTGGGAGGAGGCGCCGGCAGCAACCGAACAGTCGACGACGATACCGCTTTTTTTAATAAAGGTGAAAAGGCGCTGTCGCTTGTCCACCGTCTCGGCGGTGAGGATGAGGCAATTTTGCTTCGGGATGCCGGAGGTGAAAGCCTCGATATAGCGATCACTCATATCGGTGGCTCCACCTTTACCCATCCTGCCGGTGCCCACCGCTTCCTTAAGAAGATTGTCGGCCCAGCTTAAATCGCCCTGTGGTTTGGCGGAGCCGAACAGTTTTTCCCACTGGGAACCGGGTATTTCGGAAAAGGCAGTGGGGCTATCGATGGCTACCGAGCCGACTTTGGCGAAAGCGATGATATGGCGCATGGCGGCAGCACTTTTGCCCCCATCGTGATTCTGCTGGGCCTTCTCCCAGATAGTGCCGGCCACGGTCTTGCTCAAAAAGATGCGGCTGTCGGAGACCCGGTAGATCTGTTTTCCTGGGAGCAGACTAAAACTCATGAGCCGGGCCAGGGTCTGGCCGCTGTCTTCCTGGTCTCCGTCAATGGGGTGCAAAGCTCCCCCGCCCTGTTTGAGGAGTGCTGCCTGCAACTGGTCCGCCGCTTCGCGGGCGAGATAGCGTTCGCCGAAAAAAAGAAAGAGGGGACAGGCGGTGATGGTCGGGGTGTCGGTCAGAAGGGTCGGGAGTTCGGAACGTTTAATCTGCGGCATGATTTCGATTATGGGTACAGGGTAGTTACGAAAAGATGGGGCTCGGTCAACGAACCATTATGTGATTCATACTCGTTTTGGGCTATGGATGACAAGCAATGATCTGTGAAAATGGGAGAAAAGAGCACGTTCTTTTAGCGGGCGGACATCTTATAGAGGATGGCCGGCAGGGAGCCGGGACGGATATACTCATCTCCGGTATCAGCTGCGAAAATGCCGTTGGTCAGCTGGGCAAGCTTCTTCCAGGTCAGATCCTGATGCAGCTTGTGCTGCTCGGCGACGATTTCCAGCATCCTGGTATTGTAGGGTGTATTGATGGTTGATGTGCCGGTCCCGACCGTGGCCAGGATATCAAGACGATTCCCAAACCGGCTGATCAGCTCCCCATAGGCCCTGATGCCGCCGCAGGAACCGATACTGATAAAACGCGGAAGGCCGGAAAGCAGATCTGGCGTAATTTCTTTTCGCTCAATGAGTCGATCCAGGGGCAGGAGTAGCTGCTCGCCCCGCCAGTAGCTATGTCCGCGTTGAGCGAACAGCTCGTGTCCTTTGGTCAGAAAGGTTTTGAGCAGATTCTCCTGGGCGGTTTTTCCGTGGTAGATATAGACAAAATGGTTCAGGTCAATCTTGCCGATCCGTTTCTGCCAGACAATTACCACCGGTGTTCTGGCCGCGAGCTGGAACAGGGCTGCGAGATTGCCTGAATTTGAATGCTGCAGTTTTTGTAACACCGTGATTAGTTGCGTTTGCAGTCCCTTATCGATAGGGCCTGGTTCATACTCATTGCTAAAGGCTGGTCGATAACCGTGTCGAAACAGGTAGGAACCGTGCTCGCGATACGAGATGCTGCCGTCGTCGTCGTTCTGGAACACCGACAAACTGCACAACTTCCCGTCGGAGAGCCATTCGGCAAATGGCGTGGTCACATAAGGGGCAATATCAACCCATCCCTCACGGTCGAGCATGGCCGAGATGCTTTGACTGTCGACTGCTGAGAGCAGTTGCGGATGATGGTCGAGATATTCCTGCAGGATTACCTGAACCTGGCGAGCGAATCGACCGCTCTTATCGTTGGTAGCCTGCAATAGCAGCTCCAGAAGGGTCGTTCTGGCCTGTGGTTGCAGGGTTTTCAACAGATCGATGAAGGTGGCGGCGAAAAAGAGCAGGCTTTTCTCGTTACCAAGGGCTGACTTAGCCAGGAGCTTCAGTACCTCTTGTTGAGCGGCGGCTTCTTGTGGGAAAAAGGTGGTGAGGCTTCCTTTCCAGGCCAGATGGGTGAGAAAATCAGAGACCATGAGCGAATCGGGATCAATGACCCCCAGAAAGGAGAGCAGGTTATTGTTATATTCGGTGCTCAGTTTCGCAACCATCTCGGGAACGAGTATATCCCGAAATGACGAGTCGAACAGTTCGCTGCCATGTGCCAGCAGCACATAGAGATTTTCACATGTCAGATCACGGGCCAGCTGGCGGCGAGCAGCCTGGGTGGCTAGGCGGAGAAGGGCAATTGCCTTGGCTCTGTCGCCCCCTGCGAGAGCCTGTTGCATTGAGGAACCGAAACGGTTACGTGTGGTCGGATCAAGACGATGGAAGAGTTGCTGAAGTCCTGCTGGTGACATCTTTGCCAGTCGGCCACCGCTGATCTCCTGGCCGAAATTATCAGTGACAGCGTGGAGATTGTTGAGTTGTTCGGCGATGGCCGGCGCTGCCTCGCCAAGCCCGGTAAGCAGTATATTTTTGTCAGCGATGGAAAAGTCCGGATATGCAGATTCCCGGCTGGTGTCAGGAAGGGTGAAATAGTTGTTCAGCCAGTATCCGATCTCTGGTCCATTGATCTTGCTGCCGGCAAGCAGGCCGCTGAGATTGATTGCCTCTATCTCCGCGAGAATTGACAACTGGCCAAGGAGCGCCGGTAGTATGGCTGGCCGCACTTTTGGGGTGGCAAAACACTTCTCCGCAGCCCGTTTCTGGGCTGGGGTAAGTGGGGTGATAAGGTCGACACTTTTCAGTACCGTATCCTCATCGATGGTCTCAATCGAAAGAAGTGCACGGGTCGCCCATTGGCCAGCCTCATCGGTGGTATCGATCATCTTCAACCTTCGGATGACCCGGATTGCGCCATCGGCTGTTGTGTTTTTTAGGTTGGGTAATGGTGCGAGAACCTGTTCGTACACAAAGCTGACATCTTTTATTTCCGTCAGCAGCAGGCGAGCTCCACTGAGGGTTGCTCCCGGCAATCCAACATAATATTCCAGGAGGGGAATGGCGCTGAAGGAAATATCGAACAATTCCGGCAGGGAGAATATCGCTGGAAGATCTGCGGGGGAGATTGCCGGCAATTGCAAGAGGGCCCGTATCGCCCGGGAGGAGGTGTAATCGAGTGCGTTGATCTTTGGTGTGTAGGACGCAATCTCCGCTGAGGAAATTGTTTTGAGGTTCTTGAGACTTTCCAGGGTGCGATTTGCGGCAGCTTTGGATAACTGACTGGCATGGGCCGGTGCGCCAATCAGCAGAGCGAAAGCAAGGAGGAACGGCATGAAACAGCGTGTGGTGTGGAAAAACATGGCTGCCCTGCAAAGAAGGAGAAAGATGACACGTTCCGTCGGTGGATACAGAACTATTTCATTCTTGCAGCTCTATTTTCAAGGAAAAAAAGTAAAGAGGGGAGAGGAATGCTGCCTGGAACCCCTTTATGGAGAAGGTTCCAGGCAGAAATGGTGCTATGGTTTGATGATTTCGCAGTCACAGCTCGGATCGGTGATGTCGAGCAGCAGGAATTTCACGTCGTATCCGTGTTTTAACAGTTCCTGATAAGCGAGGTCGGCTCTGGCCCCGGAGGAGCAGTGGATGAATATCCGCTTGTCTTTCGGGATATCTCCAAGACGTTTGGGGATTTCATCAAGCGGGATGTTAACGGTGTTCTTGAAGATCCCAAATTCGGCAATCTCATCCTTGGTTCGGGAATCGATCACGAAGGTGTTCGGAAGCTCACCGGCGACGGCTTTCCTGAAATCAGCCACCGAAACTTCGCCTTTGCCAAGCTGTCGTACCCATTTGATCTCGTTAGTGAAGATCGGTCCTTTCACCACGGGTTCGCCGGCTTTTACCCAACCCTGGTAATTGCCTTTCACCAGTGAGACCTGTTTGAACCCCTCCTCACGGAGCTCGAGGTAGGCCTCCATGGTCTCATTCTTGGAATTACTGTAGAGCACCACCGGTGCATTGCGTGGAATATCATCGAGACGGTCATCGAGCTCATCATAGGGCAGAGCGACAGCGCGTGGGATTCTGCCCTTGACCGGGCTGCCGTCCCCTCTCAGGTCGAGCAGGACGATATTGCCTTCACGGACAAAGGTGTTGGTTGCATAGACTGGGTGACCCGCCTTGCTCCAGGCTGGTTCGCCATCAAGGAAAACACGAATGTTGGTATAGCCAAGTTTTTTCGCCAGACCGGCGTTTGTGGTTGACATGCCTCAGGTGGGGCCTCCGCAATAAAATACCAGCAACGTATCTTTTTCTTTCGGCAGTGCTTTTTCACCCATCTTCTTCAGCTTTGGCACCGGGATGGAAATGGCTTCTGGCAGGTGGCCTTGTGCGTATCGTGATTCCGGACGGGCGTCAACGAGGGTCATGCTGGTGCCATTCTCAACCAGGGCATACATCTCATCAACCTTGATTTCGGTCACCCCCTCAGGCAGTTTAGCCAGTTTTGGCTTAATTTCAGTGGCAAACTGGTCCTCTCCGCGTTGCTCCCAGGTGATGATGGCAGCTTCGCCCTGTTCGGCAAAGTTGAGTCCTTTGGTGTTGTCGTCGAATTTGACCATCATGGTCTGAGCCTGGTCATCCTTCCCTACGCTGATTGAGATGGTCTTTGCCTTGTTGGACTTACCGACGACTGAGCCGGTATACACATTCTGTTTTTGCTGAGTGGCCTGAACGGGCGATTTCGTCGCTTGGGAGGTATCAGGCGGGGGAGTGGCACAACCGGTTAACAGGAATGTTAGCACAAGCGCCGACGCCAGAACCTTACTGTCTCTGGTAAGCTGCATAGGTATCTCCTTCTGGTGGAATGAAAAGTGAATGTGTTAATACACATTACAGATTAATAATTATATGTATCACTTTAATAGAATTCGACAAAATGTTTTCTTTCAATCGGAATCATAAAATATTCCAGAGCGATAGGAGTTGTACAAAAATCAGGAGGTTATTTGCATATGCTACAAAGTAGGGGTGGGTTGGTGTGATTCTTCACATCGAGAGCTAAAAGACACCATGTTCGTAGAGAATATTGAGGCCGATTCCCCAGAGAACCAGGCCGCCCAATAATTCGGCCCATGTGCTGAGCCGTTTAAAGGCAGAGACCTTTTTCCCGAGGTGCATACCGGTGATGGTGAAGGCGGCGGCAACGATACCGATGATAATTGCCGGGGTAATAATGGAGATGTGCAGCATGGACATGGAAAAACCAACGGCCAGCGCATCAATGCTGGTGGCGACGGAGAGCATGACCATGGTGAACCCTTTGGTGGAATCCTTGCGCGGTTCATCACTTTCATGATCGAATTGGAGTGCTTCGCGCAGCATGTTGGAACCCACTGCTGCCAATAGTCCGAAGGCGATCCAGTGGGCATAGTTTTCGACGATGACACGGATGGCGCTGCCCAGCCACCAGCCGATTATTGGCATCATGGCCTGGAACAGACCAAAATGCCAGGATAGACGAAACGTCTGTCGGGCACTGATTTTTTTAAGACTGATGCCGACGGCAATGGAGACAGCAAAGGCGTCCATCGCCAGGGCTACGGCGATACCGAGAATGGTAAGAAGTGACATATATACTCTTCGATCTTTTTCACCCTTGTTGCCTAGGAGGTGAGTGGGATCGTATAAACTTTAATAAAAAGTGTGCATCAATCGCTGAAGCGTTAAGGCGCCTTCAGGCGTGGCCAGCCAGGCCAGGGCGCCACAATTGATTACAACCGTTAGCCAATAGACTGTCCTGAAAGAGATCTTCTTCGATTTATGGCGAAGTGTATTCTGGGCAATGAGAGCTCCAGGCCAGCCGCCGATAAGTGAAAGAAGGTGCAGTTTGTTTTCCGGTATTCGCCATTCATCCGATTCGGCGGCGGATTTATCTTTTTTGTACGCTAAAAACGTCGCTATACTCAAGATGATATAGGCGCTGAGAATGATGACCGGCAGTACCTTCATGATAACCAGCAACCCCACCAGAGCAAGGAAAATGCAGGAGAAAACTCTGGCAAAGAAAATTTGTCTGTCGGTTTTGCTGACCTTTTTGTGGCCCAGGGATGGGGCGACCCGTATCGCGCAACTCCGCCCCTGGGAATCAGTGCCAATATCATACGTGACCCGCAGGCCTTGAACTGGCCGTTGATGTTCCTTGCTAAATGCATTGATATGGAGAAAAATCTTTTTGGTGTCTGATTGCGGCGTGATAAAGCCAAATCCTTTATCATCATTCCATTTTGTTATCGTGCCGGATTCCTGGGACATCTTTGTTCGTAGAAGTGTAGGGTCGGGGGGCTGCCAATAGCCGCACCGGCAAGCGATGCGGCATACCACTTAGCGGTAATTCTCGTTGATGGCCGCAAGAACTTCGCTGCCTGGACAGAGATCACTCTGGTCCAGGGAGTTCAATGGACGAAGGGTGGTGTTGATGATGTCGTGGGTATCCTGGCTGTCGGGTTTGACATAAATGACCCCGGTAAGCAGGCGACCGTTTTCCTTGGCTTCTTCCAGTTTGTCCACCGAACGGCGTCGGCTGGTGACATCAAATGACTGCTCAAGTTTTTCGAGATAGAGCAGGCTGCCGTCGTGCATGGTGATAGCCTGAGTGGTGCCCGGCTCGTAGCGGGTCAGGATCTCGCGTTGCAGGGGGATAAAATCGAAGGTTCCTGTGGCCTCACTATGCTCGCGTACATACTGGTAGCTCTTTGTGGAGGTAGCGGTGTTGTTGAAGGTCACACAAGGTGAAATCACATCGAGGAAGGCCAGACCGTTGTGGCTGATTGCTGCTTTCAGGAGTGGTACCAGCTGCTGCTTGTCACCGGAAAAACTGCGGGCGACAAAGCTTGCTCCCAGCTCAATGGCCAGTTCGCAGAGGTCGATGGATTCAAACGGGTTTGGGGTGCCTTTTTTGCCGGCGCTGCCCTTGTCGGCAGTGGCGGAGTCCTGTCCCTTGGTAAGGCCATAGCAACCATTGTTCATCACAATATAATTCATATTGAGATTGCGCCTGAGTGCGTGGGCGAACTGGCCCATGCCGATGGAAGCGGTGTCGCCGTCGCCGGACACCCCAATATAGAGGAGGTCACGGTTAGCCATGTTGGCACCGGTGGCAATCGACGGCATGCGGCCGTGGACTGAGTTGAAACCGTGGGATTTGCCGAGGAAATAGGCGGGCGTTTTCGATGAACAGCCGATACCGGAAAGTTTGGCAACACGGTGAGGTTCGACGGCCATCTCGAAGCAGGCCTGGACAATCGCAGTGCTGATCGAGTCGTGGCCGCAGCCGGCGCACAGGGTGGAAATAGCGCCTTCATAGTCCCGGCGAAAATAACCTTTATCGTTTCTCTGTTGTTCCGGGTGGCGGAATGTGGGTCGGGTATAGCTCATTTGCTGCCTCCCGTGGTGGTTGTTGAAACTGCAAGCCCAGCCTCAAGCTTCTCGGTGATGTAATCGGCGGTAATTGGCATCCCATCAAAATTGGTTAAAGGCACCAGCTTGTTGGGGAGAATTCCGTTGTCGGTGACGATCAGGGTCTTGAGTTGGCTGTCGCGGTTCTGCTCGATCACAAATATCATGTCATGGCTGTTGATGAAGTCGAGGGCGGTTGCTGTGAGAGGGAAGGAGAGCAGCCGCATGGTGTTGATTGCGGTTCCTTCTTCTTCAAGCCGATTGATTGCTTCATATGCCGAATGGGTGGTGGTGCCGAAAAAAATCGCGCCGACCTTTGATTGTGGATCTCGGATGGTGATATGCGGTTCGGGCACCATGGTTTTTGCGGTATCCCATTTGGTGAGCAACCGGATCATATTCCTTTCGTATGCGCCGCTGTCTTCAGTGTAGGCGGCATATTCGTCGTGAGAGGTTCCACGGGTGAAATAGGCGCCTTGGGTCGGGTGGGTGCCGGGGATGGTCCTGTAGCAGATGCCGTCTCCGTCGATATCGAGGTAGCGGCCCCAGCGGGTTTCAAGCGCGTCCAGTTGTTCGGCCGAGAGCACTTTGCCCCGGTCGTAGCGCCGTTTGTCATCCCAAACGAGCGGCCTGCTCACATGATCGTTCATGCCGAGATCAAGATCGGTCATGACCAGGACCGGCGTCTGCAGTCTTTCGGCCAGATCGAAGGCCTGGGCGGTGAGTTCAAAACATTCAGCCGGATCACAGGGAAAGAGCAGCACATTTCGGGTATCGCCATGGGAGGCATAGGCGGCGGCGATAAGGTCAGATTGCTGGGTGCGGGTGGGCATTCCGGTGGATGGGCCTGTGCGCTGGACATCAATCAGCACCACCGGGACCTCGGAAAAATAGGCAAGCCCTAAAAATTCGCTCATGAGCGAGATGCCGGGACCGGAGGTAGCGGTAAAGGAGCGGGCTCCGTTCCAGGCAGCGCCGATCACCATGCCGAGGGCGGCCAGTTCGTCTTCGGCCTGGATTATTGCGACTTTCCTGCGGCCGGTTTCATCTTCGATCCTGTATCTTCCTGCAAACCGTTCAAAAGCCTCGATAACTGAGGTTGAAGGGGTGATCGGATACCAGCCGGCCACAGTGGCGCCGGCATAGAGCGCCCCAAGTCCGGTGGCGCTGTTGCCGTCCATTATGATCGCATCAGTAAGCAGGTCTCGACGGACAACCGATAGCCTGCAACTATCTGTGAAATGCTCACGGGCATAGTTGAGGCCGATCTCCAGGGCCTGGATGTTGGGCTCGGCCAGTTTCGGCTTTTTCTTGAACTGTCGCTGGATCGAGTCGGTCAGTACCGAGAACTCGATATCTAAAAGGTGCGAAAGGGCGCCAACGTAAATGATGTTTTTTAAGAGCTGGCGGAGCTTGGGGTTTTCAAACGCCTCATTGCACAGCTCAGTGAGCGGCATGCCGAGAACGGTGATGTCCGTCCGCTGGCATTCATCGGGCAGGACCCGGGTGGAGTCGTAGAAGAAATATCCGCCGCTGGCCACCTCATTATAATCTTTCAAAAGAGTCTGGCCGTTGACTGCCACAACCATGTCATAACCGCCGCGTCGGCCAAGATAGCCTTTTTCATTGACCCGCACCTCATACCAGGTGGGCAAACCCTGGATGTTGGAGGGAAAGATGTTCTTGGGGCTGACCGGGATGCCCATCCTGAATATGGCCTGGGCGAAAAGGTTGTTGGCACTGGCCGAGCCGGAGCCGTTGACGTTGGCAAAGCGGATAACAAAGTCGTTTACGCGTTCTATCCTGTTCATTTCATCCCCGCTTGCGGAGCTTTATAGATAAATTTCACCATTTCCCAGGAAGAGGTCGGACACCGCTCGGCGCAGAGGCCGCAGTGCAGGCAGACATTCTCATCTTTGACCATGATGCGACCGGTGGGCAACGAGGAAGAAACATAGAGGGCCTGGTTGCGATTTTGGGCCGGAATGATGAGTTTGGCGCGCATCGGCTCCTCGTCGGCGTTGTCGGTAAAATTGATGCAGGAGACCGGGCAGATGTCGACACAGGCGTCGCATTCGATACAGGTGGCAGGATCGAAAACCGTCTGTACATCGCAGTTAAGACAACGTTTGGCTTCACGCTGGCCCCGGTCGTGATCAAAACCGAGTTCCACCTCAATGAGTCGATCCTGGATTGATTTCACCTTCTCCACCATGATCACTTCCTGGCGATCTTCCTCTGTGACATGGCTGTCATAGAGCCAGTCGTGAATACCCATCTTCTGGCCCTGCATTTTTACCATCGGGTGGGGCCGGTTATGGAGATCCTGCCCCTGGCAAAACAGGTGAATGGAAAGTCCGGCCTCATGACCGTGAGCCACGGCGGTGATGACGTTTCTCGGACCAAAGGCCGCGTCGCCACCAAAGAAAACCTGTGGCAAGGTGGATTGCAGGGTGACCGGATCGATGACTGGCAACCCATTATCGCTGAACTCGATACCAATATCCCGCTCGATGAAGGGATAGGCGTTCTGTTGTCCCACCGCCAAAAGCACCTCGTCGCAGGGGATGAAAACCGGCTCTTCACCGGTGGAAACCAGGCTGCGTTTGCCGTTATCGTCATATTTCGGCTCAACCCGGTCAAATCGCATACCGGTGAGCACGCCATTTTCCACTACAAATTCCAGCGGTACATGGTTGTCGATGATCTCGATATCCTCGCGTTCCGCGTCCTCAATTTCCCAAGGGGAGGCTTTCATCTCTTCACGGGGGCTGCGGACGATCACCTTGACCTCATCGCCACCGAGCCGTCTTGCTGTGCGGCAGCAATCCATGGCCGTGTTGCCGCCACCCAGCACCAGCACTCGTTTTCCGGTTTTCTCCACATGACGGTAGAGCACCGCTGCCAGCCACTCAATACCGATATGGATAAATTTGTCGCCCAGCTCACGGCCGGGCAGGTTGGGCAGATCACGGCCCCTGGGGGCGCCGGTGCCAACAAAGACTGCATCATAGCCTTTGTCGACGATTTCCTTCAGGCTTTTGACGTAGTGGCCGAGAATGGTGTTGACTCCGAAATTGAGGATGCGGTTTACCTCTTCATCCAGCACTTTTTCCGGTAGTCGAAATGAAGGGACCTGGGTGCGAATGAAACCACCGGCCTTCTGCTGGTCGTCGTAGAGATCGACTTCGTAGCCCAGCACCATCAGATCGCGGGCTACGGTAAGGGAGGCCGGGCCGCCGCCGATGAGGCCGATCTTCTTGCCGTTTTTTTCTTGTGGAATCTTCGGCATTCGCTCGTCGATCGCACTTTTGTAATCAGCGGCTACCCGCTTGAGACGGCAGATGGCCACCGGTTCCTCGTCTATGCGGCCTCGCCGGCAGGCCGGTTCGCAGGGCCGGTCACAGATACGGCCGAGGATTCCGGGAAAGACGTTGGACTCCCAGTTGACCATGTAGGCGTCTTCGTACCGTTCATTGTCGATCAGCCGGATATATTCAGGAACGGCAGTGTGCGCAGGACAGGCATACTGGCAGTCGATGACCTTATGAAAATATTCTGGATTTTCAATTTTTGTCGGTTTCAATGCGGGGCCTCATGATGTGCGTGAGCAGTTAGACAGGAATGGGGCAAGCCAACACACATGTATCCTATTATATTTGTTTAAGGAGAACAAAAAAAAAGCACACTATTGGCAGCAGCATGACGTTTTCTTCGAGAAGTGCCTCAGGAGGTAATCGTTCCACAAGAAGGTCGCTATCCGGCGCGGGACATTGCAAGCCGCCGCGCCGGCAAAAAAGTGGGGCGATGCGATTATGCCTCTGGCAGCATCCTGACCGCACCCTTATCGGCCGAAGCGGCCAGCAGTGCGTAGGCCCTCAGTGCCGGGGAAACAGTTCTGTCCCGATTTTCAGGGGTAAAGGCTTTGGCTCCTTTGGCCTGTTCCCTGTCTTTCCTGGCAGCAAGCACTTCGGCTGAGACAGCCACATTGATGGTCCGACCCGGGATATCGATCTCGATGGTGTCGCCGTCTTCCACCAGTCCAATGGCTCCGCCGGCTGCCGCCTCAGGCGATACGTGACCGATGGAAAGACCCGAGGTGCCGCCGGAGAATCGTCCGTCGGTGATAAGTGCACATTCGGCACCGAGATGCACAGACTTGAGATACGAGGTTGGGTAGAGCATCTCCTGCATTCCTGGTCCACCTTTCGGGCCCTCGTAACGGATGATCACTGCGTCGCGGGCTTTGATGGAACCGTCGAGGATGGCGTCGCATGCGGCTTCCTGGGAGGAGAAGACTCGGGCGGTGCCGGTGAATTTCAAGATTGATTCATCAACGCCGGCGGTTTTGACGATGCAACCGTTTTCCGCGATATTGCCAAAGAGAACCGCCAGACCGCCATCCTTGCTGTAGCAGTGCTCCATGTCGCGGATACAACCTTTTTTCCGGTCGAGATCGGCTTCCGGGTACATAGTGTTCTGGGAACCCATCACCAGGTTGAGCCCAGACTGGGCCGGAGCGGCCTTGTAGAGCTGCTTTGCCTCCTTGCTGCAGCTTTCCCGTACCAGGTCGTACTGGTTGAGGGTGCTGGCAAGTGAGGGGCTGTCAACGCGGCTGACGCTCGAATCAATCAGGCCGGCTCGCTCAAGTTCGCCAAGAATGGCCATGATGCCACCGGCTCGATGCACGTCTTCGATGTGGTATGATGCGGAAGGGGCGACCTTGCAAAGCACCGGCACCCTTCTCGACAGATGGTCGATGTCGTTCATGGTGAAGTCGACACCGGCCTCATGGGCAATGGCCAGCAGGTGCAAGACGGTATTGGTGGAGCCCCCCATGGCGATATCGAGGGACATGGAGTTCATAAACGCAGCCTTACTGGCGATGGAGCGAGGCAATACCGAAGCATCCTCGTTTTCGTACCAGGCCTTGGCCATTTCGACGATGCGTCCGGCGGCGGTTTCAAAGAGCTGTTTCCTGCCAGAGTGGGTAGCAACCACCGTACCGTTGCCCGGCAGAGCCATACCCAGGGCTTCGTTGAGGCAGTTCATGGAGTTGGCTGTGAACATGCCGGAACAGGAGCCGCAGGTTGGGCAGGCGCTTCGCTCGACCCGCTCGACAACCTCGTCGGTTACTGATTGGTCTGCAGCCATGATCATAGCGTCGATAAGGTCATAGCGTTTGTCACCATCGACACCGGCCTCCATGGGACCACCGGAAACGAAGATGGCAGGGATATTGAGACGCATGGCAGCCATCAGCATGCCGGGGGTTATCTTGTCGCAGTTGCTGATGCAGATGATGGCGTCGACGGTGTGGGCGTTACACATGTACTCGACGCTGTCGGCGATTAGTTCGCGCGAGGGCAGGGAGTAGAGCATGCCGGAGTGACCCATGGCGATGCCGTCGTCAATGGCGATAGTGTTAAACTCCGCGGCGAAGCAGCCCTGTTCGGCAATGAGCTGCTTAATGCGCTGGCCGATTTCATGTAAGTGAACGTGACCGGGTACAAACTGGGTGAAAGAGTTGACGATGCCGATGACCGGCTTGCCGAAATGTTCCTCTTTCATGCCATTTGCCCGCCAGAGGCTTCTCGCCCCGGCCATTCTTCTCCCTTGGGTTGTCGTTGCGCTTCGAAGTGGAATTGCCATTGGTTACACCTTCTTTGTCAGTAAAGAGTGATCCGGTAAGATCAAATCTTTTAGGTTTTACGTAAAAAAGTTATTGAAATTCTTGTTACTTTAGGGACAATATACAATGAAAAATGCGGGTATTGCACACCTTTTCAGGAGACTGTTATGAAAAAGACAGAAATAGACTATTGGATTACAGCGATGCTGGAATCCTATAACAACGTATCCGATCTCAATATAACAGTCGGCAAGACGTTGCAGGTTGAAGCTTCCGGCGAGCTTGTCCCCGTCAAGGTCCAGCCGCCGGTCGAGACCCTGACGCCTTTCCAGACGGAGGCGTTTGCTCTGAACCTCATTGGCAACAACCGTCGTCTGCTCCGCGATCTGCTGGAAAACGGCTCCTGCGATCTTTCATATTCCCTGGGGGATAAGGCCCGCTTCAGGGTGAATATTTTCACCCAAAAAGGCTATTTTACCACAATCCTTCGAAAGTTGGAAACACAAGTGCCGACCATTGAGTCGATGCATTTCCCCCCTGCTTTCGGTAAGATGGCGGCCGAGCTGAACGGTATGGTGATCTTCACCGGTGCAACCGGTTCCGGTAAGACAACCTCCCTTGCCGCGCTGCTCGATAGAGTGAACGACACCCGTCCGGTTCATGTGGTGACGCTGGAAGACCCGATCGAATATGTGCATGGGCAGCGGCTGGCCACCTTTAATCAGCGGGAACTGGGTAACGACTTCAGCTCTTTTGCAATTGGGCTTCGAGCTGCTTTGCGGCAGGCCCCGAAAGTTATCCTGGTTGGTGAGATGCGTGATCGGGAAACCATGGAGATTGGCCTGTCCGCAGCGGAGACCGGCCATCTTGTTTTCTCGACGCTGCATACCATTGATGCCGGTCAGACCATCAACCGTATCCTTGGTATGTTCGAGCAGGAAGAGCAACCGCAGGTCCGGCACCGCATGGTCGATACCATAAAATGGATCGTCAGTCAGCGGTTGCTGCCGAAAGTCGGCGGTGGTCGTGTGGCTGCCATGGAAATCCTGCGGACCAGTCTTCGTATCAAAGATCTTATACTCAACGGTGAGACCGAAGAGAAGACCTTCTACAATGTCATTAGAGAAGGGGCTACGCTGGAGATGCGGACGTTTGATCAGCATATTCTCGAATTGTTCAGTCGCGGGATGATCACCGAAAAGACCGCCATGACCTATTGCTCACAGCGAAGTGAGATTACGCGGGGCCTTGATAAAATCAAGTCTGAGCGCGGTGAGGCTACCTCTACTCTCAGTGGTCTGGCCATGGAAGAAGAGGAAAATGAACAAGGATACTTTCGCTAATCCCTGATCGTTCGTTTGAGAACGCGGTGACGGGCTGGAATTTCTGAAAATCTCACGGGTAAAAGAGGCGATTATGAACGTTAGCTGTCCCAAATGCGGTAAGCAGCTGAAGTTGAGTGATAAGTTTAAGGAGAGTCTGAGGCAACTGAAACCGGATCAGAAGGCACGGGTTAAATGCATCCAGTGTGAAGAACCCTTTGCTCTTGACGCGTCTATGCTGAATGGCAATCAGGCTCCTGCCGCTCCGTCCGGTCCACAGCAGGTCGCTGCCGCGAGGCCCAGGAGGGTGGGGGTGAAGCCTCCTGAGCCGCCAGACGTATCCTGGCTGAAGGAAGGGGTATTTGACGACCAGGAAGTGGTCGAGGAGATACCGCTGGCCCTCATACTTATTCCTGAGAATTGTGGTGCGGCAGATGTTATTAAAGCAGTTGAGGCACTTGGCTACAGGGCCGAGGTCGCGACGTCTGCTGAGGCTGCTATCGAAAAAATGGAGTTTGTTAATTACTCCGGGGTTATTCAACACAGCGAATTTGAGCCAGGCGGATTGAAAAAGTCTGCATTCCATGCATTTATGAATGCAATGAGTATGACCAAGAGGCGGTATATCTTCTATGTGCTGATCGGCAAAGAGTTGCACACCCTTTATGACCTTGAGGCCTTGGCCTATTCGGCAAATATTGTCGTGAATGAAAAAGATGTGACCCATTTCGGCACAATTTTACGCAAAGCCATCCCGGAGTATGAGGCGTTGTTTGGACCATTGATGGAAGAACTGCGGGTACTCGGGCGATAGCATCCCCTTTACCACAGGCCTTTTTTATTGTATGGTCGGACCCGGAAACGGCGCTGCGGAGAAAAAAGTGATCTTCGCGGCGATACACGAGGCAGCAAGAATAACAAGCGGTGCATGTCGCGCATGTACCGGATAGCAGTGTTCCCGCCAGATTATGCCCAACCTTTGAACAGGTTGTGTTGCGGCATGCCAAGTAAATCTCCTTCTGTCGCGCCGCCGGAAAGCGGAAAGTGCTTATTTTTTCTATTCACGCTGATGACTGATCTGTCGGCACATATATTTAATACTGTGCTACGAAGAGGAACGTTCAGATAATTGTTCAGCTTACCTATTGGTTTTCGGCCTATTTGGTCACCACCGCAGTTGTCTGTTGCGTGGTCCAGGCCCATTCCCATCTGAGGCGATTTTGACATATCGCCAGAGGAAACATTCATGATGAAAGATTTTATTGTCCGGACCGGTCAGAAGATAACCCGTCTTGCCCGATCCGCCATTTTCGGCAACAGGAAGAGCGCGGAATCGTCTTCGGCCGAAACACCCCCGACGCAGATGGGTGGCAAAGACACCGGCAATGCACCGGTATCGACCGAACCTGCCACTCCTGCATCTGTCACGGCCGGCGCCGAAGAATCGGGAGTGACGGAGAAAAGAGAAAAACGAGAAAGGAAAAGGACGCGCGAGCCGCGCAAACCCGCCTGGAGTCTTGATGCATTCCAGGTGGTCCCGCGTGAAGGTGTTTCACGATTTCATGATTTCGAACTTCCGCTTTCCGTAATGCATGGTATTGCTGATCAGGAGTTCCAGTACTGCACTCCAATCCAGGAAAAAGCTCTGCCAACGGTGCTGGAAGGGCGGGATCTGGTTGGCAAGGCCAATACCGGGACCGGTAAGAGTGCCGTTTTTCTGATTGGTATATTTTCCAGGCTTCTCGGCGAAGGTGGCAGCCGCAGAAAAAAAGGTGCCCCCAGAGCCCTGGTAATGGCTCCGACCCGGGAGCTGGTTATTCAGATCGCCAAAGATGCGGCCAACCTTGGGAGGCACACCGGCTTACGGGTGCATGCCGTCTACGGTGGCGCCAGATATGAGGCCCAGATGAACGAGCTGCGCGAACGGATCGTTGATCTGGTGATTGCGACCCCGGGGCGGTTGATCGATTTTGCCAACAAAAATGTGATCTCCTTTAAAGAGTGCAAAATATTGGTCATTGATGAGGGCGATCGTATGCTTGATATGGGTTTCATCCCTGATATGCGAAGAATCATCGGTCGAATTCCGGCCAAGGAAGCGAGGCAGACCCTGCTGTTTTCTGCAACGCTTTCCGATGATGTACGACGGCTCGCCTACCAATGGTGTGTCAAGCCGGAATATGTTGAGGCGGAATCGGAACAGGTATCTGTTGAGGCCATTCACCAGCGGGTTTATCTCGTAACCTCCGATGAAAAATTCCATGTGCTCTATAACCTCATCAAACAGCATCCCGATGACCGCATCATGGTTTTTGCCAATATGAAAAGCGATGTGCGTAAACTGAGCGAGCGATTGCAGCGTTATGGTATTGAGTGCGCCCTGTTGTCGGGCGATGTGGCCCAGGACAAGCGGGAAAGCAGGCTTGAACGTTTTCGGGACGGTAAGGTCAAGGTGCTGGTTGCCACCGATGTGGCTGGACGGGGTATTCATATTGAGGACATCAGCTACGTGGTCAACTTTACCCTGCCGTATGAGCCGGAGGATTATGTGCATCGGATAGGGCGCACCGGCCGCGCTGGCGCGGAAGGGGTTTCCATCAGTTTTGCCTGTGAGGAAGGCGCATTCGTCCTGCCTGAAATCGAGGCTTTTATTGGTCGGTCGCTGGAGTGTGAAGTGCCGCCCGAAGAGCTGGTGGTAGTGCCGCCGGAACCGGCGGCGAGACCGGAGAGGCCGGTAGAGAAAAAGAACGTTCGTCGCCGCAGGCCCAATTCCGGCCGTAGGCGTTCTTCGAGTTCTTCCAGGTCACAGGGAAAAGGCGGTGGAGCAAAGACAAATGGTGGTCGCAGCTGATATGAGAGTAATGGACAGGCTGAGGAGACTGGCGGGGCTCATTCTGAGTCTTGTTTTCCTGGCATACTTTACGGGTTGTTCGGAAGAACCGGCCAGCCAGACGGTTTCAAATGACGGGACTGAGACGCAAGGTGAATCGGTTATTGCCGGACCGGAGTTCGCTTCTCTGCTTGCAGTTGAAGCCCAGGCATTTCTTGCAAAAGAGCCCAATACTTTAATTGTCGATGTTCGGACCGAAGCCGAACGGGAGCAGCTACGCATTCCCGGTTCTGTTGCTGTTCCGCTGAACGATATATTGCGAGGAGCGGCAGAATTGCCGAAAGATAAGCCGTTGCTGCTGGTTTGTGCGGTGGGGGGGCGGAGCTATGCCGCCGGCCTCTATCTTGCTCAGAAAAAGTATCCGAGAATCTATAATCTGCGGGGTGGCATCAGCGCCTGGCAAAAAGCCGGTCTGCCGCTTGAGTATGGTAAAAAGTGAGGCGTCGGATCGCCTTGGTACGTAGATTTTCGTTATTCACAGGGGTGGCCTGGTCGATCCGGAGATTGACATGTCGATTTTTGGCTGTTGACAAATGAAGTGCTTGTCCTCTGGTTGATTTTTTGGTAAGAAGTGATGTTTACCGGTTTTGTGAAAAAGCGACCAAAGCCGACTGTTGAATTTCGTAAGGTGTTGCATTACCGTTTCAGTCTTGTAAAACGACAAGCATGTTGCGGCAATGTACACGTTACAGGTCCGGAAGAAATCGTTCATCTGGCAGCTAACAGCGTAACCGTGGTGGCAGAGAGCCTCCACACAACAACCTTAACCGCGTAGCCCTCGGTCTACCACAAGAGTAAATCCACATGACAGCCGAATTCAAACAATCAGAACAGAACAGTGGCGAAGAGTTGAGCTTTGCAGAACTCTTTGAAATGGAAGAAAACAGCACAGTCGTTGCTGTTGGTGATGTTGCCATCGGAACCATCATCGGTACCGAAGATGACTATTACCTTGTCGATGTGGGTGACAAGGCAGAGAGTTATATCGCCAGATCCGAGTTCCGCCTTGATGCTGACAGGGAGATCACAATTGGTGACACCTTCGAGGTGTTTGTGGAACGCCGTAAGGATGAAGGCGGGCTCCTGCTCTCTAGAGAAAAGGCCATTGCTATAAAGGTTTGGGAAGATATTGCCAAGATCCAGGAAGACGACGGCACCATCGAAGGCAAGATCGAGAGCCGCGTCAAGGGCGGTATGTCTGTCGATATCGGTGTTCCTGCATTCCTGCCTTACTCACAGATCGATCTGCGTCCGGTCAAAGACCTTGATGCTCTCATTGGTGAGTCATATGAATTCAAGATCCTGAAGTTCAACAAGAAGCGCAATAACGTTGTTATCTCCCGTCGGGCAATCCTTGAGGAAGAACGCAACAAACTTCGCGAAGAGATGCGTTCCAAACTCCAGGAGAATCAGATTATTTCCGGCGCTATCACCAATATCACCGACTATGGTCTGTTCATCGATATGGGCGGCATGGACGGTCTCTGTCATATCACCGACCTCTCCTGGGGCCGTGTTTCCCATCCGGCCAAGATGTACAAGGTTGGCCAGGAAGTCGAGGTCAAGGTCCTTAAGTACGACAGGGACAACGACCGCGTTTCCCTTGGTATCAAGCAGCTGCGCGAAGATCCGTGGGCTACCGTCGTTGAGCGTTACCCGTTAAACGAGAAGACCACCGGCAAGGTTGTTTCCATTACCGATTACGGTGTGTTTGTCGAGCTGGAGGAGGGCGTCGAGGGCCTTATCCATGTCAGCGAGATGACCTGGTCCAAGAAGCCGCGTCATCCTTCCAAAATGGTCTCCGTTGGCGACGACGTCGAGGTCATGGTGCTGAACATCGAGCCGGAGACCAAGCGTATCTCGCTCGGCATGAAGCAGCTTCAGCCTAATCCGTGGGATCTCGTTACCGAGAACTACCCGGTTGGTTCCATCATCGAGGGCAAGATCAAGAACATTACCGACTTCGGTGTCTTCATTGGTATTGAGGAAGGGATTGACGGTCTTATCCATGTTTCCGATCTTTCCTGGACTGAGCGGATCAAACATCCGTCCGAGAAATTCTCCAAAGGCGAGACCATCCAGGCAGTTGTCCTGAAGATCGATCGCGACAACGAGCGCTTCTCTCTGGGCGTCAAGCAGCTGGTTCCTGATCCGTGGCAGGCGGCCTACAACAAGTACCCGTCCGGCACTGTTGTGGAAGGTGAGATCACCAACGTTACCGACTTCGGCGTGTTCGTGAAGCTCGAGGAAGGAATCGAAGGTCTGGTGCACGTTTCAGAACTTAGCAAAGACAAGGTCAAGACCCCGGTCGGCATGTATCAGGTTGGCGATATTCTGAAGGCCATCGTCATCAACGTCTCTTCCAAGGATCGTAAGATCGGCCTGTCCGTCAAGACCCTTGAGGGCGACGGTGAAGCAGGTGCTGCGGAGTCGTATTCTGCAGACAGCTCCGTCAGTGACAGTGCTCCTTCCACCTTCGGCGATCTGCTGAAGGCTGCGGCCGAAAGCGGCAACGGCTCGGGGGAAGAGTAAGTCTATCTGCTAGAAGGCTGGTAGAGCTTGAACTTCAAGGTTGTCTTGCCGGTACGTTTCAGGCAGGACAACCTTTTTTTATACATAAGAACTATCCGGAACCCTATGCGGGTCCGTTACATATAGAAGGCGAAGAGATGCTGAAAAAAGATATTGTTAATATTGTCAGCGACCAGCTCTCCATGCAGAAGCAGGATGTGAGCGTGGCGGTAGATATAATTCTTGATACTATGGCGGGAGCGCTCCAGGACGATCGTCGCATCGAACTGCGCGGCTACGGCAGTTTCTCGGTGCGTCAGCGTAAGCCGAGATGCACCAAAAACCCCCGCACCGGCAAAATGATGGATATTCCAGTGCGGAATACCCTTCATTTCACCATGAGCAAATCCTTAAAAGAGGCGTTGATCAGCGAAAAGGGGTGACATCCCCTTTCCCCTCGCGGAGGATGACCGGATAATCACCGGTCAGGTCGATAACGGAGGACGGATCGGAGACGATAATTCCTCCGTCGATGACCAGATCGACCCGATTACCCAGCAGCTGCTCGATGTCGTAGGGATCTGCCGGCGGTGGTGCATCCTCCGCCGGCAAACTGGTATTAACCAGGGGATTGCCAAGGGTTTCAATCAGCAGCTGGCTGATGGGATTGTCGGGGACCCGGATGCCCACCGTTTTCTGCTTGGTGATCATGACGTTTGGCACCACCTTGGTGCCGGGTAGAACGAAGGTGTACGGTCCGGGCAGCCGTTTCTTGAGCAACCTGTAGGCGGTGTTCGAGACGTGGGCGTAGTTGCTGATGTGCGTCAGGTCTGAACAGATAAACGAAAACGGCTTATGCTTTGGCCGATGCTTGATCAATGACACCTGTTTGATCGCCTTAGGGTTGAAGATGTCGCAGCCGATGCCATAGCCGGTGTCGGTGGGATAGCAGATCACACCACCGCTTTTCAGTCTGTCGACAACCTGCTGAATCAGGCGGAGCTGAGGGTTGTGGGGATTGATTTCCAGTAGCATTGTTGTGATATCCTTATCGGCGTCAGGTATGTCCGGAATCGCCGTGATGTGAAAATTGCCTATTGTGAAAAACGTGAAGCCTGCACTGTGTCGAGGAAACGGGCCGTCAGGTCACCCTTTCATGATGCTGAGGATGTAACGATCCGACCGTGATGCGATCTGTAAATCGCACGGTGGTTCCTCCACCGTCTTCGAACTGCTCTACCCTGTATAAATTACAACATTTGGCGTAAAATGGTATGGATGCGATGGCATTTACTGACTGATTTTTTGGTAGAGAGACATTGCCATTTTTCCGGTCGTACCCACCGGTATCCATATATGTATTGCATTTGTGACACATTTCCTGAAAAAAGGAGGGACTATGTTACCAGATAATATTGAAACAGCACTTACTTTTGATGATTTACTCCTTGTTCCATCGGCATCTGAAGTCCTTCCCAACGAAGTTTCACTGGCGACTCAGCTTACCCAGACCATTACCCTGAACACGCCGCTGGTCAGTTCGGCCATGGATACCGTTACCGAATACCGCACCGCCATTGCCATGGCGCGTGAGGGCGGAATCGGCATTATCCACAAGAACATGACCATTGAGCAGCAGGCAATTGAGGTCGAGCGGGTAAAGAAATCGGAGTCGGGTATGATCATTGATCCGATTACCGTCAATAAGGATCAGTCGGTCAGTGAAGTCCAGGAAATCATGGCGACCTATAAGATTTCCGGTCTACCGGTGCTGCATGAAGGCAAGTTGGTGGGTATCGTTACCAACCGTGACCTGCGCTTTGTTTCCGATAATGACCTTCGGGTCGCCGATGTCATGACCAGCAAAAACCTGGTGACCGCCAAGGTTGGCATTACTCTGGAGCATTCTAAAGCGCTGCTTCACGAGCATCGCATCGAAAAATTGCTGGTTGTTGATGAAAGTGGCGGTTTGAAAGGTCTCATTACCATCAAGGATCTTGAAAAAATCAAGAAATATCCTTTGGCGGCAAAAGACAGTTTCGGTCGTTTGCTGGTTGGTGCGGCACTTGGGGTCGGTGTCAACATTGAGGCACATACCGAGCGGTTGTTGAAGGCCGGTGTTGATGTCGTGGTCATTGATTCCGCCCATGGTCATTCCCGAGGTGTCATCAGAGCCGTAGAGCAGGTTCGATCCGCTTTTCCGAATCTGCAGATCATCGCCGGTAACGTCGCCACTGAAGAGGCGGCTGAAGACCTGATCAGGGCCGGTGTCAATGCTGTAAAGGTTGGTGTTGGTCCCGGTTCCATCTGTACAACCAGAATTGTCGCCGGTATCGGCGTGCCGCAGATGACTGCTATCAAAAACACCGTCAAGGCTGGCAACCGGCACGGAGTGCCGATTATCGCCGACGGCGGCGTCAAGCATTCCGGCGATCTTACCAAGGCAATTGGCGGCGGCGCGTCCACCGTCATGATCGGCTCCCTTTTTGCCGGAACCGACGAGACTCCGGGTGAAACATTCCTCTATCAGGGCCGGACCTACAAGGGCTATCGCGGAATGGGTTCTCTTGGCGCCATGTCCCAGGGGTCGTCTGACCGCTATTTTCAGGAGAACGTCAGCGCTACTTCCAAACTGGTACCCGAAGGTATCGAGGGTAAAGTGCCGTACCGTGGACCGATCACCTCGGTGATCTATCAACTGCTGGGAGGGTTGCGCTCCGGCATGGGATATGTGGGCGCTGGCACCATCGCCGATCTGCATAAGAAGGCAAAGTTTGTCCGCATCTCTGCCGCAGGCTTACGCGAGTCCCATGTCCATGACGTTATTATCACCAAGGAAGCACCCAACTACCGCATGGCCTGATACGAGCCGATTGAGGCGGCGGTAAGGCTTCTATGGCCACGCCGCCGTTTTGCAACACGTACCGAGAGAGCATATCAATGGATATTCACAGCGAGAAAATACTCATCCTGGATTTTGGTTCACAGACTACGCAGCTTATCGCCAGGCGGATCAGGGAACAGAAAGTTTACAGCGAGATTCACCCCTTTAACATTTCCCTCGACAAAATCCGGGAACTGAAACCGTCAGGTATCGTTTTGTCCGGCGGGCCATGTTCAGTTTACGACACCGACGCACCGCACAGCGATCCCGGTCTTTTCGAACTGGGAGTGCCAGTGCTTGGCATCTGTTATGGTGCGCAACTGATGGTGCAGCAGCTGGGTGGAAAGGTTGAGCGGGCTGAAAAACGTGAGTTTGGTAAGGCCGACTTGAGTGTCAACTATACTGAAGGGCTCTTCGCCGGGCTTGAAACCGGTAATTTTCACCACCAGGTCTGGATGAGTCATGGTGACCGGATCGAACAGTTGCCCGAGGGCTTTTCGGTGACTGCGGTGAGTGCTCACTCACCGTATGCGGCGATCCGCCATACCGATAACGCTTTTGTCGGGGTGCAGTTTCATCCCGAAGTGGCCCATACCCTGATCGGCAATGATGTGCTCCGAAACTTCATTTTCGGCATCTGCGGCTGTAGCCCCAGCTGGACCATGCACTCGTTTATTGAGGCCAATGTTCAGGCTATTCGGGAGAAAGTTGGCAACGGCAAGGTGATCTGTGCGCTTTCCGGTGGTGTTGATTCCTCAGTGACCGCAGCCATTATTCATCGTGCTATCGGTGATCAGCTCACCTGCATTTACGTGAACAATGGTTTGATGCGGACCAACGAGTCCGAATCGATATTGCGTTTCTTCCGCCAGAAAACGAAGCTGAACGTGATTGATGTCGATGCCACCGAGTTTTTCCTTGGTGAGCTGGCGGGTGTTCTTGATCCCGAGGTCAAGCGTAAGCGGATCGGTCTTGGATTTATCAAGATTTTTGAGGAAGAAGCGCATAAGATCGGTGAGGTACAGTATCTTGCCCAGGGTACCCTGTATCCTGATGTGATCGAATCTGTTTCCTTCAGAGGTGAGGCACCGATCAAGTCGCATCACAATGTGGGCGGCCTGCCTGATGTGATGAAACTTGACCTGATCGAGCCGCTGAGAGAACTCTTTAAGGATGAAGTCCGTGAGCTGGGCCTTGAACTCGGTTTGCCCGAGGAGGCCATTTATCGTCAACCGTTCCCCGGGCCAGGTCTTGGCATCCGGATCATGGGTGAAGTAACCCGTGAGCGTCTGGAAATTTTACGGCAGGCTGATGTGATCGTGCTTGAAGAGATGCGCAAGGCCGGTTGGTACCGGAAGGTGTGGCAATCCTTTGCTGTACTGTTGCCGATCCAGACGGTAGGTGTTATGGGCGATGGCCGCACCTATGAGCATGTTATTGCTCTCCGCGCTGTCGATTCGCGTGACGCCATGACTGCTGACTGGTCACGACTGCCTTATGATCTGCTTGGCACCATCTCCAGCCGCATCATTAACGAGGTGCGCGGGGTGAACAGGGTCTGCTACGATATCTCCTCCAAGCCTCCCGCTACCATTGAATGGGAATAACCGCCAATGCGGACTCTCTTGGAGACGATGAAATGTTGAAGACGGGGATCTATGTCGATGCGGAGAATATCCGGCTCTGCGGTGGCTACGGCATGCGCTATGATGTGCTGGTCGAGCTGGCGAGCGCCGGAAATTCCGTGGTACTGCGGGCCAACTCCTATCTGGCCGAGGATCGGGAGCGTACCCGTGATGAACCTGACTACCGGCAAAAGCTTTACCGCTATCACGACGTGCTAAGGCAGTGTGGCTTTAAGGTTATCAAGAAGTATGTCAAGCATTTCGTGGATGACGAGGGCATCATAACGACCAAAGCCAACGCCGATATGGATCTGGCCATTGACGCTCTTCTGCAGGCGCGAAACCTAGACCGGGTCATTTTGCTCACCGGCGATGGTGATTTTATCCGTTTGGTACTGGCGCTCCAGAATATGGGCTGCCGGGTGGAAGTGATCGGTTTTAACCATGTGAGCAGTGAGCTGAAAGAGGCAGCAGACAGCTTTCTCTCTGGTTTTCTGGTGCCGGGCCTCTTGCCTATGCATTCATCGAATGGTGAGATGCGTCAGCGCGGTTTCCCCATTAACTATAACCCGGAACGAGGGTTCGGTTTTCTGCGCTACTATTCACTGACCCCCAGCAAAGGGCTGGTACCGGAGTCTGTGTTTTTCCACTGCTCCAAGGCTCCTGAGGTCAACGATAATCTTTTTCTTGACTCATCGAATATCTTTGAGTTCAAGGTTGTGAAAAATCCGGACAACAGCAACCGGACAGAGGCCTGGGATATCCGTTCACTGGATGATTAACCCAGGTGCTTTTTCTGTAAGCCCGAGAGGAAAAGTGGAGTTCTGGAGGATGATGTCGTGACAGAGACCCTTTTGGCCGTCGATGTCGGTGGAACAAAATGCGAGCTGGCAATGTTCCCGCTTGGCGGGAGCGATTATACGCCAATGGTACGCAATCGCTATGCCTGTGGTGACTATGGGCGGTTGGAAGATATTATTGCCACCTTCCTGCAGGAGACTGGTTCTGCCCCGACCTATGCCAGCATAGGAGTCGCCGGGGTCGTGAGCGGTGGGGTGGGCACAGTTACCAATCTTCCCTGGATCATCAGTGAGCAAGGGCTGGCTCGTGAGTTCAACCTCAAAGGTGTGCACCTCATCAACGACATGACCGCAGTCTGTGCCTCCCTTGGCCTGCTGTCGGGGGATGATCTGCTCGAAATCCAGAGCGGTGAACCGCAACCAGGCCAGCTAATCGGCGTGGTGGCACCCGGAACCGGTCTGGGTGAGGGTGTGCTGGTGAAGAACTATAGCTTCTTTTTTCCCCGGGGCAGTGAAGGTGGCCATACCGATTTTGGACCGGTGGGCGAGGAGCAGGCTGAACTCCTCCGCTGGATGCTGACACGAAAAAAGCGGGTCAGCTATGAGAGCCTCATAGCCGGTCCCGGTATCCCCAATCTCTACGATTTTTACCATCAGCATCTGGGCATTCCCGAACGACCTGAGGTTATCGCCCAGATGGCGCAGGCTGCAGATCGAACCCCGGTTATTTTCGAAAACGCCTTCGGCGATAATGGTTCTCCTCTCTGCCGCAAGGTGATTGATCTTTTCCTGAATATCCTGGGGGCTGAAGCGGGCAACCTTGCCCTGAAGCTGTATGCCCGTGGTGGCCTCTATATTGGTGGTGGCATCGTGCCCCGGATTGCTGATAAAGTTGACTTTACCGGTTTCCTTACCCATTTTCATGCCAAGGGCAAGATGGAACAACTCATGAAAACCATCCCTGTACGGCTTATTCTACGCGGCGATGCCGCACTGCTGGGTGCTGCGGGGTACGGTTTGGAACTGTTTTCCCGCTAAGGTATGATTTTTTCTCCTGGCCAGGTTCTTGGCGAGGTGTTGCTGGCTTTTCGAGCCGGCAGCGCGGATGTGCAGGTGGTGCCGCTAGGAGCTGGCAACATCAACGATACCTATCTGGTGCAGACTGCCGGACAAAAATTTGTGCTGCAGCGTATCAACTCTGCTGTTTTCCCAGAACCTGAACGGGTTGTCGCCAACTTCGCCAGGGTGAGTAGGCATATTGCTGAAGTTGCAGGGTCTCAGTCCGAACCCTTTCTTTGCGCCCAGCTGATATTGACCGTAAATGGGGGACTGAGCTATCAGGACGGGGAGGGCGGCGTCTGGCGCGCCCAGAGCTGGGTTGACCATCTTTCTGCTGACCTTGTAAGCTTTACACATGATACCGCCGCTCAGCTTGGCAGGGTCCTGGCCCGCTTTCACCAATTGACCATGGATCTCCCGGAACGTTCACTGGCTGAGCCGATTCCCGGTTTTCATTGTACGCCCCGCTATCTTGAACAGTTTGACCAGGCACGAAGTGCATGGCAAGGGATACGATCGCCCGAGCTGGAGCAGGCCCTGGCATATGTCGAGCGGTTTCGGCCAGTGGCGGGTCTTCTGGAAGATGCGCGAACAAAGGGTCATCTACGCCGGCGTTTAATCCATGGTGATCCCAAGCTCGACAACGTCATTTTTACCGATAAAGGGGTTGCGGTAGGGTTCTTCGATCTCGATACCACCGGACCCGGATTGATCCATTATGATATCGGCGATTGTCTGCGCTCCTGCTGCAACAGGGCTGGCGAGGAAGGGGCGAACCGGCAGGACGTACGGTTTGACTCGGACATCTGCCACGCTGTGCTGGGCGGTTATCTTGAGATTGCCGGTCCTGATTTCGGTGATGCGGACCGTTATTACATCTACGATGCGGTGCTGGTCATTGCTTTTGAGCTGGCCTTACGTTTTCTGACTGACCACCTGCAGGGCAATGTCTACTTCAAAGTGAAGTCGGAGGCGGAGAATCTCTTTCGGGCACTCGGCCAGTTTCAGCTGGCCGAGTCAATCTGCGAAGAGGAAAAAACAATCAGGGCATGTACTGACCGGTAAGCATCAGCCGATAATGGACTCGACGGAGTAGACATATTTCTCTATCACTTCCTTGAGATAGTCCTGCAGGCCGACAAATTCAAGACCGATCCTCGTCTCGGTGGCGCTCCTTCTGAAATTCTTGACGACGGCGGTGAGTTCCTGATCCTCCTTGAGTCCCGGCAGCAGACAGCGAAGCTGGATTTTGGTTTCAATATCCAGTGACGGGATTTCGGCATTACCTTTTGCCTTGATCTGGCAGAGGCAGCCCAGCGCGCTGAGATCGATCAGCACCCCGTACAGTTCCGGGCCGCGTAACAGGTGGAGAGTGCAGGGAATAAAGATCGAGGTCCGCTTAGCCCGACGGAGTTCATGATAATGGATGGCGGGCGGATAGTCGAGAAAGAGCAGGTCGTGCGGATCATTGATGGCTTTCAGCAACTGGGTCCGGAACATGCAAAGCCGTCCCATGTGCAGGTATTTGACGATGATCCAGCTCTCGGAATTCAGCTCGGACTGTACCATGGAAATCGGGGCCGGGGTGGTGACAATGAGATACTCGTTTGGGATCATGCCCACCATTGTACTGACCAGGGGCGTGTCCATTTTGTCGAACTCCAGCTTGATTTTGGCGCCGATATCAAGAGAGATGCGGTTGCCGGCGGTTGAAAGATGCTTTAACTCCAGCCTTGGCTTATTTTGTGCCTCCTGCTTTTCGTTTAAGCTGTCACGTTCGTCTTTTAAGCGAAAGCTCTCCATAATAAGCGAGATGAGCGGTCTTTGGATCGCTGGTGGGCGCATGCCATTAAAATAACGGAGCTCGACAGCAGGTTCATCCCAGTCGATGATGGAGTATATGGCGTCCTCGTTCTGCTGATCGGCGGTTTCCGCTGCGACGACTGTGCCCTGTTTTACAAAGATCAGGCCACTGTTATCTTTGCTCTGGACTTTCAGGGTACAGGTTTTTTCATCGCTTTCCAGCATCTGCAGCAGGCTGTGGACGGGAATGCCCCGAACCTGACCACTGGTCGACATCCGGAGCAGTTCACGTACGTGATGAAGAAACTTTTCGACCTGGATAGGTCTGGTCACACACCTGCTGACACCGGAACGGAGCACTGCATCGGCGTCTTTTGCCTCTTCGTCGATAATGGCAATGGAAGGAACATACGGGAGCCGGCTGCTCAACCGAGCAAGATGGTCCAATTGCCCGTCAGGGTAGGATGCAAGATCATAGATAATGGCGTCTGCATCATTTTCCGTTGCAAGACGGAAGGCCTGTTGCGCATCCTGGGCGAATTGCAGTTCATATTGATCGGGAGATTGGCCGAGAATCCCGGCGAGGGCTTCCTGGTCGTTGTTTGCGTAGCTGATGACAATGATTTTTTTCATAGTACAGATGTAAGTTATGCGTACAGGCAGGCGGCAGTGCGTGGCAGTACGTCGATTGTAAGGTGCGCGAAATCATGCATGACGAATCTGTTCAAAATGTTTATCCGATTAACTATGAGAAAAATGATGCAAAAATGCAAAGCATATTCCTGACAGATTGGCAGCGGCTGGGAAAGCTTCATCACACGATGAGGTTCTGACCTTTAACCGAAAAGGGTTTACGGCATATAAGAGCTACGGTATTATCAGCGGCTATTTGCTCCGCCCAGACTTTCGTGCTTTGCGTGAAGTCCGCGCATTTCAGTCTATTTGGCGCGAGAACCCGATGGAAAACGACTACTGAATATTATGAGAGAAACGACAACACCCTACACCCTCCATAACCGATCCTCGGAATGTAGAGCGCGCCGCGGCCACGTTACCACCAGGCAGGGTACCATCCAGACGCCGGTTTTCATGCCGGTGGGCACCCAGGCAACAGTCAAGGCGGTCACCCCGGAAAACCTCTATGAGATGAACGCCGAGATTATTCTCGGCAACACCTACCATCTTTTCATTCGGCCCGGTCATGAACTGATCGAACGTTTTGGCGGCCTCCACAAGTTCATGAACTGGAAGGGGTCGATTTTAACCGACAGCGGTGGCTTTCAGATTTTCAGCCTCAAGGACCTGGCAAAAATCACTGAAGAGGGGGCAAGTTTTCGTTCCCACGTCGACGGCGCCAAACTGTTCCTCAGTCCTGAGATTGCGGTTCAGGTGCAGCAGAGTCTTGGTTCCGACATCATGATGTGCCTTGATACCTGTATTCCCTATCCAGCCACCAAAGACGAGGTCATCAAGTCAACGGCGCTTACCACCCGTTGGGCCCAGCGCTGCCGCGAGGCACATACCAGCAGGGAGCAACTGCTCTTTGGCATTGTTCAGGGCGGTATGCATGAAGAATTGCGGAAGATGCATATCGAGCAGCTGATGGAGATCGGTTTTGACGGCTATGCCATCGGGGGCTTGAGTGTGGGTGAGGAGCCGCAGATGATGTACGATATTGCTGAGGCCACCACTCCGCATATGCCGGAGAATTATGCCCGCTATCTGATGGGGGTAGGTACTCCTCAGGATCTGGTGGAAGGGGTCTGGCGCGGCATTGATATGTTTGATTGCGTGATGCCTACCCGAAATGCCAGAAATGGTATGCTCTTTACCAGCAATGGCAGGTTAGTTATTAAGAACTCCCGGTATCGCGATGATATGCGGCCGCTGGATGAGAACTGCAGTTGTTACACTTGTCGCAACTATTCACGTGCCTATCTCCGTCATCTCTATGCAAGTCGGGAGATACTCAGCTATCATCTCAATACGATTCACAACCTTCACTATTATCTCACACTCATGGCTGATATCAGAAAAGCGATCGAGGAAGATAACTTTGCCGCGTTCCGTAACGATTTTTATGGCAGGCTTCAAGGTGAGTGATTACTTTTAACCCGGTTTTATTGGTAGAGTATTCGGAAGCAGCGCTGTGAGCGTTTTCCGGATATATCGTTTGACAAACTCTCTGGAGGATTCATTATGAACGGCATTGCATTTGCGGCAGGGCCAGCAGGCGGAACAGGGGCCGCCGGAGGCTTCGCCTCATTCATCCCGCTGATTCTTATATTTGTGGTATTTTATTTTCTGCTCATTCGCCCGCAGCAGAAACAGGCCAAACAGCATCAGAAGTTCCTTTCTGAGCTGAAAAAAGGCAGTCGGGTATTGACCAAAGGCGGTATTCATGCCGTCATTACCGACATCGACGGCAACGTCCTGTCACTCGAAATTGCCAAAGATGTAGTCATTAAAGCTTCGCGGGATGCCATCGCCGGAGCAATTAACAAGGACGGCACCAGTGTAGCCCCGGCAGGCAAAGATGGAAAGGCTGCTCCGAAAACCGGAGGCTGAGGCATCAAAGGCTGTTGATCTGCTGGATGTAGACAGTAAAAGAAGCCGCTTTATTCGTCGAATAGAGCGGCTTTTTGCGTTTATGGCCTTTCGTTCCGGGTACAGAAAACATAGAGACATAGTTGTTTGATACATTGGAGTTGCATGGCAAAGCCAAAATTTTATGCGGTGGCGGTTGGTCGCACTACCGGCATTTTCACCAGTTGGAGCGTCGCCGAAGCTCAGGTAAAAGGCTTTGCCGGTGCGCGATTTAAAAGCTTTACCACCAGGGCTGAGGCGGAAACATGGCTGAAAAATCCGGTCAGACTTGCCGCAAAGACAAAAACCACAAGGAGTAGTGCCACACCTGGAGCTGCGACGGTCAAACATCCTGCCGATGCGTTGGTGATCTACACTGATGGCGGTGCCATTAATAATCCTGGTCCTGGTGGCTATGGCGTGGTTATCTGCAATGGTGAAGGTCGGCGCGAGCTTTCCGGCGGGTTCCGGTTGACTACCAACAACCGGATGGAGATGACCGCCTGCATTGAGGCGCTGAAAGCGGTTGCCGGTTGTGGCCGTCCTATCGTACTGTATTCCGATTCCAGCTATCTGGTGAACGGTATTGAGAAAGGGTGGGCCAAATCGTGGCGAGCCAGGGGATGGCGTAAGGCGGATGGGGCGCCGGCATTGAATGCCGATCTCTGGTCCGAATTGCTCGATCTTCTTTCAAGCGAGAAAGTTACCTTGCATTGGGTCAAAGGGCACGCTGGCAATGAATTGAATGAGCGGTGTGACCAGCTGGCAGTAGCCGCCGCCAGATCCTCCGTTGGTGACATAGATTATGGTTATGAGCAGAACCTGTAATGAGCGTGACGTGGGGGAACCATGACAACTCTCCGTCAACAAATGATCGAGTTGCTCAGAGAAGAGGAACTCGACGCCATCGAACTTTCCCAGCTGTTGTCGATACCCGAAAAGGAGGTGTATGATCACCTCCCTCATCTTGCCAGAACCCTTGCATCATCCCGCGAAAAGCTGATCATCTCTCCATATCTCTGTCTACTTTGCGATTATTCTTTTACCGGACGGAGCCGTTTTGACCGTCCTGGACGTTGTCCCCGCTGCAAAAACAGCCATATCCGGATGGCGACCTATACCATCCGCTGACCCACCTCCCCACCTTACGCCGGCAGCACCACTGCTGACATCAGTTCCTCTTTCTCTGGTGTCCGTTCTCTTTACAGAGTGTTAAAAGGTTGGACGTCATTTGCTGATGTCGGCGGTGCCAAACGGTGCCGTTCTCGATTCCAAAACAGTCCCTCTGTTGTTGTAAGCTTCCGATAATATGTGGAATGTGTTTGGGTTGCTTCTGTCATGCGCCATGGCACGTCTGTTGCGATAGAAAGGTACCAGGTCGGGAGATTCCCAGTAGGCTGGAGAGTCTCTCTGAAGAAGACGACAGGACCAATGGCAGCAGGCGACCATGGAACGAAAAAAGCAATACTACAACACCATTACCAGAAGACTTCTGATCGCATTCTTCTGTCTCAGCATCCTGCCTATCACCAGTTTTGCCTGGATCATGAAGAACTCCGTCGAGGAGACCAATATCTTCAAGCTGCAGGAATTGGCCAAGTCCACCATCGAGCACCGCGCCGAGGTCATCTCCCGTTTTCTCGACGACAAGATCAACCTTCTTTCCTCTCTGGAAAGCCTTTTTTCCCAGGAGTATCTCTTCTCCCAGGCGAATGTGGAGCGGATTTTTCTTGCCATCAACCGAACAGGTGACATCGTTGATCTCCAGGTTATCGACGTGGCCGGAAACCAGCACGCCTATGTCGGGCCCTATCGCACAAAAGTTGAGGGGAAAAACTACAATGATGCACCCTGGTTCACGGAGACACTAATAAGCGGTATTCATGTGAGTGATGTCTTCAGCGGTTATAGAAATACACCCCATTTCGTCGTGGCGGTCACCAATTCACTGAAAAGTTATGTGGTACGGGCCACCATCAACTCCAGCATGTTTAATGCGCTCCTGCATTCTGCTCAACTCGGACCGAATGGCGATGTTTTCATTGTCAATCGAAAAGGTGAGCTGCAGACTCCTGGCCTTCTAGAAAAAAACACCCTTTCAATCGAAGAAAAACAACTGCTCTCTTTTGATAACATCTCCAATTCCCTGGTGACCGGTACCGATGTCTATACCACCCGCTGGATCCATAATGGTCATTGGCTCCTGGTCTTGCGGGCGAATATCAAGGATTCTCTTGGCTATTACCTGCGTCTCAGAAATAGGATATTTCTCATTGTAATTGGTATTTCCTTCGTAGCGATCGCAGCTGCCACCTATGTGAGCTTTGCACTGGCCCGCAACTTCGAACGCTCTGATAAAGAGTTCGCCGCTCTTGGTCTGCAGTTTTCCCAGGTGGAGAAGATGGCAACGGTGGGAAGGCTTGCAGCCGGCATCGCCCATGAGATCAACAATCCCCTGCAGATGATTACCAATCAGGCCGGCTGGATCGGCGAGCTGCTGCCAGACGAGGATCCAGCCCAGATAAAGAACCTTGACGAATACCTCCATGCAGTAGAGCAGATAAAACATCACGTGCGGCGGGCCGGTACCATCACCCACCGGCTCCTCGGTTTTTCACGGAAAATGACAGCCCAGCAGGAAAGTGTCCAGGTCAACGATCTCATCACCGAAACGACCTCCTTTGTTGAGCGTGAGGCGAGTTACAACAATATCCATATCGTCACCCGGCTGGCATCAGACCTGCCCACTACTATGACCGACGGTCCCCAGCTACAGCAGGTGCTGTTAAATCTGGTGGGCAATGCCATCGATGCTGTCGGCAAGGAAGGGGAAGTCACGATTACCACATGGCTGGAACCACCTGACAAGATTGTGGTGGAATGCGCCGACACCGGACCGGGGATACCGTCCGACAATCTTCCCCATCTCTTTGATCCGTTTTTCACCACCAAGGACCCCGGCAAAGGGACAGGGCTCGGGCTCTATATCAGCTACGACATTGTTAAAAAACTTGGTGGTTCGATAGCCGCTGCAAATAGAAAAGGTGGAGGTGCAGTATTCACCATCGTCCTGCCGGTCAACCGGTTTCGGCGACAGGGATGAGCGTACAAGCCTTCAACAGATGAGTATCTACCGATAGGAGTGAGCGATGAAACAGTTCGATGTGCTGGTTGTGGACGATGAGGCAGAATTCAGGGATTTGACGGTGAAAATCTTAAATAAGCGAGGGATCAATGCCAGAGGCGCGGAAAGCGGGGAGCAGGCAATGGAGATTTTGCGACACGCCCTGATCGATGTGGTGTTGCTCGATGTGAAGATGCCGGGCATAGACGGTATCGAGACGCTTCGGCAGATCCGTATCCAGAACCCGCTGGTTGAGGTGGTACTGCTTACCGGCCATGCCTCGGTGGAATCGGGAATTGAGGGAATGAAACTGGGAGCTTTTGATTACCTGATGAAACCCATTGAACTCGATCCGCTTCTTGAAAAACTGAGCTTTGCTTATGAAAAGAAACGACTGCACCAGGAGAAGATTGAGCTGGCGCAGATGAAAAAACACATGGCCATGCCGAGTTAATAAAAATCGGCATGTTCAGCTGAGAGTACGGATGTAACAGAAAATTTCACAAAAGGGAAAAATTATGAACGCATTCAAACAGTTTCACCAATTGATGATCGATGGTTCCAGGGCGCATGCCCGATGGGAACTGGAGATGTCAACAAACATTATGGCGAGCAGGAAACGGCAAGTGATTCTCCTGCTACTGCTCATTCCCATTCTGCTCGGCGGTATTGCCATCGCCGCAGGGGATGGTTCTGGTTTGCCCAATGTTATTGGTGGCAAGTCTGCCTATATGCCATCGCACTACACCAGTGTTATTTTCTTTGCCTCTGTTTTTGTCGGGGTCTGTGCCGGGCTTATAACCGGTTGTATCGGTGCTGGCGGCGGATTCATCATCGCCCCGGCGTTGATGAGTGCGGGTGTCAAAGGTATTCTCGCTGTTGGTACCGACCTGTTTCATATTTTTGCAAAAGCAATTATGGGAAGTGTCCTCCATAAAAAGCTGGGCAACATATCGGTGCCGCTGGCGGTAACCTTCCTAATCGGCGCCATTGCGGGGTCCACTCTGGGCGGTATGCTGAACAGATATCTTTACGACTTGAACCCGGTATTGAGCGATCTGTTCATCACCTCTGTCTATGTCTTTATTCTTGGTTTCCTCTCGTTCTACGCGGTAATTGACTATATTAAAAGCGGCAAACCAAGTGCCAGTTCCACGAAAGGTGCACGGAGTGAGGATATTCCCCCTATGGGTGCACGACTGCAGTCCATCAACCTGCCGCCGATGATCAAATTCGATGAGGGTGTGACCCGTGGTGGCCGTAAAATCTCGGCTATTTTCCTGGTCCTGAGCGGTTTTATTGTTGGCATGGCTGCATCGATCATGGGCGTTGGCGGCGGTTTTCTCACCTTTCCTATCTTCGTTTACGGCCTGGGCGTTTCTTCCATGACCACGGTTGGAACGGACATTTTCCAGATCGTCTTTACTGCCGGCTACAGTGCCATCAGCCAGTATGCCATTTACGGCTTTGTTTTCTACACGCTGGCCATGGGGATGCTTATCGGTTCACTGGTCGGGGTGCAGATTGGCTCGCTGGTCACCAAGGTTGTACCAGGTATCATGATCCGCGGTTTTTTTGCCCTGGCTGTCACCGCCGGTTTCATCAACCGCTTCTTCGCGCTGCCTGAGAAACTGCAGAGCCTGAACTACATCAGTATATCCAAACAGACTGGTGCCCTGCTCAATACTGTTGGCAACGCGCTTTTCTTTATTGTCATCGGTGCCTTTACCCTGTGGGTATTCTTTGTATTTTTCCGTAATCTGAAATCCTTACGCTCGGAGGGACATGTCCATGAGTATGCAGAATAGATTAAAAGCACGCGGCATAGCGATGCTGGTTATTTTTGTCGGTATCCTTGGTGTGATTTTCAGTCCGGTGTTTCCCGGAAAGATAAATGGTCTTGATTACCTCGATAACATGTTCAATATGGTCTCTAAAGGTTCATCCTATTTCATCCCTGGAGCGATCAAGGATAGCGAAAAATATACAGGCAAGCTGATCGATGTTAAAATTAAGCTGGGTGATGAAAACCAGGCGGTTGAAACTGCAAGACTCATGGAGACTGCGGGAGCACAGGTCGCTGTTGCCGGCCAGGAGTTGAGTATCACAGGAGATATGGCAAAGATCCTGAAAAGCAGTCTGGCCGACAGCGACCAGATGTTTGCCAATAACGGAGCGCCGATCCAGGAAAAGTATGGTATTGCCGAAAAGCAGGTGCTCTATAACTGGTTTACCGCATTCAAATCCATCAGCAATGAGCTTACCAAGCAGGAGAAGTTTGCCGAGGCCAAGCCGTTTTCCAGCGTCAGCAAGAAAGCCTTGGAACCGGCATACAACTATTACGGTGTTCAGGCCATGAACTGGAAAGAGAACATTGTCATGATCCTTGTTGCACTGGGGTTCTATGTTTTCTATACGGTCTGGTATGGTTTTGGACTGATGTATCTTTTTGAGGGATTGGGGTTGAAAATCGGGCATTGATGTTCTGGTGTTTTCACTTTACGAAGCGGACCATCATCTGCGGATGTATGGTTCGCTTCGTCCTAAGGACCTAAGCGAATGCGCAACGTATTTTCCGCCATAAAGAATATGTTCTTTGCACCTCCACCGCCAAAGCGGAGTCCGGAGGAGTTGCGGGCGGCCTTTGCCCGACGCTATGCCCATTTTCGCAGCCTGCTCACCGCCAACAATAACGCCCTTCAGGCCATGGCAGAACTGGAAAAGGTCTACTATAGCGGGGAGAGTTACCGGATGGCGGTTGTGCGGTCCAAGATCAATACTATTCTGGTCAATGTTTATAAGATGATCCGTGGTCTCCGTGAGATGGCGGGCGGAAGATATACGGAACTTGAAGAAATATTTGATAAAATCAGCTGTGAATTGAGCGGGATTATCGAACGGAAACCGGAGTTTCGGGATGGCCCGTTTATCCTGCCGCTCGGCGAGGTTACCCGGAGGGACAGAGAGCAGGTCGGCGAGAAGATGGCCAATCTGGGAGAACTCTCTGCTATCCCGTCGTTGCTGGTGCCACCAGGTTTCGTGGTGACCGCCACTGCGACACGACGTTTTCTGACCGGTACCCATATCGATGAAATCAACCGGCGGCTACAGACCCTTGATCCTGACGATATGGACGGACTCTACCGGGCCTGCAGTGAAATCAAGAAGATGATCATCGATAGTCCGCTACCGGCAGAACTGGAAGAAATGCTGGTGGCAGGTTATCGCAGCCTGGAAGAGAAAAACGGCCCCGGTTGTCTGGTTGCTCTTCGCTCCAGCGGCCTTGGTGAAGATAGTGCGGGCGTCTCCTTTGCCGGCCTGTATCGCACCATTCTCGATGTTGATCGGGAGAGATTGACGACGGCCTATAAGGAGGTTGTGGCTGGCAAATATGGAGCCAGGGCTATTGCCTACCGCCGCAAACGCGGTTACCGGCACGAAGATATTGAAATGTGTGTCGGCTGCCTGGCGATGGTCGATGCCGTTGTAAGCGGTGTGACCTATTCAAGAGTTCCAGGTGGTGAAGAGGCTGAGGTGATGAGCATTAACGCGGTCAAAGGGGTTGGCCGCGGTGTGGTCGATGGCATTGCTGCCACCGACTTCTTTTTGTTGGCGAGAAATCCTCCGTATAGTGTGGTCAGGCAGGAGCTGGGTCACGGTGCATTCAAGAATGAGCACAACCTGGCTGAACCGATCCTCAATACAGAGCAACTGCGGTTGCTGGCCGAAAAAGCGATCGTTATCGAAACCTATTTCGGTGAGCCGCAGGATATCGAATGGTCGTTTGCCGTCGACGGCACGCTTAATATCCTCCAAAGCAGGCCGATGATGCGGCCCGATCCGGCTGCAAAAAAAGAGACAATTCCCGCTCCCGCAGCTCACGCTGAAGGCGAGCTGCCCTTTTTGACGGGTGGCGTCTGCGCGGCCGCTGGCATTGCCAGCGGCCAAGTCTTTCATGTGAACTCGGATGAGGAGATGCGTACTTTCCCTAATGGGGCCATGTTGGTGTTGGAGCATCCGTTGCCGGAGTGGGCCCCGCTGGTCAGCCGTGCTGCGGCGGTTATCGCCGAAACGGGATCAGAAGCAGGGCATCTGGCCACCATTTCCCGTGAATTTGGTATTCCGGCGCTTTTTGGAGTAAGCGGGGTACGGCAACGACTGGTGCAAGGTGACATAATTACGATCAACAGTCAGGCGAAATCGTTGTATCACGGGGTGCGCGAAGATCTCTTGAGCCAGCGGGGAGTGAAGCGGGACATTATGGCCGGTAGTCCGGTGCAGCGTATTCTCACCGAGGCCCTGCAGCTTATCACTCCGCTCAACCTCAATGACCCGACTTCCCTGCAGTTTAAATCGTCCTGGTGCGAGACCTTGCATGATATTACGCGGTTCTGCCATGAAAAATCGGTGGCGGAGATGTTTACCCTGGGCCGTGGCAGCCATTTTGATCCCGGGGGGGCAAAGCGTCTGGTAGGGGATGTGCCGTTGGAATGGTGGGTGATAGATCTGGCGGACGGATTTAAACCGGGGGTGGCGAATGAGGCGGGAACGATCCGCATCGATGAAATTGTTTCGGAGCCGATGCTGGCCATTTGGCAAGGGATCTCTGCATACCCCTGGCAGGGGCCGCCGCCCATCAGCGCCAAAGGTTTTGGATCTATCATTTTTCAGTCTGCTATGCGGCCGGATATCGACCCGTCGGTAGCGACACCGCTTACTACCAAGAACTATTTCCTTATCTCCGCAAATTTCTGCAATCTCAGTGTACGGCTGGGGTATCACTATGCGATGATCGAGGCCTATTTGAGCGATCTGCTCACCGAGAGCTATGTCACCTTCCGTTTCAAGGGTGGGGCGGCCGATACCCGCAGAAAGGCAGTGCGGGCAAAATTATTGGCAGAGATCCTTCAACATTATGGTTTCAGAGTTGAGTTGCGTTCTGACGCTCTTCTGGCGAGGGTCAAGAAGCAGTCGGCGGAGTATTTGCGGGAACGGCTGCGGATTCTCGGTTATCTGACGCTGCATGCCCGTCAGCTTGATATGGTCATGACCCAGCCCCAGGCGGTTGAACGGTACAGACAGAAGTTCCGGCAGGAGATCGATGCGATGCTCGCAATCGATGCACCGGTTCAAGAGTACAGTTCGGGAGGATGATATGAGCCACAAAATCATGATCGTTGACGACGAGACCGATTATCTCGAAGTCATGGGGAAATTTTTTCGCCGGCGTAAGGTTGATTTCGAATCGGCTACCAGCTGCATGGAGGCACTCGATCTGCTTGGCAAAGGCTGCTTTGATGTGGTTATCATGGATGTGAGTATGCCTGGCAAGGACGGTCTTGCCTGCATGGCGGAGATGAAAACCGTGCAGCCTGAACTTGAGGTTATCATCCTGACCGGACATGGATCACTCAATACCGGTCTACTGGGGATGCGCCAGGGGGCGTTCGATTACTGTCTGAAACCGGTGGATTTTGATGAGTTGCTTGAAAAAATCACCCTTGCCCGGGAGAAGGCGGCGACCCGGGGGCATGGCTGAAAAGCATCCCTAAGGTACAAGGGATCTGGGATTGGCGATTTTACTTTGCTGCGTACACCTCCACCCGATTTCGGCCCATCTCCTTGGCTGTGTAGAGCGCCTCATCCGCCATGATAAGGATCCTGTCCGGGTTTTCCGGTTGATGTTCAGTAAGTGAAGCAACGCCAAGACTGATTGTCACCTGCAATTCTGTGGTGTTGTCTGTGTAGATATGTCCTTCCGCAGCCCAGCGAATCTGCTCGGCGATTCTGACGCTGTCTTCCAGGCTGGTTTCTGGGAGCAGCAGGACAAACTCCTCCCCCCCGTAACGGGCCGCAATACTCGAGTCTGGTGTGCTCTTCTCTAAAATCTCGGAAAATCCCTGTAGTACGATATCACCAAAGGCGTGACCAAAGTTGTCATTGACCCTTTTGAAAAAGTCCAGATCAATCAGGATTACAGAAAGATTCTCGTTCCGATATCTGCAGTGAGCAAAAAGGGGGTCTAATTCTTTTTGAAAGTAGCGCCGGTTGAACAGTCCGGTGAGGGCGTCATGTTCTGCGAAGAATTTGAGCTTGGCATTTAATGATTCCAGTTCCTTTACATATTTTCTGTTGCGCAGATGTGTGAGGATTCTTGCTCTGAACTCTTCTTTGGTAAAAGGTTTCGGCAGATAATCATTGGCGCCCACCTTAAAGAAGCCGAGAATGGTTTCCTTGCTTTCAACCGAGCTGATGAAAAAAATTGGCACCTGTTCTAATGGTGGAAGACTTCTCAGAGTCCGGCACAATTCCTCACCGCTCATGCCAGGCATGACGTAGTCGGTAATGATAATATCAATCTCAAAATTATGGTCTTTTATCAGCTCCAGTGCTTCCTGCCCATCTGCCACCTCAAGGATGGTGAGACCATGCCTGGCCAGGATGTTGCGGACAAGCCGACGGACAAAAGGTGAATCCTCGACGATCAACGCCTTCATGTCGGCGAACTGTTCCTGGGCATTGAGGATGTTGTCAATAGTTGAAAGCATCTTGCCCGCTGCGAAAGGTTTGCTGATGAAGTCGATAATGCCGAACCCATATCCCTTTTCTCGATTTTCGATAGTATCGTTAGCGGAGACGAAGACGACAGGGATCTGGGCGACTTTTTGTTTATGCTCATCGCCTTCTTCAGCCTGCTCACGGATCTTGCGACACACCTCGAAGCCGTTCATTTTCGGCATGTCGATATCAAGGGTGATCAAGTCCGGCAACGGATCAGCCCATTCGAGTATGGCCATGGCCTCCATGCCGTTTCTTGCCAGAAGGACTTCATAATCGGATTTGGAAAGCTCGCGTTGAATAATTTTACGGATGGTCGAAGAGTCATCGACAACCATGATGGTCTTGTTTGACATAGTGCTCCCTGGAAAAGGCTGAATTTCAGTTTATTTCAGCATAATGACCGCGGAAATTCAAATAGAATCTAATGAGTATATGAGCCTTACGGCATATGTTTGTAAATCCGAAGAGATAATCATGAGAAAAGAAGAGAAGGCTCGTTGGCGAGTTGGGGCAGTTGGTAGCATTGCCCCAAAAAAGAAAGGGTCCAGGAGACATGTTGTTCCTGGACCCTTTTAGGGACCGACCTCAGAAAATCAAATTCGTGTTATGAAAAAGTATGACATTTCACACAATCGAACCCTTTCTCGATATGTTTTTTATGTCCTTCGCTTCTCCATGATTTTCTCTCATGGCAGCTGCTGCAGAGAACGCTTTGACTCTTCACCAATCCTGTAGGTTCAGGAGTGTGGCAACTGGTGCAGCTGATGCCGTCACTCTTGTGGCTGGTGTGCATTGACTGCCAGGACATGCTTTTTTGTTCATGGCAGAGAGTGCAAGAGAGTACCTTGGCAGGTACCTCGTGATAACCGAGAGCTGTGAAGGGGAGCATTCTGGTGCCGTCCGGAGTAGCACCATTGCCGCTGTGACATTCAGTACAGGTCGGGGCATTCCCTTTCGGCTCAACGCCATGGGTAATGAGCATTTCAGCCTCTGCTTCAACCAGCGTATAGTTGCCGGTCATACCCTGTTCTTCCATACCTTTTACCACGGCGAGGTCGAAGTCGCCGGTCATGAACATCCACATGATCGCAGGCGGAATGATTTTGCCGCTTTCATGCAACGGCATGATGGTTCCATGTCGCTTGATGGGCACGATGGACGATTTGCCGTCGAATGGGCTGCCGTGAGCTTTTGCCATCACGTACATGCCATTTTCGTCGGGGCTGATAGTTTCGCCGACGTTGTAAACATAGGAGGTTCCGTCAAACCACACATACTCTGGTTTGACATTGGATTCTTTGGTTTCTTCGCCGACAAAACCGCCCTGGCCGGAGCAGAAGGCCTGGTTCCAGACCGGTATACGCCAGTCTCTGGCCATCTCGGTGGCACCGCCCTTGGCAAACTCGCGGATGTGGCAGACCTGGCAGCTTACCTGACCTCTGGCGTGATTGTTAAGTGTAGAACTCTGATGGGGAGCGTCAGTATGGCAGGCCTTACAGGTGGGTCGATCGGCCTCTGTCTGGCGCAGGTCGATGCCGCGACCGCTGATCTTGTGATCGAGGGCGGCATGACAGTTAACACAGGAGAGGTTGGCACCGTCCTTGGCCAGGTGGACATCCTGCTCTTTGGTTGCGCTAGCAGAGTTGATGCCCATGTCGCCACGTTTGGTCCAGTCACCACCTCCGGCCTTGGCATGACAGCGCAGGCAGGATTTGGTTGTGGGTAAATGTACCGTTCTGGCCAGGTTGACCATGGTGGTTCCAGCGGGCATCTTGGCAAAATCCGGTTTGGTCAGATAATTTCCCTGGCCATCGACTTTACCGAACACATAGGTCTTTTCTTCGCCGAGAATGTTGGTAACCGTCTCGGCACTGCTCGGGTCGCTCTCAAAGGTACGCTGGTAGGTGTCGTTGTGGCACATCAAACAGTCGACATCTGTTGCTTCCGGCGGATGCGGAGCGTTACCATCAGCACGGACATGACAGGAGTAACAGGCGCCCTTGGATGACGGAGCATACGTGCAGAAAGTGTTGATGCCGCCTTTGGCCTTGCCAAGAGCTTCGCCGTTGGTATTGATCAGATCAGGCGTGGGGCCAGACCATTGCATATGCAGGCTGTTCAACATATCGTCGGCTTCCTTCTGGTGGCAAGCGATACAGGTGGCCGGGCCGTTATAGCTGGTGATGGTGTTGTGATCGGCAATGGGACCTTGCACCGGCGGTTCTTCCTCCGGGGGACCGACGACGGGGGGAAGGGCTGCAGTAGTCTCTGTTACAGCGAAGCTGGACGTGCTTCGTTCCCGCTCTGAGCGGTCGCGAAGAACACATTTGTAACTCCAGTTTCCAGTCTGGCTATTTACCGGGATTGTATAATTGTAATTGGCGGTAGCTCTATCAATCGCCATACTTTCACCGCTGACCATGGTTTGGCCAGCACCGTCAACGATAGTTATAGTTGCTGATCGTAAAGGTAATCTCCATTCTCCAGTAGCTTTGCAGTTGAGCTGAACTGTCTCTCCCTGGGTGAGCTCTGCCGGCGTTGCCGACATGCTGATATTCCGGTCCTCGGCATAGCAGTTGCTTGCCAGTAAGATGCACAAACCTGCTGTTACAACAAATCTTATCATGCAAAAATCCTCCCGTGGACTTATGAGTGTGAGGCCGCCCCTGTGAGGCGGGAGGCGACCTAGTCAAAATGATTACATCACTTGCCAGCTAGCAAGAGATATGCCACCATGTGGTAATGCTTGATTCCTGTCATTTCCATGGTGCCTCCTGCCGCTGCTTGCAATGGTCTCGATGGGAGAGGTCATAACGCCGGAGTAATCGAGTGGTTGCCAAGCACCAGGTACGTCAGTAGCCGATAGATAAAATAGACGGTTACACCGAAAATGACTGTGCCTGAGCTACCTCTATTGCGAGTTGAGAGCGAGCCTCGCTGTCCATGGGTAGTCCTTTAGACTCACACCATCCAGGAAATGTTTCAGGATCGATAAACACCTTAATAACGGCGTCTCCCGCCGCTTCGGCATCTTTTTTCATCTTCTCAGCGCGGGTGAGCCAATCGTCAAAGCTGGCTGGCAGCATGTCGCCGTCCACAAACATCTCCTTTAACGTGAGCCAGTGCTCCTCCTTGTACCAGACCAAGGCCTGGACTGAGGGCTGATGAGTCGTTGAAGGCGATGGTTGAGGCTGAGATTGCGGTTTGCCTGATTTTTGCTGTGCTCTTCTAAATTTTCTCTGTGACATAAAATCTCCAAATTAAGTGCCGATAGTTGAAAGAAATGGGAAAATCGGCGGCTAAAGTACTATACTTGAAGGTATGAAACAATCAGTTCAGCCAGCAAAAAGCGTCGATAGACTCGTAAAATGTCAATTAGATCTTATTAATTAATAAAGATTATACTTACATTTATACCACGCACGACATATCGTGTAAATTGCTTTTTTTGTGGTCTTTTTTTGATGTGTGGGTGAAAAGTGAAAAACTATATGAAAAGAGTACCCTACGGGTTAGAGCAACTGATGGTTCAGGCTGGTCGGGATTCGTGTGGGCAATGTGGCTGCAGACGTGAAGAGGAGCACAAGGCGGGTTGCGACGGCGAGGAATGTCCTGTCTGCGGGAAAATGCTGATTGGCTGTTGTTGTGACGCCCTTTCTCCCCATGACGCGGAAAAGATCATCCTGGCGCTGTATCGTCAGTTCAACAATTTGGAAAGCGCCTTGCAAGCTGCTGGAGAGGATGGGTGTTCCGCCACTTCCAAATCATCATATCTGCAGCATGCAGTGATGCGCTATATTTTCGAACATGTACCTGAAGAGGCGCGGACAGAGCTCGCCAGGGTGTTTCACCTGCGTTTTCCCGGGTTGGTACCGCAGTTGCAGGATGAGGAAGGGCGGGGCTATTATACTGCAGAGCAACTGGCTGAGGCTCTTGACATACCGCTTGCCGAGATCAATGAGCGGATCGAGGCGATGGTGACGGCAGGCAGGACAATCTCGACCGGCGACGGTCGAAAACTACGTAAAGTGCATTAATACTGGTGCCTGGCCGAAGGTGAATTTCGGATGGCTTTTCTCCGGTCAGGTTATCAGGCCAGGCCGACAGTCTCCCAGAACGCTTTGAGTTTGAGGCGTTCGACCATAAACTCTTCCCAATCAGCCCATTGCTGGCTTTTGGCCCGTTCTTTCTGGTATTCTTCAATTATCTGGTGACGAGTTACGGGGTTGGTGTATTCCCACTCGATGCAGAGATCGTTGCGTTGTTCAGGTGTCATGAAAACTCTCGTGATGTTGAATAAATGTGGTGATGTCCATTTTTCTGGAATTTCTACAACGTTTAAGGTGAAGGATCTGCAGGCAGTATACGCCCATCCTCTTACAAAAAGACCGACAGCAGGGATTGAAATTGGCGAAAAAAATATGAGGTGATGATTTTTTCTGCGAGTTAACGGGAAATAAATCATTGCAGAAGGAGGACACAATGGTGGACATATTCAAGACAGTTATCGTAACCGGTGGAGCCCAGGGTATTGGTCGCGGTATGGTGGATTATTTTCTGTTGCAGGGCTGGAATGTGGTGATGGCCGATATTGACAATGAAGCTGGGAATGAGGTGCTGGAATATCATGAGGCTGATGAACGACTGGTCTTTTCCCTGACCGATGTGAGGAGTGAAGCGTCGGTCAGGGCATGTATTGGTTTTGCTGTTGATCGGTTCGGGGCGATTGATGGTCTGGTGAATAATGCCGGAATTGCAAGTCCCGGCCGGATTCCGGTCACCGATCTTTCTCTTGATGACTGGGAGAAGATGATCGGCACCAACCTGACCGGCGCCTACCTGATGGCAAAACATGCAGCCCCTTTTCTCAAGGAACGTAAAGGGGCAATCGTCAATATCTCTTCCACCCGGGCCCTGCAGTCGGAACCAAACACCGAGGCCTATTCGGCCTCCAAGGGCGGTCTTGTCTCCTTAACACATGCGCTGGCGGTGAGTCTCGGTCACGCGGTTCGGGTGAACTGTATTCTGCCTGGCTGGATCGATGTCAGTAATGAGAAGAAAAGCACAGTCCGGATCGCTCCGCAGCTGTCTGAAGAAGATCACCTGCAGCACCCGGCTGGCAGGGTAGGAGCAGCCAAAGATATTGCAGCTCTCACCGCATTTCTTTTAGGTGAGGAGGCATCGTTTATTACCGGCCAATCGTTTGTCGTCGATGGCGGCATGACGAAGAAGATGATGTATATCGAATAGCACAAGAGACCAGGGGGCATCTGTGTTATGCGTGTTATTCAGGTTCTTTTTGGGCCTCGCGGATGAGACAGGCATTGAGCTGTTGTTGTTGCTCTTCTGTTATATCGACGAATTCCGCGGTAAAGTGGTCATGTTCAATGGCTGTAATCTTCGAGGGAATTTCAAAAGACTGCGAGGAACCGTCTTTTTGGGCAAACGTAAATTCGAGAACGATACTCTGGCCGATATGGAGCTCGGAGGAGAAAAACTCGATGATGCAGTCGATAATAGATATTTCACGTATATAACCAGTTTCTTTGACACCACTTGCCGAAAAATGTGTCGGGGTTTGATGCAAAAGAAAGCGCAGGCTTTTGCTGCTGTTCTGATCCGCGAGAACCCGTTCCGCTTCCGCCAGCGTTCCGACATAGATCGGTTTATACCCCTGCAGCCGTGCTGAAAAATTCATGATTTGCTTATGGATCAGGCTGGATTCCCGTGTTACCCGGACCACCTGGCCGGCTTTTTTCTCCATGAGAAATCCCATGATTTTTCGAAAGGTGGAGAGGCAGTTCAGGCTGCCGAAGGTGGAGTCGGTGAGGTCAGTGATCACATGAAAACCTGGCTTGAGATCCGCTACGCAAAATCGTACGTCGGTATAGAGACTGTCGAGATCTTTTTTCACCAGCCAGCCGCGGAAAGTGAAAATGAGTCGGTTTTTACCAATATCGGCTTTGACGGTTGATTTTTGTCTTCCGGTGGACATGTTTTCAGCAGCCTGAACCATTTCAATAGAGCGATAGCGATAGTCAGCGTAGTGCTTTTCGAGAAGTTTATCATTAGCTGAATGAATATGGAAGCAGTGTCCCCTCGTTGTTTGTTTGGGAGTGGTCATGAGGCAAAATGCCGTAACTCATGGGAATATTCATGTGATAGCAGGGAAATATTCCGAGATAACTTGCAAAAAAGATAAAAATGACAATAAATATCATGAATGTGTTTGATAAAAAATAGTGATTGAAGTAATCTCTTGCAGCTCTATTTCATGGAGATTTGCCAACCCTTCCTTGTTTTCCTTCAACAACATCTGAGAGAAGCAGTGAAAAAGAAAATACTTGTAGCTAATCGTGGTGAGATAGCGATACGCCTTATCCGGGCGATCCAGGAACTGGATTGTACGGCGGTGGCGGTATATGAAAAGCCAGATGAACGTTCCAGGCATATTCGACTGGCCGACGAGGCTGTTCTTTTAGGGAACGGACCGAGATGCGACTATCTGAACATTCGAAAAATTATCGCCGCTGCCAAGCATACCGGCGCAGATGCCATCCATCCTGGATATGGTTTTCTTGCTGAGAATCCTGGCTTTGCCAAGGCTTGCGAGGAGGAAGGAATCATCTTTATCGGTCCCTCTTCAAAAGTCATTGCCGATCTCGGAAACAAGGTCGTTGCCCGGCAGATTATGGCAGACGCCGGTATCCCCATGGTGCCCGGCACGAAGAATCTGCCCCATGGTGAAGAGGGCCTGCAAAACGCGATTGAATTTGGCCGCAAATATGGCTATCCCGTGATGCTGAAAGCAACTTCGGGTGGTGGTGGCCGCGGTATCCGGCGGATCGATACAGAAGATCAGCTGGTAAACGAAATCCCGGTGGCACGTGCTGAAGCCAAAGCAGCGTTTAATGATGATTCAGTCTATCTGGAAAAGGTGGTGCTTGAGCCTAAGCATGTCGAGGTTCAGATCATTGCCGATAAAACCGGCAAAACCCTCCATCTCGGCACCCGTGACTGCTCTATCCAGCGGCGCAACCAGAAATTGATTGAACTTGCCCCGTCCCGGGTAGCCAATCCCGAGCTCCTTGAGGAGATCTGCCAGACTGCGGTAAAGGCAGCTAAAGCTGCCAACTACTTCAACGCCGGTACTGTCGAGTTCTTGATCGATAAAGACCTGAACTATTATTTCATGGAGATCAACACCAGGATTCAGGTTGAGCATACGGTAACTGAAATGGTCACCGGTATTGATATCGTCAGAAACCAGATCAAGCTGGCTTTCGGCTATGAGCTCTCTTTCGGACAGGAGGATGTCCAGATTCGCGGCCATGCCATCGAGATGCGGATCAACGCCGAGGACCCCAAAAACAATTTCATGCCCGAGGGTGGTAAGAAGGTCAGCGTTTACCGTTCGACCGGTGGTTTCGGCGTCCGCCTCGACGGCTTTGTCTACCAGGGATATGAGATTCCAGAGGTGTATGATTCCCTGTTGGTAAAGCTCACCGTTCATGGGTTCACCTGGGATGAGACTGTCGGTCGGGTTAAGCGGTGTCTGAAAAATTTTGCAATTGTTGGCCCGAAGACGACTATCCCTTTTTATCTTCGTATTGTCGATGATCCTGACTTTATTAAGGGTGACTTTAATACCTCTTATCTGGATACTCACCCGCATCTCTTTCATTATGAGGAGAGTATCGGCGAGGCGGGCAAGCTGGCCAAGTTTATCGCGGAAATTCATCACCGGGGGGAGAATCCGTTTGCCTCATGATCCGGTTTGCCCCGCATCGCAGGGGCTTAACAGTGTGAGACAGATGGTCTGAAAAACGAGTTATGAGGGATGTTATGGAACGAATATATCAGGGAACATCCGCGGCCCGGGCGATCCAGCAACTGCGCCAGGCCAAGGGATACTATATCACCAACACCGCCCGCGACCTGTCGCAGTCGGATTTCAAGAACAGAATTCTTCTGCATACCGACCTGCTGGCCGCGGAAGCGCGTGACCGCGCCGGCTACTACTCGCTTGAGATTACCGGTGGTGCCTCGGTCCATGTGGATATGATGCGCAAGCAGGTTAATCCGTTTAAGAAACTGAAACTCCTTCGCGAACGGATGCCGAACACCATGTTCCAGACACTCTGTCGCGGTGTCAACCTGTTCGGTTACCGACCGTATCCGCAGAACGTGATCCGCTTCACGGTGCAGGAATTTGCCAAGTATGTTGATGTCTGGCGGACATTCGATTTCCTGAACCATGTGCCGAACATGCAGGCCGTCCTTGAGGAAGTGGCGCTGGCCGGCAAGATCAACGAGCCGTGTATCTGCTTCTCCACCGGGCCTGAGCACACCAATGAATTTTATCTGAAGAAGGTGCAGGAAATTATTGATGTCACCGGAACCGATATCGTGCTCTGTATCAAGAATCATGGTGGTCTCGGGAGCCCGAGAAGGATCGGAGAACTGGTTGACGCCATCAAGCAGCGTTTTGCCGACCTAGTGATTCATTATCACGGTCACAACACCGATGGAAACGATGTGGGCAGGATTGTCGAGGCGGTTATAAACGGTGCCACTATCGTCGATGCTGCCGATTCCGCCTTCACCGGGTTTTACGGACCGCCGCCGATTCTGACCGTCATTCACGCCTTGAAGGAGTACGACAAGGTGGCTATCGGCATTGACGAGGAGGCGGTGATTGAAACTTCCAATATCCTTGGGGATCAACGGAAGTATTATGATCAGTTCGAGTCGCAGATTAAGGGGTTCCAGCCGACCGTGCAGATTCACAAGCTGCCCGGTGGGGCCATGGGTTCAAGTCTTGAACAGGCTTCCAAAGGCGGATTTCTTGCTAAGATGCCTGAGATTCTTCATAAGGAGCTGCCACGCGTTCAGAAAGAGCTTGGCAACTTCTGGTCGGTGACCCCAGGGTCACAGATCCTCTGGACCACCGCTGTGGCCAACGTCCAGGGCGGCGAGCGCTACGGCAATCCTTCGGGCGACTTGAAAAACCTGCTGCTTGGGAAGTACGGGCCTTTTCCCTTCTACCAGCCGGAAGAGTGGATTTATGAGAAGGTGCTGGGGGAGAACTGGCGGCAGGTACTTGAGGAGGAGGGCGGTCTGGAGGATATCCCCGATATGGACCTCGCCGAGGAACGGGCCAACCTGCATGAGAAGCTCGGTCGTGAACCCAACCGTGAAGAACTCGTGCTCTATCTCCAACATCCAAAAGACGCCATCGATTTTATCAAGTTCTCAGAAGAATATGGCATGACCCATGTGCTGCCGCCTTCGATCTTTTTTAAACAGGGCGGTTTCGAGATTGGTGAAACCCTCTATTTCACCGATACGGCGGGAAAAGAGCATATCGTCGAGATCGGTCCTTCACCAACTGTCGATACCGGTGAGACCGCAGTGTACCTGACGGTGGATCATTATCCCCGGGTCTACAACTTTGCCCCGCTTGAGACGGCCGGAACCAACGGTAAGAAGGTCGTGCTGACGAAGGAAGAGATTATGGATCTCGCTATGGCGGGTGATGTCCGGGCCGGTTTTGCCGGCAACCTGGTGGAGATCTCTGTTAAAGAAGGCCAGGAAGTGAAGAAGGGTGATCGGGTAGCGGTTATGGAGGCAATGAAAATGCAGACTCCGGTCACCTGCGAGATTGACGGCATCGTCACCGCCATTTCAGCCAAAAGTGGGCAGGCAATGCAGACCGGCGACAAGATCCTCAAGATTGATCAGGATATCTAATTGTTCTGGATTGTTGAATTTATTTAACTATCCAGAAGGCTGCGGATAGTTTCATGCAGCTCTTTCTGTGTCACCGGTTTCACGAGATGGCGGGCGCGGCCAAGCGCCCGTGTGGATTTTTCATTCATTGTCTCGCTGAAACCGGTGCAGAGAATCACTGGCAGATTCTCACGTAGAGCACGAACTTTGTCTATGAGTTCGGCCCCATCCATTTCCGGCATGTTCATGTCGGTTATCAGCATGTCGAAATCATGAGGTGTTGCCGTAAAACGCGCCAGAGCTTCTATTGGTGTTGCCGCTACTGTGACACTGTAACCGATGTTTTCGAGGATGCGCTGCAATACTTCACGCAGATCAGCTTCATCATCGACGATGAGCAGTCGTTCTTCTCCTCGTTGCAAGACAGGATGGGCTTCGACAAGCGCAGTTCCAGCTGCCTGTTCTGCCTTCGGGAGATAAATTCGAAATGTAGTTCCCTTGCCAGGCTCGCTGTAGACAGAAATGTGGCCTTTGTGCAATGAGACGATGCCGTGAACTACCGACAGGCCAAGTCCGGTCCCTCCCTTGCCGATTTTGGTGCTGAAATATGGATCGAAGATTTTGGCGAGTGTCTCCCTGTTCATGCCGCAGCCGGAATCAGATATTCGAAGTACCAGGTAGTTGCCGGGAGCGAGCTGCAGATTCGTCACCATCGGGTCGTTAACCGGCAGGTCGGTTTCGGAGAGATCGAACTGGAGCCGCCCTCCTTTAGCCAGCATTGCCTGATAACCATTGGTTCCGAGATTCATGATGACCTGGTGTATCTGGGTGGCATCGGCCATGATGATTGGAGTGGTGGTATGAATTGCTGTTTCAATGGTAATGGTTGTCGGGATAAGGGCGCGGAGCATTCTGGTGGTTTCGCGAAGAAGCGCCTCAAGGTTGACAGCTGTTATGTCGCCTCCCTTCTGGCGGCTGAAGCTGAGGATCTGATGGACCAGTTGCTTGGCCCTGTCGGCCCCGCGAAGCACCCCCTCGAGATCATTGGACGCGCGGCAGTTTGCAGCATTCCCACACTGCTCGATATGGATTGCAGCAAGTTCTGTGTAACCGATGATTGCTGAAAGGATATTGTTGAAGTCGTGGGCGATGCCGCCTGCCAGAGTGCCGATGGCTTCCATCTTTTGGGATTGTCTGAGTTGAAACTCCAGCTTTTCCTTCTGGGCTTCTGCCTTTAGGCGCTCCTGGATTTCGTGTTGCAGTTCATGGTTGGCCTTTTCGAGTTCGCGAATTCTCTTCTGCAGTTCCGGGTAGTAGCTTTTTTTCAGCGATCGTTCTCCGAGGCCGATGATGCGCTGCAGCATTTCCTCGCGATGCACCTCCTCAGAGGGCTTCTTCATAGATGACCTCTATGTCGCGAAGTATCGGTACGCGCGGGTTGGTGACCATACAGGGGTCCTTGATGGCCTTTTTGGCGAGATGAGGAATGTCGGAAATTGTGGCACCACGTTGACCGAGCGATGCGGTGATGCCAGCTGAGAGTTTCAGCCGGATGATCTCAGCTAAAATCAGCTTCTTCACCTCTTTTGAGGAAATATTTTCAACGCCAAGGCCAAGTGCCTTGCCTATTTCACGATACCTCTCACCTGCCTCGGGATAGTTGTATGCCATGACGTGATGTAAGAGGATGGCATTGCATTCCCCGTGGGGCAGATCAAGATAACCTCCCAGGCTGTGAGCCATGGCATGGACCGCACCAAGGCTGGCGTTGGAAAAGGCAAGACCTGCCTGGAGGCTGGCGAGCATAAGTTTGCCACGCAGTTCAAGATCTGCAGGTTCTGCCAAGACTTTCTCAAGATTGGCGGATATGAGTCGAATCGCTTCAAGGGCGTGGAGATCAAACATAGGGGCGTGCGCAGTTGATGCGTATGCCTCGACGGCATGCACCAGGGCGTCAATGGCTGTGCAGGCCGTGAGGTAGCTATCCATCGTGAGGCAGGTAGCCGGGTCGATCAACGCAACATCCGGCACTGCAGTCTTGCTGATGATGGCCTTTTTTACCTTTTCTTCTTGATCGGAAATAATTGCAAACTGAGAAACGTCGGCTGCAGTTCCAGCCGTAGTTGGAATGCAGATAAGCGGTGGTCCTGGGATGGGGACGTTGTCAATGCCTTCGAACGTTAATATATGGTCGTCGTTGGTGGCGACGATACCTATCCCTTTTGCGCAATCCATAGGGCTTCCACCGCCGATGGCGATAATGACATCACATCCATGTTCTCTGTACTGCTCAGCTCCAACCATAACTTCTTCAGCTCGTGGGTTGGGTGAGATGCCAGAAAAGATTGAAGAGTCAATTCCCTGATTTTCAAGAATCTGTTGTACTTTTCCCGTCCAACCAGCCTGAATGACACCGGGGTCGGTAACTATGAAGACCTTTTCAGCACCAAAATTCTGGGCGTAACGCCCTGCCAGATCGATGGCTCCAGCACCGAAGATAAACTCGGGAGCAACAAACTTACGTAATTCGATCATTTTATCCTCACAAGGGGCAGTCGACAGAACCGGCATTTGGTACCAGTCAAAGTGGAAACCTGGTTTATTATCAATGATTATGATTGTTCTGTCAACTGGGTGTGATCGGCTAAAAGCAGGACAACAATGGCTCTTCTCTCCTGAGAGCAGCTTCAGGCTGAAATGCTGAAGGAACTGAGAAGATGGCGTAGAAAAATGGGGTGGGAAAACCGGGCAGGGTGGGGTCTGCCAGGTTCAGCGAATGATTATGGACCTTTTACTATTTCACTTTACCTGCTGTTCAGCAGATCGGTGATGCGCCTGCGATACTCAACGATGTCCTGTCTGAGTGATGAGAGGCTGGCCATTTTTTCATCAACTGTGGTGATATGCTGGTCGAGGATCTCGATAAGTTTCGGAGTGATGGTGTTGAAGTTCTGGGCGTTGATGTCGAAAATTTCTGCCAGTTCCTGGATGTCCTTTAAGGAGATGCCAAGCTGCTTGAGCTTGAGGATGAATTTTAAGCGCAGAACATCGTCGTGGTTGTAAGTCCTGGTTCCGCCGCCGAGGCGCTCGGTGGGTCCCATCAGACCGATTTCTTCATAATATCGTATTGTCCGGGTCGTGATGTTGAGCCGTTTGGCTAGCTCACCGATTTGTACATTCTGTTCGTTTTTCTGGGACATATTCTCTTCCTTGGTCGTCGGCAGATAGTGGTAGTGTGCCCGGCCGACATCACGGGTCCTGTTGCTGTCGCGATTATGGGCAACATGGAGGTTGATTCATGCGGCCTATTCCAACTCACGTCTCTCGTTTGCGGGTCACATGTTGACCTTTACGTAATTCATAAATGATTGATTAGCATATGCTCTTCGGCAATGTCAAATAAAAATAGTAGCGTGATTGGTTTTATATGGGCTGTTTGAATTGTGTGTCAAACGGATGGATGAAAATAACTTGACCTTTACGTAAGCACTCGATATATAGGACTGTAGGTTGAGGGTAAAGGTATGTCAGTTTGATCATTTTGGGGAGTAGAACATGATATTTGAATTGACGGAAGAACAGGGACTCATTCGCGATATGGTTCGTGAATTTGCCGAGAAAGAGGTCGCTCCCTCGGCGCGTGAGCGAGACGAAAACGAGCGTTTTGACCGTGAATTAATGTTTGGCCGTCTGGCGGAGCTTGGGTTGACCGGCATCGTCTTTCCTGAGGAATACGGTGGTGCCGGTGCCGATTATATCAGCTACGCCATCGCTGTTGAAGAACTCTCCCGCGTCTGCGCTTCCACCGGAGTTACCCTTTCCGCCCATCTTTCTCTTGGTGCCAATCCTATTTACCTTTTTGGCACAGAAGAGCAAAAACATAAATGGCTGGCACCTCTGGCGAAAGGCGAGAAAATGGGCGCCTTTGGTCTGACCGAGCCTTCGGCTGGCTCCGACGCAGGCGGTACCAGAACTACCGCAGTACCAGAGGGTGATGGCTGGCGGGTCAACGGCACCAAGATCTTCATTACCAACGGTGGTGAAGCCGAAACCTATATTGTCTTTGCACGTACCGACCGCACCGCTGAAAAACACCATGGCATCAGCGCTTTTGTCATAGAGAAAGGAACACCCGGTTTTTCCTTTGGTAAAAAGGAAGAAAAAATGGGTATCCGCTCTTCTCCCACAATGGAGCTGGTCTTTGAGAACTGCCTCATTCCGAAAGAAAATATGCTGGGTAAGGAGGGAGAAGGGTTTAAGGTTGCCATGAAGACCCTTGATGGCGGTCGGATTGGTATCGCCTCCCAGGCCCTTGGTATCGCCCAAGGGGCACTCGATGCCGCTGTGAATTACGCCAAAGAACGCAAACAGTTTGACAGCCCCATCTGTCGTTTTCAAGGCATCCAGTTCCAGCTGGCGGATATGGCGACCCAGGTCGAAGCGGCCCGACTCATGGTCTATAACGCAGCTTATCGGGCCAGTAAGGGTGTTTCCTATTCACAGCAATCGGCGATGGCCAAGCTGATGGCCAGCGAGACCGCCATGAAGGTCGCTACTCAGGCTGTGCAAATTCTTGGTGGTTATGGTTACACCCGTGAATTCCCGGTGGAGCGGATGATGCGGGACGCAAAAATTACTGAAATATACGAAGGAACGAGTGAAGTACAGCGAATAGTGATTGGATCTGCCTTAACCCGTTAACAGCGTTTGCGAGGGCGCAGGGGAAGAGGCGGGAGAAAAAACGGAGCCAAATGGAGAGAGTCATGGAATTTACCCGCGAGATTTACTGGAATGTCGGGCATGGGGCGACAACTCTGGTACCTATGTATCTGCTGGTGATTGTCGCAATCGCCGTAGTGGTGAAAATGTTCTTGCAGCGCCGCGAAGTGTACCGGCAGGGTCTACCCTTAAACCGGACCGACAATCTCGGCGAACGCATCAGTGGTATGCTGGTTAATGTCCTGTTGCAGAAAAAAGTGACCCGCGTGAAGATGCCTGGGCTCTTTCACGGTCTCTTTTTCTGGGGCTTCTTCCTGTTGTTAATAGGTACTACCCTGATCGTTCTTCAGGCCGATTTCACCGATCTTCTTTTCGGCTATAAATTCTTGAAGGGCACCTTTTACAAACTTTTCTCTATTATTCTTGATTTTGCCGGTCTGATATCGCTGGTTATGCTGGGAGCGCTCTTTATCCGCCGCTATTTCTTTCGGCCCGAAGGCCTTGAGACCAAGAAGGATGACGCCATCATGCACGGGTTGATGACCTTTATCCTGCTTACCGGCTTTGTGATCGAAGGTACCCGTATGGCGGTAACTGAACTCGGTACCCCCGTGGCCTCCTGGTCGCCGGTAGGTCATCTGCTGGCCCAGTCTATTGCCTGGATGGGTGAAGACACCCTGCGCACACTCCATAAGCTCACCTGGTGGTTCCATCTCCTGATGGTGATGGGATTTATTGCCCTCATCCCGTTCACCAAGTTTCGCCATATCTTGACTACCAGTGCCAATTATCTTTTTGCTGACCGTGGTCCGAAGGGTCAGTTGCGGTCACTGGACCTGGAAGATGAGAGTTCAGAAACCTTTGGCGCTACACAGGTAAAAGAACTGACCTGGAAAGACATCTTTGATGCCGATGCCTGTACCCTCTGCAAGCGGTGTCAGGATCGCTGCCCGGCATGGGCGACGGATAAACCGTTGTCGCCGATGAAGGTAGTGAACCAGATCGGTGAGGCTGCATTCACCAACTCCGAGGCCAACCTGATCGACCTTATCGGTAAGGATGTGCTCTGGTCATGCACCACCTGTCGTGCCTGCCAGGAGATCTGCCCGGCCTCGATCGAACATGTGAGCAAGATTGTTGACTTGCGTCGGTCGATGGTCCTAATGGAAGGCGAATTCCCCGGAGATGAGGTGATGACTGCCATGGAGGCGACCGAGGTGAATGGCAATCCGCTCGGCATTGGTTATGCCTCGCGCGGAGACTGGGCGGCGGAATTGGGCATCAAGACTCTGGCTGAGGACCCGGAGATCGATATCCTTTATTTCGTTGGCTGCTACGGCTCTTTTGACAAGCGCAACATCGCAATTGCCAAGAGCTTTGTGAAGCTCTGCCAGGCCGCAGGCGTAAAAGTCGGCATCCTTGGCAAGGAAGAGAAGTGCTGCGGGGAACCGATGCGCAAGATGGGCAATGAGTACCTCTATCAGAGTCTTGCCATGGAAAATGTTGAACTGATCAACGGTTACGGGGTGAAGAAGATCGTCACCACTTGTCCGCACTGCTACAACACCCTGCAAAAAGATTATCGCGATCTCGCATTGGCAGCGGAAGTGGAGACATATACCGTCTATCTGGAGCAGCTGATCTCCTCAGGAAAACTGAAAATCAGAAGTGAAGGTCTTGACTGTACCTACCACGATTCCTGCTATCTTGGCCGTCATAACGATGTCTATGACGCACCTCGTGCCCTGATAACCGCCGCAGGCGGCACGATTCGTGAGATGAAAAAAAGCAGAAGCGAGGGTTTCTGCTGCAGCGCAGGTGGTGGTCGCATTATGGCTGAGGAAAAGATTGGTGAGCGGATCAACATCCGCAGAGTCAATATGGCGGTGGACACGGGTGCCGGAGTACTGGTGTCCAACTGTCCCTTCTGTCTCACCATGTTTGAGGATGGAGTGAAAGGCGCAGGTGTTGAAGATAAACTGAAACCCAAAGATATTGCAGAACTGCTGGCTGAGCGATTGTAGACTGCCGGCCTGGAATTGGAAACTCTCTTACTTGCAACTGGAGGAAAATAATGAAAATTCTGGTTTGTATAAAGCAGGTTCCGGACATGGAATCAAAATTCAAAGTCGCTGCAGAAGGCACCTGGTACGACAATCAGGACCTGGCCTGGCGAATGAACGAATATGACGAATATGCAGTGGAGCAGGCGGTGCGCCTGAAAGAACAGGTTGGTGATGCGGATTTGACAGTGCTCTCTATTGGCAGCGACAAGGTCAAAGAGACCATGAAAAAGGCCCTTGCCATGGGCTGTGACCGTGGTGCTCATATCGCTGACGATGCCGCCTGGAACAAGGAACCGTTCCAGGTTGCCGGTATCATCGCCGAGTATGCCCGGGACAAAGGCTTTGATGTCATCTTTACCGGTATGCAGTCCCAGGACCGCGGCAGCGGCCAGGTAGGTGTGCTGGTTGCGGAAATGCTGGAGCTACCCAGTGTGTCAACCATTGTCGACTTTGGTTATGAGGCTGGTACCATCATCGCCAAACGGGAATTGGAAGGCGGTATCAAGGCCAAGGTCAAGGTGCAGGCCCCGGCGGTGGTCACTTGTCAACTCGGTCTGAACACCCCGCGTTATCCGACACTGCCGAATATCATGAAAGCAAAGAAGAAAGAACTGCTTTCCATTCCGGTGGCGGAGCTGTTGAAGGTGAATGCCCGGATGGAAACCGCGAATATGTTTTTCCCGGAAAAGAAAGGCGGCGGTCTCGTTCTGGAAGGCGAAGCAGGGGAACTGGCTGACCGGTTGATCTCCATCTTGAAAGATAAAACCACCGTGCTGAAGTAGGAGGGAGCGATGAAAATATTACTGATTGCGGAATACAGGGACGGCAAACTCCTTACCGGATACACCGAACAGCTTGGTTTTGCCGAGAAAATGGGTGCTGAAATCGTGATGTTTCTGGCGGGGAGCGACAGTGCTCTGCCGAACTACGGCGGGAAACTTTATCTGGCCGATGCCTCGTCCTGCGGCGAGTTTAATCCCGATGCCCATAAAAAAATGATCCTGGAAGTGGTAGCCAAAGAACAGCCTGACATGGTGGCGCTTGCCCATTCGTCGTACGGCTGGGATCTGGCCCCGAGGCTGGCGTATGGTATGCAGGCCGCCCAGGTTTCCGAAGTCGTCGATGTGCAGGATAAGCTGCTGGTCGTGCCCGCCTGTAACTCGAAGCTGCGCCGCTCAATCCGTTGCACAACCGGCCAGACTGTGGTCACCCTGCAGGCCGGTGCCTTCAAGCCTGTGGAATTGAGCGCTGCTCCCCAGGTCGAGAAGGTCTCCATGACCGCAGAGGGCCGGGTGATTTTTGAGGGATATGAAGCTGCTGCTGCCGGTGGCGTTGATCTGACCAAGGCTGAGATCATCGTCAGTGCCGGTCGCGGCATCGGTAAACCGGAAAACGTGGCGATGATTGCCGGACTGGCCAAGGCGCTTGGTGGCGAGTATGGTGCCAGTCGTCCTGTCGTCGATTCCGCCTGGGTCGAGCATAACCGTCAGGTGGGGACTACCGGCCAGACTGTTGCGCCGAAACTCTATGTGGCCTGCGGTATATCCGGGGCGATCCAGCATCTGGCCGGCATGAAAAAGTCGGAGTTTGTGGTGGCGATCAATACAGATAAGGATGCGCCAATTGGTGAGGTTGCCGATGTGCTGGTTGTCGCCGATTTGATGCAGTTTGTCCCGATTTTCACTGAAAAGGTGCAGGCGCTGTAAGGGAGGTCCTTCATGCTTGAGACGATTTTTGCTAATTTACCCAAACAATTTGTTGGTGCCGGATTATCCGGGCCCATGAGTTTCTATTTTTCTCTGGGAGAAGAAAAGAAAACTGTCCAGCTTGCTCTTGACGGCTGCCTGGTATCGGATGGAAAAACGGTTGACAATGCCGATTGCGTTTGCAAGACGACTCCCGAGTTCTTCCTGAGAATCTGGCAGGATGGTTATCGCCCCGGGATGAAGGATTTTCTGTCGGGTACGATCAAGTCCAACAACCCCAGTGCACTGCAGATTTTTTTAAAGTGTTTCGGGAAAGAGTCCTGATTGTTTTTATACAGCACTAAGCGGGTTGCACAATTGGCGTGTAACCCGCTTTTCGCCAGATAGTATATCAAGAAGAATGTGCTGTAACGTTTTTGGATTAATTCGTTTGTTGTAACAAAATTTATCACGGTAGGAGCGTATGGAATATCTGACAGAGATCAAGGTGCGCGGTTATCATGCCGATTTCTACGGTCATGTCAACAATGCCCGCTACCTTGAGTTTTTTGAGGAGGACCGTTGGGCCTCGCTTGAATCCAAAATCGATTTGCGCAAATGGGCAGCCCAGGGACTGGGTTTTCTTGTCGTTAACATCAACGTGAATTATCGCAAGGCTGTCGTGGTTGGTGAAACAGTGGTGGTTGCGACAGATTTCGAAAAGGTTAACACCAAAAGTGCTGTTTTGAAACAGGAAATACTGTTTAAAAAGACCCATGAGGTTGCAGCTGATGCGCTGGTCACTTTTGTGGTGATCGATAAAAGCGGAAGTGCCGTACTGATGGAAGGGGACCTGCTGGAGGAGTTGCGGTCATTAAAACGTCGTTAGCTGATGATGGCATGGGCAGGGGTTGTTTCCGGAAGCCTCTGTCTCTGCAGGATAATTCCGTTATATCAGATGTTATTTCAGTTGACATTTATGTAATTTATTGTAGACATTCGTACATAATATAGGGCAGTTGTACGATGTTTGATTAACCTGTACGTTAAAGTTACGTAGTGGAGTGTTCCATGGGTCTGAGAGAGCTCGTGGGGCATGGGGCTGTCCGCATTGAATTGGGGCAAAAGGATCATTTGATTGAAGGGAGAAGAGCATGAGAAAGAGTATTTCTGTCGTGGCCTTGGTGTCATTATTTGCAGCTGGTTCAGCAATGGCTTCCGGGTATCGTATTCCGGAGCAGTCCCTGGATTCGACCGCCAAATCCGGTGCGAATATCGCGTCTGCCAGTAGCGCAGATACGACCTATTTTAATCCGGCCGGCATGGCATTCATGGAAGATGCATGGCACTTTGAAGGTACCGCCACGTATCTGCATTTGACAGCTGTCGAGTATGATGATGATGGCCCAGCAATGTTTGATGGCAAGTCGGATAAGGAAAATTTCTTCCTGCCGACATTCTTTATTGTTTCTCCAGACTACAATAACTTCCGTTTTGGCTTCTCTTCTACCCCTTCCTATGGTTTGTCGAAGCGCTGGACTGACGACATGTATCCACGGGCCTTTGCAGAAAAAGCTGCACTGAAGGTTTTTGAGTTTAATCCGACAGTGTCATATAAGTTCAGCGATATGTTCTCAGTTGCCGGTGGTGTGAGGGCTATTTATGCAAAATCCACATTTATGACTAACCCGGTTGAATTATCCACGACAACTCACAGCCCGGACCCACGTGGTTATGCTTCTATGAAACTCACTGGTGACACTACTGAGTGGGGATATAATTTAGCAATGGACCTGAAGCCAAACGATAGCTGGAATTTTGCTCTTACGTACCGTTCAAACATCGATCTTGATTTTGATGATGGCGATGTGACGTTGTATCCTATGGCTAACCCGGCAGCGGCAATCAACATGGACGGTTCAACCGGACTTCCAGCCCCTGCAGTTTTGGCTTTTTCTACCGCTTACACTTACCAGGACTGGACATTTGATCTCACCCTGGATAGAACTTTCTGGTCCAAATATGATGATCTTACTCTGGAATTCCAGAACCCTGCCTTGAATACAACCATCGACAAGGATTGGGATGATTCTACCTGCATCCGCCTGGGTGTAGAATACCGTCTTGACCCTAAGGTTACCTTGATGGGTGGCATAGCCTATGACGAGACTCCTGTCCCTGGTGATACCATCGGCTTTGAGTTACCTGATTCCGATGCTTGGCTGTTTTCAGGTGGTGTTCGCTATAAGCACAGCGAGCAGCTTGAGTATGGTGTAGCCGTTCTTTATGATTACAAGGAGAGCAGAGACGAGAATAACTTAGCTGATGGCGGACATGTTAACGGTGAATTTACCAACGCTTCAGCATTTCTGCTCAGCTTTGGCATGAGCTATAAGTTCTAAGTAGAAGAGGAAGAGAGGTTGCGACTCTCGAGCCCCCTGTCATATGATGATGGGGGGCTTTTTTTATCATGTCACCATTTGTTAAAGGGCACGCATATACTCTGGTTTCAGGTTGACTTTGCCCCCAAGAGCAGCATTGATCATGGCAAGAGTCTGTTCTTTTTCCTCGGGAAGCCTGGCTTTGATTGGTAGGTAGTTGGAGGCATGGTTGGCATGGAAAAGACCTTGACTGAGATGGGTGGCAGCCAGCATGGTGCCGAGCTCTTCAAGCATTTCCTGAGGTCCCGGGAGATATCGTTTGCCCTCAACATGCTCATGGTATGCAGGAGTGTTTGGGGTAAGCATAAGGCTGAGTGCTCCTACAAATTCCGGATCGATGGCTGATAACACCCGTCCGGTCTCGGTTGCGTGGATCTGTGATCGTTCTTTGGCGGCAATGCCAAGAAGAACAGTGATAGAGAGTTTAATGCCAGCGGCCTTGATTTTGCGGCCCATTTCAATCATCTGGGCCGAGTCTGCACCTTTATTAATTGTCTTCAAGGTGACGTCATCACCTGATTCAAGACCCATATAGGCGAGAGTCAGTCCAAGTTGACGGAGTTCTTCGAGTTGCTCTGCCGATTTCATTTTGATACTCTTGGTGTTGGCGTAACTGCTGACCCGTTCAATCCATGGAAGTTTTTCCTTTATGGCGCTGAGAATGGCTACCAGTCGTTTCTGGGGAATAATCAGTGCATCACCGTCGCAGAGAAAGAGACGGTTCTGCCGGCGGCAGTGACGGGCGGCGAAGTCGATGTCCGCCATGATGGTGGCATCGTCTTTGATCGTGAAGCGGCTGCCCTTGTACATACCGCAGAAGGTGCACTTGTTATGGGAACAGCCGGTAGTAACCTGAAGGAGAATAGAGTAGGCTTCACTCGGTGGTCGGAAAATATTGCCCTGGTAGTCCATAATTTCACCTTATCTTGAACGTAATGGTAAACTTGTTCAGAGTGTTTTATATAGTACAGTTGAACTGCTTCGCAAGATAAAATACGCATCGCCGGGAACACTTCAGCCTACATCGCCAAAAGTGCAGGCCTGCAGCGCTATCGCCTGCCATCTGCTCGAAGGAATATGATATGAACGATATGCCGCTTCGCTACCCCCGTATATTCCAGTCCCTGGACCTCGGCTTTACAACTCTGAAGAATCGGATCCTCATGGGCTCAATGCATACGGGCCTCGAGGAAGAAAAAGATGGGTTTGATAAGATGGCCGAATATTTTGGTCAGCGGGCCGCTGGTGGGGTGGGACTTATAGTCACCGGTGGCGTAGCACCCAACCGTGCCGGCTGGGTGGCCCCGTTTTCGCTCAGGCTCAGTAGTAACTCTCAGGTGAATTCACATCGGCGTATTACCGATCGGGTTCACCTTGAGGGTGGCAAAATATGTATGCAGATTCTTCATACGGGCCGATATGGTTATCATCCCTTATGCGTTGCGCCGTCGCGACTAAAAGCCCCGATCAACCGTTTTCGTCCATGGGCGCTGAGTGGAAGCGGGATTCGATCCACAATTGATGACTTTAGCAACTGTGCTGTCCTGGCACGGGAGGCTGGGTATGACGGCGTCGAGATCATGGGGTCCGAGGGGTATCTGATCAATCAGTTCATTGCTGCCAAAACCAATAAGCGAGAGGATGAATGGGGTGGATCTTTTGAAAACCGGATTCGTTTTCCATTGACCATTGTGCGCTCTATCAGGGATACAGTCGGAGCGGATTTCATCATTATTTTTCGGCTGTCGATGCTCGATCTAGTGAAGGATGGCTCCAGTTGGGAAGAGATTGTACTGCTTGCAAAAGAGCTTGAAAAAGCAGGTGTTACCATCATTAATACCGGTATTGGCTGGCATGAGGCACGGGTGCCTACCATTGCCACCGTGGTGCCGCGGGCAGGTTTTGCCTGGGTGACCAAGCGACTGATGGGAGAGGTGACAGTGCCGCTCATCACCACCAACAGAATTAATATGCCGGAGGTGGCTGAGTCAGTCCTGGCTGAAGGGTGCGCTGATATGGTCAGCATGGCCCGGCCATTTCTGGCTGATCCTGAATGGGTAAAAAAGACCGCGGAAGGGCGTGAAGAGGAAATAAACACCTGTATCGGTTGTAATCAGGCCTGTCTTGATAATATTTTTGCCCGAAAACGAGCTTCCTGCCTGGTTAACCCGCGAGCCTGTCATGAGACCGAAATGCCGTTTGTCCCTGCACAGACAGCCCGGAAAATTGCCGTCGTCGGCGGCGGCCCAGCTGGCATGGCTTGCGCTGCCACGGCTGCAGCGCGCGGCCACAGAGTGACCCTTTTTGAAGGGGCGGAGAATCTGGGCGGGCAGTTTCTGCTCGCTAGAAATATTCCCGGAAAAGAAGAATTTGCTGAAACGCTCAGATATTTTCAACACCAGCTGGATTTGCATGGAGTGACATTGCGGTATGGGCATCGCGCCCAAGTGTCAGATTTGACCGGGTATGATGAGATTGTGCTGGCAACCGGAGTGGTACCGAGAAAAATTGATATCCCCGGAATCGACATGGACCATGTCATCCCATATAACGAAGTGATCATGGGCCGGAGGGAAGTGGGTGACAGGGTGGCGATTATTGGCGCCGGGGGCATTGGTTTCGATGTCGCAGCACTGCTGCTCCACCATGATACCCAGGCGGGTGGTGTTGAAGATTTCCTGGCGGATTGGGGTGTTGATCAGGAATATGCACACCGGGGCGGGCTCGGCTTGCCCCGCTTCGTAACCCCGCGCCGGGAGGTGCATCTCTTGCAACGGAAAAAAACAAAACCTGGCCAGGGGCTTGGTAAGACAACTGGCTGGATTCATCGGTTGGAGTTGAAAAAGAACGGGGTGAAGTTCTGGATCGGGGTTGAATATCTCAAAGTTGAGAAAAATGGTTTGTGGATCAATCAGGACGGTCAGGAAAGACTGCTGGCTGTGGATACCATCGTCATCTGTGCCGGCCAGGAATCGGAGCTGGGCTTAGCTCGAGAACTTGACACTGCGGCTCTTTCCTATCATTTAATTGGTGGCGCCCTATTGGCTGCCGAAGTGGATGCCAAGCGCGCCATTGCCGAAGGGGTTGCGTTGGCTGATTCGTTTTAATTGATCATTCCCCGCTCGGTCTGTTGCTGGCCGGGGTGAGATGCTGAAGGCAAAGGAGTATCCAATGAATACAGTGCGAGTGGAAAATCGCGATGTCACTCCATCGAAAATCGTCTGCATCGGCAGGAACTACGTCGAGCATATCCATGAGTTGGGCAATGAGGTGCCAACGGAGATGGTGGTTTTCTCCAAACCTAATTCGGCTATTACCACGAAGTTGAAAGCGGTGCATCAGGAACCGCTGCACTATGAAGCCGAGATCTGCTACCTGGTAGAAAACGACAGACTTGCAGCGGTTGGCTGTGGTCTCGATCTTACCAAGCGGGAGTTGCAGTCCCGCCTGAAGGCAAAAGGGTTACCCTGGGAAAGGGCCAAGGCTTTTGACGGTGCGGCGCTCTTTAGTCCGTTTGTCCAGTTGGCCTCCGCCGATACTGAATTGGGGGTGGAGCTCTTGATAAACGACGAAGTTCGTCAAAGCGGTTCGACAGATCTCATGATGTATAAACCAAGCCGGATTTTTTCTGAACTGCAAACCTTTATGACCTTTGAAGATGGCGATATCATCATGACCGGCACTCCGGCAGGGGTTGGTGTGGTGCAGGCGGGTGAGAATTTTGAAGTGCGGCTGTTGAAGGGCGAGGAAATACTTACTACCGGGTGCTGGCAGGCTGTTTGAGAAGGGTTCCGAACTTTTTCACAAAGGCTTGACAATACACGGCTCGGAACATCCCAAACGCTGTTTATCTCGGATATCGTTGCAGGCCTAATTACGAAGACTTCAATGGTGCAGCAATGCAGTATTCCCCGAGGTCGACCTTGAGCTCATCTTTTTCATTCCACCATCTCTCTTTCTGTTCTTCAGTTTCTTGGGAGTTGACACTTTCCCAACAGGGTATTACTTGGTAATACATTAACCACTGGAGCGCAAATAATGAAAAAAGAACGTGTTTTTACCTTTAAGACAGATGAAGGACTGGCTGAGGTTCTGGACCGGATTCCCAACAAATCTGAGTTTATCAGAAAGGCCATTGAAGAGGCACTCGGCAAACAGTGTCCACTCTGCAACGGCACCGGCTCATTGACCCCGGCACAGCATAACCATATGCAGCACTTTCTTACCGTACACTCCCTGGAAAAATGTGAGGAGTGCGATGCGGTACACTTTGTCTGTCAGACTGACAACGACAGATCACATCACTGATGGATGACCATTATGACTATGAAACGATGGATTGTTGTTACTGTCATAACGATGGTGCTGGCCTGGGTTTCTGCGAGTTATGGGGCGATGAAGGTGTTTGTCTCTATTCCGCCGCAGAAATGGCTGGTGGAGGCCGTTGGTGGGGAGCTGGTTTCAGTTGAGCTGCTGGTTCGTGCTGGTCAGGACCCTCACACCTTTGAACCACGTCCCAAACAGGTCGCTGCTCTTTCCAGAGCGAAGGTCTGGTATACGCTGGGCATGGAATTCGAAAAACGATTGCAGGAGAAGGTGCAGGCTGTGGCGCCAGGGCTGACGGTAATCGATATGAGCCGTGAGGTGGAAAAGGTCGTCATGGTTGAAGATGGGCATGAACATGGTGGCCACGATAGCTCTGGACATGATGCTCATGGGGAGGAACCACTTGATCCGCACGTCTGGCTTTCACCGGTGAATCTGCAGATCATGAGCCGTACTGTGGCAGAGACGCTTGCGGCTGGAGATCCGGCTAATGGTGAAGAGTATAGGCGTAAGCAAATGGTTGTTGAGGCGCAATTGGAAACCCTGAACCAAAAATTGTTGGAAATGCTTAAACCATATCGGGGCGCTTCGTTTTTTGTGTTTCATCCGTCCTTTGGTTATTTCGGCAACGCCTATGGCCTGGTGCAGGAGCCGGTGGAGTTGGAGGGCAAGTCACCGGGACCGCGGCAGCTTTCTGCACTGATTGCCAAGGCCAAAGCGCAGCAGGTGAAGGTCATTTTTGTTCAACCCCAGTTTGATCCAAAAGCGGCACAGGCGGTGGCAGCGGCTATCGGCGGCAGCGTTGTGCCGCTTGATTCGCTGGCCGAGGATGTGCCGGCAAACCTGCAGGTGATGGCAACGAAAATCGAGGACGCGCTGAAAAAATGAACCATTCCGAAACGCATAACAGATCGGAGCCGGCTATCAGCATTACGGACCTCTCCTTTGGTTACGAGGACCGGCAGATTCTGACCGAGGTGAACCTTGCGGTTTACCCATTTGATTCGGTCTGCATTGTCGGGCCCAATGGTGGCGGTAAAACCACCCTGATGAAGCTCATCATCGGTCTTTTGACGCCTGAAATCGGCGAGGTATTAATCTTTGGCAAGCGACCTGAAATAAACAAGAAGTTGATTGGGTATGTTCCACAGTATGCGGTTTATGACCGGCAGTTTCCCATATCCGTAAAAGAGGTGGTCTGCATGGGCCGATTGGGTGGAAACATGACCGGGCGCTATAGTACCGAAGACTGGGACCGAACAATGCATGTGTTGGGGGAAGTTGGTCTTGCACCGTTTGCCGAACGCTCGTTTTCTTCGCTTTCCGGAGGCCAGCGCCAAAGGGCATTGATTGCCCGGGCACTTGCTTCTGGTGGCGATATCCTCATTCTCGATGAACCGACTGCCAATATCGATCAGGAATCGGAATCCCATCTCTTTGAGTTGCTGGGTGAGCTCAATCAGCGCATGACTATTTTGATGGTTACTCATGATGTCGGTTTCGCATCCAAATTTTTCAAACGTATCGCATGTGTAAACAGGAGGGTGGTGATTCATCCCACCAGTGAACTGACCGGCGAACTGATCAAGGAGATGTACGGCGGCGATTTTCGGATGATCCGTCATGACCACACCTGCAGCAGCGAGGGGCACCGCCATGATTGAATTTCTTGCCGCCTTGACTGATCCGGACCTGCCCTTTGTCCGCTATGCTGTGATCACCGGTATCCTGGCTTCGATCCCGTTTGGTATTATCGGTACCTATGTGGTGGTCCGGCGTATAAGCTATATTGCCGGAGCCATTTCACACTGCATCCTGGGGGGGGTGGGGGCTGGGCTTTACCTGCAGAATGCACAAGGCGTCAGCTGGTTTGGCCCTCTCCATGGCGCAATTGTGGTGGCGCTTCTCGCGGCGGTTGTTCTTTCGCTGGTGAGTCTTTTTGCCAAACAGCGGGAAGATAGTGTCATCGGCGCACTCTGGGCCGCAGGAATGGGCATCGGGCTGCTCTTTCTGGCCAAGACTCCTGGCTATGTGGATCCCATGAGCTACCTGTTCGGAAATATTCTCCTCATTACCCAGTCCGATATCTATCTGGTACTGTTACTTGATATTTTGGTGGTGGGCACCATCGGAATCTTCTATAACACCTTTCTGGCCATCTGCTTCGACGAAGAGTATGCGGGTTTGCGTGGTGTTCATACCCACTGGTTCTATCTGGTACTGCTCTGTCTTACGGCACTGACTATCGTTTTGCTGGTACGGGTGGTGGGGATTGTGATGGTTATAGCCCTGTTGACCCTGCCAGCCGCCATCGCTGGAAATTTTGCCCGCAGTGTCCGGCAGATGATGGTATTGGCCATCCTGCTCTGTACGATTTTTATCCTGGCCGGCCTTTCCACCAGCTATTCGCTGGATTTGCCAAGCGGTCCTGTCATCATTGTGATTGCCGCTGCGGTGTATCTCCTGGTGGCGTTGGGCATGAAATTTTTACGACCGCGTAGTATTTAAAAATACAGGATTTTATATCCTTTTAAACCCAATAAGCAGACAGTAGACGGCTGTGGTTTCATTTTGAAACTACAGCCGTTTTTTTGTCGAGATTGTTTTGTCGTATCAAAATAAATTTATCGAAATTTACTCGTAATTGCGTTAAAAGCATGGCGCGACGGTTGGTATTGGAATGGTAACGCGCTAATAACGCGTGAATCAAAAATAAGCGAGGTGCGACATGCAGAATCTGCAGAAAAAATATGGTATCTGGACTGCGATTGCGATGGTGATCGGTATCGTTATTGGCTCTGGGGTGTTTTTTAAGGCCGATGATGTTCTGAAAGCCTCCGGTGGCAGCCTGCCGACAGCGTTACTGGCGTGGTTGATCGGCGGCACGATCATGGTGGTGACCGCCTATGTTTTCGCCAAGATCGCCAGCCGGATTGAGAAGGTCAACGGCCTGGTTGATTATTTTGAAGAAGCCTATGGTCAGCGCGCTGGCTATCTTGTCGCCTGGTTTATGACCATTATCTACTATCCGACGCTGGTGGCGGTTCTGGCCTGGGTTTCCGCCAACTATTCAATTAATCTTATTGGGGCAAAAGAAGGGGTATGGTCGCTGGCGTGTGTCTATATGATTTTCTTCTTCCTCTTGAACATCTATTCGCCGGTGCTGGCAGGCATGTGGCAGGTTTCCGCTACGGTTATAAAGCTCATTCCCCTGGCACTTGTGGCCGTGGTGGGGATTATTACCGGTCTCACCAGTGGGCAGACCCTTTCCAGTTTTGCCAATGCGGCTCAGACCGTGTCGAGCGGTGGCGGCCTTGCTGTGGCTACACTGGCAACCGCGTTTGCGTATGAAGGCTGGATTGTCGCTACCTCAATTAATGCCGAACTCAAAGATGCCAAGCGTACCTTGCCCAAGGCACTCTTTTTCGGTTCAACAGCGGTGGTGATCATCTATATGCTGTATTATCTCGGAATTTCCGGGGTGCTCTCCAATGATCAGGTTATTGCTGCAGGTGATAATGCCCCGGTACAGGTCATTTCTCTTATTTTCGGGCGTATGGGGGGGACGTTACTCTCTGTCTTTGTCATCATTTCCTGTCTTGGAACCTTGAACGGCCTTATTATGGGAGCATCCCGCGGCATGTTTTCCATCGCTTCGCGCGGTCTCGGACCCCAGGCCAGGTTTTTTGCAGTTGTGGATTCCGCCACCAACAGCACCCGCAATTCTGCACTGTTAGGGTTCGTACTCTCCTGTTTTTGGCTGGTGGTCTGGTATGGTAACTTTGCCGGATGGTTTGGGCAGTTCATGGATATTTCCGAATTACCTATCGCTTTTCTTTACGTGATTTACATCTCCCTCTATATTTGGGTGATGAAGCGTTTTACAGGCCTGGGACCCTTTGATCGGTTCGTGGCACCGGTTTTGGCCGGAATGGGTTCGCTCTATATCATCTGGGGTGCGGTGCAGAAAGATATGTTTATCCACTTTTTTCTGCTGACGGTGACGGTTATCATTGCAGGTTTGCCCTTTATCAAAAGACGCGATCACTGAGAACATAAGTTGTCATAACGATTACCTATGATTTTTGATAAGCGGGGAGATACTATGGATTTTGTAACGACATTACAGGCAAGTCCGCTGATGCTCACCGAAGCTGCTATTTCTGAGCGGCTCAGGCGGCGAGATGATGTGACGCTGCATCCAATGCTCTTCAATACGCCGCTTATCTATGACGAACATGGTCGGCAATGTCTTGCTGAGATCTATGGACAATACCGGGAGATTGCCCGTGAAGCCGGTCTGCCGTTGCTGCTTTGTGCCCCGACCTGGCGGGTTGACCGGGAGCGGACCGCTGCTGCAGGATTTGATGCGTCGCTAAACCGTGATGCGGTCAGTTTTATGCTCGAGTTACGCGACAGGTGGCAGGATCGCCAATCTCCCGTGTTTGTTGGTGGCCTGATCGGCCCGAAAAACGACTGCTATATGCCAGCCTTGGCACTTTCTGCTGACGAGGCGGAAATGTACCATGGCTGGCAGATCCGTGAACTGGCCGCGGCAGGTGTGGATGTGGTGGTCGGTCAGACCTTTCCGGCGGTTTCTGAGGCGCTGGGTGTCGCCAGGGCCTCGGCGAAGGCGGGTGTTGCCCACCTTATCAGCTTTGTGATCAACCGTCATGGCAAAGTGCTCGACGGTACAGTCCTGGCCGAGGCGATAGCGAGGATAGACCGCGAAACAGCAGGTGGCCCTGCTGGGTATATGGTGAACTGCGTTCACCCTTCCTTTCTTCTGCCTTCACAGCAGCCTTCAAATCTTTTTACCAGACTGGTGGGGATTCAGGCCAACAGTTCTTCCCTGGACCATGACCAGCTGGATGGTGCCGTTGAGCTCAAGCAAGATGACATGCGGGACTGGGGAGAGCAGATGCTCGCCTTAAACCGTGAGTATGGGATGAAGATCCTTGGCGGCTGCTGTGGAACTGACGACGCCTATCTTCGCTATATAGCCCTGGGTGGGGAGAACGCGTCACTGTAGCTTTGTTGTTTTTCTGCCATCCTAAACATGTTGTGTGGTTTTTGGAGGGTATTGGTGCGCAGGATCGATTCGATCTCTGCATGCAACTGTGCAGGTCGGATAGGTTTTGAAATATATCCATCCATTCCCGCCTCAAAACACTTTTCTTTGTCGCCTTTTACCGCATAGGCGGTCATGGCGATAATGGGTAAGTGTAATCCCGTTGCCTCTTCTTCTCTTCTGATGGCCCGTGAAGTTGCAAAACCGTCCAGTCCAGGCATCTGAATATCCATTAATATCAGGTCAAAACAGCCCCTGTGTTTATGGAGATGTTCCAACACCTGCAGCCCATTTTCCGCCGTAGTCACCTGCCAGCCGGCCCTTTGCAAAAGGGTGACGGCAAGTGTTCGGTTGATATATTCATCCTCAGCCAGCAGTACATGCAGGCCGGTGGCAATGGCGGGTTGTTTTCTGGTAACGAAGCGTGGGAGGCCAATGGAAAAATCGGTTGAGGCTGACAGGCCGAATTCTGCGGTAAAATGGAAGGTTGTTCCCTGGTCGGGGATGCTCTCCAGCCAGATGCGACCACCCATTTTCTCCACAAGTTCGGCGGCAATCATCAGTCCTAACCCTGTCCCCCTCTGAGCTGCATCGGCGGTGGTGCCAAGCTGCATGAAGGGTTGAAAGGTGAGATGAATTTTCTCTGGAGCAATACCCACCCCGGTATCGCGTACTTTGAAGTGGAGCATAACCTTGTTCTTTTTATCGACCGGGTTTCCAGTTGAGTGGACACTGACAGAGACACCGCCAGAATCTGAAAACTTGATGCCGTTGCTGACCAGGTTGGTGATAATCTGGCAGAGTCTGGTGGAGTCGCCGACCACCTTTTCGGGGACATCGTCGTCAAAGCTGGTGTGCAGGGTGAGATTTTTTTCAGAGGCGCTTACTGCCAGCATCTGCATGGTGTCGCCTATATGCTGGCGGAGAGAAAATGGTGTTTCCGCCAGGTCAAGTTTGCCCGCCTCGATCTTGGAAAAATCGAGAATATCGTTAATCAGGCCAAGCAGCCGATCGGCCGAGGTACGGACCATTTCCAGGTAGGTTCTGGCTTCTTCCGGCAGCTGCATATCTAAAGAGAGGTCGGTCATGCCGATGATGCCGTTCATGGGGGTGCGGATCTCATGGCTCATCGTGGCAAGAAAGATACTCTTATTTTTTTCCGCCAGCTCGGCTCGTTCCTTAGCGCGGCGCAGCTCGTCTATTCCCCGTCTCCTACAGAGGGCGTCGCCCACGTGACGTGCCACAAAGGACATCAGCTGCATGTCATTTTCGGTATAAATCGTGTTTTTATAACTCTTAACAATTACCACCCCTGAAAGGCTTGAAAGATAAAACGGTGCGCCCACTAGAGAATGGGGCCTGGTTCCAGGGTAATGGAGTCGTTGGGTGAGAAACACTTCGTCTCTGTTTTCTGGGGTGAGCAGAAATGGCCTTCGGCTTTCGACCATGTAGCCCATGAGGGTCTGTCGTTCATCATCGGCGCTGCTGGTCTCCTGTCCCTGCAACCGGTAATCGTATTGATCGGAGTAATAGGGGAATCGATATATTGTGGAGTTTTCCCCTTTTTCTACTAACACGATGCTGAAGTTGCGGGCGTGGATCAGGCTTGCTACCGTTTTGTGCATTGCCTGATATAAGCTGTCAGGTGATTGGGCGGTATGCGATTGTTCGCTGATCTCGTGAAGAGCCTGGCGAACCTGCTCAGAAAGCTCAAGGGCTCGCATGGAATGCTTCAGCTGATGAATGGTATCCATGCTCCGCAGGCGGGAGCCAATAATGGAGGTGATGGTGGCAAGGCCTGAGAGATAATTTTGGGAGAAGCGATATGGATTCCTTGATCCGATATAAATAGCGCCGACGAGAATCTGCCGGTCGCGTAGGGGGACGAGTAGGTGGGTGCTGTTCTCGGTCCGATGGAGTTCGTTCGGAGTTGGGTTTTCATGTGAAAATATGACAGCTTGGTCGGTGTCGATATTGTCTGGTAGAAATGAGGCGACCAGTCTGGCCGGTACTCCTGGTCGGTGAATGATAGGTGTATCACCAGGAGGGAAAAGACCTCCACCTTTCTCATCCTGCAGGTAGAGTTCAATGAAAAACGGGCCAAGCTGCGGGAAAATCCGGTGGTGCAGAAAAGCATGAAGGGTAATCGGGTCATCGGTAAAGCGCTGTCCGATGGTTAATTCACGGGAAAGTTCAAGAAATGTGGACAGGGCAATTGGTTCCGCCATGGTTGTACAATCGTGCATAGGAACACCAGCTCCAATGGATTGGTCAAATGGAAAACACGGCTCTGCATGGACTGAAGTGAATACAAAAAACAGACGTTAACACCAAGGGCAATCATAGCAGAAAAGAGGGGAGGGGTGAAGGGGCAACAAGAAAGAATAATGGAAAAATAAGACTATGCCATAATGCTAAGGGGTTATGTGTACAACCCGCATGATCTGTGGTACGGTTCAGTAACAATGTTGTGCAGGGAGCTTTAGGTGCGCTACAAATCCCACCGCAATGAGGGTGACTATGCAGATGATGAAAGCCTTGGTGAAGGCAAAAAGAGAGCCGGGACTGTGGCTGCAGGACGTCCCTGTTCCGGTTCCTGGCAAGAGCGAAGTTGTAATCAAAATCCTGCGGACGGCCATCTGCGGGACCGATGTACACATTTACAATTGGGATTCCTGGGCCCAGAAGACCATTCCGGTACCTATGCATGTCGGGCATGAGTTTGTCGGCCGGGTGGCAGTGATTGGGGAAAACGTCACCGATTATAAAGTCGGTGATCTTGTTTCCGGTGAGGGGCATCTGGTCTGCGGCCACTGTCGAAACTGCCTGGCCGGCAGACGGCACCTCTGCCCGAATACAAGCGGCGTTGGAGTGAATCGGGCCGGGGCTTTTGCCGAATATCTTGCCATTCCTCAGGTTAATGTCTGGTATTGCGATCCCAATATTCCCCTTGATATCCTGACCTGTTTCGATCCGCTGGGTAATGCGGTCCATACCGCACTTTCCTTTGATCTGCTGGGCGAAGACGTACTGATAACCGGGGCGGGGCCCATCGGCTGCATGGCCGCGGCTGTTGCGCGGCATGCGGGCGCACGCCATGTTGTGGTGACCGACATCAATCCCTACCGCCTCGATCTTGCCAGGATTGCTGGCGCGACCCGGGTAGTGAACGTAGCAAACGAGAACCTGCCTCAAGTTCAGCAGGAGCTCGGAATGAAGGAAGGGTTTGATGTTGCCATGGAGATGTCCGGAAGCCCGGCGGCTTTAAACGCCCTTCTTGAAAATATGTGCCATGGCGGTAAGATTGCCATGCTGGGGATCGTGCCGGACAACACGGCCATCGACTGGAGCAAGGTGATTTTTAACGGGTTGACCATCAAGGGAATCTATGGCCGGGAGATGTTTGAAACCTGGTATAAGATGACCACCATGATCCAGAGCGGGCTCGATATCTCCCGGCTCATTACCCACCGTTTTCACTATACCGATTATGAAGAGGCCTTTTCAGTGATGCGCACGGGGCATTCGGGCAAGGTGGTTCTCAACTGGGAGGAGAAATAACCATGACAACCCCAAAACTTGATCAGGCACTGGCAGGAGAAATTGAGGCGCTTGCCGGGGAAGGGCGGGCCAAACCACCGGAGCGGGTGATTACCGGGTATCTGCCGCCTGCCGGTACGCGGGGACCTCGTTACACCATCCTTGGACAGGATCGTGAATTTATCCGTCTTAACTCCAACTCCTATCTGTCGCTCTCCCAGCATCCTGCCCTCATTGCGGCCGCCGATGCCGCCACCCACGCCTGTGGGGTCGGGCCGGGTGCGGTGCGCTTTATTGACGGCACCTTCAGTTATCACCGGGATCTTGAAGAGCGGGTTGCCCGCTTTACTGGCAAACCGGCTGCCAAAATATTCAATTCCGCTTACACCTCTAACTGCGGGCTGGCACTTGCCATCGGCTCCGCCAAGACCCATTGGATTGGCGATCAGCTCAATCACAACTCCATCATCCGGGCCATGCGAATTGCCGGTGTGCCCAGTGGCCATAAAGGGATTTATCGCCATAACGATATGGATGATCTTCGCCGATGTCTCGACGAGGTCGAAGACACCATTGAGCGAGTGGTGGTCATCTTCGATGGCATCTTCAGTATGCGCGGTGACTATGCTCCCATTGACCGGATCGAAGCAGTCTGCTCGGAGTACCGTGACAGATTTCAGGATGGTGTAATCACCGTAGTCGACGATTCCCATGGTATCGGCGCCTATGGCGCTACTGGCCGAGGCACTTCCGAATATAGTGGAGCTACGCCGGATATTATTGTCGGCACCTTCGGTAAAGCCTTCGGAGTCAACGGCGGTTTTATCGCGGCCAGCGAAATGGTGGTTGAAGCGGTGCGCCAGAAGGCGGATACCTATATCTACACCAATCCACTGAGTGTTGCCGACTGTGCAGCGGCATGTGCGGCGATCGATATTTGCGACAGTGATGAGGGCTTGCAACTACTCGCCGCATTACGAGAACGTACAGGGAGATTCCGGGAAGGCTTGACCCGGCTGGGACTCGAATCGATTCCCGGCCCCCATCCGGTAGTGCCGTTGATGGTTCGAGACACCGCCAGGACGCGCGCCATGGTTCAGGGACTTTTCGATAAAGGTGTGATGGTGGTGGGTCTCACTTTTCCGGTGGTGCCGAAAGGTGACGAGTCGATCCGTATTCAGATCAACGCTGCTCATACAGAGGCAGACATCGATTATGTATTGGAAATCCTCGCCAGATTACAGTAGCTGGTTGTGAAGTGCGGATTTGTATCCAAAATTAAAAAATAATGGATTGCCGGGAAAAGTAAGATAATTGTCAGAGTCTTCTGTCTTTATAGGGGTTCAAGCAGAAGGTCGTATGGCGATGGCGCGGAGTATTATACCCCGCACCCGGGAATTTCAGCCATGGTTTAAACATATCTGGTTGCAAACTTGGCCGTACTTTTGGTATGGTGCCATGAGCTACTGAATCTGTAACAAATATGTCGCCGTCAAAGTCAATTGGAGGGCTCAATGGATGATGTTCAGGCGCTGATGGAAAAAATCAGGAAAAACATTCTGGCCGAGGCCGAGCAAAAGCTCGCCGATGAAGCCTTTCAGCATCTGCGCAACTGTCTGCATAAGGGGCGAATGAAAGATGCAGATGGTCAGGCATGTGTTGCCGGCGAGAATGCAAACTGCATGGAAATGTACCTGAAATTCTGCGATAACCGTGTTGACAAAGCGAAGTACGTTTCTGATGGCGATGGGATAAGCTGTTTGTGCGGCTCTTGTACCGCAGATATGGCCATCGGTAAGACCACCGCCGAGTTGCTGCGAATCAAGCCGTCGGATGTGCTCAAAAGAGTGCAGCGTAGCGGTGAGGGGGTTGAAAAGCAAGCATTGCTGGCTGTAGAGGCCCTGCACAAGGCTGTGGAAAACTACTGGATTGCCAAGCATGGCAATGGTGCTCTGCATAAGCTGAATCGTAAACCTCGCTTTGTCGCAGTAGGTCGGGGGACATCGTATATGCAGTACTCCCACTGATCATTTACCGCATTTGTCAACGGCCGGTTTTCCGCATGCGGAAAACCGGCCGTTTTTTTTGAGGGGATAAGGATGGTATCCGAAACGGATCTCTTCAGACGTCTGTTTGACGTACTGGAGCAGCATAGCAGAGAGCAGAACTGCGGAAATTTTTTACAATACCACTCCCCTGCTGAATTGACCGCATTGCTCGATCTTGATCGGGAGAACACTGAAGGTGACTGGGACCCCATATTCTCATGGATCAGCCAGTACCTCGAGTACGGAGTGAAAACTTCACATCCTTCCTTTGTCAATCGCATGTGGGCCGGGGCCAACCCGCCTTCGATTCTCGGGGATATCGTGGTGGCGGCAACCAATACCTCTGCCTGCACCTACGAATCAGCACCCGTTTCTACCCTTTTCGAAAAGTATATGATCGAGCAGATGCTTGAGCTGGTGGGTTTCAAAAATGGTGAAGGCCAGATGACCACCGGTTCGAGTAATGCCAATATGATCGCCATGATGTGCGCCAGGAACCTGGCCTGTGAACAGGTCAAGCAACGGGGACTGTTCGCGCAGAGGGAATTGTTTGCCTTCGTCAATAATGATGCCCACTACTCCATGGACAAGGCGGCCAATATTCTTGGTCTCGGCAGCGAACATCTGGTGAAGGTCGAGGTCAATGAGCGGGGAGAGATGGAGCCGGTGGCTTTGAAAGCTGCAATTGAGCAGGTGGTAGGCGCAGGTGGCGTGCCATTTTTCGTGGCGGCTACCGAGGGCACCACGGTGCGGGGGGCCTATGACCCCATCACACCGCTTTTGGCTTTACGCAAAAAATACGGTTTTTGGCTTCATGCCGACGGAGCCTGGGGCGGAGCGGCGGTGATGAGTGACAGCCTAAAAGATGAGTTCATGGCCGGGCTCAGTGAGGTTGACTCATTTACCTGCGATTTTCATAAAATGCTCGGTTCTGCCCTCATGTGCAACGTACTGTTGATCAACCATTCCAACCGTACCCTGGGGGCAGTACTAGGTGGCGGAGATGGTAGTTATCTGTTTCGCGATACCGAGGACAGCGGGGTAAGGGATCTTGGCACTACTTCTTTGCAGTGCGGTCGCCGGGTCGATAGTCTCAAATGGTTTCTCGATTGGAAGTATTATGGGAAAACCGGTTTTGGCAAGCGAATCGAAAACTACCTTGAACTCTGTAAATATGCGGAGGAGTGTGTGCACAGTTATCCGGAACTGGAGCTGGTGACACCACGGGTGTCGTTTAACATTTGCTTTCGTTATAAGGTTAATGAGGAGATAGCGAACAGTTTCAATCAGGAACTACGCACCCGTCTCTATCAACAGGGGCTGGCTTTGGTGGGAATTGCCTATATCGGAGAGCTGCTAGTGATGCGGTTGCTCATTACCAACACCAATGTTGGCCGACAAGAAATTGATCAATTTTTTCGACAACTGGTGGATTTGGGCCAGGAGATGGCGGCGTAAAAGAGTAGCTCGTAAGAGATTTGCAATCGAGAAAAAGTCAGCTACAATGCGAATTAATGGAGTTCGCTACAATGGCTGTAGCTGGGCCGCACGAGAAAAGCACAGCAGGGTGAGAGCATGGAAATGTTTTTTTCCTGATTAATTGTCTTTTTTTATACGTTTGTTTTTCATTGCGAGGTCGCGCATGGGGAGTTCATTTCAGGATCAGTTGTTGAAACTGGGCTTGGTTAATAAAAATCAGGTCGATAAGGCGAAGAAGTCAAAGCATTCCGAGCGAGCGCAGAAAGTCAGTAAGAAACAGCCGCCCAAAGTCGATGAGAACGCGTTGCTGGCCGAGCAGGCACTGGCCAAAAAGAGAGAGCGGGCACGACAACTCAATCTCGAACGCGAGGCAAAGCTGAAAAAACGCGAAGAAGCAGCGAAGGTCCGGCAGCTTATTGAGACCAACAGCCTGCCCAAAGATGAAAAAGGGGTGGCTTACCGGTTTGTCGACCAGAAGAAAGTCTACCGCCTCTTTATCGGCCAGGACCTGGTTGACCGGTTGAGTCGCGGAAGCGCCGGTATTGTCAGGTTAGGCGATCAGTATGAGGTGTGCCCGGCGGAGACGGTGAAAAAGATACGCGAGCTCGATGAAAAGGTGGTGGTTCTCTTCAATGAACCTGCCGGCGGTGGCGAGAGTGGCGACACTGAGGATCCGTATGCTGGCTATGAAGTTCCTGATGATCTGATGTGGTAACACTTCGGCCGGATACCTACTGTGATGGATATCCGGCCGATAACTGTTATTGAGGGCGTGCAGAAATCTGCGAATCAAGAAAAATCTGCAGCCACTCCTTCTGGCTTCTGATGTCAGCGATTTTCGTCGCGATTGTCAGGGTCTTGCTCCCGGTTCTCGTCACCAACGGATCGAGGTCTTCCAGTTTGATCGGGAACTCGTTGCCGTGCAGCAACTGAATGACGGCGTTACCGATTTCTCCTCCCCCTGCATCTTTGCTGGCGTTCACTTTCTCTATCATTGGTGTGACATAGAGCGTCTGTTTCTGACGATCAAAACGGAGGGCCGCCTTGGTCTGAAAATCCAGCTCTATCTCGCCCACATTCAGCTGGATCTTGTTGCCGGCCAGTTCCGTGACGATCTTCAGATGGTCGCCGGCGAGATGCAGGCGACAGGCGAGTTGTTTATCCAGAAGCTGGAGGTCGCTGATGTTGATGATCCGCAGGTTTCCCTGCAAACTCTTGGATGTCGCAGTGTACTCAAGAGGGAGCGTTGCGGTGATCGCCTCGGCGAGGACGCTTTCCGGGAGGCTGATGGTCATCATCTTTTGGGATTGTGCTGCCTGAGCTGAAAAACTTGAAAAGAGCAGCATGAGTGCACAACAAAGAGGAAAAAAGCGTTTCATATCATACCGTAGTGGAAGAAGGGGATGTGCCGCAGGCAGAGCGTCACCGGAGCAGCATTGGGTATACAAGTAATGAGGCAACAGTATGACAGACTGATTGCCTTGTCCGCAACCTCAAAACGGGTGAAACGTATTTTCTCCGTTTTTCTTCGCATATTGATGATTGTCGATTATGATATCCGGTGAAAAAACTCTATGCTGTTTCAATGATTTGAAAAATATCGCCTAAGTATTTCTATGCCCACTCTTACCGTTACCTCCGACTGTTTGTTGAGCGATATCGATTTTGCCCTTGAAGAGGAGCTGAAAAAACAGCTGACTATCGATAATCCCCAGTATCTGGCGGCAAAAAAGTATGGTCGCTGGATCGGTAAGAAACTGAAACCCACCCTGAAGTATTATGTGCCGGTCCCTCGTGGCCTTCGTTTTCCCCGAGGTTTTTCCAATCAGGCGATTCGCATCTGTCGGGAACTTACCGGCGAGTCACCTGAGATTGTCGATAATCGCCGGCTGCTGCCGGAAGTCGATTTTCCCTTTTCTGGTGAGTTGCGCCCCTATCAGCAGGAGGCGGTGGAACTGATTGAAAAGCGCTCTTTCGGGGTGCTCGAAGCAGGAACTGGAAGCGGCAAAACCGTTATGGCCCTGGCTGCTATTGCCAGGCGACGTCAGCCAACCCTGGTTGTGGTTCACACCAAGGAACTGCTCTACCAGTGGCAGGAACGGGCCGCCACTTTTCTGAATAGTGAAGTGGGGCTGATAGGAGACGGCCATTTTGTTATAAGGCCTTTTACCGTGGCCATCGTCAATACTGCCCGTAAGCGGGTGCATGAGCTGGTTCCCCACTTCGGGCATCTGATAGTCGATGAATGCCACCGGGTGCCGGCCGCACTTTTTACCGATGTGGTTGCCAATTTTGACTGCCATTATCTGCTCGGTCTTTCTGCCACTGCCTTTCGCAGCGATGATGGACTGACCCGGCTCATCTATTACTTTATGGGCGACCGGATTCACAAGGTGGACCAGGGCGAACTACAGGCCACTGGCGCTATCGTGAAGCCACAGATCATCCACCAGCCGACCCGGTTCAGCTATAACTATCGCGGTGATTATCAGGCTCTGATTAAGGCCCTGACCCGCCACGAGGGGCGGAATATGCAAATTGTCGGCGATATCATCAACGTCGTCGCCGAACCGGACCCGGGGATCGCCCTGGTCGTATCTGATAGGGTGAGCCACTGTGAACTGTTCACCCGGCTGCTGGCCGAGAGGGGAATAAACGTGGAGATGCTGACCGGTCAACTGTCGGCGGAAAAACGGGCGGAGATCGTCGATGCGGTGCGGGAGGGCAGGCTGCAGGTGCTGGTGGCCACGCTCCAGCTCATCAGCGAGGGTTTCGACTGCCCCGGTCTTTCCACCCTTTTTCTGACGACTCCTATAACCTTCGAGGGGCGTTTGCTCCAGGTCATCGGCCGGATCATGCGACCGGCCGCCAATAAGCAGGCCCGGGTCTTTGATTACGTCGATGAAGAGGTCAGGGCTCTGACCCGATCCGCCAATATTCGCCGGAAGGTGCTGGCCGGCCTGTAACCTTTCAACAGCACCCCGTCTTTGCACGATCAGTCTTGCTCGCATAGTTGGGCGTATAGCCTCGTAGGTCTGATTACACAAATGTTGGTCACATCTGAACGGATACGTCTTTTAAGCCGTTCGTCACCCCCTTAACCGACTGTTGTTGCGAAATGGTTTGCTTGTTTGGCGAAGTTGGAGTATCATGTTGGGTTTTTCGCTGCCCGGATCATAATTGCCATCTTTTCATAGCGCCGTTCCGGGCGCTTTTCTATTTTCAACTACATGCACAGTGCATATGGTATGACAATCTCCACCCGATCTTCCGGGCTGCGGGAATCTTCAGGGATACAGAATGGATCAGAGTAAAATTCGTAACGTGGCTATTATTGCCCACGTCGACCACGGCAAAACCACCCTTGTGGATCAGCTATTTAAACAGTCCGGTATGTTCCGCGACAACCAGCAGGTCTCCGAGCGGTTAATGGACTCCATGGATCTGGAGCGAGAGCGGGGGATTACCATTACCTCCAAAAACGGCTCCTATACCTTCGGCGACTACTGGATCAACATCATTGACACCCCAGGGCATGCCGACTTCGGTGGCCAGGTGGAGCGGGTGCTCAGGATGGCCGACGGTGCGCTGCTTTTGGTTGATGCCCAGGAAGGCCCGATGCCCCAGACCTACTTTGTTCTGAAAAAAGCCCTGCAGAACAATCTACCGGTAATCGTGGTTATTAACAAGATCGACAAGCCGGCTGCACGGTGTGACTGGGTTGTTGATCAGGTCTTTGACCTCTTCGTTAAGCTGAATGCCCCGGACGATGTTCTCGATTTCCCGGTGGTCTATGCCTCGGCTAAGCAGGGCTTCAGCCTGTTAAATCTTGAAGACAAGATCGAGGATGGTGGCAATATGCACGCCATTTCCCAGCTGATCGTTGAGCATATTCCGGCGCCAGTGGGCGATGTCAAGGCGTCGCTGCAAATGCAGGTGGGTACCATTGACTATTCACCCTATCTGGGGCGCATGGGTATTGGCAAGGTGGTTAACGGCACCATGAAAATTAACCAGCCGATTGCCGTCGCCCGGCGCGACGGTTCGATCAAGCCGGTGCGGATCTCAAAGATTTTTCGTTTTGAGCGCGATGAAAAGGTGGCGATCGATGAAGCAGGTGTGGGCGAAATTGTCGCCATCGCTGGTATGGAGGATGTCACCGTGGGGGTTACTTTCACCGACGTTGAGGACCCTCGACCTTTGCCGTTGATTACCATCGATCCGCCGACCATTTCCATGAACTTCATCCCCAATGACTCGCCATTTGCGGGCAAAGAAGGGAAATTCGTCACTTCCAGGCATATCGAAGAACGATTGCAGCGTGAGGTTCTGGCCGATGTGGCCCTGCAGTACGAGCCTCTGACGGATGCTGTTGGTTTCAAGGTTTCCGGCCGTGGTGAGCTGCACCTCTCCATTCTGATTGAGAAGATGCGCCGTGAGCAGTATGAGTTCCAGGTTACCCGGCCTCAGGTGATCATGAAGGAAGAAAACGGCAAACTGCTTGAACCATACGAGGAGCTGACCGTTGATGTGGATGAGCAGTTCCAGGGTGCGGTCATCGAAAAACTAGGCAAACTGAAAGGCACTATGACCGAGATGGGTACCCAGAATGGTATGGTTCGACTGGTGTTCCATATTCCTACCCGCGGTCTGCTCGGTTACCGTTCGCAGTTCATGACCGACACCAAGGGTATGGGCATGATGAGCTATGTTTTTCACGAATATGGACCCTATGCCGGTGATATCATCAATCGTCAGAGCGGAGTGCTGGTGGTAAAAGAAACCTGTGTTTCAGTGGCTTATGCGCTTTTTAACCTCCAGGAGCGCGGCAAGTTGTTTCTCGGGCCGGGTATACCGCTTTATGAAGGCCAGATTATCGGGGAGAGTGCTCGTTCGGTAGACATGATTGTTAACCCGGCCAAAGGCAAGAAGCTGACCAATGTTCGCGCATCCGGATCGGATGAGGCCGTTGTTCTCACACCTCCGGTGAATATGTCGCTGGAAGAGTGTATTGCCTATATCAACGATGACGAGTTGGTGGAGGTTACACCGCAATCTATTCGACTGCGTAAAAAGGCGGGGGTTCGCATCCGGGGCTGAGGAGGGCTATGACTGATCTGATTTTTCTCGCGATATCAGGAGCAATAGGGCTGTGTACATTCTGGCTCATTGCCAGAAAATATGGCAGCGACTGTGTACCCTGACTGCTAATGTATGGATCCGTCGGGACGGGTCTTGTCAGTTATATGGTGTTGAAAGCTCTCTTTTGACATATTGTAAAACAAAAAGGGTTATCGTCGATACCGACGATAACCCTTTTTTATTTCTTTAAACCACTTTACCTTTTCACACCTTACACCTCACACCTCATGTTTTTTCGCCGCAAAATAATCGGCCAGTATCCGGCCATGATCAAATGCCAGCTCCGGTAGGCTGTCTTCGGAAAAGAGTTCGGCTTTGCCGGCATCATCACCTGCCAGTGGTTGTCCGGTGGCCTGGGCAATGAAGACGGTGGATGCGGTATGCTGACGTGGATCCCGGTCGGGGTCAGAATAGGTGTGGAACTGACGAAGGCCAGTGACCACAAGACCAGTCTCTTCTTCAGCTTCACGCAAGGCCGCAGCTTCGAACGATTCGCCGTAGTCGACAAAACCTCCAGGGAGCGCCCAGCCGTGTGGCGGGTTTTTCCGCTCGATCAGAACAATCCGTTCACCTATCTCAATGATAATGTCGACGGTGGGGGTGGGATTCCTGAAGACTTCGATTGTATTATGGCAATGCGGGCATTTCATGGCTTGACCTGCAGGGTGATGAGAAATGGGTTAGCCCAGAGCCAACAGGGTGTGGATCTCCTGCCAGTTTTCCACGGTCGGCAGGTTGTGGCGGTTGCGGTTCCAGGGATGACTGTAGACGAGGGGAATAATGTCGGCAGCAGCCAGCATGTTGCAGGTCTCGGCCCGGTCGTCGATAAAATATTGCAGCTTATGCTCCCTGACGTAGCGGAGCTTGTCATCATGATCGCCCATGGCCACCAGCCGGATGGCGTCCCGTGTCTTCCGCGGGAAGAACTGTTCGAACCAGTCGATAACCGGCTGTTTCAGTGGCCGGGCAGTGATGACCGTCACTGGGGCGTGAGCTGCCAGCTTGCCGAGGACGTCCACTGCGCCCACCATTGGCATAAGACCGGTGGCAACTGAATCTTCCAGAATATCGCGAAAGATTTGTTCAACCAGGACTGCAGGCATGCCAATGCAATCCTCAATCTGGAAATTGGTGATGTCATCCAGAGTAAAGGAACAATAACCATGTTCTTCGCAGGCGATGCGGATAAAGGCCTCCGCGGTATTGGCGATGACACCGTCAAGATCAAAGCCAATCTTGGTGGGGTCGATTTTTAGTGGCTTTTCCATAAATAATTATTGGTTTGTAAAAAAAGCGGGCGCGACTATCGTCCCGGCGGCAGATAGCTTCGTTCCAATTCCTTGACCTCGGCCACCAGCTTCATATTCTCAGGGGAAAACATCCCCAGTTTTCTTGCAGCAGCAACAACAGCACCATTGATGGCGTCGATTTCTGTCCGTCGGCCGGCGCGTACATCCTGGAGCATGGAGGAGATGTTGGTCGCGGTTTTAGCGCAGACGTCTTTGGTAATTGCCAATGAGTCGGGCGGCACGTAGATGTTTGAGGCCAGGGCGACTTTCAGAGCCTCTTCCACCAACCGTTCCATTCGCGCAGCTGCACCGGGCAGGGTGAGGAGTTCTCCATTGGTGCAGCCGAGAATGGCGGTAAGGCCGTTGATTCCTGTGTTGACCATCAGTTTGGTCCAGAGCCTGGAGAGGATATCGTCTGTCATCCTCGCCTTCAGGCCGCTCTGGTTGAAAAGCTCGGTGACCTGCTGCAGTTTCTCCATCGCTTCGTTACTGACTTCTTTCAGAAAACCGAATTGGGTCAACCCCTTGCCGGCATGGCGTACCTGTCCGGTCTCCAGAAGGTTTGCCCCTTCAGTGGTGGTGCCGAAGGCCGGAGTGCCATAATGGTCCGGGATCTGTGCCTCGAGATGTGCCACCCCGTTCTGGAGAAAAAGCAGCAGGGTGTCGGGGCCGAGAAGTGGAGAACAGAAACCGAGACAACCTTTCAGGTCATAGGATTTGACACAGAGAATCACCACATCGGCCAACCCTGTTTCGCTTGGGGTGGAAGAGACAGAAATGGCTGACTCTTCTACTTCGTCTTTATAATGATAGCGGATGCCTTTGGCAGCAAGCATGTTCGCACGTTTGGCATTGTGATCCAGCAGGGTGAAACAATGTTCTCCGTCTCTGTCGCCCCTGGTGAGTCTGGATGACAGCAGACAGCCGAGGGCCCCGGGCCCGACCAGAACAACGTGCATGAGTATTACTCCCGTCTACTTGATAATCTGGGCTTCTTCCACGAGAACCGCATAGTTGTAGCCGGCGCCGAAGTCCTTGTTCGCGGCGACTGTGCCTTCGAATATGACGACATCATCCATGGCCACTGTCTGGCTGGTGGTGACCACGAGGTCGTGGGTATTGTTCATCGGGTTGCCGCTGCCGTCTTGCAGATGAACCCAGTTTTTACCCATGATGTTGGCGTTGAATTTGACCACCTTGCCGCGTAAGCGGATTTTCTGGCCATTCAGTTTTTCGGCCTGGGTAAAAATTTCTTCAACCGTATAGCTGTTGTCGCCAGGGGCCTTTTCTACCGAGACCTCTGTGGCCGGCACCACGGCACCAGTGCTGCCGCCGCTTGCTACAGCCATGGCTGCCGGTGTTGCAGGCTGCACCTGCTGCTCACGGGCCACGGCAGCGGCGAAGGAATCGTCATCGGTAGAAGGGGCTGCAGGAGTTGCTGCTGCCACCTTTTCGCCGTCTAGACCTGGGGAAAAAATGATGGCGGGAAACGTGCGATCCAGCGATTTGGAGTGAAAATCCTTCATCTCCATTCCCTGAGTATAGTTCACTTTGTCACCGACGGATACCTTGGTCTCCGGTATGGCGACCCAGTCTTTAGAGCTGCCGCTGTCAACGTAGATATAGGTATAGCCTGCCGCGTTTATGGTTTCCAGCACGGTGCCGCTGGCCGTCTGGGCAAGAGCGTTGGTAATGGTGTGGCCGGAAAGTGTGATCACGGCCGAGGCTGCAAGATAGAAAGCGTATTTTTTCAACATGGTATCTCCTGAAACGAATGGATGAATAAACTTCGCCGCAGAGACTAATCATTTTCCAGCATAAAGGCAATGTGCTCAAGAATAGTTCTGGCCCACAATTGATACCCTTCCTCGGTGATGTGTACCCCGTCCAACTGGAAGAGGTTACCGCTACTCTGGACAAAGCGTGAATAGACATCGACATAACAGCTACCGGTTTTGCGGCATATTTCAGCAATCTGGGTGTTGATTCTGGGAATGGTATCCTTGCCCAGATGTCGAAGATGCATGGGGAGCAGGCTGTTGACCAGAACTTCCGTGCCGGCAAAATTCTGGGTCAGAAAGACAATGATCTTCTTGAGATCCTCGATGAAACCATAATGTTCCATGACAAGATCGTTGGTGCCGATCATTACCATGATCATTCTTGCCGAGCTGTAATAGGTCTTCAGTTTCGGCATGGATGAGAGCAGTTCGTCGGTGGTTGCCCCGGGAACTCCACAGTTTTTAATCGTGAATTGTGGAATGCGCTGCTGCCAGTTATAGCCCGCAACCAGTGAGTCCCCCAGCATGAGAAAGAGGGGGGCAGGAGTCCTGGGGGTGGAAGGTGATGCGATCATGTAATATCAGGATGTGAAGTGTATTTATTGTATAGGGGGGGAAGATCAGAACGTGTTGGTTATGTCACCGGTATCCGTTTCCCTGCTGTTTAGGTATTTCTGGAGGCGAGTCGCCTCGTATTATTTCAGGTACTTGTAGCACAGTTTATTGCCAACACCAAATCTTTTCGGATCGACCTGTGGGACTGTTTCGCTTTGTTTATGGTCGAATGGGCATGGACTGGAGCAACTTGACTGTCATCGGCTCAACTCGCACGACCGAGGAAAGCGATCCTTCCAGAAAAATTCCCTGCAGATGTATATCGAGAGGTGAGCTGGCAGCGGTGTCGATCACCAGATGCCATCTTCGTCCCCTGGTGTTATGGGGTACAACAGGCACAGTGAAATCAAGAGGGATGATTGAGCTGCCGTTGATCATCATGAAGAAATCGTCATCTCTGGGCTTATTCTTTCTACTGCCAGAAAGCAGCATTCCCAGACCATGACAGTTCTCGGACCAGTTGGTACTGTCGGGATTGAGATATTGCCACTGAATCTCCTTTTTCTCTTTGCCGGTGGAATTGTCAGGCCCCGCAAAGAACTCCTCGCGGCGGAAGACGGGATGGCGGCGGCGCAGTTCAATACATTGCCGGAAAAAACGTAAAAGATCCTGGTTTTTACGGCAGAGTTTCCAGTCCAGCCAGCTGATGGAGTTGTCCTGGCACCAGGCATTGTTGTTGCCGAGCTGGCTGCGGCCGAATTCGTCTCCGGCGGTGATCATCGGCACGCCCTGTGAAAGCATGAGAATGGTCAGAAGCGAGCGTATCCGCCTGGCGCGTAACTTCTTTATCGCCGCAGGAGCCGGAGCTCCTTCGTAGCCGCTGTTCCAGCTGAGATTATGGTTGTCGCCGTCCCTATTGTTCTCGCCGTTTGAGAGATTATGCTTGTGGTTGTAGCTCACCAGATCAGAGAGGGTGAAACCGTCATGGCTGGTGATGAAATTGATAGAGCTGAGCGGTCCTCTGCCGCTGGCCTGGTAGAGATCCGAGCTGCCTGCTAATCGGGTTGCCAATTTGGTGACGGTCCCCTCGTGCCCTGCCATAAACGAACGGATATCATCCCGGAATTTACCGTTCCACTCACCCCAGCGGGAGTTGGTGGAAAAAGAGCCGACCTGATAGAGCCCAGCAGCGTCCCAGGCCTCGGCGATAATTTTGGTGTCGCGCAGCACCGGGTCTTCCGCGATCAGTTCTATCATCGGTGGATTAGTCAGCACGTTCCCCGCCTGGTCGCGCCCGAGGATGGAGGCGAGGTCGAAACGAAATCCGTCCACGTGCATCTCCATGACCCAGTAACGCAGGGACTCGCGGATGAGTGAGCGCGCTACCGGATGATTGCAGTTGAAGGTGTTGCCGCAGCCGGAGAAGTTCAGATACTCCTTGGAAGTGGGATCAAGCAGATAATAGATAGGGTTATCGATGCCTCTGAAGCTGCTGGTAATGCCGTCATAGCCACCTTCTCCGGTATGATTGTAGACGATATCGAGAATCACTTCGATGCCCGCCTGGTGGAGGGCGCGGACCATGCTTTTGAACTCGTTGATATGGTCATCGGGGTTGTGGGCATAGGCCGATTTCACGGCGAGAAACGAAACCGGATTGTAGCCCCAGAAGTTCTTCAATCGCTCACCGCTCTTCGGGTCGTGGAAATTGGTATCGTTTTCGTCAAACTCGGTTACCGGTAAAAGCTCGACCGCAGTTATGCCCAACTGCTTGAGGTAGGGGATTTTTTCGATGAGCCCCCGATAGGTTCCCGGAGCGGTTATGGTATGCTCCGCCTGTTGGGTGAACCCTCTGACGTGCAGCTCATAAATAATTGTTTCTGACAGCGGCGTTTTCAACGGTCGATCATGCTGCCAGTCGAAATCGTGGCGCGGAATGCGACAGCAGGGCACTTCACCGTAACGGGCCAACTCTCCCCAACGGCGTGGGGTGAGGGCATGGCAGTAGGGATCGATCAGAATCCGTTCAGGGGTAAAACGACAGCCATCATGGCTGTTCCTGCCAAATAGCCGGTAGCCGTAACTCAGCTCTGTATCTGTGGTCTCAATGAGAATGTGCCATATGTCTCCGGTCCGGTTTTCCTCTCGGCCAAGAGACAATTCGTAGCGGAGGGGGCCATTTTGATCTCCGGAAGGGAGCTCAACAACCAGGACCACCTGGCTGGCATGGCGTGAGAACAGGGCGAAATTGATGCCTTCGTTGAGTACTGTCACGCCAAGCGGCAGGGGATAGCCTCTTTTTACCCTCCAGGGGAAGTTTTTTTCTGGCATCATTGATAATGATTATTAGAATCTTTAAGTGAAAAGCTGTCAGCAGCAGAATTGAGGTGCGAGTAAACCATAGTATACCCGAGTTGTCTGACAGGCGGAAGGTGTAACCAACAAAGAGTTTGTATCACAGCAAGCAGGGAGTCATTATGGGAATGTTTCACAAAGTAAAGGTAGGCGACGAGATTATCAGCCCGATTGACTGGGAAATGAGCCCGGAACTGACGTTTGGAACGTTCGAGTCCTGGGGGGGGCGGGAGCGCGTTCGCAATAACGATGAGTGTGTTTACTACTTTTTTGTGGATGACTGGGGTGACACCCCCAAGCTCTGTCTGATGGAGCGGGCGGTTAAGCATGCCCGGGTCGTGGCGGAAATCAAGGCGCCGCTCGAAATGATGCGAAAATGTGTGGATGAGCAAGGCTATGTCGCTCGCTTTGAACAGAGCTTTGCCATCAACGACCAGATTCGTGACTGGCTGATTCGTAATGTCCTCGATGATGGCAACTCCTCGCTGGTGATACCTGTGGTGGAGGAAAAAGAAATTGAGGACATGGGGCCGGCCCTGCCCGGTAAAAAGAAGGCCGGGTTTTCCGGCACCATCGTTTCCCTGCCCGTTGAACCGGCATTTCTGCAGGAAGAAGAAGTCGGTGCTCTGCTCCGGAAATGGAATTTTTTCGAATCGGAGCAGAATCCATCCGGCAACTTTGCCAATGTTTTGATCAATAACGGCAACGATCAGACGGTGGTCGATCTCAGAACCAATCTTATGTGGCAGCGCGACGGCTTGGATATCAATTCCATCCGCCAAATGCGAAAAGCGATTGCCGAAGTAAACGAAAAGGGGTTGGCCGGATACCACGACTGGCGGATGCCCACCGTCGAAGAGGCGATGTCTTTGATGGAGTCCTGTCAGAACAGTAAAGGGATTTACCTGCATCCCTGTTTTTCCAAGAACCAGCCCTTTATCTTTGTCGAAGCCCGCAGAAAACCTGGCGGTTACTGGTTTGTCGATTACAAACAGGGGCGGCTGTTCTGGTCGTCAGGTACTATTCCCGGTGGTTTCGGCCGGTTGGTACGTTCGTTGAGCTGATCCATTCTCCTTTCTTTTCCCCTTGCCGGGTCCGGATTATTCTGGGCCCGGCCATTCTGTTGTGCCATTTCTTTTTTTGCCTGTTGGAAATGTCCTGTTTAAACTATCAATTTTTCGGAGTATATTCAGAGTAACAGGACCGTTCGGTTTTGCCTCGCCTTTCCGGCGGCTCGGTATCGCGATTTGTCGATGTCGGGGAATTTTCTCAGATAACAAATGTATTGTTCGATCACAGGTGACTACGGTGATTTGCCATAATGTTGTTTGTGGCTCCCATAGGTGTATGTGGCATGGAAGAGGGTGGGAAAGTGTTGCAAATGGTTGGAGTGGCAATGGCGGCGAGAGGGAAATGTGCCTCAAGGGTGGTGGCAGGTTGTATAATTCTGTTGTTTTTGGCGACAACCGCACATGGTGACGGAACCGGTCGTAAACCCACGCCTGCAGAGCAGGAGTTTTACCGTTCGACCCAGGACGCACTGGCTGCGGCCTTGCCGGCCGATGTACCGGAAGGCTGGGAAATAACCGACCAGGCGGAAAGCGATGAGCTCGAAGTTGTCGGCATCGAAACCGGGACCAGGCCAATGGAGGTGACGTATTACCTTCAGTGGACAAATGTGGCCCTGCAGGAGCAGGGTGAAGAGAAAGCTGCTGACCAGATATCGGCGATAACCGGGAGTTCGCCTGTAAGTGATGAGGATGTTGCCGAGTATGAGCGGCTGGCTGTCAAGGTTGCCGAGGCAGCGGCAGCGGGCGATATTGAGACCGTGCGGGTTCTCCGACAGCAGATGGCGGAGCAGGCTGCCGTTTTCAATAAGGCCTTTGGCGAGGTCGATGAAAAGATCGTTGAGATCAATCGGGCCATTACAGCACCTGATTCGCATGTGGCCATGTATCTGTTTGCCAATCGTTTGTCCCAGTCGCTTGAGCCGGGTGCGGTGCGTACCGTTGTGGCCGGTTACCCTGCCTTTCGAGCAAAAGGGTATTACACCCCATCGGGCGAATGGCATGAGGAGACGACCACGGTGTTCATGGGGAAGGGATGGTTTGCCACTCCGGGTGATGCTGCCTATCAGGTTTCTGTTGTCGCAAAAGCGCCGCATACCAGTCTGCAGACTGTGGTTGCTGTGATCGAAGCTGATCCCAGAAGGACGGGATCTATTGTGGAAATGATCGACTGGCCGGCGCTTCAGGCTGCGCTCGATCAAAACTAGACGTCTATTCGTACGGGAGAGTTCGATATGCGATTTCGGGTGTGGCTGAAGTTTCTCTCTGTCATGGTGCTGCTGTTGCCGGTTTCGGCGCTGTGTGCTGAAAAACCACGGGTCATGCTGATCCTCGACAGTTCCGGTTCCATGTGGGGGCAGATTGATGGCAAGGCGAAGATTGAGATTGCGAGAGAAGCGCTGGGCGAGATTATCGACACCATTCCTGCGGAATATGAAACAGGTCTGATGGCCTATGGTCACCGCCGTAAAGGTGACTGCCAGGATATCGAAACGCTCGTCGATTTTGGTCCCCATAGCCCGGCGGCGATGAAAAAACGGATCGCCGAGATCAGCCCAAAAGGTAAGACGCCGCTCAGCGCCTCAGTGCAGATGGCGGCTAAGACGCTCCGCTCCACGGAAGAGAAGGCAACGGTCATCCTTCTAACTGACGGGCTTGAGACCTGTGATGCCGATCCCTGCCAGGTGGCTGCCGATCTGGCCAGGAGTGGGGTCGATTTTACCGTTCATGTGGTGGGCTTTGACCTGAGTGAAGGGGACCAGGGGCGGTTGCGCTGTCTGGCCGACAAGACCGGCGGGCTGTTTGTCGCGGCTGGTGATGCCAAAGCCTTGAAAACAGCGCTGGCGACCACCGTCGAGAAGGTGAAAGCGCCGCCTCCGCCAGTGGTGGAAAAGCCGGGTACCGCCACCCTGAATGGGCCGGCTCAGGTGACGGTGGGAGAGACGTTTTCCGTGAACTGGCAGGGTCCAAACAGCCGTAACGATTTTATCTGTCTTGCCAGCCGCGACCAGAAGAAGCAGGACTGCTGCGATTATATCTATACTGAGCAGGGGAATCCGGTGCAGCTGGCGGCGAAATGCGAGGCTGGCGACTATGAACTGCGCTATATTCACGGTTACAGTGACACGATTATCAGCCGGGAGGATATTGCCGTTGTCCCGGCCCAGGTCGAGTTGCAGATTCCGGCGGCGGTGAAGGCCGCTACCCCGGTTGAAGTCACGTGGCGTGGTCCAGGTTACCCGACCGACTATATCTCTATTGCCGAAGGTGACCAGCCAGGTCATAGCTATCTGAACTATACCTACACCAGCACCGGCAGCCCCTTGAAGGTGCAGGCCCCATCGATACCCGGGACTTATGAGGTCCGTTATGTTCTCGGCCAGGGCGACACAATGCTGGCAAGAAAATCGTTAACGGTGGAACCGGTGACGGCAACAGTCACTGCTCCACAGACTGTCGATGCCGCGGCAAGTTTTACTACCCAGTGGCAGGGGCCGAACAATGACAGGGATTATATCTCCATTGCCGTACCGGCAGAAGATGGTTCAAATTATGCGACCTACGCCTACACCAGCAACGGAAACCCTGTGACCCTTACTGCTCCGTCAGCACCGGGAACCTACGAGGTGCGTTATGTTCTCGGTCAGGATGATGTTATCCTGGCTCGTCAATCCCTGGAGGTGAAGGGTGCCGGTGCTCAGATAGAAGTTCCAGCTACGGTCAATATCGCCAGCGGTTTCAACGTCCAATGGCAGGGGCCGAATAACGAGAGAGATTATATCTCTATCGCTTCGCCGGGAGATGCCGGTTCAACCTACTTGACGTATAGCTATACCAATACCGGTAACCCGGTGAAGCTCGTTGCGCCGTCAGCGCCGGGAACCTACGAGGTACGGTATATTCTTGGCCAGGATGATGTTATTCTGAGCCGGCAGCCCCTGGAGGTGAAGGATGTGGGGGCCCAGATACAGACAGCGGCTTCCATTCCGGCGGGGAACACTATAGAGGTGAACTGGCAGGGGCCGAACAATGACGGTGATTATATCTCTCTTGCAAGAGCGGATCAGGGCTCGGCCGACTATTTATATTACCAGTATACCACCGCCGGTAGTCCGGTAACATTGAAACTTCCCGTCATTCCCGGCAACTATGAGGTGCGCTATATCCTTGGCCAGGATAACAGATTGCTGGCAAAGCAGGTGGTAGAGCTGACCCCGATTACAGCTGGGGTGCAGGGGCCTGCTTCCGCTCCTGCTGGAACCGAAATTGAGGTTTCCTGGCAAGGGCCGAATGCGGAGATGGATTATATTTCCATCGCCAGGCCGGGGGAGGATGGCAGCAGTTACGCCCAGTATGAGTACACGAACGCCGGCAATCCGGTGAAAGTGATGACCCCTGAGGAACCTGGCGAGTATGAAATCCGCTATATTTTCGGAGATGGGGATACGATCATGGCCAGGACCGGCCTGAAGATCGAGTAGATGTTCTCTCGATGCATCTGTCTGCTTTACCGACGGGCGACTGTGTCTGCTCCCGTCGGTGAAGGGACGTTTCTCAGTCTTTCTGCAGCAGTCCTTTCCCTTTTTGATAATAGTGTTCCATCTCCGCTGCCGGAACCATGCTACCGCCGGTGCCCCAGACTACATGGGTGCTCTGGTGCAGCTGTTCAACCAGTCCATGCTTCTCAAGATATCTCCTCGATGAGCTGACCCACTCTATCCCGTTCATGCCGGCCAGGGCAGAGGGTTCCATAAAGATCTTTTCATTGTCGGCCAGAAGGGCGAGATGGCGGTACATGGTATCGTCGGCAACGGTGAAGACTCCGTCAATGAGCGGGGCCAAAATCCGGCCGATAAAGCCGGATGGCCTGCCGACTGCCAGTCCGTCGGCAGCGGTGATATTATCGAGTCCGAAGTCCTGCACGGAGACCCGGTCATGCAGGCCGGTGGCGAGGCCGATGAGCATGCAGGGCGAGTGGGTCGGTTCAGCAAAAAAGCAGTGAACGTTATCGCCGAAGATCTGCTTGAGGCCAAAACTCACGCCGCCAGGGCCGCCTCCCACCCCACAGGGCAGGTAGACAAAGAGCGGATGGGTTTCGTCCACCATGATATCCATGGCCGCGAGCTGGGCGGCTAACCGTGTGCCGGCCACTGCATAGCCGAGAAAGAGGTCCGTTGAATTTTCATCATCAATAAAATGGCAGAACGGGTCATTCGCTGCCTGTTGTCTTCCTGCGGCCACCGCCGCGCCGTAATCGGCACGGTACTCGATCACCGTCACTCCGTGACTTCTGAGCAGCTCCTTCTTCCACTGCCTGGCATCGGCCGACATATGCACAGTCACCTGAAAGCCCAAAGCGGCTCCCATGATGCCGATACTGAGGCCGAGATTGCCGGTTGAGCCGACAGCGATGCGGTATTTTCCGAAAAATCTGCGACAATGCTCTTCGGCCAGGAGCCCATAATCATCGTCAACGGTGAGCAGATTCTGGGAAATGGCCAGCGTTTCCGAATGCTTCAGCACCTCATAGATCCCGCCACGCGCCTTGATCGAACCAGATATGGGCAGCAGATTGTCGCATTTCAGTAAAAGTTTCCCCGGCAATTCATGGCCGGATCGTGTAACGAGAATCCGTTGCATGGCCGGGATCGGTAGAAGCGGCGATTCGATGATGCCAGATGCTGACGCCGTTTCTGGAAAAACCCGGGCTATAAACGGCTGAAACCGCTCCAGCCGGAAGCGGGCGTCGTCGATATCTGACGGAGAAAGTCCGGTCTTGGCAAGTGCTGTGGTGCAGTTTTCGGTGGTGGAATTGAACCAGCAGGTTTCCCGGTAGGCGATGATATCTCTTAGAGCGGGAAAGGTATCACACCAGCTGTCAATACTTCTGCCCTGTATGTTTTTCATCGGCTGGTGCTTTAAGCGCAGGTCGCCACCAGCTCTTCGAGGCGGGCGGCATGCTGCCGCTCCTCGTCGATGATGGCATCGAGTTCCCGTGCGGCCCGCTCGTCATCGAGTAATCCTTGCAAAAACTCATAGAAAAGAATGGTGTCATCCTCAAAGGCTTTGGACTGGGTGAGCATCTGGGTGAGTGTTTCAGTGCGATTTAACTCTTGCTGATCAAGCGAGAAGGTCTGATTCGCCATCATATCCTGCAACAGCGATTGTCCCATTTTTTCCAGCTCGGCGTGTTCGGCCGGCACTTCCGCCTCTGACTGCAGTTCCTCAAACCATTGGAGATGGCGCTCTTCCTCATCGGCCATCCAGGCAAGTAACTCGCTGATACGCGGATCCTTTACCTTTGTTGATGCTAGCCGGTAGGAGGATTCGCCGTTTTTTTCGATCTGGATTGCTATGTTGCGGATGTCGGTAATTCTAAACATTGTTGTCTCGTGTTGCTGATGATGAAAAAATGACAGTGGGCAATACCGAATTGAACACGGAAAATGCCAGTATTGCCAAACTTTACACCGTATCGTCGCTGAAAACAGCAGAATTTTTCAGCTGTATGCCGGTCTATGAGTGTTAATGTATATTGACAATGCACACATGAATTGTACAATTAGGGCAAATGTACATGTACATTTGCGGCGAAGCCGGAAATGAGGATTGCGGGAGGGTGTTATGGAACTGACGGAAAGACAGCAACGTTTTTATGATTATCTGGCGGAGAAAATTCGTGAAGACGGTCGTGCGCCCAGTTTGCGCGAGGCGGCGTCGGCGATGGCGATCAGTCATAATGCCGTGGCGCAGCTCATCAGCCAGCTGGAGAAAAAAGGGGTGTTGGCGAGAGAAGGTCATTACAGCCGTTCCATCAGGTTGTTGCCCGAAAATGAGGAGGTGCAACCTGTCCCCGGTCGTGCCCGTGAACTGCCGATCATCGGTCAGGTGACGGCCGGTCTGCCTATGTATGCCCAGCAGGAATGGGACGGTTCGGTCCTGGTGGACAGTGTGCTCTTTCCCGGCGACAACCTGTTCTGCCTGCGCATCAAGGGGGACTCGATGCAAAATGCCGGCATCCTGAACGGTGATCTGGTGATCTGCGAGCCACGGCAATATGCGGAAAATGGGGAAATCGTGGCAGTGCTGGTGCATGGAGAGGAGGCAACGGTGAAACGGTTCTTCCTCCATCCCGACCATATTGAGATGCGACCGGAAAACGACAACTACCCGGTCATGCGCTACTCTTTCGGTGACCTGTTGGTGCAGGGCAAGGTAGTTGGCGTGATACGTGGCGACAACGGTGTCTTTGGCGGGAGCAGCAAAAAACGATGAGCAATCAGCCTGGAAGGGTAATGCTGCCCGGCGGGGGGGGCGGACGGGGCTGCTCGGTGCTGCTGGGTACCTGCGGCTATTCCTACACCGAGTGGGTGGACAGCGGTTTCTATCCGCCCTCCACCCGGACTGCGGATATGCTGGAACTGTATTGCCGCGTTTTTTCGACGGTAGAGTTGAACTACACCTGGTACCAGATGGCCCGGGCTGAAGCTGTGGCTCGCATGGCGGCCAAGGCACCTGGCCATTTTCGTTTTTCCGCCAAGCTGACCCGGACCATGACCCATGAACGTGATGCTGAATGGCCGAAGCAGGTGCAGCTGTACCGGGAAGGCATTGCGCCATTGAAGGATCGGTTGGTCGCAATTCTGGTGCAGTTGCCTCCTGATTTTGACAGGACCATGGAGAATCGACGCTATTTGGCGGCGCTGCTTGATGGGTTACAGGATCTGCCGGTGGCGGTGGAGTTCCGCCACGGCAGTTGGGCGACGGACAGTGTCTTTAAGGAACTGGAACGACGTAAAGTGACGCTTGTCACCGTCGATACGCCGCAGTTGCCTGGGCTTTTTCCGACCCTTGATGTGGTGACCAATCCCGCGCTTTTTTACGTGCGCTTTCATGGCCGCAACATGGGCGGCTGGCGGTCCGGCAACATGCAGAAAAAGTTCGATTACGATTACAGTGGTGAAGAGCTGGGTGAGTGGCGCCTGATGCTGGACCGTCTGGCGCACCAGGCAGAGCGGGGTGTGATTTATTTCAATAATCATGTCCGGGCCCAAGCCCCGAGAAATGGGCAGCGGCTGCAGAAAATTCTGGCGGGGTTGGGTTGAGAGGGTTGAGTTATGTACCGGGAACGATCAATTCTCCATTTCAATGTGGCCGATTTTGCCGTGGCGGTGGAGCGGGTGGCGGACAGCAGTCTGGCACGGCGGCCGCTGATCATTGCCCCGCCTGCGGCGGCCCGCTCGGTGGTCTTCGATATGAGTGAAGAGGCCTATCAGGCGGGGGTGCAGAAAGGAATGTTCCTCAATCAGGCGACCCGCCTCTGCCGCGAGGCCACGGTGTTGCAACCCCGGGTGGAGCTGTATCGGAGGGCCATGGCCGGCTTTTTAAAACGGGTGCAGTATTATTCACCGCAGGTGGAGCATGGGGTGGAGGATGGCCATCTTTTTGTGGATGTCACCGGCACCCATAGGCTGTTCGGTCCGGCCCAGGATGTGGGGCTGCGGGTTCGTCGTGAGGTACGCGACGGGCTCGGCATCAATCCGATCTGGACCCTTGCCGGCAACAAGCTGGTGGCCAAGGTCTCGTCGCGGCTGGTCAAACCGGTGGGGGAGTATATTGTCGCTCCCGGTGAGGAAGAAGTGTTCCTGGCACCGTTGCAGATCGGCCTGCTGCCTGGCGTATACGGAAAAGAGTTACGAACAATGGGGGAGTTGCAGATATCCACCATCGGCCAGCTTGCGGGGTTGAGCCCACGGCAGTTGATGGTGGTGTTCGGCAGTCGCGCCAGCTGGTTGCATGGGGCGAGTCGCGGCCATGACGACAGTATGGTTATGGGCGGGGTGCAGGAGGCTATGCCGGTGGATCATGAACACTGTTTTACTCCCGACACCAACGACCGCCAGGAAGTGGAGGCGGCCCTCGCCACCCTGATTGCCCGGGTGGGCAGCGAGCTACGGGCGCGGGGCAAGGCGGCCAGGCGGGTGGGGATCTGGCTGAGGTATTCCGACGGCAATCACGTGGTCCGGCAGGCTTCGGTCAAAGAAGGAACATGCAGCGACTTCGGGTTGCGTCGTCTGGCTATGGATGCGCTGCAACGGGCTTGGCTGAGACGTACCCGGCTGCGGTCTATACGGCTGGTCTGCGACCGCTTGCACCGGCAATCTCCCCAATTGACACTCTTTCCTGAGACCTCTGTAGAGACGAGGCGGCAGGAAAAATTGCTGGGTGCCATGGACGCTATTCGCGGCCGTTACGGTAAAAGGGTGATTGCTCTGGGGCGGCAATGTCCGGATGAGCCGGAACCAGACAACACCGACGTCGTCTTTCACTAATAGATTCCGTTTCTATACGAGTTCCGGTATTGGTATGGTTCCTCTGCGTGTCCGCTCCTCTTATTCCCTCCTGCGGGCGACCGGTTCTCCGGCAGCGCTCTGCCGTCTGGCCGTAACACTCGGTTATGCCACCCTGGCCTTGACCGATCGCGACAACCTCTATGGCTTGTGGAGTTTTCTCGCAGCCTGCAGGCGAGAACAGCTGCACCCTATTGTCGGGGCAGAACTTTCAGAGACGGAAGGCGACCGGGTGGTCACCTGTCTGGTAAAAAATATTGACGGATATCGTAACCTCTCGCTTCTTCTCAGTAAACGCCATGCTGGCGAATTGGACGTTGAAAAGGACCTTGGTGGTCATGCGGAGGGCCTTTTTCTGCTGGGTCGTGACCGGGAACTGCTGGAGATATTGCATCAGCAAGGTGTGCAGGTGGCGGCAGATCTTGGTCCGCGGCCTACTGAGGCGGGTCGCAGCCTGCGGGAGTGGGCAAAGTTGCGAGGGGTTCCGGCCGTGGCCACACCGGACAGTGCTCTTGGCAAAGAAGAGGATCAGGATCTCTATCTACTCCTGCGGGCAATCGCCCATAACACCAGTATCAGTCGGCTGGGCGAGGTTGAGCCGCCGGAGGTGCAGTATGTGCTTGAACCGCCTTCTGTCTATCGCGAGCGGTTCGCGGTCTGGCCTGAGGTGATCGGGGCAACGGAACGGCTCGCTGCTGAATGCGCCTTTGCCGGACCCGCATTTGGTATCATCATGCCGCCCTGGCGACATGACCATGAAGGAGAGGCAGGGCGGATGTTGCGGCTGAAGGCCTATCAGGGAGCCTGCCGCCGGTATGGTGACGATCTCGGCGAACCGGTAGTGGAGCGGCTGGAGCATGAGCTGCGGGTGATTGAGGAGATGGGCTACTCCTCCTATTTTCTGGTGGTGCGTGATATTGTCCATCGAAAAGGGGCAGACGGGCATCGGATAAAACGACGGATCTGCGGGCGAGGCTCTGGAGCCGCCTCACTGGTTGCCTACTGTCTTGAGATCACCAATGTCTGTCCCATCAAGCATAACCTCTATTTTGAGCGTTTTTTAAATCCCGGCAGAACTGATCCGCCCGATATCGATGTGGATTTTGCCTGGGACGAGCGTGATACGGTGCTGCAGGAAGTACTGTCGGATTTTGCCGGTCACTCGGCCATGGTCGCTAACCATATCATGTTCCAGCCGCGGATGGCCATCCGTGAAACGGCCAAGGCCTTCGGGATGCCGGGATCGGAGATTTCACGGCTCACCAAACGTCTGCCGTGGCTTGCCGACCGTAACGAAGGCAGTCTGCAGCAGCGATTGGAGCAGTTGCCGACGCTGCGGGACCAGGATCTGTCGGAACCCTGGCCGGAGATTTTGACTTTGGCCGCAAGATTGATCGGTATCCCCCGTTATCTCTCGGTTCATCCCGGCGGGGTGGTCATCACTCCCCGACCGATCCGGGAATATGTGCCGGTGGAGTATGCGGCCAAAGGTGTTCCCATTATTCAATGGGAAAAGGACGGAACGGAAGAGGCGGGGCTCGTCAAGATCGATATCCTCGGTAACCGCAGTTTAGGCGTCATCCGCGATGCCGTAAAGGCGGTGCAGCGGCAGGGGGGCGAGCTTGATGAAATGCACTGGAATCCGGAAGATGATCAGCGCACCCGTAGTGGGGTGGCACGCGGCACCACCATGGGCTGCTTTTATATCGAGAGCCCTGCCATGCGGCTATTACAGCAAAAGGCGGGCAGCGGTGATTTTGAGCAGTTGGTGATTCAGTCCTCGATTATCCGGCCGGCAGCCAACGAGTTTGTCCGCGAGTATGTTCGTCGACTGCATGGCGGAGCCTGGCAGCCCCTGCATCCGTCGGTGGGTGACGTACTCGACGAGACCTTCGGCCTTATGGTCTATCAGGAGGATGTTTCCCGGGTAGCGGTGGCTATGGCGGGTTTCAGCCACGCCAGGGCTGACGGTCTACGGAAGGTGATGTCGAAAAAAGACAAGGAACTGCGACTCGCTGATTATCGTGAGCAGTTCTATCGTGGTTGCGGCGAGCGAAATATCGGGGCCGAAGATATCGACCGGGTCTGGAAGATGATGATGAGTTTTGACGGCTATTCATTCTGTAAACCCCATTCGGCTTCCTATGCCCGGGTTTCCTACCAGGCCGCATATTTGAAACACCACCATCCGGCGGAGTTCATGGCTGCGGTGATATCCAATCAGGGTGGTTACTATTCAACGATGGCCTACGTCTCGGAGGCGAAACGACTGGGGCTTACCATTTTGCATCCGGACGTGAATCGTAGCAACGAACGGTGGAGCGGCGAAAAACGGACGATTCGGGTGGGCTTGCAGGCCATCCAGGGGCTGTCGCAGAAGAGCATGGCGCGGATTGTTACGACGCGGGAACAACGATCTTTTAGTGATCCGGTGGATTTCTGGAGTCGGGTGTTGCCGGCAGAAGATGAGGCGCGGGCTCTCATCCATGCGGGTGGTATGGATAGCCTCGATACTGGTGGTAACCGGACCATGTTGCTCTGGCAATGGGCCAGTTTCCAGAGGAATCGGACACTGTCGGCGACGCATACCCTGTTTCCAGTACGATTGCCCGAGCCACCGCCGCTTTCTCCGCCGGATCAGCGTAGTCGCCTGATGCGGGAGTATGGGGTGCTCGGTTTTCTTTGCGACTATCACCCGATGGTGTTGATGGGCAGGCTGCCAGGCGGACTCGTGAAGATGGTGGACGCACCCCGCCATGTGGGGCGTCGTATTCGCTGTGCCGGTTGGCTGCTCACCGGGAAGCTGGTCTCCACCAAAACCGGGGAGGTGATGGAGTTTCTTACTTTCGAGGACGATACCGGTATGCTGGAAACCACCTTTTTCCCTGAGGCATACCGGCGGGCGGCGCATATCCTGCAAAGCGGCAGGGGCTATATTCTGACTGGTATTGTGGAAGCCGATTATGGTGCGCTCACCCTCACAGTGGAACAGGTGAGCGCGATCGGTGAGGGCGCAAGGCCAAGACCGGGTTCTGCTCAATTATAGGATTTGGGGATGGTTTCGTCTTTCCTGCTGTTGGCCAGGAGGTCGCTGGCCTCTCTTTCCTTGCGTGCGGACAGGATATGCGGGTACTGGCCGTAGGCGAAGTTCACCAGCTGTTTGAGGTCGCGCCACATGGTTTCACTGCCCATGATGGCGACAATAAACGTCGCTTCACCGTTACTGAATTTGCCGACATAGGTCTGGCGAGCAGCGAGTGTATATCCGGTTTTACCTCCCTCTGCCCCTTCAATACGCCATAGTGCCTTGTTGTGGTTATAGAGGGTGTTGCCTTCATCGGTGGTAATGGAGCGCACTTTCATGCGGGCGGAAAAATTGTCGTCACGCATGGCTTCCCGAAAAATGAGGGCAAGATCACGGGCTGTGCTGGTCTGGTCCTTGGCGGTCAGGCCGGTGGCGGTCTTGCAGTTCGTGTGGGTAGCGCCAAAGTGGCTGGCTTGCAGGTTCATGAACTCAGCGAAGTCACTTTCGTTGCCGGCAATCATCTCTGCCAGGGCTACACTGGCGTCGTTGGCCGAGCCAAGGAGCACGCCGGAGATCAGCTCATCGGCACGATATGCTTTCGCGGGATCAAGATACATTTTCGAGCTCGGCCGGGACGCAGCCTCACGACTAACGGGCACCGCTTCATCACCTGCCAGGGAGTGGATCGCAATGATACCGGTGAGTACCTTGATGGTGCTTGCCGGTTGCCGGGGCTGATCGGGCTCTTTGGCAAAGATGATGGTGTCGTCGGCATCATCAAGGATAATTACGCTTTTGGCTGTGATATTCTGCAGCTCTGCCGGAACGGTCGCAACCGTCTGGCCGGCAGCAGCCTCTTCAGGGGAGACGGTCGGGAACCATTTCACCGCCGAGATACTTCCTTCCTGCCCGAGAACTGCTACTTCGGCTCTGGCAATAGGTGATGTCTGAAACGATATGAGAACTGCCAGACCGATGAGCGTGGACCGGAAGGCGCCTGGACGAAGACCGTTGGAGATACGGGAAAAAAACAACATGTTCACCTGAAAGTGGATTGCGGTGTGCCTGCCGGAGCAGAACGTGTACGATTTTTTGAATTTGTATTCTGGACAGAACAACTTGTCAAGAACGTTTTCCCTGTAGTTACAAGGGCTGGAGCAGGAGTAGTACCTCTTCGGGATTGACCTCTAACAGGTGATTGTGTAAGATTCTCGGCCAGGCATAACCATTGAGTCTGACAATCGATTTTCTGAAAGCGGTTCGTTCAAGGGCGGGTTGAAGAAGTGTTTTATCGTATCTGCAAAAGAAATAATGGCGCTATGGGTATGGTAATATTCAGAAATTTCATGCCATCCTTGGAAAGCGACGATGTTTTGCGAGCGCATTACTTGAGGGCTGAGGTGAAATATGATGGTTGATACGGATGTCCGGATGACGCTAAATTATATTCTCGACTCGAGCCGCATGAAATATGGCGACCGACCAGCTGTGGGCATGGCGTTGGAGACACCGCTTTCTTACAACGAAATGCATCATCATGTCATTGCCCTGGCGTGCTATCTGCTCAAGGATGGGGTTTCCAAAGGGGACCGGGTTGCCATCCTGGCTGAGAACTCCCACTTTTGGGGGCTTGCCTATTTTGCCATTGTCCGGTTAGGAGCGGTGGTGGTGCCGATTCTTCCCGATTTGCCGGAGAGCGATGTACATCATATTCTGAATGAGATGCAGGTGCGGGTGCTCTTTACTACCCAGCGGCAGATTGAAAAAATCTATGAGCTGAAAAAAGAACTTGCCGGTTCGGTCATCACCTTGGATGACTACCTTGCTCCCGGTGATGTGATCAAGGTCACACCATTTTCCAAGTTGCTGGCTGAGGCGACGGCAGAAATGGATTCGTTGGAAGATGCGCCTTCGTTTGCCGAACTGGAAGAAAACGATATTGCGTCGATCCTCTATACCTCAGGTACCTCCGGCTACTCCAAGGCGGTGATGCTGAGTCATAAGAATCTTACCTCAAATGCCTATTCCGCCTCGAGGTTGATGGAGATTCCTCCGGGAAGTGTTTTTCTCTCCATCCTGCCGATGTCCCACACCTATGAATTCACCATGGGTTTTATCATGCCACTGCTCTGCGGGTGCCATATTGCCTATGCTGGCAAAACCCCGACTCCAGCAATCTTGCAGAATCTCTGCCAGCATGAAAAGCCTTTTGCTATCTTTGCCGTACCGCTGGTGCTGGAGAAAATCTATAAGAAGCGGGTTCTGCCCCAGATTGAAAAATCAAAGCTTTTATCCCTGGCCTGCAAAACCCGGCTGGGCAGGAAGATGATTTACCGGAAGATCGGTGATAAATTACTCCAGTTTTTCGGGGGTAACCTGAAGCTTATGGGGATTGGCGGTGCTGCGTTGAACCCCGAAGTGGAACAGTTCCTGTACCAGGCCCGTTTTCCCTATCTGATTGGTTATGGTTTAACAGAGGCAGCACCGCTTTTAGCAGGTGGACCCATGGGTGATAGAACAATCGCCATAGGTTCTACCGGCAAACCCATTCCTGGTGTTGATGTTCGGATTGTCGATCCCGATCCGGAGACGGGAGTCGGTGAAATTCATGCGGCTGGTCCCAATGTCATGCAGGGGTATTATGGCGATGTGGAGAGTACCAGTGATGTGCTTGCCTCTGATGGTTGGCTGGCTACTGGAGACTTGGGGTTTATTGACGAACAGGGCAATCTGCATGTCCGGGGCCGGTCAAAAAATGTCATTGTTATGGCTAGTGGCGAAAATATCTATCCGGAGGCAGTGGAACACCGGATGAATAGCTTTCCATGGGTCGTAGAAAGCCTGTTGCTGGAAAACAATGGCCAGCTGGAGGCATGGATCTATCCCGATTATGAGGTATTGGATGAAATCACCGCCGGCAAGAGTCGGAGTGATCGACGAGTCTGCATCGAAGAGCTGTTTGAAGAGATGAGGCAGCAGGTCAATACTCAGGTTTCGGCAAGTTCACGGATAGCCAGGGTCTTTGAGCGCCGAGAACCGTTTATCAAGACTGCGACACACAAGATCAAGCGCTATCTGTATAACGAGCATGGGATGATCGGGTAATTGAATCTATATTTTTTGCTACTGCAGACTGGAAAACGATGATGACCGTATTGAAATCCAAGAATTGCTCAACAGTTTGAACATACTTGATTTTCAGGTACCGTTTAAAACCTTCTGAATCAACTCGGCAATGTCCTTTTTAGCGATCGGTTTATACACGAAGGCATTTATACCCAAAGAATCGGCCTTTTTTTCATCCATCTTAATGCTGTAACCAGTGCAGAGAATTATAGGGATATTCGGTCTGAGTGCACGCATCTTCAACACCAGTTCCTCACCTGATAAATCAGGCATTATCTGGTCGGTAATCACCAGGTCGTAATTGTGAGGTTGATCTGCAAATGCTGCCAGTGCTTCTCTGCTGCTGGTTCTCAGGTCCACGGTATATCCGAGACGGCTGATCATTTTTGCCCCCATTTCGGCGTAGCTCTCTTCATCATCAACAAAGAGTATCCTCCCCATGCCTTGCGGGATTTTTTCAACGGCTTCGTCTTCCTTCTCCTCAACAGCTGCCGGTTCGTCTGTCACAGGGAAATACAGATGGAAGGATGTACCTTTGCCACGTGTACTTTCCACAGTGATTGCTCCTTGATAACTTTCCATGATGGTATACACGATGGAAAGTCCCATGCCGGTTCCTTTGCCAACTTCTTTTCGGGTGAAAAACGGATCAAAAACTCTGGCCTGAGTTATGTCATCCATCCCGCAACCGTTATCAGTAAAGGAAAGTTCAATATAATTGCCTGCCAGTATGTTCAGTTGATGGGCTTTCTGAGTATCGAGTTGAACCTGCTGGAGACAGATTTCAATGATCCCTTTCTCCCCCGTTGCCCAGACCGCATTGGAAAAGAGATTCATGAGTATCTGCTGGATCTCGGTCGGGTCGGCCAAGATCTTGCCACAAAATGGCAAGATCGTTTCTTGAATAGCAACTGAGGAAGGGATTGAAGACTTGATAAGTTCAATGGATTCTTTGATGAACGAGCAGAGGTCGATCGAGATGTTTCTCCTTTGTGACTGGCGGCTAAAGGTAAGGATCTGTTTGATTAAATCAGTAACCCGATAGGAAGCTTTTATGACATTGTCAAGTTGGGCTTTAACAAAACTGCCCTGAGCAACTTCCTCACGGGCCATTTCCGTACAACCCATGATCACTCCCAAAAGATTATTGAATTCATGGGCTATTCCTCCAGCCATCGTTCCGAGCGCTTGCATTTTTGCAGCCTGTTGGAGTTGAGACTGGAGCCTTGTATTTTCCTCCTCTGCCTGTTTTCGCTGTGTTATATCAACATTAACACCGATGTATCGCAAAACTTTTCCATCAGTGCCAATTTGGGGGGCTGCTAGCCCATACACCCAGGTTGTTTTCTCTTCTTTATTTTGAAAACGGTACTCTTTTCCCCAACTCCCCTGGGAGGCTACCATCTTCTGCCAGCTGTCGAATACCATTTGGCGGTCATCAGGGTGAATGCCGTTAATCCATCCCTTCCCAAGAGCTTCCTCAAGGGAAAGACCCGCCATATTGCGCCAATACTCGTTGACATAGAGACATTTTCCATCTGGTGTAGTCAGGTATATGCCTACCGGAGCTAATCGGGCAATGAGGTGAAATTTTTCCTCGTTCTCGAGCTGGGCTTTCTCTGCCTGTTTTCGTTGGGTGATATCCTGAATAGTGCAGATCATGCCTGCATATTTTCCATTCTCAACGAGGGGCACGAGCCAACCGGACTGAATAGTATCTCGGCCGGCTGGTGTTGTTACACTGGCCTCATATGACTTGGGCTGGCCATCCGTTCGGGCGTCAAGATAAAACTGAAGAAAATGTTTGGTTGTTTCTGGCTTGAAATCTTCAATGACACTCAGCCCCAGCATATTCTCGGCCTTTATCCCAGCGATTTTTTCCATGCCAGGGTTGAAGAATATGAGACGATCGTCTTTGTCGGTCACCCAGATTCCTTCCTGAACGCTATCCAGGATGAGTTTGTAGAAATGCCTCAATTCCTCAAGCATTTCCTTTGCTTGTCGTATCTCGGTGATGTCTCTTGTATTGGCGATTACACCCGAAATCTGATCATTGCTGTTCCTGTACGGAGAATAGGTTATATCCACAAATCTTCGACCCAATGTGGGATAGTCAAACCATTCCTGGTAGTTGATAATTTCACCCTTCAGGCACTTGTCAAAATTCGGTTGTATAAACTGCTCGAAGACCTCCCGGCCAAGGTATTCTGGTACTGTCCGCCCTATGAAGTTTTTCCGATCTACTCCAGAAAATTTTTCATACGCCTCGTTGACGATGATGTACCTGTAGTCTCTATCAAGCAGGGAGATACCATCCGGTGTCGATGAAATAATATCCCGGTATGCCGTCAGATCTTGAATAGATTTCTTATTCTCACGCTCGACTTGCTCTAATTCCTGGACTCTTCTTTCCAGTTCCTCGTAGCTGGGTTTGTCGAGCATTTTTCTCACCTCACAGCGAGTTTGAATATACCTTCGCACATTGCTTTGCCGCTAAAGGGTTGCAAAGCGCCTATGCTTTATCCCTGAATCTGCCTTAAACACAATTGAAAAAGATCACTCTGCCCGAATTATCGTGTGTGCCTGTCGCAGGATATGTTCTGATATGGTTATACCCAAGGTGTTGGCTGTCTTGAGATTGATAGAAAGATAATCTTCGGCTGTTTCCACCGGCAAGTCGCCGGGTTTTCTCCCACGTAAAATCTGGTCAGCCATCCGCGCCATTTGTTTGCCAACCATGAAACCATTGAAGCCAAAACCAAAGAGGGCTCCTCGTTCTGCCATTTCCAAGCGCGTGCCGGAGAGTATAATTTTCTTTTGGTTTGCTACTTTTGCAAAATCCTCGACACGCGACATAACCATACCGTCCCGCGGAAGAAATATCGCGCCCACATCATCTGGAAATTCGGCGAGGAGAATATCGATTTCTTTATGATTTGATACCTGCCTGGCATCAAGGGTCAACTTGAACAATTCCGCTGCTTCTCTGGCCTTTTCTACCGAGATGACGGAACTTTTATCGTTTGGATTGTATGGTAAGAGAATTTTTTTTATTCGTGGAGCAATCCGAATCGCCCATTCCAGCTGTTTGGCTATGCTGTCGGTCAGCATCACCCCGGTGATATTATCACCCGGGTGTCGCTGTTCAGCAACTACGCCAGCACTCATCGGGTCGTTTACTGGCCCGAAGACCACCGGAATTTTATGGTTGCTGGTAGCTTTCTTGACGGCCAAGGCCACCGGCGTGGTAGAGGCAAAAATAAGATCAGGATTTTCACTTACTACTTTTGCTATGTCAGCATCCAGGTTTTCCAAGTTCTGAAAGGTGCCATGAAAAAGATAAATTGTGTTTTTGCCTTCAATATACCCTTTTTCCTTCATTCCCTCCTTAAAGCCATCCAGGGTGGTGACATTGTGCTTGCCATAGATCACCGCAGCGATCACAACGTTATCCTTTTTCCCCTCAGCCCAAACAGCCTCTGTGGATATAAGTAAAAGACTTGAAACCACTACCATTCGCATTATTAACAGCAGCCAATTTACTCTCATGACCCCTTTTCCCCTCTTGTCATTTGTGATACCATCCCAGAGGTGCCTGACAATAAGCATTATTGTAATAGTATAGCAGCCAGGAAGAGATCACCAAGAGAAAACATTGTGAAAAAATTTCCTTTTCTTCGAAGTTTGCGCTCACGTCTGACCCTGGCCTTTATCGGCCTGGCCGTCGGTCCAATTGTCGTTGTGGGTCTTGTTCTTTCCTTCAAAAGCATTCATTCCTTGAAAAATGAGGCAATAGCCCACCAGCAGATCGAAGCTGAACGCATCGGCATTGCAGTCGAGGATTATGTGCATGAGCTTGAACGGGTCCTTGAGTTGACCTCCAAGGCTCATGGCTTCTTGTCACTCATGGGCCCGGAAAAGGAGAATATTCTAGAGGAACTCATCGCGTACGAAAATCGTTTTGAAGCACTTACGCTGGTTGACAGTGACGGCAAGGAGTTGGTCCACTGCAACCGTATCAAGGTCGTATCCCATTCTGCCTCTGTCGACCATGCTAATGACCCCGCCTTCCAGCAGGTTGTGAAGCTCAAGACCAATTATTTCAGTCCGGTACAGTTTAATACTGTCACAGGCGAGCCTTATCTAACCATTGCGATACCTCTTCAATCGTTGCAAACCGGAGACATTGAATATGTTCTCTTTGGATCGGCTCGCTTAAAGAAAATATGGGATCTTCTGGCCACCCTATCACATACCGACCAAACGATTTTCATCGTCGATGACAAGGGCAATATTGTTGGACATCCGGACCCCTCCGTGCCGCTTGGTGGTAAGAAATTTCAGATTCCAGCCAATCCCTCCGGAATTGTTTCCGGATTGAATGGAAGTGAAGTCGTCATGGCGACCAAACGCCTGGAATTTGGCGAACAATCGATCTATATCGTTGCCCAGATGGAGGTTGACAAGGCGCTGGTCCTGGCCAGAGAGATAATCTCAATCAGCTCGATTGTGGTGATTATCGCACTGCTTCTGGCTGCCGGTTTATCTTCTCTGGTTATTGGCTCTATTATCCGACCCCTGCAGCATCTTTCCTCTGTTGCGCGCACCATTCAACAGGGTGGGCTTGATCAGCAGGTCGAGTACAGTCAAAACGACGAGGTTGGCGAACTCGGTCAGGCCTTCAACGAGATGACCTCGAGATTGCGTTCGACGATTGAAAATCTTGAACAGGAAGTTGCTGAACGAAAAAGTGAGATAGCAGAGCGGCTAAAGGTTGAAACAGCCTTGAGCAATAGCCGGAGGATGCTGCGCCAGATCCTTGATACCATTCCTCAGTCGATATTCTGGAAAGACATTAATGGTTTCTACCTTGGATGCAACCAGGTATTCATAGAGGCGGTAGGACTCAAATATCCGGAATTGATTGAAGGCAAGACAGATTTCGATCTGCCCTGGCCGAAAGAGGAAGCCGAGGCCTACCGCGCCGATGATAGAGAAGTAACACAGTCGAACAAACCGAAAAGGCATATAATCGAACCGTTGCAACAATCGGATGGTAAGAGATTGTGGATTGACACCACAAAAGTGCCGCTGCTCGATGAAAATGGCAAAGTCTATGGCATCCTCGGTGTGTATGAGGATATCACTGAACGTCAACGGGCTGAAGAGGAAAAACAAGAGCTTGAAAAACGGCTGCAACAGGCTCAAAAGATGGAAGCCATCGGTACACTTGCAGGCGGCATCGCCCATGACTTCAATAATATCCTCGGAGCAATACTTGGTTATGCGGAAATGATCCGGGAAAATCTTCCGTCCAACCCGGAAATCATTGGTGATATCGATCAAGTCATCAAGGCTGGCAATAGGGCAAAAGAGCTTGTTAAACAAATACTTGCCTTCAGCAGGCAGTCTGAGACGGAAAAAATACCCATACAGCCAGCAATCATCATCAAGGAAGCCATCAAACTGTTACGTCCTTCACTGCCGACAACCATTACCATAAAACAGGATATTGCTCCAGACGTGGGTACTATTCTGGCCGATCCAAACCAGCTCCATCAGGTGCTCATGAATCTCTGCACCAATGCTTTCCATGCCATGGAAATACATGGTGGAACACTGTCCATTTCATTGCATACGAAGGTGCTCACCCCGGAAGAACTTGGCGACAATCCAAAAATACAACCGGGCAATTTTATGCAGCTGTCAGTGAGAGATAGTGGCACTGGGATTCCCCCGGAGATCAGGAAGAGGATCTTTGATCCGTATTTTACCAGCAAGGAGATTGGCAAAGGTACAGGTATGGGCCTTGCCATGGTCCACGGAATAGTACAGAGCTGCGGAGGATTTATTACTTTTGAAAGTCAGCTTGGAGAGGGAACAGTTTTCCATGTTTTCCTGCCTCTGGCAGAGACCCTTGCTTCACCGGAGATCGAAGCTCTGGAGAATATCCCGTCTGGCAAGGAACACATTCTTTTGATTGATGACGAGGATCTGCTTCTGGAGATGGGCAAAACCATGCTGGAACGACTGGGCTACAAGGTTACTATTAGGACAAATGGCATTGCGGGGCTCACCACTTTCCAAAATCAGCCGGATATGTATGACCTCGTGATTACCGATCAGACTATGCCGGGCATGACCGGAATTGACATGAGCCGCCGCATGTTACAAATACGTCCGGACATACCGATAGTTCTCTGTACCGGCTATAGCAGTGTAATTTCTGAAGAAAAAATTAACGCCATGGGAATTAAAGGATTCGCTATGAAACCTCTCGCTAAAAGAGACATCGCCGTACTGATCAGGAAGGTGCTAGAGAGGTGAGGGAAGGTGTTTAAAAAGAACCGAGCATTTGAGTTCAAGTATTTTAAATGAAATCATCTCAATATTTTTGTCTTAACCAAAAGTATTGAGATTGTCATGAATTCTGAAATATATGAAAAATTATAGTTAGTCAACGGGGGATGACATGCGAAAAAGAGGTTGCCCGTTTTAGCTCGTAAATAGGGTTCTCTGAGCCAGGTTCGGGAGCTGAAACGTCACTACCTGTACCATTTACGAGGGGGCATAAAGCGAAAAAAACGCCCCGGTAGTTTCATATTACCGGGGCGTTTTTATGGGGATGGGTATTGTAACTACGCCATATAGAGCTGATCCAACCGCTTGAACAGTTTCTTCCGAGCGGTTTCGAATTCTTCAACCTTTTGGTGGGCGGCCGAGTTGTTCCCTGAATTGTAGAAGTTGACCGCTTCTGCTACCTTACGGTGGACCTCCTCATGGTAATTGCCGATTTCCTTGAATACAGGTAGGGATGAGAGGGATTTTGGCGCATTGTCGTACCACTTGCCGAACTCGCACTGGTGATGGTCAGGAATATCCTTGGCATTGATGGTGGTGTAGCCGTTCAGTACTGAGGTCAGCTTCATCTTCCAGTTGAAGTGGGCATCCTTGATCTGACCGAGATTGAACTGCGGTTGTCTAAAACTGAAGTTCTGGAGAATGTCCTCCAGCAGCTGGGCATTGTATTTCATTTCCTCGGCGAGTTCTTTGACGTCAGAGCTGCCGGCGGCCACCGTCTCTGACTCGACTTTCAGATTGGCGACATCCCGGGCAACTTCCCCATTGACTAACGAGGCCTGGGAAATATTTTCCGTTACTTCATGCATGCCCATCGACGCCTGGCTGACGTTTTCCGCAATTTCCCGACTGGTGACTGCCTGTTCCTCCACGGCAGCAGCCATGGTTGAGACGATCTCACTGGTAGAGGTGATGATTTCGCTGATGGTACTGATGACCCTGATCGTCTGTTCGCTTGAAACCTGCACGCCCTCAATGCGTTCCTGAATCTCGCGGGTTGCTGCGGTGGTCTGTTTGGCCAGATCCTTGATCTCGTTGGCGACAACGGCAAAACCCTTGCCGGCTTCACCGGCACGGGCCGCTTCAATGGTGGCGTTTAAAGCCAGCAGATTGGTCTGATCTGCGATCTCGTTGATTGTCTCTGTCACTTTGTTAATCTTCTCAGCTGCCTCTCCAAGCTCTTTCACGCTATCTGTAGCCTTCGCTGCTTCGGCTACAGCCTTTTCGGTGATGACCCTCGCGTTTTCAGCGCCGGAAGCGATCTCGGTGATGGTGGAAGTCATCTCCTCGGTGGCGGCGGCAACCATGCTGACGTTGGTACTCGTCTGCTCAGTGGCTGAGGCGATGGCCGACATGTTGGTGTTCATTTCCTCGGCGGCGACTGCCACTGTCCGACAGTTGCCGGCCATGGTCTGGGCCAGTTTGGAGAGGTTGAGGGATAAGCGAAGAAGGGACTCGGAAGATGTATTGATAGTCGAAGAGCTGCCGTGAACCCGAGTGCACATGGAATTAAGGCTTGATGCCAGGGTGTTGGCTGAACAGGCAAGTTGTCCCATCTCGTCCTTCTGGTCGATGTCGGAGCTGACCTGCATGTTGCCATGGGCCAGGTCATCGGTGACCTTGGCCAACTTGCGGGCTGTGCTGGAAATATTGCGGGAGATCAAGAGGCTGCCGAGAATGCCGATCACCATAGACAATGTGGCGAGAAGGAGGACAAACCGTTTACCGGTACTGGTGGAGCTGTGGAGCAGATCGTTGCTCGAATTGGCATAAGCTTCCACTGCTGCCGAGACATCTTTGAGATGCTTTTGGGTTTCGGCCATGGCCTTTTTGGTGGTGCTGTCAAATATTTCCTGGGCCTTGGCAAGGATTGCTGCCTTGTCCTGTCCTTTGGCAAGGGTGTTGATTTCCAGTACCGACTGGTGGAGGATCGAATGGGGCTGCTCGATTTGCTTGATCAGTGAAACGAGTTCCGGTAGTTGTTTCTCTGCTTGTTGTCGGCCTTCACCGTAAAGCCATTTGCCGAGATTGCAGGCTCGGGGATCTGTCTGCACCTCCATGCTGGTGGTGTTGGTATCGGCGAAAAAGGCAGAAGCCTTGGTCATAAAGGCGTGGTGATCTATTTCACGACTCAGTATTTCTTTATTGAGGTTCTGAGCAAAGATGTTTCTATCGACCTCATCTATGGTGGAATCAAACCGCCAGAGACTTACAGCGGTGAGGCAAGCAAGCAGCAGGAGGATGGCCCCGAACGCTACCAGTAGCTTGGCATTAATGGAAAGATCTTTTAGACGCATACGGTTCACCCTGAGTAAAAAAAATATAGCAAACGTTTGCACCGGTACAGGTGGGGTGTCCGGCGAGCCATGAAAACAGCTGGTAAATTGAAGAGATCAAGAATGTACAACTATGTTTTTTGATACTAGCATAAAAAAAAAGATAAAGTCCAATAGATATTTAACTAATTAAAATAGTAGGAAAATAAGGCCTTCCAGGTTGTGTTGACAGGCAATGTATCAAAAACAACGGAAAAACGATAAGTACAAAGTGGAATGTTTACAATGTAGGAGTTTTTGCCTAGCGCAAGCTTGGGTGGAAAATATTTTAGGGAAACATATGGTGAGCCAAGTGCTCGTCAGGAAAGCAAGATGCGGTGGACGAGGCTGATAATAGGGAGGATGATTTTGGACAAGATGCCGCTGAAGGCAAGGATAAGAACCAGAATAAATCCGTATTTTTCAAACTTCAAATAGGAGAGGGCGAGTTTATCCGGCAGAATTCCAACTAGAATCCTGCTGCCGTCAAGCGGCGGGATTGGGAGAAAATTGAAGATACAGAGCAGCAGGTTGATCCATACGCTGGCAATGAGCATCCCGTTTACCGGAACGAGGACTCCGGCGACCAGCGGGGTTGCCGGCAGCACTGACGCCAGGAACCAGACAAATTTGGCCAGCATCGCACTTAACACAGCAAGGGTGAGATTTGTGAGGGGACCGGCCAGGGCCACCCACAGCATATCCTTTTTGGGATGTACGAAAAACTGTGGGTTGACGGGAACCGGTTTGGCCCAACCGATCTTGATAAAGAAAAAAGCCAGGGTGCCGATGGGGTCAAGATGCTTGAGAGGGTTGAGGGTGAGTCGACCTGCAATCTTTGCGGTAGGATCACCCAGGCGGTTGGCCACAAAACCGTGGGCGAATTCATGAAAGGTCAGTGCCAGTAAAAGTGGTGGGGCAAGAATGATAAAATCGTTAACAAAAGCTTGTATATTCACAAAAAAACCTGTTGCTCAAAGGGGAATTTGCCGCCATGTGGGGCCAGACTATTTCAGACATTAGGCATTTCTGCCGTTTTCGGGGAGATTGTTGAGAGGATAATTTTCCTGTATGAAGGTGATTTCCTCACTCTTTGATGTGACGATTCCATCCAGACGGGCGTCGAGAAGGTCGTTAAGCATAATTTTAAAGGCGGGCCCCGGCTCATATCCAAGAGCCATAAGATCCCGGCCGCTGATGAGGGTCGCGGCCTGTCTCATCTCGGTGACATAGTTCGATACCGCTTTTTTCACGGTGCTCTTTCTGGCAATGGCCATTACGTAGAGCAGTCCCTCGATATCAAGATCCTGCAGTAACCAGTAAATTTCACTGTTTCTCAGAGCATTTCGTCTGGCTAGCAGGTTGGCGACCTTGTCAGCGTGCATTTTTTGCCAAACCAGATTGTCCGTTATCTTCTGCGGAACGAGAAAACGTTTGCAGAACGCCTCCAGTACTTCTGCTTTCGACCGGCCCATGATGGCCAGCAGGTAGACAATCCAGTTGTCACACTCTTCTTTGAGATAGAGGAGTCGGTACCAGTCGATGGCTCGTTGCGCCTGGAGGAGAATATGGAGGAAGCGACGGTCGACTTTGAGGTGCGGTTTCAGGTCTGGCCAGAGGAACTGGAAGAGGTTAAAGTCCGCCATACGCTGAATGGCTGGGATTGGATTCTCCTCTGAAAATATCAGTCGAATCTCTGAGAAAAAACGAGTGTCTGCTGCTTTTCCGAACAACTGCATCTTCACCGCATTGCGGATGAGGCGGGCAGTGTGGGGAGCCATGGTGAAACTCATCCGTTTCTCAAAGCGGATGGCACGGAAGATGCGGCTAGGGTCCTCGACAAAGCTGAGGTTGTGGAGGACCTTGATCTCTTTTTGCTTGAGATCATTCTGGCAGTTGAAGAAGTCAATCAGGGTGCCGAACTGCTGGGGATTGAGTTGGACAGCCATGGCATTGATGGTGAAATCCCGGCGGTAGAGATCGAGTTTGATCGAAGAAAGCTCAACGGTGGGCAGTGCTGCCGGGTACTCGTAATACTCGAGTCGGGCCGTGGCGATGTCGATTTTGAAACCATCGGGCATCAGGACCATGGCTGTGGAGAATCGTTCGTGTGTTCGGTATCTGCCACCGAGGCGTCCTGCCAGATGCTTGGCAAACTCAATGCCGTTGCCCTCCACGACAATGTCGAGGTCGAGGTTACGTTTTTTTAACAGTAGGTCACGGACAAAGCCACCCACGGCGAAAGCATTGACTGGTACCTCGTCTGCGACCTCACCGATCTTCTGCAGCAATTGGATCATAGGTTTGGTCAGACAGTCAATCATCAGGCTGTTGAGGTTACGTTTGCGCTCAAGAGACGGGTATTCCGTTTCGTGCAGCAGGTTCCTTGGCAGATGCGAGGGGTCGTTGACCAGATGGTTTAACAGGTCAGTGCGGGTTATGACCCCTTGCAGGGTGTTTTCGTGGATAATGGGAATCAGCCGCTGGTGGTTCTCGATGATCAGCTCCTGAATGTCGGAGAGTGTGGCATTCAACGAGAGAAAGTCGATATCGGTGGACATATAGTCGCTGACCGGCAGGTGGCCGAGATCATGGTGTACCGCTTTCTCTATAACCTGGCGGGTAATGATGCCGACGAGGTTGAGATGCGGGCAATCGGGTTTGCGGCTGATGGTTGCCGCCTCAACCGGTACGGAATTGATCGAGTAGCGATTGAGCAGGATCTGGGCGCTTGCCAGGGTGATGTCGGCGGGAATGGTAATGGCCGGCGCCGACATCAACTCCCGGGCAATCGGCTGCGGACGCACGTGCCGGTGCAGGCTCTGGATGAGCTTTTCGTGGGCCTCTATCAGGGTCATGTCGCGCACAGTGGCCGAGGCGGCGGTGGCGTGACCGCCGCCACCGAGATCGCGGGCGATTGCACCGACATTGATATCGGGAATTCTGCTGCGGGCAATGAGATAAATTCGCCCGGCCATGGAGACCAGGGCAAAGAGGGTGTCGAGGTTTTCCATGACCATGAATCGTCGGACGATGAGGGCGAAATCGTCAACGTAATGGGGCAGGGAATGGGTAACCACCACGATGGGAATTGACTGAATGGTGTACTGGGTGGCGGTTTTCATCAGGTCGTGCAGCAGTTCGACCTGCATGGTGGTCAGTTCATAGGTGATAAACTGCGAAACGATATCGAGTTTTGCTCCCATGCGCAGCAGCCAGGCGGCGGCTTCCAGGTCATCGGGGGTGGTGGTGAGATGGGTGAGTGAGCCGGTGTCCTCGTAGATCCCCAGGCAGATGATGGTCGCCTCTTCCGGGGTGATGGTAATGTCGCGTTCTCTGAGCAACTGGGTGAAGATGGTGGCGGTGGCGCCGACGTTTCTCACAACTTCTACATCGCCCTTGATGTCACCAGGATTCTCGGGGTGATGATCGTAGATGTGGACCGTGATATCTGTGTTTTTCAGGCACTGGGCAAAGTTGCCAAGCCTGTCGGAGGCGCGGGTATCGACAATGATAAGGGTGTCTACCTGGGCCGGATCGATGGTCCTCGGCTTTTGAAAATCATAGCGATAGAGCAGGGTTTGGGAAATGAAATCACGCAGGTTCTTCTCCTGGGAGCCGGAAAAAGAGAGGATGGCGTCCGGATAGAGTTTGTGTGCTGCGACCATGGAGGCCATGCCGTCAAAATCGGCGTTCAGATGAGTGGTAATTACTTGCATTGGCAGCAGGAGAAGAGGTTGTTCTGGCGATATGCTCTATATATGAAGTTTTTGTATTCTGGAATCTGTATACCATTTCACCCGCGGGGATGGAACTTTTTATGAATATTCTTCAACCGGTCCTGATCGATGTGGGTGTAGACCTGGGTGGTGGCAATGTCAGCATGGCCCAGCATCATCTGTACCGCGCGTAAGTCGGCACCGTGGGTGAGCAGATGGGTGGCGAACGAGTGCCGGAGCATATGGGGGGAGATCTCCTTGTTAATGCCAGCGGCAAGGGCTGTGTCACGAAGGATCTGCCAGAATCGGAGCCGGGTCATGCAGCTGCCGCGACTGGTGACAAAGAGGTAATTCGAACGCTTACCTTTCAGGATCAGAGGGCGGGAGAGTTTAATGTATTCCTCAATTTTTTTCTTGGCCGTAAGGCCGAAGGGTATAAGCCGTTCCTTGTTGCCCTTGCCGAGCACCCGGGCAAAGCAGGCACTGAGATTGACCGCCGAAAGAGGTAGCTGTACCAGTTCCGAGACTCTCAACCCTGTGGCGTAGAGCAGATAGAGCATGGCCTGGTTGCGGCGGCTGATGGGTGAGGCTACCGCAGGTGCGGCCAGAAGGGCGTTGACCTCCGCTTCGCTCAGCGCAACCGGAAGTTTTCGGCCACTTTTGGGTAAATCGACTGCAGAAAAGGGATTGGTGGCGACGAGCTTTTCGCGGGCCAGAAAATGAAAAAATGTCCGCAGGCCGGAAACCCGTCTGGCGTTACTGCGATGGGAAATATTATTATTGCGGCAGTGGGTCAGGAATCGGTGGATCAGTTCGAGATCGACATCGGTCAACTGCTGAACATGTTGCGATGTGAGAAAGGTAAGGAATGAAACAATATCGGAAGAATAGGCCGCGACACTGTTTTCGGCGAGCCGTCTTTCTGAAATGAGGTGTTGAAGAAAAAGCTCATAGGCGCCGAGGAATCGCTCCGGCAGAAGAGGAGAGCTGGTATTTTCAGGGGGATGTGTCACACCATGTGGCTGGTTGGAAAAAGTCCGCCGGAAGCGGACTTTTTCCATGCAAGACGATCAGCTGGATTTTCTGAGACGGTTGAACTTGCGAAGCTTCCGGCGAGCTTCCGCCTGCTTGCGGCGTTTCTTGACGCTCGGCTTCTCATAGTATTCACGACGCTTCAGTTCTCTTTTAATTCCGTCGATCTGCAGTTTTTTCTTCAGCTGGCGAATGGCGTATTCGAGATCTCCCCGAACTTCAACATCAATCATCTGGGTCTCCGTAGGTATAAGAAATTTTTTTCTCAGGCAGATGCGTGAAAGAAACGCTATCAATGCCTGCGATCAGTTGTGTGTTACGAAAAAAACTCCACTGGCCCGATATATGGAGCCATGGATTCACCGCGGTGTTTGCTCACCTCCTGCACCGCTGTCGGTAATCAGCAATACGTAGCAGTTTCGTAAAAAAGATGTGAGAACAAACGGTTCGAGGCTTTAGGGCCTTGAGATGTGCCGTGTGAACCCGATAGATTTGCAGATTTTTTTACGATACTGGCGAAAAATCGAGACAATAACCTCACTTATATAAAAGAAGAATAGGGGGGTGTCAATCTCTTTCTCGGAAACCGTGCAAGAACCGGGATCATTTTTCCATGCTGAAAGGGGTCTGGTTATTGAACCACCTATTCTGCCGGAAAGATCTTACCGGGATTAAGAATGTTAAGTGGATCAAAGAGTTGTTTGATGCCTTTCATGGCCCGGATAGTGGCCGGATTCAGTTCAAGAGGCAGAAATTTTGATTTGGCGGTACCTATTCCATGTTCACCGGAGAGGGTGCCGCCGATGCTGATGGTAAATTCAAAGAGCCGTTTCTTGGCCTCTTCTCCTGCTCGCTCTTGTTCAGGATCGCTTTTATCAAGCATGATGTTGACGTGGATATTGCCGTCACCCGCATGTCCGAACGTGAGGACGATAAGATTCAGTTCGGCCGCCATTTTTTCACAGAAGGCGACCAGCTCAGGAATGCGGCTGCGCGGTACAGCTACATCCTCACTGATCTTGTTGGGCTTAAGGTTAAACGTGGCCGGTGATATCGATCGTCTTGCCTGCCACAAGGTTGCGGCCTCATCGCGGGTAGCGGCCTTGTGTACTGTGAACTCCGGATGGCTGGCCAGCAGTTGCTGCAGCCTCTCGGACTCTTCGGCTACCGATTGGCGGGTGCCGTCCAGTTCAAGAAGCAGCAGGGCCTCCGTATTTTCTGGTGGCGGCTCCGCCATGAAGCCTGTGACGATGCCGATGGCGGTGCGGTCCATATATTCAAGGGTGCAGGGCAGAACGTCGTTGTTAAGAATAGTGGCCACCAGGGTGGTGGTTGCAGCCAGCGATTCCGAGCTGACCAGAAAGGTTTCACGTGCTTCTGGCAGGGGAAGCAATCGGCAGGTAAGCCGGGTAATGATGCCCAGCGTACCTTCGCAACCGACAAAGAGCCTGGTGAGGTCGTAGCCGGTGACACCTTTTTCGGTGCGGGTGCCGGTGGTAATGATCTCGCCAGACGGCAGCACTACTTCAAGACCAATGATAAAATCCTTGGTCACTCCGTATTTGACCGCCGACAAACCTCCAGCGCATTCTCCGGCGTTACCACCCAGGGTGCAGAATTTGACACTGGCCGGATCGGGCGGATAGAACAGGCCGTGTTTTCTGGCTTCTTTCTGCAAATCTGCGGTTATGACCCCTGGTTCAGCGATGGCGATCTGGTTTTGCCTGTCAATTTCGAGTATCCTGTTCATACGTGTCAGCACCATCACCGCTCCCCCCTTGACAGGAAGCGATCCTCCTGTCATACCTGTACCCGCACCCCGCGGTACCACCGGAAAGCGATGGGCGCTGGCCAGTTGCATGATGCGGCTAACCTGTTCGGTGGAATCAGGAAAGACCACAACCTCAGGCAAGGGACCGGTGGAACGCCCGTCATAGGAATAGCAGTGCAGATCTTCAGGGCGGGTTGTACAATGTTTGCTGCCGACAATGGCCTGCAGCTGGTGAATGAGTTCCGGTTTCATTGGTTCGGGATGAGTGTGAAGGTGGAAAGAATAATAAAGAACGGCATGTGCTGGCTTTGCTGGCTGTTGACGGGGAAAGGCACACTTTCTGTAGCCGAACAAAATCGATTAACACAAGGAGAGAGTCGAATGCAACAACAAAAACTGCGCATAGCCCTGCTTGCCGGTGGCACTTCCGGTGAACGGGAGGTGTCGCTGAATGGTGCGGACCAGGTGGAAAAGGCCCTGTCTCCCGACAAATATTCAGTCCGCCGGTTTGATACAGCAACCGATCTGCCGGCACTGGTGGCGGCCAAGGATGAGATCGACTTCGCCTTCATCGTGCTCCACGGTCTGCAGGGCGAAGATGGCACCATGCAGGGACTGCTCGATCTGCTCGGTATCCCGCATCAGGGTTCGGGAGTTCTGGGCAGCGCCATCGCCATGGATAAACATCTGTCCAAGGAACTGTACCGACTGGATGGGTTGCCTGTGGCTGAATGGGAAATCCTGACTCCAGAGACGGCCCGTGACGGGGCTGGGATTGCCACCCGGCTGGGATTGCCGCTGGTGGTGAAGCCGGTGCGGGAAGGATCAAGCCTCGGCATGACCATTGCCCACACTGAAGAAGAACTGCTGGCAGGTATCGAAACGGCAATGAGCCGCGGCCGCCAGGTGATGGTGGAAAAATATATCCGCGGGCGGGAACTCACCGCTGGTGTTCTGGGCAACGACAAACTCGAAGCACTGCCGCTTATCGAGATTGTGCCCGGCAAGGAGTTTACATTTTTTGACTACACTGCCAAGTACAAGCCCGGTGCAACCAATGAAATCTGTCCAGCCCCGGTAAGCGAAGAGGTGCGGGTGAAGGCGCAGGATTTTGCGGTGAGGGCCCACAAGGCTCTCAGGCTGCGAGGCTATTCACGCACAGATATGATGCTCGATGAAAACGAGAATCTCTATCTGCTCGAAACTAATACCATTCCCGGTATGACTGCCACCAGCCTTCTCCCCCAGGCTGCTGCCAAACACGGTCTTGAGTTTCCTGAGTTCCTGGCGCGGCTGATTGAGCTGGGCATGGAGAAATAACAGCGTCGATACATCTTTTCTGAGCGAAAGTGTCAGTTGCCGGTTTTGTGTGTGACAGCGAAACCGGCAACTGCTGAGGCTTTATGGTTCGCTGATGATACGCTCGGGCGCGTTGAAGACATTCAGCCTGTCCGGTCGGGCATAGGCCACAAGGGTCGCGCCGGATCTTCTGGCAATGGCCATGCCGAGTGATGATGGGGCGGTACGGGACATGATGATGGGGATGCCCATACGGGCGCATTTCAGCACCATGTCAGAGGTGAGTCGGCCGGTGGTGTAGATGGCACTCCGGGGGGTGGCCTTACCGAGCAGTATGGCTCCCAGCACCTTGTCCACCGCGTTATGGCGGCCGACATCCTCATAGAATAGTTTCAGGCGGTTGTCCTGCCACAGGCCGCAGCCGTGGACGCAGTGGGTCTCGTTGCCAAGGTTGGAGAAATGGAGTGCCTCCCGGATAAATCTGCGGATTTCCGGGAAGGTAATGGTGGTCTCCTGCAGCGGCTCAAAGGCTCCTTCCAGCATCTCTTTACTGATCTTACCTGTTCCTCCGCAGCCTGAGGTGATGATGACCTCTTTGGGCTCGGTGCGTTCCACATCCGCATAGACTGCTATCCTGCCTTCCGGGCAGACAAGCACCTCTTTCACCTCTTCGGGTTTGCTGATATAGCCTTGACCGAAAAGAAAACCGACCCCGAATTCCTCAAGGCCGATGGGCAGTACCATGGACGAACCGATTGTTTCATCATTTAAGGCGATGGAGTATGGCGTTTCAATGGCCACCTGCTCGTGCTCCTCAAAGCGTTCGTGCGGGGTGACCACGGTGGTGATGTGGCCCATGGTGAGAGCGGTGGAGGTGGGCTGCTTGGCTGTCATGTTATCGTGATTCCTGGATGCTGAGATTAATTGACCGATTCAAACTTCTCTCAATTGCAATCTGTCGGGCAAAGAGTGTACACGATATAGACAGCTGTGGAAGATTTCAACCCTAATAATCTTGGCTGGTGTCAGGCGCGAGGAATGACCTCAATGTCGTACTCGTGCGAATTCTCTTTAGAACCCAGGATTCTACTACTGCTTACCGATGTCTTCGCCTCTGCAGGGAAATCGAATGGTCTTGCTTTTGAATGGAATTACATCTATTTTTGAACATTCACCGTGATATGTACCGCCGGATATGGTGGTAAGACGGCTATTTTTCAACAAGGAACCTATGTTGAACCATTATCGTTACAGCTGGTTTTTCTGTCTTTTACTGGCACTGCTTACCCCGGTAGAGGGGTTGGCGGAGGGGAAAGTCCCTCCTCATCCTCTGGTGCTCGGCCAGTCCTGTGCCCTTTCCGGGCCAGCCAAGGATCTGGGGGTTGAACTACGGGGCGGGTTGCTGGCTGCTTTTTCCAAGGTTAACGACGAAGGTGGGGTCAACAGACGGGAAATTGTGCTGATAAGCCGTGACGACGGCTATGAACCGGACCGGGCGGTACGCAACACTCGTGAACTCATCACCGACGATCAGGTCTTTATGCTGATCGGTGAGGTTGGCACGCCCACGGCCAAAGCGGTAGTGCCCATTCTTGAAGAACATCGAATTCCGCTCTTTGCTCCCTTTACAGGAGCCGAGCTGTTACGTAACCCGTTCAGGAAATATGTAATCAATGTCAGGGCAAGCTATTTTCAGGAGATGGAGCGGCTGGCGGAATATCTCATCACGAAAAAGAAAATCAGCAGAATTGCCTGCTTTTACCAAAATGACAGTTATGGCTTTGCCGGCCTGAAGGGGATCGAGAAGGCTCTTGCCAAGCGCGGTATGCAACTGGTTTCGACAGGCAGTTACGAACGTAACACCGTGGCGGTAATGGGCGGGCTCAAGGAAATTTACAAAGCGGAGCCCGAGGCGGTCATTTTGGTCGGTGCTTACTCGGCCTGTGCGGAATTCATCAAACTCAGTAAGACCAAGGTCAACCGGGATGTGCTGTTCTGTAATATCTCTTTTGTCGGCACCGAGAGTCTTGCCGAGACTCTCGGTGGCTATGGAGAAAATGTCATTGTCAGCCAGGTAGTGCCGCTGCCCCACGACGAGAGCTTGTCGCTTATCCGTGAATATCAGCGGGCAATGCGAAGGTATCAGCATGATGTGCCGCTCAGCTTCACCTCCCTTGAAGGCTATATTGCCGGAAAACTCTTTGCCCGCATCGCCGGAACGGTTGATGGAGTGCTGACCAGGGAAAAATTTATCGAGACCATGCAGCGGGTGGGCCGCTTTGATCTTGGCGGGCTGGTGCTGAGTTTTGGCCCTGACGATCATCAGGGACTTGATACGATCTACCTGACGCGTATTTATCCTGCTATCGAGGAGTTGGAAGACGATGATTAAGCCTCTCGATGGCGTACCGGCCGGTATTGCAAACCGGTTTTCAGGTCTGCAGCAAAAAAAACATTCCGGTCAGAGCCATCGGCGGATTTCTCTATCATCAGCGCCCTTTTATGCTTCCATCCTGGTTATTTTTGGTCTGACTCTTTTTATCGGGGTGTTCTGGATGGTCAACGAATACCAGGCTTACGAGGAGAGTATCGAGAATATCCGTACTAATTACCACAACCGCTACCGCAGCAGGGTGCAGGAGGAGCACGGCAAGGTCATCGACTTTATCGAATACAAACGCTCGCTGGCTGACCAGCAAATCGAGGACGAGATCCGCGACAAGGTCCAGGCGGCCTATTCCATTGCCTCCCACATCTATCGCCTCTACAAAGATGAAAAGTCGGTGACCGAGTTGCGTGCCATGGTGACGGAGGTGTTGCGGCCCATTCGGTGGAACAACGAGCAGGGTTACTATTTTGCCGGCACGGTAGAAAAGGGCGAAATTGACCTTTTTGCCGACGAGCCTTGGTTTGAAGGCAAAGAAACCGAGGCAGTGAAAGAAGTTTCCGGTGTCGATGTGGTGGGGGATATTCGGAGCATCGTCAGGGAAAAGGGCGCCGGTGTCTACCATTATGATCTTGTGAAGCCACAGTTTCCCGGAAAAGTATTTCCCAAGATTGCTTTTGTGAAATATTTTGAGCCATTTGACTGGTTTATTGGTGCTGGCGTATACACCGAGGCAATGGAAAAATTGCTCCAAGCCGATATTCTTGCCCGTATCAGGAGTATGAGCTTTGCCAAAGATGGACGGGTGCTCGGTTACCGGAGGGATGGAACTATTATCTGCAGCCGGGATGAACGACTTATTGGCCGCTCGGTGGAAAATTTTGTTGATGGCGAGGGCCTTCGCTACGGACAGGTGTTGCTGACGGCGGCTGATAACGCTCATGGGGAATTCTTCACTCACGGTTCGGCTGCTGGGCTCTCTGATCTTTCGCATCAGGTGTTGAGCTATGCCGGGGCTTACCGCGACTGGGGCTGGGTGTTTGCCACCTCGATGTCCATGGAAGAGATGCAGCGGGCGATTGCTTTTGAGACCCAGTCGTACCGGGATATTGCCTTCAAGAATGTGGTGGTGTTCATTATTCTCTTTGTGGTGGCCGTCACCATGCTGCTGCTTATTTCCTATTTCTATTCGATGAAGATCAGGCATGGTATCGACCTGTTCACCAATTTCTTGCGACAGGCGACGGATTCCAAGAAAAAGATCAAGAACACCGATCTTGCCTTCACTGAATTTGAGGACTTACGCATTCTTGCCAACCGTATGGTCGATGACCGCATCCAGAAGGAGCTGCTGCTACGCCGTGATGAGCTGCGTCTGGATACACTCCTTCGCCTCGGTATGATGGAGAAGCAGTCCCTGCAGGAAAAATATGACTTTGTCTTGCGTCGCATCGTTCAGATTACCCGCAGTGGGGAAGGGTACCTGGCCATGGTGAACAATAGCCAGAGCCATATTACCCTCTGCTCGCTGGCCAAGCTTGAAGAGGGGGTGGTCAGGACGAAACCTGTGACAATGGAACTCTCGAGGAGTGTGAATAAGGGTGGTTTTGCCGGTATGGTAGTGACCTCCGGGGGGGAGTTGCTTTCCAATGCCTACACCGGTACGGATGACCGGGAGACCTTGTACCCCTACTCCGGCACAGTGGTCCGCCATGTCGATGTTCCTGCGATAAATGACGGTCGAATCGTCATGGTTGCCGGGGTTTGCAACAACGGGAGCGAATATGACACCTCTGATATCCGCCAGATGAAAATGCTGCTCGAAGGCATGTGGCTCCATGTCCTGAAAACCTGCTCGGAAGAGGAAATGGCCCGGCTTGAGCGGCAGATCATTATGGTAAGCGAGGAGGAGCGAGCAAACATCGGTCGTGACCTGCATGACGATCTGGGCTCCCATTTGACCGGGGTTGAGCTTTTAAGTAAAGTGCTGCAGCAAAAACTCGAACAGACCGACCCGGATAAAGCTGCTCAGGTTGGCGCTATCCGGGGCCTGATCCGTGATGCCATCGAAAAGACCCGCAGGTTGGCCCAGGGGCTGTATCCGGCCCATGTGATCGAGCATGGCCTCGAAGCGGCGGTGGAGGAACTGGTCAGTGAGATCAAAAACCTGTTCCAGGTGGAATGCACCCATTCGTTTGAAGGAGATCGAGAGTGGGTAGATAATGCGGTGGCGACCCATGTTTATTATATTATCCGGGAAGCGGTGTTTAATGCCGCCCGGCATGGAGAGCCTGACAATATCGGTATATTCATGCGCACCGACACCGAGAGCTTTTCCGTCCGTATTGTGGATGATGGCAACGGCTTTGATGAGAACTCCACCCGCCGGGGATTGGGCTGTCATACCATGAAGTATCGGGCCAAGGCCATCGGGGCAGAACTGACCATCAGCTCAGAGCTGGATGGCGGAACCATAGTATCCGTTTCAGGGGAGGTACATACCTGATGTTGAAAATAATGATTGTTGACGATCATCCGATATTCCGGATGGGCATGGCGGAACTCCTGAACCAGGAATCGGATTTCACTGTCTGCGCCGTAGCGGAGGATCTTTCCGGTGCCAGGAAGGTGTTGCAGGAGCATGAGCCCGATATGGCCATCATCGATATTACCCTGGCCAAAGATAATGGTCTGGATCTGGTGAAGGAGATCGCTACCTCCAACCGCCCCATCCCCATTCTGGTTCTCTCCATGCACGACGAATCGGTCTGGGCCGAGCGGGCGATCCGCGCTGGAGCAAAGGGCTATATTATGAAAAAAGAGGCGTCCGAATCGGTGATTGCGGCGCTTCGAAACATTTCCTGTGGCAGGATTCATGTCAGCGCTAACATGATGGCGATTCTGCTCGATAAACTGCATGTCAATGCCGCCCCCCAGGGGGCTTCCACCGAAGAGCTGCTCACTGATCGTGAGCTTGAGGTGTTCCGTCTCATCGGTACCGGACTCTCTACTCGGGAGATTGCTGAACGGATGAAGCTGGGGGTCAAAACCATCGGCACCTACCGCGACCGGATCAAACAGAAACTCTGCCTCAAAAGCGGTGCGGAACTCACCCGCCGTGCGGTCCTCTGGATCGAAAATTCCCAAGCCGGTAAAACGGATCCGACAATGTAGGGTAATTCCCTACAGCTCCTTACGAAAAAGCCTTACGAAAGAAAAGGGACACAGCTGATTTCAAGATGTGGGCGACTTTTCTATAGTGCAAATGTGCAAAAGAGCCGGCGTTCTTGGTGCCGGTAATTATCTCAATTTGCTGTTGATAGCTTGATGGTTTGACGACCTAGAGGTCGGCCATCTTTATCACAATGTGTTGGCGACAGGGTGGAAACCCACGACAGCGACAACCGTAAGGTCCAGAGAGTATGTCGAGCAAATTTACCGTGTGTGCCTTGACCCAGGGAAGAACGTCAGCGCCGGATTTTCTTATTTCTGCCGTCAATCTCCGTCCCGGACAGCAAAACCCTATTGCCCGTCCTGAGAGCATACTTCTGGCCAGCGGCTTTGTCACATGTACCCCTGACGCGGGTTTTCCCCTGTCGCCGGCCTTGCAGGTCAACCATGACCTTGCGGGCATATCCGAAACGCGGCTCCAGCAGCTGGCGCTGGCCGAGTATGACCGCATCCAGTCTGTAACCTACCGCAGCTACCAGATCGAGCCTGATTCAAGGCTTTGTGTGATTGGAGCTGACGCCGAAAAGTTAAAGACCTTTGTTGATACCTATGGCGGGGTTATCGAGATCGAGCCGCTTTTAGTGGCCGGTTGCGATCCTGCATTTCCCACCGTGAGTGAATTGCGGATTGAGCGGGATAAAAAAGGGCTCAGGCTGGAATATACCCGTCGGGCCCCTGTCAACATGGATCGATGCAATTACTGCGGGACCTGCGGTCCTGCTTGCCCCGAATCCTGCCTCGATGAGCAGCTTTTTATCAACTTTGCTGTCTGTACCTTTTGTAAGAAGTGCGAGGATGCGTGCCCTGAAGGGGCGATCGATGTGCATGGTGGTGAAGAATGTATTATCCGAACTCCAGCACTGCTTGTCCTGGATAACACCAAGGTCGAGTTACCCGATGTGCGGGATGCTATTTACAGTGAGAAAGATTTGGCCGCCTGGTTTGCAACCCAGTGTGCCCTGCAGGTGGATGAGGTGGTTACCTGTGATCCTTCAATCTGCCAATACAGCGGCAAACTCGACATAGGCTGTGGAATCTGCATTGAAAATTGTCCACATGGCGCTCTTAGTCGGAGTGAGAAAGGCATCGTTGTTGATAGTCTCAAGTGCCAGGAGTGTGGCGCCTGTGTGGCTGCTTGCCCCACTGGAGCTTTGCAGTATGAACGGTTCAACGACAAGGCTTTTGTGAGATATATCGAGGCGCTGCGGTTGAATGGTGCGACAGTGGTCCTCGGTAGCGAAAAAGCCCTGCATCGAGTGTGGTGGCTCAAACCGCAACTGGTCGAAGAGACCATTTTTATCGAATACCAGGAGATCGGCGCACTTTCCCTCTTTCATCTCCTCTACCTCTTTGTTTGTGGTGCGGCAAAAGTCGTTCTTCTGGCCGATGATGGAAAGTGGCTTCCTAAGCCATCGCTGACCCGAAATCTGGCCTTGGCTGGCTCGCTTCTCCAAACCTATTTCGGTGTGACGGACAGGATCGTCATCAACACTGTTGCTGATTTTGCCACCATGGAGAGTGACCCCGTCGAGCTTCCACTGCCGATTTTTCCTGATAGTTTGACCGGTAACCGCCGGGAGAACCTTGGCGCGGTCCTTGAATATCTTGCCACCACCAGTGGCCGTCAGGCGCGGATAAAGGGAAATGAAGCACTGCCTTTCGCCACCATCTTCTGTGACAACGATCGCTGCACCCAGTGTTACGCCTGTCTCAACGTGTGTCGCATCCAGGCCCTCTCCGCCAGTGATGACACGCTGAGTCTCAGGTCGAAGGTGGCGCTGTGTGTTGGTTGCGGCGGCTGTGTGCATGTTTGTCCGGAAAATGCGTTGCAAATGGTGCGCGGCGCAACCCTTGACAGCAACTATTTCAACCACCAGGTCCTTGCAGAAACCGAACCTATGGTTTGCGGCCATTGCGGCAAAATTTTTGGAAGCCGCAAAAGTTATGAGCGGGTGATGGCCATCCTGGCGGCGAAAGAGTCCGTGAACACCGATCATTTTTCCTACTGTGAGACCTGTCGGGTCGTAAAACTCTTTGAGAGTGCGTGAATATGGAAGATTTCAACGAGAGGGAAGTGTTCAGAGCCAGATTGCGTTTTGTCGATCTTATCAAATCATTTTTCCAGAGTGAGCCTGATGCGGAAAAGATGAGCCGCTGGCGGGGAACCTTTTCCGCCCTTGTGAAAGAGCAGGTGAATCCTCTCTTCGATTCCGCTGTTCGCGACATCCACAAAATGCTGAATGAGAAGAACCTCTCAGAGATTCAAAACGAATACTACGAACTGTTCACTAACCCATTTAGTAATGCCCAGGTCAACATCATGGCCTCCTGGTATCTGGATGGACGCAGCTTCGGTGAAACCCTGGTTGCGCTGCGATCGTTTCTCGCCGAGGCGGGGATCGTGCGGGCCGAGGGTGTAGTTGATAGTGAAGATTCGCTGCCCATGCTGCTCGATATCCTGGCGAGCCTGATCGAGGAGGAGAAGAATGGTGGCGGTGAAAAAGCGCGTGATTTGCAGAGCCGGTTGCTTGTCACCTGGCTCCAGCCGCTGGCAAAAGAGCTGAGTGCCGCGGTGGAAAAAAACGATACAGCCCTTTTTTATCGGGCAAGTTGTAGGTTGCTGTGTGGATATCTTGACCTCGAAAAGGGTCTGGCGACCGCATCCTAAATAAGAAACAGGCTGGTACGGGATTATCCGGTACCGGCAAGGAGCATCAATATCCGTCAAAGAAAGACAAGGAGGGAATAAGATGGAGCAGGAGAAGGACAAAAGGCGTTCATTCCTCAAGCACATCCTGGCTGGGTCGGCGGTAGTAGTGACTACAGCGGCGGCTATCAAGCCGGCCAAGGCCAAAAGTGGCCCCCAGATGACAGGGTCAGATGAAGTCCTGTACAAGGAGAGCGCGGAGTTCAGTAAATATTATAAATCGTTGCGCTCTTAACGGTTGCTGCGTTTTTTTTCGGCCGGATAGATTTACGGCTGAGTGTAAAAGGAATTTCCAGAACAAGGAGAACGTGAAATGGCCATATCCAGAATACGGAAGTCAGCCGGGGACAGCGCTGTAGGTGCTGGGCGCCGGGTGACCTTAAATCCCAAGGTTGCCAGGCGATCTTTTTTGAAGATCTCCGCCGCGACCGCCGCGCTCACCGGCGTGGCGATGACCAGCAAGATGACCCGAAAGGCGAACGCCGCCGAAAAAAAGAGCCCGTATGCGGGGTCGACAAAAGTACGAACAATTTGCACCTACTGTGCCGTTGGTTGTGGTATCGAAGCCGAAGTGCATAATGGCGTTTGGGTACGCCAGGAGATCGCCGCCGATCATCCTGTTTCTCGCGGTGGCCATTGCTGTAAAGGTGCCGGAGCCATCGATATGGTTACCAGCCCTAAACGCATGAAAAACCCGATGAAGAAGGTGAACGGTAAGTGGACCAATATCACCTGGGACCAGGCAATAACCGAGATCGGCGATAAACTGCTTGCCATCCGTGAAAAAGATGGTCCTGACGCCCTGCACTTTAACGGCAGCGCCAAGGTCTCAACCGAGATGGCCTACCAGCAGCGGAAATTTGCTGCGTTCTGGGGGTCCAATAACATTGACCACCAGGCCCGTATCTGACACTCTACAACGGTGGCAGGTGTCGCCAATACATGGGGTTACGGGGCAATGACCAACAGTCTCAACGACATGAGACATGCAAAGAGTTTGATATTTATCGGTTCAAACGCGCCTGAGGCGCATCCGATTTCCATGCAGCATATTCTGCATGCAAAAGAGAAAAATAACGCACCGATCATTGTTGTTGATCCACGCCGAACCAAGCTCGCGGCCAAGGCTACGGATTTCGTCCGTATTCGACCTGGTACCGATGCTGCGTTCATGCTGGGCCTGATCAATGTCATTACGACCAATGGCTGGGAGGACAAGGAATTTATCCGCACCAGGGTTTCAGGTTATGAAGAGCTGCTGGCCGTAACCAAAGATTACACTCCTGAAGCGGTAGAAGAGATTACTGGTATTTCTGCAGAGCAGACCCGTCATGTGGCCAAGGTCCTGGCTGAAAACCGCCCCACCAGCCTTACCTGGTGCATGGGAGGGACCCAGCATTCCATCGGCAGTTCCATCACCCGTACCTTCTGTCTCTTGCAGCTGGTGCTGGGCAATATGGGTAAATCAGGTGGTGGCACCAATATTTTCCGTGGACACGATAATGTTCAGGGCGCAACGGATATGTGCGTACTCGCCGATAACCTGCCGGCCTATTACGGTTTGGCCGAAGGGTCATGGAAACACTGGTGCCGTGTCTGGGATGTTGATTATGAATGGATCAAGTCCCGTTTCCCCAAGCCTGAATTAATGCAATTACCCGGCTTTTCACTGGCGCGCTGGTATGAGGGTGTACTCGGCGAGGAGAAGCTTTACCAGGATACTCCGCTCAAAGCGATGATCCAATGGGGCTGTGGTGCTAACTCCAACTCTCAGTATAACAGGGTTGTCCAGGCCTATAATAAGCTTGAGTTGCTGGTGGTTGTCGATCCGTTCCCTACAATGGCGGCTGCAGCTTGTGATACAGATAATATTTATCTGCTGCCAAGTGCCAGCCAGTATGAGACCTCCGGTTCGGTGACCTCCACCTCCCGGCAGATCCAGTGGCGGCATAAGGTTGTCGATCCGGTGCATAACAGCAAGGATGACTACCAGATCATGGAACTATTGGTGAACAAGCTCGGTTTTGCCGACAAGTTCTACAAAAACATCAAGCAGGTACCTGAAGATTTGACACGTGAGCTTGGCCGTGGTGCGCTGACCATTGGATACAATGGCCAGACTCCAGAGCGTATCAAGAAGCACATGGAAAACTGGCACACTTTTGACATCGACAGCCTGCAGGCAATCGGTGGTCCATGTGACGGTGATTATTACGGTATGCCATGGCCGTGCTGGACAGACGAGCATCCCGGCACCCCGATTCTCTATGATATCAGTAAGCCTGTTGCCAAAGGTGGTCTGCCGTTCAGAAATCGTTTCGGCAATGAGAAAACCTATGATTCCAGTGGGCGTACCGAAAATCAGCTTGCGGCCAAGGGTGTATGTAACCCAGGCAGCGAAGTTGAAGGTGGTTACTCGGAATTTGCCGAGATTGTCCCCGGTACCAACTGGAAGACAGATCTCTCCCAGAAGACCTTGAAAGTCGCTATCGCCCGCGGTATGGCCCCATTTGGCAATGCCCGTGCCCGATGCGTGGTTTGGAACTTTCCGGATCAGGTGCCGATTCATCGCGAGCCGCTCCATTCGCCGCGTCCAGATCTGATCGCAAAATATCCAACCTACAAGGATAAGCAAAAGCATTATCGCCTTGATACCAGGTTTGAGAGCGAGCAGAATCCCGAATTGGTGAAAGAGTTCCCTTATGTTATTACCACAGGCCGTATGGTCGAGCATATGGGTGCAGGCGCTGAGACCCGCAGTAACCAGTACCTGGCTGAGCTGCAGCCGGAAATGTATGCTGAGATTAATCCACGGCTGGGCAATAACCTCGGCTTCCGCGACGGTGATATGGTCTGGATCGAGTCCCCGGAAGGGTCCAAGATCAAGGTCAAAGCCTTCTTCACTGAGCGCGTGGACGAGAAGACCATCTTCCTGCCATACCATTTCGCCGGTGTGCTGATGGGTGAGTCATTGATTGACAAATATCCGGAAGGTCATGCGCCATATGTTGTTGGTGAGTGCGGCAACGTCGTCACCAACTATGGGTATGACATTATCACACAGATTCAGGCCACCAAAGATGGACTGTGCAAAGTCAGCAAGGCCTGATGAGGAGGAAATGACATGGCAAGATTGAAATTCTTATGCGATACAGAACGCTGTATCGATTGTAGCGGCTGCGTTGTTGCCTGCAAGGAAGGCAATCACGTCCCAGTTGGAGTGAACCGCCGTCGCGTGATCACCCTCGATTCCGGAAAGCCCGGCGAGAAGTCTATCTCGGTTTCCTGCATGCACTGTGCTGATGCGCCGTGTATCGCGGTCTGTCCTGTTGATGCGATCTACCAGCGTGATGACGGTGTCGTGCTGGTGAACAAGAAGACCTGCATTGGTTGCGGCTACTGCTTTATGGCCTGTCCGTTTGGAGCTCCTCAGTTCCCCAAAGGCGAGGTTTTTGGCGCCCGTGGCGCCATGGACAAGTGTACTTTCTGTGCAGGTGGCCCTGAAGAGACTTTTTCTGCAGAGGAGAAACATCTCTATGGGCAGAACCGGATCGCAGAAGGCAAGGTGCCTCTCTGTGCCGGCATGTGCGCCACCAAGGCCCTTTTGGCCGGTGATGCTGATGTGGTTGCCGATGTCTACAGGGAAAGGGTGTTCCAGCGAGGGTCGGGCAGTAATGCCTGGGGCTGGAGCAAGGCCTACGACAAGAAGTAGCCTGGGGGAGCTTTGTCCCAGGCGGTAACATCACCGCATCCCTTTTTTATTCGAGAAGGGATGCGGTATAACTTTTCATACACAGGATCAAACCATGCAGAGGCGTTTTTCTTCTGTAGTGCTGATAGCTCTGACAGTACTCTTTGCCGGTTCCGCCTTCGCAGGTGAATTGCAGGCTGGCGGAGCGGTGACAGGATCATCTGCTGACTACTACGGCCAGCTGATCAATGTCATCACCGGCAACTGGCAGGAGTATGGTCAGCTCTTTACCCTGCTGCAGAGCCAGTGGTTCAGTAAAATATTTCTTGTGGTTATCACCGCAGTACCTGCGGTATTTCTTCTCCATTATCTTATCATTGGCGCCAAACATTTTGATCATGATGGCGAACAGATCTATTTTTTCAGCCTGTTTGCCCGTATTGTTCACTTTGTGGCCGCGATCTCCTTTTCGCTGCTGGTGATTACCGGCCTGATGATCATCTTCGGCAGCTTTTTTGGCGGTGGCATGATTATCCGTACCGCCCGCTACGTTCATCTCGTTTCAGCCATGGTGTTTGCTTTGCCGGGGTTGTTGATGTTTGTGATGTGGCTCAAAGAGATGCTGCCTCAGTTCCATGACATTAAGTGGATTTTTATTCTGGGCGGCTATCTGTCGAAGAAAAAGAAGCCGGTACCGGCAGCCAAGTTCAATGCCGGTCAGAAGATGTATTTCTGGTTCGCCACCCTTGGTGGCGGAATCATGGCCTATACCGGCTATATCATCTGGGGGTTTGGTGCCACTGTCGATACTGTGAGGATTTACACTATGCTCCATAACGCCCTCGGTATCGGTATTGTCGCTTTTTACCTCACCCACGTCTATATGTCGGTATTTGCCATCGCCGGATCATTGGAGTCGATGAAGACCGGTTATAAACCCAAGGACGAGGTGGATATACTTCACAGCCTCTACAAATATTAAGAGAAAAACCAGGCGGCAGAAAGAAATCAGTCTGTTACTTCAAAGTAAAAGAGCGTGATTCCCGGCAATCGGGAGTCACGCTCTTTTGTTTTGCGGAACGGGTGGTTTGACGAAATCTACCTTAACGGCCTTTATCGAGATTCTCGAGACCCGCAACCACTGTCTCGAGCGATGGACGAATATTGATGTCGGAGATGTGGACCGAGTTGATCATCCCTTCCCGGTCAATGAAAATAAGAGCCCGTTCTGACGTGCCGTCGCTTCGGAGCACACCATAGCTCTCGGCGACCGCTCCGTGCGGCCAGAAATCAGAGAGTACATCAAACCAGAGCTCGCCCATCTGCTGGGTCCAGGCGTGGAGGGTGGGGATGTTATCAACGGTGATGCCGAGAAGAACGGCGTCGTGTTTGGTGAAAAAGGTTTTTGCAATATTGTAGCCCGGCCATTGGTCGGAACAGACCGGAGTCCAGGCGGCGGGTACAAAGGAGATGACAACATTCTGCTTGTGGCGATAACTGCTGAGGGTAACGGTGTCGCCTTTAACCGAGCGCAGCGTAAAGTCGGGAGCCTTGTCACCTGGAGCAATCTTCAGGGTGCTGTCGATGGGTTTGAGTTTGCCGGGATCGTAAATAAGCGAAGTGAACGATTTGGCCGTGGCCGTAGCTCCCGCTCCAGCTGGAAGCATGAGGAGAAGCAGGGCAATTAAGGCTATCCTCTTCATAGTCGTTGTTCTCCCAGTTACTGGTTGTAGCCACTTTTGTTCAGCAGCTCTTTGAAGAACTCGTCCGGTTGATGGAAGCCGCCTGACTGGCGATGAATAATAGTGCAGCTACTATCAGCCTCTTTTTTGCAGGCGATGAAACCCGGCGTGCCTTTACCGCCGAGTGCATTATACATGCTCATATCCTGATCGGGGAAAAGCGGAAATCTGACCCCGTAAGTATTACGGAAATGGTCCACTTCAAAGGCGGAGTTGTTGGCACCAAGGCCGATTAATTTCACGGAGAACTCGGGTTTGGAAAAGTCGTACATGGTCTCGAATAGGGCGTTGACGTTCTCTGCTTCTTCCTGACAGAAGGGGCAGTACATGCTGAACAGCTCGATCAGCAGCACGTCGGCATCGATGTCATTTACGGTAAAAGTTTCTCCGGGGGCCTGTTTCAAGCCGAGATAGGCCCGATACTCTTCACTGTCGGGGACGGGTAACGAGATTTGGGGGAGTGTTTCCTTTTCGGCAGGCGCATCAGCAGAGAAAGCTGGCAACACCAGCGAGAGCACCGACAGAATGGGTAGCAGCAGGAACACGAGACGTTTCATGAAATACCTCCGGGACAACATATAGCAAATTCTCGAACAAACACTTTGAGGACGGATACACTGATTGAGTGAGACGCCAAGGCCAGGCACAATTTATGGTCGATGCATCTTTTTGCACAACCAGCGTGGCGTATTTGTTCGCTTCTTACCGACACGACAAACCCGGCTGACGAAATATCCAGGTAATTGGTGGAACCATACAAAATACTTGAAAAAGGCATGCAAATCCAAGTACGCTTTGTGTTTTGCAGAGTAATGCATGCGTGATGCCATGGCAAAACATTTCTTACCAGCTGTGGGAAAAGCGTCTATCCCCTCAGAGGTCAGTTGACGGACCTGTCAGCCCTCCATATTCTGAACAATCTGAAAGTAGAAAACATTTCGAGCTGCAAAGAGATGTGATGTTTGTGGGAGCTCTATTCTCCGTTTTGAGCATGAGGGTGTAATTTATCATCGGAATAGGTGAATCTGCCGGATAGATATTGGTTATGATAAAAGATCGTGTATGCTATACGAGAGTGAAAAGCGTCAACAGCACTCTGATGGAGGTGGAGACATTACCACACAACATTATCGACTGATTGCCGGTAAAGCATAATAACGTATACCTGTGGAGCAGGTTGGAGGAGTATGTCGTCAATTGTAACATTTATCGGCTGGAATGACAGCTGTAAGGCCGAACTGGTGAGCAAGGTTGTGACCCACCTGCAGGATATGGGGTACAGCGTTGCGGTTATTAAATCCAGTGTGGAAGCGGGCGCCTTGTTCGACACTCCAGGTACGGACACTGCGCGCTATAAAGAAGCGGGAGCGGAAAGCGTCATGTTCGTGGGACCTGACCAGATGGTGCTGCAGACCACCAATAGAGGACTGTCGCTTCGGACCCTCGCACACCGCTATTTCCCGGATGCGGATATCGTCATCGGTGAAGGATTCAAGTCTGCCCGCAAGATTCCGAAAATAGAGGTGTGTCGCAACCCGGAACAGATGCTGCGCAATGAGGTGCACGGAGTGATCGCAGTGGTTACCGATCTTACCGATATCGCCGGTGACTATATCTTTCGTTTGGGAGAAAGTCTTGAAGTCGCGCAGTTCATCGAAAAGCGTTTTCTTTCCGGCCGTAACAAGGGAATAGAGCGGGCAGCCCTGCTGGTTAACGGCCATCAGGTACCTCTGAAGGATTTCGTTCAGGAATCCCTGGCCGGCACAGTACAGGGTTTTATCAATTCATTGAAGCTGGTGGATGACATTACCGAGATTGAGCTGAGAATAAAGATCATGAAATAGCAGGGAACGCTGTACCTGAATGGTGTGGGCCGGAATCCCTGTCCGTCGCAGTCCCTATGATAGTTGAGCTAGCTGACTGCGGGGCAGCTTCCGCTGTGAATGGTAATTGACTGATTCTCAGTTTCTTCCTTATAGATTGTCATGCCTCTGGAAATATAGTTTTGTAAAGCACTTGGGTGGTCTAAAGTACAGGTGTGAACCCATACTCTCTTTGTGCCCGACCATTTCCAGGCTGACCTAATGGCTTTGGACAACAAATAACCACCGAAACCTTTGCCGATGAATGACTCTGCAAGTCCGTATCCGCTAATTAAACCCCACTTATTGATTGCGGCAAAAGGAGGTCGGCGGCTTTGAGCCTGTTCGGTAGCAGCTCTTCGTAATCGCTCTGCGATTCTGCGAAAGGAAGTTTTTCGAAGATAAAACGAAGATATCTGTACGGTTCCAGGCCATTTGCTTTCGCTGATTCGACGAGACTGTAGAGGCTGGCACTAGCTGCCGCTCCGGCAGGATTACCGGCAAAGAGCCAGTTTTTGCGGCCTATCACAAACGGCCTGATGGCATTTTCAGCTGCATTATTGTCTGGGCCGACTACGCCTTGGTCAAGGTAGACGGTGAGGCGGCTCCTTTG
>NZ_FRFE01000087.1 GCF_900143695.1 Desulfopila aestuarii DSM 18488
ATGGTGCCGGATATTCAGCGTACCGCCGAACTGGTGCAGGAAATTTCTGCAGCAAGTAAGGAACAGGATACCGGCGCTGAGCAAGTCAACCAGGCAATTATGCAGCTTGACCAGGTTATTCAGCAGAATGCCTCCGCTTCAGAAGAGATGGCTTCGACCTCGGAAGAACTGTCCAGCCAGGCAGAGCAACTGCAGGATACCATTGCTTTCTTCAAAGTCGATACCAAGGCAGGCTCAAAGGTTCGTCATGCCGCGCAGCCGGTAACCAAAAAGAAGCAGGTAAGCCTGCCTGCTCCAAAGCAGGTATTGAAAAAGAGCAAAAAGGCAACATCTGCAGCTGGTGGTTTGGACCTGGATATGGGCAGTGACAGCAGTAAGCTTGACGATGAATTTGAGCGGTTCTAGGTCGTGGACTTCTTTAAAGTCGATACAAGGTGAGAAACTTTGATTCTCCACGCAGTTCGTTTTTACAACGAAGGATGTAATTTTAACGAAGCCGAAAAAAATAAAGAAAAAGTCATTGTTAAAATAGCTATCAGGTTTCAATCGATGTCCAAGTTGGAATTCTGAAGATCTTTCAATATTAATATGGGAGGAATAATATGCTCAAAATGAAAGACATCCGAATGAAACCAAAGCTGATCAGCCTTTTTCTTCTCGTTGGACTGGTACCTCTGACCTTGATCGGTTGGTGGGCCAGCCGACTGGCTGGTGATGCCTTGCTCGAAAAATCATTCGACCAGCTGAGCTCGGTGCGTGAGATTAAGAAGGTGCAGATTGAGAAATTCTTTGCCGATCGCCAGGGAGACCTTGATGTTCTCAATGAGATTGCAAATACCTTGCGGATTGAAGCATTTCGTAAATTGGAGGCGCAGCATGATCTGAAAACCTCAATGCTTATGAACTACTTTAAAAAGGCCTTTCTCGATATGGAGTTGTTTGCCCGCGGAAAAGATGCGGAAATTCTTTATGATCACCTGGTCCAATACCATTGGGATACCAACGTGTCTGAAGATGGGCCATATAACGTTGACACTCCTGAATATAACGATATCTGGAAAACATACGGTAAAAATGTAACTCAATTTCAGAAAGACACTGGTTATTACGATATATTTATGATCTGCGCCGCCCATGGGCATGTTATGTACTCTGCGGCAAAAGAGGTCGATCTCGGAACCAATATTCGGACCGGCCCTTATAAAGACTCGGGTCTGAATGAAGCATGGGAAAAAACAGTCAGGACCAAGAGCATATCTATTGTTGATTTCAAGCCCTATGCTCCGAGCAACGGTGAGCCAGCTTCTTTTGTTGGAGTACCGATGTATAAGGGAGACATGCTTCGTGGGGTCATGGTTGTGCAGCTCTCCAATGAGCATATCAATAACCTCATGACCACGCGGTCGGGACTTGGCAAAACCGGTGAAACCTATCTGGTCGGTACTGATAAATTGATGCGCTCAGATTCCTTCCTTGATCCCGTCAATCACAGTGTCAAGACATCGTTTGCCAACCCAAGTAAGGGGCGAGTCGATACAGAAGCCGTCAGGTGGGCATTGGCCGGTGAGGATCGATCTGATGTCATAAAGGATTACAATGGTAACCCGGTGCTCTCAGTTGCCGCACCAATTACGATTATTGATCTCACTTGGATCATGGTTGCAGAAATTGATGTCGCGGAAGCATTCAGTCCGGTGGATAACAAGGGAAATGAATTTTACAAAAAATACCAGGAATTGTATGGATATTATGATCTTTTCCTTATGAATCCGGATGGATATGTGTTCTACACTGCTAGTCGGGAGCCTGACTATCAGACGAATATGGTAGACGGCAAATATGCTGGTTCAAATCTTGGTAAGTTAACAAGAGAAGTATTGGAGACTAAAACATTTGGTATTGCCGATTTTGAACCGTACGCACCCAGTAATGGAGTTCCTGCGTCTTTTGTCGCCCAGCCTGTCGTTCATGAGGGTGATGTTGAGTTGATTGTGGCCCTGCAGTTGCCTCTTGAGGCAATTAACTCGATCATGCAACAGCGTGAGGGCATGGGGCAAACCGGGGAAACCTACTTGGTGGGCTCGGACAAAAGGATGCGCTCCGACTCTTTTCTTGACCCACAGGCACACTCTGTTGCGGCGTCTTTTGCCGGTACGACAAGTGCAAACGGAGTGGACACCGAAGCCGTCAAACAGGTAATTGCCGGAGAAAAAGGTACAAAAATTATCACCGATTATAACGGCAATAGTGTCCTGTCGGCATATACACCGGTACGATTTGGCAATGTTACCTGGGCTGTCATCGCTGAAATTGATGAAGCCGAGGTTCTGGTGCCTATACAACGGCTTATCAAGTCTGTGGTTGTCGCTGCGGTCGTCATTTCTGTGATCATTGCAATAATCGCCTTGCTGGTAGCCCGGGGGATCGCCAATCCACTGATTACCGGTGTTGCTTTCGCAAGGGCGGTGGCAACCGGTGACCTCACCGCTGAAATCAAAATAAACCAGCAGGATGAGATAGGACAACTGGCTGCCGCTCTCAACGACATGATGACGAAACTGAAAGATGTCGTCGCGAGTGTTATCAGCGCAACAAATAATGTCGCCTCTGGCAGTCAGCAACTTTCTGCCACTTCCGAAGAAATGAGTCAGGGGGCAACCGAACAGGCCGCAGCCGCTGAAGAGGCGTCGAGTTCTATGGAGCAGATGGCTGCTAATATTCGACAAAACGCCGATAACGCGCTGCAGACCGAGAAGATGGCCAGTAAGAGCGCTGAAGACGCCAAGAAAGGTGGTGAGTCAGTTGCTAAGACGCTCGCAGCCATGAAAGAAATAGCAAATAAGATTTCAATAATAGAAGAGATTGCCAGGCAGACCAACTTGCTGGCCTTAAACGCTGCCATTGAAGCTGCAAGGGCCGGTGAGCATGGAAAAGGCTTTGCCGTAGTCGCGGCTGAGGTCCGCAAGCTGGCAGAGCGGAGTCAGCATGCCGCAGCCGAGATCAGTGATCTTTCAGGCAGCAGTGTAGAGGT
>NZ_FRFE01000080.1 GCF_900143695.1 Desulfopila aestuarii DSM 18488
ATTTCTTACGTTGCCGCCTGGTCTATGGTGAAAAAAGCAGGCAAACTGGTCAATATCGAACTGCGTCCACATGATCTCCGGCGTCATGCGGCGACTTATGCCTCAAGATCTGGTACTCCCATAGAAATCGTCAGCAAGGTCATTCTGCGGCATGCAGACCTTTCAACTACTCAAAGGTATCTTGGAAAGGTAAATGACACTGAAGCGATCAGATGGATTGAGACACTTTATGGATAGGCGTGCCTCAACGGGTGAGGATTGCTCCTCACCCGTTGAAAGCAACAGTAGTTCTGCTGCGCTTTTGAGATTTTGGTAAGCTCTTCTTTGCAGTTACTCCATTTCTTATCAATTCTCCAGGTTTAGCCTGTCCTGCCCTGTAAGGAAGCATCTCAAATAGCAGTCTCTCAGGAAAATAAGAGATTGTCACAAGACATGTATAACTCTGACTTTCACTTAAAATGGCCAGAAATTTGTTCAAACGAAATCTACGTGATACCATTTGAAGGTTCACCAAATTTGACCATTTACCTTTGAAGTAAAGAAAAGACAGTGGCAAAATTACAATCGATAAGAGAATTCCATCCACAAAATTGAATAATACGGTAATGGCAAAGATAACAATCATAGATGATGATCAGTTTTTTCAAGATCTTCTTGCAGAGAACTGTCAACTGATGGGCCATGAAATTTTCACAGCAGGGAGTATCTCTGAAGGAAAAGTAATTTTATCAGCAGAATCTATTGATCTCCTTTTTCTTGATGTTCGCTTGCCGGATGGCAACGGCCTTGATCTTCTCTCTTTTGTCCGTGAGATACCTTCAGCACCGGAAGTGATCATTATAACAGGAGCAGGAGATCTGAATGGAGCCGAACTTTCCATTAAAAATGGAGCATGGGACTATCTGCAAAAACCAATTGCGCGGCAAGAGATAACCCTTCAGGTGACAAGGGCTCTTGAGTACCATGAAAAAAAACAGCAAGTTCCGTCACATGTCAGCTTGAATCGAGACGACATTGTCGGGAAGAGTCCACAGTTATGCAAATGTCTGAATCAAATTGCTGCATGTGCGGGTTCTGACACAACGGTACTGCTCACAGGAGAAACCGGTACAGGGAAAGAACTTTTCGCCCAGGCAATCCATGTCAACAGTAACAGATCAAGACAACCATTTATTGTTGTGGACTGTGCCGGTCTGCCGGAGAAGCTCATCGAGAGCATACTTTTCGGTCATATCAAAGGCGCTTTCACAGGAGCTGACACCAATCAAAAGGGGCTGATTGAGCAGGCCGATGGTGGAACCCTCTTTCTCGATGAAGTTGGGGAGTTACCCCTTGAATCCCAGAAAACATTTCTCCGTGTCCTGCAGGAGAAGATCTATAGGCCACTCGGTAAAGGTAAGGAAGTTTCTAGCAATTTTCGGCTCATTGCAGCGACAAATAGAGATCTGTTTGCAATGGTCGGACAAAATACTTTTCGCAGTGACCTATTTTACCGCCTCAATGGATTTAACATTCACCTCCCTCCACTGCGCGAGAGACCTGAAGATATCGAAAACCTTGCAATGTCATTCATCTTCTCAATATGCTGTCGAGAAAAAATTCCTGTCAAAGGGGTTGTACCGGAAACACTCCAGGTTCTTTTTCACTACTCCTGGCCAGGGAATGTACGAGAGTTGAAACAAACACTTGAGAAAGCAATTCTTGCTGATCCCATTGCCCCTGTTCTTTATCCCATCCATCTACCGTCTGAGATACGTCTGAATCACATCCACTCCCTTGTTTCTCGTAAACAATTACTACCTTCTGATAGTACAGGAGTCTTTACAGGAAATGATCCTGCTGAATCTGATATCCTGCCAACGTTCAAAGAGTACCGCAAGCTTTACCAGCAGGACATGGAGAAACGCTACCTGCAGCGCCTAATGGGTGAATCGTCGGGTAATATAGTGGTAGCTTGTAGAACATCTGGGTTAAGCCGTTCCCGCCTCTATGATCTATTGAAGTCACATTCATTGCTTTACCGTACTGTTTCCGAGTCCTGAAAAATCGGACCACCTGTTCGACATTATCCGAAGTTTTCGGACTATCGCTTTCAAATAACTTTTCCCAGTATTCCATCCTTGGGTTAATTTAACAATATTATTACATATTATAAACAATGCCTCCTTGGCACGGTTATCGCTATCAGGCTGTGAAGGATGCTTAGTCCTTACACAGATTACGAATAACACCAATATCAAGGAGGCGACCAATGAAATCAAAATTTCAATCAATTTCGTTCAAACTTTTGAGTACCGGTTTGCTAGCTGTTCTTCTACCACTTGTGGTGGTCGGTTATTTTTCAGTCAACAAATCGGCGGAAGCTTTGCTGAATCTTTCGCGCGAAAAAACGCAATCTTTGGCAATTGATCTTTCCTTGCTGGTAAAAAACCTCCTTAATGCTCAAAAAGAGATGGTCGGCACATTAGCAGTCGACCCCACCTATGTTCAGGCTTTACAGGATATCAGTCTGGCGGATCAGGCAACAAGGCAACATCTCATTCGGTCGTTATTTGAAAATATCGAGGTAAAATTCCAACGACTTAATTCATCACAACAATACCAGGGAATCTTCTTCGCAGGCAACCTCGCAACTCATCGTTCCAGTGGTGGCTCCCATTGTCTCTGAGGATAAACAATTCCTGGGAGTCATCGGGCTGGTACTGAAGGCTGACTATTTTACCGACCTTATTGCTCATCGGAAAATTGGCGAGACCGGCTATGCGTACATGTTGAACAGAGATGGAGTGGTTATTGCCCATCCGAAAGATGAATACCTTTTAAGCCTCAATACGACATCTATCAAGGAAATGGCTGATTTTACATCTATTATGGTGGGAGGGGAAACTGGAGTGACAGAATATGTATTCAAGGGGGTGCGAAAGATAGCTGGTGCCGCACCCGTGGATATTAACCAATGGTCCGTGGCCGTTACTCAGGACGCGGATGAATTTCTTCGTGCTACGGTGTCAATCCGCAATATCATCCTTGCCGTTATTGCTATTGCTATGGCTATCGCCGCAACAGTTATAACTTTATCCAGTAGAAAGATTGTACAGCCGATTAACGCCGCTGTAGCAGGCCTGAAAGACATTGCCCAGGGCGAGGGTGATCTCACCATGCGTCTTTCAGTTTCAACTAAGGATGAAGTTGGCGAACTGGCTAAGTGGTTTAATCTTTTTATTGAAAAGTTACAGCACATCATAAAAGATGTCTCTGCCGGCGTCCATACTCTCTCTTCTTCCTCAACCGAGTTAGCTCAGATTTCAGAACAGATGAATCTGGGGGCGCAACAGGCATCCAGCAAATCGAATACCGTTGCCGTCGCCGCAGAAGAGATGAGTACCAATATGCAAAATGTGGCTGCTGCCATGGAACAATCGACTACAAATACAAATATGGTGGCTACTGCATCGGAAGAAATGTCCTCAACTATAGGGGAGATAGCCCAGAATGCTGAAAAGGCTCGGTTTATCTCTGATAATGCAGCAAAGAAGGCAAGTGAGGCTTCAGACAATATCAATGCATTAGGTGATTCCGCCAAATCCATCGGCAAGGTGATCGAGACCATTACTGAGATATCCGAACAAGTTAATCTGCTGGCTCTTAACGCTACCATTGAGGCGGCTCGGGCCGGAGAAGCAGGTAAGGGATTTGCAGTAGTTGCCAATGAAATCAAAGACCTGGCTAAGCAAACCGCTGCTGCGACCTTCGACATTAAAGACAAGGTTGGAAACATTCAGGACACAACCGCAAAAACCGTTCACCAGATTACCGAAATAAACACCGTTATTAGCGACGTGCATGAGGTCGTGGGCAGCATTGCAACCGCAGTAGAAGAGCAGACTGCTGCGACTGCGGAAATAACAGGAAATGTCACACAAATGGCTCACGGTATCAATGAGGTGAATGAGAATGTCAACCAAAGTTCAGTTGTAGCAACTGACATTGCCAAAGAAATCACCGATGTCAGTGCAATTTCCGGAGAGATGTTTTCCAACAGTTCCCAGGTGCGTGTGAGTGCCGGTGAGCTTTCAAATCTTGCTGAACAGCTGAGCAGAATGGTTGGGCAGTTTAAGGTTGATTGAAAATCTTGACAATATCCTCATTGATCGACTCGAACAAACTATGGCAAGAGGGTTGTTGCCCCTGCATGAACCAGCAACCCTCTTGCTCAAATTCCCACTCCTGCTACAGAAAAAAATTCCGATCAGCTATACTCTTTTCAAGACAATACGTTTGTTTTCAAAAAATCAATCTCATCAACCAATCGAATCGTGATGACAGAACAAAAAGCCACTTTTACAGATTTCATTAACTTCGAAAAACTGCAATCTGTGCTAAGAAAATTTTGTACTTTCGTAGAGATGGGGTGTTGTATTGTCGCCCCGAACGGCAGAATCATTATTGAGGAAGGCTGGGAATGTCTTTGTGCGAGTAGCCAGCAAGAATTGAAATCGATTGATTCGCGGCGATGTATCGATACAGAGCGTTTTTTTATACATAAGCCGGAACCCGGACTAGATAATAAGGTGTTCACGTGCAGAAACGGCTTTAACAGCGTCGGAGCTCCAATTCAAATCGATGGACTGCATATTGCGACCATTTTCATCGGACCATTCATTCAAGAACCAAGCCCGCCAGAGTTGCTTCGTCCTCTGCCTCTGGACGAGCAAAACAGAAATGTCAATATACCGAACAAACATCCCAAATTCTCAACGGCAAGGATACAGCGAATAATTGATCACCTCGATCTTTTTGTCGAACTCATTGCAGAAATGGGCCGCAATCATCTGATTGAAAAAAGAGCGGGCGCAGCGCTTAAAAAAAGTGAAGAACGTTATCGGAATCTCATAAACTCCCTTCCCCAGATTGTGTTCGAAACCGACAAACAGGGCCAGATTCTCTTTCTCAACCAATCAGCCAGAGAAATTCTTGGTTATACAGAAGACACGCTGGGAAAAAACATTGACCTGACCTC
>NZ_FRFE01000082.1 GCF_900143695.1 Desulfopila aestuarii DSM 18488
CTCGGCCAGAGCGCTCAGAAGAAATGGCGTCGGCTAAGGGGATTCAAGCTGCTTGCTGAGGTCATTCGAGGGGTGAGATTCAAGGATGGCGAGAGGGTTGAACCAGTAAAAGAAGGTGAGCTGAACAAGGTGGTCAATATCTAAGAATGATTCTTCAAACACCAGACTTGACTATAACTCCTCGCTTGTGATTGGGTTCATTATATTTCGTCCAACAAGTTGTTTAACAGAATGATGGCAATGTGTTCATAAATGTTGTCGACCTTCCTCCGAAAGTCAAAAAATTTCCTCCGTATTTCCAGTTATAGGAGCTATATGGACTACTACGGTTCGCATATACAGTGATAATGTCGACACGCAATCACAGGATCTCTCCAGACTTGCTGATCAGCTTGCATTGATAGTCAACCAATTCAAACTCTAATCTTGATATTTTAACAGCTTAGCATGATGCTTTTCAAGTTTTGTAGACCCAGTCAACTCCTATAAACGATTGAGAGGGATGAGGTGAGGTAATCACCCTCACCTCATCCCTCTCATTGAACCGTACGTACGAGCCTTACATTTATTCTCGTTTAATGTGGGTCCATATTAAAAGCTATTGAAGGTTTGAGGGTACATAATGCGGTCTGCTACAACTAGCTACCTGGTTGTTGATGGAGTTGATCCAAAAGGGCATCCTTCTCCTGCCAGAGTTGGGTTACCCATTGCTGGAATTCATTTCGAAAAGTTTCATCTTCACGATAATTACGATTAAGAAACTGCTCAGGGATTGGCTTTTGCTGGACGCGGACACGAAGCCTATCAACTTTACCGCACATAAAATCCCAAAAAGAAGGTTGCTCGTGCTTAGGGTATGCGATGGTAACATCGAGTAAAGCATTGAGGTTGTCACCCATAGTACCAACAACAAAAGCAATACCACCAGCCTTAGGTTTTAGCAGCCATTTGTAAGGAGAATTCTGTTCTTGATGCTTTTCAGCATTAAAGCGTGTGCCTTCCAGAAAATTAAAAACAGCGACAGGTATGTATTTAAACTTTTCACAAGCACGTTGAGTACTCTCAAAATCCTTCCCTCGTTTGTGGGGATACTTCTCAAGATATTCCTTACTGTAACGCTTCATAAATGGGAAATCCAAAGCCCACCAGCAGAGTCCTATTACTGGCACCCAAATCAATTGTCGCTTAAGGAAAAACTTGAGCATTGGAATTTTGCGGTTAAGTAGATGTTGAAGAATAAGTATGTCAGCCCAGGATTGATGATTAGAAGACACCAGGTACCATTGTTTTTTGTCAAGCTGTTCAATTCCCACAACATCCCACTGCATCTGTTGAGTCAGCTTCATCCACAAAGAATTAAAAGAAATCCATAGCTCCGCAATCCGGATTCCAGCAGCAGTACAGCTGCGTTGCCAGCCCTGCAGGGGAATAATAAACCGCAGTAGGGAAATTGTGATTAAAAGCGGTCCCAGCAGTAAGGTGTTCGCGACCAACAGACAGCTAGCAACAATGCCACGGATTGTTGGTGGTAAAAACGATAACATTGATTACTCTCCCTAGAACACGAAAATTATTACTAGTCGAATTCGTCAAATCTCCTTGGTTTAAGAGGGAATAAAGATCTACAATCCCAGCTTTTTCATAGTCGCTGCCAATGGTATACGACCTTCAATTTTGTCTGTAATTCAGATAAAGATCAAGATTGTAAAAGAATATTCGCGACTCTACCCTTATGTGATTACAAAACCTGAAATAATGTTTCAAGTAAAAGCTGGAGCCTTCTCAATCAGGTGGATAGAAAGTCTACATGGATAGGTGTCAAGCGGGGCGGATTTTGTCACGCATATCAGGAAAGTATACGTAATAAAGCCAAGTGCATGATGTGTCAGAGATGAACGAAGAGAACAAACTGTGGGACTATCATCGTTGAACGAAAAATTTGCGAAATTGCAAATTTTCCGATTTTAACATTTCGCCTTCTCTATCAGACCTCTTTCCGAGCTGTATATTACTCAGAGGAAAAAGCAGATTAAGGGAGATCGCTTACTGCCTTCTGGGTGTATACCTATCATCGTCCTGCAGTCTTGCTATGGCAGGGTCGATTTAACGTTAAGAAAGTCAAGATGACATTGCTATGTGGATAGCATATGCGTAATTTTATTAATTCACATTACGAGTTATAGATTTCCGTAACTAAAGTTTTAAACCATGCAGGTTTTTCAAGTATAACATAGATTAACATAAGAGCGGTAAAAGGTATCGGGATAATCATGTCTATCAAAGCAAGTATTGACAAATAAATTATTATTTTTGTGGTTGTTTTCATAATAGTTACCTGTAAATAGTTTTCCCAGATCCGAAATAATTAAACTAGATAGGAGGTATATGGCATTTTACCGCCGATGTCATAGGCATTCAGAGCTATTAAAACTTCAAAAACTAAGATAATTTTTAACTTTCCAAAATTTGTCAAAAGCGGTATGGCTCTGGCTGTCCGCTGAACTGACATGTTCGGTATTCAGGCAGCACTAGTAGTACAGTCCTGCGTTTCCACCTGTGTGGATAAATAATACAGGTCCACCTCCGAACCTCTTATTTTCTGAATAATCTAACAATGCAGCGGCCGCTTTGCCTGTGTACGCCGGATCTAAAAAAATACCTTCAAGATTAGCAAAGACCTTCGACGCTATCTCACCTTCCTTAGAAGCTTGGGCGTAACCTGGACCAACGAAGCTGTCATTGACGATGATTTTACTGTGGTCCACCTGTCTATCCAGCAGTTGCGCCGTAGATTGTGCAAGTTTGCAAACTATCTCAGACTGCTCACTCGTGGTTCTGGAGGCACTGATACCAAGAACCTGAGTTTCGTAACTGGCGATACACTGTCCCACAACAAGTCCTGCCTGCGTTCCCGCGGAACTAGTGGAATGCACAATGTGTGAAAAATAAACGCCGGTTCGTTCTGAAAATTCACGGATTTCGTCAAAAGCATTCACATAGCTGAGCGCTCCGATGGTATCGCTTCCTCCCGGATGCAGAACATAGACATTCTCTCCTTGAGCCCTCAGGGACGCAACCAAAGATTCCTGACAGTTTACCAACGCAGCCGTGTCGTCTATTTCATAATGTAGCTTAGCGCCCCACTTTGCAAAGACGGATTGGCTCAATGGATTCTGATCAGATTCGGTACCTGGCAGGATCACGTGAAAATGTAACCCACAAGCAGCTGCCCCAGCAGCGGCATTTCGGCTGAAGCTTGTAGCTTTAATGGTGATCAAGGTAGTTGCTTTATGGGCGAGCGCATCTCCAATGAGAAAGTCTACTTTCCGCGTCTTGTTCCCACCAAGGCCAAATCCGGTAAGATCATCGCGTAATACATATATTTCCTTATTAAACCGTAACGACAAACGAGGAAGTCGGTGGATGATTGCTGGTATTTGAATGAGGTCTGCACGTTTATGAATGGCGAGACAATTTGATATGCTGTTGGTCAATTTGGTTATTCTCCTATGCCCAACGTCGTGATCAGCGGTGGCGCCAATGAACTTGCAGCGTCAGCGCCTCCTACGTTAACGCCATCCGCTGAATTAAATGGTTAAATGCTTTTTGTCTCTTTGCTTGTTTTAACTACTGGTTTTTCGATAATATTCCTATGTACGGTTTTTGCAGTTTCGATTAGTTCATCATAAGTAATTATTTTGATATGACCTCTTCTGCTATGATTCTCTTCCGATAATCTTTTACTCTCAATATCTGAAAGATCAGAACTTCTTCCAATTACAACAAGTCCTTCAGGGTGTTTGATGCCGGGAAGTTTTTTTTGAGCATAATGAAGATTATCCGAAACCCATGCCTGGAAATCTCTTACTTGAGAAACAGCCTCGACCAGGCTTGAAGAAAAGGAGCCGTTTTTGTTAAACAATTTGTCAGTAGAATTCTCTATTTCCACTAATATATATTGGTTATTTGTACGCCTTACTACATAGTCAGTAATGAAGTCATTGCCTAGTTGTTGTTTTGAGAATAGCTCATTGACAAACGGATCGAGAAGAACTGGATGTTTAGTTAATAATTGCTGAATATCTTCTTCTTTTTTGGGATTATTGGTTATCAAATTCTCAAATTCAGCAATTATTGATGAATTTAGAATTAGCTGATTATCTACAGTAAGTATCCACCGGCAAAGCCGGTGGCTTTAGATTTTGGACCGCTCAAAGCGGTATGTTAAACAAATTTACTGACCACCATTGGGTGGTCGCTTATTTAAAGAGCGATAGCTGTTCCACACGATGGTCTTCTTTTTCTTGTTCCCGGATATATGCCCGAACAACCTCTTCGTCGGTGCCGACAGTTGAGACAAAATAACCCCGTGCCCAAAAGTGCATCCCACTGTAGTTCTTCTTCTGCCCAAGGTAGTTTCGTGCAATGTGGATTGCGCTCTTTCCTTTCATA
>NZ_FRFE01000084.1 GCF_900143695.1 Desulfopila aestuarii DSM 18488
CTCTGTTTTCATTGTGCCCTCCCGTGGTCTGGTTTGCCACAATGAAACAGATTGTTAACGATATGAAAAGATGGCGTTTGTTGAGCGCTTACGAATAGTCTCTTCGATCGATACGACTGAATGTATTGAAATCAGAATGATTTAATTGACTATAATGAATCATACTTGTACTCACTTCCAGAAGAGATGATCATCAGTGAATTCGTGTCTGGTTATGTTGTTGAAAATATATCTGTCACCCTTTGTTTTTTTCCATCTAAGAGATTTACATAATTTGAGAAATGATTGATGGGATATGTTGAAAAAAAATGGGGCCTGTTCAAGTTGCTAGTGTGTGCTATTTTTTACAAATCTGGCTCCGTCACTCATTTCGGCTCTAATTGAATCCGTACCTTTTGACTGATGAAGTATTTTGTCATTGGAGTTCATCGAGTATTATCAAAGATAGGTTTGGAGAATTTTATCGTAGACTCCATTATGTTTTAATGTGTCCAACGCAGACTGCCATTGTTGAATTTCCTCATCAGAAATATCTTTACTGCCAACTATATACAATTCAGCTTCTAATATTGGGATGGGTATTTTTTCAAAGACGTCGTCCAGTTTGATATTCAGTAAATGGAGGTTATGTCTCACCCCGAGATCTGCATCACTGATGGCAATATCACATCGTCCTGCTAAAAGCATTTTGTATATTGATAAACCCTTCGTCGCTGTTGAATGTAAGTTGTTAAAGCCTTTTTCTTCTAAGAGATCATGTATCAATCCTGCGTGTCGACAACAGACAGTCAATTTTTCATTCTTAAGATCCGCGAGGCTTTCAATTTTAATCTGACGATCTTTGCGTTTGTAAAAATATATTGATACATCAACCAAGGGGCCAATCCATTTATACTGCGCCTCTCGTTCTGGCGTACGAAACATTGAAAACATCATCGTCTGTGGACGATTTTCAAGAAGAGCTTTCGCTCTCATACTTGGTACGACTTGTAATTCATATTCCTTGTGCATTACCTTAAGAATGCTTTTCACTATTTCGGTCGAAAAGCCGGCAATTTTTTCATCAATTGAATAGTTATAGGGAGGCCATTCCTCTGTGATGATGAGTATTTCATCACTTGCATGCGATACAGTTAATAGAAGATGTATAATGACAGCCCAAATAAATAGAATATTATTCCACATGTCAGAATATCCTCATATTTGCTTGGATGGGCTACAGGATAATGGCCTTGTTTTCGACGATGAACTTAACCTGAAGACTATAAATAGAGCCGATCTGATATCGATTCGAGGAACTTGGTTGTCATTGTGATCATTTTTGAATAGGTGAAGGTTTCCTTCTCTTGCGATAGGTCGATAGCTTTTCTGACTTGTTGCTGAGTACCTGGAGTTTCCTGGAGGAGCAATTCTCCCCTGCCATGCATAAACCAGTCGAATGAGCAACCTGTCGAATCTGCAATTGCTTTTAAGCTTTTCGAGTCTGGAGTAGTGGCGTCAATGCTCTTCCATCTGGAAATGGTTGTTGCGCTAATTCGAGCTGCCTGACTCAATTTTTTGTATAAGTCCAAGTGTTGTTGCAATAAGCCGTATTCTTTAAATAATGTTTTTGTTTGGGTCACACTCATGGCTCATCCAATACTAGCACGTGCACACATGATGACACAAAACGAAATACGAGCAGCAATGATGATTAAGGGTGTCAAGGTTAATGACATCGCAAGAAAGCTGAATCTTGCAAACTCAAACATCATTGTCGTAATCCACGGTCATCGGCCTAACCAGAAAGTGCGTAAGGGAATTGCCGATGCTATCTGCAAATCGGTGTCAGATATATGGCCGGAACTAGCCGAAGGAAGGAAAAAATAAACCTGTCCCCCGGGCGCAATTCGGGCGTTGCAGGTAGCGCTTCTCATCCTAGCAAAGGGAGGCCGGTTTCCGCAATAAAAAACGGGTTGGTAGTACTTTGTATCTATCTGTAAACACGAGTCTGTTTACCGGAAGAAGTTGTGATTGCCAAGGATATGAAACTCCCCAGGGCATACGAGGTGATGGACTTGGTTTTGCGTCACGGTGATGCCGTTGAATTGGAGCGGTTGTTGTCGTGTTCTCCGAAAATTATTCGTGCCTGGTGTCGGGAACCGGAAACGGAAGATGATTTTTTATACAGGCAAGTTCGGGCCGCTAGACCGGCTGCGTACCATCATCGACATGATCAGGGAGGATGACGGAGCTGCAGGCCGTACCTTTCCCCTCGGTCAATATCTGGGTGGTCTATTAGGTGGAGTGTTTGTACCGCTGCCGAATGTTGCCATGGAGCCTGATGTAGAAATGATGCAAAGGGTGTCTGCGGTGATGCTAGAAACTGCCGAGGCGATCGAAGAGGCTCGCAAGGCATGGCTCGACAATATGCCGGGTGAAATCACGAGGCAGGAGAGGGGCTGTGCGTAGCTGAGATTGAGGAGGTGATTGTTGCTTTGATGCAGATGAAACGTTGGGGCAACAGCAGACCGAGCCGGAAGTGAACCAATGCGATCACTGGCAATAGCACTGGTCATTGGACTGCTGTTGATCGTGGGATTCCTGAAACCATCACTTGTACCGAGGCGGTTCAGCGGTACAAGTGCAATCGGCAGGCGATTCGGCGGGCGGTCAATGACGGCAGAATCACGGCCTATAAACCAGGCAAGGAAGTTCGGCTGGTATTGCATGAGGCCGAACTGTGCCTTGTACATGAAGCTGACGGCAGAGCCTGAAAGAACAAGGCGATTGTGTCGATCAAGGTTTTGTTCGATTGTGAGCTGAAGCAATTGATCGAGAATGAAGTGTTGATGGTTATTGGGTGTTGGTGAGGCCCCGGTCGGGGCAATGGCCGGGGCCTTTGCTGGTTTATGGGTTGATGGATTTGATGGATTATTTCTTTGTGAAATTAATTGTGTAGTTTCTATGGGTTCCAAAGATGTGCGACACTTCGAAGCCATGCTGGCAAACCAAATCTTTTAGATCGTCGATAGCCATTTTGTCGGGGTCTCCTGCTAGTTCTGAGATCGATAAAATTCCATCACTTTTTAATACTCTGTGAATTTCTCGCAAATAATAATCTTTGTTTTCGACCTCACCTATGACAGTTACCATGAAAACTCTGTCAAAAAAACTGCTTTCAAGATCAAAATTTAAACCATCTGTTAATTTGTATTCAACGTTTTTGAGCCCTCTTTTAACGAGGCGTTTGCGGGCAAAGTCGAGCATTTCTTGTTGGATATCAAGGAGAAATAGCCGGCCTTGCTTCAGTGTTTTCGCAATGTGTGTGCTGAAGTATCCAGGCCCAGGGCCGATTTCAAGGACGTTGAGATCTTCCTTTAAATCAAGTTGCTCGATTAATTTCCTTTAGGTAAACCCCCGGCTTTGCCGGGGGACTACAAAAGTTTGACGGTTCCTGCAAAATGAAGAAGCCTCCGCTCTCGTGGACCGC
>NZ_FRFE01000006.1 GCF_900143695.1 Desulfopila aestuarii DSM 18488
TGAATGTGGTCCGGCTGCAGATGCCCTTCCAGCACTTTGCTCTCCTTCTGCCGAGCCAAATCATGCAACACCTCACCAAGGTGTTTTCTCAGCTGCCCATAAAGCGTTTTCTTTCGACACTTCGGTATCCACACGACGTGGTACTTGCATTCCCACTTCGAGTGGCTTAAACATTGTGTGTTGTTCATGAAGCCTCCTTCTCGTGACTTTGAGCGGTCCACGAGAGCGGAGGCTTCTTCATTTTGCAGGAACCGTCAAACTTTTGTAGTCCCCCGGCAAAGCCGGGGGTTTACCTAAAGGAAATTATGAAAGATTTTCGCTATCTCGAAGAAACAATTCAGCTACGACTCGATGAAAACCTCTGCACCGGTTGCGGCAATTGTGTTACCGTCTGTCCCCATCGGGTTTTCACCATGCAGGATCACAAAGCTAAAATAGACGATCGAGGTGGTTGTATGGAGTGTGGCGCCTGCAGCCTGAACTGCCCGGTGGCGGCTATCTTTGTCAATCCCGATGAAGGCTGCGGCTGTGCTACCCTTCTTATTCATAGCTGGCTGCAACGGATAACAGGCAGGAAAAGCTCGTCAGCTTGCTGCTAGCCCGAATCTCCTCACACCTGCTCAATTCCGCATATCACAATTATTTGTTGTGGCAAAAAAGGTATCAAGCTCTCTGAGAATTTGGCTCCAGATCATTTCACCGGCAGATTCCCTGTCCACAATCAAATGGCGATAAGTCATCCAACGACTGATAAATGAACTGTCGTCGGTCAAATGCACCATCCGCCAGTTATCGAGCGCCTCGTTCCTTATCAGTTGCAGAAGTCTTTTGTAACTGATCAATTCATCATCAGAGCGCATGAGGACTAGGGTCGGGATGTTGAGAATTTGAAGACTCTCGCATCTGCGAAAATCATGCTCCAATTGAAAGAGTGCCCGGTACGCTTCTGCCGTAGTACCTTCGCTGTTGGCCACGTAGCTTCTCGGAGATCGCGAAGGAAGAGAAGGTAACATCTGGCAAATTGGCAGCACGAGCCGTGTATAATGTTGAACGGCAACCGCTGGAGCAAACAGCACCTGACGGTCGAAATATTGCTTTTTATCTTTCAACTGAACCGTCAGTGCCAGCAATGCACCCATGGAAAACCCCATGAGGTATCTTGGCGTATCAGGATATGAACGTTTGAGTTCATTCACCGCCTCCCGCAATTCTTCTTCCCAGACTCCGGCATGCACAGTCTCCATGTCATGCATGTCGAGCCCTCGATGCCCTTTCAACGCCAAACGATACACATGAAGACCCTTGCGGTTCAGATAGAGAATCATCTCCTGCCAGCTTGAAGGCCGTTGATTCAAACCATGAACCAGCAGCACAACTCCGAGAACGATATCGTTTTCTGCATAAAACCACCTGCTCCACTCAGAATTTGTGGATGTAGTACCATCTATCGTTGCTGTCGTATCAGGTTCTTGTTTTAGCATTTTTTTGTCAGTGGCATTTGAGCAATTTTTGTGCTATCTTCCTCGATTTTTTTTTCGAGACATAGATTGATCAGAACGAGCACAGAGGTTTTTCAGATGATACCACACCATTCACGAATAGACGAGCCAGCCACCTGGAAGAAATTCAGCACTAAGCTTTGCCGAGATTGCCATGCCAGCTGCTGCAGTCTTCCTGTCGAAGTAAGCCCGACCGACTTAATTCGCATGGAGTTGATGGACGAATTCGAGCTTCAGGACAACATGAAATCCATTGCGAAGCGCCTCGGAAAACAAGGTGCTGTCGAACATTTTTCGCAAAAGACAAAAATGTTCACCCTGACCCGTTTAGCAAACGGTGACTGTCTCTATCTTGACCGCTCTAGTCGTCAGTGCACAATATATGAGAAACGTCCAGACACCTGCAGAAATCATCCTAAGATTGGACCACGCTCAGGTTTTTGTGCCTATACCCCCAAGAAGTCCTGACGTAACCAGTGAAACGCTCTTTATATCTGTTCAGGTACACTTCAACCTGCAACGCCAAAAAAGCGGTTGCAACAAGGCCCCAAACACCTTAGGTTGTCGCTGTAACGTTATCTGAACAGCTTCCTCCCACTACTGCATGAGGCCGCCTTATGACCCAGGAACCCAAAACAAACGATGAACTCACTGAACAGGAACTCGACAACCTGGATGCAAACCTTCTCGAAATCGAACTCCTCTATAAGAGCCGTTGCGTAAGTGCGCCGAACGGTTCCAATGTCGTTGTCCGCGAAATAGAAAAAAACGACAAATAGAAATGCCCATTTTGCGCCCCCTTCCAATCGCCAGATGATCCGCCGCTTACGCCTGTTCTGTATTATACTCTTCTTAGGCACGGCAGCGGACCAACTCACCAAAGCACTGGCGCATTATTATCTTGCCGGCAACGACCCTATCCTGACTCTTTGGGGTTGCCTTGAGTTTCGTTATATAGAAAATTTTTCTGGTTTTCTTGGATATTTAAGCTTCCTACCAAACTCCGTTCGCCTGCCATTACTGACAATAGGCGTAGCAATTGTCCTCATCATTTTCGCCTGCATCCTTATTCGCCAGCAAAAGATCGCTTTGGCCCAGTCAGTCGCCGGTTTCTTTGTACTGGCCGGAGGAGTTGGCAATCTCATTGACCGTCTCCACAATAGCGGCGGCGTAATCGACTTTATGGTCATCGGTATTGGCACCTTTCGCACCGGTGTCTTCAATCTTGGAGATCTCTATATTCTCGCAGGATCTTTTTATCTTGGTTGCTCACTCGCCAATCTTCACAATCCTTTGGCCAGACCATCATCACGCTGCTGATTCACCATTGGCGGTCGCCCTTGCTTTCCTGAAAGCATGTGATATTGTTTTCATTGTATTTCGATCGTCTTAATTTCCCTGCAAGTAACTTCCACACTTCCCCCAACGAGGTATGGCATGAATCCGTTAGATTTCAAGGATACGATAGAGCTTCGCAGAACGCGCACCACAATTCTCAATGCAGGAACTCCGGAATCAAAAAGAGAAGAAATCCTCCGCTACTTCCACGCCACCTATTCCATTGATGAGCAGCTCTACGACACACTCATCCGCGATGAAGCGTTCTACCTGCGACCGGAACCGCTTCGGCACCCGTTAATTTTTTATCTCGGCCACACCGCTGCCTTTTATATCAACAAACTTTCTATCGCCAAACTGATCGACCACCGCATTAACCACCGGTTCGAATCAATGTTCGCCATTGGGGTGGATGAAATGAGCTGGGATGACCTCAACGATGCCCATTACGACTGGCCAACTGTAAGCGAAGTCAGAGCCTATCGGCAGCAGGTTCGGGAAGAAGTCGATAGTCTCATACGCAGCTTGCCACTAACCCTGCCAATCACCTGGGACAGCCCATTCTGGGCTATCATGATGGGTATCGAACACCAGCGAATTCATTTGGAAACATCTTCGGTTATCATCCGCCGACTGCCCATTCACGAAGTTCAGGAGCTACCTCTCTGGCCCATTTGTCCTGACAGCGGCGAACCTCCGCCAAACAGCCTATTACCAGTGAAAGGGGGGCAAGTGTCTCTCGGCAAAGAGAAGACACATCCCCTTTATGGCTGGGATAACGAATTCGGCACTCACACCGCCACTATTCTAGATTTCAAGGCCGCACAGTATCTGGTATCCAACCGTGAGTTCCTCGAATTTGTGAGAGACGAAGGCTATCACAACAGTCAATGGTGGACAGCCGAAGGTTGGAATTGGGTCACATATTCAAAAAGTGAACATCCACTCTTCTGGATTAATAACAATGGAAGCTATCAGTTCCGCACCATGGCAAAAATTATCGATATGCCCTGGAACTGGCCGGTGGAAGTGAATTATCTCGAAGCAAAAGCCTTTTGTAACTGGAAAGCAGCCAAAACCGATCTTCCTATTCGATTGCCGTCTGAAGATGAGTGGTATCGTTTACGTGATATCCATGATATCCCCGATCAACCCTGGTGGCAAACAGCACCCGGCAATATCAATCTTGAACACTGGGCTTCATCCTGCCCGATAGACCAATTTCGGTTTGGTAATTTTTACGATATCATCGGCAACGTCTGGCAGTGGACGGAAACACCGATCTCAGGTTTTGAAGGATTTGAGGTTCATCCTTTTTACGATGATTTTTCCACTCCCACCTTCGATACCCAGCATAATCTGATAAAAGGCGGTTCATGGATTTCTACTGGCAACGAAGCAACCCGTGACAGCCGATATGCTTTCCGACGCCATTTCTTCCAACATGCAGGTTTTCGCTATGTTGAATCCTCGCAACCACTTGCCGAACCACAGGCTATGTATGAGACTGATCAGGCCGTTTCACAGTATTGCGATCTCCATTTCGGTCCAGACCATTTCGGAGTCGAATCATTTCCAGTTCAATGCGCCAGGATATGTCTTGAACACATGGCAGGTCGACCTAAGACGAAAGCGTTGGAACTTGGCTGTTCTGTGGGTCGTGCATCGTTTGAACTGGCCAAAGAGTTCGATACGGTACACGGCCTCGACTTTTCCGCCAGATTTATCAAGATTGCGTTTCAACTGCAGGAAAAAGGCTATATACGTTACGAACTCTGTGAGGAAGGTGATATTGTCAGCTATCACGAGCACAGTCTTGCAGAATACGGCCTTGACCAATTTCGCGGCAAAGTTGCCTTTCATCAGGCCGATGCCGCCAACCTTAAGGATGTCTTCACCGGGTATGATCTTGTATTCGCTGGCAACCTCATCGACCGAATGGTCAATCCCGCTAGATTTTTGAGCACCATCCACGAACGACTTAATCCTGGAGGCCTTTTGGTTCTGGCCTCCCCATACACCTGGCTTGAATCCTTTACCAAAAAAGATAAATGGATTGGCGGTTTTCGAAAAGACGGCGAACCCTTTAGCACCCTTGAGGGTCTGACAGAAATTTTACAACCGCACTTCAAACGAATAGCGGAACCACGGGATGTTGAATTTGTCATCCGCGAGACACGGCGCAAATTCCAGCATTCACTCAGCCAACTCACAATCTGGGAAAAAAGGATATAAACGCGTTTGTAAATTTTGTTGCCACCATCCCATCAACACATCGATACAGGCATTATAGGGGGTGCCAGAGTATTTCAGAAGAAGACGAGGCCACCTCTCGCTGGCTTTTGTCTATGGTGAATTGTTTCGATAATCTATTGACCTTTTAAGGATATTGTGGAAACAGGTGTGTCAGGACGCACCTTGCTCAATCAACACACATTTTTTCTGCTTTCATAACGGAATACGTACTTCATGAATACTAACCAAACGGTTTCCCTTTTTATTCAATGCCTTGTCGACTCGATGTACCCTGAGGTCGGAGATGGAATGATCACCATCTTTGACCGGCTTGGAATCCCGGTCGATTACCCGGAAGGCCAGACCTGCTGCGGCCAGCCTGCATTTAACTCTGGTTATCGCAATGAAGCTGCAGCAGCGGCCAGGCGCTTCATTGAACTTTTCGAGCCTTCTGAGGTCGTCGTCTGTCCTTCAGGCTCCTGTGTCCACATGGTGCGCCACCACTACCCGGCCCTCTTTGCCAATGACCCTGAAATGCAGAAAAGGGCGCATGCTATCGGTCGCAAAACATTTGAGCTCACCGAGTATCTGGTTGACTGCCTGGGCCTTGAAACGATGCATGCCACTTTTCCTCATAGTGTCACCTATCATGATTCCTGCCATCTGAGTCGTGGACTTGGTATTGCCAAGCAGCCACGTCTTCTTTTACAGAACACAGCAGGACTTGAATTCATCGAGATGGTCGACAGCGATACCTGTTGTGGCTTTGGAGGCACTTTTGCTATTAATTATCCTGAAATTTCCACCGCTATGGTTGATGAAAAGATTGAGAATATCCTTTCCAGCGGTGCCGAAGTGGTTACCGGTTGCGACATCAGTTGCCTCATGAACATTCAAGGCAGACTTTCCAGAAGAAAAGAAAATGTCAGGGTTATGCATATTGCAGAAATTCTTGCAGGAACAGGAGTCGCAGAATGAAACCATCAACTATATCCTATACAGATGGGGCCAAAGCCGGACTCGCCAATGCGACCCTGCAAAAAAGTCTGAAAAAAATCCAAAACGGTTTCGGCAAAAAGGCTATGCGTCATTGGCAGACCATGACCGATAGCGATTTGCGTCCGCGTGCGAAAGCACGCCGCATGCAGACCCTTGAACACCTTGATATTGTCCTTGCTGAGCTTGCAGAAAAGATTCGCGAACATGGAGGACATGTCTATTTTGCCGCAACCGCAGAAGACGCCGTCCGTTATACCTTGCAGGTTGCTGAGCGTAACAAGGTCAATAAGGTGGTAAAGGGCAAATCGATGACCTCAGCTGAAATAGGCATTGACCCAGCCCTTCAAAACGCCGGCATAGAGGTCGTTGAAACAGACCTCGGCGAATATATCATCCAACTTGCCGAGGATGCACCATCGCATATCATCGCTCCCTGCATCCATATGGACCGCTTCCAGATCGGCAAACTTTTCACCGACAAGCTCGGTCACGAATACTCCGATGACCCGCCGACACTCACCCGCATGGCCAGGAAATCACTGCGCGAAAAACTTCTCAGTGCGGATATGGGTATCACTGGTTGCAACATTGCCTGTGCCGAAACCGGTCAGATTTCTCTGGTCTCCAACGAAGGCAACATCAGGATGTCCACAACCATGCCCCGAGTGCATGTCGCGTTGATGGGCATGGAACGGATTGCCGCCACCTTTGATGAGCATCGTGAGTTGTTACAGTTATTGATCACCGGTGCGACCGTACAGAAACTGTCCACCTATGTCAGCTTCGTCGGTGGCCCCCGTCACGAGGGCGATCCTGACGGCCCGGAAGAGTTTCACCTTATCGTAATTGACAATGGTCGTTCGAAAATCCTTGCAGATCCTGAATTTCGTGAAGTTCTCGCCTGCATTCGCTGCGGCGCCTGCCTCAACATCTGCCCTGTCTACGGCCGCATCGGCGGACATGCCTATAATTCCCATTACTGTGGCCCCATCGGTGCGGTGGTCACCCCGCTACTCAACGGGATCAATGATCACGCGGATCTGTGTAAGGGAGAAACACTCTGTGGTGCCTGCAAAGATGTCTGTCCGGTGGAAAACGATTTGCCCCGCATGCTGAGTGCACTGCGCCATAAGCTGGCCTATGGCGATAAATATTGGCAGGTAAAACCATACAACAGGATAGAGGCAGCCGGGTTCAAAGGTTGGCGTAAAGCAATAAGCAGTCGCAAAGCCTATAATATGCTGCTTAAAGTTGGTCGGTTTCTGCAAAAAGGGCGTATAGCCGAAAACGGAATGATCTCCTCTATGCCAGGCCCGGCCGGCAAGTGGACCAGGGATCGTGATCTGAAACCTCTTGCCACAGAAACATTTACAGAACGCTGGCGCAAACACCATTCATCACGAAAGATGGAGGAGAAATCATGATAGACTCGACTACCGCTCATTCAAACGAGGCAAAATTCCTTCATACGGTTCGTGAATCCCTTGTACCAGGTGCAAAAGAAGTTCGGCAAAAGAAGGATTTCCTTCACATCTTTCAAAAAACAGACTGTCTCCAAAGTGTTGAGCGGATACAACAGCGGAACGATCTCGACTTTGTGAATCTTATCGCCTCATTTAAAGAAAATTGCACTCCGTTGAACCTGGGTGTTCATCGGGTTCGTAACCTCTACGAAGCAGGCGAGTGGATCACCCAGTTTGCCCGTTCTGCCGAACCCGAATTTGATATTGAAAAACATATCATCCAACATGCACATCCCGACACTCATGAGTTACAGCTTTGGAAACGATTGGCTAATGACCCGATCACCGTTCATACCACCTTTACCGAAGATACGGAAATCGCTGAAAAGACCAGAGCATCATTTATTGGAATTACGGTTGCAGATTGGGGCATCGCCGAATCAGCTACTCTTGTCCAGGTAACTGCCCCCTCAAGGCCTCGCTCCACCTCTCTTGTGCCATCCATCCATATCGGCATTTTGCGAAAAAACCGATTACTGGCCAATCTCGCCGAGGCCTATGCAATGCTTCAACACAACGGAATAAACAGCTCGTTCACTTTTATTTCCGGGCCATCGAAAACTGGCGATATCGAGGCTCATATGGTTCATGGTGCCCATGGTCCCAGAGAAATGCATGTCCTGATTGTTGAATAGCACGCTAATACCGGTTTTTGTTTCCATCGTTTTTTATCGCCATAGAGAACATGTAAAATATTTCCGATTATCGGCTATTACTTCTCATTGAACGTACATGAAAAACCCGTCCTCAAAAAAGCTCTTTGCCGCGAAGTTGTCCATCAGCACCGCTGTCAGTCTTTCCTTGATGAAATTCATTGTCGGCCTTCTCACCGGTTCCATGGCTGTTCTTTCTTCGGCCATTGACTCCATGCTGGATATCCTCATGTCCGGTGTCAATTTCCTGGCGATTCGCCATGCTGAGCAGCCAGCTGATGACGACCATGCCTATGGACACGGAAAATTTGAAACCATGGCTGCGCTCATTCAGGCTCTTGTGATTGGCGGATCAGGTGTCTGGATTCTGATAGAATCTGTTCGCCGTCTTATCAGCGGCAGCACTCCGAGCAAATTAGGCAGCGGGATGATTGTTCTGATAGTTTCGGTGATCGCCTCCTGGCTGATCAGCCGGTATCTGGTAAAAGTCGCCAAAGAAACAGACTCTGCAGCGCTCAGGGCCGATTCTCTCCATTTTGCCATGGATGTTTATACCAACATCGCGCTTGCAGCTGGTCTTTTGGTTATCCATTTTTTTCATCTCCCTTGGCTCGACCCTCTACTGTCCCTATTTGTTGGCGGTTATATTCTATACGAAGCGATCAAATTGGCCCGTCACGCGATGTATGACGTTCTTGACACACAACTCCCGGAAGACCTTCGTAAAAAGATTGAGAAGGCAATAGAGATCCATGGTGGCGATATGCTGAGCTGCCACAACTTGCGAACGAGAAAATCAGGTTCTCGAAAGATTATCGATTTTCATCTGACTGTGTGCAAAAATCTTACCGTCGATGAATCCCACAGAATAACAGAACTCCTCGAAGATCAGATTGAAGCCGAACTGAACAACGCCGACATCACTATCCATGTCGAGCCCTGCCACCGGCATGATTGCCCGGAAAACCCAAATTCATGTGAAGCACAGATTATCCATTCTGTCATCGGAAACAAATAAGGCATCCTCTCTTACAGGATACCCCAGATAACCTTTTCTCACATTCTGCCGCTATCATCTTTATCGATTCCTCACCTCCTGCAAAAATTCTCCACCTGCTGCCAGACTCAATAGACAAGTCAGGCTTTCACCCATATACTTGAATGTGAGTTTAACGTTCTCTATTCATGTAACGCTCCTCAATATTCCCGGAAACATCAGGGATCGTGTGCGATTCAATCTCAATAACCTATCGCACGTTTCACCGACCGATCCCAAGCTTCATCGGGTATATTGGCGACCCTACATTTCGTTCGTATGGAGCAGATACAGTGAAAAACAATGCCAGTCTCTACACAGCACTTTTACGTAATTACATCCTCATCGGTGTTGTGCCGCTGCTTGTTCTTGGTATTACCTGCCAACAGCTCCTCACACACAATCTTTCCAAAGAGATCACTACCAAGAATCATTTACTCGCAACTTCTCTCGTGAGCGAAATAGAAACGTTTCTACAAGAACCACTCTTTCTGATGCGCCAGGTTCAGGCTGTGCTTTCAACAAACGCCCGCTTTTCACCAGAGACTATTTCACCTTACCTCGATTCAGTGATCAGCGATCATCCATTCTTTGAGATGATTCAGTATCTGGACAATAATGGGAAAGTTGTCTTTGTATCGCCTTCTGATGAAGCATCTATTGGTGCTGACATGTCCCGTCAACCCATCTTTATCTCGTCTGACCGGAACAATGGGCCCCACTGGTCTCAAACCTTCATATCTACGATATCAGGTGCTCCGTCACTAACGATTTCGATTCCATCCAACGAAGGGATAGCTGTCGGCTATCTCAACCTTGCGACCATATCCACCATTGTTGGCAGAATGAGTAATGAGCATCAATTGACCCTCATCACTGATGATAAGGGAACCGTAATAGATGACCTCATTCCTGAACCTGTTCAGCAGAGAACCAACCTTCAAAACATTGCATCGGCCTGGCAAGGCCTGAAAAGTACCACGGGAACATTTTCAGTAGTGCTACAAGACACTGAAATGCTCACAAGTGTAGTTCCGGTGCCACTCACTGGCTGGCAACTTATTTACCTTCGGCACCAGAACGATGCGTTTATCTCTGTCACCCGCATGAACGTTACTCTCGTCATCGGTATACTGCTCACTGCACTGGTAGCTCTATTCGTCGCAATTATCGCAACGAAATTTACTCTACGCCCACTCCACTCCTTAATACAAGATGTCCAACGAGTGACGGATGGCAATTACACACTTTCGAGTGCCTCAGATGGATATCGTGAATTTCAACAGTTACGAGAAAATTTCACCTCCATGACGGAAACAATAAAGATGCGTGAACAGAATATCCTCAGTAGTGAGCGACAATATCGTAACCTGATAGAGGTTATTCCCAATGGCATTCAAGAATCAAATCTGCATGGTCGTATCACTTTTACCAACAGTGCATATGACAGAATTTTCGAATGTGAAAATGGTGCAGCCATCGGACGAACTATTTGGGACAATGCCATCAACGAAGAGAAAAAACGTGCACTCCAGAGTTATCTCAACCATCTCATTGAAAAACAGCCTCCCCCAACACCTTTTTTCACTCAAACGTTAACTGACAAAGGAAATATCATCGATGTAGAGGTAGATTGACAATATGACCGCGACGCTGAGGGAAAGCTCACGGGGTTTATTTCGGTTATCACAGACATCACCCAACAGAAAAAGCTCGAAGAAAATCTTAGACAATCGCAAAAAATGGAGGCGATCGGCACTCTTGCAGGAGGCATTGCGCATGATTTCAACAATATACTTTCAGCAATCCTTGGTTTTAGCCAGATAGTTCTCGACAGCCTCCCTCCTGACAGTACGGTGTACGCGGAACAGCAACAGATTATAAAGGCTTCACTCCGCGCCAAGGATCTTGTTCAACACCTGCTGATATTCAGTCGTAAACAGGAACATCAGAAATCGGCTGTCATCATCGGACATGTCATGACCGAAGCAATCCAGCTGCTGCGCGCCTCTCTACCTTCCACTATCAATTTCGAAATCACCCTCAATCATAAGACTGGGATAATACTTGCCGATGCCACCCAGATACACCAGGTCATCATAAATATCTGCACAAATGCAGCCCACGCCATGGAAATGAATGGAGGTACCCTTTCTGTTTCTTTGGATAAACGGCAATTTTCTGAAAGGGATCAGGATAAACCCGTAGAAATCCCCCCTGGTGAATATGCGTGCATCATTGTCAGCGATACCGGCAAGGGCATAGATCCCCTTCATCTTCGCCGGATCTATGAACCGTTTTTCACCACTAAACCAACTGGTAAAGGAACAGGCATGGGCCTGGCGGTAGTACACGGCATTGTCACCAGTCACGGTGGTGCAATTGATGTACAAACAGTTATTGGACAGGGAACCACCTTTCGAATCTATTTCCCGCTGATCAATATGGAGGCCACTACAGAACCGAAACCAGAATCAATCCCATCCGGCAACAAAGAACACATTCTCATTGTTGACGATGAAGAAGCTATAGCCATGTTTACCTCGACCATGCTCAAGCGTAACGGTTATATAACCACAGCAATTAGCGACAGCCGCGAAGCTTTGAAAATATTCAAACAGAATCCCGAAACATTTGATCTGCTTATCACCGACCAGACCATGCCGGCCATGACAGGATTTGAACTCGCCAAGGCCGTTCTTGCCATTCGATCCGATATTCCTATTCTGCTCTGTACCGGATTCAGCTCAGTTGTATCGGGTGAAAAGGCGCTTCAGGCAGGAATCTCCGACTTTATCATGAAACCGATCACCAAACAGGTTCTTTTCCAGAAGGTAGAACTACTACTGAGAAAAAATCAGCAGAATCCAAAAGGGTCTCTATAGAATTTCCATCTTTCCCGCCTGCTTTAGAAATGATGTAAAACCTTGTTAATCCTTGTCAAACATCATGTTGACCGGTCGCCTATTCCTGTATTTAGTTATATTCCATATTGCTTAATTATCACGTCGGGGTATACTGCAAGGTAATAGTATCTATGGACAAAGGCCACGTACCACGTTGTGGCTGTTGTCCGCGGAAGAAACTTCGGAACCCCTTGAAAACCATAGGATGGTTCCTGGTTGTCACTTTCCTTGAGAACAGTTCAAGGCGGGTATTGTTTTCAGATTGCAGAAGGAGAAGACCATGATCAAAAAGAAGTTATTGAAGACAGCGCTGTGTTCCCTGACCACAGCCTGCCTGCTCCTGCCTGTTGCAGCCATGGCAGAAGGAGAAAAACCGAAGGTATTGAAACCCTGTATGCAGTGTCACAAAGGCGATCCCGCCGACACAATCCGCGGGAAACTGAGCAGTGTTTCGATGAAGGCTGAAACTCTGAGTGTCAGCACTGGAAACGCAACCTGGCTCGTGGGTTTTGATGACGAAACGGCACTTCAAGGCGCAGAATCCCTGGACAAAATCGACATCGAGCATGAAGTAAGTGTCAAGTTCATTGAAGAAGATGGGCAGCTCTTTGCCAAGGCAGTGAACGTCAAACCGCCCACCAAGCTTGACCCGAAACAACTTATCAAGATCGATACCCTCGCCCCGTTAGTTGAAAAGGGACCGGATGCAGGCAAATTTACTATTGTCGACGCCCGGCCCGGTAAACTCTTTCTGGAAGGCCACATCCCCGGCGCAATCTCAATTTATGACGCCCAGTTTGACGAGAACCTCGCCAAATTGCCTCAGAATAAAGACCAACTCCTAGTATTTTATTGCGGAGGGCCTACCTGACGCCTTAGTCCCTCTTCCGCCCGGCGGGCGGAAAAACTTGGTTACACCAACGTCAAGGTTTTCCTTGATGGCCTTCCTGAATGGAAAAAGAATAAAAAACCGCTTTTTTCTTCGGCGAAATATGTCAAAGAGATGTCGGCTTTTAAAAACTCCGTTGTGGTCGTGGACATTCGCCCCGATTCAGACGTGAAAACTGCCCATATCGATGGCGCGACGGCTATTTCCGCTGAGAAGCTTGCGTCTATGCAGGAGAAATTCCCCAGCAAGAAAACCGCACCGGTGGTCATTGTTGCCGCAGACGACAAAGCAGCTCTTGAAGCATTCACTACTGTTCGAGGTTGGGGTTACAAGAACGCTTCCATATTGCAGGGTGGTGTAAAAGGCTGGCAAAAAGCAGGATTTGCTACCATTGCAGGTCCAGCAGCTACAGATATCGTTTATGTTCCTAAGCCGATTCCAGGAGCAATGAGTGCTGAGGATTTCAAAACAATCCTTGCTCAAAAAGCAGATAACACCATCATTGTTGACGTACGTACAGAAGAAGAAGCAGAGACTGGAACAATCGCTGGAGCCATGAACATCCCCACAGATGAAATTGCTGAAAGAGTCGGCGAGATACCAAAAGACAAATCGATCATCACCTACTGTTCAACCGGTATCCGCGCAGAAATGGCCTATATCGCACTCAAGGAAAAAGGATATAACGCCAAATTCCTGAATGCAAAAACTGACTTTGCTGACGGCAAGTACACAATCAGCGAGAATTAACCCGGATTTGGCGCATCGTTAGCCATCTGCCATACGGTGCCCACCTATACAATTCAAACACAAAAAGGCCGCAACCGGATAATCCGGTAGCGGCCTTTTTGTTTGCTGCGTGGTTCGTTCGTTTACTACCTGGCCAGATGTATCTTGGCTGAACGAACAGTGTTCTTCATCAACATGGCGATGGTCATCGGACCAACTCCACCAGGAACCGGTGTAATCTTACCGGCTATCTCGGCAGCTTTCTCGTAATCGACGTCGCCACGGAGAATTGCCTTGCCGGTTGCCTCGTTCATGCCAACGCGGTTTACACCGACATCAATAACAGTTGAGCCTGGCTTAATCCATTCCGGTTTCACCAGGTTGGGGACACCAGCAGCCACGATCAGAATGTCAGCGCGCTTACAGTGAGAAGCCAGATCCTTCGTGCGGGTATGGACGATCGTTACAGTAGAGTTGGCGCCAACACCCTTCTGGGCCATCATAATGGCGATGGGCTTGCCAACAATATTGGAGCGACCGACAACTACAACTTCTGCACCCGAAGTTTCGGTACCGGAACGTACGATCATCTCCTGGATACCTGCCGGGGTACACGGTGGGAAGAGAACTTCATCGCCGCCAATCATCAACCGACCAACGTTGACCGGATGGAAACCGTCAACATCCTTGTCAGGATTAATGGCATTCAACACCTTCTTATCGTCGATATGCTTGGGCAGCGGCAGCTGAACGAGAATACCGTGGATATCAGGATCAGTGTTGTATTTTTCGATCAGGGCGAGGAGATCAGCCTCGGAAATATCATCCGGCTGGTTGTCCTGAATCTCATGGAAACCAAGGCTCTCAGCAGTCTGCACTTTGAGGGTAACATAGCTGATGGAAGCCGGGTTGGCACCGACGAGAATGGTGACCAGCCCAGGAGGCTTGCCATACTTCTCCTTGATCTGCTTCACCTCTTCCGTCAACTCTGCCAGTATTGCCTTACGTATCTGGGTACCGCTGATGATTTCTGCTGTCATTGACACATCTCCTTTTCAACTGCACTCGTTTGGGCGCAAGTATATTCGCACTTCTTCAATCTGCGCAATCCCCATAAACAAAAACGACCCGCCCTGTAATCAGGACGGGCCGTTTGGCTATAGGGCTCTTAGAAAACGCCTTTAACCTTACCGGTCTCAACGTCGACATCAACACGTTTGAAGGCCGGGTTGGAGCTGGTGCCAGGCATCAGGCTGATAGCACCTGCAACAGGAACGATGAATCCAGCACCACCATAGGTAAGTACCTCACGGATGGAGAGACGCCATCCCTTCGGAACACCTTTCAGTGTAGGATTGTCGGAAAGCGACAGATGGGTTTTGACCATACAGAGTGCCAGTTTCGAGAGCTCAGGGTCTTTCTGAATTCTTTCGATGGCGGTATTGGCTGCAGCAGAATAATCAACGCCGTCAGCGCCATATACTTCCTTGGCAATCTTCTCGATACGATCTTTGATTGGTTCATCAAGTTCATAGAGAAGCTTGAATTCGGTTTTTTCTTCGCAAGCTTCGATAACCGCATCAGCAAACTCCAAAGCACCCTCGCCACCATGCTCCCAGTGACGAGAAAGAGCAACTTTTGCTCCTGCAGCTTCTGCAAGCTCACGTACTTTTGCGATTTCAGCATCTGTGTCAGTGTAGAATGCGTTGATACAGACTACCGGGCTGATTCCAGCTTTACGAACAGTGTTAATGTGATGGATCAAGTTAGCACAACCCTTGGCTACCCATTCAACATTCTCTGTACTGTATTCAACCGGCATCGGCTTACCAGGAACAGGTACAGGGGCTCCACCGTGGCACTTAAGGGCACGAATGGTGGCAACAACAACTGCGCAATCAGGGATAAGGCCGCTGTAGCGACACTTGATATTCCAGAATTTCTCAAAGCCGATGTCTGCACCAAAACCTGACTCGGTGACGTGATAATCAGCAAGCTTCAGTCCAACGCGGTCGGCGATGATGGAGCTCTGGCCAATAGCGATATTGGCAAAAGGACCGGCATGAACGATAACCGGCTGACCTTCGAGAGTCTGCATAAGGCTTGGATTAAGGGCATCTACCATCCAGGCGGTCATGGCACCAGCAACTTCAAGATCTTCTGTTGTAACCGGCTTGCCTTTTTTGGTGTAGGCAACAACGATCTTGCCCATCCGCTCACGCATATCTTTCAGATCACGAGAAACTGAAAGGATTGCCATAACCTCGGAAGATACGGCAATACCAAACTTCGATTTCATCATGAAACCGTCAGATTTGCCATTCACACCATCAATACCGATGATGATGTTCCTAAGAGCCTGGCAGCAGAAATCGATAATGAAACCCATCTCAACCCTGGTAGGATCGATATCGATACGTTTCATACCGGAAAGACGCTCAAGCTGCTCATCATCGTAGTTTCTTTCGTGCTGGAGGCGAGAAGTCAATGCAACCATTGCCAGGTTATGGGCATTCATGATGGCATTGATGTCACCGGTAAAACCAAGCGAGAACGGAGTCAGAGGAATACACTGAGCAAGACCACCACCAGCGGCAGAGCCTTTGATGTTCATAGTCGGGCCGCCGGAAGGCTGACGGATGGCTGCACAAACATTTTTGCCACGTTTACCTAATCCCTGGACAAGACCCATGGAAGATGTGGACTTTCCTTCACCCAGAGGTGTCGGGGTAATGGCTGTAACGTCAATGTACTTTCCGTTTGGTTTGTCTTTCAGACGTTTAAGAACTGCCTGAAAATCAATTTTACCAATGTAGTGACCCTGGGGCAGAAGTTCTTCTTTTGTCAGTCCCAGTTTTTCTGCAACCTGGTAAATCGTTAACATTCGTGTTTCCGCCTCTTCGGCGATTTCCCAGTCCTTGTGTTTGGTCGGATCTAATGCCATAACGATTCCTTTGATTCAGGTGAAGGTGGCAGGCAACACGGTATGGGCAATACCCTGTCACCCGGTTGAAATGCTAGCGGCCTTATTTTCCTCCAATATCCAAGCTAACCTACTCTAAATTATCACACTCTTGCAAGTTGTTTTGACAGAAAACCTATGGGATATGTTTTTTTGATTTAAGCAATCTTTCCAGTTACGTCAAAAGCTCTTAATCCTACGTTATTTCCTGTATTTTTCAGAACAATAGCGATAGCTTTACGATACATTTATACCATCAAATGTGCACTGCTGCACAAGTTGCACACAAGCTTCACCTTTCTGTTATATCGCAGAAAGAATCCACGAGGCCAAGTTTGTCAGGCTTCGAACAGTTGAGCAATGACAGTATCGATCTTTTCTATGTGAAGGCTAAATACTTCTTTCGGCCAAATGGTCGTTGACGCCTCATTGGCCGATGCGGTAAAACTTGTTTTCTGAAGTTGACAATAAAGTCAATAAGTCACAAACCACCAATCCCGTAACGAGGCAAGATATGTGCGAAATACGAGTCGTGATGGAACAGGATGGCGTCGAAGAACTCATTATGCAAAATGTAACCAAGCTTGTGGTCCATGATAGTTCGGTGGCGATCTCCTCTCTTTTTGAAGGCTCGAAAGAAATTCCAAACGCCCTTATACGCAATATAGATTTTCTGGCTGGCAAAGTGTTTCTAGAACAACGATCGTAACTCTTCTCATTCGGACCGGACAATAGACGCTCGTGGAACTTCCCGTCCGCAAATCACGTACTTTCAGAGGAATTCATGGAAAACAAAGAAAAACTACGGGTACTACTCCAGCACTGGATAGATCACAACAAAAGCCATGCCGAGGAATTTGAGCGCTGGCGCCAGATTGCCGACAATGATGGTGAATCAGCAGTCGCCACTCATATCGCCGAAGCAATCAGCGACATGTTCAAGGCTAATGAAGCCCTGCAAAATGCCCTGAACAAAGCTGGTGGCCCTGCAGAACATAGCCACGACCACCATCATCACCATCATCACCATTGATGAGACGCAATCAACAGGAATATTGCAGCACACACCATTGATTTCGTTTCTACACAACACCGGGTACTCTGTGATGCACAAAGTACCCGGCTCCCCTTCTCCCTCGTTAATCGAAAGTTGGCCGCGGATAGAGACCTGCCCGTTCAACAATCTCCGGAACCTTTTCTTCCCACTCAATAGCCATGATGTGAAAACCGGCCACGCCTTTCACTTCCTTTAAACGCTGGATCTGCTCCACTGCAATGTCAATGCCTTCCTGAGCCTGTTGCTTCTTCTCAACCCCTTGCAATCTTTCGATCAACTCGTCTGGAACATCCATTCCCGGTACGGCGCGCTTCATATACTTTGCCATACCAACAGAACGCATGGGTGTTATGCCGGCCATTATATAAACCTGCTCGTCCAGGCCGCGTTCACGTACCCCCTCCATCCACTTCTCAAAACGGTCCATATTGTAGATGCACTGGGTCTGGATGAATTCCGCCCCGGCGGCAACCTTTTTGGCAAGTCGCGGCACCCTGATCTTGAAGGGATCGCCAAAAGGATTGGCGGCAGCGCCAACAAAGAATTTGGGCGGCACCTTGATCTCGTCACCACTTAGGAATTTCCCCTCGTCACGCATATGGCGAACAGTCTGGATCAACTGCATGGAATCAAGATCAAATACATTCTGGGCCTGACGATGATCGCCAAAACTCTGGTGATCGCCGGAAAGACAGAGCACATTATTAATGCCAAACGAGGCGGCACCGAGCAGGTCGCTCTGCAGGGCAATTCTGTTTCGGTCACGGGTAACCATCTGCAGAACCGGCTCGAGGCCTTCATTCTTCAGGTGTACACAAGCAGCCAGACTGCAAATACGAGTAACAGATGTCTGGTTATCTGTGATGTTGATAGCATCAACATGATTCTTGATAAGATGACCTTTCTCTATAATGTGGGCGGGGTCACTCGAACGTGGCGGCCCACACTCACTGGTAACAGCTATCTGACCGCTTTTGAAGACTTTCTCCAGCTTGCTTTCCGTTTTCAATTCCACGATTAAAAGCCCTCCAGTATAAAAGATCTCGGCCCGCCTGACCTGTCTTTCGACCAGTCCTTGATGCTGCTCAGCTTTTCATAGTTTTCAAGTTTGCCGATGGCGTCAAGCCGATCGATAATAAGCTGCCATGCACAGTCAACATCCTTGGAAATTTCACACTTGCCACTGGTTGAACCGCCACACGGGCCGTTCAACACCCTTTTGGCACAACGGCTCACCGGACAGACGCCAGCGGTGAGCCCCAGCACACAGTCGCCACAAGCTTGGCATTTCTCAGTGAAATGACCAGCTTTTATAACGTCGCCAAGAAAGGTGGTGTTCAACGCGGGGTAGATAGGAATTGAAGAGTATTTGGTAGCCATGAACTGTACCCCAATCCCGCAGGCAAGACTGAGTACTGCTTCGGATTTAACAACAAGATCCTGGGTCTTCTCAAAAAACTCATGTTCACATTGCCGCTCAATACCGCTGTCGACAAATTCGATTTCGACCCCTTCCTGAGTGGCCTTCATCCTAAGCAGCGAGGCAAGAATCTCAGCTTCTTTGTTGCCCCCCTGATGGCAGACAGCCACGCAGGTATTACAGCCAAAAACCGTGACGTTTTTGTGCTGTTTGACCATCTCCCATATTTCTTCCAATGGCTTCTGTTCACCTACTATCATAGTATTTCGACTCCTTGATCAATACCGAGTTCTCAATCAAACTAATTTATTAGGCTGGCTGCTCTTCTGTTTTCGTGACGCTTTTGCCGCCTTTTTTCTTCAAAGCAAGCCAGATGGGCGACGGCCCGAGTTCCTGAACTTTTTGGGTAAACTCTGTACAGATCTCGGCCCATCGTGGCCCCATCGCTGCCGAGAGATTGAAAAAATGCAGTCGCTGTGAATCGATCCCCACAGACTCAAGTAGACCATGCAGCCGTTGTACTCTTTTTTTCGCGTTGAGATTTCCTTCCAGGAAATGACATTGACCCTCAAGTCAGCCGGCAACGAACACGCCATCAACTCCGCGTTCAAAGGCTCGCAGCACATAGGAATGGTCAAGCTTGCCGGTACATGGCAGCCGAACCACCTTAACATTATAGGGATATGAAAGCCGCATAACCCCTGCCAGATCGGCAGCGGCGAATGCACAATAATGGCAGGCAAATGCGATAATATTTGCCTGCCAGTCGGCGGGTATATCCTGGGATTTAGTCTCGGGGCTCACCCGTTCTGTAACTTTTTCCTCACCAGGTGCCATACCTTCTCCTTGTGTTGAAAATATCAGTCAATTTCCGTTGCAGCGTCGATCATTGCCTTAATCTGGTCATCTCTGAAAAAGTTAACCTGAAAGGCCTTCGCCGGACAGACACCGGCACAGATTCCGCAGCCGGTACATTTGACCTCATTATGGCTTACCATGCCGTCTTCATCGATAAAGGGCGAGCCGAAAGGACAGGCCCGGAAGCACGCGAGACAGGACATGCAGATATCACGGTTATGTTTCGAAATTACACCGGAAACCGAGAGTTTTTCGTGGGAGAGCAGAGCTCCTACCCTGCCGGCACCCGCCAGCGACTGGGCAATGGTTTCCTCAAGGTTCTTTGGTGCATGGGCAAGTCCAGCCAGGAAGAAACCCTCGCTGGGAAAATCAACCGGGCGCAGTTTAACATGAGCCTCAAGGAAGAAACGGTCGAGGTTGCATGTCAACTTGTACTTTTTGGAGACATCCTCCACATCGTCCTGGGGTCGCAACCCGGTGGAGAGTATCACGTAATCAGCGTCAACAGCCATTTCCCGACCTAGAATCTTGCTGTCAAACTTCACCCTGCAGGCCCCGTCCACCACCTCGACTTCCGGTCGTTGCTCTGGAACGAAGAGAAAAAAGAGCACGCCAAGATCGCGAGCTTTTTTATAATATTCCTCTTTTAAGCCATACGCTCGCATATCACGATAAAGAACAACTACCTGCGCTTCAGGTGCCTTCTCCTTAATGAAGATGGCGTTTTTCAATGCATCCTGGCAGCAGATACGCGAACAGTAATTATCCGGTTCCTCACGTGAGCCGACACACTGGATCATCACATACGTTTCGTCATTTTTCGGATCACGCTCAGCTAACATATCTTCAAGACTTCGCTGGGTAATAATCCGATCCGAGGTTCCGTAAGCATACTGGGTCGGTTCATATTCAACACCTCCAGTGGCAAGGAGAATCGCACCATGTTCGATGGTGGCACCGCTTGCCAAACGGGTGACGAAATTGCCAACAAAACCATCCGTATTGGCTACCGTAGTTCCCATATGCAGGGTAATCCGCTCATCTGCCTTAACCTTTTCAATAAGGTCGAGAAGAAAGGCCTGAACATCATCACCTTCCAGAGTGCGACGTACTCTTTTCACCAGACCACCCAGCTCATCGGTCCGTTCAATCAAATGGACACCATAGCCCTGCTGGCTAAGAGACAGAGCGGCAGTCATTCCTGCCACGCCACCACCAACGACCATGGCGTGATGGGTAACGCCAACTGAAGCCTGTTGTACCGGGTCGAGCAGCCGGGCTTTGGCCACATTCATCTTGACGATCTCAAGCGCTTTCTCAGTGGCATGCTCCTTATCGTTCATGTGACACCAGGAACATTGCTCGCGGATATCGGCCAGTTCGAAGAGAAACTTATTGAGTCCCACCTCTCGGATGGTATCCATAAAGAGTGGAGAGTGGGTCCGGGGAGTACAGGAGGCAATCACCACCCGGTTGAGCCCCTTCTCCTTGATAATATCTTTCACCTTGGCCTGACCGTCCGGAGCGCAAGCGTAGATTATCGTTTCACTGTGCGTGACATTGGCTTCCTTGGCTGCTTCATCCGCCACTTTTTGGACATCTACAGTGCCAGCTATATTGACACCGCAGTGACAGACAAAGACCCCGACTTTTGGTTCCTCACCGGTTATGTCCCGCTCATCGGGCAACACAACCTCCTCCACCTCGGTCCCTCTGCTCTCACCGAGCAATGCCATAGCTTTAGCTGCTGAACCACTTCCCTGAACTACCGTCTCGGGAATATCTTTAGGTCCCTGGTAAATACCGGCCACAAAGATGCCCTTGCGGCTCGTCTCCACCGGTGTCAATTTGGATGTTTTAGCAAATCCGTACTCATCCGTTTCTATCCCGAATATCTTGGCAAACTCTGCCGCCTCGTCACGGGGCTCAAAGCCGATGGAAAGCACAACCATATCAAATTCTTCATTAACCAGCTTGCCGTCTTCATCAACATAATGGATGTAAAGATTTTTTGTGTCAGGATCCTCCAAAACCTCAGAGACCATTGCACGTTTGTAACGGACACCGGAGACATTTTTCGCTTTGTCGATAAATTTGTCGAAATCCTTACCAAAAGCGCGCAACTCCATATAGAAGACGGTCTGTTCGACTCCTGGGTCATGCTCTTTGGCAATGATGCACTGCTTGGCGGCGTACATACAGCAGACCGAGGAACACCATGGGTTGGCGTTATGCTCGTTTCGTGAACCAACACACTGAATCCATGCTATTTTTTTCGGAGAGTCTTCATCGCTTGGCCGGGCTACATGGCCACCACATGGACCCGAGGCAGAGAGTAACCTTTCAAACTGCAGAGCAGTCACCACATTCTTGTGGCGGCCATAACCAAATTCCTGGCGAATGGCCGGATCATAGGTTTTCAGACCGGGTGTTAAAATAACCGAACCAACCTCTACCTGATATTCCTTATCGGTGTCTTCAAAATTGATGGCATTGGCGTCGCACGCCTTTTCACACTTACGACACACGCCTTTGGTGAGATAGAGACAGTGAGCACTGTCAATCGCCCGAGTGTTAGGTACGGCCTGGGGAAAAAGGGCGTAGATGGCACGCCGGTTATTGAGGCCCTGATTGAAGTAGTCGGGTACTCGACTTGGGCACGCCGTCTCGCAAGCGCCACAACCGGTACATCGCTCAGCATCAACGTAGCGAGCTTTCTCGGTGATCGTGACGGTGAAATTTCCTTCCTCGCCCTCGATCTTGCTGACTCGTGCAAGTGTATGTAATTTAATATTGGCATGTCGACTGCTCTCGACCATGCGCGGCGATATCATGCACATCGCACAATCGCCGGTGGGGAAGGTTTTATCGAGCCGCGACATGGTACCGCCGATGGACGGCTCGTCATTGATCATATGGACCAGGAGTCCACTGTTGGCGAGATCAAGCGATGCCTGCATCCCCCCTATTCCCGAGCCAACGACCAGTACAGAACCAACATTATGCTTCCGTTCCTGTCCGGGGGTAATTCTTGTCAAAGCAAGCCCTCCTTTAGGTGCGTTCCCGGCAGATTCAGGATGCTGAACATTCTGTAATCACCAGCATCTTTGCGGGTATTGATCAGAAGACGACGATTAAATCTTAGAACTCGTTACTGCCAGCAGATGGCAGTATAATACAGAATGTTTGTTATGATAAATGATTTTTATGATTGATACTATATTGTCAGTCATTTAGTAGAAAAATGTCACATCGTAGAAACTACAATATACCCGGCTACTATCCCACAACGCCAGTTGAAAAGCAACCAGCCTCCACAGTATAGTGACTTCATTCAGATGTTTTTTCAATAAACCTGAAAGATATCCAAGATCAATAATGCATCATCATGGCCAGCAATTGTTTTATCAGAAGGTAATAAAATCCTGCAGAGCACCAAGCTACGCTCACACACCTGATCCGGCCTTAGCAACCGATAAATAATTGTTTCAAATTAACAACACCTATATTACCATTGCCCGGAAACACGGTTTTCATTACAGGTAATTCCCTTGAATTACCCGATGTACTACAGGAGTCTATCATGGTTAAGGATTTACCAGATCTCGGTCTCATCACTCCACATATTCTCGTTGTCGACGATGAACAGCGCATTCGGGATGCCTGCAGGATGGTTCTCACGTCGATGGGGTTCACAGTTGAAACCGCAAGCGACGGTCCTAAAGGTCTAGATCTCATAGAGGAGAAACATTTTGACATTCTCCTGCTTGATCTGATGATGCCCAACATGTCAGGCTTTGAGGTGCTGACCCGGGTACGCGACATCGACCCTGACACCGTTGTCATCGTCATCACCGGCTACGCCACACTCGAACATTCCATTGAGGCCATGAAAAAAGGGGCCTTTGACTTTATCCCCAAACCCTTCACTCCTGACCAGCTTCGGGCCGTAGTCAGCAAATCGCTTCGCTATACCCACGCTCTGCAGGATATCGTCACCAGTAAATCGCGGATGCGTGTTATGGTCAACCGGTTGATGGACGGGGTAATGACCACCGACAGTGATAAACGCATCGTTCTCGCCAACCCGGCCTTTCGGCACATGATAGGTTTCAAGGGCAGCACCATGGTTGGGAGTCTTGTCAGCGAAACAATCACCGATGAAACTCTGCTCAAGGCCGTTGACCAAGCCCTTGCCACCCCGCCAGGGTCTTTTTCCGAAATCGTCCATGAATTGAGTATTCCCGGCTCTGGAATCGATGGGGAAAAGATATTCAGCGTCCGTTGCTCTCCTTTCCGGGGCCGTACCGATCACAATATCGGCACCATAACCGTTTTGCACGACATCACAGCCGTAAAAAAGATGGACCAGATGAAGTCCGACTTCGTTTCCATGGTTTCGCATGAAATTAGAAGCCCGATCAACTCTCTTTTGATGCAGCTGAAAATCATACTCGACGGCTTAGCTGGTGAAACCACTCCGAAACAGCGTGAGATTCTTGAGCGAGCAACCGATAAAATGCTCAATCTCAACAACTTGGTCACAGAACTTCTTGACCTTTCGAGAATAGAATCGGGGCTGGTCGCCCACGAAAAAGAGCTAGTCGATATAGCCGGGCTGTTAAGCGAGCAGAAAATTTTTCATACGCCCTATGCCCAGAAGAAGCAGATGGAAATCGAGCTGACCATCGAAAATAATCTGCCTAAAATTCTCGCCAATCCACGCCATATGGACGAGGTACTCTCCAATCTTATTACCAATGCCATCAAGTACTCTCCTGAAGGAGGCTCGATTCGCATCTCGGCAGGGGTAAAGAGTGAGTGCCTGAGCATTGAGGTTGCCGATTCCGGTTTCGGCATTCCAGAAGAGGATCTCGACAAAATTTTTTCCCGCTTCTACCGGGTCAAAGACTCCAACACTCGCACCATCCACGGTACAGGCCTAGGACTGGCCATTGTCAAATCGATTATCGATTCACTACATGGCTCCATCACGGTAAAGAGTGCTCCCGGTGAGGGCACGGAGTTTTCCATTCTGTTGCCTTACAACGTGCATTGACGAAAGGTGGCTTTGAAACAGACAGCTATCGTTAGTTGAGCAGCTTAAAGCCATGCCGCTCTGCCAACTTGGTGAACATGCCAACAAGTCCGGCACATAAAGAATAGATACCGTCGTTGCCGATATTCTGGTCAACAGTCGCATCAAAATAGATGTTGAGAGTAGAGTCCAGCCCCTCGTCCGGCCGCCAATAGCAGATCATCACAGGAACGCGTGGCAGCGGCAGCAACACTACTGACACATCAGCGGCAAAACGGCTCTCCACTTCCCGGCCTTGAAAAATTCCTACCATATCATGAAAAAGCTCAGGCCAGGCATCGGCAATTTTGCGGAGATCCTCTTCACAACGTTTTTGAAAAAGCCCATACCGCTCTCGTCCACCCTTCACCTCACGGTATGATATCCATTCTTCTTTTGGTGTGAGCCCTTTGCCGTACAGAACATAGAGCAGATAGGGCACCACGACCCAGTTATTGATGTGAATATCTGAGGAAAAATTACCGTCTCGATCAACCCGAAACTCTTTCCCCATCACCTTGATGCAGAGTTTTCCTTGAGATACCCTGCCACCTGAACGAGCCGCAGCTTCGGCAAAATCGATATTTTTCAGCTGCGAGATGAGAAGACCGAGTTCCTTATCGGTCTCATCCTCTGCCGGTTTTGCTTGCCCATCATCTACACTGCCAAGGCGTTGCTTCTCCGCTGACGAAAGGTACGGACATCCTTGAATAGATTTCCTGCCGGTAAACACAGCCCCGGCAAAAGCCAGACAGGTTTTTTCCCCACATTCACGGCAATTTGTTTTATTGAGTGCGGTAAAAATCTCCATGGCGTTACGGGCCACCATTCCATACCTCCATGTTGTACCAGCAGATTTTTTTTAATTCAGGGCAAGTCAGACCAGACAGCGAGTTCATTGCCGCTTGGCTCAGTAAAATGGAACCTGCGCCCACCAGGAAAAGAAAAAATGGGTCGCACTATCCGCCCTGCAGCGGCTTCAACCCCGGCAAGAGTTGCTGATAGATTATCAGAATAGAGTACTATCAGTGCCGAACCACTTGCTGGAGCCGCCGCGAGATCCGCCAGATAGAAGCCGCCATCTATTCCCTGGCCGGAAAAGGCAACGTACTCAGGACCGTAATCAACAAATACCCAGCCAAAAGCCTCTGCAAAAAACTTCTTCGTTGCCTCGAGATCCCTGGCAGGAAACTCGACATAATTAATCGCATGATGCCGTTTCACGAAAAGGCTCCTTAAGCAACTCGTCGGGACTTGTCGAAAACAAGTCCCGGCATAACTCTATGGAAATGTGTGCGCGATCCTTTGTTTCCTTGTTACAGCCTATCTTTGTTCCACGGGAACAAAGCTCCTGGTCGTCTCGCCGGTGTAAATCTGGCGTGGCCGGGAAATGCGCTGTTTATGGTCATGGAGTTCACGCCAGTTGGCAATCCAGCCAGGCATCCTGCCGATGGCAAACATGACTGGATACATGTTGAGCGGAATACCGACGGCCCGAAGCAGAATACCACTGTAAAAATCGACGTTGGGATAGAGATTACGCTCCTTGAAGTAGTCATCCTGGAGCGTTTTGACCTCAAGCTCACGAGCTATATCCAGGAGTGGATCCTCCATATTCAACGCCTTCAATACGTCATCCACCTGTTTTTTCAGAATCAGTGAGCGAGGATCGAAGTTTTTATACACCCTGTGCCCAAAACCCATCAAACGAAACGAATTGTTCTTGGCCTTGGCCATATTGATATAGTCAGTGATTGGGCGCCCAGAAGAACGGATCTCCTCAAGCATTTCAATAACTGCCATATTCGCCCCGCCATGCAGTGGTCCCCACAGCGCACAAACACCTGCCGAGACTGAACTGAACAGGTTGGCCCGGGAACTGCCGACCACGCGGACAGTGGAGGTTGAACAGTTCTGCTCGTGGTCAGCATGGAGGACCAGAAAGAGATTGAGCGCTTTCTCAACTACCGGCAACGGGATGTACTCCTGATACGGCTCGCTGAACATCATATGCAGAAAGTTCGCACAATAGCTCAGGTTAGGATTGGGATGATTAAACGGTTTACCGTTGGCGGTACGATAAGCCCATGCGGCAATTGTACGCACTTTTGACAACAGCAGTGCAGCCGTCCGGTCAAAACCAGGTCCGCTCGTATGTACCTGCAGCACTTCCGGATGAAAGCATGCCACCACATTCAACATCGAGGACAGGATAGCCATGGGTGGCGCATCGGTAGGCAAACCGGCAAATTGGTGTTTCAGGTTTTCATGCAGAAAGGCGTGTTCACGAAGCGCGGCGGTGAAGACACGCAGTTGATCAGAATTGGGGAGTTCGCCATTTAAGATAAGATAGGCTGTCTCGACAAAGGTTGCCTTCTCGGCAATTTCCTCTATGGGGTAGCCACGATACCGCAAGATTCCTTTGCCGCCGTCGACAAAGGTTATCGAGGAGAAGCATGAACCGGTATTACCAAACCCCTGATCCATGGTGATGCAACCGGTCTCTTTACGCAGATGAGTAATGTCTATACAGCGTTCATTTTCCGATCCGGTAATAATATCATATTCAAACTGTTTTCCATCAAGGATTAGGGTAGCCTTTTCGCTCATGTCATCTCCCATGGTTTTCAGGTGGTGGATATGCGTGTAGATACAATAAAATGCTCTGTATTAACCTGACGATCTGATTGCTTTGAATATATTGCGGTGTTCGCTGATCGCGATATCACCAGCTCGCAGCATACGACTGAATTAACGTTATACTGTTAACATAGTTGGTAATCTTCACATACGGTAATGCAACATCCCCATTCAGGCCAGCAAAAAGGCTTCTACCTTTTCCTGAAGATGAAAATGATCGTCTTATCGCTCACCTCCCATTGCCTCTATGATGGCATCAGCGATGGCCTTTGCATGTACCTTACCCGCAAAATGTACAGGACTTTTACCATAAATAGGATCCCAACCAGCAGGATTAGCCGAACAGAAAAACTGTGATTCGATCCCCATCTTCCTGGCCGCATCATCAACCGGGGTACCGATGATCCGTTTTGCCGCCTCCCAGGATGCTGCACACGAGGCACCCCGGACCACCTGAACATCGACAATCATACCATTTTCAATTTTCACCTCATACTCCGGAGCACCGAAACGATCTCCATACTCGCCCAGGCCAACCTGCCGGGCAAGGCCACATCATGTGGGAGGCGTCAGTACCCACTTACTGGGAATCTTCTTCCCAGAAGAAATAACCGGTATTTGCTGACGGTGACAGAGCGATACTAGGTCATGAGAAAGATCGGGATGTTTCAAGAAATCGAGCACCAGATCGGCATCGAGTGTTTCTGGTAAATACTCACTGCCATCCTCGATGACTGGCGGCAACGGCTCATCGATGGAAATGACCGCAAGTTCTATGGAATCCTCGGCATATTCACGAATACCTGCAATTTTCTTCTCGCCGCTGCCGTGCTGCTGGAAAACAATGATTTTCTGCCTAACTCCTTTGGATGGTCCTGTCGCAGTCCCCACGCACTCGCTCCCCTTTTATATATCAAGACGAACCCAGCGGGTACAATACCTGTTGGTCGCCTCAAGCATTTTCTTTGGATTCAAGCTGTTATGCAAAACAACATGCAACTCGCCTCCAGCGTCTCGATAGATAACCATACCGCATGCAATCTCTTCTACTGTTTCTGCTTGTTGCAAGCGTATTGGGCCATCGACGTTCATAATCGACAACTCTTCATCCTGATACTGGAAATACGCCATTTGGGCCATAGCAAAAAACTCATGTTTTGAATATGCCTCCATGCTGGCTGTCATAGTTTTAATATAACCAGGCTCACTCAATGCAATTTCAGGAACCAGAATAGCCCCGACAGAATCGACTCTCATATCGGTATCGGTAATTATCTGAATAGTTCTCTCTTCGCTACTCATCTCAACCTTTTCTCAACTCTCCAAAACGACCCACCACGAAAACGGGGGATTGAGTTGGACCCCAATCCCCCGCTACTTGTCCATTACAGACAATTTACTGCATCTACTCTATTTTTCAATACGGACAGCGCAAACTTTAGCCTCCATGATCTTACAGATCGGATCGAGGGCATCACTGGTGAGCTTATTTGCCGAGGCCTCTTTATAGTGGAACGGAATAAAGACCACCTCCGGCGGTACAATTTCACTCACACGTGTCGGCAGTTTGATTGTCCCCCTGCGGGAACTGACATTCACCTGATCCCCATCAGCGATACCCAACTTTAGAGCATCGGCAGGATTGATCTCAATAAATGCCGTTGGCGCCACAGCGTCCAGACCAGTGGAACGCCTGGTCATTGTGCCGGTATGATAATGGAACAGCTCTCGACCGGTGGTCAACAGATACGGATATTCCGTATCCGGCAACTCACTGGAGATAACTCGCGGAACCACGGTGAACTGAGCCTTGCCTCCCTCACGCGGGAACATCTCTTTAAAGAGATACGGTGTTCCCGGATGGTCGGCAGAAGGACACGGCCACTGAAGACTCTCTTCTTCGAGCCGCTCATAGCTGACACCGGAAATACCAGGCCACAGTGATGCGACCTCGGCAAAAACTGCTTCCGGATCGGGAACTGTAACTGCTTCGCCATTCAGACGCTGATAGATCTCACTTATAACTGCCAGATCCTCACGCGCTTCGCCAGGAGAAGCAATCGCTGGCCTTACCTTTTGAATGCGCCGCTCGGAACAGGTAAATGTACCCGTTTTTTCTGCAAAAGAGGCACTCGGCAAAACCACATCGGCAAGATCTGTTGTTTCAGTGTTGAAGATATCCTGTACCACCAGAAATTCCAGGCTCTCAAATCCTTTCACCGCATGATGCGTATTAGGATCGGACAGCGCCGGATTCTCACCGAAGATGTACATTCCTTTCAGTTTCCCCTCGATCATGGCCTCGGTCATCAACGATGCCGGCAAGCCAATCTTGCTTGAAAGTGGCTTACCCCAGGCAGCTTCAAACTTCTTCTGCACCTCGGGGCTGTCTACCTTCTGGTAGCCTGGGTAGACATTAGGCAGCGAACCCATGTCACAGGCACCCTGAACATTATTCTGGCCACGAAGGGGATTAACACCAGCGCCGGGCTTACCAAGATTTCCTGTCAACATGGCCAGGTTGCCGACGGCATGAACGTTATTGGTGCCCATGACGTGTTGGGTGATACCCATGGCGTAATAGATACCGGCATTTTCGGCTTCGGCATAGATGCGGGCCGCCTTACGGATATCTTCTGCCGGAACACCGGTAATGGGCTCGGCCATTTCCGGGGTGAACTCCTTCAATGAATCGGCGAACTCCGCAAAACCTTCTGTCCGTTCATTGATGAAATTTTTGTCTTCAAGGCCTTCGGCAAGAATGACATTCATCATGGCGTTCAGCAGCACCGAGTCGGTACCCGGCTTATGCCTCAACCAGAGTGTTGCAAATTTTGTCAGGGGTATTTTTCTGGGGTCTGCAACTATCAGCTTAGCCCCTTTTCGTACAGCCTCTTTCATCCTGAGAGCGATGATAGGATGGTTTTCCGTTGTATTGGAACCAATTACCAACAATGCTTTGGCAGTCTCTATTTCAGCAACGGAGTTGGTCATTGCACCAGAACCGAATTTTGCGGCCAGACCGGCCACGGTTGCACTGTGTCAGTAGCGGGCACAGTGGTCGACGTTATTCGTCCCTATCGCCGACCTGAACAGTTTCTGGAACATGTAGTTTTCTTCGTTGGTGCACCTGGCCGAGGCCAAGCCGCCCAGGGCATCTGCACCGTGCTTCTCCTTAATCGCGGAGAATTTGTCGACCACGAGCGAGATTGCTTCTTCCCAGCTGGCAGGTTCTAATGCGCCGCCCTTCTCCCGCCTGATCAATGGTGTGGTGAGCCGGTCCTCGCTGTTTATGAACTCGTAGCCAAACCGCCCCTTTACACAGAGCCATCCCCGGTTATGGTTGTCGGTTCTTGACGATACACGGGTGATCTCATTTCCTAATGAATGCAGAGTTATATTGCATCCGCAACCGCAGTACGTACAGGTGGTCTCGGTCAGTTCCACACCTTCATGGCGAGGATGACCGGCCCACATTTTGGCAGACAGCGCACCGGTAGGACAAACTGAGACACACTGACCGCAGAACTCACAGTTCAGATCGTGCTCAAATGGCGAGCATATTTTCGCCTCGAAACCGCGACCGGCATAGCCGATAGCGCTTACGCCCTGCACTTCTTCACAGACCCGAACACAGAGACCGCAAAGTACACATTTATTCTGCTCGCGCATGATGAACGGATTCTCGTCCACCCGATTATGGTCGCGCATCGCTCCGCCGAAACGGTTTTCACGAATACCATATTTATAGGCAAGCTCCTGCAAGGTGCAGCTTCCCGCACGGATACAGACCATGCAATCGTTGGGGTGATCGGAGAGAAGAAGCTCCACCGTGGTTTTTCTAAGACGCTCCAGATGGGCGCTTGTCGTAGTTACCGCCATCCCCTGCTCGGCAGGAGTTGTACACGAGGTGACTGGACGGCGCATGCCTTCTATCTCCACGATGCACAGACGGCACGCCCCATGGGGTTTCATGCGCGAATCATAACAGAGAGTTGGAATATCAATTTTCAGCTTCTTCGCGGCTTCAAGAACTGTCGATCCTTTCACCACTTCGACTGTTTTATTATCAATCGTCAAGGTAATCATGGCGCCTACTCCTTCAGCACTGCGTTAAATTTACACGCGTCAAAGCATGAACCACATTTGATGCATTTATCCTGATCAATATGATGCGGTTGCTTCTTCTCACCAGTTATCGCATTGACAGCACAGGCCCGAATACACATGCCGCAGCCTACACACTGATGCTCACGGATAAAGAAAGTGAGCAGCTTGTTGCAGGTCTTGGACGGGCACTTCTTCTGATTGATATGCGCCTCGTACTCATGCCGGAAATACTTAATAGTACTGATGACAGGGTTCGGAGCCGACATGCCGAGACCACAAAGGCTTGAGTCGCGCACATCTTCGGCGAGTTGCTGCAGCAATTCGATATCGCCTTTTCTCCCCTCGCCTTCAGTGATTCGGGTGAGGATCTCCAGCAACCGCTTGGTACCGATACGGCACGGCACACACTTTCCGCAGGACTCTTCCTGGGTAAAGGTGAGGAAGAACTTGGCGATGGCCACCATACAGTCGGTCTCATCGAGAACAACCATACCGCCGGAACCCATCATCGAACCGACCGACTGCAAGCCCTCATAATGGACAGGCAGATCGATATACTGTTGCGGGATACAGCCACCGGATGGCCCACCGGTCTGTACAGCCTTGAACAGTTTATCGCCTTCGATACCGCCGCCGATATCGTAGATGATCTCTTTTAAGGTCATACCCATGGGAATTTCGATCAGACCGGTGTTACGGATCTTACCGGTCAGGGCAATTACCTTGGTGCCTTTTGACTTTTCTGAACCGATTGAGGCGAACCAGTCCGCACCCTTATTGATGATCGGTGGAACGTTGGCAAAGGTCTCGACGTTGTTAATGATAGTCGGTTTACCCCAGAGCCCCTTGTTCGCTGGAAACGGTGGCTTGGCCCTTGGCATTCCTCGCTCACCTTCAATCGAGGCGATAAGTGCCGTCTCTTCACCGCAGACGAAAGCGCCGGCGCCAAGTTTTACTTTAATATCGAAATTAAAATCGGTGCCGAACAGTTTCTCACCGAGATACCCTCTCTCACGGGCAGCATTCAGTGCAGTGTGCAGCCTGTCAACAGCCAGTGGATATTCAGCACGGATATACACATAACCAAGACTAGAACCGATGGCGTAGGCACCGATAATCATGCCCTCGATTACCGCGTGCGGGTTGCCCTCAATTACCGAGCGATCCATGAATGCGCCAGGGTCACCCTCGTCAGCATTACAAATTATATAGCGCTGATCAGACTCATTGGCTGCGCAGAAGGCCCACTTGACACCTGCAGGAAAACCACCGCCTCCTCGGCCTCTCAGGCCGGAATCCTTTATGGTCTTGATAACTTCTTCCGGTGTCATCTCGGCGACAACCTTTTGGGCGGCCTTGTAACCATCGACGCCCAGATACTCATCAATGGATTCCGGGTCTATCTTGCCGAGATCGTGAAGAACGATCTTCGTCTGCTTTTCATGGAAGGTATGATAATCATCGCCGACCAGCCATTCGGTTATCGGCTTGCCGCCGACAACATGGTCCTGTACCAGGCGCTTGACCATCTTCTCTTCAATGTACTGATAGGTGGATGTTTCACCATCAATGGTTACATCCACGAGCACGTCGCGGGCACAGAAGCCACGACAGCCGACCTTATGGAGTTTGCAATTCTCCATTATTTTCGCATTTTTGATGCCAGCCGCCTCGAATTCCTGCTTCAGCGCCTTCATCACCTGTTCACCACCGGCTGCGATACCACCGGTGCCCATGCACACGTTGACAGTTATTTCGCGATTCACGGTGTTATTCCTTATATGGTTTGATGTTCTTGACCATTTTGTCCGGGCTCTGCTTGCCGAACACCTTCTCGTTTACAATGACAACCGGAGCAATACTGCAAGCGCCCACACAGTTGACGTTTTCCAACGTGAAGTTCATGTCTTTGGTGGTCTGCTCTTTGTCTTTCAGCTTCAGCTCTTCTTTGAGCTTGGAGACGATCCTTTGCGCTCCCTTTACATGACAGACGGTACCTGAGCAGACAGTAATAATATTCTTGCCGCGAGGGTTGAGGTGAAACTGGGAATAGAAGGTGGCAACACCATAAAACTGAGAAGCAGGAATGTTGGCACGTTTCGAGTACCAGTAGACCGCCTCCTCCTGTATGTAGCCCAGCTCGTTCTGCATATTCTGCAAAACCGTGATGATGTTGTCGCCATGGGCGACACTTTTCTGGTAAATCGACTCCAGAACTTCTTCCATCTGCTTTTCCATACACGTCTCCCGTTTATGATGATCTTTACACCACTATCCGAACAGAGTTTCTGAACATCTAAAGCACAATTCAGACGCATCGGCACACAAGCTTTGGCACAAGCTCGAGATTCACCGTTAAACAAACAACACCAGACAAATTTCGCCTGTGCAAATAATGCCGTTTGTGCGAAAATGCGTTTCTTGTGACTTTTTCTATATTTAAACCCGTAAATCTTACCTTGTTCAACCCTAAAGGTCGAGCCTGAAAAACGTTTTTCCCGAGCATTTTTGCACCGTTTCACATTTTCATCCGAAAAACACGTCACCCCGTCCGATTCTATCCGCTATTCCTCCATTACCTTCCTTTGAGAATCGATATCGACTTATCAATTATTTTGAAATTCTGTATTTGACAATTTTATTTCTACCCGTTAGTCTGTATTTACACTGTGATGGTGGATTACGGGCTTAGAGTGAAAGTGCCCTGCCTTCTCTTCTGAAGACAGGAGTTGACAGGTTCTTCCAGTGCAACCGGAGGAGCAGTTCTTCGATATCACCCTACCTGTCCCCTACACTGCCCATGAGTACTGCTCTACTCTAGGCAACGTGCCACTGTCATCAGTCTGCTCACCTCGCATCAACCGTGCCTGCTTCCTGATGTTATGTATCAGACGGCACACCGGGCATTACGCGTGCTGCTACACGCGCCCTGTGTGAATCCGCTCTGGGAATTCGCCTTTACGCAATTCTGCATACAGGAGGTGCTATGCACGACGCCCACGAGTCCCCTGCTCCAGATACCCCCCCGACCTCTTTTAAGATAATCGCCGAACTCGACCCGCCAAAAGGTACAAATATTCAACCATTTCTCGATACTGCCCTACAACTCAAGGGTCGAATCGACGCGGTTCGGGTCACCGACAGTGAGCACGCCATCATGCGCATGGCACCCTACGCTCCATGTCTTTCGCTCATGGAAAATCACATTAATCCGATCATGGTGATTAACGGAAGGGACCGTAACCGCATTTCGTTCCAAGCTGACCTACTCGCAGCCTCCGCACTTGGTATCCGCGAGATCACTATCAAAAAAGGACATGATCCGGCTGAAGGCGATCAACCCGTTACCCGCTCCAGCGGCGATCTCGACCTGCAAACCATGATTAAATCTGTTGCTGCCCTGAATGGCGGTAATGACCTCGGAGGTGAACCGCTGGACGGTTCCACCGCCTTTTCGGCCGGTGTTGAGATTGAACTGACAGACAATAGCAGTGCCAACCGCCAGCTAGCTGAAACCTTTTCCTACATGGCCGACAATGGCATCAAATCAGTCACCCTCGGTCCCACGTATGACTTGAACATCATCGACATTTTTTTGCCTGCTGCAGAAAAAACCGGTTTGAAGCTCTACACCTCGATCATGTTTCTCAAGTCGGTCACCATGGTCAAATACTTGAACAATCTGCCCGGTGTTCCTTCCGTTCCCCAGGAATTCTTAAAGAAAATGATGAACGCACCGGTAAAACGGGACGCCGGCATGGAGATTGCTTCTGATCTTTATCGCGATCTCGCCACGCTAGGCAACGGCACCGTACTCCTGTCTATCGGCCTCAGAGAACGGTTACCCGATTTCCTCAGTATGATCGGACGCTAGGAGAATCTATGGCCAGCCGACTTCCTGGAAATACGGGGATCATGGGCGGTGAAGACCTCAAGTCTGACCTCTATCTCTATCAGATCCTTGAAGAAACACCTAACGGGGTCATGGTAGTAAACACATCCCACAGGATCACCTACGCCAATCCGGCGGCCAGCTTATTTCTCGATGTTCCTTTCGCCCAGCTTGGCGGCAGCCACCTCGGCACTGTTCTCGGCGAAGACAACAAAGATCTCTTTGCTCTCTTTGTTGATTTTTTTGCGCATAAAACCGGCAAACAATCCTCACGATTCAGAAAAGAAATCACTATAGCGAAAGAAGGGAAAGAAAAGCGGATGCTTGATGTGGTTTTTGTCTACCCTCCATCTCGTCCCGATTATTACATCCTCTATCTTATAGAAATTACGCACCTAAAAATTCTCGAGCGGGAACTCCGCCGCAGAAATGTCTTTTTCCATAACCTCATCGATTCTTCGGTGGATGGCATTATCGCCGCCGACATGACCGGCAACATCATCCTTTTTAACCAGGGTGCCCAGTCATTACTTGGCTATTCAGAAGAAGAGACCCTGGCAGGCGCCGGCTTCCATGTCACTCAACTCTATAACGAAGGAGTGGCTTATGAGGTCATCAAACGGATGCGCAGCAATGAGTTTGGCGGCAAAGGCAAACTCCGCCATCAAGAACTGGTAGTGAAACATAAGAGTGGCCAGGATATCCCGGTCAGCTTTTCCGGCGGCATCATCTATGACAACGACCAGGAAATAGCCACCTATGGCATTTTTACTGACCTGAGGGCAATGCAGAAGATCGAGGAAGATCTAGAAAATACACACCAAATGCTGATGCAATCGGAAAAAATGGCTGGCCTTGGCCGGCTCGCAGCTGGCGTGGCTCATGAGATCAATAATCCGATGTCAGGAATCATGCTCTATGCCAACATGGTCCTTGAAGATCTTGGTGAAAACCATGTCCTTGAGGACGATCTCAAAACGATTATCCGCGAAGCGGAACGCTGTAAGGTTATTGTCGCCGACCTTTTGGAATTCTCCCATCAGACCAGCTACGAGATGGATCAACTCAACCTGAATGATGTCATCACGAAAACCCTTGGAGTGCTGAAAAATCAACCATCGTTTCATAATATCGAAATCGTTCTCAACCTTGATCGCGAATTGCGGCCAGTGTTTGGCAACGCCATTCGCCTCAATCAGGTAATCATGAATATTCTGGTCAACGCTGCCCAGGCCATGCCAACCGGAGGCAAGCTGACAATCACCTCCAGGAATCGTGCCAACAGTGATATTGCCGAAATCCTCATCTCCGATTCCGGCCATGGTATAGAACCGGAACTTCGTGAGAAGATCTTTGATCCATTTTTCACCACCAAGAAACCGGGAGAAGGCACCGGCCTCGGCCTTTCCGTCTCCTACGCCATTGTCAAGGAACACCAGGGCACCATCCGTGTTGCCGAATCGTCTTCTGAGGGCACCACCTTTGCCTTGCGTTTTCCTGCAGTGCAGGAAACCCCAACTGGAGAAAACCATGCAGAACATGACTATTTCACCGGCTAAGGGGAACCGAAAGTTCCTGAAGAAGTTGAAAGAGAGAAATATCGACGTCCAGACCTGCTACCAGTGCGGTCGCTGCTCTGCCGGTTGTCCCATAGCTGACTTTTTCGACCTGCAGCCCATGGAGGTTGTGCGACTTGCCGGTTACGGCATGGAGGAAAAACTGCTGGCCAGCGAGACTATCTGGCTGTGCGCTTCATGCGACACCTGCGCCACTCGCTGCCCGAACAGTATCGACATAACTGGGCTGATGGATGTTATGCGAGAGCTTGCACTCAGAAAGGGGATCAAACCGGCTGTACCACAGGTGCCTGCCTTCCATCTTTCCTTTATGGAATCGGTCAAACGCTGGGGCCGAACCTACGAGATCGGCATGATCGGAGCATATAAATTGCGATCGGGCGATTATATGGGTGACATGAAACTTGGTCTCTCCATGTTTATGAAGGGCAAATTGAGCCTCGTGCCCCACTCCATCGAAGGTAAACCGGAAATCCGCGACATCTTTGCGGGCAAGGGAAAGGAGTATGAGCGATGAAGATGGCCTATTACCCCGGCTGCTCGCTGCAGGGCACCGCCCGTGACTACAACGAATCGATCCTGGATATCTGCAACACCCTCGATATTGAGTTGGTGGAAATTCCTGACTGGAACTGCTGCGGTGCGTCGTCAGCACATATGACCAACCACGAAGTGGCGATGCGTCTCTCCATCAGGAATCTGATGCAGGTCAAAGATGAAAAGCTTGACATTCTCGTGCCCTGCCCGGCCTGTTTTCAACGATTAAAAGCGGCAGACAAAGCATTGAAACACGACCCTTACCACTGGGATGTCGATGACTACAGCCCTAAATTCGAGCTGGTCCACATCTCGACGTTTCTTGCAAAACCCGAAATTTTGGAACGCATCTCAGCAAAAATTTCCCGGCCTGTTGGAGATATGCGGGTTGCCTGCTATTACGGGTGTTTGTCACTTCGACCTCAACACCTCACTGATGCCGTAAACCACGAAATGCCAACAACGTTGGAAACCATAGTCTCGGCGGTAGGCGCTCGTCCTGTCTCCTGGAGTCACCGCACCGAATGCTGCTCCGGCAGTCTCACCATGACCCGGCCGGATATCGCCGGCAAACTGGTTGGCGATATCGTACGAGCGGCAGAGCGTGGCGGTGCCAATGCCATGGTTACCGATTGTCCGATGTGCCAGGCCAATGTCGAAGGTCGACAACTCGATATCAATCCGTCCGGGCCACACATACCTGTTTATTATGCAACCGAGCTGATAACCGCCGCGATGAGCGGAAGTTATCCTGAAAAACAGCAAAAAGTCCATCTAGTTTCCGCCCAGGTTCTGCAGAACCATCTGAACCAGGCCGCTCTTTCCAGCACGGAGGAGACACGATGAATCTCGATCCCCAAACGACCAGCATCAAAACTCCGCTGCCCGTGGGGGCAGTGCTCGTTGTCGGAGGCGGCATCAGCGGCATGCAGTCGGCTCTCGATCTGGCCAACAGCGGCTTTAAGGTCTATATGGTCGAAAAGTCGCCGGCCATCGGTGGCAAGATGGCCCAGCTCGATAAAACCTTTCCTACCAACGACTGCTCAATGTGTATCGTCTCACCGAAACTGGTTGAAGTAGGACGCCATAAGAATATCGAGCTGTTCACCCACAGTGAGTTGACCGGTCTTACCGGTGAACAGGGTAATTTTTCTGCAACTATCAGAAGTCATGCCCGCTTTGTCGATATCGCAAAATGCACCGGCTGCGGCCTCTGTGAATACACCTGCCCTGTCACCTATCGTTCTGAGTTTCCACAACAAACAGATGACGACGGCAAGAAAAAATACCCTAAGTCCAAAGATAAGCGGCTTATAACCGTAAAAGAGTTGCCAAACCCTTCAAGTCTTGCCGCCTGGACATTCTCGGTCAATCAAGAAAAATGTGGCAAATGTGGACTCTGCAGCAAAGCCTGTCTGCAGAATGCCATCATCTGGGAAAAAGGCAATACGGCCAACGTTGATTCCGCAAAATGTACGGGCTGCGGAGCCTGCTTTACCGCTTGCCCCGACAAATTCAATGCTGTCGAAATAAGCAATGCCCCTGAACTGGAAAAAAGTCTTGGTGCAGCTATCGTCACCAGATCTCAGGAATTGCGCAAGGCGTTTGCCAAGAATCAACCGGAGCACTGCATCCGCTGCGGCCTCTGCGCCATGATGTGTAAAGAGGCAATGGGCATCAACGCCCTGAAGCTTCATGAACAGGGTATTGAAGCCGGCGTTGACATCTGCCAGATGTGCGGATCATGTATTTCTGTATGTCCGGTGGACTATCTGGCCATGGAGAAACTTACCAACAGAACAGCCCAACCACTCCTTGATGAGTTCAATGAACGCCTCAATCGCAGAAAGCCGGTCAACATCCATTACCCGCAAGCGGTACCGCGAGTACCGACCATCGATCCGGATTCCTGCGTCCAGCTCAACACCGGTAATTGCGGAATCTGCAGTTCAATCTGCGGCGTCGGGGCCATTAACTACCGAGACGAGATCAATGAACAAACCGTTGAAATTGGCTCAGTCATCTACTCACCTGGCTTTGAAGTCTCCGATCCAAAACTGCGAGCAGAATTTGGTTATGGGATTTACCAGAACGTGGTCACCTCTATCGAATTTGAACGACTGCTCTCCGCCTCCGGACCTACTTCCGGCACAGTCACACGTCCAGGTGACGGCAGCCATCCCAAAAAGATAGCATGGATCCAATGTGTCGGCTCACGTGATCACAGCTGCAACCGTGAGTATTGTTCATCGGTCTGCTGCATGTACGCTACCAAAGAGGCTTATATCGCACGCGAGCATGACAAGAGCATCGAGCCGACCATCTTCTATATCGATATGCGCTCTTTTGGCAAGAACTTCGACGAATATATCGAGCGCGCCAAGGAGAACAAGGTCAGGTACGTTCGGGCCATGGTCAGCCGCCTCTATGAAGATCCCCAAACCGGTAATCTCGAACTGCGTTACACCGATGAAACCGGAAAAAGGCTGACAGAAGAGTTTGACATGGTGGTGCTTTCCGTTGGCATCCAGGTTCATGAATCGAGTAAGCAACTCGCAGATCTGCTCGGCATTGCGGTGGACAAATACGGATTTGCCGTCACCGATACCTTTTCGCCTCTGGCAGCCTCAAGACCTGGCATCTATGTCAGCGGTGCCTTCAACGGCCCTAAAGACATCCCGGAAACGGTAAGTGAGGCTTCAGGCGCAGCCCAGGTGGCTTCCGCCGCTATTGCCTCTGCCCGCGGCAGTCGCATTACCCGTGAACAGCTTCCGACCGAAAGAGAATTGCAGCCCGATGAAGAATTAAGAATCGGGGTGTTTATCTGCCACTGCGGCACCAATATCGCTTCGGTAGTGAATGTTCCCGAGGTCATGGAGTACGCTCGAACCTTGCCCGGCGTGGTCTATGTCGACAAACCGCTCTACACCTGTTCCCAGGATTCGCAGGAACAGATGCGCACCATTATCGAAGAAAACAACCTGAATCGTATAGTTGTTTCGGCCTGCTCGCCCACCACCCACGAACCGTTATTCATGTCCACAATCCGGGCGGCAGGCCTTAACAAGTATTATTTTGACATGGCCAACATCCGCGATCAATGCAGTTGGGTCCATCCGCTGGAACCCGACAAGGCCACAGAAAAAGCCAAACGCCTCACCCGTATGGCTGTAGCAAACGCATCCCAGACAGAGCCGCTGCAGGAGATGGAGTTTCCTGTCGATACCCGCTTGCTCATCATCGGCGGGGGTGTCGCCGGAATGAACGCCGCACTGTCGGCGGCCAACCAGGGGTGCTCTGTGTTCCTGGTGGAGAAAGAGGCGACTCTCGGTGGCAATCTCAATACGCTTCGCCAAACCACTGATCATCGCAACATTCAGGAATATCTCAACACCCTGATCACCAAGGTCCGGCAGGACGAACGCATCAAGGTCTACACCAGTTCTATGGTGGTAGAACATTCAGGTTTTGTCGGTGCCTTCCAGACAGAGATCATCACTCCAACCGGTGCCCAGCGTACACTGAAGCATGGCGCGATCATCCTTGCCACCGGCGGCATGGAAAACCGCCCCAGCCTTTTCAGTCTTGGCGAATCCAAACAGGTCGTCACCCAGGCCGAATTCGAACGGATGATGGCAGATGAACCGGAAAAATTCTCTCTCACCAGACATATCGTCATGATCCAGTGCGTCGGTTCTCGCGACAAGGAACAGCAGGATTACTGCTCACGTGTCTGTTGCAACCAGGCGGTAAAAAACAGCCTTTCGTTCAAAAAACTTCGTCCGGAAGGCAGGGTCGATATCCTCTATCGTGATATGCGCACTTATGGTCTCGGGGAACTGAGTTATCGCAAATCCAGGGAACTTGGCGTGAACTTCATCAGGTATGAGCCTGAAAAGAATATGCCAATTCTCTCTTCTACTGAAGGAGGATTGCAGGTTCTTGTCAATGATCCTTCGATTCGCAGCGATGTCTTTCTTAACCCCGACCTGCTGGTACTTTCCACAGGCATAAAACCTCGGGACACGGACGAACTGTCGTCCATGCTGCGCTGCACCAGAAACCGCCATGGCTTCTTCATTGAGGCACATGCCAAACTTCGACCGGTTGATCTGCCAAGCGAAGGACTCTTTATGGCCGGTACCGCGCACGGGCCGAAAAATATTCCGGAGACCATCTCCCAGGCGCAGGCGGCTGTTTCAAGGGCACTCACCATTCTTTCCCGTGACAAGCTGACACTCTCGGCGGTGGTGTCGAAGGTAGACCCGAAAAACTGTGCAGTATGCCTCACGTGTGTGCGGGCCTGTCCATACGGTGTTCCGGTAATCAATGCCGAACATAGCGCCGAGATCAACCCCGCGCTATGTCATGGTTGCGGCATTTGTGTCGCAGAATGTCCGGCCAAGACCATCTCACTTGGTCGTTATAACGATAAGAATATGTTCGCCAAGATTCGATCTGAGCGACCTGAACCCCAAGCCGTCGAGGAGGACATTGCATGATGCCAGCGAAAGCAAACAACATCGTCGCCTTTGCCTGCCGTCACTGAGCGTACTCGGCTGCGGACCTGGCAGGTTCGGAACGAAGACAATACCCCTCCTCGATCTCCATCGTCATGCTGCCCTGTACCGGCAGAATCGAGGAAGCAATAATTTTACAGGCCTTTGAGGGAGGAGCGGATGGTGTAATGGTGGTCGGTTGCTTAGAGGGCGACTGCCATTACCTATCCGGTAACATCAGGGCCAGGGCCAGGGTACAGAGAGTCTCCGACATACTGGAGTCGATCGGTATCGGCGGTGATCGGGTTCGGATGTACAACCTGAGCGCCGGAGAAGGCGCAAAGTTTGCCGCCTATGCCAATGAATTTTCCGAGCATATCGATCAGCTCGGGCCAAGCATCATCAACCAGGTTCGCAATACGAAAGCGGAACAGGTTACAGCATAACCTTTTCGAGCTGAAGAAGGAGATACCATCCATGATTACCGGAACCCCAAAACCGATAGATGAAATACTGGCTATGCTTGAGCCCTACAAACGGATCGTCGTCGCCGGATGCTTTGGCTGCGTCACGGTCTGTCGGGTCGGTGGTGAGAAGGAGGTGCAGGTGCTCTCCTCTTCACTTCGCCTTGCCCGCGAGGCCAAGGATAACAAGCTGGAAATCAAAGAAGTCTGCCTGGAGCGCCAGTGCGACCCTGAATATCTTGAGGCACTTCGCCCCTACGCTGAAGATTACGATGCGGTGCTATCTATCGCTTGTGGGGCAGGCATCCAGTTCGTTGCAGAGAAATTTCAAAAGACCCCTGTTCTACCAGGGATTAACACTGGTTTTCTCGGCGTCACCGAACGCCAGGGAGAATGGGCTGAGCGATGCCAGGGTTGCGGTGACTGTGTCCTTCACCTCACCGGAGGTATCTGCCCGGTCAGTCGCTGCGCCAAATCGCTCTTCCATGGTCCATGCGGTGGTTCAGCCAAGGGTATCTGTGAGGTGTCACCAGATGTAGCCTGCGGCTGGCAGCTCATCATTGATCGGTTAAAAGCACTGAATCAGTTGGAGAATTACGGCAAGCTCATCCCCTACAAAGGCTGGTCGACCTCAAGAGACGGTGGTCCGCGCCGCATCATCAGGGAGGACATGACATTATGAAAGCTGGAAGCAACCTTGAAAAGGTACTGGCCGCCGGCCATTTTGCTGTCACTGCTGAGTGCGGGCCGCCCCGTGGCGCCGATGCTGAAATCGTCCGAAAAAAAGCCGCGTTCGTGAAAGGAAATGTCGATGCCTGTAATGTTACCGACAACCAGACTTCGGTCGTGCGCATGAGTTCGCTGGCAGGTTGCCTGCTGGTGAAAGAATGTGGAACGGAGCCTCTTATTCAAATGGTGGTCCGCGATCGTAACCGTATCGCCTTGCAATCTGATCTGCTTGGTGCCTCGGCCATGGGAGTAAAAAACCTGCTGTGCCTCTCAGGCGATCATCAGAAATTCGGTGAAGATCCACAAGCAAAAAATGTCTTTGATATCGATTCGATTCAACTCATCCACATGGTGAAAACCATGCGGGATGAAGGCATTTTTCCGTCCGGGAAAAAACTTGAGGGGGAACCGAAATTCTATATCGGCTGCGCCGTGAATCCTTTTGCCGACCCTTATGAGATCAGGGTGCCGCGCTTTAAACTCAAGGTCGACGCCGGAGCTGATTTCGTCCAGACCCAGTGCATCTACAATATGGCCAAATTCAAACAGTACATGGAAGATGCAAAAAAAATGGGCCTTCACGACAGGGTAAAGATCCTGGCAGGGGTTACACCACTCAAATCGGCTGGCATGGCAAAATTCATGAAGAAGTTTGTGGCCGGTATGGACATTCCGGATGATGTGATCAAGCGCATTGCCGATGAGCCAAAGGAAAAACAGGCTGCCAAGGGCATTGAGATGTGTGTCGAGCAAATTCAGGAATTAAAAGAAATAGAAGGTGTCGCCGGAGTGCATGTGATGGCGATTGAATGGGAAGAAAAACTGGGCAAAATCGTAGGGGACGCAGGGCTGTTACCAAGACCGCATGTCGACTGACCTGAGAAGGAGAGAGTTTTTCTCATCCTTCACTTCAAGACAAGGAGGAAACTATGGCAGAGAAAAAGAACGTACTTCTGGTAGACGATGATCCTGATTTCGTCGAAGCCGTAAAAGTGATAGTTGAAAGTGGAGGATATGATGTTCGGGTTGCCTTTGATGGCAAGGAAGGTCTCGAAATGGTCAAGGAGAAAAAACCTGACCTGATCGTGCTCGATGTCATGATGCCGGTGATGGACGGCCACGCTGCCTGCGCCGCATTAAAGAAAAACCCTGAGACTCGTGAGATACCGATAATTTTACTGACTGCGGTGGCCGACCGGGTCACTACTTCCAAGTATTCGCATCGCGATATGCTGGAGAGTGAGGCGGAAGACTATATGCCAAAACCGGTCGATCCGCCGGAGCTGCTAAGCCTGATACGGCGCTGGCTGGTATAACCCGCAAGCCAGCTGCCCTGTAAGCACAGTCAAGGCAGCTGGCTTAAAACGAGAAAACTGCACATTACAGTAGCCATAGAGCCATCCCAATCAGTGAATATCGGGATGGCAATGGTTCTGACTGCGCACAGACAGTTGCAGGAGTATTTCCGGTGGTTGTCGGATAAAGGAATTATTTTTCTGGAGAAAGAAATGGGAGACATCCGAATTCTCATAATTGACGATGAGGAAGTAATCCGCGAAGGCGTCCAGAGGGCCCTGTCCGGCAGAGGATATGAAATCGCCAAGGCAGAAAATGGCGAGAAAGGGATCGAGATGATCCGCAACAGCGGATTCGATATTGTATTGCTCGATCTGATGATGCCGGGAATTGATGGGTTTGCCGTGCTTGACTGGATCAAGGAAAACCGGCCACAGACAGAAGTGGTGGTGGTCACCGGTTTTGCCACTGTCTCAAAAGCTGTCACCGCCATGAAACAGGGCGCGTTCGATTTCGTCGGTAAACCTTTTACCCCAGATTATATCCGGATCGTTGTCAGTCGTGCTGCCGAAAAAATCAAGCTTTCAGCCGAAGCGGAACGATTACGCGAGGAACATTCATTAAATCTCGCGGCTATCCAGAACGAAAAGAGCCGACTGAAAACCGTTTTCGGCTGTATGGCTGAAGCGGTGGTTATCACCGACAGTAACAGTATTGTGGTCCATCACAACCCCGCCGCCATCAAGATTCTTGAAATCCAGACCGACCCGGTCATTGGCAAACCACTGGCAGCCTCAATACTTGATGACACCGCTGTGAATATGGTGAAGCAGGCCATGGCCAATTCCAGTGTTGTTACCCGCGAATTTCCGCCGGGAACCATCTCACGAAAATTTTTACGCGCCCACTGCGCCCCTGTTACCGTCGACAATGGTGTGGTGATCGGCTCGGTCACCGCCTTTGAGGATATCAGCACCCACAAGGAAATTGACCGGATGAAGTCGGACTTTGTAGCCATGGTCGCTCATGAACTCAAGTCACCTCTCGCATCCATTGAGCAGATGATCTATGCCCTGCAAATTGGCTGCGAGCATGAATCCGGCGCGGCCTGCTCCACCATGCATAACCGTATCACCGTCCGTACCCGCGATCTCCTCTCCATGATCGACAACCTGCTCAATCTCTCAAAGATGGAAAACGGCACGGTGGAGTTCAACCTTGAACCTATCCGTGGTCATGAAGTTCTTGACCACATCCTTGACGTGATCACCCTGCAGGCAAAGAACAGAGGTATCACCATCACCTACAACCCGAGCGAAGAAGAATGGTGGTTCAATGTTGATTACGACCATATCCGCTCTGCGTGTATGAACATCATCTCCAATGCGGTGAAATATACCCCTGATGGTGGCAAAGTAGACATCTCCACCTCAATAAGTGGAGGATTTGCCAATATCGTGGTCAAAGATTCCGGTATCGGAATCAGCAAGGAAGACCTTCCGCATATCTTCGATCGTTTCTTCCGGGTCAAAGGCAAAGCAACCCGTCATATTACCGGGTCCGGCCTCGGTCTTTCGCTTGTGAAAGAAGTCGTCGATGCACACCAAGGATATATCGAGGTCAACTCGGAACTCGAGAAGGGCACAACATTTACGTTGAGTTTCCCCATCACCCCACAACCTGCGATGGAAGAAAAAGCAACAATTGAATCACAATGAGCAAAAGCTCTACCCTGCTCTTTAACTTCATACACGCTCTGATTGACGCTATTTTTCTTCCAGTCGGTCAATTTTTCTTCGAAAAAAATAGAAAAATAGCCAAAGCTGTCACAATTCTACAGGGTTATAGCCGTACTTTTTCCTACTCCCTTCACCTCAACTATCCCGGACAATCCCGCCCAGGATCTCCTCCCTGCCAACTACCCCTATCAACCGGTTATCCTCAGAAAGCACAGGCATCGGATGACCCGAGTGGTGGTTAATCTCCACCGCATCCCGCATGGAAGTCTCTGGTGTCCCAGTAACAATGGTGTTAGCAGACAGCGTTTTCATATCATTCACATCATTCAGTTCCACCATTTTGTAAATGGCCCCGTCGCAGGCAACCTGCTCAAGACATCCATCGATATCAACCCGACCGACTATGCCTCGATCTTCGTCAAGGACGATCCCGGCATCCCGACTCGGTTCTACTGAAAGTTCCGTCACCGGCCGCATCAGTGCATTGCAATTCAATACCTTGAGCGGATTCATTGAGGCGACAAACTGCCGGACGTAGTCGTTGGCAGGGTTCAGCAGGATATTCTCACCACTGCCTGTCTGAACGATACGGCCGGACTCCATAATCGACACCTGATTACCAAGCTTTAATGCTTCATCGAGGTCATGACTGACAAAAACGATAGTTTTCCTGAGATTTTTCTGAAGCATAAGCAGCTCATCCTGCAAATGCTCACGGATCAGAGGATCAAGCGCAGAAAACGGCTCGTCCATCAGCAAAATATCGGCATCGGTGGCCAACGCCCGGGCTAAACCCACTCGCTGCTGCATGCCACCGGAGAGCTCACTCGGATATTTATCAGCCCACTCCTCAAGCTTGACCAACTCAAGATTGGTGCGGATAAGCTCCTCACGTTTTTTACGCGGCACCCCGGACAACTCCAGGCCAAAGCTGACATTTTCCCATACAGTCCGCCAGGGCATAAGAGCGAACTGTTGAAAAACCATGGAGATCCTCTCCGTCCGTATTTGATGCAACACCTTTTTGCCGCAGGTTGAGAGATCCACCATTGAACCGTTATCCCGGATCAGCATCCGACCCCGGTTGACCTTATTCAAGCCATTGATACATCTGAGCAGTGAGGACTTTCCCGATCCGGAAAGGCCCATAAGCACGGAGATATCACCACGATTAACTGAAAGAGAGGCATCATGGACGGCGACAATATTCTCGGTTTCCTGATAGATCTTGTCCTTGTCGGCTCCCTCATCTAACAAGGCCAGTCCTTTTTCCGGTTCCGGACCAAACAGGACATCTACATGTTCAAATCTGATTGCTTCCATCATCTCCTTCCTATCGGTCCTGTGAAGAGGTCTTTTGATCGGACTGCTTCAGCAATCTGTCCAGAACGATGGCTACGATGACAATCGCCAGTCCCGCCTCAAAACCCTGAGCCATATTGACAGTATTCAAGGCACGAATAACAGGCTTGCCCAGACCGTCAGCCCCCACAAGGGCAGCAATAACTACCATCGACAAGGAAAGCATGATGCACTGAGTGAGTCCGGCCATGATTGTCGGCATGGCATGGGGAAGCTCTACCTTGTAAAGAAGTTGCAGTGGTGATGCCCCGAAAGACTTTCCAGCTTCCACCAGTTCCCTCGGCACGCCGCTTATCCCGAGGTACGTAAGACGAATCGGCGCAGGTACAGAGAAAACCACCGTGGAAATCAACCCTGGCACCATCCCCAGACCAAAAAGCATCAAGGTAGGAATCAGATAAACAAAGGTCGGGATGGTTTGCATAAGGTCGAGCACCGGCCGCAGACCAATATAAAGCCAGCTCTTGCGGGCAGCTAGAATCCCAATCGGCACCCCCACCAATACAGAAATAAGGGTGGCAAACAGGACCAGGGCTACCGTCTCCATGGTTTCCTGCCAATAACCCAGGTTGAGAATCAATAGTAAAGCCAAAGCCAACCCAACCGCACCCTTGAGATTACGATGCAACACGTACCAGAGGCCCATGACGCCGCTGATAACAATCAAGGGTGGGGTCACGGTGAGCAAATCAATGGTACAAAGTATAAGCCACTCCAGCCCATCTGAGAAGAAGCGGAACTGTTGGTCAAAATTACTGGTTAGAAACTCCAGCCCTTTAGCGACCCATTGACCTACTGGTATTTTATTCAACAAAAACGAGGGTGTAAGATCCATTTCTATTTTTTCTTACGGCGCTACAGGCGTCAGTTTATGAGCATACATTTCATTATAGAATGGTACCAGCTTTTCATAATAGCCACGCAGATGCTCATTGTTGTCCACCGTCTCCTGAAACTTCTCCATATTTTTGACAATACCCGTAGATTGAGCAGCGTCACGGTGCCAGTCTTTCCAGATATCCCACTCTTTTTTATGCGTGGCTTCCCAGGTCATGGCCTCTGGAATGAATGGAATCCCAAGCCGTTGGCAATACGCGTTGATTGTCTCATTTGGATTATCTTCGAGATCTTCGGCATCAACAACAATTGGTGGCTCCCCGTTCTGAGCCGCAACAGCCTGGAAAATCTGCGCAAGCTGTTCAAGACCGATCTCATCGGCTGTCACTTTGGGATTCATGGCGTAGAAAGAGGCAATGGTCTTGGCCGGGTCACGAATGAGGAAAGTGTTAGTCAGCCGCGCCAGAAAATTTTTATCCTCCGCCAGCTGGGTGTGACAGTGGGCACACATGTCCTTGAAAAAGACAGGTTTCTCAGCCCCTGCCTGCAGAATATGCTCCCTGATACCCTGATAATCTGTGGGGTGATCCGGATCAACATACTGTTGGCCAATGGTGGCATCCTCACCCTTGACATAGTAAAGATAGGAAAAAGGCTCATGCAAAATATTGAAATCACCACGCTCCATTATCACCCGCTCAAAAGCAGTGGAAATAGATCGTGGATGTGTCCATAGCGCTACGATAGTATTCATGGTCATGTTTTTTGGGGTATCGTTTGCCGGCAAACCGCTGTTAAGGGGTGGTAGTTACCCGGGTAGCCGAAGTTAACCGGTTCTGCGTCTGCAAGAACCGGTAGGAGTCACACTGCTGCGTGGCGGCTTAAGCCGGCACGCTATAACAAGTGCAGAAAAAAAACTTACAAGCCCAACGACGCCTTGACTCCAGCCAGGCCCGGTTTGCCATCAACCGTTTTCACTCCTTCAAGCCAAGAATCGAGAACTCCTGGATTCTTGACCAGCCACTGCCTGGCGGCCTGTTTCTGCTTCAGGCCATCGTCAAGAATTAACGCCATCACCTCATTTTCCATGGCAAGACTGAACTCAAGCTGATTGAGAAGGGTACCTACATTTGGACATTCCTCGCTATACCCTTTGCGAACCGTGGTATAGACAGTGGCCCCTCCGTAATCCGGTCCGAAATATGCGTCACCGCCAGCCAGATAAGCCATATCGATATTGGCATTCATTGGATGAGGTTCCCACCCAAGGAAGACAACCCATTCCTGGCGCTTCGCCGCCCGCCCGACTTGGCTCAACATTCCCTGCTCACTGGACTCAACCACCTTCCAGCCCTTGAGGCCGAACGCGTCAGTGTCGATCATATCCTGAATGAGACGGTTACCGTCATTCCCTGGCTCTATCCCGTAGATGCGGGATTTGAACTTGTCCTTATGCGCTTGCAGATCAATAAAATCATGCACGCCTGCATCATAAACATATTTGGGAACGGCAAGAGTGTATTTGGCACCTTTAAGGTTTGGACGAAGCACCTCTACGCTACCGTCTTCCTTGTATGCCTTGACATCAGCAGTCATAGTCGGCATCCAGAGTCCCAGAAATACATCGATATCCGCATTTTTCAGGCTGGCAAAAGTTACAGGTACAGCAAGGACGTGGCTTTTGGTGGTATAGCCGAGACCTTCAAGAACAACACTGGTCAGGGCTGTAGTAGCAGTGATGTCTGTCCAACCTACATCGGAAAAACGGACCTGCCCGCAGGTAACAGCCTGCACTCCTGAAGCACCAAAAGTCATTACCAACAATGTCATCAACCATGCTCTAAGAGCACATCGCATAATTTTCTCCTCAAAATGAATATTCTTCTTTGCAGCGGCAAACCTCCAGGCCGCATCGTTTCACATTCTTCCCTGGACACCTCTTCAAACTTCACGCTTTATGCTACAGGACAATAGCGCCAAAGACGGATGTCAAAAGGACTAAATCCTAAAGCTCCTCGAACTCAGCTACTGCAGTTTTTCGGCTGTTTTACAAAGAGAAATACTGCTCAAAAGCCCCATTGACCCCACTACCAATCTGGGCAAGACAACCTTCTCTCGTGCTCCAGTACCGCAGCGGGATCGTCGTCAAACCGAAATCATCAATCAGTAAATGCGAAGCTGCGATCCATTGTTTCAAAAGGATTTTTTAGCTGTGTCTAGCCACCAACGAAACACCATGAAAAATAGTTCCGGATGAGCAGACCTTCAATAAAGATAGGGGGAGGTAACACAAGGTCAACATCTTAATATTATAACGATATCACATCACAATTACACACAGCACAATGTTCATGAGAATATCCATGCTCGGCTTTCGGACAACCCATCACCAGCTAAATTGTGAAAAATGTAATGTCTTGCAAGCTCCCGCCGTGAACATGGAAGCGCCCAACGCTCACAAGCATGATGGTAGTAACAGAAGGAACATCAAGAGCATAACGTATATAAAAGCTGGAATCAAATCAATATGAGCGAGGTTTCTATAGTAATAACCTCCATACCTATGGAATTGTCGAGGTCCTGTACAGCGAAACGACAAATACCGGCAAGAAACTCACTATCGCTTCGTATTACACAAAATTACTCAAAGATGCTTTTTTTTGTCAGGCACAGCAGCGCTATATTGAGTCTGAAAACAACTGAGTGGACGTTTTTCTTTTCAATCAAGCATCCCTGGCATGAGTAATGACGCGGCAATTGTCCACATGGTAGCCCATACCAAGGTATCGAGAATCCGCCATGATATTGGTTTCCTAAAGACTGGTGCCAGCATCTGTCCGCCAAGGCTGAGACAGATAAACCACAGTGTCGAAGCAGAGACAGAGCCTGCCCAGAACAATAAACGATTTTCGCCATCAAACCGGCTGCTAATGCTACCCAGGAGTACGACCGTATCCAGATAAAAATGCGGGTTAAGGAGTGTCACTGCCAAGGTTGTCATGACAGCAGCGTTCAAAGACAGGACGGTACGATCATTTGTTTCAAGACTCCCGCCCCTTACGGCAGAGCGAAGAGAACCACAGCCATAGACAAAGAGAAACCCCGCCCCACCCCACGTTACCCACTGCGCTAAAGCCGGATCGGCGGACACCGTGCCACCTATGCCTGCGACTCCAGCAGTGATAAAGATGGCATCGCAAAGAATACATATAAGCGCAATGATCACGTGGTGATTGCCACGAACTCCCTGGGATAGGACAAAGGCGTTCTGCGCACCTATGGCTACAATCAGTCCCCCACCCGCCCCAAATCCTTGTATAAAAGGTGCTATCATCATTCCTTCAATTTCCTCAACTAGTGTTTACTTGAGAAAATAGGCGAGACAGTTTAGAAAGTAAAATTAATTGTTTTTATATCCAATAAATTCTTCTAATAATATTTCATTATGCTTGATTATAAACTCATCGAAGCATTGGCGCTTGTTTCTCAGGGTGGCGGATTTGACAAAGCAGCTCATGCAATGAACATAACTCAATCGGCTGTCTCTCAGCGTGTAAAACTCCTCGAAGAGCAGATGGGACAGATTTTGGTAGCGCGCACATCACCTCCCCGGCTAACCTCGGCTGGTCGATATCTTTTAAAACACTATCTTCAGGTCAAGCGGCTGGAAGATGATCTCCTCGGAGAGATGGCTTTACAGAGTGACAACAGGTACACGCCCATAGCAGTAGCTCTTAATGCAGATAGCCTTGCCACCTGGTTTCTTGCCGCAATTCAATCTTTTGTCAAAGAGAATGGTGTCTTGTTGGATATTAGAGTCGATGATCAGGAACAGACCCACCAATTACTCAAAGATGGTGATGCGGTAGGATGTATCAGTACCAAGGATCAGCCCTTGCAAGGTTGTAGACTCGACTACCTGGGGCAGATGAATTACCACATGTATGCCTCTCCGGAATTTGCGAAAAAATGGTTCCCTTCCGGACTCACCATTGCTGATGCCTGCAGTGCCCCCGCTATAATTTTCAACCGTAAGGATGCATTACACAATAAACTCTTCCAGCTCGTCTTCGGACAAGTACCTGACTCCATACCAGCCAACTATGTGCCATCCTCTGAAAAATTCGTCAATTTCATTGAGATGGGCCTTGGTTACGGAATGTTACCACGTCAGCAGAGCGAGCCTTTTACGAGAGACGGTCGGCTTGTTGATCTGGCACCTGATCACAACATCCCCGTCAAACTCTACTGGCATTGCTGGAACTTGAAATCAAAGCTGCTGGTCAATTTTTCAAGGCAACTCATTCTCGGTGCCATAGCGCTACTGGATGAGTAGGCCCCTATATCTTCTCCCATTCGTTAACATTTTCGCGCACGACAGGTAATAGCGTACATATCTGTCAGGTAGCTGACAGATATATATAACGATTAAGAGTATTCTCCTGATAAGGAGAATGCATTAAATTATATTTTCATTTTCTGGAAGCCAGATGGGATAAGATATACACGAACATCCTGGAATAATTTGAGATAGGAAAGAAATGAAATTCTTAGAGGAAAATCTTCTAGATCATCTGCAGCGTCCTGAATTTGCAGAACTTCATTCGGTGTTGATCAATCACAAATTCTCCAAGGGCTCATATATCTGCCAACCAGGAATGGGATCCAACCAGGTATTTATTGTAGTGAGCGGTAGGGTAAGAGTCTATCTTGGCTGCGAAGAAAAGGAGTTTAACCTCGGTATACTTACCAAAGGCGACATTTATTCAACACATACAGGAACATTTGTCCAGGCTCTCACAGATGCAGTTGTCTTGATGACAGATGTAAAAACATTCAGGCAACGAATGGTTGGAGATCCCGAGGTAACAAAGGCCATGGTTCGCGTACTCGGTAATATTCTAAAAACTTCATTCACCATAATTGATGGGCTGGCTTTCAAGGATGTAAATTCACGTTTGGTTGCCTTATTATCAAATGAGGCGAGAAGACACGGTATGTCTTTAGAAGATGGCAGTGTACAGATCCAAATCGACTTGTCTGTCGAGCAGATTGCGCGTTTAGTAGGTTCAACACGGCAAACGGTATCAATGCTCCTCAGCGATCTTGTCAGAGCAGGGCTTATCGAAAGACCCGAGCGCGGAAAATTCCTCATCCCAAACCTGTCGGCATTAGAATCTGTAGGGGGAGTTACCCTCTCCTGAAACCATTGCACAAGTTTTCAATCCTCTGTCGGCCACGCGACAGTTTTACATAGTCCTCCATAGTAGTATCCCCATTTGAGTGAAATAATCTAGCCTCAGCTTTTACCCCAAAAGCGAAACAGCTAGATGATAAATTCAATACTACTTGAGGAGTTACCATGTCCAAACAGCCCACCCCAGCTAAAGATTTAACCATTTGGGAAGATGCCCAAAAAATGATTGAAAAGGCGAGAAGAGACGGGGTTGAAACCGTTTGGGACCGCTTCGAACAGCAGCAGCCGGGATGCAAATTCTGTGAACTTGGGTTGACCTGCAAAAATTGCAACATGGGACCCTGCAGAATAAGTCTCAAGGAAGACGGCAAAATGCAGCGAGGTGTTTGCGGAGCTGATGGAGACGTTATCGTGGCTCGAAATTTCGGCCGCTTTGTTGCGGGTGGATCAGCAGGACATTCGGACCATGGTCGTGATCTCATTGAAGTCCTTGAAGCCATTACCGAGGGAGAGGCTCATGATTATAAAATCTCTGACGAAGACAAATTACGTAGGGTCTCGGCAGAACTTGGCATATCCGTTGACAACCGGGAAACCATGGCAATTGCGAAGGACCTGGTAGAAGCCTGTTTCGCAGATTTTGGCAGCCGCAGAAAAGAGCTCGGATTTGTCAGTCGCGTACCAGAAGTGCGCAGAGAGATCTGGAAAAAGTATAAAGTTATGCCGCGCGGGGTGGACCGGGAAATTGCCGAAATGATGCATAGAACGCACATGGGTTGTGACAATGATGCCGTGAGCACTCTGTTGCATTCTGCCAAAACTGCCTTGGCTGATGGTTGGGGTGGATCGATGATCGGTACCGAACTCTCCGACATTATCTTTGGTGTCCCAACCCCATCAAGGTCCCAGGTGAATCTTGGGGTGATTAAAGCTGATATGGTCAACATCCTCGTACATGGCCATAATCCAGTAGTCTCTGAGATGGTGCTTGCAGCTGCGAGAAATCCTGAGATGATCGCTCAAGCTCAGAAAGCTGGCGCAGAAGGCATCAATATCGGAGGTCTCTGTTGTACTGGCAACGAGCTTCTCGGCAGACAGGGGATTCCTATGGCAGGAAATCACCTTATGACAGAGCTGGCAATTGTCACCGGCGCAGTCGAGGCCGTTGTCGTTGATTACCAGTGCATAATGCCAAGCATGGTTCAAGTCGCCGCCTGTTATCATACCAAATTTATCACTACAGCTGATAAGGCACAATTTACCGGGGCTACGCATATTTCTTTCAACACCGCAACGGCTGCAGATCAGGCAAAAGAAATCATCGAAATGGCAATAGCAGCTTATGCGCTACGTGATCAATCACGGGTCGAGATCCCGGTTGCAGCAGTAGACACTATTACCGGTTTTTCAAATGAGGCTTTGCTGAATATGCTTGGCGGCAGCCTCGACCCGCTGCTCGATGCCGTAAAAGAAGGATCTATTCGAGGGGTAGCGGCAATCGTAGGATGCAATAATCCAAAGTTCCAGCACGACTCCCAGAACGTAGGCTTGGCAAAGGAATTGATAAAAAAAGATATTCTGGTACTGGCAACCGGCTGTATTACAACGGCCGCTGGAAAGGCAGGGCTTCTCGTTCCCGAGGGCAGTGAAATGGCTGGCCCCGGATTGAAGAAAATCTGTTCTGCTCTCAAGATACCTCCTGTCCTCCATTTTGGTTCCTGTGTCGATAATTCAAGAGTAATTCATCTTTGCGGCTTAATAGCGAATGCACTAGGTGTTGATATCTCCGACTTGCCAGTTTGGGGCAGCTCCCCTGAATGGTATTCTGAGAAAGCTGTTGCTATCGGCTTGTACTGCGTGGCATCCGGGATTCCCGTGCATATTGGCACCCCGCCGCAAATAACCGGTTCTAAACTTGTCACAGATATTGCCTTAAATGGATTGGAAAATATATTTGGTGCAGCGTTCCTTGTGGAACCTGATTATGTCAAGGCAGCAGAGAAAATGGATGAAAGAATCAAATTGAAGCGATTGTCGCTTGGACTTTCTGCCTAATTCGATACCAGACTTAGCTCTTGGCTTATCCACTTGAATCAAGAGCTAAGTCTGACAACGGTATAATGTCATCATCGCAATAATTATCAATCCACTCTATTATTTCTGAATTTTACCTCCAATGCCAGGTAGCACCGGTATTCATTCATTCCGTAGCATGTTGTAGACTTTTTCCGGGGCAGATTGATCGAACACCCCACTGCTACACCAATACTGGCCTCCCCGCACCTATCAAGAGCCTTTCAACACCTCTGTCATCAGAAAGATATTCAAGCTTCACAAGCTGTCCAGCAGAAATCAATAACCTCCAACAAATGGATATTCGTCACCCTCGACATCTCCAATGAGATGGGAGATAATGAGGGGTGTTGTCTAACCGATTGTTGATACCGGGGGAAAATAATTACGATGATAGATCACCTCAAATTGAAAAGCGACATTTTACAGGAGATCATACACCAGTGTGGAAAACTCGATGAATTGGAAAAGGCAGGCATCGATTTCACCCAGACTGAACGTGATTTACTTCTCGCAGTAAAACCAGTCTTGGACAATCTTGATCAAGGTCATCCCGCAGAGGACTCTACAAGTAGATTCCAAGAGAGTCCTGGGCTCTACTGGCAGGTTTTCGAAATGCTTGCAACAGGGATCATGATCGTGGATGAGGCGTCCCATACGATTCTTGAGATCAACCAGGCAGCTTGCAATTTGCTAAACCGCTCAAGAGAAGAACTGCTTGGGAGTACATGCTATTTGCATGGGTGTGCCGAGGGACTTGACACCTGTCCGGTTCGGAATGTTCAGAAAAACATATTTTCCTGGGAAATGATGTTGCGGCAGCATTCAAATACCGAGTCTTTTCCAGTCAAGAAGGATGTTATACCTTTTCGACTCGGGAAGAGAAGATATCTCCTTGAAAGCTTTGTGGATCTGCAAAGCACCAAGAAGACCGAGAAAGAACTCGCTGAAAGTAAACAGAAGCTGGAAGCAATTGCCCAAAACTTCAAAGACGTGATCTGGACTCGTGACATAGACCTGAATCTTACCTATGTGAGTCCGGCTGTTCTGGATGTACGTGGCTTTACCCCAGAAGAATTCAAGAATTTGCCCTTCGATAAGCAGATTGATGCTCGTTCCCTGCAAAAGCTTAAACCTGTATTTCAAAAATATCTCCAGAGTATCAGACAAGGCGAGAAGCTTGACGTAGCCATTTCCGAGCAGTTGGAAGCATTCTGCAAGGATGGCTCAACAATTCCGGTAGAGATCACCGCACATCCTGTATATGACGTTGATGGCAATTTCGACTTTTTCCTCGGAGTCACACGCGACATTTCGGGACATAAAAAGACCGAGTCTGAACTTGCCAGATTAAATGAAGAGCTTGAGGCGAAAGTGCTCGAGCGAACTCAAAAACTCGATCAGGCACTCATTAAACTGACGGCAAGTGAAGAACGATATCGCAACCTATTCGCAACAATGACATCAGGCGTCGTGGTGCATAACCCCGATGGTTCAGTAGACGGTGTGAACACAGCAGCACTGGACATCCTTGGGGTCACCATGGACCAGATTATGGGGATCACATCAATGGATCCTCGCTGGGAGTCTATCCACGAGGACGGAAGTCCATACCCCGGTGAAAGCCATCCTGTCATGATCGCGCTGGCAACTTCCAGAGAGGTTCGGGATCAGGTTATGGGCATCTACAATCCCATCAGGGAGGAACTTGTCTGGATAAACATCAATGCGGTACCGATTTTCAATAAACATGACCAAATTTCTTCTGTCTATGTCGTTTTTGAGGATATTACCAAGAGGAAAATAGCAGAACTTCAGTTGAAAAGTTCAGAGGAGAAGTACAGAAAGCTGTTTAATGAGGCTATAGACAGCATCATAGTCGTGGATACCGAGACTGGGTTGATCGTTGATTGCAACGATAATGCCTGTAAGTTGTTGGAAAAATCCAGAAATGTGCTTGTAGGGATGCACCAGCGCTTTCTCCACGCCTTTCCTGGAACTGAGGAAGGGTTCGGAAAAGATTTTCAGAAGCACCTCAAAGGAGAGTCCGGCCTTGTCACCGAGGAACAGATCATTACCCAATCAGGACAAATCCGCGATGTATTGATAAAATCCAACCCATTGGAGATGGACGGGCACAAGTACATTCAGGGTATCTTCCAAGACGTGACTGACCGTAAGCTGGCGGAACGTGAATTGCGAATCATTGCAGAGCAAAGAAATCGTTTTTTTGATCTGGCAGTGGATATGCTTTGTATCGCCGGATTTGACGGGTATTTCAAACAGATCAGCGCAGCCTGGACCAAAACCCTGGGATGGTCTGAAGAAGAGATTTATGCAAGGCAATGGTTGGATTTCGTTCATCCTGACGACAGAGAAGCCACCATCCATATCGGTGGTGTCCTCTTCGAAGGAGAAAAAGTTGTAAGTTTTGAGAATCGCTACCTCTGTAAGGACGGAACCTACAAGTGGATCTCCTGGAACAGTGAAGCGGTACCTGAATTTGATCTTATTTATGCTGTGGCCAGAGATATTACCGAATCAAAACGTGCTCAGGACCTGATCAAAGCCAGTCAGCAATCTCTTGAGGAAGCACAGCGCATCGCCCATCTGGGTAACTGGACATGGGATATACAGCAGGAAACGCTTGAATGGTCCGAGGAAGTCTTTAGGATTTTCGGATATGAAGCAAAGCAATGCCAACCCACCTATGAAAACTTTGTTCAAGCGATCCATCCGGAAGACCGTGACGAGGTTACTTCGGCAGTAACCGATGCTCTTGGGGGGCAGGTATACGAGGTTGAACATCGTATCCTGCGGCCAGATGGAGTGATACGCCATGTGCTGGAGCGAGGTGAGGTTATTTTTGACAACAATAACATGCCCTGCAAAATGCTGGGAATTGTCCAGGATGTGACTGAGAGAGTTCTCGCCGAGAAGCACATTAAAGAACTCCTCAACATGAGTGAGAAGATCTTTACAACATCGCCAATGGGATTGCTTGTTTACCGTGAAGACGGCGACTGTGTCATGGCAAACGAAACTGCCGCAGCCATCCTCGGCGCAACGCAAGAGCAGGTACTTGCACAGAATTTCAGAAAATTAGACTCCTGGCAAAGATCAGGATTGATCGACGCTGCAGATAAAGTACTCAAAGCCCGAAAACCAAACCGCATCGAAATTCACGTGACTACGTCCTTTGGTCTGGAGAAGTGGTTGAACTGCAGCTTCAATGTCTTTCATATCCGTGATCAGCTCAATCTCCTGGTGGTTATAGAAGACATAAGTGATAGAAAACAGACTGAAGAATCGCTCCGGACAGCGATCCAGTTCAATCAAATGCTGAGTGCAGGAAATGGCGTAGACGAAATTATTGAATACGGTCTTGAGAAGGCCGTTCGCATAAGCAACAGTGAAATAGGCTATTTTCATTTCGTCAATCCGGACCAGAGAACTATTGCGCTGACAGCCTGGTCAATAGAGACACTTGCACATTGTGAGGTGGGCGAAAAGGCAACCCACTATCCCATTGATGAGGCGGGCATATGGGTAGAGTGTATCCGAAAACGTAAGCCGGTAATTCATAACGACTATTCGAAAGCCAGAGAAAGAAAAGGACTGCCGGAAGGCCATGTTCACCTGGTACGCGATATGGCTATCCCTCTTTTTGACGGGAAAAAGGTTATCGCGGTGCTGGGAGTTGGCAACAAAAAGCAGGACTACGATACAGCAAACATCGATCAGCTATCGTTTATTGCCGAACATATGATTAATACTATCCAGCGGTTGCGAGCTGAGGATGCCTTGAATACAGCAAACCAGCGTTACTCTCTCGCTACCCGGTCCGCCGATGTGGGAATTTGGGACTGGGACGTGAAGACAAATTCTCTTGTCTGGGATAATCGTATGTATCAACTCTACGGGTTGAAGCAGGATGATTTCGCTAAAGCCTATGAAGCCTGGACGGAAAACGTTCATCCTGAGGATAAGGAGAAATCGCAACAGGCGGTAAAAAAGGCCCTTCGGGGGGAAAAGGAATTTGAATCGGAATTCAGGGTAGTACATCCGGATGGAAAAATCCGTCATCTCAGATCGTATGCAGATGTATATCGTGATGCTTCAGGGCAGCCTGTCAGGATGATCGGACTCAACCTGGATATTACGGAACAGAAACAGATCGAAGCGGAGTTGATACAAGCACGGGACGAAGCTGAAATAGCAAATCGGGCAAAAAGTGAGTTTCTGGCCAATATGTCACATGAAATCAGAACGCCCCTTAATGCCGTTATCGGCTTTAGTGAATTGCTCGGCAATCTCTCGGCAGATCAACAAACTAGAAGGTATGCTGGCTCCATCAAGACAGCAGGTAAAGGGTTGCTTACGCTTATCAATGATGTTCTCGACCTCTCAAAAATTGAGGCTGGGATGCTGGAGATATCCCCCCACCCAATGAATCTTCATCAGCTTTTCACAGAGATACAGCAGTTGTTTAAAGATCGTATTTCCGATAAAGGCCTTCACTTTTCCATGGAAATACATCCACAGCTGCCGGTTACCATATTGCTCGATGAGATTCGCCTGAGACAGGTGCTTCTCAATCTTGTCGGCAATGCCACCAAATTTACCGACAAGGGACATATCAAGCTTACAGCCAGGAAAGTAGAGAAAAAACATAATCCCTCAACATTTGATCTGATCATCAATGTCGAAGATACAGGCATAGGGATACCAAAAGAAGATCTGGAAATGATTTTCGACTCCTTCAAACAACAGTCAGGCCAGATTACACGAAAATATGGTGGGACAGGACTTGGGCTCACCATTAGTCGGAAACTTGTAGAAATGATGAATGGAACCATTTTGGCAGCAAGCAGACCCGGGCTTGGCAGTACATTTCAGGTAAGATTGTTTGATGTTGCGGTTGCTCCATCAGGAAAAACAGCAAAGGCTGCACCTGAATGTATTATGGACGCAATTCAATTCGAGCCAGCAACGATTCTGGTTGTCGATGATGTTGCTTCTAATCGTGAAATGTTGCGCGAACTCCTCAGCAAAGTCGGCCTCTGTACTCTCGAAGCGAAAAACGGTAAAGAAGGGACAGAGATTGCAATTCAGAGTAAGCCTGACCTTATCCTCATGGACATTCGAATGCCAGAGATGGATGGCTATGAAGCCACTTCCCGTATCAGGTCTTTTCCCGAGTGCGAAACAATGCCTATCATTGCGCTTACTGCTGCCCCAGCAAAGAAATCAAAGAAAGAAATCGCTCGACTCGGCCTGAATGGATATATCACCAAGCCTATAAATGTTGAAGAGCTGTTTGCTGAATTATCACACTTTCTTGTACAAAAAAAGAGACAGACACGTATCTCAGAGCTAGGGGAAGAGACCGAAAATCACCTTGCCATTTTTCAAGCCTTTGAAGCAAATCCCAAATTCAGGACTCAGTTTGAGAGTGACATTTTGCCTTCATTAAAAAAGATGTCAGGTGTAGTAAAACCTTCGGTTTTGGAATCTATTTGCCAACAGCTTAAAGAATTAGGCAAGCAAATGGAAGAACCTGCTTTTTTACTGCTGGCCGATCACTTATCAACGGCCATGAAAGATTTCGATCTCTCCCTGATCAAATCTACAGTTCAGAAGATTGTATCATCGTTTAATGGGGGTAACTCATGAGCAAGAGTAAAGTATCTTCCATCCTCGTCGTAGATGATAATTCACAAAATTTACAATTGCTCGGAAGTGTTCTGCAGGAACAGTGCTATGATGTTGCATTTGCCATGAATGGTGCAGAGGCTATTGAATATCTTGCAGAAGAACTCCCGGACCTCATCCTGCTCGACGTTATGATGCCTGACATGGATGGGTTTGAGGTGTGCAGAAAGTTTAAGGAAGTTCCGAGAAACAAGAATGTCCCTGTGATTTTTCTGACCGCGAAGTCAGAAACCGAAGATATTGTCCGCGGGTTTACATGTGGCGCGGTAGACTATATATCAAAGCCGTTTCATGCAGCAGAACTGTTAGCCAGGGTACAAACGCACATTGAGTTGAAAAGAGCCAGGGAAGAGATTATCTCGCTGAAAGGGCTGCTACCCATCTGTGCCGGTTGCAAAAAGATTCGTGATGATGATGGCTTTTGGCTTAGGGTCGAAGCATATCTCACAACCCATACAGATGTTGAATTAACCCACGGTCTCTGTCCGGACTGTTACCAGGAGTCGCTTAAAAAAATTGAGCAATACAGACAGAAAATGCAGCGTTAGCAGTAATTGGTTTGACCGGGAAAATCGGCGAACCTATTGATGTGTAGAAATCTGAATTCAGCTGACAGTTTCATTTTTGGAGTTCAGATAACAACTGACAAGTCCACAATGAAGAGAGGCTAAATGTGAAAGTAGAGTCGTGCTTCCGGTTTGCCTGAAATGGAGGAACTACTAAAAGGCATCTTGGCTTTAAATTCAGTGACATCTTTTGAGACTTGGCCTTCCAATATCCTGAACCGATACGTGGGTAGCCATACAATATGGCACTGGCAATACCATAGTGTTTGTGATAACTTACGAAATAAACTCATTGATACCCTCGGTTGTGGTTTGCTTTAGCCTGGTAGCCCAACTGCAGAGTATCAATTACCTTCATCTCACGTTCATTCGGCAAAGCCTCTGAACAATTACCTTGCCCTGAGGGCAAGGGGTTTCCAGGTTCAAATCAACTCTATGGAAATGCCCAGGTGATTACAATTATCTACCGACTACTATTTCTCCTCTGCCTGGCTCTGAGCGTCTTGTCTGCCCAAGCTGAAGACAGAGGGCCAAAAGGCGTTGTCCGAGTAGGCATTTTCCCGTTCGAACCACTAAACTTCCTGGATGGAAATGGCGTTGCCCAAGGTTTATACCCGGACCTTCTCAGGAAAATTGTTAAAGATGAAAAGTGGTCAGTCAAATTCGTTCCCGGCAGTTGGGCAGAAGGGTTGGAACGTCTGCAGAGGGGTGAGATTGACCTGATTCTCTCTGTCGCTTACTCCCCCGAAAGAGCCGAGATCATGGACTTCACCTTTGAATCGGTGGCCGAACTTTGGGGGCAAGTCTTTTTCAAACCAAATAGCAAGTTTAAGAACATAAACAGTCTCGATGGGCAACGTGTTGCAATCATGAGTAAAGATATCAGCGGCAGCAACTTCATCGCTACAGCTGAGAAGTTAGGCGTTCACTGTAAAATAACCGAATATCCAACACATGCCAAGGTCTTCGCTGCAGTTCAGGAAGGGATCGTTGATGCCGGAGTCGCCCCACAGCATTTTGGACTGCGCCATGCCAGGGAATTCAACCTCATTAGCAGTTCAATCATGTTCAGCCCCTTTTCGATTTACTTTGCCAGTAAGAAAGGAACGCAACATGAATTATTGAGTCACATTGATTCTTACCTTTCCAACTGGAAAAAAGAACCGGATTCATTTTATTATGAACGCCTTGGCTACTGGTTAGGAAATCGGAGCCTTAGAACAATATTTCCGACCTGGGTTATCTACACCTTCATTTTCGGATTCGTTTCAATCCTTATCTTTGCCAGCTTCTCAGTGATCCTGAAGAGAACGGTGAACCGTCGAACCAGAGAATTACAGGAGAGCGAGGAGAGGATGCGCCTTTTTTTCGAGCGCCAAATAGTCGGAATGGCTATCACGTCACCGGAGAAAGGTTGGATACAAGTGAACGACAGGTTGATCCAGATGCTTGGTTATTCACGTGCGGAACTGGCATGTCAAACCTGGGAAAAAATGACACATCCTGAAGACATTGCAACGGATTTGGCTCAATTCAATCGACTATTATCCGGTGAGATTAACGAATATTCTCTTGAAAAACGGTTCATCAGAAAGGATGGGTCCGTAATACTTACTAACCTCTCGGTTGGGTGTGTGCGTCGTGCAGACAATTCTGTGAATTTTATTGTGGCCTTAATAGATGACATTACTGAGCGGAAGCAAGCCGAGGAAGAACTCTCAAATCAAAAGAAGTTGTTTGAGACCATGTTTAATACAATCACGGATGGAGTTGTTATTACCAATACAAACCGTGAAATAAGGCTTGCCAACAAAGGCATGGAAAACACCTTTGGCTATAAGCCAGATGAACTGCTGGGCAAACGAACAGAAATTCTTTACGCCGATCAGGACAAGTATCGTCAAACCGGAATGACAGTTTTTGGTAATAACACTCAGAAACAGGGTGATCAATACATTACCTATTACCGAAATAGTAAAGGGATAGAGTTTCCTGGCGAAACATTCGGGGCCAAACTGTTCGATGAAAAAGGACGATGGCTGGGAAACCTGGGGATAATGCGTGACATCACTGAACGTATACGGCAGGAAAATGAGAGGATACTACTACAAAAGCAGCTTTCCCATTCTCAAAAAATGGAAGCAATCGGCACTCTGGCTGGAGGCATAGCTCACGATTTCAACAATATCCTTGCGGCAGTTCTTGGTTACGCAGAAATGGTTCAGGAGGATTGTCCGGTAGGATCCTCGATGAGAGTTGATATCGATCAGGTCATCAAAGCGAGCCTCAGAGCTAAAGAGCTAGTCAAACAAATCCTCGCCTTTAGCCGCGAAACAGAGATCGAAGAGAAAACTCTGCAACCAGCTTTAATCATAAAAGAAGCTGTGAAGCTGTTTCGTGCTTCACTGCCTACGACCATTGATATCCAGCAAAAATTCGAGCCGGAAGTAGGACAGATTCTTGCCGATCCGACCCAGATCCATCAGATAGTGACGAACCTTTTTACTAATGCCTTCCATGCAATGGAAGAAACAGGAGGCACTCTCACCATTACCCTGAAAAACCAAGAACTCACCCAAACCGATTTATTCAACGAACCCAATGTGCAGCCTGGGATTTTCGTACAAATGGCTGTCACTGATACTGGCTCTGGAATAGCGCCTGAAATCATGGATAAAATATTCGATCCCTACTTCACCACCAAAGAGGTGGGCAAGGGAACAGGAATGGGGCTTGCCATCATTCATAGTATAGTGAAGAGATCTGGTGGGTTTATATCCTGTCAAAGTTCACTCGGTGAAGGGACAACTTTTCGTGTGTACCTTCCAGTCCATGAAGCTGCGGCTCCACCAGAAGCAGAAACGATACCTGTAAATTTAATCCAAACTGGTATTGAACGTATTCTCTTTGTTGACGATGAGGAGATGCTGGCCGAAATGGGGAAAACCATGCTCGAGAGGCTTGGTTACAGGGTGACAGTGGAGACCAACAGCATCGAGGCCCTCAAAATTATACAAAGTCAACCAGACCGCTTCGACCTGGTCATCACCGATCAGACGATGCCAGGCATAACTGGAAGTGACCTAGCACGATGCATACTGCAGGTTCGACCAGATATGCCGATCATTCTCTGCACAGGTTTTAGCAATCAGGTCTCAGAAGAAAAGGCAAAAATATATGGAATAAAAGGGTTTGCGATGAAGCCTCTGGCGAACAAGGATCTTGCCATCCTTGTAAGGAATGTGCTGGATGGAGAAAGGCGAGAAGATTAGCGAAATCACAAGCAGAAATTTTCTGCAACTACCAGGGTAGTACATTAATATTGCCATCTAAGATCTGAATATTTCATCAACGCCCTATTTTGACTTATCTTCGAATATCTGTAAGATGTAACCAGATCCTGTGAGTGAAAAACGCCAGATCGAATCTCGATTTCAACATATTATTCATAACTCCACGTAACACCATCAACAACATCCCCTCTTCTACAAAGCATCCTTTGCTCAATTTTTCTGAAAAAAGTGGCTGGTAATTATTCTTCTGAGGGAGGAAATGACTTTTCTTTCATTTTCAAACTTTCATGCAGAGTCGCGATATGTTCTGGCCCAATACCACAACATCCGCCAATGATTGTCGCGCCAAGTCGACACCAGGTATCAACGAATGTTAGATATCCCGCCGGATCGAGGTCCGGACGAATTTCCTGTATGGTTGAGTTGGCTTGTGCTACTTTCTGTATTGCAGGAAAGGCATTAGCATAAACTCCAATCGGCAAATCGACCTTCAGACGCTTTAGCTCGCGAATTGCTGTGTCAATTGCTGGCGACATGACCTCCGGTTGACTGCAATTAAAAAGAATTGCCGATGCACCTAACTCGACGGCAGAATTTACGGCATTGCTTACTTTCTGGTTAGAGCGAAGGCGTGGTATATCCTTTTGTGATTCCCGGCCATCCAGAAGTGTGAATGAGATCCATAATGGGCGATTGTCACCAGCTAGAGCTTCTGCAACCGCTTGTGCTTTGCTTATAGAACTCGTGGTTTCGGCTAGCCAGATGTCGACATGGGGGCTAAGCGCATCAATGATGATTTTCAGTAAAGCCGGAGCCCTTTTAGGGACAAAAAAGTCAGGCCTATATGAACCGAAGATCGGCGGTATGGAACCAGCGACTTTACATCCGAATGACGAGGCTGCCTGACGCGCAAGTTGACCTGAGAGCGCCGTTAACTTGTTTCCTTCAGTAGAAAAACGATTTTCGCCTATATGAAAAGGAACAACAGCGTAATTGCTTGTTGTCAGGATGTCACTCCCCGCTGCAGCAAAAGATTCATGTACTTTTCTTACAAGATCAGGAGCCTCTATAAGTGAAAGAGCTGACCATTCAGGCTGTCGAAACGGTGCTCCTATCCTTAAGAGTTCTCGCCCCATGCCTCCATCGAGAAGCGTAATACGAGAAGAATGGCTCGTCTTTACCATGGCATGTCATCCCTTTGACAAAACAAAAAATTTATCGTTATGGCCACACTCTTTTAAAGGAAGTGATCTTTAACAAAGATGGTAGAAATGGCCTTTTTTTGTATCTCTCCCTCAATTTCAGCATCCTTCAACCTCTTATCAAGCACACGAATTCGTTTTGAATCTGATGAGGTAGCAAGATTTTACCATGTTCTGGCAAGACGATTTTTTATTGCTTGAACAACCATGTTTTCCTTCTGTCATTTCATAGAAGTGGCCTAGTTGTGTGTCCTCCATTTTTGGGAAAGCTCACAGATTAATAACGCCGTGCATATCCACACTTTTGACACAAGAGTTCAGTCGCATAACGGCGCGAGAAGCCATTGAACAATGCGACCGCCCTTTCACTGTGCAAAATATCTTCTAAAGATGTGTTCAACATATTGCCCAATGGGATATTCCCATCGCAATCCAGACAGCAGGGAACTACCGTTCCATCGACCAGAACCCCCATTTGATCTCTCAGACCGTGACAAAAAACTTTATTGGATCCATCGGTTTTATTTAAATCCGGCCATTCGAACTTTTCTGCAGGATTCAGGTACACCCGCTCTTTCACCAACACTTTGGAGGTGTTTTTTAAAAGCATTGACAGAGATCCTTGGGTCATGCCAAAACAGGCTTCCAAAAACCGCAGAATCTGCTCATTCAACCGGTTGCTTCCTTTTAAGTGTTCCGAGTCAATATTCCAGAGCCGTATTGAACAGATGATCCCACTGTCCCTGGCCGCTTTTTTGACAAACTCAACCACCGTTGTCAGATACAACTCGAGCGACCTGGTCATTACATTGGCCTCAAAACTGCTCAAGGAAATATTCACCTGCCGAAGAGCTGGCGCTTGAAGAAGAACAGCCTGCACCCGCTCAAGCAAGGTGCCGTTGGTGGTAATGTTGACCTTTAACCCGGCCTGGTGACTCATCTCTAAAAACTTAGGCAATCCAGGATGAAAGAGGGGCTCACCCATCAGGTGAAAAAAGACATAATCGGTGTAGGGAGTGATAGCCGTTATAATCGATTGAAAACGCTCTTCATCCATCAACTCTGGTGGCCGATGTGTTCCCGGGCAGAAGTTGCAGCATAAATTGCAGGTATTGGTAATCTCAATATAGATCTTTTTAAACCGTTTCATCCTGTTACCATGAGTGATGCTCCTGCTTCGATGCTCTCCAAATACGTGCATTGCTCCTGAACTTGACTGGAAACAGATAGACACCGCAGTCGATCCGTTTTGCCATAATGATCACTGCGACATCGTCCTATACGCGATTAACATTTCAGAAGCGAGCTGAAAATTGCCTCAAAGTGCAGTCCCCTGCTTGAATTCGCATTTGCATCATTTCAGACCTTCCCCTCCCCCCTTTTTCTTGAGCAAATCATCTTCTTGAGATTCACACCATTCCTGTGTATAACTGCTCTCGTAGGTGCGTCGGCTTCGGCGTTAAGAGGAAAGACGGTGTGAATCCGTCACAAGCCAGTCCTTGCTGTATGCGAAGGCTGCAACGGTCGTCGGCATTTTCCTTGCCGTCGCATCTCCTCCACATGCATTTGATGGAGATAGTCACTGGGAAACCGGGAAGGCTACCGTTATGCAGGATAATTCGCGAGTCAGAAAGCCTGCCTGCAGGTTGCGCGGTTCCGCGCCACCACCCAGAGTCAACCACTGGAGTTCTCTGTATCTGACACGTTACTCCACCCGGAATCGGGAAGGGATAGGTGCGGGTACGGAGAGGCGCTTCCTGTCAACGTTTTCCATATCCGCAAAAAAGAGCTTATGCCGCCTGCAATGCCAATAAGGCTGCGTTTTCCATTATGGGAGAAAACACAATGGATATGGAAACAAACAGACAGTTCGGTCGTACCATCGGTAAACTGATTAACAAGCAGCACCTTAACCAGGATGAAGCGTACACCGCCTTTTCCCTGGTTTTGAACAACCAGGTTTCCGATATGCAACAGGGTGCCTTCCTGGCTGCCCTCACGGCGAAGGGCGAAACCGCCGCAGAGGTTGCCGGCGGTTGGAAAGCTGTTTATGAGCTCGATACGAATAAAGTTGATTTCGGTGACCTTACGGTAGTCGACAATTGCGGCACCGGCATGGATAGTTTCAAAACCTTTAATATCAGTACCGCCGCCTCAGTAGTTGCAGCGGCCGGCGGCCTCACAGTGGCACGTCACGGAGCGCGTGCGATCACCTCGTCCTGCGGCACCGTCGATATGGCCGAACGACTCGGGGTAGATGTTGATTGCACTGTTGAGATTGTCGCCGAGAGTGTACGGAAATCAGGTCTCGGACTTTTCAACGGCATGAGCCCAACAGTACATCCCATGGCCCTTGGACGTATACTCTCGCAGATATCTTTTGGCTCGCCTCTTAATATCGCGGCATCCCTCGCTCACCCTGCCCTGCCCCGTATCGCCCTGCGGGGCGTATATGATCGTTCACTCGTTATTCCGGTCGCCGAAGTGATGAGAGCGATAGGATATACCGATGCCCTTGTCATTCATGGCACTATCGATGGGAGCGATCTTAGCATGGATGAAGGTTCCGTTTGCGGGACTACCTACGGTGCATGGCTTAAAAACGGCAAAATCACAACCCATGATTGGCGCCCTGCCGATGGCGGGGTTTCCCTTCATGATCCTTCCGGCCTTGTTGCCGACCCTGATCCGGAAACAGGAGCAAGGCGTATGTATCAACTACTGGCTGGCAAAGGACCAGCCGATCGCACTGATGCCGTCATTTTCAATAGCGGCCTGCTCTTTCTGGTGAGTGGTCTCGTGACACGCCTTGAGGAGGGCGTCGACATTGCCCGGGAATGCATCAGTTCAGGAGCTGCTCTTGCGACTCTTGAAAAGTGGGTCAGAAGCCAAAATCATAATCCCGAACAAGGCTTAGCCCGACTGAACAGCCTGAAAAACGAGGTATGAGTCAGTGAAAGAACTCCTCATAGTGAAGGCCGGCAACCAATATCTCCGCTTTCTTCCGGAAGGGCATCAATTTTGCGAATTCGATAAAGCGAGCGTGTACCCTCTCGATCAGGTGGCACAGGTGCGAGAACGCATACACCGTGCCCAGGAGAACGGTATTGCCGATATCGAACTGCGTAAATTAACCATCATCGAGGAACCCTTTTCGGAGGCCAGATAAATGCGACTGACACTGAAAGAAAGTCAGAACATGGTGATGGAAGAACAACCTGTTCAGCCAGATGTGAACAGTTCTGCAGTGACGCTCACTGTCTCCTATTGTGCGATCTGCCGCACCGACGCCAAAATGTGGCGGGAGGGGCACCGCGATCTGGCACTGCCGAGGGTCCTCGGTCACGAGTTCGTTGGGCGCGATATCGCAACGGGACAACTTTTTGTCAGCTGGCCGGGCATGGTTTGCAACTCGTGCCGTTACTGCCTCACCGACCGGGAAAATCTCTGCGAGTCGATGCGCATCATCGGGTTTCACGCCGATGGCGGTTTCAGCCGGCAGGTGTGCGTACCAAGAGACAGCCTTATCATGGCCGATGAAACGGTGGATGAAATGCTCCTCACATTCGCCGAACCCATCGCCTGCGTGCTGAACTGCATGGAACAGCTCAAACCGCAAAAAGATGAGCGCCTTATAATCTACGGAGGTGGCGTAGTCGGCATGTTAGCGGCTCTCGCCGCAAAACACGTGGGCTGCATGGTCACTGTGATTGAACGCAGTGCTGAAAAAATTGCGAGGCTGAGTAGTTTTTGCGATCTTAACCAGATCGAAATTGTCAAAGATACCACCGCCGCCGATTTCGATCTGGCAATCAACTGCTGCGACAGCCACATCGCTTTCAGCCAAGCCATTACCAAGTTGCGAAAAGCTGGCAAACTCGGTTTTTTCAGCGGCCTGAAGAAGCGAGAGGATATCGAAAGCGGACTTCTGAATCTCATCCACTATAAAGAGCTCGAGATGTATGGCAGCTACGGCCCCAGGCGAGCGCATATGGCCCAGGCAGTCAAACGTATCGCCGATTGGCGTGATACCCTGCCGCTGCTGGTGGAAAAAGTAATCGACCCCACAGAAGCCGAAATTGCCTTCGCCCATATTTTATCTGGTAATGCGCTCAAATACATCATCGATTTTCGTGGGTATATGAACGAGCAATCCTTTTTGGCACCTGAAATCAAGTTCAATAGCGATGCTCATCAAACAGCGCCTTCGCTCTCGTACTATATCGAAGAGCTTATTGCCGAAGTCAATCCGGTGGACCGTCGGATCGAGCCTGCCGCCCGCTACAAGATCGACCTGAAAACAAAACCCCTGGGGGCATTGGGGAGAGTTGAAGAGCTTGCTGTACAGCTTTCGGTCATTCAGCAATCACTGATGCCGCAGGTGGACAGTAAACACCTCTTTGTCTTTGCTGGAGATCATGGTGTCGTCGATGAAGGCGTCTCAGCCTTCCCGGCCAAGGTGACGGTGCAGATGGTCGAGAACTTCCTGGCCGGAGGCGCGGCAATCAATGTCTTCTGCCGCCAGTACGGTATCGGCCTCAATGTCGTCGACATGGGGGTCAATACCACTTTCACTTCGCACCCGCTGCTCATCGACAAAAAAGTCGCACCCGGTACCGCCAATTTCACCGTCCAACCAGCCATGACCCAAGAACAGGCTCTTGCCGCAATCGAAAACGGCGCAAGGGCCTTTCTCGAAAAGCAGGCCGTTTCTCCCTGTCAAATTGTGGGCATGGGTGAGATGGGGATTGGCAACACCAGCAGCGCCGCCGCGATCATTTGCGCGGTTAGTGGGCTCAGCAGTAGCCAGGTTGTTGGCCGCGGTACCGGTGTTGACGATGAGGGACTCAAACGCAAGCGCGAGGTAATCGACCGCGCCCTCAGACTCCATCGCCCTTCACCCGACAACGGACTTGAATTACTGACAAAACTGGGCGGTTATGAACTCGCGGGAATCGCAGGAGCAGTGATAGCTGCCGCCTCAAAAGGCTGCTGCGTGGTATTGGATGGTATCATCTCCACAGCCGCCGGCCTCATTGCCTATCTCATCTGTCCGGCTGTGCAGGGGTATCTCGTTGCCGGGCACCGCTCGGTGGAACAGGGTCAACAGGCTGCCTTGAAGCATATGGGGCTTACTGCCATCATCGATCTCGATTTCCGGCTAGGGGAAGGTACCGGGGCGGCCATCACCATGAATCTGGTTGATCTGGCCTGCCGGACCATGCGGGAGATGGCCTCATTTGAGGAGGCCGGGGTGGATAGCGGCAATATCTAAGTTGCTACCAGTACTATTCCAATTACACCTTGTTCGTCAGGGGAGTGCAAACCACTCCCCTGATCTCACACTTGGCTATTCGGCAAACTGTCACATCTGCTTATGTTCATACCAGAATTTTACCGTGTGTTTGCCGTTGTCCTCTTTAAACAAGCAGATGACACCCCATTTCCCAGGTTCATCGATGGTGAAGTTTGCAGCAAAATTTCCTCCACCATAGTCCTTCAAGTCAGCAATCTGCTCTTTGCCAGACGGAGCGATCAGTTTGACTTTTCCGGCCAATGTCTCAATCTTCTTATCATCCCGCATGAAGGTTGCCATGACATGATGGGTTTTCCCTTCCGGATCCTTCATATTCATACTAGCCAGATCCATGATCTGGAACTCGGTGTGCACATCGTCGGCCATGACACTATGCATGAACTTGTCATCCATACTGGTGCTGCCATGCTGCATAGCATCATGCGAACCTTCCGCCGCTGGCTCTGTTGCGGTACCATGCTGCATACCATCCATGGCCCCAGCATTGGTTGCGATAAAAAGACCGGCCAAAATAATGGCTGTAATGATTTTCTTCATGTGTATCTCCTCGAATGCATCTTCTGTTCTTCTACATATCAACCATTATTGGTCGATATTCTGATTGATTACCTCATCCTGCGCTTCTTCCAACGAACTATTCGTTTTTTTCTGCAACCCCATTCCCCTCCAAAGACCATAAATAGCTGGCACAACCACCAGCGTCAGTACAGTCGCGCTCAACATCCCGCCAACCATTGGGGCGGCAATACGTTTCATCACTTCAGAACCGGTACCGCTTGACCACATGATAGGGGCCAGACCGGCAATAATGGCTACCACGGTCATCATCTTTGGACGTACCCGTAAAGCAGCGCCTTCCTCAATAGCAAGAGCCAGGTGCTCTTTCGAAAACTGAGGACCATGTATTTTCTTGAATTTCCGATAGGAAATGTCGAGATAGATAAGCATCACCACCCCTGTCTCGGCAGCGACACCAGCCAAGGCAATAAACCCAACCGCTACTGCCACGCTCATGTTATAGCCCAGATAGTCCATAAACCAGAGCCCACCTGTGAGGGCGAACGGCACAGACAACATGACTATCAAACTCTCTGTCATGTTTTTGAAGTTGAGATAGAGCAGCAGGAAAATAATGATGAGTGTTGCCGGAACGACCAGCTGTAATTTTTTCTCGGCTCGGACCATATATTCATACTGTCCGGACCAAACTATGGAATATCCTTGCGGCAGCTCGATCTGCTCGGCCACCACCTCTTGAGCCTTTTTTACATACGAACCTATGTCAACGTCAGCGATATCGACATACACCCAGGCGTTCTTACGGGCGTTCTCGCTTTTAATGGCCGGCGCACCTTTCTTGATAGTGATGTCTGCCACCTGGGCAATGGGAATCTGCGCTCCGGTCGGCGTCGGGATCAGGATCCGACCAAGCGTTTCAGGAGTGTCACGCAGATCAGCACCGTAACGAAGGTTGATGGGGTAACGCTCAAGTCCCTCAACGGTCGAGGTGATATTCATACCACCAACTGCAGAAGAGATGACATCCTGAATATCTCCCACGGTAAGACCGTAGCGGGCGGCATCTTCACGGCGAATACTAAAATCCAGAAAATTGCCGCCTGTTACCCGCTCGGCATAAACCGAAGCGGTACCAGGCACATCGCGAAGTACGGCCTCGACTTTTTCACCCAGGCCTGACAGTACTTCAAGGTCGTCTCCCATCAGCTTCAATCCGACCGGTGTTTTAATTCCGGTGGAGAGCATATCGATCCTGGTCTTGATCGGCATGGTCCAGGCATTTGTCAGTCCTGGAAATTGAATCGCCTTGTCGAGCTCTTCAACCAGCTTTTCAATGGTCATCCCTTCCCGCCACTCGCTCTCGGGCTTCAACGTAATGGTCGATTCCAGCATTGAGAGCGGGGCCGGATCTGTGGCCGTCTCAGAACGGCCGACCTTTCCAGCCACTTTTGCCACTTCAGGAAAAGATTTGATGATCCGGTCTGTCTGCTGTAGCAGCTCCCTGGCTTTTGTGATGGAAATACCCGGCAGGGTTGTAGGCATATAGAGCAGATCGCCTTCATTTAACGGCGGCATGAACTCAGAGCCCATGCGTTTATAGGGAATGTAAGCTGCCGCCAGAGCAACAAGAGCCAGCAGCACCACTAGAATCTTGGCTTTTAGAACCAGTTTGATGATCGGATGGTAGATCCAGATAAGGAATCTATTAATCGGGTTTTTCTGCTCGGGCATGATCCTGCCCCGAATGAGATAGCCCATCAGGACCGGAACCAGGGTCACTGCCAGAATGGCAGCCCCCATCATGGCGTAGGTTTTGGTATAGGCCAGCGGCCGAAATAACCGTCCCTCCTGCGCTTCAAGGCTGAAAACAGGCAGAAAGCTTACAGCAATGATCAGGAGTGAGAAAAAAAGTGATGGCCCCACTTCAACGGATGCATCTCGCACTATCTGCCAATGATCCTTCTTTCCTTTATCGTGCTCGAGATGTTTATGCATGTTCTCAATCATGACGATGGCCGCGTCAACCATGGCCCCAACAGCTATGGCAATGCCGCCAAGACTCATGATATTGGCATTGATGCCCTGCCATTTCATAATAAGCAAGCTGATAAAAACTCCCATCGGCAGAGTAATAATCCCCACCAGGGCACTGCGCAGATGAAAGAGGAACAGTACGCAGACCAGAGCCACGATCAGGCTTTCCTCCATGAGCGTTCGCTTCAGGTTGTCGATCGCCCGCAGGATAAGAGCGGACCTGTCATAAACAGACTCAATGGTCACTCCTTTTGGCAAACCGGTGGTAATCTCCAACAAACGCTGCTTCACATCCTTGATCACCTGCAGGGCATTTGCCCCGTACCGCATGACAATGACTCCGCCGACGGCTTCCCCTTCACCGTTATAATCGAGAATGCCACGACGGATCTCCGGGCCAATACGGACCTGAGCTACATTTTTTAAAAGGATGGGAGTGCCGCGATCATTGACTGCCAAGGGAATATTTTCAATATCGCGGATATTTTTAATGTAGCCAAGGCCGCGGATCATGTACTCGGTCTCCGCCATTTCCACGACTCGTCCGCCAACATCGTTATTTGAGCGGAGAATTGCCATCCGCACTTTCTGCAGCGGGATATTATAGGCCAGCAGCTTGTTGGGATCGACAACCACCTGGTACTGTTTGACAAAACCACCAATGGAAGCAACCTCAGACACACCTGGTACACTGGTCAATTCGTAGCGAAGAAACCAGTCTTGAATGGAACGGAGTTGTTGCAGGTCATGATTGTCACTCTTGAGAATATACTGGAAAACCCAACCCACTCCAGTAGCATCAGGTCCGAGCGTTGGCGTAACACCTTTTGGCAACCTGCCCGCAACATAATTCAGCGACTCCAGGACACGGCTACGCGCCCAGTACATGTCTGTGCCATCCTCAAAAATGATATAGACGAAGCTCATCCCAAAAAACGAATAACCACGAACGACTTTGGCATAGGGAACGGACAGCATGGCAGTGGTCAGAGGATAGGTGACCTGATCCTCAACCACCTGAGGAGCCTGACCTGAATATTCTGTAAAAACGATCACCTGCACATCGGAAAGATCCGGGATAGCGTCCAGCGAAGTTTTGAGCATCGCGATTATCCCGCCTGCAATGACAAACAGCGTCAGGATCAGCACCAGGAACTTGTTGTTGATCGAATAATCTATAATGGCTTTAATCATGATATTGCCTAGGCTGGTTCCATCCTTTTTTACTGATCCATCTTCATTGCGTCGATCTCGTCAAGCTCATCATCCATTGTCATCCCTTCCATTTCGAGGTCATCTGCTGAAAGTTCGTTCTTTTTCTCACCACTCCCGGACCTTACCTCAAGCATCTTCTGGATTGCCTCTTTCAGTCGGGATTCGGAATCGAACATGAACTGTGCGGAGATGACAACTTCCTCGCCTTCCTTCAGACCATCCAGCACCTGGAAGGTGTTCTCAGAGCTTTCAATACCGAGCTTGACCTCACGCGGTTCAAATTTTCCTTCACCAAGAGCGACAAACACCACCTTGCGTACTCCAGAGTCAACAACCGCCTCTTGAGGCACCACCAATCCTTTCTCATCGATCACCGATTCGAGATAGACGTTTCCATACATATCGGGTTTTAACAGACTCTCACTGTTGTCAAAGGAGAGGCGCAAACGAGCCGTTCTGGTTTTCGGGTCAAGATAAGGGTAGATAAAGAGCACTTTTCCTGAGAATGTCCTGCCAGGCAAATAACTGAGCTCCATCGCCACAGGCATGTCTTTGCGCACATAAGGCAACTCGTACTCATACACTTCCACATCGACCCAGACACTGGACAGGTCGGCTATTTCATACTGGTTCATTCCTGCTTTTATAAACTGTCCGCCCAGCACCTCCTTCCTGATCACCACCCCATCAACCGGGGAGTAGACGGTAATTGCCTTGACCGGCTTTCCCCCCTTACCAAGCTCCTTGATACTGGCTGGATCGAGATCCCAGTACAACAGACGTTTTTTCGAGGCAGCAAGCAGACTTTCGGCATTGTGCTTCAGTGAAGGGTACGGGCTATTCCCCAAGCTCTGAACCTGCCGCACCGCCAGAAGATACTCTTCCTGGGCAGTCACCAGCTCCGGACTATAGATATCGAAAAGAGGTTGACCTTTCCGCACTCCTTCGCCAACAAAATTGACATGGAGCTTTTCCACCCAGCCGTCGAATTTCAGGTTAATCACATGGAGTCTGGTCTCATCATAGGTAACGGTACCGAGGGCGCGAATCGATTTCGCCACCTTCGCCGTTTTCACCTTGGCGGTTCGAACCCCCATGTTCTGCATGGTTACCGGGTCAATGCGGATTGTTGAGGTAGGCTCTTTTTCACCACCTGCTTCCTCGTAAACGGGCACCAGATCCATGCCCATAGGCGACTTGCCCGGCTCATCACGGATATAGGTGGGATCCATTGGCGCCACCCAGTATTTGATGACTTTGCCGTTTTTGGGATCAACCTCTCCCTTCTTTGGGCCATCTGCAGCAGCGCTCAATCCAGCTGTCAACAGCCCAATGATTATCAGCAACAATAAACGCTTCATAACTTCTCCTGGGCAAGGGCAATCGGCTGGCCAACAGTCTCTTCAAGCTCTGCCAGCTTCTTGTGCACCTGCACAATATATTGCTCGATTTTCAGCTCGACCTGCAGCAGGCGGGTGTGGGTGGAAAGCATCGTACTGAACTCCACCTGGCCGACGGAATAGGCGGCGAGTGATGCATCAGCCAGCTGTAGAGCCTGGATAGATACACCATCGGCAAAAAGTGCCTTGCTCTCACGAGCCCCATTTATCTCTGCCAACAACGAATCGATTTTGTGGGGCAAGGTTTTCTGCACGGCCTGGAGAGCTCTTCGCGCAGATTTCAGACGATTCTTTGCCCCTGCAAGCTTGCTATCCTGTCGGGTATTCTGCCAAAGAGGCACCGTTATCGATACTCCAGCGGAGAGAAAATCCGAACGATCACGACCACTCACCGGATCGTCTTCACGCTGGCCAAACGCAACCGTAAAATTCATGTCAGGCATATAGTCTTTTTCCGCCAGTTGCAGGTCAACCTCTGCTTTCAAGACCGATGCCCGCCGTGCTTCAACCAGGGGATTTTTCTGCATCGCTTCTGCTGTAAGAGTTTCACGTTTCAGACCAGAAATATCAGGCAACTCGAGCCTGGTGCCATTTTCAAGAAAGTAACCATCCCGATTCAGCAATCCACCGATTGTATCCTGCAGCTTTGTTTTCATTGCTTTCAGGCTTACATCCCTGTCGATAAGCTCTGAGAGCTGCACTTGCGCCATCAGTATATCCTGTTGCAACCCTTCTCCATTGGCGTAACGTGTTTCGGCCACATGAAGAATCTGGGATATAATATCCCGTAGCCTGCTGTTGATATCGAGACTACGCTCAACAAAACTCAGTTCAAACCAGGCTTCTTTTAGCTGTCTGGCCACACTGAGCTGTGTCACCCTCAACATGGCCTCCTGTTCAACAGCCATCAGCTCAGCCCCCTGCTCTGCCAAACTGAGTTTGCCGAACCAAGGCACCTGCTGGCTAAACGAGATCAGTTTCTGGGTCATAGGCTCCTGGTCCAGCTCAAAACTATCGGTAGGAACATTCACAAGACTGACGGCCAATATCGGATCCCTGAGTGAACCGGCAAATGGTGCTTCTGCCCGCAACGCTCTGGCCTTTTCCTCCAAGCTTTTGATATCCTGGTTGTTGTTCATTGCCTCTGAAACAAGATCATCAAGCGCAGTGTTGCTCGCTCCCTCAGCTTGTGTCGGAGTAATGCCAGCCAGAAGGAGCATGCAGGAAAAGATGCTTATACATACATTACGCCAGGTGTTGAACCGATGTTCGCTCGCTCTATATTTCATGTGTTCTTTTTCCTTTTTCCGTTTGAATCGGCCAAAGCTGATACCAATTACTCAACATCTGTGAGTACAAAGGCAACGATTCATTACTGGATAGGTTAAGCAATGAACGTGCCGCCTTTCTAATATTGGCCACAGGAAAACTATATGGCTGTTATTGCGATGTCTAAGAGCCGCACAATAATTTTCTTTCACGTCGTTTCTTTTGCAGCTGTCCAGTTTTTGGGCAACCGTTTCCAGTGAGATGCACATTTATTGGGCATCAACAACTTCATTAGATATCAACATCAGCCACAACTCAATCATATGGCAATTTAGGGTGTTAAAGCAAAATCTGCAGAATAAGTAGGGACTGGACTAAATGTTGCACAAACCTATTGTGATCAGACTATATGTATCTGACGATGATGAAGATAGGGGCGTGGTAATGGTATTGAGAATGGCAGGAATGCTGGAGACAAAGTGGTCCAACATGATATACCTGAAGAAGACCGGCTGCTAAAACGATATCAAGAGCACATTCATTCACCGGAATATTTGAAAAATCACGGGATAACGATTGCTAACAAAAAACATGACCGCTCACCAGAACCCAAAAACTGTCTTTCCGACGCCCCGTCTCTCTTTTCGCACGTCGCGAACGGTTATCGGACTCCTGCTGGCCACAGTCATTCTCGCTATACTGCTGACATTTTCTACCATTGAAAATATTGATCGTGCCGAAAACCACATGCGGAATTTTCTTATCGAAAAGGCGGAGGCAATCGTGCACGTTCTCGAAGCGGGCAGTAAAACCTCAGCCATCCACATGATGCGAAGCGGCAACCCTCTCCACACCCTTCTGGCTGAGAGCAGTAAGGAAGACGATCTGGTATTTATTCGGGTTGTCGATAAAAGTGGAAATGTCATAGATGAGGCAGGCTCTCCCTCCCAGATAGTACTGTCAACCTCCAACCTGACAAGCATACTCAATGAGGGAAGCATACTCACCCAGCTAGATCGGGATAATGCCACGTTTATCGTCTCAAAAGCTTTTGACTCTCAATTTCATATCATGAATATGCACATGATGCATGACGTGAACACCACGACTGCCGGCGGTCGGCCTGCTGAAAATACCTATGTAATATCTATTGGCCTTCTCACCAGAAATTTCGATGCAGCCAGGAAACAGGATGTACACCACGCCATGTTTATGGGTGCCCTTCTCTTTCTCGTCGGCAGTGCCGGACTTTACTTTGTTTTTCTGTATCAGGATGCACGGGTTGCAAAATCCTCGCTCGCCAATATGAGACTCTACACGGAATCCATCATCGAAAGTATTCCGGTTGGCCTGATAACCCTTGATTCAGATGGCAGAATCGTTTCCTGCAACCATAATGGGGAAGAGTTGTTCGGCAGATCCTTTGAAACACTTCGAGAAAAAAATATTCTGGAACTTCTGCCTTCCACCTCGCACTATCTCACGTCAAACTGTGACACAGCATCTGAACATGCCACTGAATATACAACGGCAGAGGGTCAGGCTCTTCCCATCCGCCTTAGCTGCTCATCATTGTTGAATCACGAAGGATCAGTAATTGGCAAGGTACTCATTATCAAGGACATGAGTTCAATCCGCGACATGGAGATGCAGCTTGAACGCTCCAGAAAGCTTGCCGCTTTAGGGAAAATGGCAACGGGTATAGCCCACGAAATCCGCAATCCGCTCGGCACGCTCCGCGGCTTTGCTCAATTTTTCGGCAATCAGGCAACCACTATCATGGAAAAGCAATATGCCGACCTGATGGTCAGTGAAGTGGATCGGCTCAATCAGACCGTTTCAGGTCTGCTGCAATTCGCCCGCCCCCGTGAATTACATTTACAGGACATTTCCATTGATGACCTGTTTGCCAAGACCATCGTCCTTATGAACCCCGATTTTATCGACAGCAGGCTACACTTCACCTGCAGTCGTGATACCGGGATAATCCTCAATGCAGACCCAGACCTTCTACTCCAGGTTTTGCTTAATCTGCTGAAAAACAGTATCCATGCAACACCCTCCGGAGGCGAAATCACCCTGCTTGCCGAAGAGGAAAAATCCCATATCAGGATATCAGTAACCGATACCGGGCGCGGAATGACCGAAAAGGAACGCGATCAGATGTTCGACCCCTTCTTTTCCACCGGCAAAACCGGAACAGGACTAGGCCTGGCAGTCAGCCATCAGATCATCGAACAGCACAACGGTTTCTTTGAAGTACGGACAGCTCCGGATAATGGCTCCACGATAACCATAATCCTTCCCAAGAAATCAGGAGAAAAATAACATGCTCAAACAACAGGCGGTGATTCTTCTGGTGGACGACGACATTGCCCACCGGACAATGCTCAAGGTCAATCTTGTCAAAGAAGGGTTTATGGTAGTCGAACTCGGTGATGGCGATGAGGTGCTGCCGTTTCTTACAGCTAACCACGTCGACCTCCTGTTATTGGACCTGAAAATGACCCGCATGGACGGTATCACCACCCTGTCAACAATGTTACAGGCAGGCTACACCATCCCGGTCATCGTCCTTACCGCCTTTTCCTCGGTTGAAAGTGCCGTTCTTGCCATGAAACGTGGAGCCTTTGATTACATCACGAAGCCGGTTGACATTGAAGAGCTGAAGCTGGCCATTTCGCGAGCGCTGAATTTTAGGGTATTGTCGGTTGAGAACGAGGCCCTGAAAACGCGACTTGACGAGAAGTTCGGTTTCGACAATATCATCGGCAGCAGTCCCGCCATGCAGGAGATGTTTGCAACTCTCTCCATGGTGGCACCATCAGATGGCACCGTGCTCATCACTGGTGAATCCGGCACTGGCAAGGAACTGATTGCCAACGCTCTGCACCACAAAAGCCAGAGGAAAAACGGCCCTTTTATCAAATTGAATTGTGCAGCACTCCATGAAAACCTCTTGGAGAGTGAACTTTTTGGCCATGAAGCAGGATCGTTCACCGGTGCCTCGTCACGGAGGAAAGGACGCTTCGAACTCGCCCATCGAGGCACCTTGTTCCTTGACGAGATCGGGGACATGAGCCCGGCCACCCAGGCGAAGGTGTTACGTGTTCTTCAAGACGGTACTTTCGAGCGGGTAGGTGGTACTGAAACGATCACAGTCGATGTGCGACTCGTTGCCGCCACGCATAAAAATCTACGGGCGATGATCGATACCGGGGAGTTTCGGCAAGATCTCTTTTTCCGGCTCTCTGTCGTTCCCATTCATCTACCGCCACTTCGGGAACGAGCGATCGATATCCCTGAACTGTCGAGACATTTCCTCAATCGTTACTCGAAGAAAAACAGAAAAGACATCAAGGGATTCCATCCGGAAGTTTTCAGCCTCCTCATGCAATATGAATGGCCTGGAAATATCCGCGAGTTGGAAAATACCATCGAGCGGGCTGTTATCCTCTGTATGGGAGAGCAGATAACCCCTCACGAACTGCCGCCCCAGTTTTTCTCTGATGCCACTATACCTCAAAGAACCCTTGATGGCAGAAGCGAATTCACCCTTCGTGATCTTGAGCGTGAAGCCATTAAGGCAACGCTAAGCCAAACCGGCAACAATAAAAGCCTCACAGCCAAAAAGCTCGGGATTGCCCGTCAGACTCTACTGAATAAAATCAAAGAGTTCGGACTGGAATAGTCGCGCCATCCATCTTCAAAATCCCCACATTTTTCTGCCAATCGTTACTCTCTCGATGAGCATAAGTGAAGAATACGAGGTATCAACATTCGATGAAGTGATATCAGGTATCCAATATCCGGATTACTGCACGTTACAATCGAATGCAGTTCCCTCTCCCCTTTTTTCTTGAAATAAGAAGTCGCTGTCTCATTCTTATCCAATCGCCCCAACCCTGCTGTTGTACTGATGTCTAAAAATTGGGCAGTCAAGATTGAGACGAGACCAATCGCGCTTACTTAAAGTATTATTTCAACGCAATATCAGTACATTGAATCATCGCCACCCATATTGACCGAACTGGCACAACTCCTGCTAGCAGTACTATAGAATACAAAGACCTGCCGGATAGGCTGGCTAACACACAACAGCATCAAGGAGTGTATCATGAAAAAGATTCTTATCAGCTCGGTTTTGATCATCGGTCTTGCCACAGGTTTAGCCTTTGCTCATGGAAACAATTGGGGTGGCCATATGATGAGTGGTGGCAACTATGGCATGATGGGCGGAATGGGGAGTGGTATGATGGGACCGCAGATGATGGATGGTAACGGTTACGGAGACTGCCCAGGCGCTGCATGGTATGGAAGAGATGAAGAATCGCAGAAAAACTATCAGGAATACCTCGACAAGACCACCGATCTCCGGAAACAAATGAATGATCTGCGTTTCGACTATATGGAGGCTTACCGCACGCCTAATGCCGACAAGGCAACGTTGTTAAAAATCGAACAGCAAATGAATGATCTCCGTTTGAAAATGCTCGATATTGAAAAGCAGATAGAACCCGCAAAATAGGCAGCTGCATGTTTGCCCGCTGGTAGCCCCTCATTTCGATGGGGTTACCGGCATATCACATCAGCCTTCCCTGAGATAACTATCTGGTTGCCCCAAAAACGCATTGGGAGATGGACAGCTTCAGAACAACCGCTCATGTATCCCCCAGCACATCTTATTCCGTGTGCTGAATACAGAGCAGAACCCCATCCCTGTGGTAGACCGAAGCACTCTCTGCTTCCATGAGGTTGCTCACGCCTCTACTTGATCCGAAACGAATTGTATGTCCGGTAAGGGGATAGCGAAAACCGCTGAGTGTCACGCCTTCAGCATCCCCACCGAGCGGCAGCAGTGAAACCATAATGCCATGACGGTTTACAACACTATGCTCCCGGCCCGAATGTAAAATATGCATCCGACACCCACTACCAACGAGAGAGACATCGATTTTGCGATACTTCTCCTGGGCTGCGAGCATGATATTGGCCATGCTCATATCCCAACGACCTCCGAGCGCACCCAATAGGCAGACCTGCTGCGCACCTTTTTCACCAGCGAGGTCGAGAGCGAGTTCAAGATCGGTCGCGTTCTTGTGAACAGGGTGACGATATATCTCCACCCCTTCCCTTTCATAGTACTCAAGGAGCTCCCTGCCAATAGAATCAAAATCACCTAACGCAACATGAGGTAGAATACCTGCACTTGCGCAATGCACAGCCCCACCATCGGCGGCAATGATGAGATCGGCCGTTTCAACAAGGCTCGGAAACTCTGGAAATACATCAAAATTACCGTTGGCGAAAATAAGGGTCTGCATGTTTTTATTCTCTCAGGATTCGTCTGTCAGCAGCACAAGTGACGCAGGGTTGAGGCAAAGGCGCACCGGTTCTTCAGGCATAGGCGGCACGGGATCTATTGGCAGGTAAAATGTCAATAGTTCACCGTTTGCATCAACTGTCAGCCGGTAGGCGCCACCAAGGAATCGGCTGGCAATGACCACACCTGAAATCTGTGGCAATGCTTCCGACGGTGCCGCGGTGTCGGCAAGCCGCGCACCTTCCGGGCGCAGCAAAAGCGTCACAGGTCTTGATTGGATGTGGTTTTCATCTGGCGGTATGACGGTATCCAAGTAACCGAATGGGCCATGAAAGCGGCCACCATCATCCAGAACCCCTTTCACCAGGTTCTCAAAACCAAGAAACCTTGCAACAACGTTTGAGGCGGGAAATCGGTAGAGTCGCTCCGGGCTGTCAAACTGATGCAAAATACCATCATGCAATACCGCAACCTTATCGGCAACACTGAAAGCCTCAGCCTGATCATGGGTGACAAAGATCGCGGTAACTCCCAGCTTCTTTAAAATGGTGCGGATTTCGCCGGTAAGTCGGTCGCGCAAGGTTCGGTCGAGTGACCCGAGAGGTTCGTCAAGCAGCAGCAATTGTGGCTCTGGTGCCAGGCTTCTGGCCAGGGCCACTCGCTGACGTTCACCACCGGATAGCTGGTCGATAGTACGGTCGCCGAATCCTGTAAGCCCCACCAGCTCCAGCATTACAGCAATCTTTTTTTCCTGCTCCCTGGCTGGCATTTTCTGCATTTCCAGGCCAAAAGCTATATTCTGACGTACTGTCTTGTGCGGGAAAAGGGCATATTCCTGAAACATCATCCCTATTTTTCGCAAATGCGGCGGCACATCCCGCAAATCCCTGCCCTTAAAGATGATGGAACCGGATTCCAGCGGCTCAAGACCAGCCAATACCCGTAGCAGCGTCGTTTTTCCGGAACCTGAAGGCCCAAGTAGACAGAGAATTTCCCCCTCTTCTAGAGTGAAACTTACGTTCTGCAGCAATGGCTCTCCATCATAATGATTAGAGAGATTTCGCACTGCGAAAAGGGTGTTTTCCTCAACCATTTTGCTCACCATCTTTTCCGTCAATGTAGCGCCCCCTTCCGGTACGAATCAAGCCTGCCTAAAAGCCAGAAGCCAGAACATGTCACCAGCATCAGGATAGTGCTCATGGCCATAGCCTGTCCGTAGTTCATTTCACCCGGTTGCCCTAGAAACCTGAATATCGCAACTGGCATGGTCGGAGTGTGAGGCCGGGTTACAAAGGCCGAGGCTCCGAACTCACCCATACTGATGGAGAAAGCGAAGACCGCACCTACAAGAATTGCCCTGGTGATAAGGGGCAGATCTATTTTCCGCCATACAACCAGGGGGGATGCACCAAGCAGCGATGCAGCCTCCCTCAAGGTATGGGGAATCTGTCTGATGGATGGTAAAATACAGCGAATCACGAAGGGAAAGGCCACCAACGCATGGGCAATGGGCACCAGGGCCAGGGAATCCCGCAGGTTGAGTGGGGGGCGGTTCAAGGTGATAATATAGCCAAATCCCAGGGTCACTGCCGAGGTGGCAAGCGGCAGCATGATTAGTGCGTCCCACAGCGACCGCTGCCGACTGTCACCGGATGCTATGAAGGTTGCAGCGAGCAATCCCAAAATAACTGCCAGTACCATGGCCGCCAAGCCAAAACCGACACTGTTTTTTACAGCGCTTATCGGCTCGACGAAAAACACTGACTTGGCCTGGCTGGTGAATAGCGCGTTATAGAAGGCCAGAGTAAGACCATCCTCACCAACAAATGATCGAATCACCAGAGCCAGTAGCGGGATAACCATGAGTAATAGCATAAACGCGACATTCGACCCAACCAGTAGTTTCTGGCTGCCGGTTCCGGGCTGGATAGCCTCACCCATCGCGGTATCCGAATAGAAGCCGGATTTGGTTTTCCTATCTAGCCGGGCATAGAAATACATCAGGAGAAAATTGATACCGATCTGGATAAGCGACAGCACCGCTGCCATGGGCAGGTTAAACAACTGCACCGCCTGGCGATAAATTTCCACCTCGATGGTTGCATAACTGGGGCCGCCCAGAATCAATACTACCCCAAAACTGGTAAAACAGAAGATAAAAACCAGCAATGCAGCAGAACCTATAGCAGGCAAAAGCAAAGGAAAAGTGATGCGTTGAAAGGTCTGCCAGGGGGATGCCCCCAGCATCCGTGCCGCCGCTGACAAACTGCGATCAAGTCCTGCCCAGTAACCACCGACAATTCGAAGCACCAGTGCGTAGTTGTAAAAGACATGGGCGAGGAGAAAAAAGGACACGGTCTGGTCAAGCTTGATTGGCGGGGTAGTCAGATCCAATATGGTCATGAGCCAACTGTTCACCAGACCGTTATTACCAAGCAAAGCCCTGAAGGCAGCGGCAGTGACCACGGTTGGTAGGACAAAGGGTACAGTCGTAAGCGCCTGCAGCAGATTCTTACCAGGGAATGTGAATCTGGCAAAGACGTATGCACCCGGCAGGGCAACGGCAAGCGTCAGCAATGTTGACAGCGTCGCCTGCCAGGTGGTGAACCATATGATCCGCCCGAATACCGGGCTATGGAATATCCGGCGCAGCTGGTCCGGCTGCCAGCTGCCATCCGGCAAGAAACTTAACGTGACGATTTTGGCCAACGGATAAAAATAAAATAACACCAGAAAGAGCAAAGGCAGAACAAGCAGCGCCCAATGCAGTATTTTGGGAGGTCGCAAGCGCCCTGCTCGTTCATCTGTTGAGCCGTTCATCGTCAATTCCGCTCAGTTTTTCAGCGCAGTACCGTATCTGTCCACGCCTCGATCCAGACGTTGCGCTTCTCTTCAATGGCAGCGGGGTCTACAGTGACAGGTTTATCGGCAACCGTCGCATATTTCATAAAAACCTCCGGTAATTTGGCCTGATCATTTGCCGGAAAGACAAACATCTGCAGAGGAATGTCCTCTTGTAAATCTTTGCCGAGCATGAAATCCACAAACTTCTTTGCTAATTCAAGCTCCTTGGTTCCTTCCAGGATACCCACGAATTCGATCTGGCGAAAGGCATTGCCATCGGTCACTACTGCACCAGTTGGCGCTTCTGTGAGCGGTTTTTCTGAATAGAATACTGCAGCAGGCGGGCTTGAAGCGTAGCTCACGACGATTGGCCTGTCCCCTTTTGAGGCGGCGGTGAAATGGCCGAAATAGGCATCCTCCCAGCCAGCGGTCACTAATACGTTGTTGGCACGTAATTTCTTCCAGAAATCAAGATAGCCATCCTCTCCGAACCGGCCGATGGTGGCGAGAAGAAAAGCCAGGCCTGGCGAAGAAGTGGCGGGGTTCTGCACCACGGTCAGCCCTGCATATTCCGGTTTTGCCAGATCGGCAAGATCGGTTGGCGGCGCAATTCCTTTTTCCTGGAACCAGGCCTTATCATAGTTTAAACAGACATCACCGTAATCAACAGGCAACAGACGATTTTCAGCATCCAAACGTAAATTGGCAGGAATATGAGCCAGCATCGGCGAGTCGTATGCCTGAAAGATTCCACCCTCGATTGCCCTGGAATAAAAGGTGTTGTCGACACCATAAAACACATCGGCCAATGGGTTGTTTTTTGATAGAATTGCTTGCACCAGGGCGGCCCCTGCATCTCCCGATTTCAGGAAACGAACTTCTACCTGGTTCTCTTTTTCAAACAGAGCGATGACCTCTTTACTGACATTGAAGCTGTCATGGGTCATGACGGTGAGAGTACTGCCGGCCCAGCCACTGGTAGCCATCATCATTGCGGCCACAGAACAGAATCCTGCCAGAATGTGTTTTACACGCTTTTTCATCAATTTCTCCAATAACTCATCAGGTTGAGCATCATCGGTTTTCGAGTTTGCCAAATCCAAGAGTGAACGGCAAAAAAAAAGCCATCTCCGGAAAGGAGACGGCTGATAATTTGCTCTCTTCCCTCCGCCGGCATTACCCGGATCAGGTTAAGCGGTCGGGTTAGCTGATAAACCCCTCTCAGCCCGGTCCATCCGAGCTCCCGCGATAGTGCGTCACTAATATGCCATGTCTTCGTGGTTTGCAACAAAAAAAGCGTACATCCGCATGATTGCCGGAAAGCAATGAACTGCAAGCAACAGAAACCGAGTTTCTTCGTCAAACAGTAAAACTAGTTCTTCAGAAGCAGAAAGGGAGGAAGTTTGTCAGGAACAGCAATTATCTTTCACTGACATTTCAGTCAGCAATATTAAGATATTGCCAGGCTAAGCAATTGGAATTTATTTTACAATTTTCCAAACAGCCTTTTCAAGTGCTCTTCTCTTTTCTTACGATCAATGAGCTCTTGCTCACGAGCTTTAATTTCTCTTTTTTCTTCGCGAATGCCAAATGAAATGAACCAACAGTATGCACAAGCGGTCATTGCCAACAAAATACCAGTATCCAGATCCATTGTACTACACACCTGCGTAAAGCTTTTTCTATGTATCGTTATAGCGGTTAAAGCATGACATTCGGTCGATGCCTTTCCAAAATGAATGCCAGCCGGTTGATTTACCAGATGATAATCACGATAGCAATTGATTATCAAAAAAAATTCCGGTATGTAGCTGAATTTACGTCCATGCACAGGTCAGGAACTACCAATTTCCTCAGTCCGAACCAACAGTTCTCACTGATATGTTTTTTTATTAAGAAAAGCAATTCCTATTACCAGAATTACCATGAAGCTTTGTTGGATTTTAAAACCTTCTAAGAGTTTCTATTGGACATCACATGCTCCTCAACTGAACAATGGATGAGTGTGTATTTTTACTGAAAGGCTCTGCAGCAAACTCTCCTGAAACTCTCGCGGCTCACAATGATCTGAACAAAAAACATGGAACCACCGTATGGGAAGTACCATAACAACCCATTTCCGGTCAGGAAATCCACAGCTGGTACTTACGGTTTCTAACGCCAACTCCGCCAAAAGGTTGTTCGATTCTTTCCCTGTTACTTCTACCAACGCCAGGGCAGCAATGAAAAGTTCCAGACCCTTTGTGGGGCACGCCACACGTATTAAACGACTGAGTGTAATGTTGCACAAACCTGACAAATTGAAACCACAGCCAAAACACTTGTTGCAATTACCAACAATCTTATTATTTCATTGCACACTGGTTTATGATTTTTGGTCCAAAGTCTCATCAGTAACTGTCAATACATATCGCAGTATCACTATCACACGCACAGGTACAATTTATGTCCAATGATATCGATCACAAACTCAAAGTCAGACACCTTCATCTTGGTGATTACGACGCACTCCGCGAAATAAGTGCCAGAGTATATAAAGGAGTCTCCGGACCATGGACGGAAAAAACTTTCCGTGAACTCATTGAAACCTTCCCGGAAGGCCAGGTCTGCATCGAAGATCACGGTAAACTTGTGGCCGTGGCTTTCTCATTGATCATAGATTTCAGTCTATTTGGTGACAACCACACCTATTCACAAGTCACAGCTAACGGTACCTAAACCACCCATGATCCTGAAGGCGATTATCTTTATGGCATAGAGGTCATCGTTGACCCGAATTACCAGGGTATGCGCCTTGGCCGACGACTCTATGATGCGCGGAAAGAGCTGGCCGAAAACCTTAACCTGAAAGGTATTCTCCTTGGCGGCCGCATTCCCGGCTACCACAAATATTCTACCAAGATGTCACCTCAGCAATACATCGTCGCGGTGAAAAAGAAGGAAGTGTATGACCGGGTACTCACCTTCCAGATGTCGAATGACTTTCATGTCCGCAATCTGCTTGATGATTATTGGCCTGAAGACCATCACTCACGCGGCTACGCCGTTCTGCTTGAGTGGATCAATATTTACTACCAGAAAAAAACCAAGCTTATCGGCAGAACGCAGTCAATAGCCAGAATCGGCGTGGTGCAGTGGCAGATGCGTCGCTTTGATTCATTTGACGACTTCATGCAGCAGGTTGAGTTTTTTGTCGATACCGTCAGCGACTATCAATCCGATATCGTACTGTTTCCCGAATTATTCAATGCTCCGCTCATCCATACATACGAGGGCAATAATTCGATGGAGGCTATGCGCATGCTGGCCGGTTATACTGATCAATTGCGTCAGGCAATGACAGAGATGGCCCTCGGCTACAATATTAACATCATCACCGGCAGCGTTCCGCAAATACGTGAAGATGGAAAACTCTATAACGTCAGCTACCTCTGTCGCCGCGACGGCACCTGGGACTACCAGTCAAAACTGCATATCACCCCGGATGAAGACCGTCACTGGGGCTTTTCAGGTGGCCATGACCTGAAAGTATTCGACACCGACGTCGGCAAAATCGGCATTTTGATCTGCTTCGATGTCGAATTCCCAGAGCTTGCAAGACTACAGGTGGAAAAAGGCATGAAAATGCTGTTTGTCCCCTTCTGGACCGATACCAAAACAGGATATCAGCGAGTGCGGCGCTGCGCCCAGGCCAGGGCAATAGAAAACGAATGCTTTGTTGCCATCTCCGGTTCCGTCGGCAACATTCCCAAAGTTGAGACGATGGGGATTCAATACTCGCAGGCAGCAGTCTTTACGCCTTCAGACTTTGCCTTCCCCCATGATGCCATTGCCTCTGAGGCAACCCCTGGCATTGAAACAACCCTTATAACCGACCTCGACCTCGACCTGATTAAGGAACTCCGCCAGCAAGGCAGTGTAAGGAACGCACTCAGCAGGCGTACGGATCTGTACGAACTGCGTTGGAAAGGAAAAGAGTAATAACGATTTTGGGGCTGTAACATCAGCCCCCAAATATCATGAGCCAATTATCTTCGGCAGCACCGCCGAGGCAAAACTCAAAACGAAAAAGAAACCGCACATATCGGTGACGGTGGTCAGAAGCGGGCTCGAGACCAGGGCAGGATCAAGCTTGAGCCTCTTAAGGACAAGCGGTAGCATACCGCCAAGAAGAACAGAAACCAGGGTATTGGCAGCCAGTGCGCCACCGACGACCACCCCAAGCCAGATATTACCTTGCCACAACCAGGCAATGGCTCCCAACAGCAGGCCAAGCACCAGGCCATTCAGTACGCCTACCCTTGCCTCTTTAGCCAGTACCCACAGCAGCTCACTCGGCCGCACCAGGCCAAGCGAAAGCTCACGCATCGAAACCGCAACGGCCTGATTTCCCGAACAACCCGACATATCGCTCACCATTGGCAAAAACACAGCAAGGGTGATTGCGGCAGCAAGCGTGTCTTGATACATGGCGATAACCGAGGCGGCGATGACATTGAGCAGTATATTCATCGTCAACCACGCGAGTCTGCGCCCTGATCGCGACAACAACCCCATGGTACGGAATTCCTCGCCGCCAATAATACCGGAAAGACGAAGGAAGGTTCTGGTTTTTTGTTTGCTGACCTCTTCTTCGACAGCTCCCGGCAATACAACACCGACCATCCTATCATCTTCATCGACAACAGGAACACCCAAAAACTCATGTTCCTCGAAAAAGTCTCTCAACTTTTTCAGCGGGGTTGTGTCCTTCACGCGCAATGGGGAAGGAATCATGAGAGCTGCAAGTTGAGTTGTACGGCGTGGAAAGAGCAGGTCATGCATGCGCAGCACGCCAATCAACCGCTCATCTTTATCCACCACATAGAAATACTGCACATGATAGTCAGCATACTCTTCTCGATTCTGGTGAAGATCATCCAGCAGATCCTGAATCGTATCATCGGCCTTATAGGCAAGATACTCCGAGATCATCAGACCACCTGCGCAATCCGGCTCATACTCGAGGAATTTTCTGGCTTCCTCGGCATCCTCCTGATCCATCCGATTGAGAATGGCCTGACTTGCTTCCTCGTCCATTTCCGCCAAAACGTCGACGAGGTGATCAGAGTCCAGCTCTTCCAAAATGGCTGCCGCCTGCCCTATATCCATCTCCTCGACCATTTCAGCGGCCTGGACTTCTGGAATATCTTCTATAACCTCAGCGGCGTCTTCCGGACTCAGAATGGACAAGAGGCGTTGCTGCTCTTCAGAAGTAAGGCGGGAAATGGCCCTTGCGGTTTCAGGCGGACTGAGAGTATCGATATAATCGATAAGTTCAGCGCTGTTTCCGGCGCTAACCAGTTTACTGAGAACTTCCCATGAAGTCATAATATCCTGCATGGCAACCTCCGGCTCATGGCGTAGAAAGGAACAGGGATAAGAAACGGCGATACTACTCCTGTGCCAGTCTCACTTCAAGCACAAACCGGAGCATTATTCGAACGCAAGGATGAATATTTGATGAAGAGGTATTCTTGCTGGCTTCTATTTGAGATACCAACCGGCCACGGTATCATAGTCGATTTTCTCCAGCTGGGGAAAACCTGATTGCCCGTCAGAAATGATGACAAGATCAGCCCGCTCGAGTTGGGCGATCGCACGCGGCTTAACCTGACCTGCTGCGGCCTTTACTACAATGAGAAGAGCCGGATCGACGACATCACCAAGACTGTTTGACTCACAAATGATAGCTGCCTCTTCGGGAATCGTATTCAGAAATTCTTGAAAACCCTTTTCTATTCCTGAACCATCGCTTCGAAGATAAAAAACCCGTTTGGCTCCAGCCCGCAGCATGCGGATAGTATCTTTGTTACCGACTTGCCTGGACTCTTCTGCAAGTTGGCCAAGTGAAGAACAATCACCACCATGATCACCATGGTATATCTCCTCATCCGGGTGGATCGCAGAGACCTTCAGAGCGTAAATATCCGTTTGAAGCGATAGCTTGGCAATCAACCGGCAGACGAACTCAGTTTTGCCGACGTTGCGACCTGTTCCACCGACAATGAGAAGATTTTTCATAGCATTTCCGAAACCAATATTCACTGCATGCAGGTTTACTAAGGCATCTGAGACCCCGCCATACTACCACATTTGGAGCGAACAATGTCGCAATACTTATGGGAATTTTTAAGAGAATTAAGTTGATTTTCTAAAAATGAATCCGTAGCGCTGGGCAATTACAGTGGTGATACCAACTTCATTGGGAACGACTTCGGTAGGATGGCTTATGTGGACACGTGTTACTAAAGCGCTTCAATTGCAGCTTATGGTTCAGTAATCTGAACAAACCGACTCATGACTTCCAGCAATTCCTCTTTACTGAACGGTTTGGCAATTACTGCATCAAAATTGGAATTCTCAAATAGCCAAGGTGTGCCGGACATAGCAATTACAGGGAGTGATTGATCGACCTTGACTTTTACATAGTTTAAGAGGTCACCTCCTGACATTCCAGGCATTTTAATATCGGTAAGAATCAAATCATATGTGGTCTTGAGAATTTTATGAATCCCTTCCTCACCACTTTCAGCCACATCAACCGCAAAATCAAACTTTGTTAAAATTCGATGCAGCAACGATAGTATTGCCTTTTCATCATCAACAATGAGGATCTTGATAGCCAAATTTTTACCTATCCATTTCAAGCAGTTATTTCTGCAAATCCATGTTGCTGTCACTAACCAAGCAATTAGACAACAAACAAATTCGGCAGTCAACACTTGACGAAACCCCATTTTATACGTAGATGAAATACGTGTTTTAGAGGTGTAGCAGATAGGTTTTCAGGTTAACTTTATTGTTTGTGAGATGAAGTTTTTTCCGGATGTTTTCACGATGGGTATCGACAGTTCTTTTCGAACAGTTGAGAGTTTGAGCGATCTCCTTGTTGGTGAGCCCCTGCTTTATCATAGTGGCTATCTGAATTTCAGATTGTGTGAGTCGCATCATTGAATTGGATAGTTTTTTTACGAATGGATCAACTATTTCTGTAAGATTTTCTTCAATAATATTGATCAAATTCTGTTGATTTGCATTTAAATCCGTATATTTCAACCTATTAAGGAATGGCATAATCATCAATTCATAGTTTGAAAATATGTTTTCTTCGATTTTCTTACTATCCTCTTCTCTTTTCTTGAGCAACACATCTAAAGCAGTATTGATATCTTTGAGCTGCTCATATGCATCTCTCTGTTTGGTAATATCTTCTATTGAACCTTCAATATATCCATTTTCCGGATATATTGTTGCAGAAAATCTTACCCAAATAGATACCCCGTCACGTCGGACAATTTGAGCCTCATACCCCCTGACAGATCCTTTTTTCACTAATAAATCGATCATTTTTTTGCGTGACTTCTGGTCAACCCAAGATCTGCCTGGATGAAAATGACCTATGCATTCCCTGACATTTGGGTATCCTGCCATTTTTGCATATTCTTCATTTGCATCAATTAATTGGCCATCAGAAATTCTGGTACGGAACAATGCGACTTGTGCCTCATTGAAAATTTTTCTATACTTTTCTTCACTTTCTCGAAGAGCATCCTCTGCTTTTTTTCGTTCAGTGAGGTCTTTGATGAGAGTATAGCCGATACGCCTGCCATACGATTCAACAGAAAATGCTTCCAATTCGACAGGGAATATAGTGTTGTCTTTCTTTTTATGCCATCGAATCTCTACATTCAACCTACCACTATTTTTTATGATTTCAGATGCTTTAACAGACTCACTGACTTCGCTGCTGAGCGCAAGACAATTCATTCCTACGAGCTCATCATAATTAAAACCATATATCTCAGTCATTGCTGGATTAGCATCAAGAATAATCAGTGTTTCCTGGTCATAGATGAAAATACCGTTCTCATTCTTGTCAAACAGTGATCGATATTTTCTTTCGCTTTCCTCCAAAGCATTCTGAATCTCTTTCAGTTCAGTTATATCGTAACTCAGTACAACCATACCGACGACCCGTTTATGATCATCAAACTCGGGAACAAGGTTAACTTTTAATGAACGCCTGCCATCTTTGAAATCATATGATTGTAAAAACGATACCGTTTTTCCTTGTTTAACATCTTGAATATAATTCAATGCAACATCATAGTGTCTTGAGCCGATTATTTCCTTAATGTGTTTACCAATAATATTTTGCCTCGGTATACCATAGGACTCCTCATATTTTTTATTGACAAATTCATATCGCAAGTCATCCATTCCAACATACGCAATAAAAGCCACAGAATTATCTGTTACAATTTGAAATTGCGACTCATGGTCTCTGAGCTTTTTCTCTACATTTTTTCGGAAGGTAATATCATCAAAGGTGACAGCAAAGTGAAACTTTTCAGGACAATATGCAGATATATAATACCATCGTTTAAGAGGCTCGAAATATCTTTCAAAAACAACCGGCTTGCCTGTCAATGCCACCTTGCCATAAACACCAATCCAGTCAAATTCGATGGTTGCTATTTCTGGAATGGCTTCTGTCACTCTCTTACCAATAATGTCTGTTCTTTTAAGACCGGTAAACCTTTCAAAGGCTTTGTTCACCGATAAAAATTCATAGTCGACTGGCTCGCCATCTTTGTTGGTAATTATTTTGTGATACGCGAAGCCACTTACCATATTATCAAATAGTAGATGGTATCTGCTTTCTTCACTTATCGCTGCCGAGTCTGTCATTTTCCCCTCAACCGAATAATTTATCAAAAAAAGACAACCCTCAAAGGGTTCAAACTATCAAATTCATTCATCGTTATTGCCCGACCGTTTGTGACCCCAAGAGAAGAACCATCACAAAGGATCACATTTTTTTTACGTAAAATCTGCATGGATAGAATACAATACCACATCTTGGAAATCGACCGTCAACGTTTGTCAAACATCATTCACTTCGATCACCTGCCATGACTCAGCAAACTGTTTCCCGTAGATACAGGATTCTCGTGATGATCAGCGTACTGTTCATCTCCCTGGTTGTCCTCTTTGGTCTCTTCTTTAGACAATTTATTTACTGGCAGACCTCTAACCTCTTGATCGAGGAGTCGAAAAGGATTTTCAGCCGGATCAACAGAGAACTTGCCCAAAGTTATTTAACCACCCGGAAAACAATCGGCCAGGCGGTGCATATGCTTGCAGCAACCGACCTGCCAAACGCCAGCACTCTTGAAGAGCGACTTTCGTTTCTTCCGATCCTGCAGGCAGCTCTCACCCAGGAACCCAACCTTACCGATCTGGAAGTCGGTTATGCTACGGGTGACTATTTTATCGTACGACCGCTGATCGATGACCATATGCGCAGACAGTTCAACGCACCTGAAGAAGCAACACTGGTTGTGGATAATATCGTTCGCCCGCCTTACGGCAAACCGCAGATGCAGCGCATTTGGATGAACGATAAGCTTTCCGAAATTGCCAGCACCGAACCGGAACCAACCGACTATGATCCACGCCTTCGGCCCTGGTATATTGAAGCCATCAACTCCGACAAAGCAATCACCACCGCACCCTATCTGTTTCATTTTGTACGCCAGATGGGTGTTACCATCGCCTTCATGCCTGAAGGCGAAAAAGCGGTTGTTGCCGGCGACGTCACCCTCTTCCATCTTTCCCAATTATTGGCCCAATACCAACTGACCCCGCGATCAGAGCTCATCCTTCTTGAAAAAACTGATAATGATTACCTGGTAGTTGCATATAGGGACCCACAAAAGCTGCTCACTCAAATGAACGGCAATCCTGAACGGAGTAAAGTAATCAACCTGGACAGCGCCGTTATCAACCATGCCGCCAAGCTGCCCAACATTCTTGATCCTTTTGTACAATTTACCCTCAACGACGAGAATTGGCTGGGATCAACCAAAAAGCTCGATCTTCCTCAAGACAGTAATCTCTATCTCGTGATGCTCTCACCTGAAAACGAACTGTTACTGGAAGCAAAAAGGATACGGGAACAAACCCTCAAATACTCGCTGGCAATGATTTTGCTCTCCATACCACTTACGTACCTACTCGCCAGAAAAATTTCGCGACCAATCCAACTCCTGGCGAATGAAACTTCACGTATCAGCCGTTTTGAATTTATAACAGACCCGCTTTCTCCTTCCACCATTACCGAGGTCGATGAATTAAGCCGCGCCATGACAATGATGGAGACCACCATCGGTCAGTTCCTTGCACTTATTAAATCATTGGCTGGAGAACATAACCTCGACCGACTTCTCGACCTTATCACCCAGGAAACGATGACCGCCTGCGAGGCTCGGGCAGCAATGACCTTTATCGTCAATGAAACCACGAAACAGCTGGAACCGAAAATATTTCGCCAACACGGCGATGGGCCTGGGCAACAGATTACATTCACCAATATCGAACCGTTCCCGATTCAAGATGAAAGCGAGTTGCTGTGTATTCTCAAAAGCTGCAAGGGCAACATTTTTGCGGCCAACCGACTGGAAAAACTTGATGTTGTCATTGATCCACTCGGCCTCAGGAATCCGCAGGTATTCGTTCAGCCGCTTATCAATCGCCAGGGCGACAGCATCGGCCTTCTCGCCTTGGTATATGATGAAAGCGATGGCATCGAAACGCCAAAACAGCAAGGAAAAAGGGCTTTTATTGAGACACTGTCAGGCTTTGCAGCAGTGACCCTTGAAAGTCGCAGAATGCTCAAAATGCAAAAGGATCTGCTCGACTCATTTATTCAATTGCTGGCTGGGGCCATTGACTCCAAATCCCCCTACACAGGAGGTCACTGCCAACGTGTGCCGGTGTTAACGGAACTCTTGGCAAGAAAGGCATGTGAAGCCACAGATGGCCCTTTCGCCGGATTTTGCCTTACTGCTGAGGAATGGGAAGAAATCAGGATCGCCAGCTGGCTCCACGATTGCGGCAAAGTGACCACGCCCGAGTTTGTGGTGGACAAGGCTACCAAGCTTGAGACTATTTACGACCGTATTCATGAGATTCGCATGCGCTTTGAAGTGGCAAAACGCGAAGTTCAGGTTCGCTCCTGGCAGCAGATCGCCGAGGGCGGAGACAGGGAACAGATTCTCACCGACCTGGAACATGAATGGAATCTACTTGATGAGGAATACAGTTTTATAGCCGACTGCAACCTCGGTGGCGAATTTATGGATCAGGAGAAAATAGACCGCCTACAGCAGATAGCCACCCGCCACTGGATGCGCACTATTGACGACAGGATCGGCATTTCCTGGGAAGAACTGCAGCGTAAAGAACGCACCCCGGCGCACCCTCTGCCGGTCATGGAACCGATCCTTGCCGATCGGGACGACCACATTCACCTTCGCGGAGAAAACGACAAAATCAACACTGACAATCCTTATGGTTTCAGGCTTGATGTCCCGGAATATCTTTACAATAAAGGGGAACTTTATAATCTCTCGATCCATAAGGGTACACTCACCGCCGAGGATCGTTATAAGATCAACGACCATATCGTCCAGTCGATTATCATGCTGAAGCAGTTGCCCTATCCGAAACATCTCGCCAATGTGCCGGATATCGCCGGAAGTCATCATGAAAAGATAGATGGTACCGGTTATCCGAGAATGCTGAAGGGCACTGAGATGTCGATTCCCGCGAGGATGATGGTCATCGCCGACATTTTCGAAGCGCTCACCGCCTCCGACAGGCCTTATAAAAAGGCCAAACCAATAAGCGACGCCATCCGTATTCTTGCCCTGATGGAAAAAGATCAACACATCGACCCTGATCTATTCCGGCTATTTCTTACGAGTGGTGCTTATCTGGAATACGCACGTGAATATCTGCAGCCCGAGCAGATCGACGAAGTTGATCTGACCCCTTACCTCAAGGCATGATCAGGAAAGTTGCTGAGAGATGTTGTCTATTTCGGACAAAGATTGTTCGCAAGAATGCTTGGCAACACGCTGTTTTTCAGCTAATGCCTGGTGGCGATGCAGCAGCAGCCAGGCAAGAAAACCATAGCCGCCTGCTAAAAGCCACAACTGTTTCCATAACGGAATGATCGCCTGAAAATCGGCCCCCATCTGGTTTAACCGCAGAAAACCCTGAATGGCAGGAACTACCGGCACCATATTCAGGATTGTCGCTATTGGGGCAGGAATCGCGACTGTCGGCCAGACAAAGCCTGCACCGAACACAAGGGGCATCGACGTCAGCAGAACAATGAGGGTAGCCAGTTCGCACCGTGGCAGGACGGCACCGATACAGATCCCCAGCATGGCGGCAGAAAGCAGAAAAGGCAGCAACAGCAGATGCAGTTCTGCAGCATCTGCCAGATGAGGAACACCGTAATAGACGAAACAGAATCCGAAATAGTAGAGAGAGAGAATCCAATATATTGCAGCAAAGATGAGCGCTCTCACCATCAGCAGCTTTAAGGGCGAGGCTTGCAGCCAATAGCCCCCTTCTCCATCCAGTCGTTTTTTATTTTGGCCTCCGCCGAGAAGACCCACCCCGATAATGAGCGTCTGATGAAGAATCAGGATGAAAACCGCCGGGACAATGTAATTGACATAGCCCATGGTCTCGTTGAATGCCGGGCGACTATTAAGCCTGATTGCACTGTATTGTTCAGCCGCCAGTGCCATGGCCTGGCCGGACATTACCATTCGGGTCACCTTGACCTCGGCGGACATAGTGCCGCCCGCCCCGAGCATGCCTTCCAAAACGGTGGAATAGACAAGAATATAGCTCGCATCACCGGCAAAAGATAATGTCGGCTGGTGCCCCAGCAACAAGTCACGATAAAAATTCTCAGGAATGACCAGGATACCGGCCAACCGCTTTTCAAGAAAAAGCTTTTCTGCCTCTTCAACGCTGTATGCCCGTTCACTCAACTCCACCTGCGGGGTCGCATCAACCATTCGTTCGAGTTTGCGGCTGAGCTGGCTCTCATCGAGATTGACCACCACCACTTTTTGCTCCCGTGGAACCTGCTGGCTATAGGGCAAAGGATACAGAAAAGAGTAAAAAATCACCCCGCCAAACACCGTGAGCACAATCGAGCGATTGAAAAAAATTGCCCGCAATTCATTGATAAAAACATCCCACCAGCTCATTCCCCTGCACCTCCATTCACAAACCGGCAGGAACGTTGAGCGAGAACGAAAGCCAGTATCATCGGAATGGCAAAAACCGTAAGCGATAGCAATTGGGGAACGGCGCTCTCAACAGCAGCGCCATAGTTAACCTGAGCAAACTGTACCTCAACATAGTGGGTTATCGGTAAAAAGCTGCGCCAGATTCTGGCAGGCAGGGTCATATCAGTCACCGGAAAAGTTACCCCCATAAACGCCAAGGCCGGTGCGGCATAGGAAGCCGCCAGGCTGAGGCTGGTTTCCACCTTGCCTCTGGTCGCGAAAAAGAAGAGACTGCCCGCAGCGATGCTTGCCCATGCGGTCAGCAGCTGGGCGAAAAATATCAGCAACCAGTTACCGTGCATCGGCCAGCCCTGCCAGACATACATCGCGCTAAAAAAGAGTGCACCCTGAAGAGAAAACAGAATACTGAGCGGTAAAAATTTGGCAAAGAGCGATGTTACCACCTCTTCACCAAGCCAACTATTACCACCGTAAAGCCGTTGGGAGTTGGCCAGTGAGACGATAGTTGTCACAATCATGAGAATCTGCCAGATAGCCGGCAGGATCGCGGATACAAGGAACTGCGCGTAATTGACACTCAGATTAAAGAGTGCTGTAACCTTGCTGGCTGTGGGCGCAGCCTGTGACACTGCAAGCTCAATAACCTGAGTAGAACCGAGAAGGTTCTTTCCGGCCTCCACCTGGCCGGTAAATGTTGCATGAGCCTGGAGCAACGAGGAATTAATGATCTTGCCGATCAGGAGGAGCTGGTCGTTCACGAAGACCGTCACCTGAGTAGGTCTTCCCAGCATGACATCCTGACTGAGATCGGCAGGAATCACAGCAAGGGCGTAGATATCGCCATTGCGGAGCGCCTCAGCCCCCTGGCTCATATCGAAAAAATGATCATCTACCTCCAGGGCAGGTGACACCTGATAATGACGGATAAGCCCTCTCGACAGAGTACTTTTGTCAAGATCGATCACGCCCAAGGGTAGCTCCCGCGGAATCTGCTGGGAGAACATCTGGAACATCACGAAAAAGAGCGCAAGCGGTATCCAGCTCACCAGAGAAAACAGCCAGCGATCGTGCGCTAGCTCCCTCACCTCCCTTAAGACTATGGAAAAAAACGATCTGCCCATCAGCGCGTAACGATGATACTCATCCCGGCCCGCAACCCTTCTATCGGCTGCACCGGCCTCGCTTCAACCTCAAAACTGCGCATGTCAAATCCCTTATCGGTGCTGGTTGACCGCCATGTCGCAAAATCCCCCATAACTGCTACATGGTTGACCTTGAAACGGTGTTCCTTGTTACCGAGGGCCGGGAGTTTTGCTGTAAACTCTTTGCCTTTGCCAAAGTCGGCCAGCAGATCTTCCCGCACATGGAAGACTGCGTAGGCGTCTTCCATGTCGATGATTGTCACCACCGGAAACCCCTGGGGTGCAAGCTCACCGCTGTGCAGAAGAATCTGTGACACTTCGCCGTCATGCCAGCTTTCTATTTTGGTGTCTTCAGCATAGGCCTCGACCTCAGCCACTGCTCCGGCTGCCATTCTCGCTTTGCCCTGGGCAGCCTGTTTCGTCTCATCACGGGCGCCTTCTTCTGCCATTTGATACATCTGCAGTGCGGCACTGGCAGAAAATCTGGCCGCTTTCAACTTGGTAAATGCTTCATCGCGCTGCTGTTCAGCAACGACCCCTTCCTTGAACAGGACATCAATCCTGCTATATGTTTTCTCAAGCAGATCAACGGCAGCCTTCGCCTGTTGCCATTGGTCTCGGGCTGCCTGGATCTGTTGGCTTCTGGCACCGATATTCACCTCTTCGGCCAATGCCTCCGCAGCATCCTTACCGGCTTGGGCCTGAACCAGTTTGGCGTCTATTTCAGGACTGTGGATGGTAAAAATAAGCTGACCGTTTTTTACCAGATCACCTTTTTTCACCATGACCTGATCGATACGACCGGGAACTTTTGAACTGACGTAATATTGTTGGGCTTCTATCTGTCCTTGCAATCGCAAAGGTTTTGGCTGATAGGCAAGCCAAAACGTGTAGCTGAGCCAGCCTATTACCCCAGCAAGAAAAATAACAATCAACGATGAACCGAGTGTACGCATCAATTCCTCTCATGTGTAGAACTGTTCTGGTATTGCAAAAAACTTTCCTGATCGCAACCCACCGCCAGCACCTGAGCCAGTGAGACGATATAATTGTATTGGGCAACAGCCCGCTGGCTTTTCACTCCTGCCAGAAACAACTGGGCATCCACCACATCCAGGGACGTTGAAAGACCCTGACTAAACGCTTTTCCGCGCAGATTAACCGTCTCTTCCGCCAACTTCACACTTGAACCCAAACCATGATACTCCTCCAGGGCCTGCTGAGCCTGGCGATAGGCCTGTTCAACCAGCACGGAAAGATCGCTTCTTGCCTGAAGCTCAAGGTGATCTATTCGTTTTACCGTACTCTTGGCGGCGCTCAGCTGCTCCGCCCGTCCGGAGCGATCCACCAGGGGCAGGCTCACACCGACCCCAAGAAACCAGTCAGGCATCAGTGCTTTATTGAGCAAATCATCCTCTTCATAGAGGTTCACATTGCCAAAGAGGGCAACCGTCGGCAGGTATTTGCCTTTTTCGATATCGACGACCCCGGAGGCCTGCTCCTTTTTTGCATCAAGCATGCCGAGTGCCGGGTAATTGTTCATGGTTTTTTTGATAAATACTTCAAGAGGAGGAAGATCCTCATAAAGAAACAGATCGTCAGCCGGAACAATCAACTCCTGACTCTTCAACATCCTGGAGAGCGCGACGCGGGCAATTTCCAAGTCACGACCAGCTTTTTTTCGCTCGACAACCGCTTTATCAAGAGAGGCCTCAGATTGCATCCTCTCGACCCTAGCAATCTGTCCCTGCTGCTCCAACAGAACAGCGTGATCCCGATGTTTTTTCAGTCCTTCCTCCACACTCAATCGAGTGGTATAGACCTGTTTTGCCAGCACCGCCCCAAAATAGTAGCGCACCAGATGCTCAAACTGACTGATAAGCTGGAGCTTGTGACCATACTGGGCTTCATCAACCTGACCGGCAGCTATGTCCTGGGCAGCGGTAATACGCCCGCCAGTATATATTGGCCAGGTGGCCGTCAGCGAACTGGTCAGATTATCCCGCTCGGCAATGGTCGAGGTGAGCCCTTTGTTCAATTGAGCTGGTGAAAGTCCCATCCCCCCACCGATCATGTCAAACATTGACTTCACCTTATCACCGGCCGGCATACTGTCGAATATATCGTCAGGGGAAATTTTGACATCATCATCTAAATATATATAGCTTGCCGATAAACCGACCTCAGGAAGATAAAGTGATTTTGCCGCGCTCTGCTTGTGCTCGGCATGTTCCACCTCTGCTCGTGAGGCGAGAAGAGCATCATTCTCAACCTGGACCCTCTTCCAGGCATCCGCAAAACTCAAGCCGTTCTCGGCGACTACTGATAAAGGAAAACATGGAACGGATAGCATCCATGTAACAAAGCATACCAACAGTTTATTTTTCATTGACGCGTTTAGAAATTGATCAAATGTCGGTTTTGAATATCACTTCAGGCGGGTTTAAACCGGATAATGAAGTCTCGATGAATTGCCAACAGGTATCGGAGCGGGATGGCCAGCACCCCGGCCGAATTGTCAGGCACTATACGGCGGAAGATGGTGAACGGCAAGCATTTATTAGCAGGAAACGATCGTCAGCAGAGACGGAACTCCCCTGTAGAAAGGAACCTCTCACGATGTGGCATGCTCTAGCAACAGAAGTGATGAAACCAACGTAGCCGTTATTCTCGCATCAGTGCGAAGCAACAAAAGTGTTCCATATCGGATTATCGTCAGTTATCCTCACCCCTAACACTCTCCCCACTTCCTGTGCTGCCAGCCAGCGCGGATCAGCGCTGATGGTCATCACCTCACTGCCGACTTGAATCATTACCGACAATTGTCCTGTTGCTACCGGGACCGTAGACGGAAGCTCCATGATACAATGCCCCCCATTTGCGAGATATTGCACTCCCGTATATTCAGCTTCATCCCTGTAGCTCTTCTTGCCTGCTCCGTTCGAGAAACGACCAGGCGTGTTCAGCAAAACCAAGCCCTGCCTGATTATAGAAGTTAAATGCCGCATCCACCCCAGACTTTCTCAATTCTTCGACCTGGTCATCGAAATGGGCAACCGCTGCCAAACAGCCTTCATAACCAAGACCTCTAAGATGACGGGCCGCCGACAAGTTTGCCTGGTGCTTGGGCATCGTCAACATTATGATCTGTGCCGGAATATCCTGACGTTCAATACGCTTCCAGAAATCAGGATCTGTTGGATCTCCATGAATAACCCGCCTGCCCGCCACCCGATGTTCCAAAACTTTGTCTTTACCGAAGTCGACCCCTAAAACCTCATCCCCGTATTTCTCATACATAAAATCATACGCCTTGGTGCCTAGCCTGCCCATCCCTAATATGGCAACACTCACCCCTTTCGGTCGTATTGGCTGGTCATCGGGGTGCCTGGTATCTGTCTCAAATTTTTTGAGTTTTTCACGATACTTAACATAAAGCATGTCAGCCATCGTATTCAGGGGTGATGCTATAACAAAGGTCACGGCCAAGGCCAGGGCGATAATCACCAGCCAGTCTGGTTCCAACCAGCCTTTTGCAGTGCCAACAGCTGCCACAATCAGCCCGAATTCACTGTAGTTGGCAAGACTCAATGATCCTAAAAGTGATGATCGAGACCTCAGCTTGAAGCGGGTCAATAACATAAAAAACAGCGTCGTTTTAAAAGGTACGGCAATGACCAGGATGGCTGCAACCCCGATTGCCGCAATTGTTGGCACCCCGGAAAGGCCTATGGTCAGAAAAAATCCAACCAGCAGCAGATCCTTGAACCCCATCAACGTCTTGGCAAGTTCTGAGCTTTTCTCATGTTTAGCAAGCAATATCCCTACAATAAGAGCACCTAAATCGCCTTTAAGGCCAACCAGCTCAAATCCTGCAGCCCCAACCGCAAGCGCAACAAACAAACCAAAGAGCAACAGCAATTCTCCGTGACCACTTCGATCCATCATCGTAAAAAGAAGAGGTCGCAGGCCTAAGAGCGCAACTGGAACTGCAAGTGCCCAAATAGATGGAATTTTACCGAGCGAAAAAGTGAGAAAAAGTACGGCAAAGATATCCTGCATAATAAGAATACCAATGGCAACCCGACCATGCAGTGCACCCATTTCACCTTTTTCCTCGAGGATTTTCACCGCGAAAACCGTGCTGGAAAAACTGAGTGCAAAGGCAATTAAAAATGACTTTGGCAGATCGAGTTCACTGAAAAATGGCACACCGGCAAGACTGAGACAGAAAACAGCTACACCGAGCACTGTCACAGTCAACAAAGCATGTATCGACGCCCCGCCCCATATCTCCGGACGTATCAAGCTCTTGATATCAAGTTTTAAACCAATGGAAAAAAGGAGGAGCGTCACACCAAGATCGGCAAAAACATGCAAGGTCTCCCCCCCGGCAAAGCCCAACCAATTGAGGACGAACCCAGCGGCCAGATACCCTACCAGCGGAGGAAGCCCAACCTGCCTGACCAGGAAGCCAAGAAGAAAAGCAACAACAATCATTAATGGATCCATGGGCTAACTCCTCTCACACAGTAACCGTAACGAATTTGAACCACAGCCATAAGCCATATTCCTACTACACGCCTGAAAACTTACTGGCACATTGGCAGAACAATGAACCAGTCCGAACAACTCTATTTATTTGGTATTTCTCTCGGATCCGTCATATTCTCCGGCCGAAGAATTTCATCAAGTTCTTCTTTTGAAACGAGCTTACGTTCCAAGAGCAACTCATAGACGCTGCCACCTGTCTTCAGCGCCTCTTTCGCAATGGCTGCCGACTTTTCATAACCGATAACCGGCACCATTGCCGTAACAAGCCCTATACTATTCTCCACATATCCCCTGCAAATATCGCGGTTTGCCTCTATACCTGCAATGCATCGTGATGCCAGAGTTACACACGCATTTTTCAATATCATCATCCCGTGCAGCAGATCGTACGCAATGATCGGTTCTGCCATACAGAGTTCTAGTTCGCTTGCTTCAGCCGCCATTGAGACCACCGCATCATATCCCATTACCTGATAGCAGATTTGATTGACCAGCTCAGGGATAACCGGATTAACCTTTCCAGGCATAATCGACGAGCCCGGCTGCATGGCAGGCAGATTGATCTCATTGAGGCCGCAACGCGGACCCGAAGACATCCAACGCAAGTCGTTACATATCTTAGAAATCTGTACTGCCGCTCTTTTTAATGTCGCAGACATCTGCACAAAGGTCCCGGCATTCTGAGTCGCCTCCACCAGATTTTTGGCCCTACGCAACTCAAAGCCACTTACCTCCGCTAATTTGCTGGTCACAAGATTGGCATAGCCGGCAGGACTGTTGATCCCGGTGCCAATAGCAGTTGCCCCCATATTGATGTCCAGAAATTCATACGCCGCCCGTTCAATTGCACGAATAGCGCTCTCAACCATCATGGCGTAGGCACTAAACTCCTGCCCCAGTGTCATGGGTACCGCATCCTGGTTCTCTGTGCGCCCCATTTTCAGGACGTCGCTGAACTCTACTGCTTTTCTACCCAAAGCCTCGCGCAATTCTTCCATTGCACTGATCAGACTGCGATTAGAAAGCAAAACAGCAAGTTTTATTGCGGTGGGATAGGCGTCATTCGTTGACTGTGAACAGTTCACATGATCGTTGGGATGAAGTTGATCATATTCGCCTTTCCGGTAACCCATAAGCTCAAGGCCGCGATTGGCAATCACTTCATTGGCATTCATATTGGTCGAGGTTCCCGCTCCACCCTGGAACATGTCAACGGTAAAATGTTCGTGGAATTTCCCCTCAAGCAACTCGTCACAGGCGGCACAAATAGCTTTGGTCTTAGCCTCATCCAGCATCCCAAGTTCATTGTTGGCGAGGGCCGCGGCTTTTTTGACCATAGCTAGCCCTTCCACCAGGTGGTCGAAATTACAAACAAATACTCCCGATATGGCAAAATTCTCCATGGCGCGTTGGGTCTGAACACCATAATAGCTGCTGTCACAGATCTCTCGTTGACCTAGAGAATCATGCTCCAGCCTGAAACCGCTTATCACCTGGACTTCGTCACGATTCTCGTAAAGTTGCCTGGAAAGTACCCGCATCCGGCGGCTGATGCCGACAGCAACACGAGAGACTATCCGGTAAAATATTTCAGCCTTCGTTTCACGATACTGCTCGATCTTCTCACGTGATATCTGCCAGATGACCGCACCGCTCCTGGTGTAGGCACCATTACTGTGCGCTCCATCCTCAAGAAATGTTCCCTCGCTGATGAGTGATCCTTCAACCATCGTTGCAATATGCTTGGTTGAGCCATGCAGCCCTCTTACCAGAGAAACGTCACCACTCAATATTATGCCGGCCCATTTACGAGGAGTAGACTCCTGAAATAACCACTCGTTGGGTGCATATGACTGCTCGACACCTTCTTTGAAAAATATTTCGAGATCGTCTTCACTTATGCCTGTGGTCTTGGATACATGTTTGATAATTGAGTGCTCTATCTTCATAGATTATCTCCTGTTTCTTATGGTTATAAAATCATACCGCCAAGAACAAAACCGATTGCGACGGCAAAAGCGATGGTCAGGGTCCCCGGGATAAGAAATGGATGATCAAATACATACTTTCCGATTCTGGTTGAACCGGTGTCATCGAACTCAACCGCAGCCAGCAGGGTCGGATAAGTCGGCAGAACAAAAAGAGCACTTACTGCGGCAAAGGAAGCAATAGCCGCAAGTGGGCTTACCCCTAAGGCGAGAGCTGCCGGCATCAGTGCCCTTGTAGTTGCAGCCTGAGAATAGAGCAGCATGGCTGCAAAAAACAATACCACGGCAAGACTCCAAGGCTTTGCTGCCAGGAGATTACTGGCAAAGACATTTATCTCTTCAAGATGTGCAGCAACAAATGTCGTTCCTAGCCAGGCTACTCCAAGAACGCATATGCAGGCACTCATGCCTGATTTGAAGGTCCCTGCGTTGACGATTTGTTTTGCATCAATCCTGCAAAATATCGTAATGAGAGTGGCCGTCGCGAGCATAAAGGTGATTATGGCGTGATCACGGGCAAGCACAGGGGCGGTGATAAGACCAACTGTCGGGCTTATTGCTGTTGCATAGAAAACAACGCAGACGATGGCGAAGCAAAAAAACAGTACAGACCGTTTTGCTTCCGGTGCCAGTTCCTGTTTTCTGTCGTTTTCTGATGTCAATTTCACAAGCCCTTTTGCCAATCGTTCTTGATAAACGGGGTCGTCTTTTAATTCCTTTCCTAGAAAATTGGTCACCACTGCGCCGAGCATGACCGCAGTAAAGCTACTTGGAATAGCTATGAGCAGCAGTTGCACATAATCGACGCCAATCTTTTCCAGTTCAGCCGAAAAAAAGACAACTGCTGCAGATATTGGTGAGGCAGTTATGGCAATCTGGGAGGCCACAGTGGCTATGGCTAGGGGCCGGGACGGTCGAATCCCTTCCCTTTTGGCAACCTCTGCGATGACCGGCAGGGTTGAAAAGGCTGTATGACCTGTCCCCGCCAGCAAGGTCATGAAATAGGTAACAATCGGTGCATAAAAGGTGATGTACTTTGGATTGCTTTTCAAAATTTTTTCAGCAAGATGAACAAGATAGTCGAGGCCTCCGGCTTCCTGCATGGCAGCTATCGCTGCTATCACCGACATGATGATCAAAATAACATCGACAGGTATAGCGCCAGGCTCGATCCCGAAAAGCAATGCGAGAACAAGAACCCCAAATCCGCCAGCAAAACCGATACCTATGCTGCCGATTCTCGCACCAAGCCAGATAAAAAACAAAACGACCAGCAGTTCAACGATCCACATGAATCTCCTCCATTGAAATGAGTCCAGCTTCGCCTGCCTGAGACCTCGCCTCCGACCCCAGATACCAAAGGTCATCACTTTTAGATTTTAGGTGTCTTACGTTTTTTTCCGAAATAATGCCTTGCTGATAAGTAGGTCACGACCATAGATGTCTTCATAGAACGTGATCGTGTCATCAATTACAACCGCCGTGCGGTAAATCATATGTATCGGTATTGGTTTATCCAGAACAACAACTTTCCTTTGACCGGTTGCGATAAGCTGATCAATTTTCTCCACCGACCATCCTGCCTGTGGCCCGCCCAACAGCCAGGAAGCCATTTCGACAGGTTTTCCAAGACGTATGCAGCCGTGACTGAAAGCCCGACGATCTTTTGCAAAAAGAGTTCGCTGAGGGGTGTCGTGCAGGTAGACATTATAGCTGTTGGGAAACATGATCTTCAATGTCCCAAGATCGTTGCCTGGACCGGGATCCTGTCTTATACGATAACGCCGCATCTGTTGGGGAGACACCTTGCTCCAGTTAATTTTTGTACTGTCGAGTTCTTTGGTATCTGCTTCCCAACCGTTAAACAGCCGCATTTTCCTTTCCCGTAGATAATTTCTGTTCTGACGGAGTTTAGGTAAAGTTTCTTTGCTTGCGATCGATGGCGGCACCGTCCAATACGGGTTAAACTCGATATATTTAATGGTGTCGTTGAACACAGGAGTTTGTTGATACTCCTTGCCTACAACAACAGGCATGGTCAGATCGAACTTCCCCGCATTTCCGGCAGAAGCTGTAAACCCGGCAATATTGACAACTACCAGTCGATCGTCGAGTATTGATCGATCCAGCCAGCGATAACGCTCCATATTCAGTATTATCTGCTCAATTCTTTTACTGACCGGCACATTCATGGCGGCAATGGTCTGTTTACCGATTACGCCATCCGGTTGCAGGCCATGTTGACGTTGGAAGGACTGAACACTTTTCTCAAGTACTCCGTCATAAAATACCGAACTGCTGCCATCTCCGGACAATTCATTGGTCACCTGAAGGCGTTTTCTGATAGTTAAAATCCGATCATCACTCATACCAGGTTTTAACACCTGCCCATCAGGAACCATCGGCCAACCACCCAACGCTGCCAGTACCCGGTATTCTGCCAGCTTTTTCATGAGACCGTCATATTGCAGAAATGGCGGGGCCTGGTCGTCTAAAAAATTCTTCATATCTGCTGCCGCGAATGCTTCTTTCCAGAGAGGCCTCCAGGCAACTTCCGCGTTCCGGGCTGAGGCAAACAACTTCGGGTCAATTTCACGAACAGCCAGCCGCCCTTCCCTTTGATCAGCGACAAAGCGCATCATACCAAGCGTTAAAACCAGGTCGAGACGGACCAGACCTGCCGTATCCTTGCTATCCCAGTAACGATGAATCAAATCAGTAAAATAGTCACCAGGTTCAAGCCCCTGACTTGCAGCATCATCGAGCACGGCCCTGATTGCTTCAGCTCTTCTGCCCGGTCGGCCATTTTCGAGCCAATACGGTTGCAACCCGTTAGCATGGTAAATCTCAGATAGTGCAGAATCAATTTCCGCTGCATTCCTTCCATGTACATTCAACCCCAGATATTGTGCAGGCCCCGCTGCCAGATGCTCGATAAATTCGTTCTCATACTGATCGTCAGCAACACATATTCTGACAATGCCGGATAACATCATGACAGCTGACAACACAAAGATCAGCACCTTCGTTCTTCTCATTTCTTCTCCCCACGACGTCAAACAGACTCTTGTTCTTTTTTTACCCGGATGGACCATATTTCTCTCGCAATCGCGAGAATAATTAGTCCATTTCCATTCGCTTTGCACGTATTACCTAACAGAAATTACCCACACAATGAAACTCGACAATTACGATAACATTCAAAATCACAGCTTCTCCACCACTTATACAGGTTCATAGAAAACATATACATTTCGCAAATATGAACAGAACCTTCCACAAATTCGCATTTCTATAGAGCAGTACGACAACACACAAATCTAACCAGTTGTAATTTCACCGACATTTACACGCCACTTGTGGATCAGATATTGCAATAGTTTTGCAATGTTACCCCCACAGGCCATTCTCATTTTAACTGGAACAGGATGGCATGATTCGTTTTCCTCCAGATCATTGCAAATGGACAGTGTCAACAACCTGACCCCTTTGTACACCAATTGATCGTCAGGTATTTTTCAGATTACATGATTAAACTTAGTGAGTATTGCAACTTTCTACAAGATCATCAGGCAGCCAACAGGAACAGGAAGATCAAGCAATCAAGGAGGTGAACTATGGAAAATACAAAAGTCAAATCCTTACTGTTGATGAAAGGCAGTGTCGGCAAAAAAGTAAAAGTCTTAAAAGATGCACTGGCAAAAGCTCTAGGAGAGAGTCTTCATGGTTACGAACTAGACAAAGGAGAAGTGTTCGATATCGCCACAGAGACCGCACTTCGAGCCTGGCAGGCATCGGTAGGCCTCGTACCGGATGGCATTGCTGGGCCGAGGACGATGAGTGCCCTTGGCGTTGCCGCAGAGCATGAACTTGATGTGAGAGTCGATGTCGCTTCAGTCTGCACCCTTTTTCCATACACAAAGTCCTCCAATATATCCAAAAACCTCCCCTATGTTACAGCTGCACTGGCAGCATTCGGCCTAACCAACCCGCAAATGATCGGTGTCGCGCTTGGTACAATCCGAGCTGAAACTGAAGGTTTTGTGCCGATAGCGGAAATGCCATCCCATTTCAATACGTTACCGGGACAAGCCCCGTTTAGCGCGTACGATAACAGGAGAAATATCGGCAATACCAGGGTTGGTGACGGTGCCCGCTATAAAGGACGAGGTTTTGTACAGCTGACCGGCCGGGCCAATTATGAGAATTTCGGCAGCCTCCTCGATATCCCTCTAGCCGAAAACCCTGACCTTGGTTGCGCCCCTGAGATTGCCGCCTGCCTCCTTGCTGCCTTTCTGGCTTCCAAAGAAAAAACAATTACCGAAGGACTGGCAACAGAGGACCTGAAAAAAATCCGTAGAGCGGTCAATGGCGGCAGCCATGGACTTGATCGATTCACTGATACCTTCGTAAAAGCCAGCGAACTTTGGGGTAAAGCTCGACCAAGGGTGATGATGGCCGGCGAAATGGCTGGCGAAGAGACACTGACGGCAGCGCAGCAGCGAGCCGCCTCAAATGTCAGCAGCGATCCGGCCGATTTGCGCGATAGACCATACACCCCGCCTCCCCGCTCCCTTCCTGAGATTTATCCGGATAATGCTGATGTTAAAAAGTTCATCGGAGCATACAGTAAGGCCGGTCTCATTCTCAATCAGGGCAGAGAAGGCGCCTGCACCGGTTTTGGGCTTGCCTGCGTCATCAACTACCTGCGCTGGCGCGCATCAGGAGCGCCTGGCCAGTTTGAATCGGTTAGCCCACGCATGCTTTATCATTTTGCTCGTCGTTATGATGAGTATGAAGGCGAAAACTATGAAGGCTCAAGCTGTCGCGGCGCACTGAAAGGCTGGTTCCATAACGGGGTCTGCCTTGACAGCAGGTGGCCGTATCATCCCGGCGACAATAGTTCCCTGCCTCTGTCAGGTTGGGACACCGATGCGGCTGAGCGAACCCTTGGCGTGTATTACCGGATCTCCACCAAGGCTATCACTGACTTGCAGGCAGCAATCCATGAAGTTGGCGCGATTTATGTCTCTGCCTATACCCATAAGGGCTGGGAAACTGTTGGCAATACCGCCAGCCCCCCATCATCCCATGCCGGCCTGCCAGTTATCACATACAATGGCGTACCATCACGGAAAGGCGGCCATGCCTTTGCCCTTGTGGGTTTCAATAGAAAGGGATTTGTCATTCAAAACTCCTGGGGTACCAGATGGGGCGCGGCCGGCTTCGCACTCATCACTTATGAGGATTGGCTTGCACACGCTATGGATGCCTGGGTGGCGGCCATGGGTGTCCCTGGCGTCATCTCTGGGAGACTGTCCTCTCCGAAAGCGGCTGCAGGGACAACCGCTGCAGAAGGCAAGGTGCCTGAAAGCTGGTGGAATGAAGCGACTGCCTATCAGCACAGTATAGTCTTTGGTAATAACGGCAGGGTGGAACGCTTTGATCAGGTTGATGGCTTGACCCGCACTTTACAGAATCAGGCCTGTGTCCTGCCTGATTCATGGTTTAGAAACAGCCAGCATAAGAAAAAACGTCTCGTCATTTATGCTCATGGCGGCCTCAATAGTGAGGAGTCGGCTATCAAACGGGCCCAGGCCATGGGTCGCTATTTCATCGGCAACGGCTGCTACCCCCTCTTTCTTGTCTGGAAAAGCGGTTTGCTTGAATCGATCGGCAATATCCTCGCCGATAAAATGTATAAAGGCGACGACACCAGGGCCCAGGGATTCGGCGACTGGCTGAGCGATTCAGTCTCTGATCCTCTCATCGAGAAAACCATTGGCCGCCCTTTCGCCAGGCCATTATGGAGTGAGATGAAGGAAAACGCCATCTTGGCCTCGGAAAGCGGTCGAGGTGGTGATTTGCTGGTGTCAGCCTTAAAATCACTGGCCGGGAGCTGGGGTGACAATTTCGAGCTGCACCTTATGGGTCACTCAGCCGGTTCCATCATTCTTGGAAGACTGCTCGATCTCTTTGCTCGCCAGGAACTGATAGACAAGGTTGCCTCAGTACATCTCTATGCGCCCGCCTGTACTGTGGCCTTTGCCAACAGACATTATGCACCGCAAACGAAAATCATGAAAAACCTCTATCTGGATATCTTAAGCGATGCCCGGGAACAAGACGATCAGGTTGCGCAAATATATCGAAAATCCCTGCTCTACTTCGTCTCCAATGCCCTTGAGGCTGATCACCGCATGCCTATTCTCGGTATGGCAAATGTCTTCAATCAGCAATATTCAGGCTGGGACGGTTCGTCTTTTACCGGAGAGACCCTCTCCAACTGGCTAAACGCTGTAGAAATCTGTCGACTCGAGAAACGACTGACTATCCATGATGAGCAAACCATCCAGACCCGACTTGGCAACGGCAGTTCAATGAGCCCCAAGATCGAGAAAGCCTCTCATGGCGGTTTTGACAACAATATCAATGTGGTGGAAAAATCGCTCAAACGCATAACCGGTTCAACCGAACTGAACCTGCCGGTTGAGGATCTGGTAGGTTTTTGAGGTGACGGTTATCCAAGCCCAGTGTCTTTTGACAATTGCCTGTCAAGTGGTTGCAGACTCCAAGTTAACATAGCCTGCAACCACAGTAGGTTTAGTGTATAGCAACTGGCTTGTCATCCATCGTTATGGAGGTTCCATGTCACACTTACTGGTGTTGAAACAGAATCATTTTGTGCTTTGGAGGCCGAAAACGGATCCGGTTCCCGAGTTAGTGATTGGCGTTCTTCAACCGGGTAACCCCTGCACACTTGTAGAAAAAGAGGAATTGAAACTTGAAAAACACCCGGAATTTCCTGACTTGTGGGTACTGCATGTCTCCAAAATCCCCCAGCTTCGTGAAGGTGGGGTCTACCACTATTTTTTCCGTGTACGTGATACCAACCCTTACAAATCGGCCCACGCTCTCATTGAGATCACCGACCCCATGGCTTACGGTGTCGACTGGCGACTGCGCGCCACCCATGCCGGAGAAGGATATGACGAAGACGATCGCGATCCCTCCTCAATCATCATGTACAGTGGCGGGCTGCTGATTCCCTGCGATGCTGGTGGTGAAACAGCAATGGCCGGAGACGAAACCCTTACCATATCTTCCCTCGCCCCTAACAACAGATGTGTCATATATGAATTACCTACTTCCTGGTCGCGTGAGGGAGAGCAGGGTGGCAAACTGATCGATGTCGGATCATTCAGGGATGTGCTTTCACTCATTCAGGTCGAGGCAAGGCCTGTAAATTTTTCTGGTATCGCGGCCCTTGAGAACCGAGCTCACCTTCAGGAACTTGGGATCAATGCGCTGGAATTGAACCCACCCGCAGACAGCTGGGTCGATCGCCAATGGGGCTATGCAACCAGTAACTATTTTGCTCCCGACTGGGATCTTGGTAAACCCTTCGGCAATACCTGGTCAACCGCAACGAGTGATCTCTCCCGGCTGATCACCACCTGTCATAGTCATGGCATCCGCTTTTTCGTCGATATGGCCATGGGTTTTTCCAATCGCTGCCCCCTTGCAAATCTCAATTTTACTGATTTTCTGGTAAAAGAGACGGAGATTCCAGAAGAGGTCGATCCAGAAAAAGGATCACGGCAAAACTGGGGAGGCGATCTTTTCAAATATGGCTTCCATACAAACGGCTACCACCCGGAAAGCGGTATGCCAGGCGACATCTACCCCGCTCGCGAATTCATGAAAACGCAACTGTATCACTGGATAAACCATTATCATATTGATGGGGTCAGAATTGACAGTGTCAAAACCGTCAGCAATTGGGACTTTATTGAGGACTTCACAGCAGCAGGCCGGAGCAGGTGGCTGCTAAGGTGTTCAGAAACAGAAATGACGAGCGAGACAGCCAACAGCCGTTTCCTTGTTGTTGCGGAAATCCTTGATGACCAGGAAGAAAAAGAGATGGTACGGCAAAAGCGTACAGACGGCATCTGGAACGACAGTTTCAAACGTCGAATCAGGCACGCCATTCTTGGCTGCAACCTTAATGAAGATGATGGCTTTGGCGATATGATCCGAAAAATGATCGACAGCCGCCGGCTCGGCTATAGTGATCTCAGCCAGGTCGTGAACTATGTCGGCAGTCATGATGTCGAAGGGTATCAGAATGAGCGGCTCTATGACTTTCTTGATAATAACGGAATCTGGCAGAAGCAGGAACGGATCCAACTCGCCTTTACCTGCCTGCTGACAGCAGTTGGCATACCCATGATTCTCGCTGGCGACGAATTTGCTGACAAACACGACCTGAAGGTGCTCCATCCTGAAAAACAGATGGATGCCGTAAACTTTGAACGTATGGCCATCCCCTGGCGAGCCGATCTCTTCAGATATGTTGCACGGCTTGTGCAACTCCGTACTTCTCATCCGGCACTTGCTCAGAACGAAACAGAATTTTTCCATGAGGATTTCACAGATAACAGACGCGTCATAGCCTGGTTACGGGGTGTGCGAGGCACTGCTGAACAGCTAGTAGTTGTTGCAAACTTCTCTGACTGGGCCTCGTCACCAGGTCCCGGCACTATCGAGGCTGAATATGCAGTACCCAACTGGCCGTTTCTTCCAAAGGGAATGCATTGGCGGGAAGTAACCCAGGAGCGCGATGTACCAGGCGAATGGGCCGGACGTGAACCACTCTTTCCCTGGGAGGCAAAAGTATATATACCTGCCGCACCCGCCTGACAATTCTTTAGGTCCGGATACTCTCTACGTTATCCCCCTGCCGAACTTTTTGTCCGGCAGGAGGAAAACCCCTTTCCTTCGCACTTTACTTCGGCTATATGAGCCGTAAAGAAGCACCACAGCCCGTCACAATTTCCAGGACTTCGCCCAATCTCTTTATCCGTAGGGTACTTTCCATGAATCTGCCGAACTATACAGATTTTATTGCCATTTTTGACCCGGTCGTCTTCATGACCGGCCTTGCCGTTTTCTGTGCCCGGATCTGTGATGTCTCTATCGGCACGGTGCGGACCATTGTCACTGTCCAAGGCCGCTCCGTTCTGGCCTTCAGCCTTGCCGTCTTTGAAGTCACCATCTGGATCACGGTCATAAGCACTGTCATAACCCAGGTAAAAGATGTTCCTATCCTTGTAGTCTTTTACTCCCTGGGATACGCTACAGGCAATGTCGTCGGCATTATGGTTGAGAAAAAACTTGCTTTTGGCTTTATCATTCTCAAGGTTTTCAGTCATTTTCATGGGAAATCGATGGCAGAATACTTCCGTCAACTTGGCCAGCCGGTCACCGTCTTTGAAGGCGAAGGACTACAGGGCCCTGTGCTGGAACTCTATATCGTCTGTCGCCGTCGCGATCTGAGATGGATGATCCCCAAGGTCTACGAACTTGACAGCGAGGCCTTTTACGTCGTCGAGCAAGCCCGCGATGTCAGTAAAGTGTTAAAACCCGTCTGCACACCACTTGGCGGCTGGCGGCAGCGGAATAACCGCAAATAACCGATACACCTGCCTCAAATTTTCGGACGGGACTGACACCTGACAACCTCAACATGCCGCGCGGTCTCATTGGAGGCCTTTCCTATCTGTCAGCTATCCTGTTCGAAAAATGTTGAAATCTATGGTAATATAATTTTTCAACATGTTTGTCCGTTCATGACATGGTCTTGCTTTTCCCCAAATGACAACATTTTACAAACTTTACATATCCCGTTTTTTACCCATAAACCCGCTTGAGAGACAAAATGCTATCATCTGCTGCTCAATCATTTCGCCTTTTTCTTCTCATCACATTTCTGATGGTGACGTTCAGCGGCCAGACCCTCGCCGCTGAGAAAGGGCAGGCCGAATCTGCACCTAGTAAGGACGAAATCAACAAGGTCATAAGGATTCTTGAGGACCCGGCCCAACGTGACGCACTGCTGAAAACCTTGAAAGTCATGGCCCATGCTGAACAGGATGCCGTCGCCAATAATCAGCTCAAAAGCGTTGCTGCCCAGATGCTGAGTGACATATCAGAAAAGGTCGACGACGTTACAGAGTCCATCGTCGATGTAGCAGGCACCATCAATGAAGTTCCCACGGTTGCGGCATGGGTCAAATCTGAAATGGTCACCCCGAAATCACGGCAAATGTGGACCGACGTCGGGTTCAATCTTATCCTCACCCTTGGTCTTGGCTATCTCGCTTTTTATCTTGTCCGGTTGGCTCTCAGCCGACTTCGTCGAGCAGTCGCCGAACGAGAAAACCGCAATATCCTTGCCCACTCACTCGGCCTCCTGTTTCTGCTGATCATTGAACTCCTGCCGATCATTGCCTATGGAATTGCAGCCTACCTGACCTTGGGGGTCATCAGTCCCCGTGAAAAGACGCGACTGGTGGCCCTGGCCTGGGTCAACGCCTTTATCATATCCCACAGCATCATCGCTTTGTTCCATGTCCTCTTTGTGCCTCAGATGCCGAAGCTGCGCTTGTTGAAACTCACAGATGAAAGCGCCACCTATCTTATCATTTGGGTAAAACGCCTCACCTACTCCATCATCTATGGCTATTTTGCTCTCCAGGCCGCACTGCTCCTTGGTCTGCCTTCAGCTCCCTATGATGCACTTCTTCGACTGCTCGGGCTGCTTGTCACCCTGCTGCTGCTGGTTATGATCATGCAGAATCGCGAAGCTGTGGCCGGATATGTCGCCCAGCTCACCCTTGAAAAGAAAACCGGTACAGACGAGACAGCAGAATCAGGTGCTGACCATGTTTCTTCAGGGAAATTGCGAGCCCATGGAATCCTTGCCCGTATTGCTACCGTCTGGCACCTGCTCGCCACTCTCTATGTGATCCTGCTGTATGGGGTCTGGGCCCTGCGCATTCCCGGCGGTTTCTTCTTTCTCTTTAAGTCCACATCGCTGACCGTTGTCACCCTCATTGTCATGCGTATAGTCCTGAGTTTGCTGAACACACTTTTCCACAGAGGTTTTCGCATAAGTGATGAACTGAAGCGCCAATTTCCCGGTCTCGAGAAACGCGCGAATCAGTATATTTCAACCCTGCACAAGGTGCTCAGGATCGGCTGCTATATTTTTGGCCTCATCGTCATCATGCAGGCCTGGGGCATCAATACCTTCGACTGGCTGACCAGCGAACCCGGTAAAATCATCGGCTCAACCATTACCTCAGTTGCCGGTATCCTGCTGACCACTTTTGTTATCTGGGAAATCGCCAACAGTCTTATCGAAAGCAATCTCACCCCCCGTGCTACAGCCAATGGACTGGAGATCAACCCACGTACCGTGACACTGCTCACAGTGGCTCGCAAGGCGCTTGCCATTGTCCTCACCGTAGTCAGCTCACTTATGGTGCTGGCCCAGCTTGGCATCAACATCGCTCCGCTTCTTGCCGGTGCCGGTGTGCTCGGTCTGGCCATTGGTTTTGGTTCGCAAAAACTGGTACAGGATGTCATAACCGGCATCTTTATCCTCCTTGAAGACCAGATGGCCGTTGGCGATGTGGTCGATCTGGGTGGACTCGCCGGAGTGGTCGAAGCAGTCTCCATCCGTACCGTCAAACTTCGAGACGTCTCGGGGACCGTACACACCATCCCGTTTAGCGCCATCAGTACCGTCAGCAATAAAACAAAAGACTATTCCTTTTATGTGATGGATATTGGCATCGGTTACCGGGAAAACGTGGATGAGGTTATGGAGGTGCTAAGGGGTATCGGAGCCGATCTACAGAATGATCCCGAATACGGACTGAAAATTCTCGAGCCACTCGATATTCTCGGTGTCGATTCCTTCGCTGATTCCGCGGTGGTCATCAAGGCCAGGATTAAAACCATCCCCACCAAACAGTGGTGGGTAGGCAGGGAATTCAACCGCCGAATGAAGCATAAATTCGATGAACTCGATATCGAGATCCCCTTCCCACATCAGACAATTTACTTTGGTGTGGACAAAGAGGGCAACGCGCCATCGGGTAAACTGGCTATTCAGGCAGAAACGGGAAATCCTGGCGTCTGAAAGGTATAGAAACTAAGAGTAGTATATAATTTCCATCATCACTTGTGTTTATTGACGACAGCATTAAAGTGAAGTTTCACATGGAAAATTCTTTTTCAGACGTTGTTTAACGGCAACAACCTTACGCGATAGCCATACACGCAACGGCTCGTTCTCTGTCATAAGCGCAAATCGTTAATCACAGGGAACATCAGCTGAAACAACGAATATCACAAGGAGAAAATCATGCTGCATAAAAAAATGGTCCAGGCGCTCAATAAGCAGATCAACAAGGAAATGTATTCGGCATATCTGTACATGTCCATGTCCAACCACTCCGCTCAGCTCGGTCTCAAAGGCTTTGCCAACTGGTTTATGGTTCAGTACCATGAGGAAATGTTCCATGCGATGAAACTGTATGAGTACATTCAGCGCCAGGGTGAATCTGTCAAACTGGAAACAATTGCAACCCCGCCCGACACCTTTGCCTCACCGCTCGATATGTACACCCAGACCCTTACCCATGAACAGTTTATCACCAGCTCCATCAACGAACTGATGGAACTGGCAATAAAGCTCAAAGATCACGCCACCCAGATTTTTCTTGAATGGTATATAACCGAACAGATTGAAGAAGAGGAAAACGACAACGACATCATTTTGCAGCTGAAACTCATTGGCGACAACCCGCACGCTCTGCTCATGCTTGACCGCGAACTCGCTACACGGATGACCACCGTCACTGTCGATTTCAGTAAAGGTGTTGAAGCAGCTGCTTAAGCTCAATAATTCCACAGCACAATGTAGTGTTTGGGGGCTTCATCCTGAAGCCCCCTTTTTTCATTCTTCACCGTTCAGGTGTACATCGTGGCTCAGTTTTTTAGTCTTGCGGCTTTTACTCTCTGTGGCCTTGCTATTCTTGTCGCCGGGGCTGAAGCACTTGTGCGCGGCGGCAGCTCCATTGGCCTGCGATTTGGCCTTACTCCGCTCTTTATCGGCCTGACCATTGTTGCCTGCGGTACCAGCGCCCCGGAGTTAGTGGTCAGTATCTCCGCAGCCCTCAAAGGAAAAGGGGATATCAGCATCGCCAATGTGGTAGGTTCGAATATCTTCAACATTTCGGTAATCCTCGGCATTACAGCTCTACTCATGCCGATAAGGATCCATCTGCAGGTGATAAAAATCGATATCCCCATTATGATCGGTATCTCACTGCTCGGGATTGGTTGTATCGCTTCGGGACCGCTGACCGTCATTCACGGCCTGCTCCTTGTTTCACTCCTGATCGCCTATATGAGTTTCACCTACATTATGGCTCGACGGGAGCAGCAAAGATGTGAGGTAATAGCCGTAACCGAGGTCCATCCGCAGTCCAGCAGATCGGTGCTGCTCGACCTGCTGTTTGTTGGCGGTGGAGTGGCCTTGATGGTGGAAGGGTCAAACCTGCTGGTTGATAGTGCGGTCAGTATAGCTTCTCTTCTGGGAGTCAGCGAGGCGGTAATCGGCCTGACACTGGTAGCAACCGGTACCAGTCTCCCCGAACTCGCCACCTCTATAGTCGCCACCTACCGAAAATCACCAGAAGTAGCAGTAGGAAACGTCGTTGGTTCAAATATTTTCAACATCCTTGGCATCCTGGGAACAACCGCCCTGGTCACCCCTCTTTCCGCTCCAGGTGTTCGTTCCGTTGACCTCGCTGTCATGCTCCTTGCCACTCTCATGCTTCTGCCCTTAGCCATTTCCGGCAAAATCCTGAGCCGTTGGGAAGGTCTGCTCCTGCTTCTCGGTTATGGTGGATATCTCTGGTGGCTCTGGCCGTGATACATATTTTCAAGGTAGCTTGTACAATAGAATGACAGAACAAGAAAGCGACATTTCTGAACTGGTCCTATTGCTGAATACAAGAATTGAAAAAGGAGTGATACCATGACCAAACGTATATCCTGCCAATCAATTATTGCTGTTCTATTCTTTACTCTTGTTGTTTCTACTGGTTTTGCTGCCGGCGATATCAGTACCGAAAAAGTCCACTTCAAAAAAGGAACCAGCAGCGCGGTCATCAAAGGATCGATCAAAGGCTATACAACTGTAGATTACCTCCTTGGCGCCAGAAAAGGACAATATATGAACGTCAGCATGGTGACCAACAACAATGCCAACTACTTCAACATTATGGCACCAGGCGAAAAAGATGTCGCTTTTTTCATCGGCTCCACCAGCGGAAACCAGTATGAAGGCACCCTGCCGGCCAATGGCGAATATACGATTCGGGTCTACCAGATGCGGAGTGCGGCCCGTCGTAATGAGGTGGCCAACTACAGCCTCGAAATCTCCATCACCAACGGGAAGCCTTCACAACAGAACGCTTCCGTCCCGGCAGAGAGCAATGATGCCAAGGTCGCCGGAACACACTACAACGCCACCGGCAACATCCCCTGCAAGATCGAGAAAGGCCAGCCGACCGGTTCCTGCGCCTTCGGGGTAACACGTGAAGGCAACGGCAGCGGAATCGTCACTATCACCAGGCCGGATGGTCGCACCAGAGCCATCTTTTTTGAAAACGGCAAGGCCATCGGAGCCGACACCAACCAGGCTGATCCCGGCGAATTCAATGCAAGAAAAGAATCGGACCTCAACGTCATTACCATTGGTAATGAGCGATACGAGATACCCGATGCGGTTATCTCAGGCGGTTGATCCTAAGGCAGATTGCCTGCACCGACAACACAAACTCCGCTAAGCATACGACTCTAGGTTTTTCTTTTATTCTGTAACCGCAACCTCAATAGATCGTTTAACAGATAAGACTTGTATGAAGTTGTTTCATTACCAGCTCAATTCTCTAAAATTTAACTTGCTCAGCCATCTCCCAGGAGCAGGTTAAACACCCCTGTCGCCCCCCTCCCTGACGGCAGGGGTTTTTTTATTATGCATTTCCCCTAAGCCATTTGTCCGCACTTATTTTTCACTTTTCATCCGCTCTTCCCGCACCTTTTCCTTATGCACAAACCAGATGGTGCAGGATGTCCTGAACTTGCAGTACAACTCCGGATCGAGGCAACTGAGGCATTCTTCACAGAGAAAAACATTATGCTTCAGACAATGATGGTTCGTTTCGCGTTCCGGATGATTCCTGCACCTACCCATGAGAATTACCCCTGTATCTTTGGTATGAATCTGCTATAGTGTTCTTCCGTGCCCAAGCTACCCGAAGTCGGAATTCAGTGACTTGCCAACATAAGCTGAGATAATACGCACGGAATTAGATTTTCGCCACAGACGATACCATGACGTCCGCCCCGACCCATATCTCCAGTGATCTCCGTATCACCCTCAACAAAGAGGGCGCGCGTCACTATACCCGCATGAGTTTCCCCATCCACTGCGGCATCTTTTCCGAAGTGGAGACCCGCAACTGGCTGCTGCATTTCAACCTCAACAATGAAATTATCCGCGCCAAAGGCAAGACCAGAAGCTGGCCACATCCCCACGAGTGGCTCAAGCGTAACATGGGCAACGACTGGATCTACTATTCCACCGGGGGCTACACCGGGGTATTCGAAGCAACCGGTGAATATTACCTGCCCAACCTTCCCTACAAAACCAATGGTCTTCTCGGCGGCAACCCCTTCGATGATGAAAGCGTAGGTGAACTGATTAACGGCTGGCCAACGATACTCAGCAATATCCTTAAGTCGGAAAGCCACCTGCCGGTTGAAGTCTCCTCTTTTCTTCAAAACGCGCTCGCCAACACCCCGGATAATCTCTCAACCAAAGCGGATCGTCTGTTTTCCATTTGCGGCGGCAGATCGACCGTTCTCCCGCCGGATGCGCGCCACGTCGATTACAATGTGATCCCCATTACCATCGCCAGCGGTTGTCTCTACAAGTGCCGGTTCTGCGAGGTAAAAAACAAACACCCTTTCGCCGCCATTCCTACCGCCGAGGTACGTCACCAGATCAACCGGCTCACATCGATCTATGATCGGGATTTACCAAATTACAATGCCCTCTTTCTTGGTGAGCATGATGCCCTTCAGGCGGGAGCGGCGAACATTCTCGCTACCCTTGATGAGGCGTATGGGGCATTTTCGTTTGACCAGAGCTATCTCCAGGGGTGCAGCGCTTTTCTGTTCGGTTCAGTAACCTCACTCATGAACACGCCAGAATCGTTCTTTCAGGAGCTGGAGCAGCGTCCGTACACCATCTACATCAACATCGGGCTCGAATCAGCAGACCAGGAAACCCTCGATCGTCTCGGAAAACCGCTCACCTCGGCAATGGTACGGGAAGCCTTCACACGCATCCAGGAAATCAATGACCGCTGGTCTAAAACAGAGATAACCGCCAATTTTGTCCTTGATGACGACCTGCCCGATGGCCATCTGCCTGCCTTTCTCGACCTGGTACGGGAGAGTCTGACGCGAGTAAAACCAAAAGGTTGTGTGTATCTCTCGCCGCTTCGATTCGGACAGCCGTCACGTTCCCAGACTTTTGGTTTTAACCGACTCAAGGTGTTGAGCCGAGTGCCCACGTTTCTCTATATCATTCAACGACTTTAGTACCGCAATACCGTCCGGTTGTGCCATTTTCGACACGACCGTCAATATTGATCACCGACCGCGGAGGCTACATCACATGATACATCCCAAACAGTTACGAAAAGATATTCTCAAGTCCCGAGATGGTCTTTCAGCCGAGGAAATTCGCGAAAAAAGTGGGGTTATCTGTAAGCAGTTGCTTGCCCTGCCGGAGATTCAACGGAGCACAAATATCTTCCTGTATGTAAGTTTTCGCAGTGAAGTGGCAACCACCGACCTTCTGGAACGACTTCTTGCTGCTGGCAAGACAGTTTCGGTTCCTATCACCTACGTCAAAGCCCCACGTATTGATGCCATCCGTATCACCAATCCAGCCAGGGATCTAGTACCAGGCTATTGCGACATCCCAGAACCACGTCAGGAAATCCTGGCTAGCAACTATGTAGCGCCTGAATCCATCGACGCCATTATTCTTCCCGGCTCGGTATTCGATCTCCGCTGTGGCCGTTTTGGATATGGTGGTGGCTTTTACGATCGTTTTGTTTCATCGGCACCATCCGCAGTGCGGATCGGACTGGCCTTTGATCTGCAAATTGTTGAACGTGCTCCCTTGCAGGATCATGACGAACTGCTCGACATGGTGATTACCGAAAGCAGGATCATCCGCGGCGATCGCTAGAAAGATTATGGCAGGAGGATATTACAGACCGGGGATACCGAGTGACTGGATAGTCATGGCGTTATCCCCTTCCTCATAAGCCAGTACTTTTCCTTCTTCTCGGGCGATGCGAAAAGCAAGGCTGTATGAGAGAACTCGGATGGGATAATCTCGAGGGAGTTTGAGCAGATAGGGTTGAATAGTCACAAAATCGGTGGCGCCATACTGCTGCATGATAAAGCGGAGGCCACCGTTGGCCGGGCCGATATTATAGGCAAGCAGACCAAGAAAAAGATCGTTGTTCATCTCTTCAAGGTAATGTTGCAACGTGGCCGCACCGAGAAAGGCGTTATAACGTGAACTGCCAAGATCACGCGACTTCACGTCGAACCGGCCGTCCACCTCTCTTTGTACCTGTTTTGGAACCTGGGTTATCTGAAAAAGCCCATGACCGCCATCCTCGCTCTTTCTCGGCAGATAGGATGATTCAGTTGCCGCGAGGCCTTTCAGCAAATCGGGATCGACATCATACACTTTGGCGGCATCTTCGATATCTGCGTCAAAAGGTTTCGCCCTTTCGATCATCTTCTCCACCTGGCCATTGCCAAGCCGGCGATAGGCAGCATAGACCTGGTGGGCCAGAGTCATCCGGCTCGCCTCCTCCTTGCCGCCTACCAAGGTGCGATAATACCCGAAGGCTTTGGTGAAAGTGTTACCGGGAATCATACAGAGCAGCGTAAGAGTCACGGCTGCAACTAATCCGGCGGGCAGTATCGGGGACCAGAGTTTCAACAATCGCCGCAACCGCTTCCAGCCACTCAACAGAAGCGTTGCCGCAATAATGAAACCAAATATACCGATACCAAAGGGCAAGAGGCTACCGAAGACATCGGTACCGGAAAAGCGGTTACCGAAATGACCGAGCAGCAGAACCATGGCTCCCATTCCGATAACGGACAAACCGCCCCACTCCAGCAATAATAGCAACGCGTCGCGCAGCAGGTTTTTCGGCTCATTTTTCCCGCCTTTCCCGTTGCTCTTTTTCTTTCGGCTGCCACTCTTGTTTGGGCCACGCTTTGCGGTCGTTTTCGGTCTGGCCGGAGATTGTTTTGCTGGAATTGACCTACCCATCTAAAAACACGTTGAAAGTGTTCCCGTTACTGGCGATATGGGAACGTAAATGAAAAACAGGATATAGATTCGGTTGAACCTGCTGAGCGCAAGCCGCCATCAGGGTTTCGTTATTTTCAACTCCCTCCCCTCTCGGCTGGCCCATGGTATTCGACCATTCCCGTCAGGTCAATGACTATCTCGCGCACTTGATGGGCTTGCAAAAAGCCCGATCTGACCGGAGAGGGTGACTTTTTACGAGATCATCAAGCTTTTCCGGCTCCAAGATCTCATGAACCTTATAGCAGACCCTCCGTGCCACTCACATTTTTTGATACCTCACGAACAGTATCAGGCCAAACATAATCAGCACAATACCAAGAACCGGCAGCATACCGGGCAAAGGTGTATGGAGAAAAAGCATCCCCCCTAACAGGGCAAAAACGACTTCGCTGGACTGGGTTGCATCAACGCCTGCCAGTTCGCTGGAGTTTTCTGCCCGGTTCCTGGCAAAGAGAAAAATAGTGGTAGCGATAAGCCCTGAAAAGAGCGCGACCAGAGCAGTATTCATCACCTGGGAGACACTTGGCGCTGCTGGATGAATAAATACCACCAGCACCGCCCAGAGCGGCAAAGACCCGAGGGACATCAAGAGCACTTTATTGAAGGGATTATGAAGAAACGGCGAGGCGATTTTTGGCAATCGCCCGTTATTACCATTGCTCGCCTCCCATACCAGCTGGTTCCCCAGTGGATAACAAAACGAAGCGATAATAACCGGAATTCCGCCCATCAGAAGTTTGCGCAAGTCAAAACCATCAGCCTCAGCCAGATTGACCATCACCACACCGATAAAGATAATAAGCGAGAAGAACCACACCCGCCTGGGAAAAGACCTGCCAAATAGCAGAAGCGCGAAGAGACTTGCGACAATGGTGAACTGCCAGGTAGCGGCAATCACCCATCCTGGCGAAAAATCGGCGGCAAAACAGACCAGCGCATAAAACGCACCAAAGCCTATTCCGCCAGACACCATCCAGAATCGCCAATGATCAGCAAACAGACGAAGTACGCCGGCCATCTGCCTGATTCCTCCGCTTGCCAGTACAACAATTGAGAGAAAAACTATCATGAACAGATAGCGAAGCGATGCGGACCAAAGCCAGTGGCCGCCCTGCACCCTCATCATTTCGTTGATGACAAAGGTAGAGCTGAAAAAAGCCCCTGAAAGAATGCCGAGGAGAATAAGCTTTAACATAGGGCTTCCAAAGGCTAGCCATTTCTTTTGACATATCCGGAAATTTCACATTCCAGATTGCTTGTTCAACTATCGCTTACGATTAACAATTCAATCATTGAGATTATTTTAAAATCGTAATATCACGTTATGCCGATCCAACTGGACAACTCAACTCACACTTTCTGCAGTATTTGACACAATAACTAAAGGACATTTCAACGTTTGGCTTACTGATATGACTTTTTTCAAACTGCATAATTAATTGCCTGTTTTCCTGTCGACTCTCGTCATCAGTTGACATCGTTCTTGCAGCTTCATCAATATCTTTTTCCATCTTGATGTTGCAACGAACTCGGTCATAGGTACCGTTAATGCCAGGCAATATATGTTGGCCTAATGTATCAGGAGAATAAAGAGTATGTTGAAAAGCCTTCACGGGACACGCTTTACGGCAAGGTTGCTCGCATTTCTCACATGGATTGAACTGAGTTGAAACAGTTGGTGACGCTTCCTTGTCGAGCAACAATGCCCGGAACCGGATGCGGGGGCCATATTCAGGTGTAACCACGAGGTTGTTTTTTCCAATACATCCCAAGCCAGCATGCACGGCAGCATCTTTTAAAAAGATCCCTCCTTTTTCAACAAAATATGGCAGCTTATGGGTTGTAATCAAAAGCGTATTCTCAATCCAATCGGACAATGCATTATTTACTTTTATTAAAATACGGTTACCAGGCGTTCCTTTGCCATCCCACCAGTCAAGTTCCGGTTCTTTGGGATTGTGCTCAATTCCTATAACTACTACTGATACGGCGGACTCAGGCCAAAAAACATCTTGAGCATGAGAACCTTCTTTCGAATCATGAAAGTTTTCATTGAGGTTCAGGCCTATTTTTGGATAAATCATATGGGATGGAGAGTTCTTCAAAGACTCGACGCTTGCTACCCCGGCTATTGATGCACCGAGGGATTTTGCTTTCTTAATTATTTTTTCAGTCAATTCCGAATTTGAAACCATATTACTACAGAGACCTTAGAGTCGGTTTATTCGTTGTCAGCTCTTTCGAGGGTTAAACGCAGTGAGCAGGACAATACAATGAGAACGTAGGTATCAGCGTTGTGCAGAAGAACCTGCCGCGGCAGCGCTACAAACGACCACATCACCTGAAGGATTACATTATTAACCACGTTTTATCTTTGTTGAAAACGGAAAGCTTATCGAGAAAGACAAATCATTCTATTCTAGTCTTGTAAGATACGCATCCCTTGTCAGCCAAAGTTCTTCCATTCGATACATATGCCAGTGGTCATGCATCAGGACATGCCTGGTGAGTATATAAAGGGAATACTCTTCATATTCCGGATGTATCCCAGTCTTTCCCCAAGAGCTATCATCTGCATTTTCAAGTAGCTGGAGTTGACGAGTTCTATAGGAGGCGAACTGATCGAGTGCAGCGTCAATGCTCATGCACAGTGGAGTTTCAGGCTCTTTCTCGCCACCACCTGGAACATACGGGAAAAACTCGGGTTTATCCTCGTTCATAAACCGCTCAAAACGTTTTAAAAGCATGGGCTGTACTTGAGCCAGATGGCTGTAGTGTTCTGCAATCGTCCAGAAGCTTTCACCCCTTCGGGAATCCAGTTTATTCTCCGGAATGGTTTTGACAAACTCTGATAGTATTTTGGGCGACCGACTTAATGCTTCCAACAGGTATGGAATTTCTTGCATCATCTCTATCCTTTTGCCCTGTTCAAGTATGCTAAACTAGCACGGCCTTGTTTGCCACATCCTAATGAAGCGCAGCGAAACGATGTTGAACAGAGGACTATACCTCTAATATTATCTTAAATGTTGCTCATAAATATAATATATACCAATACGGGCACCGACAAATACAATGTTGAATAGTATAAGAAAGAATAGCAACACAAAGAAAGATTCGGGGGTTCTACTCAAAATTCCACCTAAAAAAGCGTTTCCAACAATTAGTAGAAACCAAAACCTAATACAAAGCGGATACCGACCGGTAAATTTGTGCAATTTGCCAAGATTACTCTTTGGTTTTTCTAGGCACTGGTTATGATAGGGTTGTAAAAGTTTTCCAGCTATAGCAAGTTCCTTTCGCTTCTTAATTTGCTCTTTGCATTCGGTACATATAATCGTTTTCATTTTTAGTATGCTGAAATCATACATATCTTTGACAATCAAGGCAGGACGACCAGTTACCCTGTCGCCCCAGGGACGATCCCTGCGTGCGGTTTTCCTGCACAAGGCTCTTCAATATTGTTCGCTTCGCACAAGAGCATTTCACCTCCAGCATGAGTCCGGTGAGATGTTTTGTTAGCCAATATTTTTCCCATTAATATTACATCAAGCACCTGACCATTTGCCTTGATAGCATTTTTTCTTGAACCTTCAACCTCATATCCTTTCTTTTTATACAGGCAGATGGCATTTTCGTTATTTGACCATACTTCTAATTCAAGCTTTTCAACTTCATTCTCAATCGCCCAAGATTCTAAATATTCAAGCAATCTCGATCCAATTCCATTGCGCCAATGGTCTGGACTAACGGACATTCCGAATTTTCCACCGTGCACATATTCTGGCTTTGAATATCTTGAGAATGAAAGTTGACCAACTATTTTGTCATTATATCTTACTATTGCGCATAATTTTTCTTTAGAGCCTGATGCTTCCGGTAGATATTGCTTTGTTTCTTCTTTTGTAAATCCATTTGGTCTAATTGACAAACCATTCAGTTTTAATTCAAAGATACCACTCATATATTCATGAACCTCAGAGAGATTCTGTAAGGTAGCCTGTTCTATCTTCATTCAATTATTTCAGTGGTAACATGAAGCTAAGGGGCTGCGGGGCCTCTAGTATTTATTTTTGTATTTTGGAACTAACTTTAAATTTACATGGGACTTTATGATCGCCAAGCCTTACGCAGTCCCTATTGAACGCCTGGTTATCTTATCTATCGTTTTTATTGATAATGCTATAGAGTTGCAAATCTAATGGTTGTTGCAATTTGATATACCAGAATTTAAAACCATATATTGACAATATTAAGCCTATAACTATCCCTAAAAATGCATAGATAGATATTTTTTTAAGCATTTTTAGGTAGTATTCTTGCAGATTGATTTTCCCTTTAATCTCTATTGTTGAAAATTGAATACTTCTGAGGTCGTTTTTTGATTTTTCATGAAGTTGTTTTGTCTCCTTTCCAATGACACCATTGCTATTTTCAGTTGTTGAAAGTTGTTTCTCAACTTTTCTCACATCTTCTCCTAACAAGTCATTTTTCATCTGGAGGACTGCTATTTCAGTGCCCAATTCTATAGCCTTTGATTGCAAATCATTCGACCAGTAAAGTGGTAAAACGATAGATAATAATAAAATTATCAAACCTGAAATTGCGATGAATTTATAGAGATTGTCTGTTGGTATTGGTAGTTCAGATATTTTTATCATTTTTTTTAATAACGTGGAATTCACTGGCCCACGCTGTTGTGGGTCCAGTGGAATGACTGGTTATGTGTCTGATATTTCATTTATATTTCTAAACACACCAATGTGTTTTTCTTCATTGGTGAATGGTTCACACATCTTATCAAGGTATTCATACTCTTTTTTACCTCTTTCTTTCATTTCTGAAAACGAAGAATAAGATACCCAAGAGTCGATTGTAATAAATCTGAATTGATCTGATATATCTTGCTTTAAATCTGTTCTTATAAAACCAGGATATTCTCTAAAAAGCTTGGCCCATTCTCCATCTGGTGAATAAATCCTGAGAAATTGATCAAGGTACTTTTCTTTTACTGTATACTCCCAGATAATATCGATTATTTCTACTTTACTCATGAGATTTTATCTTCACATAACGATGAGTTAACTGGCGCGGCGTTGTTTGCCACGTCCAAGCGACGAAGGAGCGATGTTGAACGACTGGTTATGTGAATGTTTTTATTTACTTTATAAATATTTTGATCTTTGACTTTATTGCCAGATATTTCGATAATTTCATCCATTGGTAGGAAAAATACACTGATGCCGTAAACCAAATTATAGAAACAATGAAGAGGTTAAATGTTTGGGAATTAACAATTTTTAAATTAAAAAGATAAAGAGCAATTACACAACAAAACAAGATTATTGGGACGCTAGCAAATATGGTGTAAATATAATATGAAATGCACCCGTATATGCTTGGTTTTATTTCTGTTTTACATGAATAACATTTTCTTGTGAATATAGCACCAAACAAAGTAGTTGAAGCATGACTATTGCAGACAGGACAACGCAAAAGATTTTCTTCATATTTACCCATTTATCTAAATTGATTTCTTTTACACATAACGTGGAATTAAGGGGCTGCGGGGCCTCTAGTAATCACTTTTTAGATTTGATTTACCTTTTGGTCTGCCGCGGTGACTTTTAAGCGCCGAGCCTTACGCAGTCCCTCTTGAATGATTTGTTATGAAAATATTATTATTTCTTAGGTTTACACTCAGGCATCACTCATAAACTTACCTTTCACCCAGCGTATTCTCCATTTTTCAATCCTAACTTCTTTACGTATACCGTATTTTGAATATGGATCATTGTTTGCAAATGCCTCAGCCTCTCCAATGTTTTCAACATCAACTACAGATACGCCACCAATAATAGTTTGATTATCTTCATCAAGAAGTGCGCCGGAGTAAAGTAATTTTGGCCCAAGAGAGCCTAAGTGTTTGCGGTGTTCATCGCGTATTTCTTCTCTAAGGATATCTTGGCCTTCTTTATCTATTGCATAGATGATATAGGGCATTTTTTTTAATTCATAACGTTTAATATGTGGAATCCACTTTTTGGGAGTATTTACCCTTATTCCTCCAAAAGGAGCACGCCAGTTTTTTATAACCTAAACACGACAAGCCCTCTCGATCCTACCGCCACGATTGTCCATGTATCAGAAATACCTTAACAAAAGCAAATGATAGCTTAACATCTTCTTTCGGGCAAGCAAAATAACTGTCATGCCCCCGAGCTGCATTTGCTGGTTATTTGCGTCTTATGTGGAATCCATATAATACGCAAATTTATTATAGGATCACGGTGCAAAACCTCTTATCCGCTGCGTTTTACTGTTAAAAAATTCCATATAATGCAAAATATCCCGTGTTATACCGCGCCGCAATAATCGCAAAATAAGTCATAATAATAAATTATTTTATGCATTAACAAATACTTACCTGGTACATATTTCGGGGCGAATATACCAAGACCTCTCACTTTGACAAGGTGACAAGGCATTCCCTCCAATTCAAATAATGAACAAAATTCTTCAATTCCGACTCTCGTTACCCAAGCCGCTCAGGCAATTTTTCCGAGTCTGGAGCCTTTCTTATATAGTGCAACTATTGGATATATGAAAAATCAGATAGGCCGATTTTTTTTGTACTTCATTGCGAGAACGTACAACGAAACTGGAGTCATATTGAACGATCAGACCGTTACTTTGCTATTGTGAATATAGTCAGATAGGCAGCCATCTTCACATTCTCAGATTAGTTACAGGAAGGCAGGCCCACGATCGTGGCAACCTGTTATTGGTAAAAAAACCATCCGATCATGACGTTTTTAACCGCCCGATTTGCAGCCAACCAATTGCCGATAAGAGCAAAATTACGTCAGAAAAACGGATATACTGTCTATATGAAATTGTGATGCCAGAACGTATTTGAAAAACAAGAACACTTTATGTGAGAAACCAACGGCCCTTTTCCTGGCCCGTAAAGATCCTGAAAATCTGCCAGATAAGCTTTCACAGAATTGCAGCAGACAAATTACATCTGCGTTACGAGGCGAGTCGAGATACCATCAGGTCCCGACTCATCCTTCTTTTACGTTTCACTCTCTTTCGCCCCCAATTTTTGCTCGCAATATCTCCAACTCTTCCATCAGGTCAAGTGCGAGCGCTGCCCCCGGCAGATTGACGCCAAGATCTTCCTGCAGACGAACCGCCACTTGAATCTTCTTGATAGAGGTGGCCGAGAATTTCCAGCTTTTGGGAGAGTCGCCTAAAGGGGTCAACATCCCTTCGTTGATCATATCAAAGACAAGATCGTCTTTTACTTTGCAGACCTTGCATAGTTCCTTCAAATCGTAGGAAACATTGTCATCCAGCACAACGCCGGTTTCTTTTTCTTTCATAGCTATACTCCCAACTTTGTGCGTGGATTAAACGGCATAATTTTCGCCATTTCCTTATACAATTCCTTCTGGCGATCCGTCTCCGCCTTGGGCGTGTGTACGGAAATAATGACATACTGATCGCCGGTATGGTTTTTAGAGGAAAGCCCCTTGCCTTTAAGGCGTAGCTTCTTGCCGGTCTGTGAACCTGCCGGCAGTTTCAAATCGACCGGCCCTCCGAGGGTCGGAACTTTGAGATTGGCACCGAGGGCTGCCTCCCATGGTGTGACCGGAAGAGTCATGGTCACGTCTCTTTGACTTACCGTGAAGAGTGGATGAGAGTCAAAGACGATTTCAAGAAACAGATCACCCCTTCTCCCGGCCTCCATCGCAACGTCTCCCTGGCCTTCAAGACGGATCTGCTGACCTTCGAGAATCCCCTGAGGAATGGTTACCTGGAGCGAGGTGGTCTCAGTGTTCAACATCGACCCATGCACAACGTTACGCGCAAGCGAGATGGTCCTTCTGGCACCTCTAAAACTCTCTTCGAGAGTGATGGTGAGTTTGGCACGGATATCCCTTCCCCGATCGATAATTTCAGAATCGAAAAAAGAGAACGGAGAAGATGTAGTACGTGGCCTACTCTGCCCAAACAGCGCCTCGAAAAAATCGCTGAAACCATGCTGACTCGCCCCGGTAGAGCGATGCGAACCCGTGAATTCGCGAAAATCCCAGCCTGGAGGAGGTTTAAAATCCTGTCCATTTCTCCAGTTACTGCCAAACTGATCATAGGCCGACCGCTTCTCAGCATCTTTTAAAACCTCATAAGCCTCGCCGATCTCTTTGAACCGTAGTTCTGCTTCCGGATCTTTACTGACGTCGGGATGATATTTCCTGGCCAGTTTCCGATAGGCCCGTTTAATATCCTCTTGGCTTGCATCCTTTGCAACCCCTAGAATCTTATAATAGTCCTTATATTCCATGTGCTTTTCCCTCCCTGAAATCATTGTTCAGGGCCGATACCGCGTAAGCGGCATGACTAAAAAGACCGTTTTCTATTCAACAGGTTACGCTCATCCTTCTGTAAGTATAGTGCTTTTTCTGCTGGCTCACAACCTGTCGAGGCGTGGTTGAAATGCAACTTTTTTCAATCTAGCTACAATTATCTCATACCTCGTTCCAGATATTGCAGTACCGCCAAAAAGCGAGCAAGATCCCTCTGGTGCTCCTCGCTTTTTTGCGCTATATCTTCGCCGGACATGGCCTCACGCCATGAGAGACCTATGCTTTTAAATTACCCCTTTCTCCTTAAGGACAAAATATGTATCGACCCATCCTGGTAGCTGCCGCACTTTTACTTTGCGGATGCACTCCTCAATATCCGACACAGGCGAACCTCAATCTTCAGATCATGGCGCAGCCACCTATTTATTCTGACACCTCAGCCTTTATTCAGGGACACGATGCACGGACGAGCGAAGCAGTAATAATTTATCTTTCAAATGAACAACAACCCATCGAGGTGGACAATATGAGCCCACCACATCTTCTTGTCACCGAACGACTTGCCGCAGCACTTCGTGAACAGGGGCTGTCATTTGAGAACAGTGCCGACACCCGCATTTTTCTCGAGATTAACGAGTTGCAGGTAGCCGTTTCACGACCTAAATTTCTCTACACAGCTGAAGCAAAGACAAATATCACCCTGAAGGTGGTGAAGGAGTCGACTTCGCTTGCCAAAAAGTATGATCGTGTTGCCACCAAAGAATCGCCACAACGGCCGGCTGTCGACCAACTTGAAAATATGCTGAATGACCAGCTTTCTGAGATTATTGCCCAGATCCTTGCGGATCAGGACATCCGCAAGGCACTCGGCACCCGATAGCATGACACCAGCGAGCACCAGGCCACAACAGTCAGGACAAAAGATGAGGAATAGCGTGACATGAATACGCCGAACAAAAAGGAACCACATTCAACAAGCACCGCCGCCACAGATTCCGGCCTCTTGACTGAAATTAGCCGGAAGGCTATCAAATGCAACCGGCCGGACTCCAGTGAATATCTCGGTCTTTTGTATCAAGACGAGATGCAGATTGTCCAGCTGACCGGCTACTCTCACCGGGAGGTTCAGGTCACCGCTCTCAACAATCAGATTATCCCGGAACGGTACGCCCGCAATCAGCGCTCGATATCAAATGAGGAACAGATCCGGTTGCTGCAGACCCATGTAGCCATCATCGGGCTTGGAGGATTGGGAGGTGCAGTGACGGAGATCCTGGCGAGAATAGGTATTGGCATGCTTACCCTGGTCGATGGAGACCATTTCGAGGACAGCAACCTCAATCGTCAGTTGCTGAGCAGCACCGATATGCTGGGAAGAAAGAAAGCAGAGGTGGCGGCAGACCGAGTCGCAAGCATCAACCCGGCGGTCGAAACCCGGATTTTTACCGAGTTTTTCACTCAAGATAACGGTAGCGAAATCCTCTCTGGTGTCAATATCGGCGTGGATTGCCTCGACACCATCACAGCCCGTTTCGTCCTGGAAGAATGCTGTAGAACACATGACATCCCCATGGTGTCGGCAGCGATTGGTGGAACTTCAGGTCAAGCAACCGTGATCCAGCCGGGAGATCCAGGCCTGCAGCTCATTTATGGTGATCCTTCAAAGGCGCCCCAAAAAGGCGTAGAGGCAACCCTTGGCACCCTGCCCTTTGCCGCCACGGCCATGGCGGCAATCGAGTGCGCCGAAATCGTGGCACTCGCTGCCGGCCGTCCGGCACAGCTGCGGAATAAACTTCTTATGGCAGATTTCAGCTACCATAGCATGGAGATAATCTCTTTCGAATAACGGCAGAGTTTCTTCACGTTTCAACCACAGCCACAGCCACAGCTGCCGCCACAACCGCCATGGGTCAGGGCCTGTGAAATGGCTTTAACAATTTCGCGTGGATCGACCTCAACACAGCTTTGAAGCCGCATCCGCAGAAAAAGCGTATCCGGCCGCAGGTACATCTTGAATCCCTGCTGCAGTCGAGAGTAATGACAACCAAAAAACGATTCAACATCAGTACCGGGAAGCTGCAAAACTCTGCTCATGCCGACCTGTATGTCGTCCAGGAATATTTCAAGCTGGGTCAGGCCGCCAGAATTCGTACCGTAGATAAATTCCAGGGGCACCGCCTCAGGAGTCAATGTATAATTGTCAGGTGACGTACCGGCCTCCACGTAGAGAACGATACGTTTCATCATCTTATCAGGCGAGGCCATAGTTTCTCCTTTTCGGTTTCACTGAATTTTCAGATACTCGAGGCAACAATAGCCACCACTTGGAGATTTACAACACACAACAGGAGCGGATCATGCGTCTTTTGCTCACTACACCACCAATTGTTTTCTGGTCTCTCGTTATCTTGTCCCTGCCATCCTGCTCAACACAACACCAAAATCCGGCCCTGCAACCTTCATCGCCAGACAGCAGCGTAATTACCCAACAGACATATTATTACAATTGTCCGGGATCACCAGACATACCGGTCAGCATTAAAGACGACGTTGCATGGATCTTTCTCCCCGGAAAGACCATCAATCTTCCCCATGTCCGATCGGGTTCAGGAGCAAAATACAGTGATGGTATAAATACATTCTGGAGTAAAGGCGAAGAAGCCTATTTTCAAACTGAGACTGGGAAGATTCCCAACTGCCGCAATAATCGTCGACTGGCAATATGGGAACATGCCAAACTCACCGGTGTCGATTTTCGCGCAGTGGGAAATGAACCAGGCTGGATGCTTGAGCTTCGCCCATATTATATCAACTATATGGGTGATTATGGTGAAACACGCCAGACATTCGTTCGCCCCGAACCGGAGAGTGACAGAGAAGAACGACAGACTGTCTTTCGTGTTGATAACGGCTCCGACCGCATGACTATCATCCTTAAAGGGAAGGAATGTTTCGACACGATGAGCGGGGAGAAATATGAAACAACGGTTATTATCCGGCAGTACGGTAATCGCCTGCAGGGCTGCGGCAAAGCCCTGCACTGAACGACTTCCACATCAGGTACGGAATTGTCCCGCGGTTTTCGAAGATCGCTCTGCTGAATTTTTTAACGTCTCCGAGCTCTCACGAATTGAAAGTACGGCACTATCCACTTCCAACACTGCGTCTGTCACCTCATTTGCCATCTGCGCCATATTCTCGGCATACTCAACAGATTTTGACACCTTCTCGTTTGAGTAGTCGAGTTTGCCGGAGGCACTTGATAGAGAATTTGCCACCTCACTTACCGTAGCATTCTGCTCCTCAACAGCACTGGCAATGGTTGCCACCACATCGGAGTTGGCTAACACGATTTTCGTGGCTTCATTGATACCAACAATGGTCGCATTGGTGACAATCTGTACTTGCTCGATCCGTTTTTTTATCTCTCCCGCGGCGCTGGCGGTTTGCCTGGCCAGTTCCTTAATCTCATTGGCAACCACTGCGAAACCTTTGCCTGCTTCACCGGCTCGGGCAGCTTCAATGGTAGCATTCAATGCGAGCAGATTCACCTGCTCGGAGATCTCCGATATGGTTTCGGTAACGTTACTGATATCTTCTCCAGCCCGCCCCAGCTCATGTACCTCTCTTTCCAACCGCTCCATTCTTTTCCGGGCCTCTTCGGTATTCTGGTGCGCCCTGCCAGATGTCTCGGAAATCTCAGCTACCGTGGTGGTCAATTCTCCAACCGCCATAGATATCACCGAGATGTTACCGGTCGAGTCCTCGAGGATGGAAGATATCTCTTTCATATCCCTGCTCATATAGCCAGCTGAACGAAATACTGTCTGGGAGAGCTTTTTGGCAGAATCTGATTTTTCCTGAATGATGGTTATCTGCGAGTGGATCGATTCAGTTGCAGCCTGAAACTGGGCAGCATCTCCTTGCATATCTTTAATTATGGCCTGAAGTTTTTCAAGAAAGATATTGAAATACCGTGCAACCCTACCAGTCTCATCATTTGCGGTAACATTGAGTCGTTGCGTCAAATCCGCATCACCGGAACTAATATTTTCAAGGCGTGCAGCAACTGCCTGAACGGGCTTACCGATGAGCCCGGATATGATCATGGCACCGATCGCGGCCATAACAAGTACTACGGCTACTATCGAAACCAGGATATAGGTAATATTGGTGATGAGTCGTTCTGCGTTGGCAGACATCTCGGCCAGGAGTTTTTCAACCTGTCCACCGGCAGCGCCCTGCACATTTTCGACCTGTAAATCCTGGATGGTTCTGGTAAATTCGTTCAGGCTTTCCGCTTTAAAATCATAGAGGAAATAGACGCTCAAACAGGTCATGACGAGACCAAAACAGAAGGTTGAAGGAATAACAAAACCTGATATTTTCGCCCTGATGGAAAGATCTTTCAATACATGAAACATTGTTGATAACACCCCGGTTCCGGATACCGCCAACCTTAACTGGCAACATCCTTTATATTAATAGGATCAGCCTCTATCTCTTTATAATTACGAAAATGATCAGCTCTCCAATAGCGATCTCGCTTGCACGGAAACATTGTTTCAAATTGGAAAAGCAGGATTTGACTTAGAAGAAAATATCAAAAAAGACAAGTATTATTTTACCTTTCAACGATTATCAGCCGACAAAATCATGCTGTAAATCACATCAACGACACCACTCAGTGGCAGTCCCTGAAAATGTTGCGCACGGAGTAGCAGTCGAACAAACTATGGCAAAAAAAACGGCTTTACCGTTATAGTGTCGCCAGGAAAGAGATGGCCTGACCGGTTATTTCTCCACAGGATGCGCCTCTGCCGCTCTCATGACGAATTGGCCTTCTTCATTCGGCAGAGGCGCCATTTTATTCACACCACGCTTTTGAAGGGTTACCATGTCCTCACCAGCAGCAAAAGACAGAGCCACTGGCAACGAACAGACCGTCTCCAACGAGTCGATTCTGAAAATCGCCAAGGAAATCGCCGTGAAATTCATAGAAGTCGGCCGCATTACCCCGGCATCGTTTGACCGGGACTTCAAAAACATTCACACCACCATCGAAGCAGCTGTCGGGAAAGAACAACAATGATCGAACTTGATCCAGAACGCAATTTTGCCCCAGAAGAACTGAACCACATCCATATCATGGGTATCTGCGGCACAGGCATGGCAGCACTCGCCGGTATGCTGCAGCAACAGGGATACACTATTACCGGCAGCGACAATCACGTCTACCCGCCAATGTCAGATTTTCTTGCCGAACTCGGTATTGCGGTCAGTGACGGATATGGGGCACACAACCTCACCCCACACCCCGATCTCGTCATCGTCGGCAATGTGATCACCCGGGTAAACCCTGAAGCTGTAGCACTGGCAGAACTGGGACTGCCCTATCTGTCATTCCCCCAGGCGCTCGCACAATTTTTTATCTCCTCTCGCAGCTCGCTGGTGGTTGCCGGCACCCACGGCAAGACCACAACCTGCTCTTTGCTGGCGACCGCTCTTTTTCGTGCAGGCCTCGATCCAACCTTCATGATCGGAGGTATCATTAGGGAGTTCGGTGGTAATTTCACGATAGGAGAAGGCAAATATTTTGTCGCTGAAGGCGACGAATACGACACTGCCTTTTTTGACAAGGGTTCCAAATTTCTCCACTACCAGCCAAAAATTGCCGTAATAACTTCGATAGAATTTGACCATGCAGATATCTTTGCCGATCTCGATGCCATCAAACGTTCATTTCGAAAATTTATCGCCCTCATCCCTGAAGACGGTCTCTTAATCGCGAACTTTGACGACGCCAATGTCCGTGAGCTCGCCGCAGCAGCGGTATGTCGCGTCCAGAGCTACGGGTTGTCATCTTCCTGCGACTGGACTATCACTGATATCGCCATGAAAGATGGCCTCACCTTGTTTACTGCGCATTTTCAAGGCAAAGAGCTGGGGCGCCTGTCAGTTAGACTGCCGGGGCGTCATAACTGTCTCAATAGCCTGGCAGTCACAGCGATTATGCACCATCTTGGTGTTGCGGTGAGTACGATCAGCGAAGGCCTTTCGACTTTTGGCGGGGTAAAACGGCGTCAGGAAGTGCGCGGCATCGAAAATGGCGTCACCGTCATCGACGACTTTGCCCACCATCCTACCGCCGTCAAAGAAACTCTGGATGCACTGCGCATGGCTTATCCGGATCAGAGGCTGGTTGTGGTATTTGAACCTCGCACCAACACCTCGCGCAGATCTGTCTTTCAAGAAGAATACACTCGTGTATTCGATCAGGGCGACCATATCGTTCTACGCGAACCGGTGCCGCTGGCCAACGTGGAAGAGGACAACCAATTTTCGTCCTTAAGACTGGCCGAAGACCTGAAAGTGCAGCGTAATCTGAAGGCGTACGCCTTCAAAGATACCGATGAGATTCTCGCTCATCTCGACATGGAGCTGAAAAGTGGCGATGTCGTCGCCATCCTCTCCAACGGCGGCTTTGACAACATCCACACCCGGTTACTGGCTCAACTGAAAACGCACTCCCCTTTCACTTGAGTACGCTTAAAAGGTGAAAAGCACCAGCTTTACAACGAAAAGAGGGGTAATCCTTAAGCAGGATTACCCCTCTTTTGCATTCTCTTTGCAATCAACACGTGGCGCGGCGCTTCTACCGTATCAGCCCGCCAAGCCTCTCCCGCAATTCACCAAGCAGCGCGCTATAATCTGTTGTTGTGTCCATCGCCTTCCCTTTCTGCTCAAGCTCAAACGCGATATCGACACAGTCGTTGATGCCAAGGTTCAATAAAGCCCCTTTCATTGTATGACCCGCACGACCAAGCGCGATCAAATCTCCTGACCGAAAAGCCACATCGAGTTTATCCATATGCGACACAAGAGCACCGATAAAATTCGGCAGCATTTCAGATATCTGTTCCCGTGGTAAATGAAATTTTTCCACCAGATATTCTTGAATCTGCTCTATCCGCTCTTCTTTTGGTATTGCCATACAACCTGTGTTCCATTCAGCTGTTGCCATAAAATCCCGCCCCACTCACAGGTCAGTTCGGCATCAAAAATTCACGCAAATGCGCTTCTACCCGTTCCCGCAGAATCGGCTTGATCAGGTATGCTTGACACTGACCGCAGGTAAAGGCATTCATGATATTCTGTGCATCATCAAGGGCGGTGGTCATGAAGACAATTGTGCTTTTATCCTTGGCAATCTTCCGGTCATGTTCCATCCGTCTTAGGGTGTTCAGTACTGTATGTCCGTCCGCCTCCGGCATCATGATATCCAGACACACCAGATCGTATCGTTCATTTTTATCAAATGAACGCTCCAGCTTCTCTATCGCCTCCCTGCCATTGACTGCAAGATCACATGTTGCATAAGGCGAAATGAACTCCGATAGGAGATTGCGGCTTAAAAAATCGTCTTCAACAATGAGAGCTTTCAATTTTTTTTCCACCAGAGTCCTTCTTTATTCGATAAATTGATCGCAGTATCGCACAACTCCAAAGAGTCGACAGCACCGCTATAAATAGAAACAACCTTCATGATTGTACAACAGAAAATCTTGGATGATGCGATGGTTGCAATTCCACGTTGTGCTGCGTATAGATATACAATTCATTTTACAGAATCAAAGAAAAAGCGCATCCTTTTTTTGCTCAACGTCACTCAGGGATTCCGGTGCACGATCTAGTCCACAAAATAGTCAGGAACATCCACACTCACCAACTCCTACAACGTGGAGATAAGGTTATCATTGCAACTTCAGGGGGCGTCGACTCGACGGCTCTCCTGCATATCCTGGCAAGCAGTGAGCTTGACCTGAATATCACCGCAGTCTATGTCGATCACGGCCTGCGGCCAGAGGAAGCGAATAACGAGAAGCACTTCACCCTGGATATCGCCAGAAAACTTGGTGTTTCCCACCGTTCTGTCGCTGTTGATGTATACGGATTACAAAAAAAACAGAGCTTCTCTCTTGAGGAGGCTGCCAGAATCCTTCGCTACCGGGCACTCGAAAAGATCCGCGACGAGCTCAAAGCTGAGGAGATTGCAGTCGCACACACCGCTGGCGACCAGGTCGAAGAGTTTCTCATTCGCATGATTCGCGGTTCCGGATTAAAAGGGCTAAGTGGCATGCGCTACAGACAAGGTCATATCATTCGACCACTTCTGGATATATCGCGGGACAGTCTGCTCGAGTACCTTCACCAACACAACCTGGACTCCTGCCACGATTCCTCAAACGACGACAGAAGGTTTTTGCGCAACCGGATACGGCTCGATCTACTACCCGAACTGGAAGCACGATATAATCCGGCTATCCGTACAAACATTTTACAAACCACTGCTATCCTTGCCCAGGAAGAAGCCTTTCTGGAAGATATAGCCCGTGACCACTTGAATAATCTCTGTACCATCATTGCCGCAACCACGCCTGGCGAACTACCAACATCCATCAGCTGCCAGCGAGTCCCGTTTCATGATCTCCACCCGGCCATGCAGCGCCGGATGATTGAATCAATCTGCTGGAAAATGGGAAGCAGGCCATCTTTTCGACAAATCCTGCAGATGGTCAAGCTCGTCGCAACGGGTAGACCCGGTTCAAAATTTCATTTGCAATCAGGGCTCCGCCTGCTGCTTGATGGAGAGACCGCTCACTTTTCCCACCCTCAGGGCCGAAAGCCAATCCGGGGTGAAAAACCTGGGCCGCAACAGTTTGAAAAGGTTATCGCCACAACCGGAATCTATGAATTTCGGGAATTGCACTACGAGTTGGACGTGAAGAGAATCGCCAGAAAGAACCTCTCCCACGACCTTGACGATCAGCCAGAAGGGACAATCGCTGTCGACGCCGATCTCGCCCATTTCCCACTATTGGCGCGCCCACCGCTGCCCGGTGAAACCATGTGCCCGCTTGGCGCACCAGGGAAGAAAAAAATCGCTCGTATCTTCAGTGACCTGAAAATACCAGCTGACAGCCGCCAACATTACCCGCTAGTTTTGAAAGACAATGAGCCGGCGGCAATTCTCGGCCTGAAAATCGCCGACCGGTACAAGATAACCGACGAGACAACAGCCGTGCTGTTGCTCACTTGGAAAAGGATCGAAACAAAAACGGAATAAACTTCAGCCTTTCTTTCGCAGAACCCTTGCATCACCAACCCTGATGGTGAGCTTTATCCTATCCAGGTATTCGAGAATAGGGATAGAGAATTTCCGGGTCAGGCCAGTCAAGTTTTTAAAGCCGGGCGCATCTATCTCGCCCTTGCTCTGCATTTCAGCCACAACCTTTGCCACCAGGTCATCTATCAATTTCCGCTCGTAGTAAAGCGTTTCACTGATTTTCACCAGCTTCGCCTCACGCAGCAGCAGATCAAGCACCCCTTTCAACATCTTTTCGGAATACTCGCTGAAGTGATCCATGGTCTCACGTACAGTGGGAGTTGACAGCCCTTTGCTCTCGTACCAGCTTAGCAGCTCCCGCTGCAGTTCCTCTTCATCGGCTTTCAACGCTACTTCGTGTGAAGCAAGACGGAGCATCGACTCTTCCTGCACGACCTCGCCTTTTCGCAGCAGCTCATTGAGGCAGTAGGCAAACACCTTCTGGTCGATAACCTTGCCGATGGAAAGCCGGAGCTCCTCGCGAACGAGACCCGTCAGAAGCGGATTACTCTTATGGTACTTTGCCAGGTAATTGAGCATCTCCTTTTTCGTCTTTTCTGCTATCTCGACATCCACATAGCGTTGAGAAGCCGAATCGACCACGACCATCTTCTTGGTTGAAAGCGGATCGTTGAGAGCCTTTTTCAGGTGCTTACCGAACAGCCCAAGCCGAATGGCGAGATCATCGAACGTCAGCCCCCGGGCACCACTCTCTTTTAAAAAGGCGAGAGTCCGTTCCTCGATGGATCCCTCGAGAAAGACCTGGAATATCTTACTATTGTAGGCGCGGTCTGACTCGGTCAGCCGTTTACGTTTCCTAGGCGAGACATTACCAAGCACCCGCCCGCCACCAATGGTTGCCACCGGCGAATAACTGCGGATAACAAAATGATCATCTGGCCACACCGCCACCGGGCTTTCCAGAAGCAACTGTACACCTGCCTCCTGGCCAGGTTCGAGCTCATCACGGTCCAGCAGGGACACCCTGCCGATGATTTCAGCAGTACCCAGGTGAACCCGAACTCGCTTACGATGTGCCAACGCTTTGGCATTGGAGCCCAGGTAGAGGAGCTGGCAATCCAGCATGTAGTTGGGCTGCAATGAATTGGGAGTGGCCAGCACCATACCTCGTTCGATATCATGCGTGTCAACGCCCTGCATATTGATGGCGGTACGATGTCCCGCCTCAACAGTCTCTACCGACTGGGAATGGACCTGAATGCCACGTACCTTGGCCACGGTATCGCCAGGATAGAACTGCAGTTCTTCCCCGATGGTTGTGCGACCGGAAATCGAGGTGCCTGTAACGACTGCGCCAAATCCTTTCATGGCAAAAACCCGATCCACCGGCAAGCGAAACGGCCCAAACGCCTCTTGGAAATTGTGCTGACGCACAAATTCATCAAGGGTTTTCCGTACCTCGTCTATCCCCTCCCCGGTAATGGAGGAGACGGGAATAATCGGTGCTTCCTCAAGAAATGAGCCTTCACAGAATTCATGGATCTCGTCCTGCACCATTTCCAGCCAGTCCTCATCCACCATATCCTTTTTGGTGAGGACAACCATTCCCTGCTTGACCCCCAACAAACGGCAGATCTCAAAATGCTCGACGGTCTGGGGCATGATACCTTCGTCAGCGGCAATAATAAACGCCACCATGTCCATACCGGTGACACCTGCTACCATGTTTTTCACAAACTTCTCATGGCCGGGAACATCGACGATACCGAGTCGATGCCCGCAGGGCAGATCGAGGTGGGCAAAACCAAGTTCAATGGTAATCCCGCGTTTTTTTTCCTCTTTGAGGCGGTCTGTCTCAATACCGGTCAGGGCACGGATCAGGCTGGTTTTGCCATGATCTACATGGCCGGCTGTGCCAAGAACTATTTCACGCATGTGGTAGTAACAGGAAAAGGTTCATTCATTACAGAAACGGATTGGTGCGTTTCTCTTCACCGATTGTCGATCGGTTTCCGCCATAGCCGTGACCGGGCCAGACCACAGTGTCGTCGGGGAGCACCAGCAAACGATTATGAATTGAAGCAATCAACTCTTTTTGCGACCCACCCGGGAAATCGGTGCGGCCCAGTCCACCGGCAAAGAGCGTATCACCGGTTATAAGATGCATGCCATTCAACAGACAGACACCACCCGGTGTATGCCCGGGAGTATGGATAACCTGCAGCTCCTCATTGCCAATTTTGATCAGGTCGTTGTCCTCGACCTTTATATCGGCAGGCGGAGAAGCCTCAAGACCGAGCATCGAGAAATATTTAGCCACTTCTGTTCTGCCGAAAAAGTCTGCATCAGCCTGATGCATGATGATCTTGGCACCTGTGGCCTCTTGCAGCTCCCGGTTACCACAGACATGATCCGGGTGACCGTGGGTGGCAATGATATATTCGACCTCTAAACCACTCTGTTCAACGGCGGCGAGAATGCGACGCACATCACCACCAGGATCGACAACTGCGGCCTTCTTTGTTTCCGGGCAGCTGACGATATAGCAACATACCCCCATAGAACCTACCGTAATCTGCTGTACCTGTATCACGCTCTCCTACCTCGTTGTACTATGGTTTATCTCTAACATCCTGCCCGGATCTCCGCTCAGGATGTTTTCTCTTTGAAAAGGCCGGTTAGTATGCAACCGGACAAATTCTTTCTTATTTAGAGGAGCAAGCACAGCCACCGGTGCTGGCCATCGGTAAAGTGATTGGCGCAGCCACAGGAGGCAGTCGCTTCTCAATAGAGCTCACAACCTTGGAGAATGCCAGGATTGCTGGACTGTCGCCTTCTGAGGAAAGATACGGAATACCTTCATCGCCGGCCATAACAATCTTCGGGTCCATGGGTACCCGGCCAAGAAACGGCAATTCGAATTCACGGGCCACCTCTTCACCACCGCCGGACTTGAAGATCTCAACAGTCTCATTACAGTTCGGACAAACAAACCCTGCCATATTTTCAACAACCCCAACGATATCCACCTTCACTACCCGGCAGAAATTGATCGACTTGCGGACATCGGCAAGTGCTACTTTCTGAGGTGTAGTCACCACCACGGCCTTGACGTTGGGAATGGTCTGGGCCACAGAAAGCGGTTCGTCGCCGGTCCCTGGAGGCGCGTCGATCACGAGATAATCGAGCTCCCCCCAATCCATGTCTGAAACGAACTGACGAATGGCCTGAATTTTCAAGGGTCCGCGCCAAATAACGGCTTCATCACGATCTTTCATCATATATTCGAGCGACACCACCTTCAGGTTATCGCTGTATTCAAGCGGCGGTATCAACGAGTTTTTACTCTGTGGCGGGGTAAGGTTGCCTTTGAGGTTCAGCATCCTGATAACATCGGGCCCATGCAGGTCAACATCCATCAGGCCGACCTTATGGCCGCGATTGGCAAGTGCCAGTGCAAGATTCACCGCCACCGTCGATTTACCAACACCACCCTTACCGCTCATCACCAGGATCTTGTTTTTAATCTTCCCAAGAGACATGGTGATAGCGTTCTGCTGCTGGGCAGCAGCCGCCTGCTGCGCTTCCTTGGTGGAGCAGCTACTTTTTGCACTACTGGAACATGAACTTCCACATGAATCTGCCATTGCACTTCCTCCGAATATGTCAGGACCGCCTATTACCTTTGTTTGTATCATCTTTCATGAAAGGCGGGGACAATAGGATTGTGTCGACGCACATTTCAAAGTGGAATGTTCACTTCGGGGAAAGATAAAAAAACGCGTGTGTTTCAAGCAGCCTGCAATTGTATATTGATATAATGCCGGATCACAAAAACGTTTATTCCGGCCCCGTTCTTAAGGCCACCTCTACAGTAATGCCGTTGACCGGAAATGCAAATGAATTCCTGCACCCCTGTCATGTTCAACAACCTCCATTTTGATACTGCCGGATCTGGCCAGCTGTCGGCGGGGCCTCTTTTTGTTGCGTAAATCGAGTGCACTCCGTATTATGCAAGGTTGCTTTACGCGAACAATTTACGATCCATTCACGAATCCATTCCCACAATCCTGCAGGAGCATCCATGCTAGGCTGGTTTAAAAAGAAATTCGGAAAAAAGGACGCTGACGAGCCCCAGGATCCCGCCGACCTGAAGATCCCGGTAGCCCCTCGGCCCATACCCACTCAACCTCAACCACCTGAGGAAGAGGATATAGTCTCACAGGAGGAACCAGTTCTGCCTCCAGAGGCGCAGCAACCCGAGCCAGCACTGGATGTCACCACCGTTGAGTCGCCCACGGCACTTCCGGTTCAAGATGACGAACATGATGCTTTTCCAGCTGAGGAAATCATCGTCGAAGAAACAGTTCAGGAGCCAGAACCTGTTGCGCTCGAAGAAGAACCTGAAACGGCTGAACTCGAAGAAAAGCCCTCCCCTGTCATCGCCGATGTAATAGAAGAGGTTTCCGAACCTGAACTGCCTTTAGAGGAACCAGAACAGGACGAAGTTATCGAATTCACTGATACTGCGATTGAAGAAACTGTTGAAGAAACGGATGCAGTAGAAAGAACAGAGCCTTCAGAGACAATATCAATCATTGAAGAAGAGGCTGTCGAGTCTTTATCTCCTGAACTTGACATTGAAGAAGAGGTAATCGAGTCGAGTTCTCCTGAACCCGCCATCGAAGACGAAGTCGACGAGATGGATGGCTCTGCTATTGTAGAGAATCTCGAAGAAGATATTGACGACCTGGAAGACCTGTCACTCCTTTCAGAAACAGCGACAGAGGAAGAGGCTGTAGCCACCCCATCGCCACAGGAAGCAACAGCAGCAGCACTGGTTGCAGAAAAGAAAAGTGCCCAGAAGAAGAAATCGTTTCTCACTCGACTCGCTGAAAGACTCTCCCGCACCAGAGAAACCTTTACCTATCAACTTGACACGCTCTTCTTAGGCAAAAAAGAGATTGATGCGAAACTCCTCGACGACCTTGAAGAGCTGCTTATCACCGCAGATCTTGGGCTTAACGTCACTCAGGAAGTTCTCGATCACGCCAGAAGAAAGCTGAAACGCAAGGAACTCTCAGATCCAAACTCACTAAAGCTTGCCTTAAAAGAAAAGCTCAAATCTTTTATTCTCGAATATCAGGAAGACGCGACTCTGGTCATGCCGGATGAAGGTCCTTTTGTGATCATGGTGGTAGGGGTGAACGGAGTCGGCAAAACAACGACTATCGGCAAGATCGCCCATAAATTTCTTCGCGCCGACCAGTCGGTACTCCTCGTTGCTGCCGACACCTTCCGGGCTGCTGCCGTGTCTCAGTTGAAAATCTGGGGTGAGCGCAACAATGTCCAGGTCATCTCTAAAGAAGAAGGGGCAGATCCCTCAGCCGTGGTCTATGATGGTATCGCCCACGCAAAAGCCAAAGGCTATGACGTGGTGTTGGTCGACACCGCAGGCAGGCTCCACACCCAGGCCAACCTGATGGAAGAGCTCAAGAAGATCAAACGGGTCATGGCCAAGCAACTGGATGGCGCGCCGCACGAGGTGATGCTCGTTATCGACGCCACCACCGGTCAGAACGGCATATCTCAGGCCAAACTTTTCAACGAGGCGGTGACGCTTTCCGGCATCACCCTAACCAAACTTGACGGCACTGCCAAGGGTGGTATCGTCATCAACATCTGCAGGGAGTTGAAACTCCCCATCCGCTTCATCGGGGTTGGCGAGCAGCTTGATGACCTGCGCGACTTCGATCCGGACGAGTTCATCGAGGCACTGTTCCACAGTGCTGATGCAACCCAGCAATAGAGGAATTTTTCCATGCAATATCGACGTCAGGAACAACCGGGATGCGGCGGCTGTCTGCTTGTAGTGCTCCTTATCATTTTTGTCACCGGTGGCGCCCCGGCCCTTATCAACTTTATGGGTGCGCTCATCTTCTCCGGCTTTGCAGGAATACTGCTGTTGATGGCAATGTTCTGGGGTTTTTCCTACTGGATCCAGAAACGGGTTGCCACCTACGAGCAGTCACAGTCAGAGAGTCATAACCGTTTTGTCTGGTTGCTGGTCCAGATCCTCATGCATATCGCCAGAATCGATGGCGAAGTCACCCGCGATGAGGTTCAGACCATCCAGAGGTTTTTCCAGCATAACCTGCGCTACTCTCAAACCCAGATGATGTGGGTCAAGGAGCTGATCAAGGAAGCAACAAACTCCACCGTCACCCTGGAATCACTGTTGATGGAGTTTAAGAACACCTTTGCCTACGAACCACGGTTAATTCTCCTGGAACTCGTCTACCAGGTGCTCTATACCAAAACAACCGTACCGGAAAATGAACTGCGCATTGCCCGTAATATTGCCAGTTATCTTGATATCACTGCTTACGACCAACGGACCATTGAGGCCCGTTATCAATATCGCAACCGTCAGGAAACCGCCAGGACTGTCGATCGGGCTGCCCAGTATTATGCTGTGCTCGGCCTTGAGCCCGGTGCCAACGATGAGGAAATTAAAAAAGCATACCGCAAGCTCAGTATGCAGTACCACCCGGACAAGGTTCGACATCTTGGAGACGAGTTTAGAAAGGTTGCCGAAGAAAAGATGAAAGAAATCAACATAGCTTACGACTTCTTTAAAAAGAAATAACCGGGAGACAGGCTAACGATCGACCGTTTCCAGTTCAACAGATCATCAATTACCATATTTTATAAAGATAGCCAGTTACAGCAGAAACAAGGAGAACATACATGTCAATTTCATTGAAGATGCAATCATTTGCTGAAAAATCTTCACTCATTCGCAAAATGTTTGAGGAAGGAATACGGATGAAAGCGCTGCATGGCGCCGAAAACGTCTTTGACTTCAGCATTGGCAACCCTGATATACCGCCCCCACCCCAGTTTTACGAGGTGATGCAAAAGAGGGCCAACGACCGCAGTCCCGGTGTTCACGCCTATATGCCCAATAGTGGTTACCCGTTTGTCCGTCAGGCCATTGCAGCCAGAATGAGCGAGGAGCAGCAGGTTACCGTTGACGCTGACGATATGTTGATGACCTGCGGTGCTGCCGGCGGCATCAATGTGGCAATGAAGTCTATCCTGAACCCGGGCGAAGAGGTCATTCTGCTCCTGCCCTATTTTGTCGACTACCAGTTCTACGTGGACAATCACGGCGGGATCCCAGTGCTGGTCAACACCGATGAGGATTTCAATCTCGATCTGGCCGCCATTGAAGCCGCAATAACGGCCAAAACCAAGGCTATCATCATCAACAGTCCGAATAACCCGACGGGCCAGGTGTACTCTCAGGAGTCTTTAAAGGCACTTGGCAACCTGCTGTTGAAAGCCGGCAAAAAGTTTGGAACCACAATCTATCTTGTTTCTGACGAACCGTATCGAAAGATCATTTTCGATGGTCTTACCGTTCCATCAATTTTCGCAGCCTACGTCAACTCCATTATCGTCTCGAGCTATTCGAAAGACCTCTCTCTGCCAGGCGAACGGATTGGTTACCTGGCAGTGCATCCTGAAATTACCGACAAAAAGCCCTTGCTCACGGCCATGATTATGGCCAACCGCATTCTAGGATTTATCAACGCTCCAGCACTCATGCAACGAGTCGTAGCGGAATTACAGCAGGCTTCAGTGGACAACAGTATTTACGAAAGAAGACGAGAGATTTTCTGTAAAATCCTTCGGGATGCCGGCTACACCTTCAATCCGCCCAAAGGAGCATTCTACATCTTTGTTAAAACCCCAATCCCCGACGATGTAGAGTTCTGCGCCATTCTACAGGAAGAAAAAATCCTTGCCGTTCCGGGTAAAGGCTTTGGGGCACCTGGTTACTTCCGGCTGGCTTTCTGCGTGCCTGAATCAGTCATCAGTGGCTCAGCGAAGGGCTTTGCCAGAGCAATGGGGAAGGTAAAAGATAAGGCATAAGGATAAGAGTCACATTCGATCGAAATAAAAAAGGGAGCCTTTCGGCTCCCTTTTTTTATCGTTTCTTCGGGTTTGATTTTTCTTTGAAAATGAGTTTAATCGGCACCTTATCAAGCCCAAGACCTTCACGGTACTTGTTACTCAGGTAGCGCTGATAGGAAAAATGCACACCCTTGGCACTGTTGGTCATAACCACAAACATCGGTGGACAGGTTCCGATCTGGGAGGTGTAGAAAAACTTGAGACGCTTGTTTTTATATATCGGCGGGTGATGAGCCTCAATGGCGTCTCGTAACAGATTGTTCAATGCCGCTGTCGGAAATTTTGCACGATACTGGCGATCTACTGCGCCAATAACCGGGAACAGACGCTTAACCCCGTACCCAGTCTTAGCGGACACCTTCAAGAGCGGGGCAAAACCAACAAAAGGCAACTGCCTGCCGATCTCCGCAAGAATGTGCTCCTGTTGTTTCTTATCGTGTTCCACCAGGTCCCATTTGTTCACCATGATGATCAGACCGCGGCCGTGATCGAGGGCATAACCGATAACCTTGGTGTCCTGTTCAGTTAATCCTTCCCCTGCATCCAGTAGTATGACCGCCACATCGCATTTTTCTAGTGATGCAAGTGATTTCAAAATACTGAATTTCTCAAGCTTATCTGTGGTTTTGCCTCGCCTCCTGATACCAGCGGTATCGATCAGAAGATAGCTGTAGTTACCATGGGTGAGCAGAGTGTCAACCGAATCGCGGGTAGTCCCGGAAATCTCGGATACCACCATACGCTCCTCGCCAACAATACGGTTGATCATTGACGATTTACCAACATTGGGGCGGCCGAAGAACGCGACCCTGACAGTGCCTTCCGGGAGTTCAGGGCCTGGATCACCGCTGTCAATTTGTTCCGACAACCCATCCATCAAGCTGTTAAAACCGTAATTATGTTCGGCGGACACTGCCCACAGCTTCTCCACCCCGAGTTCCCAAAAGGGAGAGAGGCGTTCTATCTCTTGTTCAGGACTGTCTACTTTATTTACCACATAGAAGATCGGCTTTTCAGTGCGACGCAGGATTTCGACAACCTGGTGGTCAGCCGGAGTTACCCCGTGCTTGCCATCCATGAGAAAGAAGATAATGTCCGCCTCTTCGATTGCAGCCATGGCCTGTTCACGAATGTGATTGACCATGAGATCTTCGGGATTATCGTCAATGCCGCCGGTATCGACCAGCATAAATACCCTGTCTTCCCAGGTCACGCGTTCATAATGACGATCCCTGGTAACGCCTGGGGTTGGATCGACCAAGGCGTTTCGAGATTTGGTAATTCTATTGAACAGGGTTGATTTTCCCACGTTGGGTCGCCCGACAAGGACGACAATGGGACAAGATGTTTGTTTCATATTTTTTTCTTTTCATCCTTTGTTAAAGCAAAGGGTGTATGTAACCGAAGTTGAGATATTTTGCACCTCTTTCCGCCTCGACATGGACGAAAGAGCGATATTTACCCGAGGGACCCTACCAGTTTCAAGGCGTTCTGGGTAACAGATGCAAGTATCGGTAGATGCGGATGACGACATTCCGCACTGAGCCGGTTAAGCGACACCAGTGCTGGAACGATATAGGCACGAAAAAATTGTTTGCCGACAACCGCACTCAGATAGGAAAAAGCACCAAGAATCTGTAGATTGCGTTGAAGCGCCAGAACCTGATACCAGTCATGAAATCTTTCAATATCCGTCTGGAGATAATCAGTCAGCCTATCCAGATAATAGGTGTAAAGCTCCTTTTGAAACGATTCAGGCAACGCAGCGTAAGGATCGAGCAATAACGATGCCAGATCATATCCAAGTGGCCCCAGCCTGCCGCCTTGAAAATCGATCACACGCACCCTGTCGTTTATGATCATCACGTTGCGGGACTGAAAATCACGATGAAGAAAAAAACCGCCTGGTGCCAATGCTGCAGCATCAGCCAACTGCGAGAATTCCTCAGCCAAACCGTCCGGAACCGGTTGCTCCAATAGCCCTTGCCAAAAGGCTCGTAAAAAATATCCGGACTCACGCTCAAGCATCAACTGTCGGTCATAGGACGTGGTATCCCAACACCAGTCAGGGTTGAATCGTTCCCCGCCCTTCACCTGCATCCCAACCAGCACATCAAGAGTCTGGTGATAGAGTTGCCGCAATCGTTTCACCGATTCGGCATCATGCCAATCTGTGGCAATGGCAAAGCTGTGCAGGTGAACCTGACCCAGATCTTCGCAAAGGAGAATACCGTCATCCTGATCGTAGCCATATAGTTCTGGCACCGGTACTTCGCAAGATCTGAGATGTGAGCCGATAGAATAGACGGATCTCGCCTCCTGCAGACATTTCTCTTCATGCTTTTCGGGTGCAACAACGATTGCCTTCCGACCATCTTCGAAAACAAGCCGCCAGAAACGGCGGTTGGAACCATCACCGCCAAGAGTCTCTATAGCGAAGTTGGCACATGTTTCCGGGCCGGTCGTAAATCCCGCCGCTTTCAGCAGATCACGCACCTTGGGATTAACATCTTCAGGCAAAATATTACATGTCATGTTCAATTACCTTCAGCGATTCCAGCTGCCGTCTCGTGCGGGCTTTCTGAAACAAGTAAATCCGCACTGCAATAACCATCCGGGAACTGGACCCCGTCCCATACTACGCATCTGGCAAGGGAAATATCACGACCTGTTGCCGCACCAATGGCACACCAGTCTGTGATGCAGCTCTTCCCGGTCAATCGAGCCTTATCGTCAATCAGGATTCTTTTCTCTGCAGTGCCACATGCGAACTCCTGCCAGCGCGGAATTGACCCATTTAATAGTCCAGCATGCAACTCCAGATAATCTTCCGGTGTTCCCATATCGGTCCAGAAGCACTTATCCACCCGGAAAACCCCAAACTGTACACCATCATTAAGCTTCCGACGGTAATGATCAATGATGCAGGATTCACGACCAACCTCTATCCCATGAAGAATATCTGGTTCGATAACGGAAAGGCCGGTAAAAGCAAGAGGTTGACTGTTTTCATCTTCAGGGCGAAAAGCAACGACCTTGTCATCTGTCACCTGTACCGTGTTGAAACGTGGATAATCATGCATCGCCAGGGTAACCGGAAACTGTGTACTACAATGGGCATCATACAAAGTACGAAAATCGATAGTATGATAGATGTCACCGTTGGTTACCAGCAGTGGTTCATCCCGCATCAAACTGAGGGCTTGGCGTAAGCCGCCACCGGTACCGAGGATCGTCTCTTCCTCCTGGACCACTACCCCGGCCATACCATGCAAACAATCTACGATCTGCCCCCGCAGATGATGGCAGTTCACAATGATATGGCCAAAGCCAAACCGCTGCAACCGACGGATGGTCAGGAGCAGCAGCGGTTCATTTAAAAGAGGAAAGAGAGGCTTCGGTCTCAATCGGGTATGGGGGAGAAGCCGGGTGCCAAACCCTGCCGCCAGAATCATCGCCTGCACAGTACATTCCTTCATTGATTGGCATCTGTCCGGCATTGATCGCCGCCGAGGCAATCAATATGTAAGCGTGCCGTCAGGGTTTTCGGTGACGCCGACCACAACGATACCAGCTCGGTCAGCGGCCCGCATCATCTCCTCACGATCGAAGATCAGTGCCTGTCCAGCCTCAACAGCCAGTACCGCACCTTTCACTTCGGCAAGGGTCTGAATAGTGATAACACCTGTGGCCGGCAGATCAAAGCGAAAGTCCTGGCCGGGTTTCTTGACCTTCACAACCACTGCCTTCTCACGGGCCAGTTTTCCACCTCGTCTGATTGCGGCATCTGTACCCTCGATCGCTTCGACGGCAACCACAGTACAGTTACGAACAACCACACATTGACCGATATCAAGCCGGCCAATGGCCCTGGCATGTTGCCAGCCGAATTCAATGTCGCGCCTCTGCTCTTTCGAAGGCTTCTTTTTCGAGAGCACCCCTTCAGGGAAGAGCAGGTGCTGCAAATACATGGTCGATTCCCGTACCGCGATGTTTTCCTTCTCAAGGGCAGTTGCCACTGCCCTGAGAATGGCATCGTCCTGCTTGGAGTCGATCTTATTCCACAAGGTAAGCGCCTTCAGGTCCGGCATGACATCACGAAAGATCTTGGTCTTGGTAATGGCGCCAAGGAAAACGGTTTCGCCAACCCCCTTCGCCTTAAACCAGGAGATCACCTTACCGAGCTGACCGAGCTTGACCCAGCAGACATCGTCGGCGGCTGACGCTACCCGCTCATCAGTTTCACCCTTATGGGCGATGACCATAACCTTTCTGCCAGCCTTGTGAGCTGCGTCAATAAACAGCAGCGGAAACTGCCCGCCACCGGCAATGATACCTATGTTTTCGTGATCTATCGACATCAGAAACTCAGTCTTCGATCGTTCGTTTAATTACACCCCGCTTGGAATTTTCAAAGAAGGTGATAAGGTTTTCTACTTCCTGACAGTCGGTAACTTCTAACCGTGCCTGCTCAAGAGCATCTTTCAGCAGCAAGTTCGGTGACCTGAAGATAATCTTGAAGGCATTTTCCAGACTATTAATACTCTCCCTTGAAAAACCGTTACGCTTCAACCCGATCTTATTGATACCGGAGATCCGGGTGCGATTTCTGGTCCCTGCAAGAATGACATAGGGCGGCACATCGAGCCCGATACCGGACAGGCCGCCGATATAGCTCAGGGTGCCAATACGACAGAACTGATGTACAGCCACCAAGCCTCCAATCGAGGCCCGATCTCCAACCTCCACGTGTCCAGCCAACGTTGCCACGTTAGCCAGAATTACATGGTTGCCGATTTTGCAATCATGGGCAACATGGGTATAGGCCATGAGCAGGTTGGAGTTGCCGATAACGGTCTTGGCATTGCCATGGGGTGTACCGCGATGGATAGAAGCATATTCGCGGATCTGGTTATCATCACCGATAATAAGTTCAGTCGGCTCGCCCTTATAGCTGAGATCCTGCGGTGCGCCGCCAACACTGGCGAAGGAACCAATCAGGTTCCGCTTGCCAATGGTGGTGGGGCCTGAGATAACGGCATGGGGTTCGACCCTGGTACCGGCGTCAATGCGCACTCCTGCTTCAATTACTGCATACGGGCCAACGACAACCGAACTGTCCAGCTCAGCTTTAGGGTCGACAACCGCTGATGAATGTATCGCCATATTATGTGCCACCAAATGTGATGTATGTTTGTTTAAAACCGCATTTTATAAAAGTCTATGCAGTAATTTTCGATGTTGCTTTTATTCGAAAGCCGCACGACAAGAAGAGGACTCATACCGTCAATCCAAACCAATCGCAAGATCTTTCCGTATTATTTTGCCAGAGTGTTTTCCGCTCAGGGAGACAACTCCGTTCATTTCATCCGGATATTTTCACGTAGGAAAAATCAGGAGAAAGAGGCCATCAGTTCTGCTTCTGCAACCAGTACATCATCGACAAACGCCTTTGCCTCCATCATCCATATGGTCCGCTTCTGCTTCAAGAGTTTCAGCTTATAGATAAGCTGATCTCCGGGGACCACAGGTTTTCGAAAACGGGCTTTATCGATCCCGGCGAAAAACATGATTTTCTCACCGACAGCATCCTTATGGGCGTAGTAGGCCATGACAGCCCCAACCTGAGCAAGCCCTTCCAGGATTAACACCCCTGGCATTACGGGTTTACCGGGAAAGTGGCCTTGAAAAAACTGTTCGTTATAGGTCACATTTTTCAGACCGGTAATTTCTTGGCCCACTTCAATGTGTAATATTCTGTCCACCAGCACAAAAGGATATCTATGCGGCAGAAGATTCATGATTCCAACGACATCGATATATTCCGGAGCAGGTACTTCACTCATGTGTTTCTCCTGTAGTATATGGTTCTGCAAGCAGAGCTTCCAACTCGGCCACTTTTTTCTGTAATTTTCTCATTTCACTACGCATTTCTGGCAATTTTGCATAGACGGCTGCTGATCTTGCCCAAGCCCGCACATCAAATGCCGGGATGCCGCCCACTTTCGCCCCTTTGGGTAAAGATGCATGAATGCCACTGCCAGCCGCCACCATAACCTGATCCTCCAGGTGGATGTGTCCAGCAACCCCAACCTGCCCACCAAGTACAACATTTCTCCCAAGAGTGGTGGAGCCGCTAATACCCACCTGGGCCACCAGCAGAGAGTTGGGACCGATTACTACATTATGGGCAACCTGTACCTGATTATCGATCTTCACCCCTGACTGAATCCAGGTATCGCCAAAAGCGCCACGATCAATGCAGACATTGGCCCCAATTTCGACATCGTCATCGATCCGCACCCGACCGACATGAGGCCGCTTGACATGTTGGCCCATACCGTCGGTAGCATACCCATAACCATCGCTGCCGATGACAGTTCCAGAATGAATAATAACCTTGTTACCCAGCACACATTTATCATAGAGCGTGACATTGGCCTTCAGTTCAACATCATCACCGATCACCACATCATCGCCTACCACCGTACCGGCACCTATAGTAACCCTTTTGCCAATACGCACTCGATCACCTATTACTGCAAGCGGCGCAATAGTTACCTCATCTGAAATCACACAATCACGTCCGACGCATGCTCTGGGGTCGACCCCCCTGGCCTGAAACGGTTTGGCCAGAAGCGTATTGTGGATAATTGCGGATGCAAGATATGGATCCCGAACCTTGATAACCGGCATCGGCAAATCGCTCTTCGTATTCATTGGCACAAGAGCCGCACCGGCAAAACTTTTCTCAAGCCGCTCAATCTCTTTTGCTTTGACAAGAAAAGTCAGGTCGTCTGCGGTTGCGGCTTCAATCGAGGTGAGGCTTGATATTCTCACCGCAGGATCGCCACAAAGCTCCCCACCCACCAGCTTGGCTATTTCACCCAGTTCCATTGTCGTTATGCCCATACTCTTTTCCTATTTTTAAGCATCCTGTAATGAACGTTATTGGTAGAGCAGATACCGTTTACGGATCTCTCTAAACTCCTGCAACTCCTGCTGCCAGCTGCCTTCGATCTCCATGATCGGCTTCATGGCTTCGATTTCAGTGCGCACCCGTTGACTACCGAGAATCAGATCCATGGGAAGCCGTTCAAACTCATATTCGTAGGGCGTTTTTTTATACTCGAACTCGTCCGGTGAAAGATGTATTACAGCCTGCAATATGGCAAGGCTGGTCCTATACGGCATGAATTTCCCTGGCTCAGTGACATGCAACTGAAAGCCCCGGCAGGTAATTTCCCCATATTTTCCCGAGGTCGGCTCAAAAGAGATCGGCCGCAGATAACATCCCGGCAGCGGCGTGGCGTCCAGAATATTCAATATCTCTTTACAATTCCAATATGGCGCACCGAAAAGCTCAAACGGCATGGTGGTGCCTCGACCTTCCGAGACCGTGGTCCCCTCCCAGATCACCTGCCCCGGATAGACCAGAGCGGTCTCTGGGGTTGGCATATTGGGTGACGGAAAAACCCAAGGAAAACCCGTATCCCGGAAAAGCATGGAACGACTCCAGCCTTCCATCGCAATAACCTCAAGATCGGCACCAATACAAAACTCACTGTTGATAAAAAGTGCCAGTTCGCCAAAGGTCAAGCCATGACGCATCGGCAAGGGATAGAGGCCTACGAAAGATGTCCATTCCGGCTCAAGGATATTTCCTTCGACCATCTCGCCACCAACTGGATTTGGGCGATCAAGCACCACCACCTTTTTACCGGTCTCCGCCGCCATCTCCAGGCAATAGGCCATGGTATAGAGGAAAGTATAGACCCTGGTACCGACGTCGACGATATCGATGAGTAAAACATCGAAATGATCGTACATATGGCGCTCGGGGCGCCTCGAATCCCCATAGAGACTGTAAACCATCAAGCCGGTTTCCGGATCGGTATGATGCGCCGACTCAATCATGTTGTCCTGTTTCTCGGCAAAGAACCCATGCTGTGGCGAAAAGAGGCAAGTAAGCTGCCCCGGGAAATGTTCCTCGATGTGAAACCGGGTGTGGCGGAGGTCGCGTCCGGTAGAGGCCTGGTTTGAGAGCAGGGCGAGCCGTTTGTTTTTCAGCCACGCGGGGTTTGTGCGCAGCAGACATTCAAGACCGATATGCAGCATGACAGAGTAATATCCGAAAGTTCAGTAATGGAGGGTAAAGGATACAATCAGAAGGGCTTATACTAATTGCGGCGATAATAAATGTCAAAATGTATTGGGCGGCCGTGATTGTCTCGACCTGCCAGTGCTCTTGATAGCACGAAAAAAGGGGACAAGCGGCCAGCCCGTCCCCTTTTTAATGATTGTAATTTTTTTTCTGAGCCTACAGCCCACACTCGCGAAGACGGCTCACCAATTCTCGCTGCTCGTCACTCAGTTCAGCGGGAACTTTGACGGCCAGCTTTACGTAGAGATCGCCTCGCTCACCCAGTGGACCAGCCGGTAGCCCGTGCCCGCGAATCCGGAGCCTCGCGCCATTTACCGAACCACTCGGCACCGTTACCGAGAATTTTTTGCCGTCCAGGGTCTCGACCTCGACTTTGCCGCCAAGGCAAGCATCACTGAAACTCATCAGCTGTTCCAGTACCAGGTTATCACCTTCGCGCTTGAAGTTCGGATGCTCAGCAATCTCCACCTTCAAATAGAGATCGCCCGGCGGACCACCATTACGTGATTCTCCGCCCTTGCCTTTGAGGCGCAGTTTCTTCCCTTCTTCTATACCTTTGGGAATCTTGACGCTCACCTGTTGCGGCTGCCCGTTTTTCCGAAGAGAGATGGACCGGTCCGCCCCATGTAATACTTCGTCCAGCGTTACGGTGAGCTGATAGGTCATATCCAGTCCTTTTTCCGGCTGCTGACAACCGCCACCACACCCCCCGTGCATGTTTCCCCCCTGGCCAAAGAATGAGTTAAAATTCACCCCGCCACCCATATTGTGACCGTAACCACCGGTTTGCCGGCCACCGTTCACCCCGCCAAATCCGAACTGCCTGAGAATGTCATTCAGATCGAAATTCCTGAAGATGTCCTCCTGGGAGTAACGCTGATGGAAATTGGAGGAACCGTAGGTGTCATATTGCTGTTTTTTCACCGGATCGGACAAAACAGCATATGCCTCGTTGATCTCCTTGAACTTCTCTTCAGCCGCCTTGTCACCGCAATTTTTGTCAGGGTGATATTTCAGCGCCAGTTTGCGATACGCTTTTTTAATTTCATCTGCTGTTGCGCTCTTCGCAACACCTAAAATGTCGTAGTATTCCATTCCCGCCGCTTCACGTTACTTGAATTCGTCCGGTACAGACGTTTCCACAAGGCCTCTAAACTGTACCATCACAATATGGACAGATGGTTCGGTCGTCAAGATGCATTTCCTTGTCAAAACAGTCCAGTGAAAAGGAGTTGAAATCAAAGAGAGGTTATTCTTTGCCCCAACTTCAAATGTCGGGAAATTCCGCCAGAGCAATACTTCCTGCCCACGTCCTAAATTTCACCGACACTCTTTTAAAAACACACAAAAAAAGGGTGACGCCGAATACCGCAGGGTCACCCTTTTACATTGCGTCATCTTCCCTTAGTTAGAACGGTACGTCGTCTCCGGTGTCTCCCATAAAGCCAGCAGGCGGCTCTGGGAAGGAGCTATCATAACCACCGCCGCCGAAGGAGGAACCACCGGCTTCACCCCCGCGAGGCGACAGCATCTTCATCTCCCGGGCGACGATCTCGGTGGTGTATCGGTCTACACCACTCTGATCCTTCCATTTTCTGGTCTGAATCTTCCCCTCGATATAAACCCGTGAACCCTTGTGCAGGTACTCCCCGCAAATCTCGGCCAAACGCTGCCAGGCAACGATTCGATGCCACTCGGTGCTCTCCTGGACCTGACCGTCCTGTCCTTTTCTCCGCTCAGTGGTCGCGACGTTAAATGTTGCAACCTGGGTTCCGCTCTGGGTGTAGCGTATTTCCGGATCGGCGCCTAAATTGCCGATAAGTATAGCCTTATTAATCATTGTATTTTTCTCCTGAATGAATGCACGGGTCACTCGAATGCGTGTTCACAATCGAATGCATAAGTATACGATAGAAAAATGAAAGGACAAGCAGAATATCATCGCCCCAAACATGCAGCTACTGGCATCAGTCTCTTACCTGTTGCCAATGCCCTCAAAAAATGCACGTTCCAGCAGTGCGGGAACCCCACCCTTCTCCTCCGGAATGTAGCCCATGACTTCACGCCAGATCTCGTCACTCTCCATACAGAAGTAGATGCAGGTGGAGTCTGCGGCATGTCGCTTTAGCATTTGGTAGATCGAGGAATACAATTTTGTACGACTGTGCCTGAAATATCGTGATTTTCCATCGAGTCCTTCAACAAACTCCTGAAAGTACATGGTGGTGCCGGGAAAGCGGTGCATACCGATATCCTTTAGTTTCGGCAGATATCGAAGCGCCCCCATGGAGATCCAGACAATGGCCTCAGCCGGTACAGTACGGTATAACGCCTCAATAGTGGCACGATACCCCTCCTGCCAACCTTCATGTTCGATGATAGGATCAAAATGAAAACCGAGCCTGTAGCCCCATCGGGCACACTGGGCTGCTGCCGCAAGCCGCTCCTCGAGGTTGGCCACCCGTAACTCCTCCTGCTGCAAAGCCTGACTACTGTTCAGCGACCAGGAAATAACGGTTCTCCCTCGATGTTCGAGATGCTCAAGATTTTCAATCACCGCAGACTTGGTCTTCAGCTCCAGCATGGCGTTTTCCTGCTTCGCCATATATGGCACAAGATAGGTACTCAGCCGGGTCAACCGGTCAATAGCCAATGAATCGGTAAACTCCCCAGTGCCAATACGGTAACGCGTGTCCGGATTGGTGCGGAGAACATTGCCGATTTCCGACAGCAAGTCATCGACATTAACATAGAACGAAAGCCATGGGTTATTGAGGTAAGCCTGGAGGATGCAGTAGACACAGTCCATGGGACAATTCATACCGGTGTTCAGTACATGGTAGTCACAGCATCGGTACTCACGGGTCGCCGGACAAGGCTTGAAAAAATGCCCACGATTACGTGTGAGATACAGATGGCGTTTCCCTTCAGTCATGCTCTCCGGATATGGCCGGTCAAGCAGCACTGGTTGCTCACCTTCATTGACAACATCCCAGGGCAGATTGGCCCGCTCAAGAATCTCTCGAGTGTAGGGATCATCCACACAGCTCGCATCGACGTGGATCTTTTGAATATATTTGGATGGATCCCGCCATGAACGTCCTGTCATCTTTGCCTCACTGTGGTCACCTGTTGAAGTTCTTTTGCCCGGTCGAGACAACGCTGCCCCTCCTCGGCCTTGTCATGCCGGAGACAGCCGTTACCATATATGGTCAGCTTTTTCATCAGCTCTTTTTGGGCAGCCACTCGCTGCTCACCAGTGAGGGGCACTTCAGTTAATAATTTTTCCAAAGCTTTGATGCGATACCGGTCCATGCCGATACGATAGAGAAAAGAGAGCTGATCCTCACGGCCACCCTGCTTAATCGTCATCGGCTCATCTACCAGTAGAAATGGATATCTCGCAGCCACCCGTAACCACAACTCATAGTCCTCACAGCAGAGAAACGTTTCATCTAAAAGCCCCACTTCGGAAAAGAGTTCCTTTTTCATCATGACAGTGGACATGCCTACCGCACAAAGCTTGAGACAGTGCTTATAAATATCTCCATGTCGAGGCAAATGTTTCTTTTTCTGATTGAGATGTTCGCCACGACGAAGCCATTTTTCCCGGGTATGACTGATTTTAAAGTGCGGATTCTGCAACATCAATCCATATTGTTTTTGCAGTTTATTCGGGTGCCAGAGATCATCGGAGTCGAGAAATGCAATATGATCATGGGTCGCATTCATGATACCGAGATTTCTGGCTGCTGCCGGCCCTCTGTTCTCTTGATAAACATAGGACAAGGAAACAGGAGAACTCTCGACAAATGACAGGACACATTCCCTGGTCGCATCTGTAGAACCATCATCGATGATGATAATTTCTGCTGGAAGGCAACTCTGGCTTAAAACGGATTGAATCGATTCCGAAAGAAACTTCTCACGATTATAGGTGGGTATAATGACGGATACCGGATAGTTCTGCATGCTGTGAAAATTGAGTTTCAGACATTTGATTAAGACCTGCTGTTCATTTGAACAGGTACTGGTGATTGATCTGCAACACTATACCTTTCCAAAGGATATCCCTCAACCCTTGGCACGGAAGCTCAGGGATTGTTGCCGCCCCGACTGATCTGTCTTGAAACGGCTCTCTTTATTCTCTAAAAAGCGATAATGTCGTCGTTGCCAAAGGCCGTACCGGCCCTGGCAAAAACTCCTTCTTGAGATCAGTCATGAGATCTGGTATTAATATAAGGTTTTTCTGGCAACACAGAGAGACAAAGAGCCCAGCCACAACGCAACTGTCGTTACTCCTGGGTCCTGACTGTGTATCATGCATTCTGGCGAACTTCGCGACAAAGTCACCACCTGCATTTTTTCCACCAGTAGCCCCAAAAAAAACAGCAGGCCAATAGATGAACGAAGAACTGACAGTCATCATACCCGTCTACAACGAAGAAGAGAGCCTTCCTGCTTTCTTTGAGGAATTTGACCGGCTCATTTCCACCTCGGAAATGCCACTCAAGGGACTGCTGGTCAATGACGGCTCGCGTGATACCAGCCTTGCCATGATCAAGGAGAAATGTGCAAATTCTCCCGCCTATGATTACATCTCGTTTGACCGAAATTATGGTCTCTCGGCTGCCATTAAGGCAGGATTTGATCATTGCACCACCTCACTCGTTGGCTATATCGATGCCGATCTGCAGACCCATCCATCAGATTTTCAGCTATACCTGCCGTATTTTCCGGAATACGACATGGTCAACGGCATCAGAAGCAAACGCCAGGACAGCATTGTCAAAAAGCTCAGCTCCAAATTTGCCAACGCCTATCGCAGATTCATGATCAATGATGGCATCACCGACACCTGCTGTCCTTTAAAAATCATGAAGACCGAGTATGCCCGGAAGATGCCGTTTTTCACCGGCATGCACCGTTTTATGCCGGCGCTTGTGCAATTACAGGGGGGGCAAGTCAAACAGGTCCCTATCACCCATTATCCACGTCATGCCGGCACCAGCAAATACCATCTGCTGAACCGCCTCATTGGCCCGTTCTTTGATACACTCGCTTTCCGCTGGATGCGGAGTCGTTATATCCGCTATCGTGTGGCGGAGAGGAATAGATGAATCATTATCTCGTTTACGGAATCGGCTTTTCCGCCCAGATCCTTTTCTCAGCCCGGCTCCTGACCCAATGGATCCTTTCCGAGAAGGCCGGACGCACCCTGTCGCCGCTCATCTTCTGGCAGTTGAGTGTTTTCGCCTCTTTTCTGCTGATGGTTTATGGAATTATGCGTGACGATCTGGCTATCATCCTCAGTCAGTCAATCACCTACGCCATTTACATCCGCAATCTCCATTTTCATGGTCACTGGAAAACCATCCCCTGGCCTCTTCGTATCATGGCGATTATCTTCCCACTCTTTGCCGCCATTTGGCTCGCCTGCGGTTCCGGTAATAATCTCTATACGGTATTAAACAATCCCGATATCTCCACAGCCCTCATGGTCTGGGGTTTGTTGGGCCAGTGCGTGTTCACCTTCCGGTTTATCTATCAGCTCCTTGTCGCCGAAAAGAAGCATGAATCGATCCTGCCACTTGGTTTCTGGCTGCTCAGTATCAGCGGTTCCCTGATGGTACTCAGTTATGCAGTTATTCGCAGAGATCCTGTGCTCTTTATCGGTCAGTTGTTCGGCTGCGTCGTCTATGCACGGAATATCCTTCTGCTCCGCCGACAAGCCAGAATCTCCGGAGAAGCTGACCAGTGACAAGGGCAACAGAAAACCAGAAAAGACAAGCTTTCATCTTTCTCATCATCCTCGCCCTCTACTTTGGACTGCATATAGTGCTGAGGGTCGTTATCTCCAATTCCCTGGATTACGACGAAGCCGAACAAGCAATGTTGGCACAGTGGCTGCTGCCCGGCTACACCGAACAACCGCCCCTTTACACCTGGCTACAGCATGGTCTGTTTCAACTTATAGGTAGGAACGTTCTGGCTGTCAGTGTCTTGAAAAATCTTCTGCTCTTTCTCACGTACTTCTTTGTCTTCCTGGCAGCTCAGATAATTCTGAAAAACAATCGGTCTGCCATTCTTGCCACAGCCTCAATCCTGCTCATCCCTCAGATCGGATGGGAATCGCAACGAGATATGACCCACACCCTGCTCGTGGTTTGCGCTTCGTCAGCTGCGCTCTGGCAGGGATTAAAGCTACTTCAGCGCAATAGCTGGTTGCAGTATATCTTTCTCGGTATCATCTTCTCCGTCGGCATTCTCGCGAAGACCAATTTCCTGCTATTTGCTGCTATTTTGTCGATTACACTTGCCACCTTTCCTGAAGGAAGGAAGGTCGTGTTCTCCCGGAAAAGTTTGTTGACGCTGGCAGTGACCCTTCTTTTGACCAGCCCATACCTGGTGTGGATGTACAATCATCAGGAAATTCTTTTTTCCACTACCCATAAGTTCAAACAGGGTCGTGAACAGTTTTACCTCCTCGGGCCTCTCAGTCTGGTCCGCAGCAGCTTCCTCTTTCTCGCTCCGCTCCTTGTGATTTTTTTGGCCATTTTCCCGACAATTTTCCAAAATCGCAGGAAAGACATTCATGATTTTCATCAGCGTTTCATTGGCCGCTATATCATAATCGTTTTTATTACAGTTTTACTGACGGTGCTACTCTTCCAGGTCACCTATGTGAAAGACAGATGGCTGCAGCCTCTACTTTTTGCCTTCCCCATCTTTCTTTTCTCCAGGCTGGCAGAGACGGAACTGACAACCCGTCGATTTAAGATGTATTCCACCATTGTCGGCACCGCCGCCCTGACTATCTATCTGGCCTTTACATTACGCGCCGTTGCTGCAGAAAAAATGGACAAATTCTGCCGCCTTAACTATCCTATTTCTTCCTTTGCCAACGATATCGCCCGTTCAGGCTTTACTCATGGCCTGATCGTGAGTGACGACAGGTTTCTCGCCGGCAATTTCAGTTTTGCCTTTCCTGACAGCACTGCCATAATTCCCGGTTATAACTTTGAAAAAAATGGTGCTACACCCACTAAGGCAGCTATTATCTGGTTGGCAAACCGCACCAAACAACCACCAAAAGAATTGACGACCTTTTTCCTGGAGAAATACAATCTGGATTTAACAACGAGTCAGGCCCAATATTTCGAACATCCCTATCTGTATGCCACAAAGAGCACTATCACACTGGGAGCGTTGATATTCGATTTACCGACTGAGAAGCCATAGCTCGCAGGAATTGCTCGCCAGCATTGGCTTTTAAAAAATATCACGCTCTTTCTCATTCATTGTCATTCCTCAACGTTCCGAAAACTGGTAGTGCCGGAGCCGTATTCAGCAAGACCAACTTCCAGCCAAGCCAGGCCCATCCACGGTAAAGTCACCAAACCCCGAAGATGCTTTCCAATAACATTATTGGCGAAATTCATTATTACGTATGGCTTTTTCACCTATGGTTACTGTATATTAAATGTTTCGACAGTTCATTCTTCCCCATATTCTGGAACACACAGGCCATGGCATCATCATAAACAATTCCAGAAAGAAAACGACGCATGTGGTAATCTCACGTCTTACCGGGAAGAGTTATCGACTTTTATCGTTTTTTCAATGATACTCTGCAGGTTAAACAAACTTCATCACGACAACCAGCATCAATCGTGATATCCTGCTGCATTGATATGATTTTTCACAGGTTTCGGACTTCCTTACAAGTCCACCATATATTTGTTTTACTTAAGATAACATGACCACTGAAATTCTTATTAATTCCAGGAGCTATGAAGTGCGCCTGGCGCTTGTAGAGAATGGCGTACTCAGCGAGTACCATCTTCAGCGCCCCACTGAAAAAGGGCTCATGGGCAACATATACAAGGGAAAGGTTGTCCGCGTCCTGCCAGGTATGCAGGCAGCCTTTGTGGATATTGGCCTGGAGCGTACAGGTTTTCTCTATGTAGACGACATTTATATTGAGGAATCTCTCCCGGACGTTGACACCATAGAGGCATCCCCACCGGTTCACTCCTGTGATCCTGAAAAAGAGATCAATGAAAAGGTTTCCCGCCGCAACCACAACTTCCAAATCGAGGATTTGCTTAAAGAAGGGCAGAATATTCTTGTCCAGGTCAGCAAAGACCCGATTGGAACCAAAGGAGCCCGGCTTACCTGCCACATCACTCTGCCCTGTCGCAACCTTGTCTATATCCCTCTCACCGATCATATTGGTGTTTCCAGGAAAATAGAGGATGAGGAGATACGCAACCGGCTGAAGGAGAAGATCGAATCAATCCGGCCTAAAGGAGCTGGCTTCATCGTTCGCACAGTAGCGGAAAATGCCCGTTTAGAAGAACTTGAAGCCGACATGGAGTTCCTCCTTCATCTCTGGGAGGAAATCCAGGACCTTGAAAAAGGCGTTCCTGTTCCGGCGCTTGTTTACGAAGACTTGGATATTACTCTTAGGTCCGTTCGTGATCTTTTCACCGCAGACGTAGACCGCCTGACCATTGATGAAGAAAAATCCTTTCGCAAGATTGAAAAATTCGTCAAAACCTTTGCCCCTGAACTACAAAGCAAGTTATCCCTGTACCGTGGCGATCTCCCCCTCTTTGAAGCCCACGGTATTGAGGTTGAAATAAACAGGGCAATAGAGAAAAAGGTCTGGCTCAGGTCAGGCGGTTACATCATCATCGAAAGCACCGAGGCGCTATCGGTCATCGATGTCAACACCGGCCGCTTCGTCGGCAAAAACAATCTCAACGAAACCATTTTCAAGACCAACATGGAAGCTGCCGTTGAGATTGCCTATCAGCTTCGTCTGCGGAATATCGGCGGGATCATCATTATCGATTTCATTGACATGGAAGATGAGAACCACCGCGAAGAGCTTTTTGCAACCTTCAAAGCTGCTGTCAAAAAAGATAAGAGCCGCATCAACATCCTGAAGCTTTCTGAGTTCGGCCTTGTCCAGATGACCAGGAAACGTAACAGTGAAAGTCTGTATCAGCTCATGTGTGAACCCTGCCATTACTGTGTAGGGGAAGGAATGCTCAAATCCCGTCGTACCATCTGCTACGAAATTTTTCGTAACATCCATCGTAACGCCCAAGCCGCAGGCGGCAATACGGTGACCCTCAGAGTGCATCCCCGCATCGCCGATATGCTCTCGAAGGAAGAAGAGCTGACAATGGCCCAGCTCGAGCATGATACAGGCAAACGCATGGTCATTGCGCCTGCCAAAGACATGCATATAGAAAAATACGAAATCATCTGGCAGCGATAGCCTTCTCGGTCCGCTGCCGCTCTTTTATTGTTAAACTGCAGATATGACACTCTCCAGAAGACGCAGATCATTTTCGTTCGGCAATCTCTTATCCAAACTTTTCCTACTGATCCTTATCGGTCTCGTTGCTACCGGCTTTTTTCTCTTCTTTGAAAGAAGCAAGCCTGTCATTAACGTTTCCAAAATTTCTCAATTTATAGGCAAGACGCAGCCCCTTGAAATTGAGGTCACCGATACAGGGAGTGGCCTTCGCCAGGTTACAGTTAACGTCACTCAGGGTACCGTTACTAAAGAACTCTACAACGTAACCAATCCACGAACTGGCTACACAGGCCAGATCGGTCCGCTGAGCGACCGACAGACAGTAACTTTTGATGCCAACAAACTTGGTTTTACCGAGGGACCGGTCAGCATCACCGTCACTGCTCGTGACTATTCCATGATGGGATTTTTAAAGGGAAATTCCGCAACGACCATAATCAACGTCACCCTCGACACCAAACCGCCTGTCATAAAAATTCTGCACAGTGAGCAGTATATCTCCCCAGGAGGAGCCGGCATTGTGGTCTACGCGGTGGATGATGTCAAAAGCAGCCATGGAGTAATGATTAACGGCCGATTCAATCCAGGCCACCCTCTGGGTGGGAACCATCATGACAGCTATATTGCCTATTTTGCACTGCCATTTGATGCTGAAAGTTTAACAGAATCGTATATACAGGCAACGGATGTTGCCGGCAACAGCTCCATGCTGCCCTTTTCCACCAACTTCAAGAAAGTACAACAGAAACACGACAGAATTAACATTACCGACGGTTTTCTAAACGCCAAAATCCCTGAATTCGAGCAGCACTATCCCGAGATGTCAGGAAATTCCGTGGAAAAATATTTGTACTCCAACTCGACGGTCCGCGACAAAAATAATAAGAAGATAGAGGAACTGTGCAGTAGCTCAGCCGATGAACGGTACTGGGAAGGCCGCTTCCATCGTATGCCCGGAAGTAATCGTGCAGGTTTTGCAGATCACCGCACCTATTACTATAACGATCAGCCAATCGACAAGCAGGTCCATCTCGGTATGGATATCGCCTCGACCCAACAGGCAAATGTCACCGCCGCCAATAAGGGAAAAGTAGTTTATGCCGATTACCTTGGAATCTATGGGAATATGGTAATGATCGATCACGGGCAGGGAGTTTTCAGCCTCTATTCCCATCTTAGCCAGATCAATGTAAAAGTGGGAGATATGGTGACGATCAACGACACTCTCGGCCTGTCCGGCACCTCCGGCATGGCCGGGGGCGATCATCTGCACTTTTCCATGCTGGTCAACGGCGTGTTCACCACACCGCTCGAATGGTGGGATCCCCACTGGATTGAGGTGACGATTGAACGACCTCTGGCCGCCTTGAACGCAAAGTGATTCAGGCAGATACTATACAATCTGCCTGACTAAGCCATCAGCTACCGGCCCCACCTTCGAGCCTCGTTTTATATGAACGTATTTTCACGCAGTCCCCTTATCCTCTATAGCTATCTCGCAACTGAGATGCTAGCCCCGTTCTTTGCCGCTTTTCTGATCATGAACGGGGTTTTTTTCCTGGTCAAGCTCATCCCCTTTCTCAATTTTGCCCTCGATTTTGGGATTGGATTTGCAGATTTTATCAGGCTTTTTTCCTATATGCTGCCAAACATGCTGCTCTACACCGTTCCAATGGCAGCAATGATGGGCACTATCATCTGTTTTTCCCGTCTCTCGAACGACACAGAGATACTTGCTTTAAAGGCAGGCGGTATCAGTATCTACCAGATCCTTCCTTCTGTGATTATCGTCGCCTTTACAATTGCCATTGCCACCTCCTACGTCTCAATCTCACTCATCGCCAAGAGCGAAACATCTTTGAAACAGCTCACCTATCAGCTGCTCAAGGAGAAAATGGACAGGGGGATCAGAGAAGGCCAATTTACGGAAGCACTCGGCGATCTGGTCGTCCACGTGGGTGAAATAGACCGTGCCACCGGCGAGTGGAAAAATGTCTGGGTTTCAGATATGCGCGGCCAAAAAACACCTGCCGTTACCATGGCATCGTCAGGAAGCATGGTCAGTGATATACGTCAAATGAACGTCACAATCCTGCTGCGAAACGGTAGCCTGCATCGACCAGACGGCCCCAATGCCCAAATTGTCAATTTCGAAAAATACGTTATCAACATACCACTGCAACTACCTGCCAGGGCCAAAGTCAACGAGAAAAACACCTACACCCTCTCAGAACTGCTTGTTGCCACCCAAAAATATGGGCCTAATACCGAAAAAGGCAGGAATATGCTTGTCGAATTCCACAAGCGTCTTGTCCTGCCGTTTGGCTGCCTGATTATGTCACTTCTGGGCTTACCACTTGGCCTCCTCGCCGGACCTGGAAAAAAAGCTATCGGCATTCCTCTTGGCCTTGCCACATTCATTCTCTATTACGTTCTCTTTAGCACTTTCAAAAATATGGCCGAAGAAGGTGCTGGTTCCATTTTACTCTTAATGTGGTTGCCCAATACCATGTTTCTCATCGGCGCGATCTACTCAATCCGTCGGGTCGCAGAAGAGCAGCCGATCCTTCCGGAATTTTTTCACGAGTTTGCCCGCCGCACACACCTGGTAGTATTTGCCCCACTATTTCAAAAAATCGGACTGCTGTATGCATCAATTTCCAAAGCTGTGTCCCGTCGCATGATACCAGCAAAACCATCCGCTTCGGACGATCAAGCCCAACAACACGTCGTGGCCGATCCTGTAAAAAATCTATTTCACCTTCCAAATTGTCAGAAAAGCGACAGTACAACCGCTACAGTAATATTCGACTCTATCAAAGAGGCACAGGAGTCCGGTTTTCAGCCATGTGACTATTGCATCACGTTGGTTGATCAATTGCGAAGGACAAGCAAAAAGACTGAAGGTGTGTAGGTCCCGCCTCCATCGAGGCGTTTCTTTTGCATTAAGACTACAGCCATGAAAACCATTTCATGCAGCTTATCCTTTTTGCCATTAACATATATTGTTTGTTTCGTTTTACGGTTTTTCCCTATTCAAATAATATCAGGGCACTAAATAAACTGTTCTTTCCAGTTCAAAAAAATCGTTAATGATCTATTCGGACTGGGTTTTCTTTACGAATGCATTACCTTAGTAGTATTCTAGAAAAAGGAATTTTCTTTTCACGCGTCCAAAGGAGATACCATGAAGCTGCCTACAGCTCAGGAAATGCAGGCACTAGACAGATGCGCAATTAAGGATTTCGGCATCCCGGGTGTCGTATTAATGGAAAATGCCGGAAGCGGGACTGTCAGAATGATGGAGCGGCAACTCGGTCCCTGCATAAACACCTTTGCCTGCATCCTTGTCGGTCCAGGCAACAATGGAGGAGATGGTTTGGTGATCGGCAGACATCTCTACCAGTTAGGGTGCCGTCCCTTCTTTTTCCTTCTTGTTCATCCTGACAAACTGACGGGCGACGCAGCAGTCAACATGAACATTATCAAAAACCTGAAGTTGCCATTCCACGTAATCGATTCTGAGGTTCGGGTCTCGACAGTCCCTGTCCTCTTCAAGCAAATCGAATCACAGGGACTCCCATGCTACGCCATTGTCGATGCCATCTTCGGCATTGGATTGAAGCGTGAAGTAGAAGGGCATTTCGCCGCTGCCATTGAAACCGTCAACCGTCGCAATTTTGCCCACGGTGTCCCGGTAGTCGCTGTTGACTGTCCATCCGGCATGGACGCGGATACCGGTAAGAGCATGGGTATCTGCCTGAAAGCTGATTTCACCGCCACCTATGGACTCGCCAAACCTGGCCACTATCTCCACGACAGTCGTGAACTCACCGGCAAACTCGAGGTGATAGAAATTGGTATTCCTCTTGAGGCCCAGGAACGCATTTCAATCTCCTGTGAACTCCTCGATCAGGGTCTTATCGAGCACCTCACTCCGGTTCTTAGGCGTAAACACTCCTCCCACAAGGGTGATCACGGTCATCTGCTAATTGCCGCCGGCTCAACTGGAAAAACCGGTGCGGCCATACTCTCCGCCCGTGGGGCTCTTCGCAGTGGCGGAGGACTGGTAAGCCTTCTCATTCCCCATGCGTTGAATAGTATCATGGAATCCAGTCTATGGGAGGCGATGACTATCCCTCTGCCCAAATCAGATTACATGTTCACGGCCGCTGACGCAGACACGGCACTCAAGCTTGCAGAAGGTAAACAGGCTGCTGTTATAGGACCTGGTATAGGAACAGATACAGAGACAGCCGACTTCACCAGAAAACTCTACCACAAACTGCCGATTCCGTTGGTTGTCGATGCAGATGCATTAAATATTCTTGCATTGAATCCCAAAGATATCCAGAAAGCTGAAGGGTTACGAATTTTCACCCCTCACCCTGGAGAATTGAGCAGATTACTGGGCTGGTCGACAACAGAAATTCAGGAAAACAGGCTTGAAGCCGCCAGACAAGCTTGTGCAAGGTTTAATAGCAGTGGCTCAAAACATATTATTATCCTCAAGGGAGCCGGCACCATTGTCTGTCAACCCGGTCGACGCCTCATGATCAACACTTCCGGCAACCCTGGAATGGCGACTGGCGGCATGGGCGATGTTCTCAGCGGAATTATCGGCAGCCTGCTCTGCCAAGGCTGCGAACCCTTTGAAGCTGCGGCGGCAGGGGTGTATCTCCACGGTGCCGCTGCAGACAGCCTTTACCGGAATGTGAGGGTTGGATATACTGCAAGTGAAGTCGCAGATGCGGTGCCTGCCACATTAAAGACACTGCTCGCCAGAGATGATCGTTTCAGTCGTAACAGGCGGAGCACAGATCCGGACAATGAATAAGCCAAAACGATCTGTTTGCCCCGTATCTCGCATGAACATTATGTCAACTTATGGAATTGCGGTTTTAAAACTTTTCTGCCGCCACAAGGATGAATTATGAAAACTGCTGCTGACATCATGACTCGTAAGGTTATCACCGTAACAGCCGCCTCCAGTGTTAAGGACCTTGCCAGGATCCTTACGGAAAACAATATCAGCGGCGTCCCGGTGGTCAACGAAGATGGTATGCTCATCGGTGTAGTTACCGAAAGCGATCTTATCGATCAGAATAAGAGAATCCATATTCCGACAGTGGTCTCCATCCTTGATTCATTCATTTATCTGGAGAGTCCTGACCGGATGGAAAAGGAAATCCAAAAGATTGCCGGATCGACAGTGGCAGATATCTACACCTCTGACCCTATCACTGTAACAGTCACAACACCGCTCGACGAGTTGGCCACCATCATGTCGGAAAAGTCAATTCACACGCTGCCGGTACTTGAGGACGGGAAATTGGTGGGGGTGATCGGCAAAAAGGACATCATCCGGACTATTATCAGCTAACCGGACGAACAAAATGATCGTGCTACCAGACGACTGGCTCGATCTGGTGTTTTACGAGGTATTCGTTACAGCGGACAAAAATGCCAGAACCGAGAAAGCCGCGATGCGCTGACAGTGGCGAGGGGTGGCTGGTTTTTAAGATGAGATGTTTGTTTGCATCGATCAGTCGTTCTTTTTTCTGGGCAAAGGCTCCCCAAAGCATAAACACCACATGCTCCCGTTGCTCTGATACAGCTTCAATGATGTTATCGGTCAATTCATGCCAACCCAGGCTGGCGTGAGAATTCGGTTGTCCGGCAATAACTGTAAGACTGGCATTGATCAGCAATACGCCCTGCTCAGCCCAGTCCGTCAGGTCGGTTTTAGTCCTGCCCGGTTTGCCCCGATAGATAGTAGTATTGATTTCCTGGAAAATATTGCGCAAGGAGGGCGGCATAGGCACCCCTTCCCGCACCGAAAAACACAGGCCGTGCGCCTCCGGGCCGACATCTCGATGTTCGTTAAAATACGGATCCTGGCCGATGATCACTACTTTCACCAGGTCAAAGGCGGTGATACGCATCGCCTGGAAAACCAGCTCTCGCGGCGGGTAGACTTTTCGCCCCATAGAGGCGGGTCCAAACGCCTTGTTTAACAACTCTTTGTGCACTCCCTGCCGCAACATCGGCACCTGTTCTTCCCACAGCATATTGGACTCGCCGGATATCAAAAAATAGGGTCGCCGGTTCTTGCCTGACGACAAAACTCCATCAACATCCTGGCAAGTTCATTTTCATCAGTTGCGATGCGAACACCCTTGATCTTCTCAATTGCTGCCCCAATCAGTCGAGGTGACAAACACTCATCGGGATTCAGCACCAGCACCTCACCGCCATTTGCGGCTATATCGGCCGCGCCACGGACACCATCCAGCTCATTCCCGGAAAGCAGCACACCTGCACATTTTCGTTTAAATGCTGCAGCGACCGAGGCCATTGCCATATCAATAGAGCCCATCCCGTCTAACGATTGCTTCACCTTGCCAAGGGTCTGCTGGGTGCTGAACTGCTGCAGGCAAATCTGGTCTTGTGTGGATGCGACATAGCAATAGCCGCTATCAAGACTCATACCTTCCCTGGCGCGCAGAATTTTCAAGGGACTGATTGCGTCAAGATATTCCGTGAGGGTATCGACATGTACGCTATCCGCCTTGATAACGACAATAGTCGAGCCACCCTGTTCGCTACCAAGCCTCGGGATTATATTGAGCAGATTTCGGCAGCTGTCTTCGCCGCCGCCGAAAATGGTCACGTGGGTATTTCTTCTGAAAATCTCCACATCATGATACTCAACTAATACGTCACCACACTGACTGCAATAGGCAGCACCAATCCCTTCAACGATATTTCTGGCCCCACACTCCTCACAGAAAATGACGCGGGTAACCGGCTCGTCCTTGGGCATATCGTCCTGCATCTTCGACATGTCAAACACAGGCTCAATGGAATGAACCTTCATCTTTGCCGCACTCGAGATTCTGGCAAAGAGCATCTTTTTAAAAACGTCCTGACGGCTTTCATCGAACAGCAGGTCCTTACTTATAAAATCAACTGCTCCATTCTTGAGAGCATCAAAGGCACGAAACGTTCCTTCACTGGTCAGACTGGAAAACATGATAGTTGGGGTCGGGCAGTGAATCATAAGATGCTGGAGGGCGGTCATACCATCCATCAGCGGCATCTCCATGTCCATCAGGATAACTTTTGGACGAACTTTCAATACCATATCCAACGCCTCAATACCGTTCTTCGCCTCACCACCTATGGTAATGGTTTCGAAGTCAGCAAGTATATCACGAAGATATCGTCGGAAAACGATCGAATCGTCTGCGACGAGAACAGGTATGGCACCTTTATTCGAAGATGTTTTGGCGACAGCCATAGCCTCAACCATCAGTAAGTGTAAACATGGCAATTGTGATCAACCACGAAAGCGACCAGCCTGTCCGGTCCCTGCTCGCCTGGCGTAAGTGCCTGCAACGTATTTATATTTTCTGTGCACGCGAACAACCTTATCACGGCAACATATAGATTTATATAAGAAAAACGCTAATCATGCATCTATTTATCGGAAAAAAACGCAAAAAAGTATCCTAAGCCAGGCTTATAGCGAGCAACCGCCAGCATTACGACAAATCATAAATATAGTACCACACCAAGCGAGTGAAGACGAGAAACGAAAAGATTGAAATGCGTTAAGGAAAAGGAAAATGGTAGCTCTACAGATTAAAGAGCGACGCTGCACCTGAATAGACAAACAACTCAGCTCGATTCAGCAATATACAGATGGTGGTGCATCGCGTAATCGACCACTTCTTGGCGCACCCCGGGGACACAGGCAACCCCGGAAGTCAATAGTCGACGAACCAGAGAGGAAGAGATCTGTCGCGGCTGCGAACGAAGAAAAAGGATATCCTTGAACCCGGAACGACTCCGCCACAGATCCGGGAGCTGCTCATAATCAAGAGTTACCGCTATTTCATCCAGCTTATCCAGAGCAGAAAAACCTTTCCGCCTGGCAACAATGAGCCTCACCCGTCGCAGCAGTTCTTCATACTCTTTCCAGGTCAGAAGATCTGCAAAGGCATCCACTCCAATGATAAAAAAATATTCCACTGGCGTGTCATCCTGTTTTTGTAGAATCCTTATGGTATCAATGGTATATGAGGGAGTCGGCAACTCGCCCTCGATAAAACAGGGGGTCAGCCCTCGCGTGCCGACAAGTGCCAGCAGCAGCATCTCCCGGCGATGGTGAAAACTGGTCACTTCTCTATTGCATTTATGAGGAGGACTTGCTGCCGGAATTAACAGTACATTATCAAGAGAGAGTTCGTTCTTGGCGGCAAGAGCCAGTTGCAGATGGCCATCGTGGACCGGGTCAAACGTGCCGCCAAGCAGACCGATCCGCATCATCAGTCGCGGACCTGCCCCTCACCAAAGACCACGAACTTCCTCGTGGTCAGCTCCTCAAGCCCCATTGGGCCGTAGGCATGGAGTTTGGTAGTACTGATCCCGATCTCTGTCCCCAGGCCGAGTTGGCCACCGTCATTGAACCGGGTTGACGCATTAACCATGACCGCAGAGGCATCAACCTGAGCAACAAATTTCCTGGCCTTCGTGTAGTTTTCAGTAAGTATCACTTCAGTATGTTGCGAACCATATCTGCGGATATAGGCCATCGCCTCCCCCATGCCATCAACAACCTTCAACACCAGTACAAGATCGAGAAATTCCCGCCCCCAGTCCTCATTGGTTGCAGCCTTGACCAGTGGGTTTAAAGCCACGCTCTTTTCGCAGCCTCGCACTTCAACTCCGGCCTCGGTCAGTGCCTTTACTAATTCAGGTACATATTTTTCTGCCACCGCTTGATGGACCAACACTCCTTCAAGGGCATTGCAAACCCCAGGTCTCTGGGTCTTGGCGTTGAGGATAATAGGCGTCGCTTTTGCGAGGTCCGCATCATTGTCCACGTAGATATGGCACACCCCTTTATAGTGTTTGAGCACCGGGATACGTGAAGATTCACTGACCGACCTGATCAGCCCCTCACCGCCACGGGGAATCACAAGGTCGATATATTCATCCTGTTGTAGGAGAATATGTACAGCCTTACGGTCAGTAACTGGAACAACCTGAACCGCCTTCTCATGTATACCTACATCGGCAAGAGCATCCTGCAACAGTCCAGCTAAGGCGATATTTGAATGAATGGCCTCGGATCCTCCCCGGAGAATCACAGCATTACCGGTCTTTAAGCAAAGAGCTGCAGCATCGATCGTCACATTGGGCCGTGATTCATAGATCATGGCGATAACCCCAAGCGGAACCCGCATGCGTCCAACCTGTAAGCCATTGGGTCGCAACGAGAGATTTTCTACAGCACCAACTGGATCGGCAAGCCCACACACTTCGTGCAAGCCACTGATCATGGAGTCAATCACCTTGTCAGAGAGTTCCAGCCGATCGAGCATCGCCAACGAAAGGCCTTTTGCTCTGCCAGCCTCAAGATCTTTCTTGTTTTCAGCCTGAATCGTTACCCGGCGACGGTCAAGAAGCTCGGCTACTCTCAGAAGAGCACGGTCTTTCTCAGCCCGTGACAGTGTCAGCAAACCAGCGGCTGCGTCGCAAGCATCTTGAGCCATAGCGATTACAATTTTTTCGAGATTTGCAGCTTCTGTCATTGTCTCACTCCTCTTTCCCAGATCTAAATTCCCAATACTTATTTCAGCACAAGATTGTCGCGGTGCATCACTTCGTCATCATCCTTGAAGCCGATGATAGCCGCAATCTCTCCAGTCTTGCGGCCCTTGATTTTGCCGACATCACTTGAACTGTAATTTATGAGTCCAACCGCAATAACACAGCCTGTCTGATCACTGCATTCTACGGCATCTCCTGCTCCGAAAGTGCCATGCACCTCGAGAATACCGGACGGCAACAGGCTCTTTCCTTTTTGGGTAAGTGCCACACAGGCCCCGCCATCGAGCACCAGCCGCCCTTTAGGTTTAAGGACATAGCTGATCCAGTGTTTACGACTGGGCATTCTCGTTGTTTTTGGCAAAAAGAAGGTACCGACCATCTCACCGGAGAAGAGCTGCTGGAGAATATTATTCATTCGGCCAGGACCAATAAAGGAACAGCCTCCACCTTCCGCCACCATCTTGGCGGCCCTGATCTTACTCTGCATGCCACCGGTACCGAGGGCGCTTTTGACATTTCCTGCCATGGCCTCTATCTCCGGTGTCACTTCGGTGACGGTGTAGATTGGTCTGGCATCAGGATCAGTGTGGGGGTTGCCATTATACAGACCGACCACATCGGTGAGACAAATAAACATATCGGCCTCAATGAGATTGGCAACTAGAGCCCCAAGGGTATCGTTATCCCCGAAACGCAACTCCTCTATCGAAACCGTGTCATTTTCATTAATAATGGGCACAACCCCGAATTCGAACAGGGTGTTGAGGGTGTTTCGGACATTGAGGTATCTGTCACGCCGGGACAGGTCTGAGTGAGTGAGCAGTACTTGGGCAATTTTGGTGTTGTGACGACCAAAGGTCTCATCATAAATGTGCATGAGAACCGATTGGCCAATGGCAGCCAGGGCCTGCTTATCGCGCATTCCGACTTCGCCTTTTGGGACATAGCCGATTTTTTTCCTGCCTGCAGCAACCGCACCCGAACTGACAAGGATAACCTCTCGCCCGGTGTTGTGCAAAAATACGATATCTCTGGCGAGGTTTTCTATCACCTCAAGGTTCATGCCCTGCTCGGTGGTAAGAATAGCGCTGCCGACCTTGATGACGACTCGCCTTGCCTTGTCAAAAAGGGTCTGACGATAGTAGAGCCCCTCTTCCTGGTCAATCTGTCTGGTCATAATAACCTATCGATACTCATGCCTCTATAGTGCTACGACGCCCCCACCGATCTCCGCCTTCAACGGACGGCACTACTCCTCTTGCTCGCCCTTTTCAGCCTCATCTTCAGAAACCTCAGATGGGGCATTAAGTTTTTTCGTTTTCGCGTCTTCCAGGACCTCCATGACAACTTCCTTCAACGCTTCTATCCCTTGGCCGGTCTCGGCTGAAATACCTATTGTTTTCAAACCATCTGCAGCAAATTCGTGCTGTATTTCTTTCACCATATCGGGATCGACCAAGTCAATTTTGTTCAACACGATAAAACGGGTCCTGTCAGCAAGCTCCTCTTTATAGGAATGCAGTTCATTTTCGATAATCGAATAGTTCTCTCGGTAATTATCGTCTGAAATATCAAGCAAATGGAGAATAATCGAGGTCCGTTCTATATGGCGCAGGAACTTATGTCCCAAGCCTAACCCTTCATGAGCACCTTCAATGAGACCGGGTATATCAGCTATAATGCAAGGGTCAAAGAAACTATGTTGCAATACTCCGAGCTGTGGCTCGAGTGTGGTGAAGGGGTAATCTGCAATTTTTGGGTTGGCGGCGGAAAGTTTTGACAGCAATGTCGACTTGCCGGCATTGGGGAGCCCCACCAATCCCACGTCGGCGAGCAGCTTGAGTTCTATTCTCAGCCACCGTTCTTCTCCGGGAAATCCTTTTGATGCATAGCGTGGTGTTCGATTGGCCCCACTGGCAAAATGACTGTTGCCCAGACCACCATCACCACCCTGTGCCGCGAGATAGGTGTCGCCATCATTGGCAAGATCAATCAAAACTTCACCACTTTCGCTGTCTTTTATCAATGAACCGACAGGAACTTCGACTATGCAGTCTTTGCCCTTGGCTCCATAACAGTCTTTACCGGCGCCATGAGTGCCACGTTCAGCTTTAAAATGCGATCGATAGCGGAAATCCATCAACGAGTTCAGCTTGTTGGTTGCCCGGATGATAACGCTGCCCCCACGACCGCCGTCACCGCCATCAGGTCCCCCCTTGGGAACATACTTCTCCCGCCTGAAACTGACGCAACCGTTACCACCGTCACCGGCTTTTACAAAAAATTTTGCTTCATCAACAAAAGACATACCAACACCCGCTACACGATCCTGCGCTTTCCATCCGGTCACTTGCACCACCACGGTGGTTACCGAAAAAGAGATGTTCAGAACAGCGTCAAATGGGAAATAAACTGAAAGAAGAGCTACTCCATACAGGGTATGAAGTGCGATAACTCAGTCAAGGGTAAAAAAAAACTCGACCTTCATTGAAAATGGAGGCCGAGTATCACTTGGCTACAGTTTACGTTACTCAAGAACGTTACTGCAGGTACGCAGGTCGAAAGGTGGATCAAACAGCAGGATAAACGCTGACGCGTTTCTTATTCTTGCCGAAGTCCTCATATGTTACAACACCATCAACCTTTGCAAAAAGTGTATAATCACGACCACAGCCAACGTTGGTACCTGGGTGAATTTTCGTGCCGAGCTGACGCACAAGGATGTTTCCTGCCTTCACCACCTGTCCGCCGAAACGCTTCACGCCCCGTCGTTGACCTTCACTGTCGCGTCCGTTTCGCGAACTACCACCAGCTTTCTTATGTGCCATTGTATTACTCCTTCTTCCAGCCGCCCCTATGAGGTATAACCGGCCGCATTATCATATCAGTTCAGAACATGGATTTTAAACAATCCGATTCGTCGCTTACGCCTCGATTGCTTCAATCTGCAGACCGGTAAAGGACTGTCTGTGACCGCGTCGAAGACGATAACCTTTACGACGTTTTTTCTTGAAGACAATAACTTTCTTCGCCCTTCCCTGCTCGGCGATCTTCGCAACAACCTTGGCGTTTTCCAGCACAGGCTGCCCGACTTTTACTTCCTCGCCTTCCACTACCATCAGCACATCGTTCAGATCGACAGTGTCACCAACATTTCCGGCAATCTTTTCAACACGCAGAATGTCGCCGCAAGCGACCTGGTATTGTTTTCCGCCGGTGCGAACTATTGCATACATTATATAAACCTCTTTACATGGAAACTTCGTTATGTTCTTTCAAACGCTGCTTGATAAAACCAGAAACGCCAAATAAAAAACCTTTTGACGTAATATGTCAATCAAAATCTGCCAGGCTCTACAGTATTGTACACACTTTAATAGTAAAGTCGATCAGCAAAATTCACCGACCAGCAACTCTATAACCTTCAGCTTAAAAGGCAATAACTTACACGACGTTATTATACCTGTCTCTTGACGGGAGAGTCATGGAATTTTGACAAGTTTGTTCTTAAAGAAAGAATGTGTGGGCTGGATAAAATAATGCGGAGAGGAAAAACAGCCTTCACCGGCCTGCGTATTATAGCAAACCGGTGAAGATCAGAATGGTCACACCGAGTATTCGAGACGGCTCCGTTCCTTACCCTGGCGGATGGAACAGGCTTTTGCGAAGGCAGCTTTTTTCCCATGCTTCTTAATGGAAACAGAGGTCTTACCCTGCTTGCCTTGATGAGTAACCCAGCTCACCTCATAACGGTTGAGTTTCTCATTCAGTCGCACACCTACTACGCCGGTGCTGGAATTGCTGACCGTAACCATATGTTTGTTGGTCCGGATTTTTCCAAGTTTCTTCTCGACTTTGTCGCGCCATGAAATGGCTGACAACAGACTTGAATAGCGCCCACCACATTTTTTGTCAGAGAAAAATTTTGAATGCGTTTTCCCAAGAAAACGGACACGAACATACCATCCGTGTGTACGCTTTGACTCCTGATCAATACGTGCAATGTCTTTATGTTTCTCCAACAACAGCTTCTGTTTCTTGTCTTCGTCCATTTGAATCCTCATATCTTCATTAGTACCATCATGAAGTTTCCCGGCAAACGCGGCAGCAACGTAAGGTGGTGGGGTACGCCTCGTCTCTGCGCTCGGAAACATTGCTGACCATCCCGGCCCCGGCAGCTCTCCCTAAAAGCCACCCACCAGACTAATTAGTTGGTCAGGGCGGGAATGTCAACATTTTTGTATTTTGGACTTTTCGGACACTATTGTAATATGTGCATCCTGAAGCCCTCGACTTCCTAGCTGATAGAATAACCCATTACCAGGACAAATGCCACAATGTATCATCACAAATCGCATTTCTTTCGTCTCATTGAAACTGTCAAAACCCTGCGAGGGGAAGGCGGATGCCCATGGGACAAACGCCAGACTACCGTCTCTCTTGTTAAATATCTGCAATCTGAATTCGACGAATTACTGGCCGCCATTAACAACGACGACAACGCTAATCTCTGTGAAGAACTGGGCGATCTCCTTTTCATTATTATATTGATTTCTGAAATAAATAGTGAAGAAAATACATTCTCCATCGAGAATGTCCTTGAGGGTATCACCGAGAAGCTCATTCGTCGTCACCCCCATGTTTTTGGAGATAAACAGGATTTGGACGAGGAAGCGTTGCGCCGACAATGGCAAGAAATCAAGGCAATGGAAAAAGCAAAAAAATTGATTTGACACTATCATGCCAGAATTGTATGATTCGTGGTTTTGACGGTTTAAGGAGATCTTTTTTTCTCTTTCAACCTTTTTTATAGAACGTAGACACTTAAGATCGTCTACACCTCTTCGCTCTCTGCACTGAGGTACAGCAAGCGAGGGCCGCAACAGGGCAAAATTGCCCATATCCATGAGTCCACGAGGAGGAACACATGCGAAGGTATGAACTGATCTATATTCTTCGTCCCGGCCTGGGAGAAGATCAGATCAACAACATCACAGAGTACGCCACCCAGATTATTCTCGATGAGAAAGGCACCATCATCGACCTCAACAAATGGGGAATGAAAAAGCTGGCATACGCTATCAAGAAAGAAACCCAGGGATACTATGTCTACTGCGAATTCGCAGGTACTCCCGCAGCTGTGGCTGAGATCGAGCGTAAGTTCCGGATCGACGACGGCGTCCTGAAATATCTCACCATTAAAACCGCTGATGCAATGACCGAAGAGGACATTCAGAAAGCTATTGGCGAGACCGAAGCCAAAAAAGCTGCCGCCCTTGAGGCTGCCGCGGCCGAAAACGAGGATGACGACGATCAGGATGATGACGACATTGAAGATGTCGACACTGATGATTCTGACGACGAATAAAGATTTCAACCCTACGATTCATATTCAGGAGATCTAAACATGGCTGCCAGACCCCAGAAAAAACTCTTTTCGCGCAAAAAAGTTTGCCGTTTCTGCGCTGACAACGAGATGTCAATCAACTATAAAGATGTTAAAACTCTGAGAAATTATGTGTCCGAGCGCGGCAAGATTATTCCTCGTCGCATCCTCGGCACCTGTGCAACCCATCAGCGCCAGCTGTGCGAGGCAATCAAGCAGGCTCGCCACATTGCGTTGCTGCCTTATTCAGGCTCTTCTCAGGGGTAATCGGTTATAATAGGATTCAGTACGGTGGATCAGCGTACCCCTCAGCCGGCTATACAGCATATACTCGGTAACATTTTTCTTGTTTTTGCCGCTATTACGCTCCCCGGCTCAGCCTGGTCCATGTTTGGCTGGCTGCATGCGTTCCTGCCGCTTATTGTTTTCACCTTTCTCTGTCGATACGGTGTAACAGTAGGTAGCAGATTTATCCTTGCAGGATCAGGAATAGCAGCAATTACAGGAATAATCGTACCGTCGCTTAGCTTGCCGGTCTTTTCCTTTTCCATGATTCCGGCCGGGTATATGCTGGCACGATCTGGTTTAGGAGGGGACGGTCCGGCTTTATCGGGCCTTAAAAGCTCAGCAGTTTTAGTGGTATGTTGGGCGCTGCTCATTGCAGCACTGGGAGTCACCACAGGGGTTTCCCCATACAACTCCCTCATTGACACACTGAACGCCGGCATCGGTGAGACGCTTAGCCATTACCGGCAAAGCGGTTCGCTCGATCCCGACGCCATGATGGTGCTGGAATCGACCCTCTATCAGATGAAGGTCGTTCTACCCATCATTATGCCGGCCATTTTTATCTGCTGCGCCCTTTTTACCATCTGGGTAACCATGGTGCTCGGCAACCGGCTGGCGGTAAGACTCTGCAACCGTAGTGTATGGCCGAGATATCGTTTCTGGCAATTGCCGGAAAAACTGATCTGGCTGGCCATCGTTTGCGCGATACCCGCAGTGTTGCCTGGGCTGCCGCGCAATGCAGCAGTGAACCTACTGATAATACTCAGCCTGGTCTACTGTTTTCAGGGTTTTGCCCTTTGTGTGTTCTTTATGCATAAATGGAGGGTGCCGTTACTGTTTCGATCATTTATATATGTGATGATCGTCTTTCAGTCATTTGGTACTCTGGCACTGCTTATGGCAGGAGTAGCCGACGTTTGGTTCGATTTCCGTAAATTGAATCCAGAAATACCGAAATCCGATGAGGATTCCGTAGATGACTAAAATTTCTTCATTATCACAGATTGAAGGGATTTTACATACACAACACGAAGGAGTTAAAAATGAAACTCATTTTGAAGGAAACCATCAGCACCCTCGGTCAGGAAGGGACAGTTGTCACGGTCAAGCCGGGCTACGGCCGCAACTACCTCCTTCCTCAAGGCAAAGCAGTTGTTGCCACCCAGGAAAATCTCGCCGTTCTCGAGGAGAACAAGGCAGTTATTGAAGCTCGTCTTGCAGAAGAGCGCAAACAGGCGGAAGCATTGTCTAAGAAGATTGCCGGCATTGAGATCGTTATCGAACAGCTCGCAGGCGACGACGAACGTCTCTTCGGTTCAGTTACCAACGCCGACATCTGTGCAAAGCTGGCCGAGAAAAACATCGTCATCGACAAAAAACAGATCCAGCTCAGTGAGCCGATCAAGGTTCTTGGCGAAAATGTGATTCCGGTCAAAGTCGGTTTCCAGATGTTTGCCGATGTCACCGTCAAGGTCGTACGCGCCGCTACCGAAGCCTGATTCTTTCAAGAATAGCAAGCCTACCGGTCACTCTGACCGGCAGAGCACGGCAGCGCTGACATACACCCGATTACTTTTCGGTCGTATGTAAAGCCGCAACGAAACACACCATCTGGGCAAGCCCTGCATGGTGTGTTTTTCGTTTAGGGCTCAGCATTACCAAGCATTTTCTCCATGGCCGGACACTATGAATGAATTCGCCCCATCGCCGTCCCGCAGCAGCCAGATGCCTGCCGCCAAGATTCCGCCGCAAAACCTCGAGGCTGAACAGTCGGTTCTTGGATCGATACTGCTGAAAGACAAGTCGTTCGGCACCGTTCTTGAGATCCTGAAGCCGGATGATTTTTACCGGGATGCCCACAGAATCATCTATGAGGCCATGATCGATCTATTCGATGCCAACGAGCCTCAGGATCTGCTGACCATCACCAACCTGCTCAACAACCAGAACCAGCTCGAAAAGGTAGGGGGTGCCGGATATCTTGCGTCTCTGACCTCGATCGTCCCGGTTACCGCAAACATCGCTGCCTATGCCAAGATCGTTCGCCAGAAGGCTATCCTCAGAAAACTGATCGAGGTCAACACAGATATCGCCTCAAGATGCTATGAAGAACAAGGCGAAATAGACTTGCTTGTGGATCAGGCCGAACAGGCGATTTTCGAAATTGCCGGATCGAAAAGCGGTCAAAAATTCACGCCGATAAAACAGATTGTCCCTGCGGCCTTCCAGATGGTCGAACAGCTTTATAGCCGCAAGGAAATGATAACCGGTGTCCCCACCGGTTATCATGAGATCGATAAGATGACAGCCGGTCTGCAAGGTTCCGATCTTATCATTCTTGCCGCCCGCCCCTCCATGGGTAAAACCTCCTTTGCGATGAACATCGCCCAGCATGCCGCCCTGGTGGAAAAAATCGGCGTTGCGGTGTTTTCCCTGGAGATGTCCAAGGAGCAGCTGGTCATGCGTCTTCTCAGTTCGGTTGGCCGCATAGATTCCCAGCGCATCCGTACCGGTAAACTCTTAGATGAAGATTGGCCCAAACTCACCCGGGCCGTTGGCATGCTCTCAGAAGCACCAATCTATATTGATGACCAGCCAGCGGTCTCGGTGCTCGAGATGCGTGCCAAGGTGCGCAGACTCGCGGCCCAATATGATATTGGCCTCATCGTGGTCGACTATCTCCAGCTCATGCGCGGCAGAGACGGCACCGAAAATAGAACCCAGGAGATCAGTGAAATCTCCAGATCATTGAAGGCCCTTGCCAAAGAACACCATGTACCGGTCATTGCCCTCTCTCAGTTGAACCGGGGACTTGAAGGCCGTACCGACAAGCGACCGATGATGTCGGATCTGCGAGAATCAGGTGCCATCGAACAGGATGCCGACGTCATCACCTTCATTTATCGTGACGAGGTATATAACAAGGCTGAGGACAACCCGAATCGTGGTATAGCTGAAATTATTATCGGCAAGCAAAGGAATGGCCCCACCGGCACTGTCAAATTGACATTCATCAAGGAATTCACTATGTTTGAAAACTTGAGTCTCTACGATGATTCCGAGCACTTCGGGTAAACGTTTTCCGGCTCAACTACCAGAAATTACGACCGATACACATATAGATCAATTGTCCAAGCAAGGAACAGTTATGACCACCAGCCCCACAAACCCCACAAGCAACAGGTACGATTTCAAAACCATTGAGGATAAATGGCAAAAAAACTGGATCGATACTGAGCGCTACAAAGCTACCGAAGACCCGGATAAGGAAAAATATTATGTGCTGGAGATGTTCCCCTACCCATCCGGCCGAATTCATATGGGCCACGTGCGTAACTATTCCATAGGTGACGTTGTCGCCCGCTACAAAAGGATGCGGGGCTACAACGTGCTGCATCCCATGGGCTGGGATGCGTTCGGACTTCCGGCCGAAAACGCCGCCCAGAAGAATAACAGCCACCCCGCCGCCTGGACCTACTCAAACATTGACTACATGCGCAATCAGCTGAAACAGCTGGGCCTCTCCTATGACTGGGGCCGCGAAATTGCTACCTGTAATTCCAAGTATTTCAAATGGGAGCAGCTGATATTTCAGGAGATGTACAAAAAAGGGATCGTCTACCAGAAAACCACTACGGTCAACTGGTGCAATTCCTGTCAGACGGTACTGGCCAACGAGCAGGTAATCGAGGGACTCTGCTGGCGTTGTGATCAGGCAATCAAACCGCGCAAGATGAACGGCTGGTTTTTCAAGATTACTGATTATGCAGAAGAACTCCTGGCCGACCTCGACAAACTCACCGGCTGGCCTGAAAAAGTTGTCACTATGCAGCGTAACTGGATCGGCAAGTCCACCGGTCTCAATTGCGATTTTGCAGTCGACGGCCTTGACGCAACCATTTCTATTTTCACCACACGTCCGGACACCATTTTTGGTGTCACTTTCATGTCGATCGCCGCAGAGCATCCACTGGTTGATACGCTTATCGCTGGCAATGACAATGAGCAAGAGATCCGCGACTTCATCGACCAAATCCTCACCGAGAAACAGCAGCAGGGTCCAGACGATGAACTCGTCAAGAAAGGCATCTTCACCGGCAAATATTGCATAAACCCCTATAATGGTGACAAAGTACCTGTCTATATCGCCAACTTTGTCCTGATGGATTATGGCACCGGCGCAGTTATGGCCGTTCCGGCCCATGACGAACGTGATTTCGAATTTGCCAAAGTCTACGGTCTTCCCATTACACCAGTGGTTATTCCCGAAGGTGTCGAGCTGGTCTCAGATACCATGGAAAACGCCTCCACCGTGCCAGGCACCCTGGTGAATTCCGGCAGCTTCAACGGCATGGAATCGGAAGTCGCCAAGACGGCCATCATCGCCCATGCGGAAGCTAACAATTTCGGGAAAGCCCACGTCACCTACCGACTGCGCGACTGGGGCATTTCCAGACAACGCTACTGGGGTGCACCAATCCCAATGATTCATTGTGACAGTTGTGGTGTTCAGCCGGTACCGGTTGAACAGTTGCCGGTGGTGTTGCCTGACGATGCTGACGCCACGGGTGCCACCTGCAAACCATTGCATCAACGAGAGAGCTTTATTGCCACCACCTGTCCGGCCTGTGGAAAAGCTGCTCGACGCGAAACCGACACAATGGACACATTTGTTGAATCATCCTGGTACTATGTCCGTTATGCGTGCCCCCGTTTTACTGATGCTCCGATTGACAAGGAAAAAACCTCTTACTGGCTGCCGGTAGACCAGTATATCGGCGGCGTTGAGCACGCTATCCTTCACCTGCTCTATTCACGTTTCTTCGTAAAGGTATTACGCGATCTTGGCTATCTGGACATTGACGAACCGTTTACCAACCTGCTCACCCAGGGCATGGTCATCAAGGACGGCGCCAAGATGTCCAAATCAAAAGGCAACGTGGTCGATCCCCACGATCTGGTGAGCGAGTATGGAGCCGACACGGTACGCCTCTTCAGCCTTTTCGCCGCGCCACCCGAAAAAGATCTGGAATGGAACGCTCAAGGCGTTGAAGGCTGTTCACGTTTCCTCAACAGGGTCTACCGTTTTATCTCCGCCCGACCAGAACTGCTCGACGCAGGTCCGGTCCCAGCCGAATTGAGTGAAAATGGCCGTTCGCTGCATCGTAAAATGCACCAGACCATCAAACGGGTCACGGAAAATATTGAGAACAACTTCCATTTCAACACCGCAATCAGCGCGGGTATGGAATTGTTCAATACCATGACCAGCCTCACCGACAGCGAAAAAGGCGAACAATGCGAACCTGCAGTTGTCCGCGAGGCGCTTCAGTCACTACTTATTCTGCTGTCGCCGATGGTTCCTCACTTTTCCGCCGAGATGTGGGAACAGTTGGGCAACCGGAATAGCATTGAAGATCAGGCTTGGCCGAAATTTGACGCGGCAGCGGCAGAGGAAGAGATGCTGACCATCGTTATTCAGGTCCAGGGCAAGGTACGTTCACGCCTCCAGGTTCCTGCGGATATTGAAGATGAAGAACTGAAGGCCATGGCCCTTGCCGATCCGAACGTCCTACGTTTCCTGGAAGGAAAAACGGTTAAGAAAACCATTGTCGTCAAGAAAAAGCTTGTCAACATTGTCGCTTAGCAAAAAAGCCATCCAGTGTCGCTGTCTCTTCCAAGAGGCAGCGACAAATGACATTATCCCCCTAGAGGAGAATCTGCTTTGAAACTATACAGCCGCCGCTATTTTCCACTCCTGGCCTTTTTGCTGCTGCTCGTTGCCTCATGCGGATATCATAATCCGAATATCTATACAGGACCGGATCGAGTCATCTACCTTGCGAACTGGAAAAACCGTACCAGTCAACTCGGCCTGGACGCTACATTCTATCAGTCTCTGGTAAAGTGGTACCAAAAATCAGGATCGATCTCGCTTACCAAGAAAAAGGAGGATGCTCACCTTATCCTGGCCGGTGAAATCGTCTCCATTAGTCTGCCGAGCCGTTCTTACGGAGCCGATCAGTCCGCGACCGAAGTGCGGGTCAGTCTTCGGGTTCGTTATGTGCTAAAAGACCTCACCACCGATAAGATTCTGGTCGAGGAACCTGGAGAGACTTGGACCGAGACCTACTATACCGGTGGCTCGACCTCCGAAACACAGGCCAACCAGCGCAAAGCAATTGCCATCATCGTTGATGATATTTCCGAGCGGATCTATCAGAAAAGCTTGATGAAGCTCAATCAGCAATAACCACTTTCCCCACCGGTTTTCTCTTCTACAAAACCGGTGGGGCAGCGTTATTTCTTTTCCTTTCGTTTTTCTGTTTATTTGTTTTCATGCTGACCATCGCCCACCTTACCTTTTCCTCACCTTTTGTATTGGCACCGCTTGCTGGCTACTCCGATTTGCCTTTTCGAATCCTCTGCCGGGAATTTGGGGCAGGCTATTGTGTTTCCGAGATGATCAGCTGTCACGGTCTCTCCTTCAAACAGCCACGAACCATTGAGATGCTGCAGTCTGTTGCAGTTGAAAAACCTGTCGCATTTCAGCTCTTTGGCGCTGAACCGGAGATAATGGGTGAGGCCGCTGCGATTATGTCACAATACGGCCCCGATCTTATCGACATCAATATGGGGTGTCCGGTTAAAAAGGTTACCAAACGTGGAGCTGGTGCGGCCCTGATGACCGATATCCCGCTGGCAGAAAAAATCATCAATGCGGTCCGCAACAACACCTCAATACCGGTCACCGTGAAATTCAGGTCCGGCCCATCAAGCCGTGAAATAAATGCAGTAGAGTTTGCATTGATGGCGGAAGGTGCAGGAGCAGCTGCGCTCACCGTCCATGGGCGAACCTGGGCGCAGGCATTCACCGGAGTTGCCGATCGGCAGATCATTGCCAAAGTCAAAGCTGCTGTTGACATTCCAGTTATCGGCAATGGCGATATCCAGAGCTACGAGGACGGCTTGTCCATGATTGAAGATACCGGCTGTGATGGTGTGATGGTCGGACGAGGCGCCTTGGGCAACCCCTGGGTCTTTTCCCCTGAGGGACGGCCCAGCAGCCAGCACCAGTTAATGGCAGGAGCTTTACGCCACCTGGAGTTGATGGAAGAGTTCCTGCCTGTTGAAAAAATGATTGGTTCGGTTAAGAACCAGGTAGGACGTTATTTTAAAGGCATGCGCGGCAGCTCACGAATGCGGGCCGCCGTCTATGACTGCGCGAGCTTTAAGGATTTGAAGAATATGCTCACTACCGCCATGGATACGACGGTTGAAGAAGAGTGAAGTTACCCCGGTCTTTGAAATACCGAGACAACTTCACTCTTGTACCTGCCTATCTCACCCTCTCGCTTGCACAAACTCAACCAAGGTGCGTACCATAATCCCAGACGGACCTTTTGGAATATACGTCTTTTCAGTAAAATCCCATGCTGTTCCGGCGATATCAAGATGAGCCCAGGCGGTTTCACCGACAAATTTCTCGATATAGGCTGCAGCGGTGATGGTGCCACCGGGTCGGCCTCCTGTATTTTTAATATCCGCCACCTGCGATTCGATCTGTTTTGAGTACTCCTTGGTAAGCGGCAACCGCCACAACGGCTCCCCACAATTCCTGCCTGCTGTTATCAGCTGCTCGACCAGTTGATCGTTATTGCCGAGGATTCCTGTATGATGATGGCCAAGACCAATGATCACAGCCCCAGTCAATGTCGCCACATCAACCACACAATCAGGTTTGAACTCTTTGATGCCGTAGGCGATGGCGTCTGCAAGAATCAGTCTCCCCTCAGCATCGGTACTGACAATTTCAGAGGTTATGCCATTGTAGTGGCGAATGACATCGCCGGGCTTTAAGGCAGAACTCCCGGTCATATTATCGGTAGCCGGGATGAGGGCAACCACCCGCACGGAAGGTCGGTCTTCGGCAATTGCCTGCATCGCTGCCAGCACCGCTGCCCCGCCGCACATGTCATATTTCATATCCTTCATGCCCTCGGCGGGCTTGAGGCTGATTCCACCTGAATCAAAGGTAAGTCCTTTGCCGACAAGCATCACTGTCTGTTCATGCTTTTCCGGAGTGTATTCGAGAATCACCAGCTTTGGCGGTTCCGCCGACCCCTGATTGACAGCCAGCATTCCGCCCATTCCAAGCCGCTTCATTCTCGCTTTATCGAGTATTCGACATTTCAGTTTATACTGTTTTGCTAACTGCTCAGCATGCGCAGCAAAATGCGCGGCGGTCCAGCCATTGCCCGGTTCATTCGCCATATCCCTGGCACTATGCACGGCAAAAGCCACATCCGCGCCGCGTTTTGCCCCTTTCCGTACCTTTCCCCTCTTCTCTGCCACACTGTACGAGAGCTTCTTAAGTCCGCCATAGACCGGCTTGTCACTGTCTGGTTTCTTATATTTGGTGAAACGATAGTCACCCAGCAATAGTCCTTCGGTAAAGCATTCCACCATTCTCGCCCTGTCAAGACAAAAGTCAAGGCCATCGACGCAAACCAGAGCGTCGCTTACCTTGAGCTTCTCGCACACTTTACTCACCGCCCCGCCAGCACTGCGCATAATCTCGCGCAAATGGTATTCCTCCAGATTTTCTTTCTTCACGCCAAACCCAACAACCAGGATCCTCTTGGCGCTAAATTTCTCGCCGCCTTTCACCGTTTCAGGGTAGAGCACCACTGTGTCATTTTCTTTGGCTGAGAAGTCTTTACAAACAGTCAGCGGTTGCAGCAGATCGGCAACACGCGAGTCGCATTGGACGGTGCCATCCTCATTGCCTGCCGCCCAAAAAATCAGTAGATCTCCATCGTATCCGTATATATCCTTTTCAAAAACCGTTACTTTGGTTGCGTGCATGATCTTCCTTTGGTGTCTATTTGTTGAGTTTCATCCGTCTTTCTGGTATTTGACAAGATGAAACATTTCTCTCATTACTGTGAACTCGCTCAGTGCCTCGGGATGCTTGGCTGCAAACATGAACATTCCGATGGTGATGCTGCTGTACTTCGTACCATTTTTTATGACGAAATCAACAGACATGTACCAGCTTGGCGTATTTCAATGTATCTTCTAGAGTAATGCCTACAGAAAAGCTTACAACCATCATTTGTATATTTTTTTCCATAACGTAACCCGACTATCCATCCAGGAGTCATTGCAGTGCTCAACACATTCATTACCGCTGTCACCATGGCAATTTGCGTTTCAGCCGTCTGCTCACTTTGTGAGGCTGTACTCTATTCACTCACCGCAAGCCAGGTGGAAATGCTCAAGCGATCCGGTTTTCGCTCTGCCCAGCATCTTCAGAATCTCCGTTCCGATATCGAAGAGCCCATCACCGCCATTCTCACTCTCAACACCATAGCCAACACTATCGGAGCCTCAGTTGCTGGTGCCGCTGCCGCGAAATTATTCGGGGACCATAATGTCATCTGGTTTTCAGCTCTTTTTACACTGACTATTCTTATCTTCTCTGAAATTCTTCCTAAGACCTTAGGCGTCAACTTCGCCTACCGGCTGGCACCTTTCATCGCCTATCCTTTAAAATGGATGGTGACAATTTTAAAACCCATCGTCTGGGTCTGCAGAACCATTATCAAACTCTTGCCAAGCCGCACAGGCGACGACAACATCTCTTCCGAGGAACTGCAAACTATCGCCGCACTTTCAAGGGAATCCGGTCAGATCGAAGAGGAAGAGGAACGAGTCATCGCCAATATCCTGCAACTAAAAGATAAGATGGTACGCCACGCCATGACCCCGAGAACGGTCACTTTTTCCTTAGAGGATAAACAGAGCGTCGCCGATTCAATGAAGAAAATAGACAGGTTGAGCGCCCACAGTCGCATCCCGACATTTGATAGCGAGCCGGACAATGTGACCGGTATCGTCCTGCGCAAGGATATCCTGCAGGCTGCCGCAGAAGGCAACCTCGATACCCCGGTGTCTACTTTTGTCAAGCCAGCCCACTTCGTGCCGGAGACCGCACCGCTCAACCGGGTGCTGCTGGACTTTTTCGATCGCCAGCAACATCTTTTTGTGGTGGTCGATGAATATGGTTCGATGACAGGTATCATCTCTATGGAGGATGTCATCGAAGAGATTGTCGGCAGGGAAATTATCGATGAGTCTGACAAAAACCAGGACATGCGGGAGTTCGCGCGCTCCCGTAATCTCGCTTCACTACGGCATCTGAAAAACATCAAAAACCAGTAAGTTTTTCCCGGCAACGCCCGTTGCTGTCAGAATCCAACATTTGATAACAAAGAGCCTGCCGGTCAGAACCACCAAAAAAAATCACTGGTTATCATCCTTCTTCTTGCTCTCCTGGTGTTCGCCTTTGTCTTTTTTTGTTTTCTCAAAGGCCTTTATATCGAGCATATACTGTTTCAAGGCTGCCTCCACTTTACCATTAACGGTATCTGCAGGATAGGCGCCATCCTCGCCTCTTACTCCAGCCGGAACGCCCGTCAGCAACTCCACCGCCTCATCCACACTTGTTACCGACCAGATCGAGAACTGTTTTTTGCGCATTGCTTCTACCACTTCATCTTTCAGCATCAGATGCCGAACATTTGCTTCAGGGATAATCACCCCTTGAAGGCCATTAAGTCCGCGGCTGTTGCAAAGGTCGAAAAAGCCTTCAATCTTTTCGTTGACCCCGCCGATGGCCTGGGCCTCACCCCTCTGGCTGATGGCCCCGGTGATAGCCAGATGCTGTTTAATTGGCAACCCGGATAGCGAAGAGAGCAGCACACACAGCTCGGCCACCGAAGCACTATCGCCATCCACACCGCCATAAGACTGCTCAAATACCAGACTGGCACGCAGACCGATAGGCATATTTCGCAGATAACGTGCCCGGAGAAATGATTCAAGAATCAGCACACCTTTTGAGTGAATAGGCCCGCCCAAATCAACTTTCTTTTCGATATCGATCAGTTCGCCCTCCTTACCTGGACGGGTGAGAGCGGTAATGCGGGTTGGTAGCCCGAAGTAGGTTGACCCAAGTCCCAGAACTGAAAGCCCGTTGACCTGGCCCACCTCACTGCCTTCGGTGGCGATTTTTCGAATTCCCTGCAGTATAACCTCAAACATGCGGTCGCGAATTCGGCTTTCCCGCCTTTTGGCCGCATCAAGGGCCTGCTGGACACACGCCGCAGTTACCAACGTATCCCCCGCTTTTCGGGCAATATGGTCCGCCTCCTTGACGATGGTGGCTACCTGTTCGAGATAGAGTGAAATTTTCTCGCCATCGCCGGCCATTCTGGCGCTATGTTCCACTAGCCTCGCCACCCCGCCTTTATCCATCGGCAACAGATTTTCTGATTTGATCATGCCGGTAATAAGCGAGACATACACCTTCAAATTTTCGGGAGTGCGATCCATGGAATGCTCAAAATCGACCTGGACCTTGAAAAGTGAATCGAACTCCGGATCGTAATACTTCAGCAGATAATAGAGATAGGCATCCCCAATCAGCACGACCTTGGCTCTAAGCGGTATTGGTTCTGGCTCGAGTGTCACTGTATTCATCAACCCTAACAGTCGTTCCAGTGGTTCGATCCTGATCTGCTGGGCACGCAGAGTGCGCTTCAAACCTTCATAGCTATATGGCTGCGTCAACAGTCTCCTGGCATCGATAATAATATAGCCGCCATTGGCCATATGGAGAGAACCCGGTTTAATCAGGGTAAAATGGGTGGTGAGCATCCCCATTCTCGCGAGATTCTCGATGCGACCATGAAGGTTCTGAAAATTTGGAAGATCTTCATACACAACCGGTGCACTGTCGCTGCCGTTACTGACGAGAATATTAACCTCATATCTTTCAAATGACGGGGTGTGAGCCGTCATCATGCTAAGAAAATTTTCTTTCCCATTTTCTGGCGCCCTCTGCAAGAAGTCATCCGCATGCTCAACAATATCATTTTCGACATCCTCAAGATACGCCATCAGCTCAGGCCGGCTATCATATTTCTTCTTCAATGCTGTTATGAGACTAGCAACCGCCTGGCGCGCCAGATCATCTTTTAAACGCCGCTTCATCGCTTCAACATCACGCCTGGCAACTGCAATCTTCTGCATCCCCTCCTGTAGCTCATTTTGATATTTTTCAATAAGTTCATCGATCCGCTGTCGCGTTACCTGTGGCAGCTTCAAGAAACCCTCGGTATCGAGGATGTTACCTGCACCATCCATGGGGGCAACCATAATACCCTGATCACTTTTCACCACAGCAATGGATTCACGCTTGGCGCGCTCTTCAATCTCGCGGTAAATTTTGTCCACCCTGCGTTTGAAGTCCTCGTTGATCGCTCGAAGCCTGGCCTTAAAATCCTCACCCTCAAAGACGGTGCTGAGTGTCACCCTCAGAAGTTCCACCAGATCCTTCATCTCCTTTCGAAAAACAAAGGCCTTACCCTGGGGAAACTCAAACGCCGACGGTTTATGAGGCTGTTTGAAATTATTGACATAGCACCAGTCACTAGGTGGTTTTGACTCCAGAGCTTTCTGGTCGATAAAGGAACGAATGACCGTATGCCGGCCTGTTCCCTGGGGCCCAATAACAAAAAGATTGAACCCTTTATGTTCAATCCCGATTCCAAACTCCACAGCCTCTAATGCCCGATCCTGCCCGGCAATCTGGACAATATCGTGGATATCATCAGTGGTTGTGAATTCAAAGAGCTCGGCGGGACATTTCACACACGCCTTGTCCGGATCTATTGACAGGATAGCCATGTTTCACCTCGAAAGTACTCCTGGTCTTTCCTAAAACGGCTATGGTCGAGAATGTCTGGTGTTGAACCTGCGATGCCGAACCAGGTTCAAACTGAATATGACGTGTAGCCGCACCCAATCACCTGCCGGAGGCAACTCAACATCTGCTCCTGTAATATGATAGCACGCCAATCAGTTGATAAACAAAAGGGAAGTTAAAAAATGTGGAGAAAAGGCTCATACATTTCTGGTGACGGACGCTCTGGGGTGTGCCCAGCCACCAGAATAACAGACTCTCAGCGGTAAGTGATGTCCGGCATATTGCGAGGCGGGATACGATGATAGTGAAACTTCGGGATCCCCACCATAACTGCCCCATAGAGACAAAATTCTTCAGAAAGACCAAGGGATTGAACAAGAGGCGGCCACTGACTTACCGCACGCATCACATAACCGGCCCAGCAACTGCCGCCACCAAGAGACGGTAGAATCAATTCAAGATAAGAAAGGGCTGTGTGGCAATCGGCGGCACCAACACCCACCTCTTTGTCGATATAGGCAAAGACCAGATGCGGAGCCTGGCGACAGATGCGATCAGCTCCCTGTTCAACATCGTTGAGGATCTTCTGCATATTTAACTGGGCCGCCATATCAGGATCGTGAGCAAGCATATACCGCATCCAGTCAACCACGTGAGTGACAACATTTTCAACATCGCTTCGTTCATAAAGCACCAACCACTTCACGAGCTGTCGATTGGAACCGGTCGGGGCAGACGAAGCTATTTTCAGGGCTTTTTCCAGAGTATCTTTATCTAACGGCTGTTGCCTATAGGTCCTGATCGATCGACGGGAACGCAGAAACATTTCGGCCTGTTGTGCATCAGAGAACCATCCATTCTCGATCAGCAGACATTCATCAGGAGAGAGAATTTCCAGAGCCACCGCACCAACCGGACAAACTGCCACGCAATGTCCACACCGAATACATACCTCCTCCCCGCCCTTCACCATAACAGGTCCATCGGCATTCATTGTAAGAATGCGCGCAGGACATTCCAGAACACAGATCTCATCTTTATTGCAGATAGTCGTATCAACTTGAAAGAACATATTGTGTCTCCGCACAAACATATATTTGCATAACCCTGGAAGCCTATGCTACCAGTCGATTGCAGTTCTATTACGAAATAATTTTCCAGAAATAGAGAGATCGGCCTCTGTTGCCAGCCAAACGATAGTGTCAGCCCCCTCCTCCGGTGATTTGGGTGCATCGCTACCACCCATGTCAGTCCGCACCCAACCGGGATCTGCCGCATTAACGGCTATGCCAGTGTTCTGCAGGTCAGAATCCATACTTTTTGTCAGCATGTTGAGGCCGTTTTTGGAAAGAGAATAGGCCGGAGCTGAGCCATCCTGCTGCGCGATACAACCAGCTCCGCTTGACACATTGATGATCCTTGCGTTACCTCGGGAAAGCATCAGGGGGATCATCACGTTGCACATCCGCCAGGGGCCCAGCAAATTAACATCAAGGGTATACTCCACCTCGGAAATTGCAACTTTGCTCACCCGCTGCCAGGTGTCATAATTAACTCCTGCGTTATTGATCAGAATATCAAGATAACCATATTTCCGGCGAATATATTCGGCTAATTCACTCACGCTGGCATTGTCGGTCAGCTCAAGAGGATGGAAGTCGGCAAGACGGGCCAATGGTCCGAGTTCGGACAACGCCAGTTGGCCGTCGTGCGGATTTCGGCAGGTAAATATTGTTGTAATCGAGCGACTGCAAAGCAACCGAACCGTGGCGAGGCCAATACCTCTGCTGCCACCGGTGACAAGTGCAACTTTTGGCTGGTTCATACACATTTCTCTTTTCCGATAAGTATCAATCTATTGATCTGCAAAGTACGCGAGCTGCTAACTCTACCACAATACTCTCAACTTATACCGGAAAAGAGCTAAGTTACTCCAGGATATTGACGATTGTCATCACCGTATATAGAAGTTCAAATTCATATGATCTTTGATATATCGTTTTACATATCTCATATTTCCATAAGCTTATAAAAGAGCACACCCACGCTGACAATCACCGGATACGCAATCACCATATGCCCAATGGCAAAACAGCAGGCAGCTGATCTGCCAGACGTTTCTCCCAACTCAAGCCTGATCTGTTTCTCGAGTGCTTTCATGCCGGGAACCGGCATCATAAGCCCATGAGCAAACGACTGAATCTTCAGTTGTGCATTGACACTCAACATTACAATCCTCCTGATGCATTGATTCTTTCTGGTTTTATTTCGATCAATACCGGTCCTTCCCGGTTGCGCCATAAGAACTTATCCATGTCAGGATACTGTCAGAAATGCGTTACCCTTTCATTTCGAGCCCAGTAAAGAATCTTGCCAACTCTCCTATCGTTTTATTTTTAAAGGACATATCTTTCAATCCCCTACGATTGTTATCTTTTACTGTAGCATCCTCAACCGCCACATTGGCCTTGCATTTTTTGAGTACAGCTACTATTACATCACTCCAGTCATAAGACGTGCAGCTTCAGGCATATCCGAATACCAACAGGTTCAATATCTGTTTAATTGTATCGCCAACCGATATGGCGTGCCGAGACAAACAACATTTTCATGACACAGACAATTTCCCGCACCAGAATTTCCCCCCAGGGTTACCTTGATCTTTTAAGCCAGATGGAGGCCCGACGCCTTCTTGAAACCAGTAAGGGAGAGGTGCAGTCACTCTTTCGCAGCTGCTCTCTCGCCGTCCTTAATTGTGGTAAGAGTCTCGATAACTCCAAGAAACTGCTTGAACGATTTCAAGACTTTGATATCAGGGTCTGTCGGGAAAACGGCGGTATTCAACTTGAACTGACCAATGCCCCCGCAAGCGCCTTTGTCGACGGCAAGATCATCCGTGGTATCAGCGAGCATCTCTTTTCTGTTCTGCGCGACATTGTTTACGTGGAAGATGAGATTAAAAACAACCCGGGGTTTGATCTTTCCACCTCCCGCGGCATCACCAATGCCATTTTCTATATTCTACGTAATGCCGGAGTGATACGGGTCGACAGCGATACAGGTCTGGTTGTCTGCTGGGGCGGCCATTCCATCTGCCGTGAGGAGTACGAGTATACCAAGGAGGTTGGCCACCAGCTGGGGCTCCGTTGCCTGAACATCTGCACAGGTTGCGGTCCAGGCGCCATGAAAGGGCCGATGAAAGGGGCCGCCATTGGCCATTCCAAACAACGGTTCTACAACGGACAGTATCTCGGCATTACCGAACCTGGTATCATTGCTGCCGAATCTCCTAACCCCATCGTCAACGATCTGGTGATTATGCCAGACATCGAGAAACGATTAGAGGCCTTTGTACGTGCCGGGCACGGCGTCATCGTCTTTCCAGGCGGCGTCGGAACTGCTGAAGAGATTCTCTTCCTGTTGGCCATCCTGCTCGATCCCGCCAACAAGGATATACCATTCCCCTTCATCTTAAGTGGTCCATCCTCAGCAAAAGACTATTTCCGCCAGATCGACACCTTCATCAGTCAGACACTGGGAGATGAGGCAAGGAGCAAATACCAGATTATCGTCAACGATCCTGAAGCGGTGGCCAGGGAGATGGAGAGAGGTATCGCACAGATTCGTGAGTTTAGAAAAGAACGTGGCGACACGTTTTTCTATAATTGGTTGCTGAAAATCAGGCATGATTTCCAGAAACCTTTTGACCCGACTCACGAGAATATGCTGGCACTCAATCTCACCGGAAACCAATCGACATTTGAGCTGGCTGGCAATCTGCGCAAAGCATTTTCCGGGATCGTCGCCGGTAACGTGAAAAAAGCTGGCATCCAGGCCATCGAGGAACGGGGCCTGTTCCAGCTGCGAGGTGAGACCGATATCATGGGCCCTCTGGACACCCTGCTTAAGGCATTTGTCAAGCAGCAGCGTATGAAAATCCCGACCGACCAGCAATACAGCCCCTGCTACCAGCTTCTCCAGGAGGAGTTCGAGCCAGCACTGAAGAATTAACACGGTACTCACACGTCCATTAATGCATCCCCTTTACTTGTAAATTCCTTTGCAAGTGAAGGGGATGATTTCCTACAATCGTAATTCTCAAAGCTTTGGCAAGAATCTCAACTATGCCTTTTCCTCGAGTCCTTTTCTGCCAAACCCCTCGACGACATTCAGGAATTCATTGTATATCCCAGAATTCCATGTAACAATATCGTAAACAGTTGTTTTGTATCCCCGCTTAACCTTGTTGACTATGCGATTATTTGCCCTACTCATTTTCTTTCTGACCGTTTCCCACCTACCCAGTCAGGGCATGGAAGCAGATGAACAACAGAATGTACTTGTCATTCATTCCTATCACAAAGAAATGCAATGGGTTGATGAAGTTGAGCAGGCTATCGAACAGACACTGCTTGCCAACCGTGGAACCTCTATTGACATCCATGTGGAATACATGGATTCAAAAAGGTTTTCAGACACAAACTATAACAAACTGCTCACCGCTGTCTGGGACTACAAATATGGCGAAAACAGGCCCGACGTTCTGATCGTCTGTGACGACAATGCTCTCAATCTCATTCTCTCTTTAAGAGATGAAATCTTTCCTGGTATCCCTATCGTTTTTTGCGGCATCAACTACTACGACCCCGCAGTCTTTTCAAAACTTGACAACATCACCGGAGTCGTAGAAGCGTTTGATCTTCCCGGCACATTGAATATCATCAAGAAACTTCTCCCGGATCAGCGTAATCTTTTTATCATTAACGACAGCACACTGACTGGAGTTGCCAATAAAAGAAGAATAGAGGAGATTGCCTACCTTTTTTCCGATCACTTCACCTTCACGTATTCCGGCAATCTCTCTATTGGAGATTTGCAAAACGCAATCCGTACACTGCCTAACAGTAGTGTAATACTTCTTATGACGTTTAACCGTGATGCAGAGGGTCAGACTTTCCGTTATCGCGATGCCATTCAAGCAATCAGGTCAAGCAGTTCGCGGCCAATATTCGGGGTGTGGAGCTTTTATCTTGGACGGGGGCTTCTCGGTGGATCACTAGTTAACGGCGAAAGCCAGGGAAAAACCGCTGCCGAACTCGCACTGAAAATTCTGAATGGATCACCTGCTGCAAGCCTACCTGTGGTCAATGAGTCTCCCAATCTGCCAATGTTTGACTACAAGGAACTCAAACGTTTTTCCATTTCCTCATCGCTGCTACCAGCTGGCAGCACCATTATCAATACCCCTGACAATCTCTGGTATAGACATAAACACCAGATTCTTGGCGTATTTGCTCTTTTTGTGACTCAACTCTTCATCATCGCACTCTTAATGAAAAGTAATCGCCAACGACAAGAGTCCGAAAGGAAATTGCGCAAGAGTCGACAAGATCTATCGGTTACCCTCGAAGCAATTGGAGAGGCGGTCATTTCAGTCGATACTGACTTTCGGATTGTCAACGCCAATGCCCAGGCGGGCAGATTGTTCAATTTGACAATCGCCCAAATGCAGAACAGGCCCCTGCCCGAGCTTTTTTCTGAAAGCGATCCGGTTCACGGCCATGCTTTAGCAGATTTCGTCAGGAAATACTGCAAGGCAGGGGTGGCCCAGGACTTTCCGGAAGATACTGTCTATACTCCGCCGACGCAGTCTCAACGTTATCTAAGCGGCAGCTGCTCACCAATCCGCGATCCTCAAGGTGCTATTCTGGGAGCCGTGCTGGTCTGTCGTGATATTACCGAAAAGCGCACTATGGAGAGTATGCTGACCCAAAGTCGAAAGATGGAGGCAATCGGCCAGCTGGCCGGTGGTGTTGCCCATGATTTCAACAACCTGCTCACCGGCATCAGCGGCTTTGCCGAGTTATTGACAATCAAACTGCCGAACGGTTCCATGGAACAGCAAAATGCCAACAGGATACTCCAAGCAGCTGGGCGTGCGGCCGATCTCACCCGCAAGATGCTCAGTTTTGCCAGAAAAGGCAAGGTCATGTCATCTCCCGTTGACTGTCACCAGTCACTGCAAGCTACTATTGATCTGCTCTCACACAGCATCGACAAGTCTGTTACCATAACCTCATTGTTTCAAGCGCAGGATTCGGTAATCATCGGCGATCCGACCCAACTGGAAAATATTTTTCTCAACCTTGCCATCAACAGCGCCGACGCCATGCCCGATGGGGGAAGACTTACCATTGTCACTGAGAATGTCGAGGTGATCGCTAGTGAACAATGCGCGTTTGGTGAGGTCATCCTCCCTGGGACCTATTTTCGGGTCCGCTTTATCGATACCGGATGCGGAATCGATGAAACCATTCAGGAGAAGATTTTTGAACCTTTCTTTACCACCAAAGATCAGGGGAAAGGCACTGGTCTCGGTCTGGCGGCAGTTTTTGGCTCCATGAAGGAACACGACGGCCGAATCCAGCTCATATCAGAGGTTGGAGTTGGCACGGAATTCATTCTTTCATTCCCGCTATCCCATGGTCAACAATCTGAAACAGCGCGAGAAATTGACACTCCGGCCGGAGAGGGCACCACGGTCCTGGTGATTGATGACGAACGTTTAATCCTTGCCTCAGCCAAAGGCTTGCTCACTGAACTCGGCTACAGTGTTCTGCTGGCTGAGGGAGCAACCGCAGGGATTGAAACCTATCGCCGATATCATCAGGAAATTGATCTGGTGTTGCTGGACATGATCATGCCGGAAATGAATGGTACCACCTGTTTTAAAAAGCTCCTTGATATCAACAAAAATGTATGTGCATTAATTTGCTCCGGCTTCACTAAAACAGAGAAATTTACTGATGCTGAAAAACTCGGTGTTCGCGGCTATATCCAAAAACCCTACAGCGCCTCAGAGCTCAGCAATGCCATTCGTAACGCGCTTCATCCTGTGTCCCGTTAAAAACTGGTGAATACTTTCCGAAAGCGCCACCCTTTCCTCCTTGTCCCGAACTGCAAAATCGATTATCACCACGGGAGCATCATCCTGTTGAGAGAGCCGTCTTCCATCATCATGTATATCAATCTTATCTAAAATAAAAAATTATCACTCGATATCCAATATACAGTACCAGGAGAACTATTTTGCTCACGATAACTGATAAAGCCATAGCCCATCTTCACGAAATTGCCGACCAGCATCAGAGCGAGGGAGCCATACGCATTGCGGTGATGGGTAGTGGGAGTAGTTGCGGCCTCGGTCTGGTCACCGATGAAATCAAGGACTCTGATATTTCCAGCCAATACGGAAACTATACTGTCGCTGTCGATGGTAAGTTGCTCGAATATTGCCGCACCATCACCGTCGACTTTAGTGAAGGAGAACCTGAAGCGTGTTCTTCACGGGCCCAACGCGGTTTTTTAATCACAGCCGAGAATCCGGTTGTTTTCTAGCTGCCCCGATTGATGAGTAAGACAGCAATCCTATGCCTATAGGAAATAACCATTTGAATAAATAAGTTTTTCATCTGACGTTGCTGGAATTTTCCGCAGCCTGGGCAATCACAAATGTCTTGATTCTCTCTATGGCACGGTCTGATTCCGTACCAGGTTTACATGCAAATCCGTGAGGTTCATTTTCGAACAGCTCCAGATCAACTAAACCTCCGGCAGAGCGGTACACCTCGACAAAACGAGATACTGAAGACAGTGGAATGTTCAGGTCTGCTGTGCCCTGGATAATCAGTACCGGTGGTAAACTGAATTGCTCGCCACGTTCTATAGCCAGGAGTGGGTTTTCCTTTTTCATGGTTTCCTCATCAAGGAAATATGACTCGGTCGCCTTGACTAAAAAATCCAGATTATTCTCTTGCGCAAACAGGTATCTCCCATACGGATCAAGCACTGGCCATGCTCCGATAAGATAGGATAACTTCGCATCTAAACTGTTGCCTCCAGCCAGATCTATTGCCCTATAGCGTTCGTCGTCAGGCCGCATACCACTTAAAAACAACGCATGTCCGCCACTGGAAGTAGCAAGGCCACCAATATTATCCGATAATATATTGTAATCATTCGCGTGTGCCTTGATCCATCGTGTAGCATAGTTAACATCAATAACTTGTGCAGGATATGTGTGAACTGGAGCTTTTCGACATTCGATGGCAAAGACAGTTATGCCGCCCTCTGCAAGCGCCAGATCAATCTTTTCGTTATCGCCACAGCCTCCAGAGTTCCATGCACCGCCGTGAACATCCAATAACGCGGGGAAAGGCCCCTGTTTATCAGGAATATAAATGCGCATAGGCCAGGATTTTTCCTCATCCTGCCTGTAAGATACAGTGACAATCCTAATATTGCCTGCCTTCGTTTCTGTCATAATCATAACCCTATTCTGGCATGAAGGGGTACCGAGCGAAACGTCCTGCTCAAGAGTCACCGCTCGAGTTCATATTCATCAAGATCAGGACGGCCAACGATTCAACTGGTTCGTTATTCTTTGGCATTACAGCTATAAAAACATTAACAGAGAACTATCCGTATTCTTTGATTTCCTTGTTTCGGTAAAAGTTGCACAGTGGATTTCCCGCTATCCTCAAAATAGTCGGATACAATTTGCGCTTCTTTTGATTGTATTCTCATCAATCGCCGGCCACGTATCGTGAGAAAGAAGGAACCGACGCTACCCGGCATATCTTTTGGCAGTGCTCGCAGATCAACAATAATTGCCTCACCATCAGCAGAAATCTTACCAAAATAGAAGATTGCAGCCTGCCGCCAGCAAATATCATAATTCTTAGCCAATATGCGCTCAGGGCCTGCTACCTCTGAAAGCAGCATCTCTGCCCATCCATCTACGACTTCGCTGTTATTTCCTGGATCTGGATGCAACAGGTTTCCCCAATGCAGAGGCAGGATTGGCCCTGAAAAATCCCAACGTGGAAGGCTGGCACACATATTCCAAGGGACAGGTGATAGTCCCCGTTCCAAAAGGCCGACACCGCATTCCCAGGTGATCTTTTCATGATGCGGCAATGAATAACGTCGTGCCCTGGAAAAGGTGGTTATTACATGACGGATGCCGTGCTCATACAGGAGCGCCTGAATCGATCTTGTATCGTTGCCAAAACTATGATGAAGAGCTGGAGGAAAAAAAAGACGAGGAAACTCAGAGAATCCGTTCTGCTCGAGAATCATCCCAAAAGCCTCAAGGTGAGACGTTATCACCTGCCTTCTCCGCATATTACCATACTGATCGTGAAATTCGGAGCGCTCCATCTTCCCACCCTGCCAGAATTCATGGCAAAGTGCGTGTAGCCCGAGTTCCAGGGAGTCTTTCTGGGAACGCAAATATTCTGCCGCTTCATCAAGCCAAGGCCCATTATTTTCATCGTTATGCCAATCTTTTCCCATCCAGGTTGCGCCAGGTATTTCCCCAAGCATGTTTTTCCGGTCCCATTCACCGAGCACCATTCCGAGGCCAATTCGTACACCCAGCCTATCAGCAAACCGGACAAGGGCTTGGTAATCGGCCAGACAGTGTCGCCTGGGAAACGCGTTACGATATGGTTGCTGAACAGCTGACCCGTCCTGTCCCTGCCACCAACCCACATCCTCAATGATCGGAAAGACTGGCATGGGTATGAATACATCCAGATTGTTATGCGTGATGTGATTCATTGCCTTTCTCACAAACTGATCCAGCGCCTGATGGCCGGACCGTCTCGCCGAGAACGTTCTATCTCAGTTTTTTTCCAGTTTTCATACTCCAGTGACTCGCTGCGTGGATCCCAGCTATGAGGATTTCGGGAAAAAACATGCCAGATGAGTGCATCCATCCCTGCCCCCCATTGGACTTTGAACCGACAGGTTGCGGCATCGGGAGAGGAGCGGCCGAAATCGAACCACCTGCAACGATTCTGGACACCATATTCGAGCATAGACCAGTAAAGCAGCATATTAGGGCAGGATGGCCGGTACCTGCGAAGAGATGAGGCCCAGGGATTATACGCCGTCCCATTGTGCAGGAAGACAACAGCTGATGCTACCGGTTGAGCTTTCAGGTACACAACAATAATTGCAGCCCGAAGTGACTCGCTGCCGGTAACGCTCCTGAAAAGTTCCGGTGCATGGACAGGTGAACCAAGATCGCGCATATTTTCGGAGAAAACCGCAAAAAAGTCCGCTAGGAGAGCGGCTCCACCAACCTTCACGTCACAACCGCAGCGGCGAGCCTTTCGAATCTGATTACGGACTTTTGCGGAAAGGCTAGACCAGAGATCATCGACGGATGGGGGAAGCGACCGCATGAGTCCGGTCTTGAAAGTATTGGGCGTATAGTACCATGTACTGATTTCCTGATGGTGCGGGACAAAGGATTGCAACGCTCCACCTTGACGTAACTCCACATGGTTTGCCCCAAGGCTGTCGGCCAATTCCATGGCTGCCAAGATCAATCGACGACCACTCTCCCCATCATCTGCAAGAATACCAGCAGCATCAGTATAGGGTAGCGATATCAGACGTTTGTTTTTACCTGAAGGAGCGAAAAGAATGAGCGAGAGGCTCCCGGTCATACGACCTGTCTGGCTGTTTATTGTTGCCAGTCGGAAAATTGGCAAGCTATAGGTCGCAGCAAGACTTTCTCCCCAATCATAGAGATGGGAATATTTTGCCATAACATTTTCGGCTGCATATTGATCCCAGTGTTTCTTTTCAGGGTTTAGCGCAATGTCGATCATGTCATGGTTTTGATCAAATAACAACAGGTTGCATATTCCCATAGAAAAAAGCTATAAACCCCATTCTCCCCATAAGAACAAGATATTGGTAATATCCCACGTTCTGACTATAGTGCTTCGATACCACCCAGTCAGATAAGAAAATACCAGACAATTTATTCTATGTATCTTTCCAACGAACAACGTACATTTGCAAGCCTGAACCGGCCTCTTTATAGATATACAGTAAAGTCTCTTCTTGAAAAAGGCAGTGGCGAAATCAATGAGGACGTTTTGCTTGAAGAGGGTAGCCTCCTTGGCGTCTTTGATGGGGCTACAAGCCTTGATAAACGCCGATTTCAAAATGGTCTGACCGGAGGTTTACTTGCTGCAAAAACAGCCGCCCAATCTTTTGTCAATAATTGCGGTTCCCTTGACCAACTGGCCAAAGAGGCAAACCGAACGATCCACAAAGTACAGATCAGAGAAAATATCTGTATGGACGAACGACATAAACTCTGGTCCACCAGCCTCGCTGTTGTTCATGTAGACGGCAATCAACTTGAATATTGCCAGACGGGTGATGCCCTCATTCTTTTCATTTTTCAAGATGGCGGGTACAAAGTGATCACGCCGGATATCGACATCGACCGGGACACTTTGCAGTTGTGGAAAGAGATGCAGCTAGCCCCGGATGCACTTATTCACGAGGTTTTGGCCGAACAGATTCGCAAAATACGCCTGGAGATGAACATCAGCTATGGTGTATTGAACGGCGAACCTGAGGCCCTGAATTTTCTTCGCCACGGTTATGAGGATCTGACCGATGTCAGCGATATCCTGCTTTTCACAGATGGACTACATCTCCCCCGCGAGAACCCAAAGGAAGAGCATGACTGGCAGACTTTCGTTGAGCTCTATCGCCTGGGTGGTCTTCAGGCTGTCCGCGACCATGTCCGACATCTCCAACAGCAGGACCCGGCGTGTCGTAAATATCCCCGCTTCAAGCTTCACGATGATATTGCTGCCGTGGCTATAAGCCGTTGAATGCTTTGTCGTAGGCCTGATTGATTTTCCTGAAAACCGCTCCCCAACCAAACCGAGAAGTTATCTTGAGAATATCGCCGTGAGCAGGTGACGGTGTCACGAGCACCCGGGCCATCATGGATGTTATTGCCGCCTTGAGACGTTTCTCCACCATGGGCAGATCTTCCGGCTCTGGGCGATCTATCTGTTTCATAACCGGCAGCTGTATAAATTCAATCAGATCAGAATCTGCATCGCCAAGTATTTCCTTGCAGCCGGAAAGATCGGCAGTGATGATTCGGCAACCAGAAGCAAGTGCTTCCAGCAGAACAAGCGGCAAACCTTCATAGAAAGATGGAAGAATAAAAAGATGGCATCTCGCCATCAGCCGAGCCAGGTCCTGCTGGTTTATCCGTCCGTGAATAGTCACCAAAGATCCCATTTTTTCTGCTAAATCCAGGCAACACTGGCCTTCTTCCCCCGTTCCAGACCCTGCAAGATGGAGATGCACATCAGTTCCTTCAAATGATTGAAAAGCCCGTAGAAGTACATCGACCCCTTTGGCAAAACTGAGCTTTCCTGCATAGAGCATCTGTACGGGAGGAGGCTTGTCCTTTGGTTGCATGACGAAAACACTCTCGTCGTAACCCCCTCCGACAACATCGATGCGGTGTGGTGGTATTAAATAGAGCTTTCTGATTTTCTCTGTCTGATCGTCATTTAACGCAAGCACTCGCTCAATCTTCTGGCAATGAGGCAGAACTCTATCTCCTATATGTGGACACTGCAGAAACTGCCGGAGATCTGTCGAGTGACATGATGTCACCATGGGTATTGTGGGAAAGCGTTCTCTGGCAATTGCACTGACAAGCCAAAGATGATGGCTGTGGATGATATCGGGAGCATAATCAAATACAGCTCGTTCGATAACCTCACCAAAAGCACGCTCATAGACAGCAAGTTGAGCAGGTGAGAGGGATCCAAAAGTCGAACTTGGGTAAGGCATGACGTCGCTCATGCCTGGAATTGGGTAATCCAACTGCCCCTGATTGAAGTGAACAAATCGACAAGACTGCGTACTTATACAGTCGAGTTGAGGGAGCATGTTGCCAGATATTCCGGCAATAAGATAATTTTGATGCCCGGCAGCCGATGCCTGGCGAATAATATTTTGCAGGTAAAAACCGCTGCCTGTGCTTTCCGGGTGCTGACTTATGAGGTGGAGAATTTTCATCGATAAATAATGACTCTAGAGCAGGCAAAACACCATGCAACACATCCGTTTGGGATGAAAACAAACGAGTCGCATTTCAGGAACCCAATGAGTAAGTGGGTTCCTGAAGACATCGGTATCGCTCTGTTATGGACAGAGGCACTGGTCACGCTCAATCTGATTGAACGCCGATAGCGCAGCGATTTTCAATGCCTCTGAGTAGGTCGGGAAGTTGAAGATATTTTCGATAAAGAGGTCGATTTTGGCGTTATGGCAAAGTGCCATCAACGCAATATGGACAATCTCCGTGGCCCCGCCGCCGAAGATATGCACCCCGAGAATCTCGCGGGTATCCCGGTGCACCAGCATTTTCAGCATGCCCTCACACTCGCCGGATATCTGGCCGCGGGGCAGTTCTTCATAAGAGCAGCGGCCGACGACGAATTTATAATCTTTTTCTCTGGCTTCCTCCTCGGTCATCCCAACATAGGAAATTTCCGGGATGGTGTAGATGCCTACCGGAAAAATTTTCGGGAAGGCCTCGGAACGCTTTTGCATGGCGTTCAACGCCGCCAATCGTCCCTGGATGATGGAAGTTGCGGCAAGGCTTGGCCATCCGACCACATCTCCCACCGCATAGATATGATCTACCGAAGTCTGATAAAGATCGTTAACCGTAATATAATAGCCGTCACCGATCTTTACGCCGGTGTTTTCAAGACAGAGTCCGCCAACATTCGCTTCCCGCCCCAAGGCAAAAAAGAGGGTTTCCGCTGAATAGCTGTCGCCGTTTTCCAAGGTGATTTGCGCCAGCTCGCCCTCCACCCCGATTTTGAAATTGCCGCAGTTGGCAATATACTCCACATTACCATTTGGGAAATGGTGCTGAAGCTCATCAGTTATCTCATGGTCGATGAATTTCAACAACCTCTCTCCCCGATCAAGCAGCGTCACCTTCACCCCGAGGGCCGCGAAAATTGTCGCATATTCTGAGCCGATTACTCCCCCGCCCAGGATAATCATGTTTTTGGGGATGGTTGGCATGTCCAGAATTGAACGAGAGTCGAAAATGCGCCTGTCATCAAAGGGCACTTCAGGTGGATTCCGCGGCTTGGACCCTGTGGCAATAATAATATACTCCCCTCGCGCGGTCAGCGTCCCATCCTCACCGATGGTTTCAATTGTGACGGTATGATCGTCGAGAAAGGCGGCTGCACCTCGAACCAGCTTTACACCGTTACGTAATAATTGATGGTCGATTATCGCATGTTCTTTCAATCGAACATACTGCAGACGCCTTTTGAGTTTATCCATAGAAATATCGGTAGTACCGATAACACAGGAGTCCTCCTCAAAAACCTGTCTTCGCAAATGTCCGGTCAAAAGCAGTACGGCTTCCCGCAGGGTCTTACTGGGAAACGTCCCGGTATTGACACACACGCCGCCCAGCGAGCCTTCCTTTTCAACAACAAGCACTTTCTTGCCACACTTAGCCGCTGTCATGGCGGCGGAAAAACCCGCAGGTCCCGTACCGATAATGATAAAATCAAACTGTTCAGCAATCATGCTATTCTCCACATCTTCCTGCCAGACAAACAATGAATCTCAACAATAAAACGCCTTTCTTCATCTCGTCATAGGCTATTGTATGAGAGCCTGTGCAATCTCGCGGCAAAGATCTCCGACCAAAAGGCTTTCCTCCATGACCAGGTCCGGGTATCCAGACCCAGCCATGGTACGACGATACACAGAGCGCTTTTCCTTAAGTGTCTTTTTGCCATCCGGGCTGACCACGCTCCACCGCACTTCGAGCACAGCTTCAGCGCCGAGTTCTCCGTCTAAGCGTTCAACAGCGATGACAATCCGGTGAGTCGGCCGAAAATACTGCCGCCAAGGGTAATAATCGACACCACCTGCACCGAGGAGAAAAACAAGATTATTGCCAATAGTGGTTGCCAGATTCTCCTCCAGCGGCCCAGCCCATCGGTTGTACTCATCAAAGGCAAATTGATTCCCCTTCATGCGGGTAGCAATCTGGCTTCTGCTCAAGGCTTCCGCCAGTGTCACAGGACCGATACCGATTTTCAGTTCGGAAGAGTCGGCAAGCTTTACTGTACTGCCCAACTGTTCGAGACTGAGCAGGCTGAAGTAGTTTATCGCAGGGGTACTGCGTAACGAACAGCCTGAAGATGTCAGTAACATCAATAAGGGGATTGCGAGCAGCAGAGGTTTTATATGGTAGATCATTTCTTTTCTCTCTCCTTTCCCAGAATCAACGCCTGCGGGTCACGTTCCAGATAATCGATGAGTGATCGTAGAGACTGCAGCGTCATGGAAAATTCTTCAGCAAGCCTTTGGGTATTATAATTGAGCGCCGAATCAGACCCGAAGGTCTGATCAATGCCGGCCAGAGTCTTTTTCAGCTCATCCAGAGATTCATTGATTTTCGGCAGCGTCTTCTTGTTGATTTGGGGTAAGGTCTCTGTATTAACGGACCCGCTCAGCGCACTCAGTTTCGTGAGAAGTCCCTGCAGATCTTTCACCATACTACCAATATCCTGGCTGAGCTTATCAAGTTGCAGTTTTTCAAACTGTTTCAGAATATTTTCTACCCGTTGTAAAATCCGTTCAAAAGGCTCGGGTATAGTTGGGAATACGAGATATCCCTGATTGATTTCGATTTTAGCGGGAGCTGCATCCTTATGAAAATCAAGATCAATATAGAGCTGCCCGGTCAGGAGATTACCGGTTTTCAGCTGGGCTCTCATCCCCTTATCCACCAGTCGCTGGGGCCGCATAACTCCTTGCTTCTGATTGAAATCGCCTTCTATTGTCTTATCCATCTCCTTGCCCTGAACGACCTTTCCTTCCTCAGTAATCAGCGCGTTCATCCGCTCCGGCTCGATCATCACCAGAACCGGGACACGAAACTCATTATCCTGAAGATCATACAGCAGTTCGACTTTAACAACTTCGCCTATCTGAATACCCATAATCTCGACCGGTGCCCCAGGGGAGAGGCCGCGAACACTCTGGTCAAAATACATGAGATAGTAGGATTTAACCGCATACCTCTCTTTTAAGCTACTTTCCTCGTTTTTGTAGAGATTAAAGCTTGTCGTCTCATCCGCATGCTGACCAGGCTCGACATACTCCTGCAAATCAAAGGCGATACCTCCAAGCATAATTGAGATCAGCGATTGTGTATCCACCTTGAGCCCACTTGAATCCATGGAAAAATCGAAGCCGCTGGCATTCCAGAAACGCGAATTTTCATACACATTCTTATTGTATGGATCCTTAACAAAAATCTTTATGAGTACGGACTCCGCGTTGTCATCAAAACCATACTCTACGACCTGCCCAACTTTTATCCCACGATAATAGACCGGTGAGCCGACATCCAGCGAGCCGAGAGTTTTCGAATGCAGCAGGAAATGCCCACCAGGCAGCCGTCCGGTCAATACAGGCGGTTTATCAAGACCTTTGAAAGAACGATGCGCCAATCCCTCCGAGGAAGGATCACAGCCGATATAGGCTCCGGAAAAAAGGGTCCCGAGACCTGATACTTCCCCTGCCGCCACCCGTGCCCGTACCACCCAAAATTGGGTTTTGTCGGTCAGGTAAGCTTCAGTGTCCCGCTTCATCTCAGCGGTCACCTCCACACCCGAGAGATCAGGTAACAGTGAAATCGCCGTCACCTTACCGATCTCGACATCCTTGTACTTGATGGTAGTTTTCCCGGCCTCAAGCCCGTCAGCATCTGGGAAGGTAATGGTAATCTCCGGACCTTTCTCATGCATAGCCTTATATGCCAGCCAGCCGCCAATCAATAGTGCAATGATCGGTATCACCCAGATAATCGAAAAGCCACGACCAGTATGAACCTTGGCCACAGGTGGCTGACTGCCTGAATATTCCTCACTCATTCGTTGTCCTCCACAACGTCCCAGATGAGCCGCGGATCGAAACTCTCGGCGGCAAGCATGGTAAATACCACAACAGATGCAAAGTAGATGACGGCAGGACCAGCTTCAATATCGGCCAGAACGCCGAGCTTTACCAACGCCACTAATATAGTTACCACATAGACATCTAACATCGACCAACGTCCGACGGCCTCTGTTATCCGATAGAGCACGGTCCGGTCCCTGGGGCGCCACTTTGACCGAAACTGCACGGAAAGCAGGAGATAGATAAGGATGAGAAACTTCATGAACGGCACAAAGATGGACGCGGTAAAAATAACAAGAGCAATTTCCCAGGAACCGCTATGAATGAAATAGATTACACCGCTTATGATAGTGTCCGCCTCTACGTTGCCAAGCGCCGATGTAATAGTCATGGGCAGGACATTGGCCGGTATGTAACATATTATGGCAGCCAACAGCAAAGCCCAGGTTTTGTGAATACTATTGGGTTTGCGTTGATGCAGTTCTCCGCCGCAGCGCGGGCAAACCGCAACTTGACCGGAACCAAGCACGATCTTTCGGCTCAAGAGATGACAGTCCGAACAAGCAACCAGACCAAGCCGCCGTGCCGAAGCATATCTGGGATCTTCGGCCTTCATCTCTTTTCCTCCAGACAGTCCCAGACCAGATGATCGTCAATTGACGAAATAGCACAGGCCAGCACAATCACCAGCAAGGCAAAAGCGATCACTGCCAACCCTGGAACAATGGTCGCCATCTTGCCGAGTTTTACAATGGCAACCAGAATTCCCAACATATAGATCTCCATCATGCTCCACGGCTTAAAGTGTTGAAAAACACGAAAAACCGGCAGCGCCGAATACACCCGAAAATTATATTTGAGTGGAAGGAAGATATAGAGAAGAAGCAGCATCTGCAGAAGCGGAATGGTCACGCAGGTCAGCAGTACTATTGTGGCAAGCACAATCTCTCCCTGACCGAACAGCTGTTGTACCCCTGAAAGCAATGCCGTTTCCCTAATAATCGAGCCACTCTTCATCGCAAGAAAAGGAAACGATACTGCAACCGAATAAAGTACCATGCCGGCAATGGTCCAGGCCAAAGTCCGGTCAATACTATTGTGCCTGGTCCGAATCAATACAGAGCCGCAACGCAGGCAGACAATAGCGCCCTCTTTTGGCATTGGCGGAAGCTTCTGTACAAGGTCACAATCGTGACAGGCAATCTGGTGCATTGGGTGAATTTCATCCAGCCCGAAGCCGGACAAAGTATCCTCGTTTAATAAAATAAAATCGTTGGAGTATGTGAGACCCATACCAATGCCTGCAAAGGCGTCTGGCCTTGCAGCGTTTGACGAACAGCCTGAACGCAGTACTTACAAAGTGTCATAGTTCGGCAGATACAACCGCAGGAACCACTATGGCCGACTTGTCGATACTGCAATCAGGTTCTATCCTAGCGTATCTGATACAACGAGGCAATTTTTTTCAATGTTATCCCAGCGTTTATCCTAAATGAGTTGATTTGACACTGTTGTTATGGGTGTCTATGAGATGAAACGAATGCCCCTCCTCACATCCTTGATGCCCCAAGGATGCAATCCTTGACCGCCTTCGGGCGTTATGGTTGAATGCGATGTTTTTTTTGGGTTCAACGAACCCAAAATGAACCAACAGTGATGACATCACTCTCGCCCGACACCAATTTTCCGCCAGGACACCCCATGACCAAACGCGCTGAAAGTAAAAAGCGACAGGAAGCCCGCCGTTGGGCCGAACGCCAGTATATCAAACATCGCCGTCACAACATGGTCTATGCCGAACCGGGAGAGCATGATTTTGTGATTGTGCTCGACAACCTCAAGCCATCCTTTAACATTGGCAAGATTTTCCGCAGTGCTGATGCGTTCGGCGCAAGCGCTATCCACCTCATTGGCACAGAGTATTTCGAGGTCAAACCTGCCAAGGGTTCTTTCAAATGGATCCCCGCCCATTTCCACAACAGCTTTAACGAATGTTATGAAATGCTCGACCGGGATGGCTACACGTTCTTTGTTATGGAGCCAACAGCTGGAAAAAACCTTTACCAGACAGAACTGCCGCCAAAAAGCGCGTTCATATTCGGTCATGAAGAGTACGGTATCAGTTTTGTCCCCGCTGCTTTCAATGGAATCAAATCGGTGAAAATTCCGCAGTTCGGCCGTGTTGAAAGTTTAAATGTCTCCATTGCCGCCTCAATTGCCATGTATGAATACATCCGGCAGAACCATCGTTCGACACCCAGGCTTGACCTGACTGTCAACGAAACGACATAACCAATTTGATTATTTTTGAGCGGCTTCTCTTTTCTTCATTGTGTACCACAGAGGAATACGTATACTGTAAATAAGAAGTGTAGCTTTGACTACATAACACATTGAAAAGGAAGCTGTTTTCTTTTTCTCAACGGCTATCTGACTCGTTGTATAAGCGTCGTTTTGTACACGTCATTCAACTATCGCTTATATCCACCAGAGGAGGGGTGGGAGGTTACTCCAGTGTTCGCGTGGTCCTTGGAACCAAACGTGGTCACAGCCGCAGCAGTATCAGCCGGCTGGTCCGTCAAGGGAAAAAGAAGTGCAGAAAACATAAAGGAGTATACTATGAGAGCCACTTACGAAGCGTATATACTGGTAAAAATAAAAGATGGCAGTCAATATGTATGTGCTCTGAACCGACCGCCAAAACGCCCGGACAACCTGCCGCCCGCCTCATTGCAGGAGCAGATTCGCTATCTCGCAACCCAGGTCATCTGGAACTGAGCGTCCCGGCCCCCGCTGCATGGAAATATTGCGACGGGGGCCGTTTTCTTTGATGTGCAAGAAAAGTGTACATCACCCTTCCTTGCCGATCGTACTGTCCATAACCCAATCCAGGTTTGTTAACGTGACAGGCTGATATCGACCTGCAGTTCATCAGCCACCCTACCGAGTTCATCTTCCAGCTGTGGCAGTGAAATTCCTTCCGGCACCTGGATGTGAATATCCATATTGTACATTGGTGCCCCGCTCTGCGGCGACGGTTTGCTGATTGAGTTGAGATGCAGGATATTCAGCTGTCTTTCCGCCAGAAACTTGCTGGTTTTAAAAACAATACCCGACTGGTCCAGCCCTTCGATGTGGAGGGTACAGGTTCTACCATTTTGGCTAGGTGGTTCCATCCCGGGCAATTGCCGGATGAAGGCAGAAATGCCTTTCTCCATTTCCAATCGACGGCACTCGCGCACTAACTGGTCCTGCACACTCTCATTACTACTGGAAAACAGAAGGCTGATGGTAAACTCGTCCATCAACAGGTTCATGGAAGTATCTTCCAGATTGCAGTCATTTTCATACAGCAATCTGGTAACATCGGCCACAAAGCCCACCCGATCTTTGCCAAAAGCGGTCATCACGAATCTATAACTCATTGTCATCTCCTACAAAAAAGGCATTGTCTATTGATAAGGAACACACTGCATGCGGTTCGTATCGAAACGAATCTACCGCGATCGAAATTTTTCCGCCAGCCGGAACTGCAAGATGACGAACTCGCACTGGTCGGCGGAAAAGTTCTCCAAATACAGAATCTGTGAGCCAAGGCGGGTACTGCTTGCCAACTGCTTCTTTTTCACGTAAGGAATGTGCTGATTCTATCAACTTCGGTGTGAAATCACCCGTTGGAGGATTATGTGTTTTTTTTTCTTAACGTCTGAACAACAAAACCGTGAAACACGCTGCAAACCCCAATCAACCTGTTAACCAGCTGACTTCTGGCGCCGCCCTCTTTGCCGTTGTACTCTGCATGCTCTTTGGCGCCAATCCCGTAGCTGTCAAGATCTGCCTAACCGGGATCGGTGCGTTCACCACCGGCGCCATACGTTTTACTGTGGCAGCGACGGTGTTGACCTGTTGGGCGATCTTCACAGGCCGCAAACTTGCCATAACAAGCAAGCAACTGGTTCAGATGGGGGTTCTGGGCCTGTTCTTCTTTCTGCAGATTGGAATCTTCTATTTCGGTCAGAATATGACCACCGCATCGCACGGGGTATTGATCAGCAATATTATGCCATTTCTGGTTATGGTCATGGCCCACTACCTGCTACCGGACGATCGTATCAATCCTCGCAAGGTAACTGGACTCATTTTCGGCTTTTCGGGAATCGTCCTCCTTTTTCGCGACTCACTGAGCCTGACGCAAGATGCACTCACCGGCGACCTGCTGCTGGTCTCGGCAGTGCTGATCTGGAGCTGTAATGCCATATTTGTGAAACGGATCATCGCCGGTTTCACCCCATTGCAGATCACCCTCTACCCAATGCTGATATCTATTCCTCTTTTCTACCTCGCCGGCATGCTCTTTGACCCGCAGATGGTGTACAATCTCTCGCCCGAGGTTCTGCTCGGGATGTTCTACCAGTCCATTGTCACCGCCTCGTTCGGGTTTGTTATGTGGAACGGGCTCATGCAAAAATACGGAGCCACAACCCTGCATGCCTTTGTCTTTGTGATGCCACTCTCCGGTGTGATGCTGGGTGTAGTGATTCTAGGGGAAGCGCTCACCCCAAGCCTCGTCGGTTCTATTTCCATGGTGGCCATAGGCTTGGTTGTGATCAACTGGCGGCGGCGAAAGAGTGCGGGAATTCATTTCAACCCCCTCCGCTGATATGAGTCCAGCAGTAAAACTGCTAATACAATCTCATTCGCACTGATCAAGGGAGATTTTGCCAAATGCTTGAGAGTCTATCTTTGGGAACCATATTTGGAACAATCCACATTCTTGTGCAGCTCGTCTTCTGTGCCAGGGCCCTCTTGCGGCCCCACCGTGAGCCCGCTTCACGCATAGCCTGGATTGTCGTCATTATGGTCTTCCCTGTTGTTGGAATTATCACATATCTCCTGCTCGGCGAAACCAATGTCGGACGACACCGGATCGAACGGATGCAAATAATACTCTCCCGGCTGCCAAATCCTGCTACGGCTGGCAGCAAAGACAGTACCTACCAGCAACAGATAGAAGACCATAACTATCAGCATCTGTTTGAGGCCGGCAGGTCGGTTAACGGTTTTCTTCCCGTGAACGGCAACCGTGCCCGGCTCCTTGGCGATTCAAATGCAACCATCGACGCCATGGTGGCTGACATTGATGCAGCCATTGAACAGGTCCATCTCATGTTTTATATCTGGCTGCCTGACAATAACGGCCGCAAGATCGCCGAAGCTCTACAGCGCGCCGCTTCGCGAGGTGTCATCTGCCGGGCCATGGCCGACAGTCTCGGCTCACGTTCCATGATCAACTCACCGCACTGGCATGCCATGTCGAACAATGGGGTCCGACTTGCCTGCGCCCTGCCAATCGCCGCTCCACCATTTGGTCTATTGAAGGGCCGTATCGACCTAAGAAATCATCGAAAAATAGTAATTATCGACAATCGCATCACCTATTGCGGCAGCCAGAATTGCGCCGACCCTGAGTTTCTCATCAAAGCAAAGTACGGCCCCTGGGTTGATGTCATGGTCCGCTTCGAAGGACCGATCGCCCTTCAGAATCAATATCTTTTTGCCAGCGACTGGATGCATGAGCGGGATGAAGACATAACCTGTCTGCTCACCGAGCAGCCACCTCATTTTGATGATGGCATAACGGCCCAGGTAATCGGCACAGGTCCCACCGTTCGCTATTCGGCAATGCCGGAGATTTTCGAGTCGTTGATGTATGCGGCAAGAAAAGAACTCGTGATCTCAACGCCTTACTATGTCCCAGATGAATCAATGCAGGCGGCGCTCTGCGCCTGTGCCCGCCGAGGGATTGCCACAACCCTCATTGTCCCGGCGCTAAATGACTCCTGGATTGTGGGCGCGGCAAGCAAAAGCTACTACAGCCAATTGCTTAACGCCGGAGTCCAACTGTTTGAATATGAAGGAGGATTGCTCCATGCCAAAACCCTCACCCTTGATGGGGAAGTAACCCTGATCGGCTCCGCCAATATGGATCGCCGTAGTTTTGAGCTCAACTATGAAAACAACATCCTGGTTCACAACAGCGGCCTGACGGCAGATGTTCGCGGCCGCCAGCAACAATACATAGATGGTTCCCACCAGGTTACGAAGGAAATGGTAAAAACCTGGAGTTGGCAACACAACCTTATCAACAATGCTGTAGCCACAATCGGCCCTATCCTGTAATAATAGGTAATAACAAAACAATATCGTTGTTTTGTTCTCCCTGTACCTACCTCTTTTTTATTAAAAAAAAGATTGCAGCATCTCTACAGGCGGACTAATGTTGTTCACCTGTCAAGAATGGTCCATTGGGACCGCCCATTCAGCTCATTGCTCTGTTCTATACCTGTCTACGTACAACATCTAACCACTCCCCTCTACTGTCGGAAACCATTGTGGACCTGCTGCACAATCATATTTTTCTTTTGCTCATTATCACTCTGCTCGGCATGCTGCTTGGCAGAGTGCGCTTTAAATCTTTCTCCCTTGGCTCTTCTGGTATCATTTTCATTGCGCTCTTCTTTGGCCATTTTGGCCTCACCCTGCCGAGTGATTTTCAAACGCTCGGCCTCGTCCTTTTCATATATTCAATCGGCTTACAGGCAGGTCCCGGTTTTCTCCATACCCTGCGCGACCGAGGACTTAAGCTTACCATCGGTGCCGTACTTATTATTGCAATCGGTTTTGTGACCGCACTCCTTGCTTCATGGTTCTATGGTTTTGATGCCGGAATCGGCGCAGGACTTTTCGCGGGTGCACTTACCAGCACTCCAGGTCTGGCCGTTGCCGTTGAAATGGCCGGACCAAATGCGCCGGCTGCGTATGGACTCACCTATTTCTTTGGTGTCACCGGAGTTATACTTTTCATCCAGTTGCTTCCCAAAGTACTGAAAATATCAATTGAAAAAGAAGAAAATATCTTAAATGAAGAGATCAGCCAGACTAGCATCCCTTTCGCCGTCGCGCACATTGAGCTGACCAATCCCAACATTTTTGGCAGAAAAGTTATGGAACTGCATCTCAGTTCCATTGCCCCGGTGGTCATCACCCGACTTCTTCGCCAGGGAGCAGAGGAACCGGTACTGGTGAAAGGAGAAACAGAACTCCAGGAAGGCGATCACTTACGAATCGTCGGTCGGGAACCTGATCTTGAAAAGATCAGTATGTTTTTGGGAATTCGCGTCGACAGCGAGATCAGCTTTGACCGGGCCCTTGAAAAGAGATCCATCATCGTGTCGAAACGCGAAATAGTTGGGATGAGTCTTAAACAGCTGAACTTCCGAGAAGTGTTCAATGTTCAGTTGTCCCGCGTCACCCGCAACGGCATCGACCTGCCGGCCACCCCAAACCTCAGTCTACATATGGGCGATACCGTTCATGCCGTAGGCGACACCCGGGCTCTGGCCAATATCACCAAGATCTTCGGCAACAACACCAAGGAGTTGTACAGCATCAGCCTCTTGCCAATTTTCATAGGCCTGCTGCTTGGCTTTCTTGTCGGCAAAATCCCACTCTTTATTCCCTTTGGTGGCACTTTTTATCTCGGCACCACAGGCGGGGTCCTGGTAGCCGGTCTCGTTCTCAGCAACCTCTACAAAACTGGGCCGATCATCTGGGAAATCCCCAGCACAGCCAACACATTTATCCGGGAGCTTGGGCTGATTCTCTTTATGGCCACAGTCGGCACCAAAACCGGGGCAACCATCCTCACCACCCTGGCAAGCCAGGGATTTGATCTCTTTTTCGCAGGAGTGGCGGTAACACTTATACCCCTCATTGGCGCGGTCATCATCTGTCGCTACCTGCTTGGTCTGCCATTCTTGCGGATGATAGGAGTCATCACCGGTGCAATGACCAGTACCCCCGGCCTAGCCGCAACCAACGATCTCTCCACAACTCACTACGCCTCATCAGCTTATGCCACCGTCTATCCGGTAGCATTGATCAGTATGATATTGTTTACAAAACTACTCGTCCTAATCCTGCGATAAGCTGAACAAACGCGGGTGACAAAAAACATGTGCGCCGCCCGCGTTTCCCTTGCTACTCGCCGAGGATCTTCAGAACCTCTGCACATTTGGTCCTGGCTCGCGACATCAACACATCCGCTTCTGATAAAATCTCATCCCTGTAGGCGGAATCTTTTATTCCTTCAAGATTGATCAGCACATTCTGATACGCTCCCCAGATGCCGGTCTCAAGTGATTTTGCCCCAACCTGGCTGTCAGATCGTGAAGCAGGATTACCGTATTGCGCAACTACTATGAGGGCATCCCATGCTTTATCGCCCAACCGCATGGTGGTAAGCGGAACCTGGATGGCAGTTTTCAGACCCGCCTGCATCTTGGCTTTTCGCGCTTCCCTCTCCTTCTCTGTACTCTTTGGCATCCGTAACCCTTCCATATACTCATTGAAGGCGGAAGTGTCGGCATCGATCATGGGAATAAGCTGCTGACTGACCTCATGGAGCACGGGAATGGCCTCTTTCATATGCGACTGGACTGCGTCAAATTTTCGCACACCCCAGGTGAGTTTTGCCACCATGGCCCCAAGACCAGCACCTATAGCAGCTATAGCAGCAGAAGCTGAGCCGCCACCGGGTGCAGAGGTACGGGCTGCCACTTCTTCGATAAAACCGCGTAATGTCAGACTGGCCAGTGGTTCATCCCGCTCCCCGGCCACGATATATTCGATAATCTTTTCTTTGGGTTTAAATGGAGCTACCGAGTTGAGGCCGAGCCGCTCCACCGCCAGACGGATCTTCTGTTCTTCTTCATAGATAAAGAGGTTTTCCTTCTCGATATAATATTCGGCCGCCATCAGTATTGCTTCACGGGGTACGACACCGACAATCTCGGAACCGGCCACCGCCACCTGCAACGCAGCGGCTTCCTTTTTGACCTCTTCAAACAAAACGTGGATCGGCGTTACCTGGAAGTCATTGAGATTCACCGTCACCTGGGCAACATTATACTCATCAACGTACCAGCCCATGCCCTTTACATCTTTCAGACGTCCAGGCTCTTCCGGGCTGCGTCCAGCCTCTCGCAGATTGAGGGCAATACGGTGTGCCTGGTTGGATGTCCCAATAATATTGACATTGTAAGCAATGAGGAACTTGCGGGCGCCGGTTGCGGTAATTCCCCACTCCGGCACAAAATTTTCCGGGCCATAATCAGGTTTCCAGCGAGGATCTTTCAGTCGCTCTGCCAACCCCTCATACTCACCTTCTCGCAGATCCGGAAGTTTTCGACGATACTCATGCTCCGCCGACTCTTCATAAAGATAGAATGGGATGCCCAGTTCCGCTGAAGCACGTTCTGCAAAACGCTTGGACACCTCCACACATTCATCCATGGTGACATTTGCAACCGGCACGAAAGGACAGACATCCATAGCACCGAAGCGAGGATGCTCACCTTTGTGCTTTCGCATATCGATTGTCGCTTTAGCAACTCTTGCCGCAGCCAACGCCCCTTCGACAATACTTTCCGGATCTCCGACAAAGGTATAGACGGTACGGTGAGTGGAGCGACCGGGGTCCACATCAACCAGGGTACAGCCGGCGACACTGCTGATCGCCGCAGAAATAGCCTCGATCACCTCTGGATTTCGGCCTTCTGAAAAATTGGGGACACACTCGATGATTTTCTTCATATCTCACTACCGGCACAGGCCGGTCTCATTATTTTATTTAATCACCCCTCATTCTCAGTCTGATAAGGTTAGGTGTGAGGTGTGACATATCGGAAAGTGATCACTCAACAGAATTTCTCCTACTTTCATATTGTTGGAACGAGCATTATCATTTCATGCAGGCGTTCCTCACTCCTCACTTCATGTAACTGAGCTTTCGGGGTAATCAGATTATTTTATAAAAACATCTATTAAACGACTTGTTCGCCCTTCTTGTAGACCTCTACCACCGGCGATACCCCGGCATGATAGGCCAGGATTGCCGGTGACTCACCGTCCAAAACCAGAAAGTCAGCCTGTTTCCCGACATCAAGACTACCCACCTTTTTTTCCATACCTATAGCGTAAGCGGGATTGAGGGTAGCTCCGACAAGTGCCTCTTCCGGGGTCATCTGCATATTGAGGATGGCAAGGCCAATCACAAAAGGCATTGATTCGGTATAACTGGAACCGGGATTACAGTCGGTGGCAAGGGCCACCGGCAGGTTGTTTTCTATCATGAATCTGGCACGGGCATAGGGTTTCCGAAGACTGTACGCTGTTGCCGGCAAGAGCGTAGCCACCACTCCGGCTTTTGCCATTGCCCGAAGATTGTCATCACCCGCCGCCAGTAAATGATCAGCAGAACAGGCGTTCAACTCCGCTGCCAACCCAGCTCCTCCAAGGTCATTGACCTCATCGGCATGCAGCTTGACCTTCATTCCCAGAGCTTTCGCCGCGCTCAGCAGTCTTCTTCCCTGTTCGATGGAAAAGACGCCTTTCTCGCAAAATATATCGCAATAATTGGAAATGCCTTGCTCACAAACAGCCGGTAGCATCTCTTGTACCAGCATCTCTATAAAACCGTCTGGATCATCACCATATTCAGGGGGGATCGCATGGGCGCCCAGAAAAGTGGCGACTATATCCTGCACACTTTCTTTGGCAACTCGGCCTATTGCAGCGAGCATCTTCAACTCGTTTTCGGTATCAAGCCCATAGCCGCTTTTTATCTCAAGAGTCGTAGTACCAAAACGCAGGGCTGAGGCCGCATGGGTGCTGGTCACCTCATAGAGAGCCTTTTCACTGGCCGCAGCCACAGCCTTCACCGAAGAAAGAATCCCTCCACCTTTGGCAAGAATCTCGAGATACGGGGTGCCTTTCAACCGCTCGACAAACTCGGCCTCTCTTCGAGCAGCAAAACACATATGGGTATGGGGATCGACAAAACCGGGAATGAGGCAGCGACCATCAACCTCGCGCACCTGCACTGTGGCAGCAGCTGGCACCTGGGCCACGACTTTTGCTTCATCACCGACCGCCACCACCATCCCTTCATGGACAAGCAAGGCGCCACCAGGATATTGAGCAAGCTCAGCCTGATGCTTTCCGGCAGCAGGCATTCCCCGATCTATCGGGCTGAAAATGTTAGCATTACGAAACAGGGTATAATACATGGCTCACCTCTTCTCCCTTCAACCTTTCACAGGCGAAGCAAACAGCGACTCAACCGCACCCGCGACACTCGCCTCATCCACCATAAAGGGAATGGTTATCTGGTCACCATTAGTGTTTTCCCTATTATATGCCATCGCTACTTCCATGGCGTTGGGGTTTCTACTCCAGTTGCGTCTGGCCACACCGCCCATGACATCCCATGACATTGCAGAGCGGAGAATCTCATCAACCCGTGTACTGCCATCAAGTACCATACCGAAGCCGCCATTGATCGCCTTGCCGATTCCTGTGCCGCCGCCGTTATGCAGAGCCACCAGCGACATGCCCCTTGCCGCATTACCGGCAAAACAGTGGGTGGCCATATCCGCGCAGACGTTGCTGCCGTCCTTGACATTTGCAGTCTCGCGAAACGGTGAGTCGGTGCCACCCGGATCGTGATGATCGCGGCCAAGAATGACCGGGCCAACCTCTCCTTTTCGAACCATCTCATTGAACTTTACGGCGATAGCTGTCCGGCCGCCAGCATCTGAATAGAGAATACGTGCCTGACTGCCAACCACCAGTTTGTTTTTCTCGGCATCGCGGATCCAGATATAGTTGTCGCGATCCTCTGGGCGGCGATCCGGATCGATACAAGACATGGCCGCAGCATCCGTTTTGGCCAGATCAGCCGGATCACCACTCAAACAGACCCAGCGGAATGGCCCATAGCCGTAATCAAAGATCGGCCCCATGATATCTTCAAAATAGGAAGGGAAGATAAAACCGTCTTTCTCATCTATGCCGTTCTTTGCAACCTCTTTGACGCCTGCATCATAGACAGCTTTCAGGAAAGCGTTGCCATAGTCAAAGAAATAGGCACCCTGGTCGCTCAGTCTCTGTACCGCTGCGATATGGCGCCTTAAGCTTGCATCGGTCAGTTCCTTGAATGTATCTCGATCAGTAGCAAGGAGCTCGGTGCGCTCGTCAAAAGTCAAGCCAACTGGACAGTAACCGCCATCGTAAACGACATGACAGGAGGTCTGGTCTGAGAGTAGATCAACCTTGTATTTTTTATCGGCCATATACTCGAGCAGATCGACCACATTACCGTGATAGGCGATAGAGAGGTTTTCTTTTTGGGCTGCTGCCCTGCTCGCCAGCTCAAGCACCTTGGCCAGATCACTCTCAACCACATCAACCCAACCCTGATCATGACGGGTGGTAATCCTGGAGAGATCAACTTCAGCGGTAATAGAAACCGCACCGGCTATTTTTGCTGCCTTGGGTTGAGCGCCACTCATGCCACCCAAGCCCGAAGAGACAAAGAGCAGGCCACGCAGGTCGCCATCAGCTGGTACACCGCACATTTTTCGACCGGCATTGAGAAGAGTATTGTAGGTGCCGTGCACAATGCCCTGGGGACCGATATACATCCAGCCTCCGGCGGTCATCTGTCCATAGGACGAGACTCCCATCTGGGCGGCAATCTCCCAGTCGGTAGGGTTGTCGTAAAGACCGACCATCAGACCGTTGGTAATAATCACCCGCGGCTGATCAGGGCTCGATTTGAATAACCCGAGCGGATGGCCGGACTGCATTACAAGGGTCTGTTCTTCTGTCATCGCCCGCAGATATTTCTGGATCAATCGGTACTGCATCCAGTTTTGACAGACTGAGCCAGTTTCACCATAGGTCACCAGTTCGTAGGGATAGAGCGCGACCTCAAAGTCGAGGTTGTTATCCATCATCAGCTGAAAGGTCTTACCGGCCAGACAGTTCCCCTGATACTCCTCGATAGCTTTCGCGTAAATCCGACCTTCCGGTCTGAAACGATAACCGTAGATCCGACCTCTGGTACGCAACTCTTCTAAAAATTCGGGGATCAACTCAGCATGGTATTTTTCCGGGATATACCGGAGCGCATTCTGCAGAGCCACCCTAGTCTGGCTTGGTGAAAGACGAAATCCACGATCCGGAGCCCTGCGAATTCCTGATTGAAAATCCTGTTGTTTTGGCAACTCGTCATCGAGCCTTATCGTCATGGCCTCGGCCACTTTGGAATTTGTCAGCATCGGCTAGTCCTCTATACATGTCTGTTTATTTAATTGGGTTGCCCGAAACCGCCCTTGAGGTCGGCAGCTTTTCATACTCGTGCCTGCATGGTATCACGCTCGATTTGTATATACAAGTAGATTTTCCAAATCAGTCATCAGTGGCCACCAAATATAACATTTCAGCACAAGCCCTCCTAAAACCGCTTGCCATTTCGTAGCCATTGTATATACATTACAACATGTGGTCTATACAGATTGACGACTCAACAAACTTACCTCCAACGAAACTTTTTCATACCTTGAGGGCCAGATAATCATGCAAATACTAGAAATCGATCCGGGCAGACTCACCCTTTCCCAGCTTAGGACAGTTGCCGAGGAACACGTCCACCTCAAACTCACCGCCGATTGCCGGCAAGCCATTGACAAATCTGTGGCAACGGTTCAAAAACTCGTCGATAGCGGCAGGGTTATCTATGGAATCAACACCGGCTTTGGCCTTCTTGCCCACACCCTCATCCCTCATGATGAGCTTGAGCACCTCCAACGTTCCATTGTCCTCTCCCATGCCGCCGGGGTGGGTTCATTCATGGACGAGGCGACCGTTCGCTTGCTGATGGTATTGAAAATCAACAGCCTCGCTCGCGGCTTTTCTGGAATCCGTTTTGAAGTTATCGATGCGTTGATGAAACTGGTCAACGCCAAAGTGTATCCCTGCATTCCGGTGAAGGGTTCAGTAGGCGCTTCAGGCGATTTAGCTCCGCTGGCACACATGAGTACGGTTTTGCTTGGAGAAGGTGAGGTAATTTATGATGGACGGCGAATAAACGGCCGCGAAGGCTTAACCATCGCCGGACTGAAACCAGTGACGCTCGGGCCCAAAGAAGGGTTGGCTCTCTTAAACGGCACCCAGGCCTCTACCGCCTTGGCGTTAAAAGGTTTCTTCGCTGCCGAAAACCTGTTTGCCGCCGGCATGGTCACTGGCAGCCTCAGCGTTGAAGCCGCACTTGGTAGCCGCCGTCCTTTCGACCCGCTTATTCATGAAGTACGCGGCCACAAAAGCCAAATTGATGTGGCTGCCGCTTACCGCAAGCTGCTTGAACACAGCGAGATAGAGATTTCCCACAAAGATTGCGAGGCGGTGCAAGACCCCTACTCGCTTCGTTGCCAGCCTCAGGTAATGGGGGCTTGCCTCACCCAGATCAGGAATGCGGCTGAAACCCTCCTTACCGAAGCTAATGGTGTTACGGACAATCCGCTGGTTTTTGCAGAACAGGAAGATATCATCTCGGGCGGCAACTTCCACGCCGAGCCGGTGGCCATGGCCGCTGACAACCTGGCCCTGGCTATTGCCGAGATCGGATCCCTATCAGAGCGACGCATGGCCCTGTTGATCGATACCCATATGAGCAAACTGCCACCCTTTCTTGTGGAAAAAGGCGGACTCAACTCCGGTTTCATGATCGCCCAAGTAACCTCGGCGGCCCTTGCCAGCGAGAATAAATCACTTGCCCATCCTGCCTCTGTCGACAGCCTGCCAACCTCCGCCAACCAGGAGGACCATGTGTCGATGGCCACTTTTGCCGCAAGAAGACTTGGCGACATGGCAGAAAACACCGCCAACATTCTGGCGATTGAGCTGCTAGCCGCCTGCCAGGGGTTAGATTTCCGGGCACCTCTCAAAAGCTCCGAACTGCTGGAATCAGCCAAAAGTATGGTGCGGGCCAGAGTTCCATTTTACGATCAGGACAGGTATTTCGCACCGGACATCAAGCAGATCTATACTCTGATCAGAAAAGGAGAATTAAACACACTGCTCGATCCTTCACTGCTGCCCAGCTTCTAACCCAGACAACACTATGAAGACACGCCGCGCAATCAACATCTCCACTGACGACATCCCTCGCTACCAGCAGGTGAAAGACTACATCATCGACCGGATCAATTCCGGCGCCTGGCAGCCTGGGATGAAAATCGACTCGGAAGCGGAGCTGGTCGCCGCTACCGGCGTTTCACGGATGACCGTCAACAGGGCGCTGAGGGAACTCACCGCCGAGGGTCGCTTAACCCGTATGCAGGGGAGCGGCACCTTTGTTGCGGAGCAGAAACCGCAATCGGCACTGCTGGAAATCCACTCCATTGCCCAGGAGATACGAGAGCGCGGCGGTAAATATTCCTGCGAAATACATTCGCTGCAGGAGGAAAAGGCCCGGCCCGACCTGGCCCGGGCCATGTCTCTCGCACCCTATTCCACAGTTTACCATTCGGTGATCGTTCACAAAGATAATGGCGTGCCCATCCAGCTCTCCAGCCGCTTTATCAACCCGAAAATTGCACCCGATTACCTGAAGCAGGATTTCACCACAATCACCCCCAACGAATACCTGCTAAGCCTTGCCCCCATTACTTCAGTGGAGCATGTCATCGAGGCGCTAATTGCCGAACCGTGGGTAAGGGATCTGCTTGAAATAAATAGCGCTGAACCCTGTCTGGCCCTTCATCGCAAGACCTGGGTCGGGGAAGTAATCGCCACCTGCTCAACCTTCTACTACCCTGGATCCCGCTATACCCTGGGAGGCCGTTTTACCCCGCCCAGCGCCGGCTCTATCGGCATCAGCTGAAGAAAGAACATCATCGCGCGTATCATCCATGGTGCATGCCATGCCTGTCCTTCGATATTGGTAAAAGGTTTCCTAGAAACAACAGTTAAAGCTTTTTAGTAGCGGGTTCCTTCAACTTCGAATTTGCTTGCCTGATCAGCCAAGTCAGCAATCACCCTATCCGTTAACGCGATTTCCATTGCTTGCCAATTCTGCAGCAGATACTTTTCATGGCGGGTTCCAGGAATCAACGCGATATCATCTCCCTGTGCCAGAAGCCAGGCAAGGGCCAATTGAGCGTTACTGATTTTAAGATCTGCGGCATGCTTGCTCAAAGTTGCCAACAATTTTTTGTTGTGCTCGATGGCCTCTGGTTGAAAACGTGGATTCTCTCGGCGCCAGTCCCCTTCCTGCAGGTCCGCCTGCGCCTGGATTTCGCCACTGAGGAAACCTCGGCCCATGGGGCTGTATGCCACAAACCCAATACCCAACTCACGAATAGTGGGTAGAATTTCTTGTTCTACATCGCGACTCCAAAGTGAATATTCGGTCTGCAAGGAAGTTATGGGATGCACCTGATGCGCACTGCGAATCTGTTCGGGAGTGGCTTCTGATAGGCCAATGTATTTGACCTTACCTTCCTGAACAAGTCCTGCCATTGCCCCAACAGTTTCAGCAATCGGCACATCAGGATCCACCCTGTGTTGGTAATACAGATCGATATAGTCTGTACCCATACGTTGCAAGGATGCATCACAACAGGATTTCACATACTCTGGGCGACCGTTGATACCCAACCATTCGCCTGCTTCGCTGCGCATCACACCAAATTTGGTGGCCAGAATAATTTTCTCCCGTTTTCCCTGAAAGGCTTCTGCCAGCAGACGTTCATTTGTGAACGGTCCGTACATGTCCGCCGTGTCCCAGAAATTGCAACCAATCTCTAGTGCTTTTTCCAGAACCTTGAGATTATTCACCCGGTCACTGCTGCCGTAAAAATCCGACATTCCCATACAGCCAAGCCCAATGGCCGGAACCTGTAACCCCTGTTTGCCTAAAAGAATTTTTTTCATAATGCTCTCCTTAGATCGGCACGCTATCACATATTGAGGCATCTCGAGTTGCGAAGAACACTCCTGCCTTTGCGGTTATTGTCAAAAATTGCTTACATGCACTATACACCATGTTTCAGATAGGCTGTTAGAAGATCCTTAATGACTCAGGAAAAACCTGAACGGATAGTTTATGTGCCTATATCATATCGATAGCAGCAATCATCAAATCTTGTATTTTCAAAGGGCGTTGAGTGAAGATCTGACCATGTGGGAAAAACAAGCATTACCCATAGTGAAGAGCTTGACCGGAAGATCATTTTTTACCCGCAGTCGTGTTGTAATCTCCTTCTCTTCCATTCCCTTTTTATGTAGCTCGATGACCTGCTGGTTAAAGCTTATTAAATAATCGAGTTTTCGTTTAATGCGGGTCCTACCGTCTTTCAGACAGGGGCGATGCGAACAGAAAAGTATGTCAAAATCCAATTCTGCAATTCTTGTTAAAGAGTCTATCTGCTGATCAATTCTTTCATCAATCCTGAAAAATTGTATTTTTTCGCCGACGTAGAGGTCTCCGGAAAAGAGCCAACCCTCTTTCTCAGCATAGTAAACAGTATGATCTTTACTATGCCCCGGGGTATGCACGGCCTTGAGTGTGATATTCTCAGCTGCAATTATTTCGGGACAGATTTCCCCTTGAAACATGGGAGCCTTGCCAAACAGGATGTGCTGGTAAGGAAGGATTTTGAATCCTTTTGATAACTTTGATACCCCATACGGATGCAGGTATACCGGTGCACTGCATCGATTTTTCAAGAAACCGGCATTGCCGCTATGGTCTTCATGATGGTGTGTCAGCAGGATTGAAGTGACATTGTTAACGCTGATCATCGAACTGACTTTTTTGCGGAGATGGTGGGGACCGGTGTCTATCAATATGGAATCTATATGATAAAGATAAACTGACTTTATTGGCTTTCCCATAGGTGCAATACCTACCTCAAAGCCTTTTACAGATCCATAGGTGTGCTGTTTTGCAAATATCATCGGCGGCAATCTTTTATTTACAAATGTGGCAGTGGAAACCAGAGTCTCCCTTCATGCTCCTCTCAGCGAAAAGATAGAGGCGTGAATGATATGTCAGACTATGTTTAACACCTACCCACTCAGTTCATCTTTTGCAATATCTTATAATTGCCAGATCTCAATCAGATCTCTCTGGAAAGCATCAAAAATAGTCTCAACCCGTACGACTTGCCAATGCATTCTTATTGCCAATGGAAACCTCGACACAGCACTTCTCGATACTGTTATGGTATCGCACAGGATTCCTAACAACATAACACCAAGGTAGCCGTGCCGAAAACCTAGCCTCTTGATACGTTTGATAGGCCATGCTAAAAAAACAATCGAGTTGAGAAAGGGTGCATAAGAAAAGTGACTTTTTTTGCTTAACCACCAAACTATTCACCGGACTTTCTTTTCGTTTTTTGATCAAAGCTAGTATCGCCAAAATAGACATGGCGGATGTTTGCCATGACGATAGCCGTTGTCCAACCAAACATGATTATGCCGTTGGCAGCTTCAAAAGATGCCAGCAAACGCCAATACTCCGCCGAAACGACGATATCACCGTACCCAAGTGTCGTATAGGTGACCATGGAAAAATATGCCGCTTGCTCAAAAGTCTTAATAACACCAAAAAGAACATAAGGCGCCGCCCAGATCAGCGACTCAATAAGTGATACAAAAAACATGAACACCACAATACTGCTGACCCGAAACACATTGGTCTCATGCCATTTGAGTAGCCTTCCGTGATGTCGTGGTGGTTGCGCCAAACGTATGGAGGCTGTCATTGCAGCCGCATGGATGGCTGTAGTAATGAAAATCATGAAAGTGGCGACGACAATTGTGAGCAGCATGGCATTTGTCCTTTTTCTTTTTTCTGCTATTCAACCAACACGCCCTTCCAGGCTTCAGTCCTTTCTATCATTGCTTTCTTCATTTCTACAGGTAACAGGTTAACAGGGTCCTGATTCTTGCGTATTTCCCATCCACCGCCAAGTGCCTTATAGACGCTGACAAGATTGACAGCGGCTTGGCCCTCACTTGCTACAAGCAGATCCTGCTGCTGGAGATTACTCTGAAGAGTAGTAATAAGAGTATTGAACGGGATAGACCCTTCCTGGTACTGGATGGACGAGATTCGAACCGCCCTTTGCGAGGCCGCCGCGGCTTGTTCGTAAATTGCCAATTGCTCATGGGACTTCACATATCCGACAATCGCATCCTCGACTTCACCCTGAGCAACCAGTATGTTGTTGAGATAATCGACCAACAACTGCTGGAACACTGCATCCTGCAGCCGCACGTTGCTTTTGAGTCTGCCGTAGTTGAAAATGTTCCATTCAAACATGCCAAATAAACTCCAGGTCTTGGTATCATTTGTGAAAAGATCACTGCTCTTGACGCTGCTGGTGCCTATGGCTCCGCCAATGGTAAGGTGTGGATAAAGGTCGGTAATAGCAAAACCGATGTTGGCACTTTGGGCAGCAAGCTGCCGCTCGGCCAGGCGAACGTCAGGCCTACGCCGGATAAGGTCCTGGGGCATTCCTACCGCAACAGTAACAGAAGTCCTGGGAATCGGCTCTTTGTTCATTATCAGGTCATTGAATTTGGCCGGAGTAGTCCCCAGGAGTATGGCCATACCATTTTTGAGCTGCTGTATACTTGCCTCGTAGGAAGGCACAGAGGCGCGAGTATTATGTAACAGACTTTCAGCCTGATCAACATCCAGCTCGCTTACTTCGCCAGCCTGCAACTTTGCTTTGGCTATCTGCAGACTCTTCTCCTGCAGCAGGATATTCTCCCTGGCCACAGCAAGCCTCTGTTGATATGTCCGCATTAAAACATAATTCTGGGCGACCTGAGCAACCAGAGAGATCAGCACGCCATCATAAGCCGCAACACTCCCATCAAGACCGGCGGCAGCAGATTCGACCTGATAGCGAAATCGACCCCACAAATCGGCCTCCCATCCTACATTGAAACCAAGGCTGTAATTGTTAAAAGTGATTGCGTTGGCTTTCTGGCGCGAGGAAGAACCGGAAAGCTGTTGCTGCTGGGGATACTGATTGCCGATGGCAATAGCGAGCTGCTGCTGGGCCTGCAATACCCGAAGCCCCGCGGAAAGAAGACTCAGGTTCTGCCCTAAAGCAAGATCAATGAGATGATCGAGTTGCGGGTCTTTAAATGATGATGCCCACCAACGAGGATCAACAATGCTTTTTGCCGTGATGGTAGAGTCCGATTCAGCAAGCCAAATATTTTCGGTCTTGACAACGGGTGTCTTATATACAGGACCGACCTGAAAACATCCTGCCAGCATACATGCTGGCAATATGCAGAAAAATCGCAAGATGAACAGTTTCATTTCCTCTCCCCTCTGCTATCGGCTATCCCCTTATCCAGGGCACTTAAGCCAAAATATACCTTCATGATTATATGCTCCCAGTCCAAGGAAGAGATAGGCTACACGTGTCCATTACTGCAGTAAGGATGGTGCAGGAACGGCAGGAGCGGAATCTGATGTGCCGGCTGTATTCGTTTTTACCATCACAGAACATGTTGTGCCCACCCGCAACTTCACGTCTTCTGGTATTTCGGTCAGATGTATTCGAATAGGAATCCTTTGAGCGAGGCGTATCCAGTCGAACGTCGGGCTGACGTTGGGCAAGAGATCAGTGCCAGTGGTTCCGTCACTTCTGGCAATACCCCAGCCCAAACTATCAACCTGGCCTTTGAGCGGCTTGTCGGGATAGGTCATTAGGGTAACCACCGCCTGGTCTCCGGGATCAATGTTTGCGATATTGTTTTCCCTGAAAAAAGCTTGCACTCGGAACGTGCTGATATCGACAAGGGCCAACGCCGGCTGGTTTGCTACTGCCTGGGTGCCAAGACGCAGTGTCAGGTTGGTTATATAGCCGTCTGCCGGAGCATACACTTCTGTAAATTCAAGATTCAACTCGGCCTGTCGCAAGGCGGCAAGGGCAACTCGAACCTGAGAATTGTCCTCCCCTATTTTACCCAGTTTTGCTTCGGCCTCCGCGAGACTCGCCTCAGCCTCAGCCAATGACCCTTTAGCCTGACGCAACTGAGCTTCAGCGCTTCGCTTTTGTTGCAATGAAACATCGTAATTGGCCTGCGCACTCTCAACCGCGCGGCGAGAGGTAGCTTTCTGGGGCAGGAGTTCCTGTTGCCTCTTCAATTCAGCCATGTTTCGAATTATCGTTGCATCATAGGCAGCGAGCTGACTTTGAGCCCGCTCAATGTTGTCTTTTGAAACATCAACGGCTGCTTGTGCTGCTTCTACCTGTTTCTCAAGAGCGACAACACTATCACCTGTTTCATCAAGGACAGCCTTTGCTCGTGCACGCTCTGCTTCGAAAGTGCGTGGATCGATGCGAAACAGGAGATCTCCGGCGCGGACAGCCTGGTTATCCCGAATAGGCAACTCCACAATCGGGCCAGTGACTCTTGGGGTAACTTTGATGATATCGGCTGTTATCTGTCCGTCACGGGTCCACGGGTTAACCACATAGTCCCAATATTTGAGACAAGCCACAGAGAGCGCCGCCAGTACTATGCCTGTTGTAATCAAATGTCTGCGATCAATTTTCAAGGGTTAGCCTCCTACGACCACTGTGGCAATTATAACGGTATATAGGACCAATATGGAAACAAATACCAGAGAAGGATTAACAAAATAACGAGATAAACGATATCGATTCAACAGTCGTGTAGTGATTAGCGTAGCCACCAGGCCAAATGCTGCGGAGACCAGCATTGGGGGAAGGTACACTTCTGCAATCGCGAACTCACTTGGAACAAAATTCATGGGTTATTCCTCTAATTTCTCGTAGAACTGTTGGCTGTTCATAAACATTTTGTATACCTGGCGTATAATATCTGGACAAACAGAAATGTCTGCTTGAGTTGTGCACAACATCAACATCCTTTCCCTCCTGTTGATTCATTTATGCTCAGCGACCTGCTTGATCTCTCAGAAACGTACTTCACTCAAGCACCCCCAATCGATTGGAGCAATACGTCGCGTCAGTTCAACTAAAGCGCGGGAAACTCCACGGTACGCACCAAGTAACTGGTAAATATGCTTTCGCTCCTCAGGGGAAATAGCAGAATCATCTATTTGATCGACCGCATTTTCTGCGTGCTGCTCAATTCTTTTTAATGAAGATTCGAAACGTTCCACATCCTGTTCGTTCAATCGAAAAGGCATCTCGGAAAGGTGGGAGAAAACATGGTGAACCTTTTCATGCCAGCTCTGAATATCCGCGAACACCTTATATTGAGCTTCTGAAAATTCTGCTGGTTGTATTTTCTCCAGGGTTCGGATCAAATCGCTTAGCTTAAGCATCTCGTTTATCATCGACTCGAGTTGGGGTTTTGTGGTATCGCCGAGAACTGATTTCGGCAGGAAATCTTTCCATACTCGCAATCGCTGAGGCAAGACAGTGATCTCGTGCGAATGGAATGCACGTAACCACTTCAGCCAGGGGGATCCGAGGCGGATGTTAGTTGACAGTAAATATTCAGCACTGCAAAGGAAACGTTTCAGGAGCACAGGAAAACGATCCTCAGCACGAAAAGAGATGGGGAATCGCCAGGCTGCCATAAGTATCAGGACAAAGACTGGCAATGCGAACATCCAGTTTGCGAAATAGAGGAAACTATAGTGCTGTTGGTTTTCTGCACCAATGATGATGATCAGCGCCAGGATCCCAATGCTCTTGGCAACTACGGCTTTGGGTTGATGAAAAACATACCCGATAAGGAAAGTCGTGACAAAAAGCATGGTACCAAGTTCGCCAAATCCTGAAAGATGCGGCATGACGAACATATAGACTGCCCCGGCGAACAGCGCTCCAAGCACCATGGGCCAGAACAGCACACGTGCGGGCACGAAGGGAGCCGCGCCCAGGACCATCGCAAAAGCATTGGCCATCACCAGGGTTCCCACCGGGTTGGGAAAAGATGGTATATAGATCACCAGCAAGATGAGCATCCACAGAACAGTGGTCTGACGGACCGCTGCGGCAAATCTATCAGGATCGAGTATAACAGCTGACTTCCCATCCTGTTGATGCGCAGCGGGCTGTGCCTGAGACCCGGTATGTATTTCGTACAATGTGCTGACAATTGCGGCAGATTGTTTATCGATCTCCAACAGCTGGTCCCTGAATAGCATCAGGGCAGCGCGCTGCAGATGGGTCAACTTTGCCACCTCATCCATGTCGATACCAAGATCAATGCTCGCTGGACGATGTCCTTCCGACGTTCCAGCAAGTAAGGCACTCATGCCGGCATAGCGGTCTTTCAATTCGACACGAATACTGGCAAGATCGATAAACAGACTCTGCAGGTTTGCCCCTTGCAGGTCTCTCAGTGTTTGCTGCCCGCGGTCGAGGGCTTCGGTCAAGGTAGCCATCTGCCCGATGATGCGCCGCCAAGCGTAGCGCGCCTCCATGATTTGATCGTTGTCATAGATCACTCCTTCAAGCTGTGATCCGAGCTTAGTTTGGATTGCAGCGAGTTGCACTCTCAGGGGTTGCTCCTGTGCAGCTGTTGCCCGTGTGAATGATGCCACAAGAAAGTCATGCTGCGCATTTAACACTGAACGCACGTTGTTTTCGAAATCTTCACCGCCACGCCTTGGCCACAACAGGACTGCAACCAGACTATACACAACCATGCCCAGTCCCGTTTCCAGGACGCGAAGCTCGATCATCTCAAACGAATTCAATGCCAATCCTTCTCCAAGCATGGCAAGCAGCGGCAGATTAAATCCGGTATTGAACCATATGTCAGCATAGCGGGAACCGCCGCTGTGACGATAGGTGCAGAGCGCGAGAAACATCGTCATGACGCCTAAAAAAGCCCAGCGATCCTGACCAAACATCGCAATCATAACGATGGTGACAATACCCGAGAAAAAGGTGCCGACCACCCGTAACACACCTTTACGAACAGAATCTCCTGCAGTGGCCATACTGCAGAATGCGACAGACATACCAGCCCAAAAGGGTTTATCCCAATTCATACCCATGGCAATGCCATAGGTAATCACCATCGCCAGGGCAACCTTGAAGGCATGTTGAAATCGTAGGGACATTCGAGTCACCAATTACATGATAAAACACAGATTAGGAGAAGTTTTCAGCACTGTTACAACGGTGAAGCGATCAGAAATGTTCTTAAAACGATGCCTGTTTCATATTCAGCAGTTTATTTTCCCGACCCAGACGGAAACCTGATCGAAGTATCGAATTATGAAAAAACATAGCTTTTCCCTCACAACGACAGCTAGATCAGCATAGTGCATGAGCAAGCCCCCTCTCTCGCCCTTATCTATCCAAGGAGCATCATAAAAATCCTAACCAAGCCAATTCTTCCAGCACTTGAGGTTGGCAACATGCATCTTCAATGAGTGATTGATCGATTCTATCCTTGAATCGCACCTCTTGTCTAACAGGCATTCTCTTTGTATAACATTACGAGGTCGGAGTTTCACTGTTTCTGAATAATCAGTTGCTAAACCTCGCGTGCCCCCATGGAGCAGAGCGAGAGTTAACATGTCACTCAACACCGACAGCGACCCTTTACGGCATCGTATAATGTATCTCCATTTAAAACTGGCCTCTATGAAAATAAACTCTCGCCTCTTAATAAATAAGCTGATAGGAGATCCTAAAGACAAAGAACTCGAAGAAAGAATATTCAATTCTTTAATGATTCTTACGTTTCTATTCGGTTTTATTTCCTCATTTTATAATATTCTGCTTGAGAACCAACCGTCACTGACTACCTGCTCAATATTAGGTGGTTTTGTTGGTGCCACTTCTTACTACTACTCATATCAGACCGGAAACTACCGAGCAATAGTCTCTAAAATTGTTGTTTTCCTATTCGCGATCATGATTGTCAGTTGGTTGACGAATGCAGGAACCGGAGGAGCTGGAGCATTTTTCTTTTTCCTTCTAGTAACCATTGGGGTGATGCTTATGAATAAGCATTTTATCCCTTTCATGGTTGCAATCGTTGCCACCCTCGTTGGACTCATGGCAATTGAGCACTATTTCCCTTCTCTCCTCGTTGGTTATTCAAATGAAAAGCAACATTTTTGGGATGTGTGCATTTCATTACTTATATGTATAGTTTTCAATGGAATGATGATTCATTTCGTTTTCAGTCAGTATCTACAGGAGAAAAAACGAAACGAAGATCTTTTAGTTCAAGCGATAAAAGATAGGGATGAGCTAGAGCTAACTAACGATTGTAATAGCATTTTGCTAAAAGAAGTTTATCACCGAACAAAAAACAACATGCTGGTAATCATCTCCATGCTGAACCTTCGTGCCATGACCGTCGAAGATTCAAATTTTCGCCAATTAGCAGTGGATACCGAAAATAAAATTCGCGCTATGGCGTTAGTACACGAACAGCTTTATCAGTCTTCAAACTTACGCAATTTGGACTTTGGAAAATATTTGCGAAACATGACAAAGACATTGGTAAGCAGTGTAACAAGTAATGACCGAATTGAAGTGGAGATAGATTGCAATTACCGAACTCTATCTATTGATGTTGCAATACCATTAGGATTGGTTATTAATGAAATCATAACAAATGCACTAAAGCATGCCTTCCCCAATAACATGAAAGGAAAAATCAAGATCGCCATGCGAGAATTTGATTGTAAATTTATAGAGTTGTTAATTGGCGACAATGGGATAGGTATCCCAGATAATTTCAATCCTGTCTTATCAAAATCACTAGGTATGCAAATCAACAGCAGCCTTATAAAACAGCAGCTGAAAGGGACAATAGATATCTCCAAAGAAAATGGTACGAGATACACGATACGATTTCCTAAGGATGAACATAACCTCCAAGATTAGAGCTTATTATAGAAGGATTTCAAAACCAAGTACCAATTCCGTTTCGTGGCCTGCCTATTATTATTCTGCAGAGAAAAAAATAATTCAAAACCTCTTCCTGAGAAATGCTGGCGAGATCACACTGGCTAAATCTTGGAGTGAAAAGATTAAGGATTAACACTTACACGACTTGATGGCATTTTTTTCGAGTTGGCTCTGTGGTACTGCAAATGGAAATCGACCGCTTAGGAAACGTTCATGGTGCACCTCCTGTGGTTGAGGTTATATGAACTGTATTTTCTAACACTTGGAGTATACACCATGATGCGGATGAGTTCTTTACGAGGGATGCTTGACCAATGGTTGGATAAAATGAGGATTCATCCGAAAGTGGTTGGTGAGTTTGATGACAATGCTCTGCTCTTAGTGTTTGGACAAGCTGGCGAAGGTGTATTTATGGTGCTGACAGTCTTCGAAACAGAAGTTAAACAGCAGTATCAAGTTCAAATTATCGGTCGTACAGACAAAATACGATAGAGATTTCATGCAATTTGGGTGTGTTCAGAATTCTGTGTCATCTTCCGTTGTGGCCCGCCATCACCCCTTCAGCAAGCGGAGGTAAAAGTCAGCGCTGAGAATGGGCACCTTAAACATGCTCGTCGGAAGTGCTGACTTTTGTTGGAGCGGATTTTGATATCCATAGCTTTAGCCTTATTTGCCTCTATTTCAAAGCCCTAATTCTTGATCCAGCCGCCCTTCGAAAAAAATCGCCAGCTGAGAAACAGACAGCGACCAGTTCTGAATAGGCATTGTCCACT
>NZ_FRFE01000089.1 GCF_900143695.1 Desulfopila aestuarii DSM 18488
TCGAATTCTGGTTGATCTTCTGTCATGTCAGTCTCCTTTGTCAGCTGTATATATCAGCTCTTGTTAACTGACACAAAATTTTGAACGCCCTCTATTTGGGGGGGAATATACCTTTCCCAGAAAAGCTATGAACAGATTTTTTATCTTTTCCAGCCATTTCAAATTTTCCAAATGATGATGTAGGAAACAATTGAAGCGAAGAGTCGCTCAGTATCGAACCTCACTGACCTTATAAACCCGGTCTGGAGAGCCGAACACTTCACTGATCTGCTGTTCCGTCAGTGGCAGTACGTAGATGTGTTGGCCGTCTGGTGTGCCGATGGCCGGATATTCTCGGCTATTATTACAGTGAGAGCATATGCCGACATACATTAGTCGGTCATTCTCAAAGATTATATGAAAGCCCCCGCCTGCATACGCGACATCCTTTTTCGCTTTTTCCTTCAGAAATTCCGGCCATTCCTTTGGCGGAGTGAATGGCGGCAGGTAGCGGGCCACCAATTCGGGTCGCAGCTCTTCGAATGCAATCGCCGGGCTGTCTGGTGAGAGCTTCAGGAAGAAGCTCGTTGTGCGGGCATTTGCGGAATTCTTTAGGTCGAGGCGAATCAGGTAGTAGAGGGGCGCACTGGCTCCATCGAGTTGCTCCCCGAATGCCACAAGGGATTCTCGCTGAAACCGTGAAACATTGGCGCAAGCCGTTAAGGTGGTCGCCAATAGTATGCCAAGCAAGAGTAATCGCATAGACAGTTTTTTTACCACTAATCATGTCAAAGGGCGATTTAGAAATATTGTTAAATCTAATTAATAGCGGTTGGTGCATAGCGCAATGAACACGGATATGCGCATTGCTGTTTGATCGATCTGTGGATCGTGACAGCGATGAACAAGGCAATTATATGGATCAAGATTTAGTTCGATTGTGAGCTGAAGACGTTGATCGAGAATGGTGTGGTGACGGTCATTGGGTGATGATGGTAAGACCCAGGCCATGGTGAACGGTTAGGACCTTGCCAATTGGTGACGCTGGAGAGTGATGAGGGTTGGGGAAGTCTCGGGCAGGTCTCGTTTAGTGAGCTGGTATAGCGAGTTCCATTGCTTGAAAATGGTGTATCATTTTCTGCTGAGAACTGTCTTTTGAGCCATAAACTCGCTCTCACTAATTTCACCGGAGGCGAATCTGTTTCTCAATGTTTCAAGCGCGCTATCATTTTGTGATCTTCTGTTGCCAGTAAATAAGGATTTGACGATGGAAAAAAGTACGAAAAGGATTATGCCCCAAAAGAGTAGTGGAAATAGCCATCCGATGAAAAATGGCCCGTGTCCAAATAAAGAGCCAAAATTACAAAAATTGGAACCCCAGTTGCTAGAGTGTTGTCCCCACATACTGCTCTCCTTTTGTGATGGGTTAGATGATTTTCAATGAATAATAATACTTGAGCAATCTGCATGCCATGATCTCATGTCGTTGTGGAATTCTGTAACGGCACAATATTGCGACCTAAGCAATTTTTGCTGCAGGAAAGGCAAGAAGAAACAAGGGGGCCAGGTGGGTAAAAAATACCCAGCGAAAGAAAGGTGCTGGATAAAAAGTATCCACCCTTCACGAAATGAAGAAGGTGGTTCGTCGTTGGGATTGCAGTCGGAAGATATCCGAGAAGAGATTGAAGCGAATAATCGGTCAGTATCGCACCTCACCGACTTTGAAAATTTGGGTTGGAGGGCCAAACACTTCGGTGATCTGCCGCTCGGTCAGTGGAAGCACGTAAAGATTTTGTCTATCTGGCCTGCCGACGGCCGGATATTCTCTTCCATTATTACAATGTGAACATATGCCGACATATATTGGGTGGTAATCCACACAGGTAATATTAAAGCCCCCGCCGGCATAAGTGACATCTTGTTTCGCTTTTTCTTTCGAATGTTCTGGCCATTGCACTGGCGGGGTGAATGGCGCAGGTAGCGGGAAACCAATTGAGGTCGCAATGCTTTGAATGAAAACGATGGTTTAACAGTCTTTTTCCAGTGCCTTTATCTATTGAGAATAGTGTAAAGGTTGCGGCCTAATAGACTTGTCATCAAGAGGGATTTCTTCCCAAGGCAATGGCAAAACAGTGCGCAGGGCGTGCTCCACATCCTCTCCCAACTTTTCTGCCCCAATCTCCAGGGGGGAGGTCTGAGATATGGAAGGGGATCCCTTCAGCCTCGCCTGGTAAAGAAAGTGTATGCCGTACCTGGTATTGCGTGGGATAACTGTAGCCATTGTTCGGTCCTCGATCTGCAGTTAGGTTGGCTTAACAAAAAGTTGCAATTTTTGTTGCACTGAGCCCGATTTCTGGAGTTATAGTCAAGTCTGGTGTTTGAAGAATCATTCTTAGATATTGACCACCCTGTTCAGCTCACCTTCTTTTACTGGTTCAACCCTCTCGCCA
>NZ_FRFE01000033.1 GCF_900143695.1 Desulfopila aestuarii DSM 18488
CAGCTATATTGCCTACCAGGTCACGCAGACTCTTTCTTCCGGTCAATTGTGCAATCATCATGGCCATGAACTGACTCCAGCGATTGAAGGAGCGAAACTTTTGGCCTTGATGGTACTGAGTTGCCAGTTTTTCAAAATCATGTCTCGGGAAAAATGAGGCAAGTTGATTGAGGATTGTGTTACAATAAGCCATGGCTCGGATCTCCTTGTATTTGAATGACATTTCGCAATTTCATTATAACACAAGAAGCTCTCCGAGCCTTTATTTGTTGGTATTTACTCGTAAATTTATGAGACAGCATTGGTCTTCTGTAATGAATGGGGCACAGACAGATGGGGCATGAAAATTATTGTCTGTGCCTACCTACTTCAAGCTGCACAAGAGAACATGGACAAAGCAGTCCAGGTAAGATGATTTTTTACTGCCCTGATTTCCTCAGATTTGGCTAGAAAAATGTCGGTAATATGTGGGTCGAAGTGGACTCCTCTGCTTTCCTGGATCATGGCAAGCGCCTTTTCGTGACTCCATGCTTTTTTGTACACCCTGTCAGAAGTCACAGCATCATAAACATCACAGATGGCTGTAATGCGTGCAGCAAGAGGAATTTCTTCGCCCTTTAAACCATCGGGATACCCACTGCCATCCCATTTTTCATGATGAGAACGAGCGATGGATTCAGCGAGCGCCAAATATCCTTCGTTACCGATCCGCTCCTTAAAATATCTATTTGCCGCTCCAAGAGTCTCGCATCCCATAAGTGTTTGCTGTTTCACAGCTTCGTACTCCTCAGGAGTGAGGGAATCCGGTTTAAGTAATATTGCATCGGGAATCGCGATTTTACCAATATCATGCAGGACAGAAGCGTTTGCGATATCAGAAAGATAACTATTCCTTTGTCGGAGATAATCTTTAAACTGAGGGGTGTTGAGCATGGCTCTGGTGAGTATCTCAACAAATTTTCGAATTCGTTGTAGGTGTTGTGAAGTTTCTGCATCCCTGTATTCGGCAAGACAGGCCAATGCTTCAATGGAAACTGTTTGGGTCAGTTGTATTTCACGACTAGTTTTCAGGTTGTGAAAATAACTCAAGACTAAAAACATACATGCCATGAGAAACATGAATAGGACTTCGAGACCCGTGTGCAGAATATCCTCAGTACTGGCAAACGGTGTGTGATGATGAGAGATAACACCAAAAAACAGTTCTCGGATGATAGGTACAACGGAAAGCATAGTGATGAAGGCGAGATACTTTTTCCAATTCTTTCTCATAGGTCCTTCGGTTGTTTTAGCTATTGAAATCTGACTAGTAACGGGGCTGTCAGATTATTCTGTTGGACATCCGATAAAATTTATTATTTGCCAGATTTCTTCATCTTCAAGGTCTCCGGTAAAAGATGGCATGTCACCCTTGCCTGTACTGATCTTCCAGAAAAAATCCCCGTCTGAGTGGGAGGCAAGTCGTTTTCTGAGATTTGGAGTATCTTTACGGAGTCCAGTTTCTGACGCAGTAATGCCTTCTCCACTGTTACCGTGGCAAGATGCGCAATTTTCGAGATAGAGGGTTTGTTGTCTTTTTAGAGAGCTACTTTCACATGGAATGGGGTTTTTCAACATTGCGGCCTCTGCTGGTGCCATCCATTCATGAGCATAGGCTATCTGGCACCCTAGTGAAACTGCAATTCCTAAGGCAAATAGCAGTCTCATTGAATTCATGTTGTGTGTAAACATGTCTCCTCCATATTTCTAAATTTCAACGGCGTTAAGATTCAATGGAATATCTATAGCAGTATACATTACCGGCGCCTGTAGACACTCGTTTTAGATATTCTCGGTGACGTTCAGAGGTCGTTTATGTCCTGTTGTCGATTGAGATGGTTCACTTTTACCTTATAATGTTAAAATGTTAGACATTTGCAATGTTAACGTGTTGCTGTAAAGGTATAAGTGATGGTGGAGGTCAAAAGGAGATAGCACGGAAAGTAAGCTATCTTCTTCGACCTGGAGATTGTTTGAAAGTATCTGTTCACAGATGTAGGAGCACTATGATTGGTTTTTCAGGAATCATAATATCGATATGTTATTTTATCTGAGCTGGATTTCTCGAGATTTGAGATGGATATCTCATATGGCTCTAATTGCGGGAGGGTGAACCATCCTTGTATGCTGTAATTGGCGCAATCATAGGCTATGGTGTGTTTCCAACCTGTTAGTCAGCGAATTTCGGTCGCGTTTATGCTGCGTATGGAGGGGTCTTTGTAGTCATGTCAAAGGGTACGCCATCAGCAGAAACAGCCTGTTGTTAAGGCTGTATCGTTAGATTTTTAGGAAAAACTACAAGGTTATCCACTTCCGGGAAGATTCCAATGTAGTCACCGATAGTGTGGTTGTGATGGCTGGATACAAGAGCCCTGCATTGTTCTCCGGACGGTAATTCGAGTTGATAGAGAATATTCGGACCTCGAAATGACTTGTGGAGGACCCTTGCTTGTACCTGAGCATGGTCAACATGCAGAACATCTTCCGGGCGAACAAGCAGATCAACCTCGCAGCCCGATTCACAGGGAAGTGAAAGATTTCCTTTCAGCAGTCCCAGGCCGCTTTCAACCTGACCCGGTCCTGTAACCACACCTGTTACCAGTGCCCCATCACCAACGAAGGTTGCTACCTCAAGGCTTGCCGGTCGATGATAGACATCATAGGCATTGCCCCACTGCTGCATTGTACCGTAAAAAAGCACCCCGATCTTATCAGCCACTGAAAAGGCTTCATGCTGGTTATGGGTTACCATCAGGGCAGTTGTACCTAGTTCCTTGAGGATATCACGGACTTCAACAGTGAGCCTGTCACGTAACAACGCGTCGAGATTAGAGAAGGGCTCATCAAGTAGGAGCAACTCGGGTTCTGGTGCCAGGGCTCGTGCAAGCGCCACTCGTTGTTGCTGACCGCCTGAGAGTTCATGGGGATATTTATCTGCAGCCTCGGCCATACCCACAAGATCCAGCATTGTTTTGACTTTTTCCTTACGCAACCGTGATGTTTTGCCACGAATGCCGAACTCAATATTCTGTAGAGCAGTAAGGTGTGGGAAGAGCGCGTAATCCTGAAAAACCATGCCGATTGATCGGTTTTCGGGAGGAACGTTAAGGATGGGGGTCGAAACAACCTTGCCATTTATTTGTACCAGCCCTTTATCGATTGCTTCAAAACCTGCAATTACTCGAAGCAGGGTGGTTTTGCCGCAGCCGCTTGGCCCCAGGAGACAACCGATTTCACCCTTGGCCATTGAAAAGCTTACTTCATTGGCGACTTGGTTCGTCCCAAATGACTTGCATACCTGCTCGACCTGCAGAAGTGGAGATGTATTTTGCATAATTATTTCTCAGATTGTCGTATGAGGAGAACAACCGGGATCATTGAGGCCAACACCAGATACAAGCCTGGCAGTGCAGCTCTTTCCCACTCACCTTCACTCGTCAATTCATATATTTTGATAGCCAGGGTATCCCAGCCAAAAGGGCGCGTCATGAGCGTAATCGGCATTTCCTTTACGACATCAACCATCAGCAGTATAAGTGCGGTGAGCAATCCTTTTCGTAATAAAGGGAGATGAATAGTAAAAATTAGCGCTCTCCCCTTAACTCCCATTAGTCCTGCAGCTTCATCGAGGCTTGGGCTGATGCTTTGCATTGCACTGTCTACAGCCCCGAAACCAGCCGCCATAAATCGTACCATATACGCCATGAGCATCACGAGGACGGTTCCCTGTAAAAGTGGGCCTGTTTGAATATTGAATATGTGTTGAAGGAGAGTCTGCAAGTGGTTGTCAAACCAGGAGATGGGGAGAAATATTCCTACAGCCAAAACTGTTCCTGGTAGAGCATAACCAAGAGTGGAGACTTTACAGAGAACCAGGTTCAGAGTACCAGGTGACCTTCTTTTGACATAGGCGAGAAGTATAGCAGCAGAACAGGTGAGCAGAGCAGCGCCTGCTCCAAGCAAAAGGGTTCGCCCGGTTTGAGTCATGTAGTTGGGAAGTCCAGCGATACCGCCTGCCTTCACAACCCAGAATACAAGCTGGATTACCGGAAGTACAAATGCTACGATCACAACAATAGAACAATAGCATGTTGCCGCAAAAGCCTTTCCACCGTGCAGTGCGATTCTGCTGTGAACAGTGCTGCTTCTGGCACTTGAGAAATATCTCATTCTTGAGCGATACATCGTGTCGACAAGTACGAGTATCATTGCGAAAATGACCAGAACTGAAGAAAGCTGGGCGGCAGCCTGCAGAGAAAAGAAGCCGAACCAGGCTTTATAGATTGCAGTGGTAAAGGTATCGTAATTGAAAATGGAAACTGCTCCAAAATCAGCAAGGGTTTCCATTAAAACAAGGGCGAGGCCACTTGCTATCCATGGCTTTGCCATCGGCAAGGCAACCTGCCAGAATGCTGCCCACGGGGCCAGGCCAAGAGTCCGTGCTGCTTCTATAAGTACGCGACCCTGGCTGAGAAATGCGGATCGGCTGAGAAGATACACATACGGGTAGAGAGTGAGGCTGATACACAAAATGACAAACGGGGTAGACCGTACCTCGATTATGGTTCGCTCAAACCCTGGAAGGGTACGCATGGCGGTCTGTACAGGCCCTGCAAAATCCATCACGCCTATAAAAATGAAGGCCATTACATAGGCTGGAACAGCCAGAGGCAACGTGAGTGCCCATGAAAAGAACGAACGTCCTGGAAATGAGCACGCTCCGGTCAACCAGCCGAGTGATACGCCAAGGCATGCTGTACATATCAGAACGCCACTGCTCAACAAAAAAGTGTTAAGCAGTAGCGAGGTGAGTACAGTTTCAGCCAGATGTTTCCAGATTTCCTGTTCGGGTTGAAAGAGAGATGCAAATATAATCCCTATAGGGACCGCTACCAGGCCGGCCAGGATGACAGCAGACAGCTGCCATCCATCCAGCCGGATTGATAATCTGTTCAAGTATCTTTGCATTGGAAATAATTACTTATATCCCACGCGATCCATCAACATGATGGCTTCGCCCTGCAGCTCACCATACTTTGCGACATTCATCGGGTTGCCGGTAAATGTTCCCCATTTGGCAACAACCGGGTCGAGACTCACTGCCCTATTCACCGGATACTCCATGTTCAGTCCGGCAAACTGACCTTGTGCTTCTTCACTGGAGAGCCACTCGAGCAGCTTTATTGCTGCCTCTTTATTCTTGGCATGACTGGTGATTCCTGCGCCACTGACATTCATGTGTACGCCATTGCTATTCTGGTTTGGCCAGAAAATGGCCAGCGGCAATTCAGGTTTTTCCTTCATCAATCGACCAAAATAGTATGTGTTTACGATGGTGACGTCACCTATTCCTGCGGCTACAGCTTCAAGGGCCTTGGTATCGTTGCTGAAGGGGTCGGCTGCAAGATTTGCTACCCAGCCGGTAACAAGCTGCTCAGCCTTTTCAGGGCCATGTTCGGCTATGAGGGAGGCAACAAGAGACTGGTTGTAGACCTTCTTTGATGTGCGGAGAATCAGTCGTTTTTTCCAGTTTTCATTTGCCAGATCTTCGTAGGTTGAAAGCTTTTCGGCAGCATCCGAAGTGGTGTTGTAGACAATTGTTCGAGCACGTACTGAAAGACCGAACCACATGTTTTCAGGGTCCTGCAGGTTTGCAGGGACATTTGACTCAAGCACTTCTGAGGTTATGGGCTGCAAAACCCCTGCTTGTGCAGCTTGCCAGAGATTACCGGCATCGACGGTAATAAACATGTCTGCGGAAGTGTTGGTACCTTCAGACTTGAGTCGTTCAAGCAATGCACCTGCATCTCCGGTGACATACTTCACCTTAACTCCGGTCTTTTTCGTGTAGGCCTCGAAAATCGGCTGTATGAGATGCTCATTGCGGGCGGAATAGACAATTACTTCATCGTCACCTGCAGAGGCATTCATTGGAAGGCATATGCCGAGCAACATCATAACAGCAAACAGTCTGGAAAACATTTCGTACTCCTTGAATTGGTTTTGGGGAAAATTGATTATGACCTCCCGAATCTGTTGTTGGGGGTCGTGTAATAATTTCGGGCATCCTAAGATAAAGATAAGTTAGAGTCAACTAAAAAAACTACAATGTGGTACATCCGTGGAAATTTGAAAAACGTTCGAAGAGGATGGGGGACACTTTATCTCTGAATGTACAGGAGCTTACCCAAAATATTATGTCACAGGAGTCTTGGCTCTTCCAATAGCAGTTACCGGACTAGAGCAGTCAAATTTTTAGAAGAATAAGGATTCTTGACAATTTAGAGTAATTACTCTAATGTTTTGGGAAATCATTGCAGGACCACATCCAACCTTTACAGGGAGAATGCTATGAGAATTCTGCTTATTCAACCGGCGAGCAGCATCGCTTTCATTGACCGGGTTTACATGCACGAACCTTTAGCCCTAGAGTATCTTGGGGCTGGGTTGAAGCTTGACGGACACGATATTTTGCTGCTTGACGGCCGTATAGAGGGCGATGTGGTGAAGTCAGGCATAGATTTCCAGCCCGACATCGTCGCACTAACCGGATATACCAGTCAGGTTAACATCATCAAAGAACTTGCTGAAGAATTCAAGGCCTCATCTACAGCGCCTTTCGTGGTTGTTGGTGGACATCACGCCACGGTTCGTCCAACAGACTTTAACGTCTCCTCAATTGATCTAGTGGTAATAGGCGAGGGGGTGACGTCGCTCAGAGAAATCGCAATTGAGCTTGCCTCACAGAAGAATTTCAATGCTATTGAAGGATTAGGGATCCCTGGGAATACGATGCAGTTCACTCGAACTCGCCCTCATTGCAACTTAGACGAACTTCCCATGCCAGATCGCGCTCTCACTGACCGTTATCGGAGTCATTATTTCAGCGAATGGCTGCAGCCACTTGCCTCGGTTCGAACTTCACTCGGCTGCGTTGGTCGCTGTAATTTTTGTGCATTATGGTCACTCACAGGTGGAAAGTACTTGAAGCGATCACCTGAAAATGTTGTTGTGGAATTACAGAATGTTAAGGAGGAAAATGTTTTTTTCTGTGATGATGAATCAATGTATGATGTGAAAAGGATGGCATTACTAGCCGACCTTATCCGTGAGAAAGGAATCCAAAAAAACTATTTTCTTTATGCACGGGCAGATACCATTGTTCGCCATCCAGACCTGTTTGCAAAGTGGCGTGATATTGGTCTTCGCCAGGTATTTGTCGGAATGGAAAGTTTTTCTAATTCCCATTTGCAAGCCATGAACAAGGGGCTCACCCTTGAGCAACAGGAGGAAGCTGTGAGTATATTGAAGGAGTTGGGGATACTTCTTTATGCCTCCTTTGTTGTAGATCCTGATTTTTCGAAAAACGACTTCCGTTCCCTTACGGCGTATGTCCGCCGCCTTAAACTTAATCATGCGTCCTTTTCAGTTCTTACGCCACTGCCAGGCACAGTCATGCATGAAGAACGGTATGCGGAGTTGTTCCCATACCGTCCGGAAATGTACGATTTTATACATACTGTTTTACCGACTCGGCTACCTCTGACCGATTTTTATGATGAATTTGCCCTCCTCTGGCAACGTGCCATACCGCTACATCGTGCATTGAAAACCTTCTCTTATTATGGAGTAAAGCGATTGCCTGGAGTGTTTCGCCTGCTAAGCGAGGCGACTTCAACGATGCGCAAGTCGCATCTGGACCACCTTTAGACGAGGTGCTGGTAAGCCGACTATGACAGCAAAAGCCAAAATGAAAACACGGGATAAAATTCTTGAGAAGGCATTGACTCTATTCAATGAAAGAGGGACTGCCTCGGTGACGACAAACCACATTGCCGACGAAGTCGGTATCAGTCCAGGAAATCTATACTACCATTTCCGTAATCGTGAAGAGATCATTCGTTATATTTTCGAGATGATGGAGGTGGAAAGCCGAGAAGGCTTCGGACCTATTGCCAATAAGGCACAGGCAATGGGGCTACAGGCTTTTGAGGAGACTTTTCGCTTTATCCAGCAATTCAACCAGCGGTTTATCTTTTTTAAGCGAGAGCTACCGATCTTGCTGATGCGTGACCCTAAGCTGAAAGTGCGTTTCGATATTGCTCATCAGGATACGTTATCTCTGATACGAACTCTTGTTGATGGTGCTGTCGCTGGAGGTTTACTTCGTCATATTGAGGTTGAGGAAAGACAACTTCTGGCCGAGATGAGTTGGATGCTTACTCTTTTCTGGCCAAATTATTTGGAAATTTCCGGGGAAGAGAATTTTAACGAAGGGCTTGAACGAGGGATTGCTATGATCCGATTACTTGTGCATGAGTTTAAAGCGGATGAATGACCTCCAGTGAGATATGTAGAGCAATGCAGATAGAAAAAGAGATTGACCGCAAAAGATTAAGGAAAACGATAATTTTCAGACTGGTATGTAAATGCTGGGCTGGTCAATTTTAAGGAATGTATTCACCTTGAGATTTTGCTTGATTCACTTAAAGAACGGTTCGATTTTTCATCGTTCTTTAAGCAAGAAGCATTTTCACGATATCTCGCCGAATTTTGTTATCGCTTCAATCGTCGATTCGGATTGGCAGAATTGATCCCCTCCCTTTGTCTACGTTGCGCTCAGAATTCCGCCAATTCCCCAGCGCCTCTTAATGCTGGCAGAGTCCCATGAGTAGTCAGAAAAAACATGGCCATGCCGAAGTGCTATCTCCCTCCACTTTCAGTACTTCCACCTTGAGTAGTGTGTTACCTTTTCGAAACACTCAATATATGACAATGTGCGTCAATAGTGTATAACTTAAGTGTCTCAGTTAGTGGACTGATACTTGCAGCATATATTCCTATTCAGGGATTTTGTCAAAACTGTGAGGTTAAAATGAACTGGCTGAAACTCATCCTGATGGGCGTATTTCTTTTTGCCTCTCCATCAGCAACTCTGGCTGAACAACCAGAGGCCGTACTTCGTGCTGGTGTTGCCAGCATGATCACCCCGGTCAGCGCTGTAAAATATTATCAGCAGGTCGTGGAGTATATCGGCAGGAAACTTGGTAAGCCTGCAAAAATGGTTCATCGCACAACCTATGATGAAATTGATGTGATGCTCGAAAACAAAGAGCTGGAGGTCGCATTCATCTGCTCTTCGCCATATGTTTTGAATCACGAAAAATTCGGTGCAGAACTTCTGGTTGTGCCTCAGGTGGATGGTGAAGTGTATTACCATTCCGAGATCATCGTGCATAAAGACAGTGAAATAGAGGCTTTTGAGCAACTGCAGAGCAAAGCGTTTGTCTTTGTCGACCCAAAATCCAACAGCGGCAAGCTCTACCCCACCTACCTGCTGGCTAAGCAGGATCATACCCCCGAATCATTTTTCTCATCCCAGCTTTACAGTTACAGCCATAATAAATCAGTTGAGCTGGTCGCCAAAAAAAGGGTCGATGGTGCGGCTGTCGACTCGATCGTCTATGCCTTCATGAAAGCGACTGGGTCCCCTTACGCTGAACAGACCAGAGTAATTCATCGCTCCCCCTCATTTGGCATCCCACCTGTAGTCATTCCGCCGGATCTGCCGTTCCACATGAAAGCATCACTGCGGGAAATATTTCTTGAAATGCATAATGATCCTGAAGGAAAAGAAATTCTCGACCAGATGAGAATTGAAAAGTTCGTCGAGGCCAGCGATACGAATTATGATTCAATCAGAGCTATGCGGGCCTTCATTGACAACAGTGACCTCCATCGTACAACCAGCCAGGATGAAGGAAACAGCATCAACAAAACCAGCCGCAATGTTGTCCTGTTCGGTGTTCTGCCACGGGACAACCCTATTCTTGCTTATGAGCGTTACCAACCCTTGATGGATTATCTCACTGAAGCGACAGGGATCAAAACCGAACTGCATCTTGAAAAAAGCTATCAGGCAGTTGTCAACAGCCTGGGACAGGGCAAAATAACCTTTGCCCTTCTAGGTCCGCTCACCTATCTGGATGCTCACAAGCGGTATGGGGTTGTGCCAATAGCCAGGAGCAGAACAGCCAAAGGAGAGAGTTCCTTTCGCAGCGTCATTGTGACAGCAAAGGAGAGCAGTATTGTTAAGCTCACTGATCTGTCGGGTAAAAATTTTGCTTTCGGGGCATTATGGTCGACTTCCGGTAACCTTATCCCACGCTATATGCTCGCCTGGTCTGGAATACATCTCGACAACCTCAACAGTTATCAACATTTTAACTATCACGACACCATCGCCAAAAAAGTGATCAGCGGCGAAGTAGACGCTGGAGCCCTGCGTCAGGCCACCGCCGAGCGTTATACAATGTATGGTATGCGGATTATTGCCACTTCGGATCCGATACCCACCGGCCCGGTAGTCGCTGCCTCCCAGACCCCGTATCCGCTTATTCACTCATACCAGAAGGCCTTACTGGAATTGGCAGACAACAATCGGGGAACAGCTATTCTGCAAAAGCTCGACCTCGACATGCAGGGAGGATTTGTCACCACTTCTGATGCCGACTATTTTGAAATCAGAAATATGATCAATGATGTTCCAACGACCTGCGGCAAAGACTGCCACCCCAAAGTTTCCTTTTAATAAAGGGATCATATGCGCCTTTCCCTGCAAACAAAATTCATCCTGGTCACCTTTCTTGCAGTTTTTGGCATTATAGCGGTGATCGGTCTCGTCACCGCCGCAAAAACCAGAACAGCCCTCTATCTCGCCAATGAGAAACAGGGACGAATACTGGCCCAGACGGTATCCGCCCTTATCATTAACGAGCTGATATATGAAAAACTTGGTTTGGTTGAGGAAGGCGGCCTCATCGACAACTATATGCGCGACCTCCATCAACGAAGCGATATAGCACTGAACTCCGTGGCTGTACTCGACAACGGTCTGCGTGTTATTTCACATAGTGATTTTCGGGAATTCGGCAAAATCTACACAAGCGACTTTATTCGCCAGGCACAGGAAACAGACAACGTTCAGGTACGGAAAAATCCAGCCCAGAACGACATGGCAGCCTCTCTCGAATTTGCCGCTCCGCTTTCCATCGAAGGCAAACGCTGGGGGGTTCTTACCTTTTCATTGTCCCTTGCGGAAATGGATGAAGAGATGAAGGACATGATTGCCCAGATTCTCTCACTTTCGATAATGGCCTTATTGCTGCTCTTTCTTCTCATTTACCTCTTAAGCCGACAGTTCATCAAACCAGTCATCGACCTCTCCGAAGCCATGGGCGAGGTCGAGGTTGAAATGGGGGAAAAAACGGTACAGGTTTCGGGTAATGACGAGTTGGCTCGCCTTGCCGAGAGCTATAATGAAATGGTGAAACGTATTCGCCGCGCCAATGAGGAGATGAAGCTGGCCCATGAAAAACTGCTGCAATCGGAAAAACTGGCAACATTGGGCGTTTTGTCGTCAAGCATCGCCCACCGCATCAACAATCCACTGGGCGGCCTGTTCAATTGTGTAAGTATGCTTCGTCGGCAGGGAGAGGATCAACAGTTCAGGACTGACTACCTCAATCTGGTGGAAGAGGGCTTGCAAAGCATCAAGGAAACAGTCGGACAGCTTCTCTATACTGCCGGAAAAAGAGAGGGTGAGGCAAGGATCTCCAGCATCGACACGGTATTGAATGGTGTATTGCGTTTTCTCGATTACCGGTTGAAAAAGCAGAACATTCTTTTTACATCCGCGGTTGAGAATGGCATCTCTGCCTCGATAGCCCCCCATGATCTTGAAGAAATCTTCCTTAATACCATGATCAACGCTGTTCAAGCCATGCCGGCAGGCGGTGAGTTGCTGGTCGAGGCACGGCGAGCCGGCAAGAACATTGAGTTGCTGATCAGGGATACAGGCATCGGGATACCTGAAGAAAATTTATCCAAGGTATTCGCTCTGTTCTACTCAACCAAAAAAGACGGCGAAGGAACAGGGCTTGGTATGTGGATGACCTATGAACTTGTGAAAAAATATAAAGGCGATATCTCTGTGACAAGCAAAGAGCAAATCGGTACAACCGTAACCATAACGATCCCGGAGGTCACATGAAGCATTCCATTCTGTTGGTTGAGGATGAAAAGATCGTCAGGGTTTCTTTGGCCGATGCATTGAAATCAGAAGGGTACACGGTGCTGCCGGTGGCAGATGGCAACCAAGCTCTTGCAGCCATTTCGGAAGCTGATTTTTCTCTGGTTATTACTGATATCAGACTGCCGGAGGTGAGTGGTGTTGAGATATTGCGTACTTCTCTTACCGAAAACTCTTCAACACCGGTAATCATGATGACCGCGTTCGGCAGCATCAAAGATGCAGTGGAAGCCATGCGCATGGGGGCATTTGACTACATCACCAAACCTTTCGATCTCGATGAGATGCTGCTCACCGTTAAAAGAGCCCTGGAGTTGCAAACCATCACCTGCGAAAACATCCGTCTGAAAAAAGAACTCACAAGTTATTACGGTGGCCCCAATATCATCGGTGAAGGTAAGGCAATGCAAGCCATTTTTGCATTGCTGGACAAGATCAGCCGAACCGACTCGACAGTACTCATTCTAGGCGAATCGGGGACCGGCAAGGAATTGGTCGCGTCAACTATCCATTACCAGAGCAGCAGAGGTAAAAGGCCCATCATCCGGGTTAATTGCGCTGCATTGCCTGATGAACTGATCGAAAGCGAACTGTTTGGCTATGAAAAAGGGGCGTTTACCGGAGCCGTGGCGAAAAAACCCGGAAGGTTCGATCTTGCTGACACCGGCACCATCTTTCTTGATGAAATAGGTGACCTGCCACTGTTAACGCAGACCAAAATTCTGCGTGTACTTGAGGAACGGACCTTCGAACGTCTTGGCTCAACCGAATCAACCACTGTCAATGTACGAGTAATCGCGGCGACAAACAAAGACCTTGAAAAATCCGTTCACGAAGGAAAGTTTCGGGAAGATCTCTACTATCGGCTCAACGTCATTCCCCTGGTTCTGCCTCCTCTCCGCTGTCGGCAGGAGGACATTCCTCTGTTGATCGATGCTTTTACCAGAAAATTCAACGATCAGATGGGCACAGATGTGACCTTTTCAGCCGAATCTGTTCATATGCTGATGAACTATCATTTTCCTGGCAATGTTAGAGAATTACTTAATATTATAGAACGCTGTATTGCTTTGGCCTCGGAGAGAGTCATACGACCGGATGATCTCCCTCTTCACCTTTCTGGTACCCGTGCGCAGAAAACTTCACTACTGACACTTCAGGATATCACCGCTGAAGCAGAGAAAAACCATATCATTCAGATCCTCAAGCTAACCGGCGGAAATCGATCACGCGCCGCGGAAATACTGGGCATAAGTAGAAAGACCTTATGGGAAAAGATTAACGGACACCAGCTTGCCCTTTAGAGGGAATTGCACATATACTGCAATGGTGAGAGGTCGTTTCGTTTCCGTAACACTACACCCACATCGCACCTCACATTATTACACCTACTGTATTAAATACATTGGATGTTTCAGGCATTTCACTCTGCCACTCACTCCACGACTGTAAGAGCATTGACTAACACATAGATGTCACTGCTATTTTACAACCTTTCATCATTGTACGTTACGCAAATGTAACAACTTGGGCGCTTAGGGCCATGGCACGAAAAATGCTACTATGTGGTCATATCCATGCGGTGTCCCAGATACACAACCCAATACAGTTCACGGAGGTTACTATGAGAATCAAACGGAGGGACTTTCTCAAGCTGTCGGCAATTGCAGGGGCGGCAGCTCTTAGCGGTTGTGCAGGCTCAGACTCGGGAATGAATGCTCTTGCCAGCGGCAAAGGGGGTGGCGGCAAGATCGGTGAAGGACCTGGTGAATGGAGACCAACCACTTGTCAGGGCTGCACCACCTGGTGTCCGGCCGAAGTGTTTGTCCAGGATGGAAGGGCTGTAAAGGTTCAGGGCAACCGGCATTCCAAACAGAATGACGGAAAAGTCTGCCCAAGAGGCCATCTTTCCCTGCAACAGGTCTATGATCCTGACCGGCTTAAGGTACCAATGAAACGTACCAATCCCAACAAGGGCAGAGGCGTTGACCCTATGTTTGTACCAATCAGCTGGGATGAGGCTCTCAACACCATCGCCGACAAAATGATGGAACTCCGTAACGCCAAAGAGCCGGAGAAATTTTGCCTGATGCGTGGCCGCTACACCTATATGCGGGATGTTATTTATGATGTGCTTCCCAAGGTTTTCGGAAGTCCAAACAATATTTCGCATAGTTCGACTTGCGCTGAGGCTGAAAAATTCGGTTCTTTCTATACTGAGGGCTACTGGGATTATCGCGACTACGACCTCTCCAACTCGAAATACATCCTCATTTGGGGATGTGACCCGGTTGCCAGTAATCGTATGATCCCCGCAACCATCAAACGGCTTGGGGATGCTCTCGACCGAGCGACCGTGGCTGCAGTAGATCCGCGACTCACCACCAGCGCAGCAAAAGCCAGTGAGTGGTTGCCACTTATACCTGGTACAGATGGCGCGCTCGCTCTTGCCATGGCACATGTCATCTTGAGCGATGGCGGTTGGAACAAGGAATTTGTGGGCGATTTCAAGGATGGTGTCAACCGGTTCAAGCCAGGACGAAAGGTCAACGAAACTGATTTTGTGGAAAAAGAGACCTATGGTCTGGTCAAGTGGTGGAATCTCGTCGTCAAGGACATGACTCCGCAAAAGGCTGCAAAAATAAGTGGTGTTCCTGCTGATCAAATCATTCGAGTAGCAAAAGGTATGGCTGCAGCGGCACCCAATGTAGCGGTCTGGATGGGACCAGGCGCTGCCATGCAGGCCAGGGGCGCGTACTCCGCCATGTCAGTCCATGCCCTTGCTGGTATTCTCGGCAGTGTGGACAATGTCGGCGGATCACTCCAGACAGCAAAAATTCCGGCAAATAAACTTGATAGTGACCTCCTCAAGAAATACCAGGATGAACTGGCCAAAAAGCACAGTAAACTTGAAAAAATCGATCAGCGCGGCCGTCTTGAGCTTCCAGTTATTGCCAGCGGCAAATCAGGTGGAGGTGTATCTACAAATAACGCCCCAAACGGTATCCTGAATAAAGATCCTTATGAAATAAAAGTTCTGGTTGGCTACATGAACAATTTCGTTTTTTCCAGCAACGGGACTGATCGTTGGGAAAGAGCGTTATCCTCTATACCGTTCACTGTGCACCTGACCACCAATGCCTCGGAGTTCACCATGTTTGCTGATATTGTCCTTCCGTGCTCGGTGAGCATGTATGAACGGTACGGCTACATTAAAACCAAGGCAAATCGTTACGCCGCATTAAGCTTGCTGCAACCTGTGATTAAGCCAGTCTGGGATGTTATCGAGGACGAAACGGAATTCCCTTTTCTGCTCGCAGAAAAGCTGAAAGAGAGAGGCTTCTCGAATCTCTACGACTGCCTGGTCGAGATGTATTCAGACCCCGAAACCGGCGACAAGCCGAAGACCTCAAAAGAGATGTCGGTTTTTGCCCTGAAATATTATACCAAGCCTCTCTGGGACGGAGAAAAGGACACCCACGGCGACAAAATAAATGGCTGGCAGGAAATGCTCTCCCGCGGCATGTGGAACTCAGAAGCATATAAGTACAAGAGTCACTGGGGTGGAAAGTTTGCAACGGAAACAACGAAATTCGAGTTCTACAGTGAAACTCTCAAGAAAGCCCTGGCTGGTCACGCCGAAAAACACAAGGTGGATATTGATACAGTCATGGAGAAAAGCAATTATACCGCCCGCGGAGAGCTGGCCTTTGTGCCCCACCATGAACCATCACTGCGTCATGGTAGCAAGAAAGATTTTCCACTGCTCTTTATCGATTATAAATCCCGCCTGAACCGGGAAGGCAGAAGCCAGAACAGCCCATGGTATTACGAATTCAAACACGTTGATCCGGGAGATGTGGGCGGCCAGGATACTCTCCGTATCCATCCAGTAGATGCGGCCAAATATGGCATCAAGGATGGCGATAAGGTCAAAATCACCTCCATGGGTGGCAGCGGGGAATGCATTGCCAGGGTGTGGGAGGGGGTTCGTCCAGGAACCGTCAGCAAGTCTTACGGCCAGGGCCACTGGGCCTACGGTCGCACCGCAACCGCTGATTTTGGGAAAAGTGCAACCCGCGGGGTCAACAATAACACCATCATTCCATGGGAGCTGGAACGTCTCTCCGGCTCAAATGCCAGAAACGGTGGCCATGCTGCAGTTCGCATTGAAAAGATCTAGGAATGAGGAGGAAATAAACCATGAAACAATATGGAATGGTAATTGATCTGAGGAAATGTGTCGGCTGCGGCGCCTGTGCTCTTGCCTGCAAGACCGAGAACAATACCTCATTACGTGGAAACGGCCAGACTCATAACTGGGCAGATTTTATCCACGAAACCACCGGGACTTTTCCACATACCAAGTTCCGTACACTTCCGGTGCTCTGCAATCACTGCAGCAACGCCCCATGCGTAGAAGCCTGTCCTGTCGAGCCTAAGGCTATGTTCAAGACAGCTGACGGTATTACTATGCATAATGATGAACGCTGCATCGGCTGCCGAGCATGTCAGGACGCTTGTCCTTATAGCATGGACGAGGTCATGAAAGATGGATCGTCGGGAGAGTACAGTGTCATCAGTTATAACCAAGAGGGTGAGCCGACCCAGAAGTTCTTTACCAGCAAAACAGAAGTGATCAAAAAATGCTCATCTTCTGGTGCTGAACTTGTCAGCTTAACCAAAGCTAACCCCCCGTATCGACACAACTACAATCATCCGGACTATGAGAATGTCCGCCGCGACAACATCGTCGAAAAATGTATCTTCTGTGACCATCGATTGAAAAACAACCAGCAACCGGCCTGTGTTGATGCCTGCCCATCTGGGGCCAGGGTATTCGGAGATCTGAACGATCCAGGTAGTGAGGCAGCACAGCTCCTCAATAAAGATAAAGGATTCGTTCTCAAAGAGAGCGAGGGAACACTGCCAAACGTTCATTACATCCGTGAATACTCCGCACGGTAATCTCAGACCAACATCATACCGCGCCACGAAACACCAGTGGCGCGGTTAACTATGGACATCTATGAACACTATACTTGATCACTCCGCTGACGAAATACTTGATCGAGGGAACTGTTTTAAACTCCTCGCCGCCTGTTTTTATGAACCGGAGAAGAAACTGTTTATTGAAGAGGCACTCTGCGACAAGCTGCATGGACTTCTCGAAAAATGTGCCCCTGGCGCAGCAGGCCATGTGAAAACTATGCAGGAGAGTCTATTAAAATTGGAGGAGCAGCAGCTTAAAATCGATTACTCAGCACTTTTTGTCGGACCATTTGAGCTCATTGCCGCACCATATGGCTCTATCTATCTGGAGAACGAGCGGAAAGTCATGGGGGAATCCACGCTGGCCGTTCAACGGTTTTACGAAAATTCCGGCCTAATGCTGGACATTCAGGAACCCCCGGATCATATAGCAATCGAACTCGAATTCATGTCCTTTCTCTGCATCAGTGAAGCCGAGGCCCTCACTACTGGTGATATGGAAACCGCGATACGGCAAAGGGAACTGCAGGTTGATTTTGCCACAACCATGATGAGCTGGATACCGTTACTTGCTGAGAATATTCAGGCTGGAGCTCAGACAGAATATTACAAGGCGTTGGCTTCCTGTCTGGAGCGATTTTATGACATCAGTCTTGCCATATATGATCCCGGCGTTACACCAGCCTGCTATGAACAGCCGAATACCTGCTCATAACAATGATAGAACAGCTTGAAAAAGAAACAGCGTACATGCTGCCAGACATTACTGTCCATGCGGAGAGATGTCTGCAAAGACGACTTACTAGATTCCAGTGTTCCCTATGCGTTGATAGTTGTCACAGTAACAATGTCACATTGAAAGAAGGTGAGATACACATTGACGCCGATTCCTGTACCAAATGCGGAAAATGTATCACAGCCTGTCCAGCAGAGGTGTTCGTCATTGAGGATGATGAGCATTATAGAGTACTGGAACAATTGGAGCCATCTGTTCAGATGGTCATTTCCTGCCGCCGGCAAATCTATGATTCGCCCTGCGTTCTACATGTCCCCTGCCTTGGTGCATTGCCATTTGAGTTTTTTCTTTTTCTCGCGATCCGTCAGGAAAACGATATTGTCATCAATATGGCAGAATGCGCTCAGTGCACAAATTCACATGTTACTGACCATGTCAAAGCCATTGTCAGCCGCATAGAGCAATTGCCGCTGCCACGACCATTGGCAAAATTCATCAGTGTCAGAGATAGCGATGAGCTGCCTGTCCATGAATCAGGGAACCGGAGATATTTCCTGGCGGATATGGGTGACAAGATCCTGTCATTTATGCGTAACCGTTTTGAAAAACAAGCTTCTACCTCAATCCCATCCCGCACGCATCGTCGTAGTTTGAGTGGAAAATCAAGAATACTACAAAAAGCTATCGCACTATTAGACCGAGAAAGCAGAAAAGTTGTCAGTGCAACCTGCCTGCCTCTTTTGACCATACAAAGATCATGTTCATTATGCCCACGATGTGCAGGCATCTGTCCTACCGGCGCCTTAGAAAGAGTTTCAACCAACGGTAATAAACAGCTCATCTTCAATTCTGAAAAATGCTCGTCCTGCGGTCTGTGTGTAGCATTCTGCAAGGAAAATTCGCTCCAGCTGAGCGCTAGAGGCGAACCCTGGATTCTTTAAGTACAATCAGGAATCTTACCTGGCCTGACAATATTGAAAGAAGTATAGACAGGGCATCAACTTCCATCCTGATAACCCGGAAGTTGATGCGAAGCAACAGCCGTAAAATACAGCCCCTACACGTCTTTGGGTGTACATACGAGCACATCACGCTCATCGTTGCTGATATGGCAATGTGTATGAAGTATCTCCTTCATTTTCATGCGTGCGCGGTGAAGGCGCGCCTTTACATTGCCCCTCGTGATCTGTAGCACCTCGCCGATTTCTTCATAGCTCAGGCCTGCGATATCAGAAAGGCAGAGTATCGTTCTATATGACTGTGGCAGGAGGAGCATCTTCTCCTGCACACAGCGACTCATCTCGTCCCGCTCCATCTGCTTTCCCATCGGCAGAATATCTGCGGCAAGTACCGCTTCGACACTATCCAGGCTCTCGACCCTCTTTCCGGAAAGCGCTTTGAAATGATCCTGACAGAGGTTGTAGGCGATGCGCAGCAGCCAACTTTTAACCTTCGAAGGATCTTCCAATGAAGAGAGCCTCTTATACGCTTTGATAAAAGTTTCTTGAGTCAGATCGTCGGAAGCCCATTGATTTCTCACCATCATGTTGATGAATCGGCGAACAACAGGCTGATATTGCTCAACAATAGAATAATAATCCAACTCGGAAGATTTCAACATATCAGCAACACGTCGTTTTCTCACGCGAACAGCAGGGTTGTTCGCTTTCTGTATTTATCCCCAGAGTTTCGTTAACAGCATTCTTCATGAAGATCGACGCTCCGGTTTTCACCTTGTTGGCGGTTTCAACCACCGCCCCTATCTCTTCTTGTTTTACCCCAAGCTCCCAGGCTCTCTCAAATAGCTTGTCGAAACAGGGAATGCAATTTGCCCCGACGGCCGCCGCCAAAGCAACCAGAACATCGGTTTTTTCATCCATTTTCACTCCTCCTTATTAATAAACCGCCAACCCTCCTTGGGTCGACCTCTTCCTGTTAGACAGAAAGCAGAGGAAAAAGGTTACACACGGGCAAAAAAATAATTTACCCGCCGTTCTGTAACCTTTTTTCTGAGGCTGCCGTCTGAACCATATTGACGTGCAGTACAAACAATCAACCGAAAGGAGATTCGCAATGAACAAGGACAACACATTTATTTTAACCGTTGAAAAAACTGAAGGCCATTGCCCAATTGGGGAGATTGTCGGCAAAAAGAATTGCAGCTCAGGAAAAACTCCTGTGTTTTCCTGCGAAGGGGCCTGCATAAGAGGTGAGATCGCAAGAAAAGCGGCAAACCTGGTGGCAAAACATGGCCCATATCGTAGAGGGTGCTATGGAGAACTATTGACGGTCCCACAGTCTGCAATTGCCAAATGGGCATTGTCAGCCAAGAAAGCTGTCTTGATCGATGGCTGCTTTCTCAGATGCCATGGTAGGATCATGGAGAACCTTTTCGACAGCGACAGACTTATTCAGTTCGACGCCCTGTCTCATCATAAAAAATATAATGAGATATTTGACATGGGCGAGGTTCCGGAAGCTGAAAGAAATGCTGTGGCGCAAGATGTCGCCGAATGGGTGATGCAGTCACTCAAAAAGATCGACGAAGGACAATACCTTCAGGCCGCTTCTTCCTCCTGTGGTCAGTGCTGCGGTTGAGGACAGCTCAGTCTTTCTACTAGCGGGAAGGCTAAGATCCACATGGAACTATCTCTCTATTTCACCTTTTGCCGCCAGCGTGAAAGCTGGTGGCGAAAGCGATACGAATTGCCCACAGGTTCTCGCCACCAGCTTTGCCAGACCAATAGGACCGGACATCGAACATGCCGTAAATAGTAGAAACAACATAAAGTTTCTAGATGTGTAGAATAATTTTCAAGCTGGCATGTAAATGCTGGGCTGGCCGCAATGCATCAAAAAGATGGATTGATGGTTGCGTATCCATCAGGTAATCCTATTTGTAGCATAATGATATTGTTGGTATATAGTTTTTTTCTTTAGCGGAATTACACTGCTAATGAACAATATCCAATTTGCTAAAATGTTCAGGAGAATTGTTATGAGATTGCTGGGTTTAGTCATTCTTTTTGTTTTAGGCGCTGTAACCTCTGTTTGTGCTGGCGACTACAACTATATTTCTGCAAAAGATATGAAAAGCAGAATTGAGACAGGAAGTGATGTTATTATCGTAGATATCCAGATTGAAAAAGAATTCAAACAGCATCATTTACCCGGATCAATCGCTACCTATGCTTATCCGGTAAAGACAGAAGCTGAGCGTGCACAGATCGACAAAGCCGTTCAGCGGTTTCAGGAATCAGGGAAAGATGTCGTTATTGTTTGCCCTAGAGGAGAAGGCGGGGCAAAGCGTTGTTACGACTATATGAAAAAGAATGTCCCTTCAGAAAAAATCTATATCCTTGAAAAAGGCATCGCCGGCTGGCCCTACCACGAGTTGCTGCAGAAAGGATGACAGGGGCTGTGCGGTTCAAACTCATTGCTAGTAAAAGGAGGACGTAATGTCATCACCAAGAGAAATTGTCCAAAACTTTAAGAAGGGAATGTCTGTCTTGTCCGAATCTCTGCCGGAAACGATTCCTGCCCTTGCTGGTTTCATGGGAGCTGCAGCTAAAGACGGTGCTCTCACATATCGTGAAAAAGAGTTGATTGCAATCGGTGTAGCCTTGTACTCACAATGTCCGGAGTGTATTGCCGTTCATTGTCAGAAAGCACTTGAAGCCGGTTGTACCAGGCAGGAAATCCTCGAAGCTGCCGGTATGGCGATGGTTTTCGGAGGAGGGCCGGTTTTAGCCTCCAGTGCCACGCTTCTGCAGGAGTGCCTTGATGAATTTGCCAAGTAACCTCCCTTCCCGAACAGTTCAAAAAATTTGAAATTATAAGATATATCAGAATATCTGCTAATCTTAAGGATCGTTACAGTTGCAGATTGTAACGATCCTTAGTTATTTATGTTTTCATCAATATATTAAGTCGTTGAAACCATCCTTGTTCCCTGATGCTCAAGGTGCATGTCTTTTGGCATTCTCCTCAAATTACGAACAATTGCCAATTAAGATCTGTCCTGAGAGATCATAATCGTAATAGAATTATGGGGCTCCATGTCATAACCGGCATGGGGCCTTTCTGCGTTTAAACCAGAGGAGGATAAAAGAAATGAAGACCATCAGCAACATCGACCAGCTGCCAGATAACCTAGTAGAGTTCATCCGTGAGGTATGCCCCTATAGGATTGTATGGTGATGAACGCACATTTCGATTTGTTGCTTGCTTTATGGAAGAACAACACTATAATAGCAAGCTTCATTCTTCTGATTGTTGGTGTCCAGTATGCCAGTGGTTTAAAAACATGATGACTGCTCCTCGTAGTTTTTGAAAGATACCAAGGTCGGCAAATTCGCTTAGTACTGGCTCGATTCCTGGTACGGCATTAAGTAATTTGAAGGGTTAAGTCAATCAATGACTTGACCTTTTTTTGTTTGATTGCCAAGGGACTGAGATGAAGCAGCGATATGCTTATGACGTCATATTTTGTGATCTTGTCGGGTTTGGCTAAGTAAACTCCTTTAAGGGTGCACAAAAGCTAATATGCATTATTTGACTGGACCTCGTGCTATCTCGCCATTTGCTTGACGGTATTGCAATGCGAGATAAGGCATTAACCTTAAATGATAATCAATATCTTCACGAATTGATCAAAATGATTTAGTGTTGATGGCTTTATCGGCGATTTTGTCTAAAACGGTTTACTTCAATAATTGGGACGAAAAAATGACATGGCAATGCTTGGATTGTTGAAGTCGATTGATAATGCGCATGAAATAAATGTGCAGAAGCAGACGATATTGGAATTGAATGGTATTCGAGGATTTGCATGTCTTCTTATCTTTCTTTTCCACTGCCGCGTGATGTCTGGGAGTCCTGACATAAGGCCCGATCTAGGTGTCTTGTATTTACTGCCACTCCATGGAGCTTATGCTGTTGATTTGTTCTTTGTCTTGTCAGGTTTTTTTATTATTTTACCATATGCCAAGGCAGGGTATACAGAGACGATCAATTTTTCTTATCTCCAATATTATAAGAAGAAAATTGTTAGAATATTTCCCCCATATTACCTTAACTTGTTGGTAATGTTTGGGATGGTAGTGCCAGTGTTTATTGGCCAGGATTTTTTGTTTTCTAAAAATGGTTTGCAGATGTTGTTGGTTCATATGTCATTTATGCAATATCTGTTTCCGGCGACATCTGCTTCCCTGGGTATTAATGGAGCATTGTGGACTTTGTCCATCACTTTTCAGTTTTTCTTGGTTTTTCCGTTTATCAAACAGTTGTTCGTGAAGCGGTGTGCAGAGATATACTTGGTAATATTCGTCGTGATCTCGCTTGTTTGGCGGTATTTTTCGTTGCACAGTCACGGCTTTGTTTATAGTGTTGCGATGAATTCGGTGGCAAAGTTTGGTGTTGATGACTTTACCATTCGCTTTTTTCTCTCAAACCAGTTGCCGGCACAGCTTGGCCATTTTGCAATAGGAATGTATCTTGGGAAACTGTACATCGCATACCTCAAAGGTGTATTCGTTCCTCGGAGGTGGGTATCGCCATTGATGTTGATCGGTTTTCTTTCAACTCTGTATTCTTTTCAAATCGCAAATCTGGCTGTTCCTCCGTGGTGGTACGTTTGGAGGCTTTGGCTTGGGTGTGGGTCCGGATGTCTTATCTACCTAGCGGTTATTGATGGTCCTGGTTGGATAAAGCATTTTTTCCGGAATCGGTATTTCGGTTATTTAGGAGACCTCTCATACGAGATATATTTGTGGCACTTGATGATACTTTATGTACTAATCAATACAATTCCTATGACATATTTCAGTGGTAACAGATTGTTCTGGCTCTGTGTGTTGGTAGGTGGCGGATTAACAATAACTGTAAGCCGATCTTCGGTAAAATTGTTAGTATGGTTTCGTCATCTTTGGCTGCATAAAGTGCCACATTGAAATCGTATTGAACCAAAATTGCTATGCGATACATTATTCGAAACTTCCGTAATTTCATTACAGCATTTTATACCGACCGGGCTTTGTTGTTACAATTGATCGGTAGGGATTTTAAAGAAAAATATCTTGGGTCCTATATGGGACTACTGTGGGCTTTTATCCAGCCTATGGTAACCATAGCAATTTTCTGGTTTGTCTTTGATGTTGGTTTTAAGGTCGCCCCGGTACAGGATTTTCCTTTTGTGCTCTGGCTTATTACCGGGATGATACCGTGGTTTTTTATAGCAGAAGCTCTTGGTAGTGGAACAAACGCCATCGTCGAGCACAGTTATCTGGTAAATAAAATAGTTTTCAGGGTGAGTATGCTACCTCTGATTAAGGTGGTTACTGCAACAATAGTTCATTTATTTTTTATCCTTGTTATTTTTTTATTTTTTTTCTTGTACCACATCGAAGTTACAGTTTTTGCTCTTCAGGTTATCTATTACTTGTTTGCCACCATTATCATCATGACTGGACTTTGTTGGATAACTTCAGCTCTAGTTGTTTTTTTAAAAGATGTTGGGCAGCTAGTGGCGATGTTTATCCAGATAGGTTTTTGGTTTACCCCAATTTTTTGGTCTGTTACGATTTTGCCTGAGAAATATCAAAAATGGGTAAAGTTAAACCCAATTTTTTATATTACTGAGGGATACAGAGATGCCTTTATCCATAAGGTTTGGTTCTGGGAGCATGTATCACAGTCCTTGTATTTTTGGTTTTTTGCCGTTGTAGTGTTTATGGGAGGGGCTCTCATTTTCACACGGTTACGTCCCCACTTCTCGGATGTGTTGTGATGAATTTGAACAGTATTGAGATATCGAATATTCACAAAACCTATAGGCTTTACAAAAATCCCGTGGATCGCCTTAAGGAATCGTTGCATCCTTTTAGAAAGCAATATCATAAAGAATTCCACGCCCTCAAAGATGTTTCTTTTGCAGTGCAGAAGGGTGAGACCGTGGGAATAATAGGGCGGAATGGGTCCGGTAAGTCGACACTCTTGAAAATAATCACCGGAGTTCTTACTCCCAGTGCAGGGAATGTTTCTGTAAACGGTAGAGTGTTGGCACTATTGGAGTTGGGATCGGGGTTCAACCCTGAGATCAGTGGTTTCGAGAATGTTTATTTTAATGGCGCATTAATGGGAGCGTCGAGGGGTGAAATTGATCAAAAGATAGATGACATACTGTCCTTTGCTGATATTGGAGACTTCATTCATCAGCCGGTAAAAACCTACTCGAGTGGTATGTATGTTCGGCTTGCTTTTGCTGTTATAGCCAACATGGATGCGGATGTGCTGATCATTGATGAAGCTCTTGCTGTTGGAGATGCGTTTTTCACCCAGAAGTGCATGAGGTTTCTAAGAAAGTTTAAAGAGAACGGCACGATTTTATTCGTTAGCCATGATACCTCGGCTGTCACCAATCTTTGTCATAGAGCAATATGGCTTGACCATGGGCAAATACGAGGAATAGGTTCAGCGAAGGAAATTTCTGAGGAATATCTTGAGGCTTGTTACGCCGAACGTCAGACAGTAACTAGTAGAAATGTCAAAAGTACGATCGGTGCAATAACGGAGAAAACAAAAGTCTTCCGCGACCAACGCCTTGATTTCATTAATCAGACCACTTTCCGCAATGATATTGAAATTTTTCGTTTTAATCCTGAAGCCAATTCTTTCGGATGTCGTGGTGGAGAGATTACAGACGTATTTCTAGGAGATAGCCTCGGCAACCCTCTACTGTGGGTTGTTGGAGGTGAGGCAGTTGTTTTGAAAGTAGCCGCGAAGGCACTTGGTCTCATCAGAAATCCGATTGTGGGTTTTGTCGTCAAAGATAAGCTTGGACAGACCTTGTTTGGAGACAACACCTACTTAAGTGCAATCAATGATGATATCAGCATTGATGCTGAGGAGACGTTCGAAGCTTCATTCTATTTTCAAATGCCGGTTATGCCGCAGGGCGATTACTCGGTTTGTGTCGCGCTTGCAGAAGGAACTCAGGAAAATCATATCCAACATCAATGGATTCATGATGCGCTTCTCTTTAAATCCCATTCGAGCTCTGTGGCAACTGGTCTTATTGGGATTCCCATGGAAAAAATAACATTAGCCCGGTCGTAGCCGGTTATTTACTCTACGACACAATACAGATGAAAACATTTCCCGTAGATATTGTTCAGACTGAAGCTGCTTTTGATATACCCGAAGATCTGTCAGACAATTCAGCCTGGATAGGTCATATCCCCTTCGCCATGTGGCTGGTTGAATTTATCCGTCCAGGTGTGGTTGTTGAACTTGGTACCCATTGTGGTGATTCTTACTTTGCGTTCTGTCAGAGTGCAAAGCGATATGCACCTGAGACCCGATTGTTTGCTGTTGATACTTGGGCTGGAGACAAACATGCAGGATATTACTCTTCGGAAATTTTTGATCGTGTCGAAGGCATCAGCGTAACAAAATATGGTGCCAATTCTGTTTTGTTGCGTAAGACCTTTGATATGGCTCTACATGATATCGAAGACAATAGTGTTGACCTGCTCCACATTGACGGCTTGCACACCTATGAAGCGGTAAAACATGATTTTGATAGTTGGTTTCCTAAATTAAGATCAGGAGCGGTTGTTCTTTTTCATGATACTGCCGTCAAGAGAGATGATTTTGGGGTTCACATACTTTGGGATGAAGTTAAGGATCTTTACCCTTCAATGAACTTCTTGCACAGCAGTGGGCTTGGAGTTCTCATTGTTGGTGAAAGTGAAAACCCAAGGGTACAGCGCTTAGCAGAACTTATTGTGTCTCAATCCTTCCAGGTCTTCGCCCAAAAGATGTTCTCAGCACTCGGGCATAAATGTGAACTTCTGAAAAAAAACAGAATGCTGGATGAAGCTATTAGCTATGCTGCTCATCTTGAGAAGGATCTGCAGGAAACGAAAGCACATTTCCAGAAGGATCTTCAGGAAGTGACTACTCACTTTCAGACCGACATTTCAGAATTGAAAACCTATGCCAGGCATCTTGAAACAGATGTGGTTGACCTGAAAACCCGTAATACCGATCTTGAAGACCTTTACGGCAAGGCCCTGAAATCCGAAAGGGAAGTGTCGGAGCAACTTGCGCTGACCGAAATAGAGCTTATTCGCTTAAAGGATGAAATTCATCGTATCTATGCAACGAAGATATGGCGGTATTCAACATTTTTACGCAAAATCAGGGCGTTTTCTTTTAAGGGCTGGAATCTTGATTTGCGTAGGGGGAATGCATTTTCTTATATCGGCGGGAATCTTAATCTCCTCACTTGGCTTAAGAAGAGCTGGTTTGGCAGAATCATCTATGGGCTGCGTGCCTATTATCTCAAATTGAAAGATGCTTGCTGTTCACTGGCATATGCAAAAGCAAATGTACCGGGTCTTAATCGATTGGCAGAGAGGAGGCCTTCTATAGTTCATCGGATGGTGCAGCCGATTAGTAGCGACAGCCTTCCTGAAATTGATCTCACAGCCGTTGTCTATAACAATTCAAGATGGTTAGAGACGTTTATCGAAAGTCTAGTAAATCAGGATTATCCAACCAGTCTCATTCATCTCTTCTTTGTCGATAACGGCTCCACGGACCATTCGCTTGCCGATCTTAAAAAGTTGCAGCTGAAATACAATGATCGGTTTCGCCAATTTTCCATTATAGAGAACAGGAATGTCGGATTCGGAGCCGGACATGACTCTGCGATCAGAGAAGGCAGTTCACCATTCGTTCTAGCCGCCAATATCGACATGGAATTTCAAGAGGATTCTCTCGTCAATGCTATACGTTATGCTGTTTCCGATGCTAACGACACTGCTTCATGGGAGTTCAGGCAAAAGCCTTATGAGCACCCTAAGTATTATGATCCGGTGACCTTGGAGACGTCATGGTCATCACATGCCTGTATCCTGATGCGTCGGTCCGCATACGAAAAGGTTGGGGGGTATGAAAAACGGATCTTCATGTATGGAGAGGATGTTGAACTGTCCTACAGGTTTCGAGACAATGGTTACCGAATCAAATATTTGCCCGCTGCAACTGTAAACCATTATACGTATGAGGCTGCAGGTGAGGTTAAGCCCATGCAGTTTATCGGGAGTACCCAAGCCAACGCCCTTATCCGTTTCCGCTATGGTTCTTTTTATGACAAGCTTGTTGTTTTTCCATTACAACTAGCTGTGATTTTCAGGGGGGCGGGTTTTCCTGATAGTCGACTTCTTGCCTTGAAGAATCAGTTGGAAATTTTAAAAAAACTGCCATTTTTCTGGAAGATTTCTCAAGGAGATCTTTTCTCTTTTTACGGTTTTGACTATGAGAAAATACGTGACGGTAGCTTTTATAGTCCTAAACCTTTGCCTATCGACAAGCCACTGGTCAGTATTATTACCCGAACATACCGGGGGCGGGAACGATTGCTAGGGGAGGCGATAGCTTCTGTTATCAACCAGACATATTCCGAGGTTGAGCATATCATAGTGGAGGATGGTGGCAACACCATGCAGTCTCTTATTGATGAGGTGAGCGGACGGTATCCAGAGAGGAAATTTTCGTATGCTGCTTTGCCGAAAAATGGGCGCTCATTTGCGGGAAATGCGGGGATGGAGATGGCAGCAGGGAAGTATCTGCTCTTCCTTGATGATGATGATCTCCTCTTTGCCGACCATATAGAGACGCTGGTTGCAGAGCTTGAGGCTGACGATGGTGTGCAGGCAGCCTACTCCCTTGCCTGGGAAGTTGAAACTTCTTTTCAGGATAATGGCGATTATTATGAGCACAGTCATACTACATCGCAGTTGTTTTTCCAGGAGTTTGACCGTGAACTCCTGATGATTCACAACTATATCCCTATCCAGTCGATATTGTTTCACCGGTCTCTTTTTGAGAAATTCGGTGGATTTCACCTCGATATGGAATATCTCGAAGACTGGAATCTCTGGTCGAGATATGCGATGAATTCGACCTTCAAGTTTGTTCCGAAAACGACTTCTCTGTATCGTACTCCGCACAATGTTGCTGCTCGAATCAACCGTAAAAAACATTTTGATAAAGCTTATGCAGATGCGGTAGAGCGTCAGAAACAAGACGCAGCACGTTATGGTATAAAAGGTGTTGCCACAGAACCAGAAGTGAAGAACTGAGCAATGGCGTTGTTGACACCACAACATTTACGTGGCCATCTCCCCTCGCTGAACTCGCTCCGAGGGGTTGCTGTACTGCTTGTGTACTTGTTCCATGCAGACGTTCCTGGATTTACTGGTGGATTTATCGGTGTTGATATCTTTTTTGTCCTGAGTGGATTTCTCATAACCATCCTTCTTCTGCAAGAATATCAAACTACAGGAACAATTTTTTTCAAAAACTTCTATATGCGCAGAATTTTGCGACTCTTTCCTGCGCTTTGTCTGCTTCTCATTGTTTTTGTTATCTTCAGCTTATTTTTTTTCCCTACTGCGGCTGAAAAGCTTTTCCATATTGAAGATGCTTTCCTGACCCTCTTCTATATCTCCAACTGGACACGTGCCTTTGATTTGGGTCGCCCTGTGGTGCTCGGGCATTGCTGGTCGCTTTCAATAGAAGAGCAATTCTATATTTTCTGGCCGCTCCTTTTGTACTTTCTCATGCGTTTTACTCCTTCGCTGCGGGCATTGTCCATTACGGTGCTGTTGCTGATTTCCTGGGGGTGGCGGCTATGGTTATTAGATAATGATGCCAGCTGGAGTCGACTCTATAACGGCTTCGACACACGTGCCGATATGCTGCTTGCAGGGTGTCTTCTCGCGTCATTGTGGAATGCAGGGTATCTCAATTTCTGGAAAACGCGGGCCAAAGTACGCAAAATTGCCGTTGGTATGGCAGCTATTGTGTTGCTCTTAAGCCCCCTGATATGCAATTGGCAGACAGGGGCCCTCTACCGCTATCAATATGGTCTTATTGCACTGGCCTCTGCGGTGGTCATTCTTGACTGTGTATCAGGCCCTGGTGTGTTAATAAGGGCACTGGAGTTTGCGCCTTTGGTGTGGTTGGGCAAGGTGTCTTATGGCTTTTATCTCTGGCATTACCCGATAATTCATATTGTTGGGGCAACCAGCCAGCTGAATCGACTCCAGTTTGTTGCGACGACGTTTAGTCTAACACTCATCTGTACCGTCATCTCGTGGTACGGATTGGAAAGTGTTGTGCAAAGAAAATATAAAACCAGATACCGGTTGCGCGGGGCCTAGTGATATTGCTTGAAAGGGCTCCGCTTAGAAATGCTATGTATCGATAAAGAGATAATTCATCTTCATCAGAGTAAGCAACAGCAAATGGATGTGTCCATCATCATCATAAATTACAACACTCGCGAATTGACCCACGCATGCTTGCAGTCGGTATACGCAGAGACAGCAGGGCTACGTTTTGAGGTGATAGTTATAGATAATGCATCCGTCGATGGGTCCAGGGAGTTTCTCTCTTCTCTAACTTTTAAGAATTATCGTTACTGCTATAATGATGAAAATTTAGGGTTTTCCCGCGCAAATAATCAAGCTGCGGCGATGGCAGCAGGCAACTATCTGTTCTTTATGAATTCCGATATGATTTTCCTGAACAATGTTCCTTTGATACTCAAAGAACACATGGAACGACATTCTGAAGTTGGAATTCTTGGCCCCTGCTTTCGTAACCCTGATATGACACTTCAGATTTCATGCCGAAATTTCCCGAGTCTTGTATTTGGTTGTCTCAAATTTTTTCCATTTTTAAAGCTATTCTTGTCACGCGAGGCCACTGAGTATTATCAAAAGGAAAGAGATTATTCCAGCGTTCAGGAAGTAGATACGGTTTCGGCCGGTGCGCTCTTTATCCGTCGGCAACTATTCGAAACTATAGGTCGATTTGATGAGTTTAGCTTTATGTACGCTGAGGACGCGGATATCTGCAGACAAGTCCGTGATCGCGGTCTGCTAGTTGTTTTTCAACCTGCCGCACAACTGGTGCACTACGGTGGTCAGAGCAGTCAGCTGAATTCCTCGAAGGCAATATGGTCCTACTATTTTGCCTTCTATCACCTGTACAAGAAATACTATTTTGGTCGACTCGCCATAATGGTAAAGCCCTTATTTCTGTTGAGGGCGGTAGTTGCACTGGCTGCCAATATGGTGCGAAAGGACAAGCGTATTACCTGGCAAGACAAATGAAAGAAGTGGAGCTATTGGAATGAGGATTCTGTTAACCGGGGCCAGCGGCTTTGTCGGACGACACCTTCTTCCTGCTTTGCTTGACCAGGGCCATGATCTTGTTTGCTCTTTCAGGTCGACAACATTTGAGCGAGATCGGAAGCGATGTGTTGATGTCAATCCAGTAGTTTTCCCGATCATTGATCACAATACTGATTGGCGGCAGGCATTACAGCAGGTGGGTGTCGTTGCTCATATAGCTGGAATGGCACACATTCGCACCAAAGGTCCTTTTGATCTGTACGATCAGTTTCTGCAAAGCAATACCTTGTTGACGGTCAACTTGGCCCGGCAAGCAGCGGAGAGTGGCGTGAAACGTTTCATCTTTCTGAGCACTATTGGGGTAAATGGAAGTTGTAACATTGGGATGCGTCCTTTTAGGGAAACAGACGAACCGGGCCCCAATAACAGTTATTGTTTGACCAAGCTGAAAGCGGAACAGGAGTTGCGACAGATTGAGGCCGAAACTGGTATGGAGGTTGTGATACTTCGGCCGCCTTTGGTTTATGGTCCCCATGTCAGAGCGAATTTTCTGAGCTTGATGAACATCATTCACAGAGGCATCCCGATGCCTTTTGCCAACGTGAACAATTCTAAAAGCTTTATCAGTATTGGGAATCTTGTCGATGCGATTATGACGTGCCTTGCGCATACCAATGCTGCGGGCCAGACATTTCTTGTTTGTGACAATGAAGCAATTTCCACCCCTGAGCTCATACGAATGATTGCAGCAGCGATGGGGAAAAGAGCAACACTTTTTCCCATGCCAAAAGCCTTCGTCAACTTGCTCTGCAGAATGCTTGGAAAAGAACGGCTCTATGAGCAGCTATGGGGAACGCTCCGCATTGACTCTGGCCATATTCGTGAGAGATTGCAATGGGCCCCAAAGATATCTTTACAACAGGGGTTGAGCCAGTCGGTAGAATGGTATCTGCAAAAGCAAGGTTGACCTGAGATGAGTATATGACTGACAGAATGGCACAGGTATATTCCTGTCATGCTGCCAGCCATCTGACACTACCGGGTTAGCGGGTAAACGCCTGGAGATTGGCAAGGGACTGAACGTGCAGGAGAATCAAGCCTAAGAGCCCGTTGCGCACCCACTTGGCAAGTGTTGCATCGTCAAGCGCATTGACCTTTCCCATATCCACAATCCTGAATAGTTCGACAGACACCGTCTGTCCATCTTGCTCGACGTTGATTGACTGGGGGATCAAGACATCTTTTTCTGCCAATTCACGACAAAGAAGCTGGGTAACATGAAGCTCCTGTTGAAAGGTTTCCAAAAATTTCAGGGCGTTTTGCCCGATACTGGTCATTTCCCCATTTGCTGTAAACATGATATCTCCCTGCTCTGCTGCAAAATGGGGGGCGTCCCTATCGATACAAAGAGCATACCTCGTCTCTTCATTTTCCTTGCCTTCTTCCGATGCCACTTTGGCAAGAACAAATGGATAACGTCTGATGTGTGCTGGTATGTATGGCACCGACCAACTACCGTCTTCCTGAATATACTGGTTGATCTGCTGAATGAGAGTAAACATTGCCATGGGGGTCGAATCATCTTTCGGGAAGACAATGGCATAATGCCTGCTGGCCTGCAAAAATTCTGAAGCACTCAGCGGTGCATGCAGAACTTTACGTGCAAAGTCAAAATCCTGAATGGCGTTATATCGCAGATCAAGGTGAGTTTCCTGGCTTAATGGCTCTATTTTTGTAAACATGTTTCCTACGTTTTTCTGGTTGAAATAATTGAAAATGCCGTCCCGATAGATTTGTCCCTTTGAGAGCGGTCACCGGTTGGCGCTCAAAATATAGAGAACATCTACAATACTTCTTTTTGCCTGTTTTTCAATGTCGATGGATTCGTAAACAGGACGTTCTATCTCGTTTCCAGCCTTTCATGTCAATCGAACGTATTCTATAGCCCATTTGTAGGATAAGGCAGACTTTTTACGAGATCATTACCGCTAGCTCGGTAAAGAGGTGCAGGTTATTCAGATTCTTCACGTAGAGTGTAGAATACTCTACTTTGGCAAAGAGAATTATCTCTGGATATTTCTGCTGCCCTGCGATATCACCATAGATGAGAGAAGCCTTCATGACAGGCAGGAAACAATGAATGTGGGGAAGGGCAATGGAGAAAAGAATTATATCGGCAACGTCAGCAATAAATATGACAACCGCAATTTCTGCAAAGTACGATTGGCTCGACGGTGTTTGTACTCTCACCTCCAGTAGTGGTAAATACGCCACTGGTGCCTTGCTATATGGTGGACAATATATCCTTACAGCCGCGCATCTCTTTGATGTCGGAACGTCAGCAACAACAGGGGCTGATTTCGTCCTCGATTCCTCTGAATATACTGCTGCGTTTTGGGCGGGAGGAGTGAAATATGAATTGGAAACAGATACGGCGATAGTTCATGGTGCATATCGTGAAGACTCGTTTCAACATGACATTGCCTTGGTCAGACTGAAGACCGTAGCCGATGCGACCATAAGCCGTTATGAGTTGTACACCCATACCGACGAAAAGGGGCAAAATTTCATCAAGGTTGGCAGCGGCCAGGGCGGAGACGGTACAAGCGGAGCCACTGCTGAAAGTGATCTCGGCCAGCGCTACGGCTACAATACCTTCGATGCCACAGGCACGGTCTTTACCAGACCAGGGCTTGCCGACCTTGCCAGCAGCAGCATACTTGCGTTTGACTTTGATGATGGACAGTCTTCCCATGACTTCTTTGGGTTAAATCATGGCATTGTTCATCTCGGCCTTGGCGATCGCGAAGCAAACACAGCTCCAGGAGATTCCGGTGGTCCCGGTTTTATCAATGGCAAAATCGCCTCAATTACCACCGGCGGTCTCTCACCTGCCTTGGTGACAGGGTATATAAATACCGATGTTTCTCCAGATACAGATTCAAGTTTTGGCGAACTGTCTCTGGATGCCAGGGTATCGCAATATATTGACTGGGTCGAAGGCATAGTCGGCAAACAGGTGACAGCAATCCGGGCTGGTTACGAAAGGGGGGTCGATGTCGCCTACTATCTCGAAGAAAAGCTCGGACAGTTGCGGAGTATCGATCCTGACACCTGGCATAATAAAACCATCCAGGATGTGGACATGGCCCTTCAGGCGGCTGGAATGTCCGCCACTGATCACTATTATCTCTATGGCTGGCAGGAAGGGCTGAACCCCAATAGTTATTTTGATAGCGAGGAATATGTGGTCGGCAAGGTTCGTCAGCTAAACAGCAACGACACACTCGGAAAGACCGATTGGAGAATTGAAGATTTCAACGCTGCCTGGCAGTTAAACCCCTATGAGCACTATCGTAGCTATGGGCTTATTGAGGGACTCAACCCATCGAACCGGTTAGACAGCTCTGCCTATCTGACAGCGAAAGAGGCTATCACACCGGGATATACCGGGCCGGAGATCGTCCAGGCCTTTATTGACAGTGGCCTTTCTGTCATCGATCACTATTTTCTCTACGGTATTCTTGAAGATATCGTCCCTGAAAATGTTGCTGTGCTCGGGGTGGATTATAGCACTGCGCTCGAGTCGGGACTCTTTTAAGGAGTCTCAGGCCCATAACGAGGAATCCTGAAAAAGGTGTCGAAATCGTTAGGCAGGTAGGATTTTTCCCGCTAAGCTTCGCAGTTCCGTCTCATCCATCTGATTTTTAGTCGCAAGTACCCACAGATCAAATGCCGGCGGTCGACGTTTACCGGCCACCGAAATGAAGCCATTGGCTTTCAAGGTACCAATAAGCACTGTAAGCGTGAAGCCGCAATGGTGTGCCATAAAGGGATTATCACGTCTGGTGAACTGTCGATGCGAATAGACGATGTCAAATGGGGTCACAGGCCCGGCTGGCGAGGTATACGCCACTTCCATCAGCTTGTCGTCACTTATCATCTGTGCCGCTGCCTGTAAATCGGGGCAGGTGATGACCGCATAGCCTTCTGGTTTCAATACTCTCAGAAACTCCTGTATTGCTTTGGGAATCTCACTGGGATAAAGATGCTCGATGTTATGGCTTGAGTATATAGCATCGATGCTCTCACTCTGTACTGCAGACATGTCGAGCATGGTGCCGAGAATATCAGGTGTATTAGCAGGATCGATATCAAGACGAACTACCCGCCAGTCAGAGGAATGAAAGAAGGCAGGGACCTTCGCACCACTTTTTGGGTGTCCTGCACCGACATTTAATAGGGTTTTCTTGCTCGATGTTGTAGCTGATAGTTCTGCTTGCTGCTCTTTTTCCATAATGGTGTGATAGAGATCCTTGAGAGTTTCTTCAAAACTGCGTGTAAAGGTGACGACATCGCAAAGCGATGATTGCGCCATCATGCGGCGTAGGTTTTGGCGCAAATGCAACAGCTTTTGATGGTCGTTCGCCAATGCGGCAGCAATACCTACATAGTCGGTGGCATCCTTGGCCGCAAGTTCGGTGAGGCCGATGGCTGAGAGAAAGGCAAAGGTCTGTCTGCTTACCACTCTGTTTTGCGGCCAGGTGATCACCGGTACACCCATCCATAACGCTTCGCAACTGGTCAGGCCACCAGTAAAGGGAAAGGGATCGAGGGCTATATCAATGTCTGCATATTCTCTTAACAGTTGGGCATGAAAGCTCGGACCACGCAACTCAATCCGGTCAGTGGAAATACCGCGCTGAAGAAAACATTGCGTTACCTGTTGTCGAAAATTTTCGTCATTGAACGTTCGCCATTTGAGGATGAGGCGTGAACCTGGGACAGCTAGCAGTATATCTGTCCATAGTTCATAGACGATCTCATTGAATTTAGATGTGTTATTAAAGCAGCCGAAGGTGATGTGGCCATTATGCTGAAAGGGGGCTGGAGAAATTTTGGAAGAAGCCCACGATACAGGCGTGTAACAGAAACGACCTTGAGGCAGGCGGACGATAGGCTCCAGAAATTGTGACTCAGTGCCTGGCGGTGCATGGTATTCGTCTAGCAGCACGGCATCGATATATTCGAGCCCTGTTGTGGCAAAGTATCCAAGCCAGCTGATCATCACAGGTGCCGGTCGATGAGCGAACATTGTCAAGCGTGATCCAGCCGTATGGCCGGAGAGATCGATGAGAATATCGATATTGTCGAGCTCAATACGTTGGGCCAGGGCAGTGTCATCGAAAGTTGTCACATCGCGAAAGTTGCTGACATCTCGGATTGCTGTGGTGACCCAATCGTGGACATGGCCCGCGCTGTAGGTGTAGATGTTCAAGTGATGGTTATCATGGGTTGCGAGCACATCTTTTATAAACAACCCTACAGTATGTTGGCAAAAGTCAGCAGAAACATAACCAAGGCGTAATGGACGAGAAGAGGCATGGCGAAATGCGGGTCGCGATCGGCGACCACCTGCCAGGCCAATAGCCCAAAGACCCCAATCACGAGCATGTTGTAGCCTTGCTGTATCGGATATCTGCGGATCATATTCGAGACTGATTAAGAGATTTCTACGAACAATGGGATGAGATGGCAGCTTTTCCAACAGTTCTTGATAGGATTGACGAGAAACCTCATGATTCGTCTTTGCGCTCTGCAGATTTGCAAGGTTGACGAGGGCCCGCAGGTCATGGGGGCCAAGGTTCAAGGAACGATCGAAACACTGTTGGGCATCAGTAAGAAACCCGGAGGACATGAGTATCGAGCCGACATCGAGCAAGGTTGCAATATCAGAATGCTGAGTGTCCATAATTTGGCGGCAAATGAACTGCATCTTTGCAAAGTCGCCAATCTGTGCGGCAGCTTGAGCCTGCTGTAATAGGCTGATCATTGGGAGGGCACACCGGTTAGCAGATATTGGAGTAAAGAAATTGTTACAGCGTGAATGAGACTACCCTGATAAAACGAACATCTCAACGGAAAAGGCAAATATTGAACGTTTTATGATTGTGAGAGAATTAAGATAGCGGGGGAGATGGGCGGATTGAAGGCCTCGAAAACAGGGGATAAAATTGTAAAGAAATGTCTACGAGTAGAAGAAGTTAAATCTGACCCCTTTTTTGCTATCAGGCTACTTGCTGGAAAGATCATTAATCTTGATGGATATCTGGTGCAGTTGGCAGTTTGCTGACGATTTCTCAATTGAAATATAAGTTGCCGACGAGGAACACAGGAGTCGGAGGAATCGATAGCAGGGAAAAAGTGTACTTTTACCTTGGATTGGAAGCTTACTTAATGACAAGTGATTTTTATAATGATGACCTTTTTTTGCTCGGATGTGGAAGTTCATGCCAGGTGGTGCTGGAGAACGGAAGGAAGACCCTGCCTTCAGCCGATTCTTGAAAAGGGTATAGTAAATAGTATCGGTACATTATTCAACAAGAATAAACCCCACACCTCTTGCGAAGGGTGGGGTTAAAATTACACAACGACCCAGTTGTTGCATCGCCTGTGATAACAAGTTTCACGTTTAACTGGGTCGTTGATTTAGCTACCTATTTAAAGAGAAGCAAATATTTTCTACTACAAGCTGAATTACACAACTGTCAAATCTGCTACACCAAAGTCAGTTGTCCCTGCCAGTTTAATAACCATGTCAGTCGCTGCTTGGAAGCCAGCTGTGACGTCGTTGATTACCAAATACGTGCCAGCGGCATCGCCGGTAGAGAAAACCACCTTCGCAGCATGGATATTGCCAGCACCTGTAGCAGATGCCGCCAATCTACCTGTAGCTGCGGCCAAATCGGTAGTTAAAGCTGTATAAACATCAGAGATTGTCGCCACTGATGTTGCGTTAGTAACCGTGGAACCAAAGGCTGCAAGCGTGCTTCCTGCCGCAAGGTTAATACCAGCAAGGCCACCAGCAGTGATAGTTGACGCCGTTGCAGAGTTATCGCCAGCAGTCAACTGGACCTTATCGACACCAGTTACAAAGTTCGTAATTGTGTCAACATTTGCACCAGTAGCACCCACTGCCGTGTTTGCAATACCATAAATAACGGTATCAACACCGGCAGATCCTGTCAGGTCGATAGAATCAGCACCTGCTGCACCGGTAACACTATTAGCGGTTGATCCAGTACCCACCGAAATCGTATCCACTGCTGAACCACCGGTGATTGTGTCAATACCCGAACCACCGGTAATGGTATTTGCTGCAGTGGAACTACCGGTCAAGGTGTTGGTTCCAGCCGTTTCGGTGATTGTGACCTTGCCAAGTGAAGCTGCAAAGTTCAAGGTGTCATTACCCGTTGCTGAACCCAATACAGTAGCGTCAGTGGTCAGTGCTGCGGAAGTGAAGGTCACCGCACCTTTGGTGATACCGCTAGCATCTAATGTATGCAATGCAGTCCCAGTATGTGTCAGAGCCAGACCATTGTTACCCGCCACCTTGATGGTGGTTGCTGCTGCATCGGTCAGGGTCAGTGTGGCCAACTGAGCAGCGAACGCTGTAGCCGTGTCATTTGTGGTGAGATTGACAGTTTCTACACCCGGGGTTGCTAAAGCACCGAATACGCGTGCACCGCCACTTAAATCACCCTTCATAATGAAGTTGATGGTATCTGATGCGCCAGTGAGGGCGTTGGTGGTGATGCTGGTACCTGCAGCACCGTAGGTGCTCTGAATCGTGTTACCGGTTGCTACGCCATTAAGTACCTGCGCTGCAGTGGCAGACACCATATTGATTTGGGTGAATGTACCCATACCAGAGACATCAATGGTTGAGGCGCTCTGAGTGGTGATGTCGAGTGTCTCAAAACCCGTAACTGCTGCCTTGAATGCAGTCTGAACTGCACCAGCGGTAGAAAGCGTGACAGCATCGGCATTGCTCAGTTTCAGAACATCAGTTCCATCACCACCAGCGATCGAACCGCCTGTACCCAGAGCTGTTACACTGAGATTAGCAATGTCATTCCCTCCACCTAAAGCGATTGCTTTGGTGGTTGCACCGACGGTTACAACATCCTCCCCGGCACCACCCGTATAGGCTACACCAGTTCCGATTGTAATAGTGTTTGCGCCGGTCTTGACACCGCTTGCAGGAGCCACAGCGGTGGAGGCGGAAGTGTCAACCGAGGTAAGGGTTGCTATTGCAGAGAGATCTACTGCCACACCGCCTGATCCCTTGACGGTCACAGCTTGAAGTGCCGCATTACCGCCACCAGCGGTAAGGGTCAAAAGACCGGTGCCATCGACCGTCATGGTTTTGGCGGTTGCAGCGACTACAGCAGCAGTAGTTGCAGCATCAGCCTTGACGGTTACATCTGCAGCCTTGGCCACGGTCAGGGTGCCAAAGTTCTGTGCGCCAGTCACGTTCAGAGTGGCGCTGGTTGCTTGGGCATCAGTCAGGCCACCTTGAGCGGTCGTCCCACTGGCATTGATGGTCAATGCGCGGGTTGCGGCGGCAGCGGTTACGGTCGTGAGACCGGCAACGGCATTCAAGTTAACGGTGTTAATCGCATTACCGGTAAGCGTTGCAGCACCTGATGCTTTTTGAATGGTAATATTATTCAGGATTGAGCCAGTGTCTGCAGCTGTAGTTGATTTGTCAGTGACAGCCACAGTTGTGAAAGTGCCAGTTCCGGTAGCCTTAGCTGTGACATCCGTTGCACTGTTCAGCGTGATAGCAATTGCCGCAGCGGTCATATCAACTGCTGCACTGGCATCGGTGTAACTGAAATTCTTGATACCTGTTGCTATGCTGGTATCTGTAACGGTCAGTGCACCAGTTCCAGTTCCACCAGAGGCTGCTTGCGCGATGTTGATTTTTTCAACATTCGAGATCGTCACGGAGGACGGCAATGCAAAATTTGCTGCAGCACTCGCAGAGATATTCAATGTATCTGTGCCATTACCACCATTGATGGAATCAAATGCATTCAATGTTGTGGTGGTGGCAGAAGCAGTGATGGTACCGTTTATGGTATCGTCGTTCGCCGTACCAGTGATGGCATCTACACCAGTAGTAAGCGTGAACGTATCACCCGGAGTGCCGGCAGGGGTATCGTCAACCTTCTCGTCGTCGGGGACTACTGTTACGGGAATACCCTCGGCCTGACCATACATTTCATAGTGGCCTAACGCGGTCAAACCTGCAGCTTTAAAATATGCCTGTAAATCGGCAACAGTCTTGCCTGCCCATTCGGGTGAGGTTGCAGGGTCAGCTTGCAGCGCAGCAAGTTTTGATGCGTAATATGAAGAGACGTCAAAACTATTTGATGGGTTTACGTTCTCAGCATCGCCGTACGCCAGATAGTGCTGATAAGGGTCTGCAGTCCAAGCGGCTTGGAAAGCTGCTTTAGCAGCATCGATAGAGACATACAAGCCTGCATTGAAAAGAGAAGTGGCTTTAGCAAGAGTATACTGTGATGGATTGAAGTAAGCATTAGGAGCAAGTCCTTCTTGCCATCCCCATGCTTCATAGTGAGACTCTGGGGTGTATCCGGCATTAGCCAGAAATGTATTAAGATCTGTGGTAGTTTTGGTTGCCCATTCCGGGTAGGTGGCTTGTAAAGCCGTGAGTTTAGCCGAAAGGTAATAACTTTGATCGAATCCTTGTAAGGCCATGAATCCTTCCTCCTGTTCACATAACACGTGTTAATAATAGCGGGACATCCGCTTTCCAGTACTGGAAACAACTTCTTTTTGTAACTTATGCTTTTACCTCAATACCAATTATCTGAAGTAACAAGCATTGTCAAGGTATTTAAGAGAAATAGTACTGCTTGTTTGACATAAAAAACATATTTCAAAGGGTTTCCCTCAGTGAATGGTCGAGATTTAATAAAATTGGTTCAGCAATATATTGGAGAAACGTCCTTTTTTCTGTAGTGATAAAACTGGTTGCGGTCATACCGGGCGAAAGCGTGACCTTGTTTTTTTCAAGGTCTTTTGGGTCGATTCTGATATGGATGATATACGATGGCATCTGGTAACCTTGCGGGGTTCTCTCCTCCACACTGTCAGCAGATATATACGAAACCTTACCAAGGAGAGGGGGAATGGTGATGCGATTAAAGGCACTGATCTGTACTCGTGCCTCCTGATCAATAAAGACCTTGGTAATCTGGTCCTGGCGGAGGCGACAGTCCACAATCAGGTCGGCATTTTCGGGCACGATATCGAGAATCGGGGCTCCTGGGGCGATTACTCCACCCTGTTCGGAATGGATATGAAGATTAAGCACGATACCGGTGACAGGGGCCGTGATGTCGAGGCGGTTTTCTGCATCAACCTGTGGACCAAGCTGTTTTCTTGTCTGAAAAATTTCATCGCTCACCTGGCCAAGGTTGGCTGAAGCGGTCTCCCTGTAAGAGTTTTCAAGCGAACGAATAGAGAAGTTGATCTCCTCTATCATCTCCCTGGATTCCGCAAGAACCTGGTTGAGGCTGGCCTTACGGCCTTTTCTCTCGGCAAGGTTGCGCTTGAGGGTCAGAACCTGGGCTTTATCGATATAGCGCTCGGTCATTAACTCTGATTTCGCCTTTATCTCCTCGGCAAGTGATAGCATGATTTCGGTATTGGCCTGCAGTTCATCCATTGTTCCCTGAATCTTCTGCTCGAGCTGACGGATGCGTGCCTTTTGAATGTTGATAGAACTCTCGAGCGACTTTCTGGTATCATCGAATTGATCTTTTTCCACCTGGATCAATTCCTCAATATCGTCAATTCCTTTCGGGAGATTATCAGGAATGATAATGCTGTCGCGAAAATCACGTTGGGCCTCAAGGCGTGCCGCTTCTATCATTTTGGCCGCCAATCTGCCCCGCAACAAGGCAACGTTTGAAGTGACCTGTGAACTCTTTAAGCGGATAAGTACATCACCTTTTTCCACCCGGTCACCTTCTCTGACAAAGATCTGGTCGACGATACCACCTTCCAGGTGCTGAACGGTTTTTCGTTCCTGCTTCACTTTTACTGTACCCGGAGCGATGACGGCACCGCTAAACGGCATAAAAGCTGAAACCCCGCCAAGACCGCCAAAAAAGATGGCGATGACAACCATTCCCGCGAATATAAGGTTTTTGGGGTTGGTATTGATACTAGGTGTTGCTGGTATAGACATCTTAATTCACTGCCTCTCGTTTTTCGTCCGGGGCCTGGTTGTTTCTTGCCAACTGGATTGGTGGTTTGGCCGCAGGACCAAGAAGAGCCTGGAAGACCTCCTGGCGGGCGCCAAACCGTGCGACCTGGCCGTGCTGCAACATCAGGATCTTATCGACGCCGGAGAGCAGTATGGGCTTATGCGTGATTACTATAGTTGTGACCCCTTGCTGTTTCAAGATGGCCAGGGTGTTTAATAGTGCTTTTTCTCCCGCTTCATCGAGATTGGAGTTGGGTTCGTCGAGCAGCACCAGTTTCGGATTGCCGTAGAGGGCGCGGGCAAGGGCGACGCGCTGGCGCTGACCACCGGATAGGGCATGTCCCGGAGTACCGAGATGGGTGTCATAACCATTGGGGAGATGGGTGATAAGGTCGTGTACCCCGGCGATCTGGGCGGCTCGGATAACTTTTTCCGGATCAGGTGTCTCAAGTCGGGCGATGTTTTCACTGACTGTTCCCGGGAAGAGTTCGACATCTTGAGGAAGATAGCCGATAAACTTGCCGAGATGCTCCTGATCCCATTGGAAAAGATCGAATCCGTCAAGGCGCACATTGCCACCCATTGATGGCCAGATGCCAAGAAGGAGCCTACCCAGGGTCGATTTGCCTGCAGCGCTTGGGCCGATAAGGCCCAGGCTTTCACCGGGTTCTAGAGAAAAACTGATATTGCGCAATACATACACGCCATTTATGGCCAAAGATACCGCCTCGACATCGAGCTTGCCCGTTGGATCGGGGAGACTCATTGTTGTCTGTTGCGTCGCTTTGTCGACAAGAGTGGTCAAACGTTTATAGGAGCTTCTGGCTTCCAGGGTTTGCTTCCAGGTAGCCATGGCCTGATCGATCGGGGCAAGTGCACGGCCCATAATGATGGAAGAGGCAATCATGACGCCTGGAGTGCATTCGTTGATTACGGTAAGATATGCACCCACTCCGTAAATGATGACCTGCATGGCGGTTCGGATTGTCTTGGATACGGCCTGCAGCATGCCTGCATAGTTGCTGGCCTCAGTCTGCAGCATGATGACATGGTTGTTCATTTTTTGCCATCTTCTTTGGGTGGCAGAGACCATCCCCATGGCGCCGACGCTTTCACTGTTGCGGAGACAAAGGGTGGTGAAATTGCTGGCGTTGCCGCTGACCGCATTGGCCATTTCAAGTCGCTTGCGGGTCAGCAGTTCCTGGCTGATGCCAAGAATCATGGAGGCAACGGCACCGCCGGTGGCGATCATGCCCATCAGGGGATGGACAAAGAAAATGAACAGTAGATACAGCGGGGTCCATGGGAGGTCGAACAGGGAAAAGATCGCATTGCCGCCCAAGTAATTTCGCAAAATGTTAACGTCTCTCAGGCCACTGGCATAGCCTTTTTTTTGCAGGCCGCAGGCATCTTTCTGCATTTCACCGAAAACGAGCTTGGCCAGCTGCTGGTCAATGGCAACGCCGGCTTTCACCAGTAATCGCGAGCGGATAAAATCAAGCATGCCTTGCACGATTAGCGCTACTGCTGCTGCTGCCGAAATTGTCACCAGGGTTGGAATGCTATAGGAGCTGAGTACCCGATCGTAGATAGCCAACATATAGACGGGGAAAGTCAAGAACAGGATATTAATAAAAAAACTGAAAAGTCCTGCAAAAATGTAATACTTTGACCATGTGGCCAGAAATTTCTTCATACAACTGCCGCCTGAAAGAGGTGTTCTCTGTTATTGCAGATTGGTGTCTGCCTTTTGACCTGTGATAAACTTGAGACTGGCACGGGCGAGATGATAATCCAGCCTTGCCTGGTTGTGGTTCGCATCGGCACGTGTCATCCTGGCCTGGGCATCAAGTAGGGAAGGGATTGTGGCAATGCCTGCCTGAAACCGTTTCTCTTCAGTAGCATAATATTCCCTGGCTGCTTCAACAGCGGAAGATGTGCTGGCAATACGTGATTCCGCTTCTGAAAGTGTGAGTAATTCTGTACGTATCTGGGCGTTAATGTCGTTTTCCAAGCCCTTGATATCTTCCAGGAGCCGCAGTTTATCCAGTACGTTTTTGTTTTTCTCATACCAGGCCCGGCCGCCGTCAAAAAGATTCCAGGTAACTGAAACTCCTGCATTCCAATATGTATTGTGCTGGTCCCTGTCAATGCTTGTATAGCCAGAATATCCTCTTTCTGCGTAATTGAGGAGGCTGTCGTTCACACTCACGTTCATCTGAACAACAGGGAGATACTTGCCTTTGGCAATTTGGATATCCTTTTCCACCATGTCAATCTGTTTTTGCAGGCTTTTAAGGTCTGATCTGTTCCTTACGGCGTTTGCCCAACATTCTTCAGGTGTAGTTTTGAATCCGGTTGTGTAATAACCAAGACCACCATCGAAACGTATTGTTTCGGAAAAAGGGATGTTCATCAGTTGAAAGAGTTCGGCACGTTTACGGTCGACGTTATTTTTGAGCTGACTGAGTTGATCTTCTGCATTTGCCAGGTCAACCTTGGCCTGAAGGACTTCAACATAGGGGGCCATCTCCTGCTTATAAAAGGCTGAGGCAGCTTGAAGACTTGACTTCAAACGTTCCACTGTATCGGTAGCTGCTGCAACATCTTCTTTTGCCTTCATCAGCTGAAAAAACGTTGCTTCAATGTTCAGGATGAGCTTGGTTTTGGCAAACTCCTGCTCCGCCTCCTCCATATCCTTTTGAACCATTGCACGCGAATACGTGTTGTAAATCCTGGACCCGGCATAGAGGATCTGCGAGAGCCTGAGACTGTGTACAAATTGGCTTTGATTGATAAAGTCGCTGTCTGTCGGGCCACTTGCATAGATGTTGTCTATCTTCGCGTAGGAAGACGAGGCTGACAGCGATGGAAGGAAATCACTCCGTGCCTCTTTGATTCCTTCCTCTGACCAGTCAACTTTTAATTTGGCGGATTTTATGGCAGGGTTGGATTTTAATCCAAGTTGGATACACTCATCAAGAGTAAGTTGTTGAGCTGCGTACGCCGAAAGATGAGCTGTACAAAGCAAAAAAACGGTTGAAATAGTGATAACGAATCTTGCAAGCATTACTGGTGATTCTCCAAATTTACTCGGCCTTAATTCAGACAGGCACTTTAGGCCAACTCAAGCAGCCCGGAAACCGTATTGAACGTATGCAATAATCTATTGATTTGACAAAACCACGGTCAATTTCTGAGTTTCGAAGACTCTGTAAATCCTGAAGATAGCTGGTTCCGTCTTCGCCTTCTCTTTGTTCAGTTTCTTGCCTTGGATAAATACTGCTGAGTAATCAATAGGCATTCCGTATACGCCCTATATTTCATGGCGCAAAAACATGCCTGTTCGTCAATCCAACCCATAAACTTACCTCATGCCATGTGAGAGCACAAGACATTTTGCTCGTTGCATAATGCAACAGGGCCTGGAAGGTTCTCTACGATCATCTTTGTTTCGCTGATATTCCGCAATTATTGTTGTGGAGAAAAACAGATGGTAGTGCAAGGTTAGTCGAAACGAGTGGCGAGCCCTTCACTCTATAACCAGGATAAACATGAGTGACACCTCTGAATTGTTTTAAGGCTCAGCTCATCTTGTTAACGTATATCCTCTGTTGCAGCTCTGTATCACACCACACGCACTATAAAATGTCCGATATTGGCAATTTCCGGTTGGGCAAAATGGACGATCTGGGAGAGCCTGAATGTTTTGGTCGCTCTTTTTTTTAAAAAAGGAAAAGCATATACATTCGGTATATTACAACCCGACATGAACCCGACATGGCTGCGACACGAGGCTACCTGAAGGTCGATTCTGCCTGATGTCCGCTATGATCGCCTCTGCTTCTGCGTTATCAGTAACGAAAAGGCAAGATGTAGATTAAATGACGCATGCAAGGCTTGAATGTGTCTTGGTCGAATGCCGGTAGGGTGAGAGATTGCAGGTCAATATCCAAGGAGGCTCAACATGAAGAAGAAATTTATAGCTGTGATGACGCTACTCTGTTTGGCAGGTAGTTCGGCAGCGTTCGCTAGAGGCTATGACCACGGGTATCGCGGTCACCATAATGGATACCGAGGTGGTTATCATCATCACAGCGACAATGGTCTGGGAATCGCCCTGGGTGTTGCAGGAGGGCTTTTGTTGGGTTCAGCCCTAATCTATGCGGTGACGCCTCCTCCTCCAGCACCGGTTGTGTATGACTACCGTCCTCCGGTATATCAGTCGGAGGTAATTGTTCAGCCGCCGCCGAGAACCTGCTTCGAAGATCAGTTGGTCAGCGGGGAGTGGCAGATGAGTCGAGGTCGTCAGGTATGGGTTTCGTATCCAAATCCAGTTACTCGCAGGGTCCAAATACCCTGTTATTAGTATTCTGTCATTCTTCATCAGTCGTTTGTAGAAGAAAGACCAAAAGTTTCGAGCTTGGATCATCTGGTTCAATACATGACGTGGGTGGTGTAAAGCGTAATAGATCAAAAAGTACCTCATTATGCAGAAAGCACGCAGACCTGGTGTCTTCTTTCAGGAGTTCTCAACATAATTACAGGGTGTTATTGTGTTAAAGAGAAATGCTTCGTCACGATGTTGCATCATTGCTTTATCAATCTTGCTTTCGTTTTTTCTCCAAAAAGCAGTGACAGCAGCCGAATATGGAACAAGCCCTGCAGATGAAGGCATGGAGGTTTTGAGCCGCGGGCCGATCCATGAAGCTTTTGCTGAAGTGAGTGTTGATGCGGCAAGGCCGGAAATGGTTATATCTCGCACTGTGCCTGAACCAATAAATGAGATTCCGCCGGATTATCGTCCGGAGGGGGATAATGTTCAGTGGATTCCAGGGTATTGGAGTTGGGATGATGATCAGGGTGATTTTATCTGGGTGAGCGGTGTATGGCGAGATCTCCCGCCCGGTCGTCAATGGGTTCCCGGTTATTGGGTGACTGTTGCCGGTGGAAATCAATTTGTCTCAGGGTATTGGGCTGAGACTCATCAGGCCGAAACGGTATACCTTCCACCTCCGCCTGAGCCGCCGCTTTCAGCGCCAGGGGTTCCGGCGTATTCAGCAGACAATATTTGGGTTAATGGTCATTGGCTCTGGTCTCGTAATGGTTATGTCTGGCAGGCCGGATATTGGCTGAGACAGCGTCCGGAAATGGCCTGGATTCCTGCGCACTATGTGTGGACTCCGCGCGGGTATATCTTTGTTCGGGGATATTGGGACTATCATCTTTTTCGACGTGGAGTGATGTTCGCTCCCCGCTATTATTCGCGTCCGATCTACAGAGCCCACGATTATTACTATACTCCCAGTATCGTATTGGATATCAACACCATCTTTCTTTCCCTTTTCATCCGGCAAGATCATCACCACTATTATTTTGGCGACTATCATGACGTTCGATATACAAGGCGTGGATTTATTCCATGGTATTCCAAACATGCGACGAGGCATGGCTATGATCCGTATTACACGAGCTATCGCTGGCATCAATCGCGTCATGATGATCGATGGGAGCACAACTATCGGAAACAATTCGAATATCATCGGGATCATCGGGAGGCGCGGCCGTCGGTACTCTACCGTTCTCAGGTAGAGCACAATCAGAGGTCATATAGTCGGAAAGATACGACGCCCGGCAGACACTTCACCGAGGTTGTTAGAAAAAATGACCGTGATTCGCGGTCTACTTCTCCACGTTCTGGCGACAAAAAAGACTACCGCGAGAACGGCAGGAAAGTTGCTCCTCCGAAAGTCGAGCGTCGAGCCGTAGAGTTGTCGCCGGAGAGAACGCAAAAATCGTGGCCCAAAAGCGTCACTCATGTTGAGGAAGAGCGAAATAGATCCAAGGTTTCCCATAGAAGCAATGTCTTCCAGGCTCATTATCCTGAGGACCAGGCACGAGGCATGGAGAAAAACAGGCAATCAGGTATCTCATCGTACAGCAATCAATCCAGAAGAATTGATCCGAAAAAAGAGAATCGTACGATGAACCAACCCCTGAAAAACCAGGAAAGGCGTCAACCCATGATAGCGGAGGGGCAGAAAAATACTGAACGTCGAGTAAAACCGGGAAAGAGCATAGAAGAGCAAGGACCGGATCTGAAAAGCGACCTGCCCCAAGGGAAGAAAAAAGGCAAGCGACCCGTGGGTTCTGAAAACCAAGTGGCAGGGCCTGAGGACGTGGTGCAAGCTGACGTTCAGATTATTAAGCGTCCCCGAAGCGTATGGGGGCAGCAAGCATCTCGCTCATATGAAAAATGACGGAACGGAAGTCCATTAAGATACCAGTGTCCTGTCATTTCCCATCAGTTGTAAACCACTTGCCTTTTTTCCCTAGCCGTTTCCAACTTCAGGTTCTTGCCGCTGAGTCAGGACTTTCGCAATGACAGTGGCAATCTCATCTCTGCTGATCGGTTTGGCCACATAACCGTCCATGCCGGCAGCGAGGAAACTCTCCTTGTCGCCGATCATGGTGTAGGCGGTCATGGCAATGATGGGGACTTCCGCCTTGCGGCCCAGTTCTTTTGATCCGCGGATTTTTCTGGTCGCTTCCACTCCGTCCATAAGCGGCATCTGGATGTCCATGAAAATGAGATCGAATTTTTCACCGGAAAGCCGCTGAACCGCTTCAAGGCCGTTCTGGGCAGTTACTACGGTATGGCCTTCCAGCTCAAGCATCAACCTGGCGGCCATGGAGCTTATCTCTTCATCTTCGACGAGCAGAATTTTCAAACCCGAGATTTTCCTGCCATGATTGGTGCCCTGAGCCTGTTGCCCTGCGTTTTCCAGAATTTGCGCTGGAATCTTGAAAGGCAGGGAGACATAGACAATAGTACCTTCCTCGTTGCCGTTGTCGATTGCCACCTCACCATCCATCAGATGGACAAGTTTTCGCACGATTGAAAGTCCCAGTCCAGCGCCCTGAAAGCGCCGGGTATAGGTCCCTTCCGCCTGGACAAACGGTTCAAAGATCTCCTTTATCTGCTCGTCGGTAATGCCTATTCCGGTGTCATGCACCGCAATAACCATCATGACGATCTCTTCGTGTCGCGAAGGTATGAACTCCAGCTCGACCTTCACCTTGCCGTTTTCTGTGAATTTAATCGCGTTTCCGACAAGATTGAACAGTATCTGTCGTAAGCGCGCTTCATCACCGATCAGGGTGACTGGCAACTCGTTCAGCCAGGTGAATGTGAGGCTGTTTCCCCGGTCTTTCGCCGCCTGGGAGAAGAGTTCGAGAATGGCGCTACGGAGGCTTTCGACCTGGAACTCAGCCTCTTCTATCCGGAATTTTCCGGCCTCGATTCTCGAGATGTCAAGGATGTCTGAAAGGAGTCTGGTCAGGCGCCGGGCAGAAGTTATCGCCGCCTGAAGGTATTCGGTCTGCTCCGAGGTCAGGGTGGTGTTTTCCAGCAACTGCAGCATGCTTAAAGCTCCGTTCAGGGGGGTCCGTATTTCGTGACTCATATTGGCCAGGAACTCGGATTTGACCCTGTTGGCAGCCTCCGCTTTGTCTTTCATTTCGATCAGCTGGATTACCGTACGCTTGCGATCCGTAATATCCCTCGCTATTCCCAGCACCCCGATAAGGTTACCCTGGCCATCCAGCATCGGCGTTTTGATGGTTTCGAACAGTCCACGATAGCCGTTATCGGAGAAGGTCAGCCATTCTTCGTTGACGCTTGGTTTTCCCGCTTGCATGGCGATGCGGTCATGTTCAAGGAAGGAGTCCGCCAACTCTCTGGAAACAAAGTCGTAATCAGTCTTGCCGACAATTTCCGCCTCCTTGGCACCAAAAAAAGTCTCAAACGACGGGTTGCAGGTCAGGTATACCCCGTTGGGGTCTTTGAGCCAAACCAGATCGGGAATGCTTCGAATGAGGCAGCGGAGGTAATCTGCGGACCTGGAAAGGTTGCTGATTTTCTCAGCCAGCTGCGGCGAAACAGTAGGTCGGGTCAGGTCCTGCTGCTCCTCGAGCATGACAATGCGCTTTCTGGCCTGTTCCAGCTCTGCAATTAATGCTTCCTTGTTGGTTGTATTGTGTTCCATATCATCCTCACGGGGGCAAGCTCTCATAATAAAAGCCTACTTAAAGGAGAGGGGAAATGGAAGTGTGGCCAGCAGAAAATAAGGTGTTTTCTCATATTTTTACAAAGGGATTGATTGTCTGCTGAGAATTCGGCTGGCTCCCAAAGCCTCGTTTTCCCTCTTCGGGCAACCTGTATCAATTGCTGGAATATCCGTGAAAAAGCTTAATGGAGAAAAAAAAATTTGTGGGTAGTCACTATATGATAACCCGACTATGGCATAGTCAATTCATAGGCTGGGTTGTTGTGGAGAGAGATACTGTCAAACGAGCAGAAGGTATTTCCAATGCATCGAGTGGATGCCAAACAATTGTTGAACTCATACAACCTAACAATGATGTTTTAAGACCTCAGGAGGTAAAGAAGATGCTGTCTCAAACCAAGGTAAATGAGCTGAATGCACTTTTTGGAGCCGAGCTGAATGTTGGAACATCTGCTGGGAGACGATCAGGAAAATGGGAATGTAACGTATCGGAAATGTTTATTGGCGACTACTTCATCGTCCCACTGACCACGACCAAGATGCTGAAATCAGAAGGCTATGTGATGAGTAACTGCTGCCGGAATTATAAAGAGTTATGTGAGAATCTGCAATATAGCATCTTTTCAATTCGCAGCAGGTCAGGCGAACGTCTGGCTACCCTGGGACTCACCAAAGAGTCTGGATACTGGCGCCTGGACCAATGCTTCGGGCCAGCCAATGCCGAGGTATTAGAAGAAATAAGCTGTTATCTTGACGAAGAGGAAGTATTGCAAACGGAATATCACCCGACAGAACTTTATTATGTCGTGCAAGAGGTCGCAAGGCTGATGAACTGTTCTGGTAGAAGCCATTAAATTAAACATCTTATGTATCAGATGCATTGATTCCACGGTAGGCGTTGTCTCATGCGGATAAGCCTTGTGGGTTGCTCTGTAGGAGGGAGTATAAGCTGTTCGCAGCATCCGGATAGTGACGTTTTGTGTCGTTCTTAGATGCTGCGAGGAAATTTCAGTTTGAAAGTCTATAGAAAATGAAGGAGATCTACTGCATCTTGTTCAGTTCTATTGCTTTAGCAAAGGCTTTATCCATATCCGGCAGGTGGGTAATATCCGGGACAACCTGGATATAGCGGACGATGCCCTCCTTATCCACCAGAATGACAGATCTGGCGAGCAGCCGGGGACCGTCGAGCAGCAGCCCTGTCGATCGACCGAAAGCGCCCTCTTTGTAATCCGAGAGATATTGAATATCGGTCAGTTTTGCTTCATCGGCAAAGCGCTTCTGGGCAAAGGGCGTATCGCGACTGATCGTTATGCGTTGTATGGTGGACGGTAACATGTCTCCTTCTTCACCGAGCAGATGCGTCTGGGTCTCACAAACTTTTGTATCGATTGATGGCACAATACTGAGCAAGAGAACCTTGCCCCGGTATGCCTGGAGGTCGACGGTCTGCATGGTGGATGCATCGACCAAATCAGTGGACGGAATTTGTTGACCGAGTTCTATCCCAGTGCCAAGGAGAGTAATAGTATTTCCTTGTTTGGACACGGTCGTTCCTGGTATTGCGCTCTCTCTATCGACTGCGAGTTGCGGTTGCTTGGCACTGCAGGCTGCAAGGCCGAAGATGAGCGCGCAAAGTGTAAAAAGTAGTGGAAATCGTGGCATGATGAGTCTCCTTGTGGTCGGATTCTTACATGTTAGTGGAACGTCGAGACTATCCCTGGTGTTGATCGTATAAGAACGGGCCTCTCATTCGTCTGATGCCTGAAAAATGCGAACAAACCACGAGAGCTGCTCTGCTAATAGTCTAGGTATTGTGATGGGTAAGTCAATTGCCAATACTCGCAATACAAGGGTACTTTCCGTGGGAGAAAAATAGGTCCTGCCAATATCTGCGGCACCTATTTCACATCGTTGAGTTGCCAGTCGTAATCAAGAAAATCAATACCGATCCTGCCGGCCGCCACGCTTTTTCTGGTCTCTGCATCCAACCCAAGGCTTTCGCCGTAGAGGGCGAAGAACTGGCCAAGAGTATTTGCCTGCCGCCAGCCTTTTTCAAAATCATCACGGTACCATTTGAAGATACTGCTGACCTCAAGAGTCTTGTTTTTCAGACGGTTTCGGCTTCTATCGGTTAAAAAGGATGTGGTGGCTTCTTCAAGCTGCTGATCCAGGATCTCTCCGCGATAAGCGCGGTTTTTCAGAGCTGGACAGCCGATGCTGGCACAGTTGACCGCGAAATGGATGCGTGGGTCGTTATAGCGGCCAGAGCCGCGGATGAGCCCGTGTTCGATATCATCAAGCGAGAGTTGTTTGCCAAATAGCGGGATAAACTTCTTTTTCCACGGTGACTGAAAGAGCGAACCCAGGTCCTTGATCGAGGTGAGATCAGGATAGCGGCTGAGAATCAGTTCGACCGTCCAACCATTGTAGGCATTGATAAGAAAGGCCAGCTGGTTGGATTTGGGCCAGGTATCAAAATCCGTCTGGCTGATTGCGGAAAGGGTATCGAGATATCCGGTCAGGATAGAGTGGGATTTGGCCAGCCCACGGTAATCCACTTGCGTTGCTTTACCGCCATTTATAACCCTTACATGTTGCTGAAGAAGATTGTCCCAAATCTTGTGATTGAATTCTGCCCGCGCGCCACCTGCGAGAGCCAGAACGAGGGTGAAGATCAGCAATACTGTGCGTATCATGGTTCAGCTCCTTTTCCAGGTATGATATTTTTCCAGGATTTTCAGGAGTTTTTGCGGGGCGTGCGCTCGTTTCCATTCACCTGCAACATATTTGTTGGCCTCAGAAAGGGTTGGGTAGGTGTGGATGGTGCCGAGGATTTTGTTGAGCCCCAGGCCGTGTTTCATTGCCAGCACGAATTCCGCGAGCAAATCGCCGCCATGTTCTCCAACAATGGTTACTCCGAGAATCCGATCTTTGCCCGGAACAGTAAGGACCTTAACAAAGCCGTAATCCGCGCTGTCGGCAATGGCCCGGTCGAGATCGTCGATACCGAAACGGGTTACCTCGACAGCGATACCCTTCTCCTTTGCCTCCTGTTCATTGAGACCGACCCGGGCAACTTCAGGGTCGATAAAGGTAGTCCAGGGGATAACCGAGTAGTCGACCCGGAATTTTCGCCACTCTCCAAACAGGCTGTTGACCGCAGCGTACCAGGCCTGATGAGCTGCTGTATGGGTGAACTGATAAGGGCCAGCCACATCACCGGCGGCAAAAATATTGGGGTAGAGTGTTTCGAGGTAATCGTTGGTCACCACCGTTCGCTCGGTGGGAATACCTAAATTTTCAAGGCCATAACCCTTCAAACGTGCGACCCGGCCCACCGCACAGATAAGCGTGTCGAACGGGAGCTGATGCTCACCGTTTCTGCTCTCGACAATGATCTGTTTTGTTTCCCCAATCTTTTCACAGCGCAGGGCCTTGTGGCCGGTCAGGATGTGAACGCCGTCGCGGGTCAACGATTCTTCAGCAAGTTTTGATACTTCCTCATCTTCACGGGACAGAATCCGCGTTCCCATTTCAATCTGCCACACCTCTGAACCAAGCCGGGCAAAAGCCTGGGACAGCTCACAGCCGATGGGCCCTCCGCCCAGTACTACCAACCGCCTGGGTGGTTCGTCCTGTTGAGCCAACTCCTCCCAGAGGGTATCACTGGTAAGATAACCGACATCGTCGAGACCTGATAATGGAGGCACAAAGGGACGGGCACCGGCGGCGATGATGACAGCACGGGTGGTGAGGCGGCGGGTTTCGCCGCTGTTCATTGTAATTTCTACGGTCCAGGGATCAACTAGCCGGGCGTATCCTGCCAGCACTTCGACACCAAGGCTGGTGTAGCGCTCGACTGAATCGTGGGGCTCGACTTTGGCGATAACATCGTGGACCCGTTGCATGACTTTTCGAAAACTCATGACCGGACCACCGGCCTCAAGGCCGTAGGCATCGGCATGACGGACCTGATGGGCAAGTTTGGCACTTTTGATAAGGGCTTTGCTGGGTACGCAACCATAGTTGAGGCAATCGCCCCCCATCTTTTCCGCTTCCACCAGTGTGACTTTGGCCTTTACTGCCGCTGCAATATAGGCGCTTACCAGACCTGCGGCACCGCCGCCAATGACGATGAGGTTGCGGTCAAAGTGTTTCGGTTTTGGCCAACGACTATAGACCCGACGTTTTTTTACCCAGTTGATACTTTTCTTGGCTGCTAATGGGAAAAGACCCAGGATAGCAAAGGAGAATAGCAAGCCAGGTGAGAGGATACCCGCCGTACTGCTAATTGAGGCGAGCTGGGTGCCGGCGTTGATATAGACGACGGTGCCGGCCAGCATTCCCACCTGGCTGACCCAGTAGTAGGTGGTGGTCTTAATGGGGGTGAGTCCCATCAGCATGTTGATCAGAAAGAAGGGAAATATCGGGACGAGTCTCAGGGTAAAGAGATAAAAGGCACCTTCTCGCTCGACGCCTCGATTGATCGTCTTCAGCCGTTCACCGAAACGGCTTTGCACACTATCGCGAAGGAGGTAACGAGCAGCCAGAAAGGCGAGGGTTGCGCCGATGGTCGAGGCAAATGAGACAAGGATAGTACCTAATACCAACCCGAAAACTGCTCCGGCTGCGAGAGTGAGCAGTACGGCCCCCGGCAGTGAGAGCCCAGTTGCCACGACATAGACAATAAAGAATCCAAGAGCGGTAATTACGGGTGCACTTTGCCGCCAGCTGTCGATCTGGGCTTGTGCGCCTTTGATGCCGTCAAGGGTAAGATATTGATTGAGATCGAAGATCCAGAAGATCAGTACGGCTGCTGCTATAAGAAGGAGGATGATGAATTTTTTCATTTGTTCTCTCTTGCGACACGTTGGTCAGATTATTGCGTGGATATCGTTTTTCTGTCGGCTTCGATATCTCTGTCTTCGAATTCCAGAAGGCTGGTGGCGTTAGCCTGTCGTTGTTGCAGCCCGTTAACGCTGGAGGTTAGTGACGAAGAGGGGATCACTGTAGATATCGATCCACGCAGGGGGATTGCAGCTACTGTGATTATTTTCCCGTGATGTTCTGTGTGACCTTGTTCACATTACTCTCGGGAAATTCTTTTGTCTGGGTGATTGTATTTCTACAGTAATGGAGAAAAGATAAACAATAAGAGAAGACTTCGCAGCAAAATAGAATTTTCGTTTTGCTTGGCAGCGGTTTACTGGTCGAGATTTCTTCTTTTGTGCTACGACTGGGGGGGAACAAGCGGCTCACCTCATTACGGCTTGAGGTGAGCCGGCTTTTTTAACGACATATGGTTTCATGTTTCTCATGAACACCATATAAAGAGGGATAATAATTTCCTTTAGGTAAACCCCCGGCTTTGCCGGGGGACTACAAAAGTTTGACGGTTCCTGCAAAATGAAGAAGCCTCCGCTCTCGTGGACCGCTCAAAGTCACGAGAAGGAGGCTTCATGAACAACACACAATGTTTAAGCCACTCGAAGTGGGAATGCAAGTACCACGTCGTGTGGATACCGAAGTGTCGAAAGAAAACGCTTTATGGGCAGCTGAGAAAACACCTTGGTGAGGTGTTGCATGATTTGGCTCGGCAGAAGGAGAGCAAAGTGCTGGAAGGGCATCTGCAGCCGGACCACAT
>NZ_FRFE01000090.1 GCF_900143695.1 Desulfopila aestuarii DSM 18488
GGCTAACCCTTCCCCTTGCCGGGCGAGTAGAGGACTTGCACCTCCTAGTAGGTGCGCCCTGCCGGGCGCACAACATAAAAGTGGCCCGAAAGATCGGGCCACTTCGGTTGACTCCTTTCATTCTTAAGTTTCTTCTTTTGGAACCGGCCAGTTTTCCACACAGAGAGAAATTCAAATATTTCAGGCCAACGCTATTGACAGTTATTGATCTGTCAATGCCATAAGAAATGCGATGAGATCATCCATTTCATCAGCAGTCATTCCCATATTGCCTATAAGTGGAGAGATGTTATCGGCAACCTCAGGGACAACGCCATCTAGTCCTGAGTTCTTGAATTCGACGATGCTTTGTAAGGTTGGGAAATAGCCGTTATGCGAGTATGGCGCAGTTATAGCAACATTACGAAGAGTTGGAATTTTGAATTTTCCATCTTGAGCCGGATCGTCGATCGTGTAACCAAGGCCCAAATCAGGCTCATCGAGTGGAACATGAGGGTTGACAGGGGTGCCAATGTTTGCGTAGCGATAGCTTGTAAAGGTATCGACGGTTGCGTTGGTTCCTGAAATTTTGTGCTGTTTGGTATGACAGACACTGCAGTGTTCCTTATATAGAGAAAATCCCCTCCTTTCTTTCACTGAGAGAGTGGCTGTGTCATATTTGGAACTGAATTTTTGAACCTCTGCCGAGCGCTCATATGCCGCGATGGCATCGCCAAATTGATTAAAGACCGTCGCTTCATCTAGCTGTGATAGTGGATCATCGACCAGCGAATCCTTGCCGTATACTTTCTCGAATAAATCTGCATAGCTTGCATTCCGTATTTCCTCGACAACTGCGACGATGTTAGGCATATTCATTTCAACCGGATTAAGTGGTGGCCCTTGCGCTTGTTCGGCGAGCGGATCACCAAGAGTCTCTCCAGTTGCCCGGCCATCCCAGAACATGCCGCCGACATACTCATTTTTTGCAGCATTATAATGAAGGGTGGGACTGAAGCCGGTGTATGCTGATGTCGGGGCGTTTCGTCCACCCAAGCTCGATCCATCAGCGCCTTTTGAGACGAAATTGTTATACGGATCATTTACATTGACCGGATCGGCAAAGCCTGCGTCTGGATGGTGACATGTTTGGCAGGACTGTGACTGATTGAAGGAAAAATTCACATCCTCATACATCAATTTTCCCAACCGTTCTTTAGGCGAAAGTTGTTGTGCCGCCTCCAATGGCATTTGGCTAACCCCAAGAATACAGCCAGCTATCATTGCACAAAATACTTTTCTGTTCATAACCCCTCCTGTTTTCTGGTTTTAACTTACAATTGTTGTGAGGTGTGTAGGACTCGTCGTTTGCAGACAATAGAATCGCAACCATTCAAAAAATGAACGGTTAGAAGATAGAAAGGTTACAAAAGGGAAGAATTTTTTAGTTGGATCCTAGAGAGAACTGCAGAACATTAAAAAACTGATATTACATCATTATACTCGCGTCCAAATTGATTCATTTTGTTGCTACTACTCTTCTTCTAAAAGATCTGGCGCTTTATATTCAGGAACTGGATAGAACCCCCAAAACCTGTATGGGTTAAAAACGATCTTTCTCCATTTTTTCAGCAGATAGTCTGCGGCAGTGTTAAACACTCATCAGTAGGCCTTATTGGAGATGCTCCCTGATATGGTGGGATCGGCCAAAAATTTATTATTGCGCCAAAATGGAGCAACTACAGGGAAGAGCTTACCAAAGCTAAGGACATGCGAGCGTCAGAAGGCCAGGCTTATCAATATCATTACCAGTTATTCGATCATGAGCTCATGTACAATCTCTCATCTGAGACTGCATTTTTGTCGTTAGAAGAAGGATTACGAAACCGACTGTTTTTTTCAGGACAGCAGTAGTGTAAACGTCAAGCGGCTACCGATTCACAAAAGGTGTGTCCTGCCAACCTCGGATATACAACCTATGTACTTAATAGATTATGATATCCTCTTCTGACAGATGTCTGAATTGCCAATCTCGAATTGATAAATGTAAAGCACTATGCAGCCGATTGATAGTTTATTTGAAAGTAGATGAAAATCTTGCGACACTGGTGTATCCGCTAATTAAACCCCACTTATTGATTGCGGCAAAAGGAGGTCGGCGGCTTTGAGCCTGTTCGGTAGCAGCTCTTCGTAATCGCTCTGC
>NZ_FRFE01000068.1 GCF_900143695.1 Desulfopila aestuarii DSM 18488
GTAAAGTACACTCTGCACTGACAGTAACACTGGATAATGGTGGCGAATTTGCAGACCATGCTCGAGTCTCAAACAAGACTGGGGCAACAATATACTTCGCCAGGCCATATGCAAGCTGGCAGAGAGGGACGAATGAAAACACCAATGGCAGACTCCGCAGATTCTGGCCTAAAAGGTTCGATTTTGCCACTCTCTCAGAGCAGGAGATTCAGGACGGAGTGTTCGTGCTAAACCTAACACCAAGAAAAGTACTGAACGGCCTGACGCCTCTGGAGGCGTTTACTGGTCGACGCGTTGCACTTATTACGTGACTCCAGCGATGCGTATTCTAGCCAGTCACTCTTAACAACGATAATGAAGAAACAAAATACTCAAACAGATGGCCAGGGCCTGTTATACACTATGTAGCGCCAGATTCTATCGGTGAAAGAATGGGGTTCAAGGCAGAGGATCGTATCGTCAAATGGGGAGAAGCCACAGAAAGTTTACTTTCTGTGATATCAAAAGATATCCACAACAAGGCGACTGGTACCCCCCTTACCGTTACGGTACTCCGTGCAGGCCAGGAGCTGGCATTGGACATTGTCTTTCAAAAAACGCGAAAAACAGGTGAGGTAAAGTAGATAATAAGAGTAGACAAGTAAGGTCAGAGAAAAATTCGACCAACAGAAAAAGACATGTTTAGTCTCAACAACTCAAAAATGCCCCGATATACCGGTGAGCCTCATTAGGCACACACTCAAATCCATTTGATTTTAGGGGATGACGTGTCACCAAAGACGATTAATGAAGAGGCAGATCCAACAGTAACCCCTCGCCAGTGGATCAGACTAGTATTGGTGTATCTCCTAATCCCACTGATTTTATTTATATGCGGTGGGGACCTCGACTGGTTGCAGGCGTGGCTATACTCCATACTGATCCTGGTCGCTGGTATTGGTGGGCGCATGTGGGCTGAACAACGACATCCCGGATTAACAGCCGAAAGACAAAAAATTGAAAATATCCAAAGCGCAAAAACCTGGGACAAAGTGCTTGCTCCACTTATGGCGGTAAGTGTCGCGTTTCCTATGGTCATTTTAGCAGGGCTGGACCACCGCTATAGCTGGTCCTCCGAATTTCCGCTATGGCTCATCGTGATTGGCTTCATTTTGATCTCGCTCGGGTACGCTTTCGCTTCATGGGCATTTGCAGAAAACCGCTTTTTCTCCAGCGTAGTGCGCATTCAGACGGATCGAGGACATGAGGTGTGTGACAGTGGCCCGTACCAGTTTGTGCGGCATCCGGGTTATGCCGGAAGTATTCTTGCGCTGTTCGGTATTGCTCTTGCGCTGGGCTCGGTATGGACACTTATACCTGCTGCTGTAGCATCAATCATCACTGTTATTAGAACCGTACTTGAAGACCAGACTTTACTGAAAGAGCTACCGGGCTATCGAGACTATGCACGCCGCGTTTGCTATCGATTGATACCAGGGATATTCTGAGCGAAATACTGAGAACAGAGCCATTTCTTACCCATCCTTCGCCTTCATCACCTACGATTCCTGCTGCATGATATTGCCTCTGACCAATCAAACACTAAAGTTACCTTCTTATTTTTACGCTTTTCATTAGCGTTTCCAACCCGGATCATGAATGATTTTCGGGTGGTCTGCTCTTGAAAGGATTCCGCAATTGAAAGCTCCAGGCATTGCATTTTAGATTGCCTTAACATACAGTAGACTTTCAGATCCTTTTAACCGTTAAGTTGTGCTTACCACAATTCATGCCTCTCCATCCGCAAACCCATATCAATAGTAATTTTAAATATTTAAATCCATAACATTTGTATAATGCCATCCCTAATCAATAAAAAAACAGAAATATTCAAAATAGTCGCCATCTACTTCCTATTCGGGTGCGCTTGGATTTATTTATCGGATTCGATACTTGGCTGGATGGTCAGAGACACCGGTACTCTCACGACAGTAAGCACATACAAGGGTATTTTTTTCATCATCTTCACATCAGCGTTGTTGTATCTGCTATTAGTAAGATTTAATCGCAAGATCGATACTACTGCCGAAGAACACAGGAAAAGCGATGAGAGGTTTAACTTCCTGGTGAAGAACACCTCTGACATTTTACTCATCATTGATAGGGACGGAAGGCAATGGTATGTAAGCCCAGCCGCCGAAAGATTAACAGGATTTACCATTAAGGAATTAGAAGGAAAACGGATATTTGAAATAATTCATCCAGAGGACGCCCAAACCGTTGAGGATGCTTGGCAAGAAGCACTAAAGCATCCCCAAAAGCCAATTACCGTTAGATACAGACATATCCATAGAAATGGAAGATGGATTTATTGTGAAGCCATAGCCCAAAATTTTCTTGATGAACCTGCCGTTAATGGTGTCATCGCAAGTATTCGCGACATCACAGAAAACACATTGGCTGTCCAAGCCTTGGCTGAGAAAGATGCCCTCTTGAGTGCCATAGTGCGTAATTTACCCTTCGATTTCTGGGTGCGCGATGTTGATCAAAAAATCATATTGCAAAACGATAAATCTATCGAACTTTGGGGTGATCTACTATCAAATCCCAACAATGATTGGGCTTTTGATCCATCAACCATAGAAACCTGGAAGTCGAACAATAAACGAGCACTCAACGGAGAAAATATTTCTGAAGAATGTGAGCTGGTTAACATCAATGGTGAGAAAAGGTTCTATCATAATATTATTGTACCTATTTGGGATCGCGATCGAAAATTAGGGATTCTAGGCATTAATATTGATATAACTGACCGAAAACACGCAGAACAATCACTACACGATAGTGAACAACGCTTCTTCCACGCCTTTCAATACGCGCCTATCGGCATGGCACTAGCATCTCCCGACGGGAAATATATCAAAGTTAACCGTGCATTTTGCCACCTTACTGGCTACTCCAAGCAAGAGCTACTTGCGAAAAGATTTCAAGACATTACTCACCCAGAAGACTTAAAGACTGACCTGGCCGAAGTTCAAAAGATGCTCAGTGGTGAAATCTCTACATTCCAATTAGAAAAGCGCTATATCCACAAAGACGGCCATCCAATCTGGATACTGCTGAGTGTCTCATCAATTCTCAATGAAGATGGCACTGTAAAACATTTTGTTGCCCAGGTACTCGACATTTCCTCACGTAAACAAACAGAGGACGAGCTCCGTAAAGGCGAGCTTTTAATGAAGAAAATATTCGATATGCTCCCTATCGGGCTATGGTTTTTGGACAAAGAGGGAAATGTACGTCACCAAAATGCCATGGGTTGGGAAATATGGGCATCCGAACCAGGCGTGCCGTTCCTCGGCCCTAGGAAAATTCAAGCATGGCGACTACCCTCTCTGGAACGAATAGATGAAGAAGATCGAGCTTCGGTGAAAGCATTCCGCAAAGGTATAACGACCGTCGATGAACTTATCGAGATAGAATCATTAGATGGAAAAAGAAAGACAGTTCTCAATTATGCAACCCCGATCTTTGATGATGAAGGAAAAGTCGATGGTGCAATCGTCGTCAACTTAGATATAAGCGACAGGAGAAAGTTGGAAGAGCAACTTTTGCAGGCCCAGAAAATGGAATCTGTCGGCAGGCTTGCTGGTGGTGTCGCTCATGATTTCAACAACATGCTCAGCGTCATCCTGGGTAATATTGAATTGGCAATGAGTACTCTCTCCGCAGATGCCCCTGTTCAAGCCAGACTCAACATAGTCAAAGATGCTGCAAAACGTTCCGCCAATCTTACTCAACAACTACTCGCTTTTGCTCGCCAGCAACCGGTGAGCCCCAGGTTGCTCGATCTCAACGCGACCGTGGAAGAAATGTTGAAGATGCTTCGACGCCTTATTGGTGAGGACATTGAGTTGACCTGGATCCCAGGCAAGAACCTAGGATCCGTTAATGTCGATCCCTCTCAACTTGACCAGATATTGGTAAATTTGTGCGTTAACGCCAGAGATGCTATTGGTGATACAGGCAAGATGAGTATAACGACGCAAAATGTAACGATTGACCAAGCCTTAAGCTCTGTTTATTCCGAAATACCTCCGGGCCAATACGTAATGCTTGCGGTAAGTGACAATGGTTGCGGTATGGATAAAGGAACTCTTCTCCACCTGTTTGAGCCATTCTTTACCACTAAGAGCCAAGGGAAAGGGACAGGGCTCGGCCTGGCAACAGTTTACGGCATTGTTACACAAAATAATGGTTTTATCGATGTCAGTAGTGTGCCCGGGAAGGAGACTGTCTTCAAAATATATCTTCCGCTACATGTGCCTCCATCAGACGCTTCTATTGATACTGTTGAGACAGATGAGCCCATTCGAGGCAATGAGACCATCTTGCTTGTCGAAGATGAACCCATGCTCCTCGATTTGACAAAGATGATGTTGGACAAGTTAGGATATAACGTCATCACTGCCATGTCGCCTACAGAGGCCATCCGTTTGATTCATGAAATTCAATGCAAGATTGATCTTCTTATTACTGATGTTATAATGCCTGAGATGAACGGGCGAGATTTAGCCAAAAACATTAGCACTCACTGCCCTGGCTTGAAAGTTCTGTTTATTTCCGGGTACACTGCCGACGTGATTGCTCATCACGGTGTTTTAGACAAGGATGTTCACTTTCTTCAGAAACCGATAACCGGAAAGGATTTGGCTGCCAAAACGAGAGAAGCCCTTGAAGCGACGGCAACTCTTGAGCTGTAGGGACAGATTTCTTTCTGCCATACACGAAGGTCTTGGCCTGTACAAGACGATCCTACCAAGCACATTATCTCGAAAATGATGCCAAATCAGACAATTAATACTGCTTAACCTTAACAAAATTTAAGCATTTGAGATAATTTCACTGTGGATTGAGTGCAACACCCGCCTTTTCCTTTTTGATAGCACCGATATTGGTACCCCAAGATGTGTTCATTGCAAAAAAAAAGCACCAAGCGACAAATAGTGTCACTTAGTGCTTTTCCTATCCCCTCCCCCCGGAGAAGATGTTCGATAAATCTACTAGTATTTACAATCACTCCTGACAGAAATCTTGCGCACTATTTTTTACTCAACCCGTTGTAGCAACGTCGTTCATTAGCTGATATTTTGACTGCTATTTTGGAAACTTAAAAGCAACAATTAGACCTATGATTGCAAAAACGATCATTATTTCTAAGAGCTTTTTTCCCTTATCACGTTTACCCCAAAAGCTCATATTGGCCTTTAAAATAAGATTGATCTCATTGCTCATTCGAATCTTATTCTTTGCAATATTAATACCACCCCCCTTGTTGTATTCTCTTCTTTATCGATGGATTATACCAGATAAACATTATGAGACATGGAGATACGTCCCTCCCTGCATTCATCTGAATGTGTCACCATACTTTGTAAGCTTTAAGTAGTATGGTCGGAGTGTTTGAAGTTATACGGTAAGGAATGACATGATAGGCATAAACATCTTGATCGGTTATAGTAGTTACTCTTAAAGAATAACCAACTTCTCATTTCACCCTCTACTCCAGAAGATATCTTTACGATAACTAGATTAATACGTATTACCAATGGAACAGAACCCAGTTATCTCCCGTCTAGCCCCTACCCCCAGTGGTTACCTGCATCTTGGGAATGCGCTGAACTTTCTCATCACCTGGCAATTTGTCCGCCAGCATCGTGGCAAACTGATTCTTCGAATAGATGATGGCGACAGTACTCGCTCGCGGCCCCAATTTGTTGAAGACATCTTCCGTACTCTCGAGTGGCTGGAACTCGACTGGGACCTTGGACCATCCGGGCCAGATGATTTTTATACGAACTATTCACAGAATTCACATTCGGAAAAATATTTCGCGGTAATCGAACATTTGGAGCGGACTTACAGCTGCAAGTGTAGCCGAAAAATCATTCGCAAGACTTTTGGCAGCACTATCTACGGCGGCAGTTGTCGTGATAAAATGGTTCCTTTTGTCAAAGGCCGGACGGCAAAGCGTGTGATTGTTGACCGACCGGTGTATGACGCCGGATCTGCTTTTGATCTTGCCCGGGCCATGGGTGATTTTGTGCTCTGGACCCGAGATGATACACCGGCATATCAACTGGTGAGTCTGGTTGAAGACGAAACCCATGGAGTCACGCACATCTTTCGAGGAGAAGACCTCCATACCTCGACACTGGCCCAGAAATATCTGGCTGAAGAATTGGATTTTAGCCAATTTCTTCAGGCTCAAGTGGTACACCATGAACTCATCTATGGCCCTGATGGCATAAAACTGACAAAATCGGCAGGCGCCGCCTCACTGAGGGACATTCGTGAGTCAGGAAAAGATAAGTCATATGTTATTGATCTTTTGTGCCCTTACCTTGACCGATTCCGAGAAAAGCTTTTACCGTAGATCGATCCCCCTGTAACTTCCTACAACCTATACATGGGTCAGTTCTTTTACTCGTTCCGTTCACATCTGACCTCTTGAGATTTCAACCGTTTTTTCTCTTTAAAACAGTCATACAGACTATTGATCCCCGAACAACGCCAATGAAAAAGCCCCCTGTTGTATCTTTCACAACAGGGGGCTTTGAAACTCATATAAAATCTCATTCAGCTATCAGGTCTCATTACCAGCTGTCACCTGCCACTTGGCTAGTATCCAGACACCTAGATTTTTGCTCTTCGGTAAGGCCCTTCTTTTCATCGAAATTTTTTACATCGTTAAGATAGCAGGAATACTCTTTACCATCTCTATCCTTGACCCATACCATCTTCTGATACTCTCTCGAAATAATTTGTCCTCTCATGCTCATGGCGAACTCCGTATGTGAAAATCTATTTTTGTAATTGCCGATCGGGATAGTTGTTCGAGTTATGCTCAAAAGTGGTGTTTGAGGGAGAATTTAAAAAGAAATGACGTATCCTGTTGGAATCAGTTCGCCAAAACAGAATTCCAACAAAAAAGGATACGTCATGATCAACAGTAAAGTTATCACACTGAAAAAGCCAGGAGAGTTTGTCGAAGACCCGCTGACCGAACTGTTACGTACCGGCGCCCGACAACTCATTGCTGATGCGGTTGAGGCTGAATTGCAGGACCTGCTCCAGTATTACGCAGAGCTGAGAAATGAGAAAGGGCACATGCAGGTTGTGCGCAATGGCTATTTGCCTGAA
>NZ_FRFE01000091.1 GCF_900143695.1 Desulfopila aestuarii DSM 18488
TGGCGAGAGGGTTGAACCAGTAAAAGAAGGTGAGCTGAACAGGGTGGTCAATATCTAAGAATGATTCTTCAAACACCAGACTTGACTATAACTCGGAAATAAATCCTAGGATTAGTATACCGAGGCATACAACTCGTATGTACCCAACTGATTAACTGGGACTGTATGAAGTTATATCGTTAGGTTACGGTAACAATAAAAGGGAGAAATGTATGAGTTCTATAATTGGTAATATGTCTTTAATGAAAAAAATTCTGGGTGGCTTCTTGCTGACATCCCTTATAACTCTATTTGTTGGAGGGATGGGTTTTTGGTCGATCACAGGATCAATTAATTCGGTCAAAGACGTGGTAAGAAACGATTTGCATTTATTGGAGACATCAGAGGAATTGGAGATACTGGCTTTAACCCTTCGTCGTTATGAAAAAGATATGTTCTTAAACATCGGCAAACCCGAAAAACAACAGGAGTATCTGCAAAAATTCAAGAATGTATCTGAAAAAACAATAAAAACTCTCGATGCTGCTATTGCCATTGCTACTGCCGAAGGCCATATGCCCCAGGAGACGAAAGCTGCAATTAGGAAGGCCGAGAAGGCCTATCAACAATATGTATCAGGCTTCTTGTTGGTTGCTACTAAAGTGCTTGCTGGCGAGTATCTCACGCCTCAAGATGCTAATGATAAGATGAACTCCAATAAGGAAAATATATATCTATTTGAAGAAGGTATTTCTTTGCTGGCCACGGAGGCAAGGAAACTGATTGATGGGGCCACTGATGACCTGATCGTTGCAGGAGAAAAAACAATAGTGGGTATCGGCATTATCATTTTGCTTGGTGTGATAACCAGTATCATAATCGGTGCCACCCTTAGCTGGATGATCAGTAAGCCAGTTGCTGAGGCAGTGGCATTTGCCAAAAAAATTGCAACGGGTGACTTGAGTAATACAATTACAACAACCCGTGGTGATGAGATAGGCGATTTTTTGCGGGCATTGGATGAGATGTCTCAACAGCTAAAAAACACCATACAAACGGTTGTTAGCAGCGTTGAGACAATGAAACATTCGTCTGCTGATTTGACAAGTATTTCTAGTGAATTGACAGTCGATAGCCAGGAGACGACAGGTCGGTCTGAATCAGTTTCAGCCTCAGCAGAGGAAATGAGCTCCAGTATCAGAGCCATCGCCGCAGCAATGGAACAGTCGAGTACCAATGTTTCTATGGTTGCTACTGCTACGGAAGAGATGTCATCCACCATAAATGAGATTGCTGAAAATGCTGAAAGAGCACGTTCTATATCTGGAACAGCGGTAACTCAAGCTGCCTCTGCTTCAGAAGCTATGAGTAATCTCGGAAAGGCCGCTCACGAAATCAGTAGTGTAACGACGGTCATTACCGAAATATCAGAACAGACCAACCTTTTGGCATTGAATGCGACGATCGAAGCCGCGAGAGCTGGAGATGCGGGTAAGGGGTTTGCCGTTGTTGCCAGCGAGATTAAGGAACTTGCTAAGCAGACTGCTGGTGCAACGATGAACATTAAAAGCAAGATTCAAGACATGCAGGCAACTACTGAATTGACAGTTTCGCAGATTAATAGTGTTGTCCAGGTTATCAACAATGTCAGTGAAATAATTAATACAATGGCCACCGCTGTTGAGGAACAGTCAAGTGCGACAAGAGAGATAACCTTAAATATCAGTCAGGTCTCCGACGGGATTCAGGAGGTGAATGAGAATGTAAGCCAGACATCAACTGTAGCCGCAACAATTTCGCATGATATTGCGCAGGTGAGTCAGTCGACCTCACAAGTCCTATCTGGCAGTGAGGTGGTCGGACAAAGAGCTAAAGGGTTGTCCGAGCTAGCAGAACAATTGAGAAATATCATTCTACATTTTAAACTTGCATAGACTGCCAATTTTCTGAACAGAATAGTTACTCGAATGAATTGCGGCATCAATGAATTTAATAATAATGTTTACAAATAGTTAACAGGTTGGCAGTAGTGCCAGAGAGCTTTCTGCTCTTTCTGAACAACTCAGCTGAACAGTCGGGTAATCAGCTGAGCAGAATGGTTTGGCAGTTTAAGGTTGATTGAAAATCTTGACAATATCCTCATTGATCGACTCGAACAAACTATGGCAAGAGGGTTGTTGCCCCTGCATGAACCAGC
>NZ_FRFE01000062.1 GCF_900143695.1 Desulfopila aestuarii DSM 18488
GAATAGTATTGAAAAGAAAGAGGATGAGCAACGTTTGTGAGATGAAAAAAAGAGCCCCCAGCCACAGTTGATACTTGTATTGATAGTAAAAAGAAAAAGGATTATTCAATATTATAGAATCATGAGTTAACTTAATATTTCTAAGGCTAAGTCCAAACTTATCCAGTACGTTGTAGTCGACAATGGTGATGTTAGGGCTCACCTCTACTACGTTGATCGATTCTGCGGATTCTCCTGCCAAAATACGTAAAACCAACTCTGCTGCTGTTTTACCTTGCTGTTCATGGGAAATAACCTTGCCTCCAAGCATCCCCTCGCCCATCCCATGATACCAAAGATGAAAGAGTGGTTTATGCAGGTTATTCAGGATCAGTTGAAGACTGTCATTAAACTGCATCCTATTCCCGTCCTTATCGACATACGCCGACAGAAGAAGAACTGCCGTTTCGCCTTCGATTTTTTGTAAAGCATCGGCAAATTCCGTATAGGAATGATCCTCAAGTGAGAGTTCTCTGAAGATAACTTGCGGATATGTGTTTGAAAGAGCACGAAATGTGTTCAAATCACCTACACTGCTCGGTGTCTTATCTACCAGGGCAAGCACCGTTTTAGTTTTGGGAAGAAGATCAAGCATCATCTGTACCGTTTCTTTCATCGAGACGGCCTCGATCACACCGGTTATGCCTTGTCTACCATTCAGTTCTCTAGCCTTGGTGATATTATTAACCCCAAAAAATACTGCAGACTGAGTGGGAAAGAGACTTGCTTTGTGTTTGAGCAGGAACAACAGGGCATCGTCGTCCGCTGTCATGATCACATTATAGGGTTTTGTTTTGTTGAGTTTATACGAAAGTAAATCTAGGAAGAGGGTCTCAATTGTATCATCGGAAAACCGTTTTTTGTCCATGAACTCGACATCAAGGACTATCCCTTTCTCGGTAAAAACCGATTTGATGCCGTTCACTTGTTGGAAAAATGTTGGAAATCCAGGGTGATAGGAACTGATCAGAAGCACTCTTGCTGGCTCTGATCCAGCAAAAGTGTTTTCTTCATCAGACCACAGTAAACCGAAAATAAGTATCCAGACGAGAAGCAATACCTTAATTTTGCCCACGAGTTCTACCCAGCAAAGTTTGAATAGCATCTGTTGAAAAGACGGTCATCAGTTGCCAATAATTGCTGATCTTGAATTGTAAAGATCGCTATGCCAGCCTTGACTGCCGAAGTTGTGCCCGATAGGCAAAATATGAACTTGCCCCAAAGTAGGTGGCGATGAGGTTAAGTCACACCACGTAAGCTTTTATATACAATTCAAATTCCGCTGTGATTCTGCAGCCTATAGCTGTGTGACGCCTTCTGCGATTGTAACATGTTTCGATATAATTGAACAATCCCAGCTCAACCTCATATTTATCCATGAAGCGCTCATGATGCGTCAGTTGAGTTTTCAATGTGTAAAAAAAAGCTTCAGTGGCGGCAGCATTGTACCCACAGGGCAGGACCTCCTAGCAATTCCCTTTACGACTCATACTTTGAATACAGACTGTTTGCTCAAAGCAAATGCCTGAAATCTGCACTGGCAAACCGAACACCACGATCACTGTGAACCAGTAGGCCCACTATAGGCCGGCGTCGTCTCAACGCCTTGTTAAATGCATGGATCATTGAGTGACGATCAAGGGAATCACTCAAATCCCAACCGACAACGATTATGGAAAACAAATCTATGAAAACAACAAATTATGGCATTTGCCACCGGCTCTGAGATAGGTGATGTTGTTGGCCCATCCGGTGTTCGGTTTTGCTCACGAAAATTGCCGGATTAAAATATTGGGATAAATATTTGGATCGTATTGTCTTCTTTGTTGAACAATCATAGCGTCCTCCTGTCATTTCCATAACAGTGGGCTAACTGTGTATCCACATTTTGGGGGTAGAGTTACAAAATGTATCGGGAAAAAGGTAACAGGATTAGCTGTTAACTATTGGTACCAGCCTCACTTTTCTGAATATCACTTTACAAAGCTACTATCTTGTTTTTTTTAATGGTTTTCGATGTCATGAAACGGATTAAGGGAAACAGCAGTCGGTCCGTAAATCGCAAATTCTTTTCCAGTCTCAATTGCCCACCGCTGAGTGCCGTACTCAAAATGCCACCACTCACATGAGTAATTCACAAACCCTAACTGTTTCATTGTGTTGTAAAGTATTCTACGGTTTTTCAATGCAATCTCTTCTCTCTCAGAAAGTAACTCCCCTTTTTCAAGCTTATCTTCAAAATAGTTGGTATTTGAAATTTCACTGGGGTCATCGAAGGGCGATCCAAAAAACAAAGGCACACCATCTCGGGTTGCAATTGTCAAATCTATCGCCCCGCCCGTTGAATGCGGAGATGGCGCAAGTGCGTCCTGACTGGGGATAGCAACATACTGCTGAGTTTTGGCGAGTATTTCTTCTTCACTCGCATCTGAATAAATATTAGCTAGTGCTGATTTGCATTGTTTAAATAAGACTTTCTGCAACTGTTGGCTTCGCCACGCATCCAGCACTACAAATCGAAGGTGGTTTGGTAGTAGCAATGACGCTTGTAACAGCTTATCAAGTACACTCTTGCGTGCATGGCATTCCGGTAAACTTCCAACAATTCCCAACTCGAAATAGTAGGATCTTACCAGAATGTGCTCTGGTACAAGTGAAAGAGGAGTAATAATCTCTCCACAGTCAATAATGGGTATGGAATGTACCCTTTCCCAGGTAGCCTCCCTTTTAGAGGGAATTGGCTTGCTTTCCATGTTTTCTTGCACGGGTCCTCCAATATATTTAATTAATGCTTACAGGCTATTTGCCAACAGGACACCCCTCTTGGAATCACAGTATAGTTTCAATTCAATCAGTGTGACAGGGGGCTCTAAAGTGTTAACGGATCAATAACCCAGCATCCGTGGCAACCAAAGGGTAATACCAGGTATTGTGATCAGTAGCAGCTGACAGGTCATAGCGACCAACACGAATGGCCAGATATGCCGAAACATTTTTTCCAGCGAGACACCACCAACTGATGCGACAATATAGACGCAAGCACCCATAGGTGGGGTGATAAGAGCGATGGTAATGTTGAGAGTCATTACTATGCCGAAATGAAGTGGATCAATGCCAGCAGCCATAGCCAATGGGCTAAATACCGGTGTGAGCAGTACAAGCGCAGCGACTTCTTCCATAAACATGCCTACTATGAATATTATGAGGCTGATAAACAGCAACACTTGGGTAGGCGTTGAAGCATAGCTCATCACAACAGGTGCCATGGCTTGCGGTACTTGTTCAGATGAAAGTATCCAGCCAACGATGGTGGCGGCACCAATGACGATAAAGATTACACTGGTCAGCCGTACGGTATTAGATATTGCAACAAACACACCGCGGAAAGTAAGCTCACGTGTCCAAAGGAAACCAACGAAAATGACGTAAAGGCTTGCTACCGCACCGGATTCAGTTGGTGTCATAAAACCAAAAAGAATGCCGCCAATAATAACACCTGGAGCAATCAATGATGCAATAGCCGCAACCGTTGATCGTAGAACCTTGCCAAAGGAAAATGATGTATTTGTTACGGGTAGCTTAAGTTTAACTGCGTATATCCGGTGCATGACAACAAAGAAAAATCCGAGGAACAGCCCAGGCAGCACACCTGCCATAAACAGTCCTCCTACGTTTGTGTTAGTCATGGCACCGATAAGAATCATAAATATACTGGGCGGAATGATGGGGCCGACAAGTGAAGTTCCGGCCACAAGTCCAGCAGCATACGAATCCGGGTAGCCGCCCTTTTTCATCGCCGGAATCATAATCGACCCAACGGCAGAGGCATCTGCGGCCGCAGAACCGTTTACACCAGCGAAGATAATACTTGCCAGAATAGTAACGTACCCCAGTCCTCCTTTCAAATGTCCCACAAGAGCTTCAGCAAACCGCAACAGGCGACTGGTCAAACCTGAACAGCCCATGAGCTCTCCCACTAAAATGAAGTATGGTATTGCCAGAAGAGAAAATGGCTCCATTCCACCATAAAACTGCTGGACCATAAGGCGCAATTGCCCCATATCACCAATATAGAGAAATCCAGCAAGTGCAGTACATAGCATGGCGATGAACAACGGAAGACCAGTGACGAGTGTAGCGAAAAAAACAAACAATAGAACGAGGGTCATGGCAAATCCTCTCTGGCTGCGATATTCTCGCAGCTGGAACAGTTACTGTTGTTTTTCAGCGGAATAAACTGTTGAAGGGCATATTCGATCATCATCAGTCCCATTCCAATTGGTATTGCCAGAAACGGTATAGTTTTGCTTATACCTAGCGACATTACGGTAAAAACTTGCATTTTGATGGCGTACAATGATCCCAACGTCAGCATCAAGGCAAGAACACCGAAAAAAACGATGGTGCGGATAGCTTTAACAAAGCGACGAAAACGATATGGCAACATATTCACCAAAATGGTTATAGCCATATGTTCTCCTCTTTTCAGTGCTGGCGCGGCAGCCAGCATCACCATCCAGACCAAGGTCACTTTTGCTAGATCCAAAGTCCATATTGGAGGTCGATAAAATCGCCCAAAGACTCCCAGCATTACTGATGCCAAATTGATAACCAGGAGCACCCCTGCCCCAAACAGGCAGAAGCGCTCCAAACTATCTGAGCCCTTTTGGCATAAGGACGCAAATTGTTTCATTTACTTTGCTCCTTTGTTTGCCTTCTCAGCATCACTCAGCGCGAGATCGATCCAGCTGGCATCTATCTGCTTACTCAACCAATCTATATACGAAGGGCTGCCAAGTTTTTTAAAGGCGGCCATTTCCTCTGCGTTAGGCGTGTATGCTTTCATGCCTTTGTCTATGAGGAATTTAACTCGGTCGTCCACTTGGGATTCAACATACTCACGGGTTTTTACATTTGCGTCATGCGCAGCTTTACGCACAATCTCCTGCTCTTTTGGGCTCAATGAGTCAATAAGTTTTGCATTAATCAAAAGAAACTGATCTGAATATTGCACATTTGCGAGTGTAAGGTACTCCTGTACTTCGAAAAGACTTCCAAGAATTATATATGTAGGCGGGTTCATCTGACCATCAGCAACACCCATTTTAAGAGCGAGATACACCTCCGTCCATGGGATAGGAGTGCCAGAGGCGCCAAACGCTTCATACATTGCAACCTGACTGGCGTCCATAGCCCGAAATTTCATTCCTTTGAAATCTGCAGGTGATTTGATAGGTTTTTTGCTTGTAAAAGCGATAAAGCCGCCTTCCTCGACAACCTCAAGCAGGTCAACACCTACACGGGCACGCAGTTCTTTACGAGCTTTCTCCATGAATGAGCTAGTGTCGAAAAAGATATGTGCCGCTTTGTAACTTTCAAACATGAAAGGGACATTGGTGGCAAACATTTCGGGGAACACCGTCTCCATACCGCCAAATGAAGCGACGTTAATCATGGGGCTGGTCATCACCTGTTCCATTCTTTGTTCTTCGCTACCAAGCTGGCTGTTAGGGTACAACTCTATAATGAGGTTGCCTCCTGTTTCTTTTTCCACAGTTTCTTTGAATGTTGAGGCGAAAGCGTGCACAGCATTTTCCTCAATTTTTGGAGGGCCGTTGTAGCTCATTTTAATAATTGTCCCTGCCATAGATGCAGATGGAATAGCCAAAGCGAGCAAACAGCCCAGACCAATTTTTCTCAAACCTTTCATTTTGGTACAAACATCATTCATGGTACTCCTCCTAAGATTTTTAATTGAACTGCTCTTTGCTGATAGGTCCTAGACAGTCTCTTATAAATGTGTTTGCTATAAAAGACGGATCATGCTCTCCTGGGCATTGGACCACACCTTCTCCTCATCACTCTAAGATGAGAGGAAAATTGAACGCTATTCAATAAATACACGAGGTACACGTGCCAAAATACGAGATACGACCTCATAGTTGATCGTTCCCGTCATCTGCGCGAGTTCGTCTGCGCTTATTTCGTCATCTCCCTGTTTTCCTATCACAACCACTTCATCTGATTCCTGAACATTTGGAATATGTCCCACATCCAGCATCAGTTGATCCATGCAAACTCGCCCTATCACATTTGCGCGGAGTCCATGTACCAGCATTGTGCCCAATGAAGAAAGAATCCGAGGATAACCATCTGCATAACCTATAGGTATTGTTGCAATGACAGTTTGCCGTTCGGTCCTGTAGCTAGAACCGTAACCCACAGAAAATCCCTCTGGAACACGCTTAACTCCTGCAATTCTTGCTTTTATTGACATTACTGGCTTCAAATTGAAAGAGGAGCTATCCATTTTTGATGAGGGCCTAAGGCCGTACATCATTATCCCAGGTCTCACCATATTATAATGGGCTTCAGGAATCACCATGGTGGCGGCACTGTTGGCAGCGTGAATACACAGGTTGTCAAGTGAGATGAAATTCCTTAGCTCAGAAAGGGTGGTTTCGAACAAATCAAGTTGTTTCCATGCACTTTCCAAGACCTCAGAATCACTTGCTGCGAAATGCGTGTAGATCCCTTCTATATGAAGGGTGTCAAGCTCAAAGAGTCTACGAATGTCTTGACATATTGATATGTTTCCACTGGTTGACGTTCTCAGAAAGCCCAGCCGTCCCATGCCTGTGTCAACTTTGATGTGAACCCGAATTTTGACGCCTGCAGCTTTTGCAGTTTTATGTAATTCTTCCGCATAGGTGAGAGAATATACGGTTTGGATGAAATTGCCTGCGGCTAGCGAAAAAACGTTACCGGGATGGGTATAACCAAAGATCAATATAGGTTGTGAGATGTTTCCGTTACGCAATTGTTCGGCTTCCATGAGACGAGCAACACCAAAAGCGTCAACGCCTTCCTGTGCGAGTAGTGAAGCAACAGATAAAGCGCCATGTCCATACGCGTCAGCCTTCACCACAGCCATTATCTTGGTGGATTTGTTAACATGAGAACGTACCTGATGAAAGTTATCGCGTAGAGCCGTACGATCAATTTCAACCCAGATTGGGAACTGAAAGTCTCTATCAGTTGTCCGCATATGAACTCAACCTTGTTTTTGATAGGTCAAAACACCATGGAAATATTGCATTGCGATACTATATATTGTACTGCAATACTACAGATCGATTTTCCTCTTGTCAAGATTTTAGTATCAATATATTTTGAGTATAATCTTTAAGAAGATCTTGGAGCTTTGGCCTCTCGGTCTTGCAAGGGTGGGTTGTTCAACCATCTGATCACAGCAGGTCAACGACTGTTCTGTCGGTGCCTATAGGTACCATTAGGAAGAATGTTCTCACCCTGAAAAGTAATCGAGGTGTGTTTCGAAATTTGTTTTCGATGCAAACCAATCAGATTTACAATTTCACCATCAAGAGCTAGCCTATCGTGGGTACGAAAGAAAACCAGAACAAAAGGCAGGAGCCGCTATTTGTGACTTCGGTGCAGCGTTCTATGCAAATTTTGGAAGCTTTTGACTCCAACAACCGAAATCTGAGCCTATCTGACTTAGTAAAGACCACAGGGCTAAATCGTAGTGCTGTGCAACGGTTTCTCTATACGTTGGAATCTCTTGGTTATTTAAAGAAGGATCAATCTACGAAACGTTTTGGTCTGACGCCAAAAGTCATGTCCTTGGGATACAATTATCTCAAAGGGGAAAGACTTGTTGAAATTGCTACGCCACTGCTGCTTGAGGCAAGAAAACGCACTGGAAATGCAGTGTATCTGGGCACTCTGTACGAAACCGATATCATCTATTTAGTTCGCCTCCCTCAACGCTTTTTATTGCTTGAAAGCACACTTCCGGGGAGACGCGTCCCTGCGTTTTGCAGTGGACGCGCTATCCTAGCCCATCTGCCTGATCAAGAAGTAGAAGATCTGTTACGTCGATCATCAATGGAAAAAATAACACCTTTTACCATTGTCGACATAAAAGGGAACATGGACGAGGTTGATAAAGCCAGGAAACAGGGCTATGTCATCTCCAGTCAGGAGCAACTAATCGGAGAAATTGCTATATCGTCTGCAGTGGTTGGTAGGACGGGGACACCTTTGGCTGCTGTTTATGTTTCGGTTAACTTTTCTGAATGGTCAATTGAAAAAATTAAGGCAGAGTTAGTTCCTGTAGTCATTGAGGTTGCTGGTTCAATTGGAGCACAGTTTTAACAGTTTACATAGAATCATCTTTAACGCCCAATAGCAACGAGAGCTAGCTAGTGTCCAGATTGGAGGCACCACCGGCAAGGCAGATCTTGTGACCATAGTACGTTTCGCGTCGATCTTTTCTTAGGATGTCGGTATGCGGTTCAAAGAGAGATACCAGCTTTTCATTGGCCGGGACGGATTCACCGTGGATGACCCTCCGGGTAGCCTGGCAGATAATCTGGCGAAAAAGAGGAAGCTAGTGCTCCAGTTCCTGCTTGATAGCCAAGTTCAACAATGTCCGCTCGAAGGTCGGCGCGGTATAACCTGCCAAAATCTGAAGGGCCGACTCAGCGTAACATACCGTATTCTCAGCCATCTTGATTAGGTCTTTGTACTCCTTCTGCCGCTGGTCACTGTGTTTTGCATTGAGAATGGCAAGACGGCGCCTTTTGCTGCGACAGGAGTGATCCATAAAGGAAAATTTCACACCCGAAAGCTCACTCCTGCCCCGGTTCAGGACCCGCGCCACAACCCGAACTCCATCCCAGAGCAGTTCGGAATCTGTGGGCCTGTGGACGTTGGTCTCGACTACAGTACAGTCTATTCGTGCCTTCCGGCCATGTTCAATATCTTCGGTTTTGGCATACCCAATCAGCGTCCTGTAAATAGTCTCCCAGGTTCCGGCGGTGATTGCCTTGATGTTGGCGTTCAAGGTGTGATTTGGCATATGTCTCACCGAACTTGAACAGGCAGAAGTTTCGGTATGACTTGGAATTTGCCAGGTGAAAGGCGAGTTCTTCGTAACTGTAGCCCTCCATTTGTTTTATGATCGCCGACTTGATGACCTGCTTGGCGCTCATTCCTTCAGAACCGGTAGCTTTGTTGGCGATGCCAAGGTCCTGTGTGAGTAAGATGTATATGCTATTGTTCTTGTCCAATATAGTACTGCTCTTTTCCAGTTCTTCCACTTAGGGGAGGGCTAGGGCTTTTTCTGGTAGCGGAAGCTGTTTTTTGCGGATTTTTCGCATCGGGAAACGCCTCTCCGTATTGCTTGTTTTGTAATATCGAGTGGTTGCCATATTAATCAAACCAGAGATCACCAAAAAAGCTCACCCTATTTTCTTAATTTTTCCAATACAATCCAGCATGATAGCTCACGCTGGATGGACAATAACTAGGTGTTCATCGACCTGCGGGGATACTCTAACAGGATGTTGAAAAACTCACAATCATAGGGAAGATCCAATCAAAATCGTGTATTATTTAACCAACTATAATCATTAAACAAAGGTGAGATATGCGCGGTTATGACCAGCACCAGCAGAAGATGTTCAGTTACCTGTCTCCGGAATCCCGAGTGCCACAGAATCACCCGTTGCGTCCCATTCGTATCATAGTGGACAAGGCTCTCAAGGAACTGTCACCGGTATTTCAAGAGCTATATGCCCGCAAAGGCCGACCATCGATCGCACCGGAGCGGTTGCTCCGATCTTTGTTGCTCCAGATACTGTATTCAATCCGAAGTGAGCGAATGCTGGTTGAGCAACT
>NZ_FRFE01000092.1 GCF_900143695.1 Desulfopila aestuarii DSM 18488
GACAGACCGTGGTTAAGTGTAGGAGCTGAAACCATATCTTCAACTCACTCACTTTTCAATCTTCAGTCTGTTGCACTTATTGTATTACTCCAGCCCTTGCTCATGTGGCTTTTGAGATATCCACTTACCAGCAAAACGGGGATATTCGGCCTGAGCTGACGTAGTTCAATGAGCGTAATATTGCCATCCTGATCAGGCATGGCAAAATCAAGAATGACACCGTCTATTCTATCCTTGTTGGCGCGCAATATCTCAACACCTTCTTTGCCGCCGTTGGCCTCCAGAACTGTGGCACCCCTCTTTTCAAGCATCATTTTCCCCAGAGATCTGACAATGCTATCATCGTCAATGTATAAAAATGTTTTTCCAGATATAAACTGGACCGTGCCCTGGGAAGAATTGACAAGCTTTTCATTTTGGATGGGATTGGGAAAAGATGCAGGGAAATAGAGTAAAAAGGTTGTTCCGTTACCGACCCTGCTCATGATATGTAAATATCCGGAATGCAATTCCACAATACCAGAGACTGCTGAAAGGCCTAATCCCCGACCCGTGAAATTTGTTGTGAAAAACGGCTCAATTGCTCTGTCGATAGTACTCTGGTCCATGCCGCATCCTGTATCACGAACTTCAATACACGCATAGTTTCCCGCTCTGATATGTTGATGCTTATATCCATTGATCGAGTATCTGGAATTGAAGTTTTTTCGATACAGCCTGACAGTCAAGGTTCCTCTACGAGAACCTATTGCTTCTACCGCATTTGTTATCAGGTTGTTGAGAATCTGAGCGATCTGCACCGAATCCCCTTTTATGGTAATCGGACCAGGCTCAGATGTGAAATTGAAATCAATTTCACCATGAATAGTGCTCCTGATGATCGGAAGCAAGCTACTGAGACTGTCCACCAGATCTATTGATCTCATTTGGGATGGCACCTGCCCCAAGTAGTAGAGCATTGTCTTGCTCAATTCAGCTGCTTTTAAAAGTGATTGCCGGGTTCTGTCGAGATGCGGGGTTACGTCTTCTGGAATATTGTTGTCCAACTCGACGAGCTCTATGCTGCCCAATGCTACTGCCAGTAAATTGTTAAAATTATGGGCTATCCCTCCGGCAAGACGCCTCAGGCTGTCTTGTTTTTGTGAGTGTAAAACCTCCTTTTCCAGTTGCAGTTTTTCAGCGTCGGTTTTTCTTTTCTCCGTTATATCAATTAGTGAAAGGCGATATGCCGATGTTGTTATCCCATCTATCGGTACAAAGTCGAGTCTGCCATAAAACTCTTCACCATCTTCTTTTGATAATCTCAGCTCACACGACCGGAATTGTTCGGCAAATTCTGCCCTTTTACATACGGCAAAAAACAGAGGGTGATCTTCAGCATGAATATATAAAGAGAGGGGTTTGTGAAAAAGTCTTTGCCTGTCTACGCCTAGCATCTCTGCTGCCGTGAGATTTGCTTTAAGTATAATCCCTGTGGAACTTATAGTTAAATATCCAACAGGAGCACAATCATACAACTCTGAATACTCGTCACGTGACTGTTCAAGCTCCCCTTGTGCACGGCGCAACTCATCAGTTTGCATCTCAAGTTCTATTTGGTAGACCTGCAGTTCATGGATATAATCCTGAATATCAGTCAATGCTTCGGATGCATGAAATGCTCCTGAGGAAAGTGCCTTCTCCGCTCTTTCCCTCAATGTGTTTTGTGTGAAATCGGATTTCTTATTCATACCATCTCCCTATTGGGTAGAAAAGGGATGCGAAAGAATCTATCCGCACAAATGCAATGTAAATACAGCAACATCCTGCATATGCAAATACAATAAGTGTAGTGAGCAGTACTCGCAATAGTTGTTTTGTGTCTGTTCGAAACAATAAATTCCAACAACTTGAAACCTTTAACTAATTGGTTGTGTTAACTTGAAATTCAAAAACAGGGGGTAGGAAAAAAGGGAACAGAACTGAAGCTAGCTTAAGGTGATTTGATTGAGTGAAACAACCTGAAAACATTGGAGCCTCTTGCAAAATGACCAGAGCGTGAGGCTTTGCACTGTGGCCACAAATAGATCTTTGACAACCTAACCAAGCAGCCGTAAAAGTTGATCTG
>NZ_FRFE01000094.1 GCF_900143695.1 Desulfopila aestuarii DSM 18488
TATTTGAATGACATTTCGCAATTTCATTATAACACAAGAAGCTCTCCGAGCCTTTATTTATTGGTATTTACTCGTAAATTTATGAGACAGCATTGATATCAGATCAATTCAGATTTATTACAATCGACTCTTGGGTATCTTTTCCTTTGTTTTCAGACATGAAAAAAAGAGGCAAAAAAGAGTATGAATACCTCGATAAGATGTGCGAATCATTCACCAAAGAAGAAAAACAGATTGGTGTATTTGGAAATATCACTGAAATATCTGACGCAAGTAAAATGGGGACAGATCTATTGTCACATTAATTTTTAATACATAGGGGTGGAGCGGTCGGTTATTATCAGGCTAAATATTTGGTCGATGGCGGTGTAAACGAGGTTTGGAAAAGATTCAGCGAATTCTAAAAGTAAATATGGTGAAGAGGGGAATAGTTGAAAGTGCAGTTAATTGTTAACTATTAGCACACCATCAAAATCTGATCCAATTGAACATTTATTGGCGGTAAAGGAGTTGCTGGAGTAATACAATAAGTGCAACAGACTGAAGATTGAAAAGTGAGTGAGTTGAAGATGCGAAAGCAGGTTAACTTGAAAAGGCTTTATGAAAAAAATGGTTCTACCCTCCTTCCTCGGTTTATTCAATGGCCAAATATTTTTCTGCAGGATCACTATTCACTTTCTACACCTCTTCTTTCTGGTTCTCCTTTTCGCATAGTTCCGAACAAATAACCAGCAACAGCCCCAAGTATACCCACCCCAGCGTTGAGTTGTTCATCCACGTCCGCCAGAAGTACAAGGAAAAGGGTTCCGAAAATAATAAAAATCAATCCACTTGCATTTACCATATATGCAGCAGAACAGTTTTCCTTGTTGCACAACGATCTCATTATAATAATTAGAGAAATTAAGGCAAAACCCGCAAGTAGAATACACTCGTAAAGTTTATACCTCTCCTGTGTCATATTGAATATATGAGTCAACTCGTCGGCTTTTTCAATAGGGTTGTCTACGAAGCTTTCTTTTAAATTAGCATTTTTGCCATCTGGTTCCTGTTGGTTGATTCCTGAAATTGCAAGCAGAGAGTCTGCTGAATCCTGTGTCATGCCTATATTCGAAAAGCCAACCATCATCAGGCAAACCAAAATTCCCACCAGAACCCTGCCAAACATAGAATGATATTGACTAGTGTTTTTGCAACTATTTGGTACCATTGACGATCTCCAATAATCTGGCATAATGACGTACCTCTATATAGTTATTCTTATTCATAGCGTCCTTCATCCTCTGCTGTAATCCTTGCGACAGTTTGGAGCGCTCCTGAGGAGATAATCCTGAAACTCTTCTTGCATATTCGGAATAGTCGAAGTTTCGATACGCTGTTTCCGGGGGAGACGATTCGTATCCTTGCTGGTACTGCTGCTGATAATAGGGCCGCTTCTGGCTAGGGAGTTCATAAGGGCGCAGTTCCGCGGCACGAGACCAAAGCACTGAAAAAGCCGCTAAAGATAAACTGACCGTCAGCACTGTAAGATATATTTTTTGTTTTTTATGTGAAATATATTGAAATGAATGCAGAATGGACATGAAGCACCTCCTTTGCAGTTGCTGGTCATCCGATTCAATGAAATCGTATGTCTGACAGAGGGTGGTGATTAATGCAAAATTTTCTGGTTTGTCTGTGGGAACGTATGAGGCTCAAAAACGGTCTAAAGTACAAAATCGATTTGTCTTTAAAGTTTAATTATACAACAATTATCCTGGAAATAGAAGCGGAACATGTTTGTTAGAGTGAATCCAGCTATATTCAAGAATAGTTAGGGTGTTTTTGTACTATAAGTCATGAGGTTTTGTGGAGATGTCACCTGATAACTCAAGGTGTCAGTCTAAAGGAAACTAATAGGGATGAAGAGTTATGCTCAAAAGTGGTGTTTGAGGGAGAATTTAAAAAGAAATGACGTATCCTGTTGGAATCAGTTCGCCAAAACAGAATTCCAACAAA
>NZ_FRFE01000095.1 GCF_900143695.1 Desulfopila aestuarii DSM 18488
CAGAAGGAACAATGCCCAGCATGGGAGTTTCAGAGCGGAAATATGTGCTGGTTTATGTATGGTACCCTTTGCAATGGCACTTGCGACTCTACCTATACTGAGAAGATAGAAAACTGTCGATCGTGTATCATTTTCAATTCACTTATTCAGCAAGACAACTAGTCATAAGTGATCGTCAGAAGACAGTAATCGGTAATTTGGAGACAGTGATTAAGATCGTGACTGGGTAATTGTGTGGAAGATGGTTTTACCAATACCCAAGAATTGCCACCGTATTCGGTATCCTGGGTACTTTGATTACACCAAAGATATGCTCTGCCAACCTGATGTTGTATTTACGATATTAAACTTGATCTTCTTCCTGAGCCAGTCAGCACCTCCTATCAGTCTTTCCACATCGTGGTGTATGTTTCAGTTAGGGCATATTGCTCCAACAGCCTAAACTCAGGAACTCACCATGAGAAGTATCACAGGCAGTCGATTTCCATCTGCAGTATCACCGGGCCAACTCCAAAAAAATACCGTCTAGACCTGTGAGTTTGTCCTCAATCGTTTCACTGCTCGATTTGGCAAACGTGATCTTGCAATCGGGTAGGAGGCAGGGTTACCCCTGCCGTCCTCCCACACCACCGGACATGCGGTTCCGCATCCGGCGGTTCATTGAATACACTGGAGCCTTCGCAGCGTATCCTGCAAAGACACCAGACCTAAACGATCAAAATAGGCTTTCCGAAACGCGTGGTTCATGTGGCTTGCACCACTGTTCCACCATGGCCCGCGCTGGTTGCTCACAGAGCGCCAGGCGCGCTCCTCGTTCAGCCCTGCCTTTATCAGGTTGCGTGCTCGGGTATAGCGCCGCTTCCATTGGCGCCAGAGAATGCAGCGGAGTTTTCGTCTGATCCAGCCGTCCAACTCGTCCAACACACCTTTTATCTCCGTCAGCCTGAAGTAACTTATCCAGCCGCAAAGGATGGGGGTGAGTTCGTCGATCGTCCTTTTCAGATTACGCCCGTGGGCTCTCTTGAGCATCTCCCGGATTTTGGTGACCAGCCGTTGTCGGCTGGCCGGAGCGATCCGAAGCTTGGGTTGCTTGTGCCACGTCATGCTGTAGCCCAAGAACTTCCGATCCCACGGTCGCGCCACTGCGCTCTTTGTTTCGTTTACCTGTAAGCGCAAAACGTTCGTTACCCAAGAAACAGGTGATAGATTCCATCACCCGCTCTCCTGCCCGCCTGCTGTTGACGTAGATATTACAGTCATCCGCATATCGGCAGAAGGCATGTCCCCGTCGCTCGAGTTCCCGATCCAGATCGGTGAGCAGGATGTTGGAAAGCAAGGGACTTAATGGGCCACCCTGCGGCGTTCCCTCCATCCGTTGCGTTACTCTTCCATCCATCAATACTCCGCACTCAAGATAGCGACGGATAAGACGCACTACACGCTCGTCATCCACCCGTTTCATCACCCGCCCCATCAAGAGGTCGTGGTTGACCCGGTCAAAGAACTTCTCCAGATCCATATCCACCACAAAACGGCGGCCTTCGGCAACATACTGCCTGGCAGCCATAACCGCTTGATGAGCGCTTCTTCCCGGTCGAAAGCCGTAACTCGACTCGGAAAATTCGGGCTCGAATATCGGTGACAACACCTGATGCAACGCCTGCTGGATCAATCGATCCGTCAGCGTTGGGATACCGAGTGTTCGTACCCCGCCCTGGGGCTTGGGGATATCCACTCGGCGTACTGGCGAGGGCATGTAGCACCCTGCCAGCAGCTTGGCTTTGATGGTCGGCCAGTGCTGTTTAAGGTGGTCTTTGAACTC
>NZ_FRFE01000096.1 GCF_900143695.1 Desulfopila aestuarii DSM 18488
ATCAATGACTGATTTATTCAAGCCACCTGACAATCCACAAACTATTAAATCTCCACAGCTTTTATTGTGGAATTAACTGTGAGACAGCAGTGATAAATCCATTAAAAAGAACAATTGGAAGCATTTTCGACGAGCTCTCACAATATGTCTCTCTAACCCTAAAGCGATTATGTTTTTCATGGCCTTTTTCCCATTATTTATGGTATCAAATTCAAAACCTCTAACTCTTTTTATAATGATGACGCATGTTACATTAATAAGTCTCATTTATCAGACAATTTTGGTTATTGCTGGCAACGCATTAGCGAGATATATTTCCCGTTGGAAATATATTACAATTATAGCCTCTCGTTTTGCAGGCATTGCATTGATAGGGTTCAGCTTGAAATTGGCATACAACATGAAATAATTACAGCTTATCAAACCACTACCATGGCCCTTTAAACAACGTGATTTCCTGAACTACACATTGACATCCAACAAACACCTATGTTCTATCATAAAATTGATAAAGACTTACAATTGGCATTATCTATACCCCAATTTGCTGAAGAAATGTTTGCTCTCACAGACAAGAATCGTGAGCACCTTAAACAGTGGCTCCCTTGGCCTGATCAGATTGTCAAAGTGAGCGATACCACCGCATTCATCAGTCTACAGTTAAAACGTTTTAGTGAAGGGGAAGCAATTCACCTATCTATTTTTTATAAAAATATGATAGCTGGAGTCATAGCATACAATATAATTGACCAGGCAAATGGAACTGCCAAGGTTGGGTATTGGCTCGGTAAAGAATATACCGGAAAAGGAATAATGCTGAAGGCCGTTAGAGAATTACTATTTCTGGGATTCGAATACTGGCCCATTCAAAAAATTGAAATACACTGCGCTGAAACCAATACCAAAAGCACAGCCATACCAGAAAAACTCGGATTTAAGAATGAAGGTTTAATTCGCCGGACAGCCAAAGTGGACGACACCTATCAAAATCATATTATTTTCGGGATATTAAGAGAGGAATTCCACTCAGACTACCACTCTCACGGTTTTCATAGACAACAATTATCAGATGAGTAACACACTATAAAAGATGACAATATCCATGCAGCCCGTCACTACCTATTATTTGGAAATGCTCACTCTTTCAGCACTCAAAAGAAAAGATGATGCAAAAGGCTTAGTAGTAACAGAATGTGAAGTTGAACAATATCAATTCAATAAGTTTCTTTACCAATTCATTGGTGAACGTTGGTTGTGGCTAGATAAACTCTCCTGGTCTGATAAGGAGTGGAAAGAATATGTTGAGAGTCAAAACCTGCGAACATGGGTTGCCTACTACAACGGGGCCATAGCCGGTTATTTTGAACTGCTTAAAAATGAAAGCGATGTTGAAATAATCTACTTCGGACTTGCGTAAGCGCTCAACAAACGCCATCTTTTCATATCGTTAACAATCTGTTTCATTGTGGCAAACCAGACCACGGGAGGGCACAATGAAAACAGAG